>NZ_CAJYPS010000027.1 GCF_913777145.1 uncultured Roseateles sp.
GCGGGCCAGAAAGTAGGTCGCCCGCCGGGACTGAGCCCGGACACAAGGCAGCCCACTGCGGGCTGCCTTGTGCCTGGCGAAGGGCTTGCCGCTTGCAAGCGGCAAGCCAGAACTCCCGGCATGGGCCGTCGCACACAGACCAAAACAGCGCAAACAACCAGAACAAACCCCGCCCGCGACAATCGCCCCCATGTCGCCCGCTTCCCCCCGCGTCCTCGCCGTCATCCCCCCGATGACGCAGCTGAACACGCCCTACCCCTCCACCGCCTACCTCACCGGCTTCCTGCGCACCCAGCAGATCGATGCCCGCCAGGTGGACCTGGCGCTGGCGCTGGTGCTGGAGCTGTTCTCCCCCGCGGGGCTGAGGCAACTGCGGGCCGTCGTGCAGGCGCTGCCAGCCCCGCAGCGCACGCCGCAGACCGCGTGGTTTGACGAGGCCTTTGACACCATCCTCGCGGTCACGCCGCGCACGCTGGCCTTTCTGCAGGGGCGCGACCCGACGCTCGCGCACCGCATCAACACCCGCGCCTTCCTGCCCGAGGGCGCGCGCTTTGCGGTGCTGGACCATTACGTGGACGCCGAGGAAGGCGAAGACCCGCTCGCCTGGGCCTTTGGCGCCCTGGGCCTGCAGGACCGCGCGCGCCACCTGGCCACGCTGTTCCTCAACGACCTGGCCGACGTGCTGCGCGACGCGGTGGATGAGCGCTTCGAGTTCGTGCGCTACGCCGAGAAGCTGGCCGCGGCGCAGGCGCATTTCGACCCGCTGGCCGAAGCGCTGGCAGCAAAGCCCCATCTGATCGACGCGACGCTGCAGCGGCTGACGCGGGACGCTCTGGCGCAGCACGAGCCGGACGTGGTGCTGCTGTCCGTGCCCTTCCCGGGCTCGGTGTACGCGGCGCTGCGCATCGCACAGGCAATCAAGGCTGAGCGGCCCGGCGTGGTCATCGTGCTGGGCGGCGGCTATGTGAACACCGAGCTGCGCGAGCTGGCCGAGCCGCGGCTGTTCGACTTCGTGGACTACGTGACGCTGGACGCCGGCGAGCGCCCGCTGCTGGCGCTGCTGGAACATGTGGCGGGCAGGCGCTCCAAGACGCGCCTCGTGCGCACGTTCTGGCGCGATGGCACTGAGGTCCGGTATACCAACTTCGTCGAGCCCGACGTGCCCTTCGAGGCCGTGGGCACGCCCACCTGGGACGGGCTGCCGCTGAACCGGTATCTCTCGCTGCTGGACATGCTCAACCCCATGAACCGGCTGTGGAGCGACGGGCGCTGGAACAAGCTGACCGTGGCGCATGGCTGCTACTGGAAGAAGTGCAGCTTCTGCGACGTGAGCCTGGACTACATCTCGCGCTACGAGGCCGCGTCCGCCGAGGTGCTGGTGGACCGCATCGAGGCCATCGTGGCCGAGACCGGCCAGACCGGCTTTCACTTCGTGGACGAGGCCGCGCCGCCTAAGGTGCTGAAGGCCCTGGCCGAGGAGCTGTTGAGGCGCGGCGTGGCCATCAGCTGGTGGGGCAATATCCGCTTCGAGAAGACCTTCACGCCCGAGCTGTGTCAGTTGCTGGCCGACAGCGGCTGCATCGCGGTGTCGGGCGGGCTGGAAGTGGCGAGCGACCGGCTGCTGCAGCTGATGAAGAAGGGCGTGTCGGTGGACCAGGTGGCCCGCGTGACCAAGGCGTTTGCCGATGCCGGCGTGCTGGTCCATGCCTACCTGATGTACGGCTTCCCCACGCAGACGACGCAGGACACGGTGGACGCGCTGGAATACGTGCGCCAGCTGTTCGAGCATGGCTGCATACACAGCGGCTTCTTCCACCGCTTTGCCTGCACCGTGCACTCGCCGGTGGGCATGAACCCGGCCGAGTACGGCGTCACGCTGCAGCCGCTGCCGCCAGGGCGCTTTGCGAAGAACGATGTTGCCTTCATCGACCCCACGCCCACCGACCACGAGGGCCTGGGCCAGGGACTGAAGAAGGGCCTCTACAACTTCATGCACGGCATCGGCCTGGACAGCGACATCCGCAGCTGGTTCCCGGTGCGCGTGCCCAAGACCACGGTGCCGCGGCGCTTCGTGGAGCGGGCGCTGGCAAGCCCGGATCGCCAGGACCGCCGCCGCGCCTGACACTGGCGGCGATGTTCACCTCGACCTTCACCTTCGCCAAGGGCGACTACGACGCCGACTTCCACGCACTGGACGCGCGCATCGCCGAGCTGGCCCGCGCCATCCCGGGCTATTTGGGCGAGGAGGCCTGGGAGAACCCCGCCACCGGCCAGCTGTCCAACGTCTACTACTGGGACTCGATGGCGGCGCTGCAGCAGCTGATGCAGCACCCCGCCCACCGCGAGGCCAAGGCCGCCCAGGCGCGCTGGCTGCGGGGCTACCAGGTGGTCATCGCCCAGGTGCTGCGCAGCTATGGCGACGGGGGTATTGAGCACCCGCTGGCCGCACGACCCGACACCCCATAGCCCTGAACGCACCCTCATGCAACGCCGCCACCTGCTCTCCCTCGCCGCCCTGCCGCTGGCAGCGCACGCCGCACCTGCCACGCCCGCCGTCGTGCGCACCCGCGTGGACACGCCGCTGGGCCCTTTCGTCATCGAGGTGAACCCGGCGGTCGCGCCCATCACCGTCGCCAACTACCTGGCCTATGTGGACCGCGGGCTGCTGAAGCACCCGTCGGTCTACCGCATCGTCACGCTGGCCAACCAGACGCCGGACACGGCGCACAAGATCGAGGTGGTGCAGTGGGGCCTGAACCTGCCGGACGAGGCCCCGCCGCTGCTGCCGGCGATTGCGCACGAGACCACGCAGCAGACCGGGCTGCGCCACCGCGACGGCACGGTGTCCATGGCGCGCAACCAGCCCGGCACGGCCACGGCCGAGTTCTTCATCTGCGTGGGTGACCAACCGGCACTGGACTTCGGCGGCGGCCGCAACCCCGATGGCCAGGGCTTCGCCGCCTTCGGTCAGGTGGTGCAGGGCATGGACGTGGTGCGTGCGCTGCACCGCCTGGGCGGCGCGGAGCAGTGGCTCAAGGCGCCGATTGCGCTGGGTGGCGTGACGCGGGTCTGAGCCCGCCGGGCGGCGACGACCGGACTCAGGTGCCCGACGCGTCGGGCAGCGCCAAAGTTGGCGGCGGCGCCGGCGGCAGGCTGAGCCGCGCGCGCAGGCCCGGTCCCTCGCGGGCGTCCAGCAGTTCCAGCTTGCCGTTGTGGCGGGCCGCGATGTCGGCGGCGATCGCCAGGCCCAGGCCCGAGCCATTGCCCGAGGCCTGGTTGCCGCGCCGGAAGCGTTGCATCGCCGCCGCGCGCTCGGCCGGCGGGATGCCGGGGCCGTTGTCCTCCACCTCGATCCAGCTGCTGTGCTCGTCATGGCCGCAGCGCACCGTGATGCGGGCCTTGGGGCCGGCGTAGTTCACCGCGTTGTGGATCAGGTTCTCCAGCAGCTCGCGCAGCAGGAAGGCATGGCCCAGCGCCGGCGCGTCGGCCAGCTCGAAGCCCAGGTCCACGCCCTCGGGCAGCGCGCGATGCGCCCAGTCCTGGCCGCTCTCGGTCGCGATCTCGCGCAGGTCCACGCGCTGGCCCACCTCCACGCTGCGGTCTTCCGCGCGCGCCAGCGACAGCAGTTGCTGGGCCAGGCGCGCACTGCGCTGCACGCGCTGGCGCAGCCGCTCCAGCAGTGGGTCCATGCGGCCGTCGTGCGGCTCCAGCATGGCCAGCTCGATCTCGGTCTGCAGCGAGGTCAGCGGCGTGCGCAGCTGGTGGGCCGCATCGGCCAGGAACTCGCGCTGCGCCTCGGCCGCGCGGCCCAGGCGCTCGAACAAACGGTTGAACGCGGCCTGCAGCGGCACCAGCTCGCGCGGCAGCGGCGCGCTCAGCGGCGTGAGGCGGTGCAGATCGCGGTGCTCCAGCTCGGCGCTCATTTCGGTCAGCGGCGCCAGGCCGCGGCGTATCGCCCACCAGCCGGCCAGGCCCAGCAGCAGCGCCAGCATCAGGCCGTTGAGCGCCACCACGCTGCCGATCTCGCTTTGCAGCGCATCGCGCTTGTGTAGGGTTTCGGCCACCAGCACCTGGCAGGGGCTGAGGCCGCAGTCCACGCCCAGCTGCACCAGACGCAGCTCGCGCTCGCGCAGCCGCGCGTCGGAATAACGCGTGGCGCCGGCGGCCTGCGGCAGCGGGCGCGGCTGCAGCTCGGCCAGGCCGGCATCACCCTGCAAGACCTGACCCTGTGTACCCAGCACCAGGTAGAACACGTCGTCCTGGCGGTCGAAGCGCAGCGCGCGGTCCATGGTGGCGCTGATCTCGATGCGGGGCTGCTCGCCGCGCGTGTCGATCTGGCCGGCCAGCGTCAGCGCGGTGTCTTCCAGGCCCTCGTCCAGCCAGCTCTGCGCGCTGCGCTGCACCTGGCCGTACAGGCCCACGCCCAGCAGCGGCAACGCCACCAGCAGCGGCAGCGACAGCCAGAAGAACAGCCGCCGCTGCAGGCTGGAGCGCGGCCCCTCAGCCATGCGACAGCGGCGTTTCCTCGAGCAGGTAACCCAGGCCGCGCACGGTGCGCAGCTGCACGCCACCGGGCTCGATCTTGGCGCGCAGACGCGAGAGGCAGACCTCGATCGCGTTGTCGCTGACGCCCTGGTCCCAGGCATTGCTGGCCAGCGCGATATGTTCCTTGGGCACGACCTTGCCGGCGCGCGCCATCAGAAAGCCCAGCACGTCCCACTCGCGGGCGGACAGCGCCAGAGGCTCTTCATCGATGTAGGCACGGCGCGCCTCCTGGTCGATGCGCACGCGCGCCAGCTGCAGCTGGTTGCTGGTGCGCGCCTGGCTGCGCCGCACCAGCGCACGGGCGCGCGCCACCAGCTCGGTCAACGCGAAGGGCTTCACCAGATAGTCGTCGGCGCCGCCCTCCAGGCCGCGCACGCGGTCTTCCACCGCGTCACGGGCGGTGAGTATGAGCACCGGCACCGCCAGGCCCTCGCCGCGCACGCGGCGCAGCGTCTCGAAGCCGTCGATGCCGGCCAGGCCGATGTCGAGGATCAGCAGGTCGTAGGCATCCTCACGCAGCGAGCGCGGCACCGGCTCGCCGCGCGCGCTGCAGTCGACCACCCAGCCCTGTGAGCGCAAGGCCCGGGCGGTGGTTTCGACCAGTTGTTCATCGTCTTCGACGAGCAGGATTCGCATGGCAGCAAAAGTATGGCGCGAACATCGCGATAGGGCTGACAAAGGGCTGTCACCGACCGACAGGTGCCGGCAAGCCTGAAGTCATGCCGATGACGGCGCCGGTTTCGACACTGTCGGCATGACGATATCTCAAGGTGATCGCCCCGCGGTACTGCTGCTGCACGGGCTGTGCGCCAACCCGCTGGAACTTGCGCCGGTCGCCAAGGCGCTGCGCGAGGTGGGCTATGTGGTGGAAGTGCCGGAGCTGCCCGGCTACGGCGTCAGCGCCCGCGCCGGCGGCGAGGCCACGCCGGTGCGCCCCTTCGAGGAGTGGATTGCCGAGGTGGAGGCCATCCATGACCGGCTCGCCGCCGAACATGGCCGCGTGGCCGTGGGCGGCCTGTGCATGGGCGCGGTGCTGTCGATGGCGCTGGCCGCGCGCCGCCCGGCCAGTGCGCTGGTGCTGATCTCCACCACACTGCATTTCGACGGCTGGAACGTGTCGCCCTGGCGCCGCCTGCTGCCACTGGCCTACCTGCCGCCGCTGCGCCGCCGCATGAGCTTCCGCGAGACCCAGCCCTTCGGCCTGAAGAACGAGCGCCTGCGCGCCTGGGTGGAGCAGGCCATGGCCTCGCACCAGGTGTCGGCCGTGGGCGCGGCGCGGCTGTCGGCCGCGGCACTGTTCGAGGCCAGCCGGCTGATACGCCATGTGCGCGCCCGCCTGAGCCGCCTGACCATGCCCTCGGTCGTGCTGCACGCCACCGAGGACGACGTGGCCGGCCCGCGCAGCGTGCACGAACTCGAAGCGCGCCTGGGCCACCAGCCCGAGGTGCACTGGTTCCACGACAGCTATCACATGCTGACGCTGGACAACGAACGCCAGGCGGTCGCGCGCACCGTGCGCGACTTCCTGCTGCGCCGCCATCCGCTGGCGGCCCTGCCCCCCACCCCTCACGGAGCCCTTGATGAGCAACACGCTTGAACAACTCTGCCAGATCGCCCAACGCGAGCTGGGCGTCGAAACCCTGACCGCCCAGGTCGACACGCCCTTCGCCGAGCTGGGGCTGGACTCGCTGGGCCTGGTGGACTTCATGTTCACGGTGGAAGACCACTTCCACATCAACATCGAGCATGACCGCGCGCTGCAGAACCCCACGCTGAGCGGCCTGGCCACGCTGGTGGACGAGCTGCTGGCGGCCAAGACCGCGGCCACGCCGGTCGCGGCCTGAGCATGCGCATCGTCATCACCGGCCTGGGCGCGGTCAGCGCGCTGGGCGCCGGCGCCGAAGCACTGGCCGACGCGCTGCTTGAGGGCCGCTCGGGTATCACCCCCCAGCCGGGCAGCCCGGCCCACGGCCTGAACCCGCATGCGGCGGCGGTGGTGTCGCACGCGCTGGGCGCGGCCATGCCGCCGGCCCAGCGCAATCTGCACGACCGCCACGGCCTGCTGGCGCTGGAGGCCGCGGCCGAGGCCTGGGCCCAGGCCGGCCTGCCCGCCACCGCGCCCGAGCCCACGCGCGCCGGCATCGCCTGGGGCACGGGCCTGGGCGGCTCTGGCTCGCTGGAGGCCTCCTATGCCCAGGTCTTCACCGGCCAGCCGCCGCGCGTCCACCCCTACACGGTGGTGCGTGTGATGGCCAATGCCGCGTCCTCCCACCTGGCCATGCGCTACCAGCTGCAGGCCGCGCAGCTGGCGGTCAGCAATGCCTGCGCGTCCTCGGCCCAGGCCATGGGCGAGGCGCTGTGGCTGCTGCGCAATGGCCGCGCCGACGTGATGCTGGTGGGCGGCTCGGAGTCCATGCTCAACCTGGGCAGCGTGATCGGCTGGCAGGCCATGGGTGTGATGGCGCCGCTGGATGCGGAGCATCCCGAGCAGAGCTGCCGCCCCTTTGACGACGCCCGCCGCGGCCTGGTGCTGGGCGAAGGCGCGGCCGCGCTGGTGCTGGAGACCGAGGCCCATGCGCTGGCGCGCGGCGCCACGCCGCTGGCGGTGCTGGCCGGCTACGGCCACAGCGTGGACGCAGTGCACCTGTCCCGCCCCGATGCGGGCGGCCAGCGGCGCGCGATGCGCGCGGCGCTGGACGACGCCGGCATGACGCCGGGCGACATCGGCTATGTGAACGCCCACGGCACGGCCACCGAGGTGGGTGACGCGGTGGAGGCGGAGTCGGTGGCGGCGGTGTTCGGCACCCGCGGCGTGCCGCTGTCGGCCACCAAGGCGCTGCACGGCCACCTGATCGGGGCCGGCGGCGCGCTGGAGCTGGTGGCCACGGTGCAGTCGCTGCGCCGCGGCCTGCTGCCGGCCAGCGCCCATGTGCGCAGCAGCGCGCTGGACGCGCAGGTGGACCTGATCACCGGCGGCCCGCGCGAGACCCGCGCGCGCGCGGCCATGTCCAACTCCTTCGCGTTCGGCGGCAGCAATGTCGCGCTGATCGTCACGACGCCTTGAGGCCATCAAGGCGGTCGCGCCGCCCGGCCGCGGCGGCTCAGCGCCGCGGCGTGTAGATCTGGCCCAGGCGGTCGGGCACGCCGGTCAGGCGCTCCAGGCGCGGGTAGCGCGGGCCGTCGCGGTAGTCGATGGCCACGTTGCGGAAGCGCTCGCCGTCGCGCAGCAGCAGCGTCAGCGGCTCGCGCGCCTTCAGCGCGCTCAGCAGGCGCTCGGGCGCGTAGGCCAGCTGGTTCACCGCCACCACACGCAGCTGCGGCGCCAGGCCGGCGCGGAAGGCCGGGCTGTCCCACAGCACTTCCTCGATGACACCCTCCTTGCCCAGCACCAGGCCCAGCGAGAAGCTGTGGTCGGTGATCTCGCGGCCGGCCTCTGCATCGTCCGCCAGCTCGAAATCGCTGGGCGTGTCGCTCCAGCCCAGCTGCCAGCCGCCGCGCAGCAGACCGTTCAGCGGCGCACCGGGGCCGTGGTTGTCCAGGTGGCCGCGCAGCCAGGCCGCCCAGCCATGGGGCTGGACCGCCTGCAGCGTGGCCACCACCTCGTCGAAGTCATAGGGCTTGGGCCGCGGCAGGCCGCCCGGGCCGGCAAAGAAGCGGTGGGCAAAGTCCTCCAGCGAGCGGTGGCCGCCACTGCGCTCGCGGATCAGCGTGTCCGCATCCAGCCACAGCAGCGAGCCCTCGGGGTAGTAGTCGGCGCTGCGCTGCCAGCTGGGCCAGTCCAGATGCGGGCGCACCTCCACCACCGGCGCGTTGGTCGTGTCCTGCAGGTCCCGCCACAGCCGGCCGCGCCGCGCCTCCAGCACCGCGGCCTCGCGCGCCAGGCGGTCGCGCGCCTGGGCCGGTGTGGCCAGGCCGCTGCGCACGGTCAGCACATCGCCCCAGTAGTTGGTCATGCCCTCGTAGACCCACAGCAGCGTGTCCTGCATGGGGAGGTCGAAGTTGGCCGTCAGCAGGTCGGCCGGGCGACGGTACTTGCCGCACCAGGAGTGCACATACTCGTGCGGCAGCAGGCCGCGGTGCGACAGGTGCTTGTCCCAGTCCTTGAAATAGCCCAGGCCCACGCTGTTCTCGCTGGACTCGTGGTGCTCCAGCCCATGCGTGCTGTAGCGCCGGCTGATCATCAGCAGGAAGTCGTAGTGGTCGAAGTGGCGCACGCCGAACAGCTTGTCGGCCTGCTGCACCAGGCCCGCATGGGCCAGCACCTGCTCGCGCGTGGCGGCCAGTTCCTCGGGCTCCTCCGCGAACACATGCAGGGCCACGGGCCGCGCGGCGCCGGGGCGGTCCAGCGCAAAGCGCTTGTAGTGGCGGCCGGCGAACAACGGGGAGTCCACCAGCTTCTCCAGCGTCAGCGGCGCATAGCGGCGCCAGCCCTGGGCATCCGGCTCGGGCTCGCCGCCGGTCACGTCGCGCAGCGCGCCCGCCACGGCCCAGCCCTCGGGCAGCTTCACGCGCGGCTCGCAGACGATGGCGTCGGAGGCGCGCCCGCCCGGGTAGAGCACCAGGGTCTCCCAGTGCACCGCCAGCAGCTCGGGCGTGATGGTCACGCGGCCGGCCTCGGGGCTGTGCGCGCCCAGGAACTGGAACTGCAGCTGCAACTCATCCACGCCCTCGGGCACCTGCACGTCGAAGGCCAGCGTGTCCAGCGGCTGGCGGCGCCAGCGCAGGCGCTGGCCGGCGGCGGTCTGCACGAACAGGCCGGCCAGCCGCGCGGCATCGCCCTCGGGCCAGTGGTAGCCCGGCAGCCAGCGCGGCAGACGCAGCGTCAGCAGGCCCGGCGTCACCGACAGGCGCTGGCTCACGTTGAACACGCGGCGCGCCACGTCGGTGGCGTCCACCGCCACCTCCAGGCGCCCGGGCCAGGGGACGCTGCTGAGCGCCGCGGCCGGGGCCGGGTCTTGCGCATGGACTTGGGCTTGGGCGGGCAGTGCGGGGCTCAGGGCGAGCAGCAGGGCATGGCGGCGTGACAGCAGGGTCATGGCATCTCTTGGCGGAAACACAGGCCGCACGATAGCGGCGTCAGAGGCTCAGGCCGTGTCGCTGTCGCGTCGACGGCACACCACCACCTTGAGCGCGCGGTCGGGCGAGATGTCGTCGAACACCGCGGGGTTGGGCAGGCGCTCCAGCCAGTCCAGGCCCGGCGCCTCGGTGGCCACGACCTCGCGCAGAAAGGCCAGGTCCAGCTTGGGCGTGGTCAGGCACAGCAGCGCGTGGCCGCCGGGCGCCAGCAGGGCCGGCAGGCGGCGCACCACGCGGGCGTAGTCCTTGGTCGCGATGAAGCTGCCCTTCTGGTGGCCGGGCGGGTCCAGCACGATGAGGTCGTAGGGGCCGCCGCGCGTGAGCTTGCCCCAGGAGTTGAAGAGGTCATGGGCCAGGAATTTGGCGCCCGGCTTCACGCCGTTGAGCTCGTGATTCAGCCGGCCGGTGGCCAGCGCGCCCGAGGCCATGTCCAGGTTGACCACCTCGGCCGCACCGGCCTGCAGCGCGGCCACCGAGAAGGAGCAGGTGTAGGCGAACAGATTGAGCACCTTGGCGCCCGGCCGGGTCGCCAGATGGCGGCGCACCCAGCGCCGACCCTCCACCATGTCCAGGAAGAAACCATGGTTCTGGCCGCGCAGCAGCTGCACGCGGTAGCGCGCACCGTCCTCGGTGATCTCGTGCGACTCGGGCACGGCGCCGGCCAGCACCCGGGTCTCGGCATGGCCGCCACCGTCATCGATATGGCGGCTCTGGAACACCAGGTTCAGCGGCTCACCCGGGGCCAGGTCTTGCCAGCGCCGCGCGAGTGCGGCCTGCACCTGGGCCAGCTCGGCCTCGTCCACCGGCTGGAAACTGGTCAGCAGCCACACCGGCGGATAGGCATCCAGCGTCCAATGCTCGCAGCCCGGGTACAGGCCGCCTCGGCCATGGAAGATGCGCTGCGCATCCGTGGGGCGCGGCATCGCCGCGATCGCATTCAACAGGGCTTGCATGGGCGGCATTGTCCCGGGGACAGAATGGCCGCCATGGACTTCCAGCTCATACTCGACGAGATCAACGACGAGCTGCGCCCGCAGCTGGCGCACACCGAGGGCCAGGTGGCGCGCTACATCCCGGCGCTGGCGCGCGTGTCACCGCAGCAGTTCGGCATCGCGCTGCGCACCTGCGCGGGCGAGACCGCCGCGGCCGGCGATGCGGCCGTGCCCTTCTCCATCCAGAGCATGTCCAAGGTGTTCTCGCTGACGCTGGCGATACGCTCGCTGGACGAAGCGCTGTGGGTGCGCATAGGCCGCGAGCCCTCGGGCACGCCGTTCAACTCGCTGGTGCAGTTGGAGTCGGAGCGCGGCATCCCGCGCAACCCCTTCATCAATGCCGGCGCGATCGCGGTGGCGGACCGCCTGGTGTCGCTGGGTGATGCCAAGGCCGAGCTGCTGGCGCTGCTGGGCCGGCTGTGCGGGGAGCCGGTGCACATAGACGCCGAGGTCGCGCGCTCCGAGGCCGAGAGCGGCTTTCGCAACACCGCGCTGGCCAATTTCATGAAGGCCTTCGGCACGCTGGACAACGACGTGGATGAGGTGCTGGACGTCTACTTCAACCAGTGTGCCATCCGCATGAGCTGCGAGCAGATGGCCTGCGCCGCCGGCTACCTGTGCCGTGACGGCCGCCACCCGCTGGCCGGTACGCCGGTGCTGAGCCCCGGCCAGGCGCGGCGCGTGAACGCGCTGATGCTGACCTGCGGCACCTACGACGCGGCCGGCGAGTTCGCGTTCCGCATCGGCCTGCCCTGCAAAAGCGGCGTGGGCGGCGGCATCGTCGCGGTGGTGCCGGAGCGCCTCACGCTGTGCGTGTGGTCGCCCGCGCTGGACGCCACCGGCAACTCGCTGCTGGGGCGCCGCGCGCTGGAGCTGTTCGTCGCCAAGACCGGGTTGTCGGTGTTTTAGCCCCTCGCCCAGTCTCGCGCCGCTGGACGCGCGCAAGCCTGGGCGGTCCCCCGAGGGGACGGCGATGCTTGCCGGTTCGACCGGCAAGCATCATCACCGCGGGCCGGCTCGGGGCGGCCCAGCGCTCGGCCCTCAAAGGCCCTTAACTAGCGTACTTGACGCTGCAGCCGTAGGGCCGCGTGCTGGCCTTCTCGACCTTGCGACCGGCGGCCACGTCGGCCAGGGCCAGCTTCAGATAGGGCTCAGCCTTGGCGATGTCGTCCTTGCTGGCGCTGGCGATGCTGTCTATGCCGCCCTTGTAGGCCAGTTGGCCATCCGGGCGGATCACGAACAGATGCGGCGTGGTCTGCGCGCCGTAGAGGCGGCCCAGCTCGCCCTTGGGGTCCAGCAGCGTGGCGCTGGCGGCGGCGCCGCGGTCGGCATTGAGCTTGAGCGCGGTCGCGCCATCCACAAAGCCCTGCTGGCCGGGCGCGGACGAGATCACCTGCACCCACACCACGCCCTGGGCCGCAGCCGCCTTCTGCTGCGCCTGCATATTGCCGCTCTCGTAGTGCTTGCGCACATAGGGGCAGTCATGATTCGTCCACTCCAGCACCACGGTCTTGCCCTTGAGCTCGGCCAGCGACAGCGTCTTGCCGTCGGCCGTGGTGGCGCTGAAGGCAGGGGCCGGGGCATCGACCGCCGGTGCGGCCGAGGCCAGCAGCGGGGTCACCAAGGTGGCAGCGATCAGGGTGCGGCGAAGCAGACTCATGGCTAACTCCTGGGAGCGGGGTTGGAGGAAACCGCCTCGATGACGAGGCCGGGGGTGAGCAACTGCGGCAGCACCTGGGGCTCGGTGGCGCCGGGTGCGTAGTACAGGTAGAGCGGCACGCCCGAGCGGCCATGGGCCTTGAGCACCGCGGTGATCTTGGGGTCCTCGCGGGTCCAGTCGCCCTTGAGATAGGCCACGCCCGATTTGGCGAAGGCCTCCTGCACCTCGGGACGCGACAGCGCGACCCGCTCGTTCACCAGGCAGGAGATGCACCAAGCGGCCGTGAGATTCACGAACACCGGCTTGCCCTCGGCGCGCAGCGCATCCAGACGCTCCTGGCTGAAGGCCTCGACGCTGGCTTCACCGCCGGCCGTGCGGGCCTCCACCGTCACCGGCTTGACCCAGGCGGCCGCGCCCAGCGCCAGCGCGATGCTCAGCGCGGCGGCCGAGCTGCCGATGCGGCTGGCACCGCTGGCACGGCGCCACCACAGGCCGAAGCCGATCAGCACCAGGCCGCCCAGCGCCAGCGCGACGCCGTCCGGGCCGGCCTGCTGGGCCAGCACCCACAGCAGCCACACGACCGCGGCGTACATGGGGAAGGCCAGCGCTTGCTTGAAGGTGTCCATCCAGGCGCCCGGGCGCGGCAGCCAGCGCTGCGCGGCCGGCCAGAAGGCCAGCACCAGGAAGGGCAGTGCCAGGCCCAGGCCCAGCGCCAGAAACACCGCCAGCATCACCAGCGCCGGCTGCGACAGCGCGAACGCCATCGCCGCACCCATGAAGGGGGCGGTGCAGGGCGTGGCGACGATGGCCGCCAGCACGCCGGTGAAGAAGCTGCCCGCCAGGCCCTGCTTGGACGCCAGGCCCGAGCCCAGGCCGGCAATGCTGCTGCCCACTTCCACAAAGCCCGACAGGCTCAGGCCCACCAGGAACAGCACATAGGCCACCACCAGCACGAACACCGGCGAATGGAACTGGAAGCCCCAGCCCACCTGCTGGCCGCCGGCCCGCAGCGCGATCAGCACGCCCGCCAGCAGCGCGAAGCTGGCCAGCACGCCGGCCGTGTAGGCCAGACCCTCGGACTTGTGATTGCCCTTGTTCACCAGCGCCAGCGCCTTGATGGACAGCACCGGGAACACGCAGGGCATCAGGTTCAGGATCAGCCCGCCCACCAGCGCCAGCGCCAGAGCAGGCAGCAGTCCCAGCTCGGACACCTCGGCCTGCTCGGGGCTGGCAGTGGCAGCGGCGGCAGCTGGTGCATTCAGGTCCACCGGGCCCGGGCCCTTGCCGGCGCCCTCGGGCATGGGGGCGGACACCTCCCAGGCCTGCTCGCCGGCCGAAGTCGTCAGCACCAGCACGCCGGACAGGGCCTTGCCGGCCGCCAGTGGCTCGTCGCCGGCCGGCAGCTCCAGGCTCCAGGTGCCGCCCTGCTGCTGCAGCGGCTGCGGCGCGCTGTGGGCGACCGCGCCCCAGGTGTCGGCAAAGAAATAGGCCTTGGTGACGCCCTCGGCCGGGCCGCTGAGCTTCACGCCCTGCGGCGAGGGCTGGAGCTTGACCGCGAAGGTCGCCGGCTTGGGCAGCGCGGCGCGCCACTCTTCGATCTGGGCGGCATCCGCGCCGGGCTCGGCGGCCGCGGCCACCGGCAGGTCCAGGCCCACGCTGGCCTGCTCGGGGATGCAGACGTCCTTGCAGACCAGCCACTTCACCTCGGCACTGGGCTGGAAGCGCGCGCCCGGCTTGGCGTCGGCCGGCACGGTCAGCTCCACCAGCAGCGGTGCCCGGCCCTCGTAGCCGTAGTTCACGAGGGGGCCTATGGCCTGGATGCTGGGTACCGGCCACTGGATGGCCCCGGCCTCGGCGCCCTTCCATTCGATGGACGTGGCCTGGCCGGAATCGCCCGGGTTCTTCCAGTAGGTGTGCCAGTGCGGCTGGATCTGCTGCTCCACCACCACCAACAGGCGCTGGCCGGGCGCGACCTTGGCCTGGCTGGACAGCAGGCGCAGTTGCACATGCTCGGTGGTGGCCTGGGCCGGCAGGGCGGGCGCGGCCTGTGTGGCAACGGCGGTCAGCAGCAGGCCGGCGGCGGCAAGGGGGCGGACAAGAGACGCAAACATCCCGTCATGCTAGGCGACCTTGGGCAGCCGGTCGCATCCCGGCAGTCATGGCACCACCGGAACACCGGGTAAGCCCGGGGCGGGGCACCGGCCGGCACGCCGCAGGCCAGCCGCGACAAAGGCATCGAACGCCTGCCAAAGCGGCCGGAATCTGGCCTCATCGCCTTCCATCTGCTGCAGGGCGAGCAGCCCGGCCTCCAGCGTGGACAGCTGGCCCGGCCGGTGCGCGCGCCGCAGCGCATAGCGCCCGCCCGGGCCCGGCGGCAGCGCCAGCCGCGGCAGGGCCGCCAGCGCCGGGTTGAGATGCAGCAGGCGGCGCGACTGGCGCCAGCTGCCGTCCAGCAGGATCAACAGGCGCTCGGCCGTCGCAGGGGCGGAGGGCTCGGTTGCCGCCCCGGGATAGAGCAGCCAGGCCTGGCGCGGCCCGGTCCAGGCCGCAGGGTCGAAATGCTCGCCGCGCAGCAGCCGGCATCGGCTCAGGCCCAGCCGCAGCAGCGTCGCGGTGTTCTTCGCATGGCCGGCCTCGGCCGGGTGCTGCAGGATCAGCAACTCGGTGGCGGTGGCCACCGGCGCCGGCAGGCTGGCGCAGAGGCAGATGCTGAGCGGGCGCTCACAACGCGTGCAGACCGCGCGGGCCATCAGCCCAGCGGCACGGTGCCCGTGTCCGGCGGGTTCTGCGCCTGATCGCCCGGCGCCGAGCGCTTGACCCGGGAACTGGGCAGGTTCTGCTGGCGGCGCTTGGCGAGGCGCCCGGCCAGCGCGGCGCCGGCCAGCACACCCAGGATGTTCAGGCCGCCGTACAGCGGCGCGGCCGAGGAGGACAGCAGCATGGTCTGCAGCGGCGCGGAATAGGCCCGCGGCTTGAGCGCGAAATTGAACGCGCCGAACACCAGCAGCCCGGCCCAGGCCAGGCCTATGCCCGCCATCAGCCAGCCCACGTAGGGTCTGTGGCGGCGGCGCGCCGGCCGCAGCGTGAAATAGGCCCAGGGCAGCGTCAGCAGCAGCAGCAGCAGCGCGATCACCGCCGCCTCGCTCAACATCACCTGCAGGGAATTGCGTCCCCCCATGGCCGCATACCAGGCCCGCGGCAGGCCCACGCCCGACAGACCAGCCGCCAGCCCGGCGGCAAAGGCATACAGCAGCAGTCCGGAGAAAAACGCGACAGTCTTGCGGGCGGCTCTCATGGCGGGATTCTCGGCGCTGGCGCGGCTCGGGCCAGCGTGAATTCCCCACGCCACAAAGCAAAGCCCGCCGTCCTGGCGGAACGGCGGGCTCGCGGCGGGCGGGGCCGGTGGGGCTCAGCGCTTGCGGTCGAAGCGCAGCGCGCGCGCCAGGCTGCGGCGGTCGCCGCTGTAGAAAGCGGTGTCGAAGGCCTCGTGCTTGCGGCCCTTTTCCACCGTGTCGTCTGCGCTCCAGCCCAGGCCCTCGGACAGAGGGAGGCGGCGCGTCTGGGAATCTTGACGGGGTTGGATCTTGATCATGGCTCTTGCCTGTCTCGCGACCGGGAAGCGGCGCGATTGCAGGGACAACGCCCCGCCGGCGCACGCGGTTGACAGCCCGAACACACTTCTTTGCATCTTTCTTTACGGACAATGCCGGCTTTGCCACTCGCCCCACCCGCCATGAGCGTCCAGCTGAAGAAATCCCTGCCGGCCAAGGCCGTCCCCATCACCGTCGTCGACCGCGCCGCCTTCCAGGCCCTGGTGAGCGGCCTGCAGGACAGCGAGCGCCAGTGGCTGGCCACGCTGGGCTTCGTGGGCGCCGCCGACAGCTTCGCACTGCTGCCCGGCGCCGACGGCCAGTTGGCCCGGGTGTTCGCCGGCGTGGCCCATGCCGCCCACCCGTTCGCGCTCAGCCACCTGCCGCTGGCGCTGCCGGAAGGCGTCTACAAGCTGGACGAAGCCGGCCTGGCGCTGCAGCCCGAGGCCGCGGCGCTGTCCTGGGAGCTGGGGGGCTACCGCTTCGACCTCTACAAGCCGGCCAAGCGCGCGCCGGCCACGCTGGTGCTGAAGCAAGGCTCGGACGCCGAGCGCGGCCTGGCCCAGGCCGCCGCGATGAGCGCGACCCGCGACCTGGTCAACACGCCCGCCGAGCACATGGGCCCGGCCGAGCTGGCCGCCGCCGCCAAGGCGCTGGCCAAGCAATACGGCGCCCGCTTCTCGGAGGTCGTGGGTGACGCGCTGCTGAAGAAGAACTTCCCCAGCATCCATGCGGTGGGCCGCGCCAGCACGCGCGCGCCGCGCCTGATCGAGCTGAACTGGGGCAACCCCAAGCACCCGCGCCTGGCGGTGGTCGGCAAGGGCGTGTGCTTCGACTCCGGCGGCCTGGACCTTAAGTCCGCCGACGGCATGCGCCAGATGAAGAAGGACATGGGCGGCGCGGCCAATGCGCTGGGCCTGGCCACGCTGATCATGGCCTTCAAGCTGCCGGTGCACCTGCAACTGCTGATCCCGGCGGTGGAGAACATGGTGTCGGGCAATGCCTACCGCCCGGGCGACGTGATCAAGACCCGCAAGGGCCTGCACATCGAGATCGGCAACACCGACGCCGAGGGCCGGGTGGTGCTGAGCGACGCGCTGGCCTATGCGGCCGAGTCCGACCCCGATCTGGTGATCGACCTGGCCACGCTGACCGGCGCGGCCCGCGTGGCGCTAGGCCCGCAGCTGCCGGCGCTGTTCGCCAAGCACATGGACACCGCGCGCGACCTGGTGGACCTGGGCCTGAAGCTGGACGACCCGCTGTGGCACATGCCGCTGTGGGCGCCGTATCACGCCGGCATCGAGAGCTCGATAGGCGACATCGTGAACACCGGTCGCAACCCCATGGCCGGCGCGATCAACGCGGCGCTGTTCCTGGAGGACTTCCTGCCGCCCGACCAGGACTGGCTGCACCTGGACCTGTTCGCCTGGAACGACATCGCCCGCCCCGGCCGCCCGGTGGGCGGCGAGGCGCAGACGATACGCACGCTGCTGAACTATCTGGAGCAGCGTTACTCGGCGGACTGAGCGTCGTCGGCCGCCGGTGCGGCCGGCGCATCGGCGGGCTGAGCCGCCGCCGGCCGCGGGCCGCGCGGCGCGTCCGGGCGGCGACCGCCCTGCGGCTTGCCGCCACGGCCGTCGGGGCGGCCTGGGCCGCGGCCATCGCCACGCCCTTCCCCGCGCCCACCGGCGCGCGGACCCGGCCTGCCGCCGTCGCGGCGGCCTTCGCCCCGCACATCACGGCGGCCGTCGCGCGGGCCGCGGGCGTCTTCCCGCGGCGGCGCCTCGGCGCGCTCCTTGCGGGCGATCTCCAGCAGGCCCGGCAGCTCTTCCGGCTTCACGCCCTTGAGCGCGCAGAAGTTGGCCTCGGTCAGCTTGGTGTGTTCGAAGTCCCACAGCAGTTGCACGCGGTTGCGGCGCTGCTGCTCCTGCTCACGCTGCTGCTGGTGCACAGCCTGCTCGCGCTCGCGCTGCAGGCCGCGGCGGCGGGTCAGCTCTTCCTGGGCCACGGCCAGGTGCTCGGCACTGATCTCGCCGGCCGGATTGCCGTCCAGGTCGAAGCGGGTCTTGGCCTGGGTCAGCGCGATCAGGTAGCCGGTGCCGCCGGTGTGGCGGCGCAGGAAGGCGCTCAGCTGGGCCTTGGAGAACTGGCCCGGCGCGCGCTCCTGGATGTCGGCCTGTATGCGCAGTTTGACCGGCTTGGGCCGGCCTGCGAACAGCGCGGGGAACAGGCGCTTGAGCTCGGCCGCCACATCGACGGACGTGGTCGGTTCGGCCGACGGTTCGACCGATTGCTCAGCCGGTTCGGCCGTCGCCACGTCGGCCTGCACTGCCTCGGCGGGCGTCGCCACGGGTTCGGACGCCGGGACGGCAGGCGGATTCACAGAGTCAGGAAGATCGGAATTCATGGCGAAGCGGCCAACAAGCAAGGGCGTGGATTGTCGTTCAGGTCGGCCGCCAGCGCCGCGGGGCGGGCTCAGAGCGCGCCGAACACCTTTTTCAGCAGCGCGCTGCCGCTGCCCACGGGGTCACGGCGAATCTTCTTTTCCTCCTCGCCTATCAGCAGGTAGAGCCCGTCCAGCGCGCGCTGCGTCACGTAGTGCTGGGCATTGGCGTCCTCGCTCTTCATCAGCCCCACGTTGGCGGCCTTGCGGGCCACCGCGTTGTATTTGTCGGCCAGCGACACCTTGCGCGTGGCCTCGGTGACGATGGGCAGGAACTGCTGGAACAGCGGCTCGCGGGTCTTGGTCTCGAAGAAACGGGTGGCCGCATCGTCGCCACCGCGCAGGATGCGCACGCCGTCCTCCACGCTCATGTCGCGCACCGCCTTTACCAGCAGCGGCTTGGCCACCGGCACGGCGGCCTCGGCGGCGCGGTTCATCGCCAGCACCAGTTCGTCGACGCGGCCGCCCTGGCCGGTCATGCGCAGCAGCTTGGCCGCACTGTTGAGTCCGCTGGGCAGCTCGATCTTGACCAGCGGGTTGCCGAAGAAGCCGTCGGTGCGCCCCAGCGAGGCCACCGCAGCCGCCGCGCCGCGCTCCAGCGCCGCGCGTATGCCGGCATTGGCATCGCCCTCGCTGAGCGCTGCGGCCCAGGCCGGGCGCAGCAGCATCAGGGGGGCACAGGCGAGCAGGTGGCGGCGTTGCATGGCGGGACTCCTCAAGGACAGGCCCGCCATCTTGCCCCCAAACCGGCTGCGCCTCAGGCCGGCAGGCCGCGCGCCAGACAGCGGGCGCGCTTGTCCTCGTACATGCGCTGGTCGGCCCGCTCCAGCAGGTCCAGCGGGTCCAGGCCGTCATCCGGGAAGCGCGCCAGCCCCAGGCTGGCCGACACCGGCAGCTCCAGGCCCTGGTGGCTGAAGCGGCCATTGACGCAGTCGCCCAGGCGCTGCAGCACGCCCTGCTCGTCGCCGGCCCCGGGATGCAGCAGCAGCGCGAACTCGTCGCCGCCCAGGCGCGCCGCGGTGTCGGCCTGGCGCACGCAGGCCGCCAGGCGCAGCGCGAACTCGCGCAGCGCCGCATCGCCGACGCGATGGCCGAAGCGGTCGTTGATGGCCTTGAGCCCGTTCATGTCCAGCATCACCACGGCCAGCGAGCGCCGCTCCCGGGTCGCCACCGCCAGCGCGGCGCGCAGCCGGTCCAGGAACAGCCCGCGGTTGGGCAGCTCGGTCAGGCCGTCGTGCGTGGCCTTGTGAAAGAGCTCGCTGGGCGCGTAGCGGGTCGCGTGGTACATCACCGCGCCCACCAGCTCGGACAGCAGCTCCAGCAGCTTCACATGATGGGTATTGAAGTTCATGCGCCGCGAGGACATGGCCTTGAGCACGCCCACGGTCTCGTCATGGTGGCGCAGCGGCACGACGATCATGGAACGCAGGCCCACATCCCGACAGGCGGCCTGGTCGGTGCGGCCATCCGTCAGCGCATCGTCACAGCATTGCGCGCCGCCCAGCGTCACGCACATGCCCGAGAGGCTGCGGTCCCGATGCAGGCGCAGGCCCAGGCTGCCGTCGGCAATGCCGGCGGTGGCACGGTAGACCATGTCCTCGCCCTCGGCCATCTCGATGGCGGCGCCATCGGCCGCCACCAGGCCCAGCGTGCGCTGCACGACCAGGTCCATCACGCCGCCGAGATCCAGGCCCAGACGGGCGACCTCGGCCTGTATCGCGATGACCTCCAACAGCTTCTCTCGGCTCGGCACCTCGTCACTCCAGCTTTCGCCCCAAGGCCCTGCCCCACGATACCGCCGAGGCAGCAGCGGCGGAATCAGTGTCTCATGGGGGGCAGGGGGTGTCGATGCGAGGGGATTGCGCTGCATCAAGGCCACCATGCCGCTGAGGCCTAGCATGGGCCGCAGGAGACAAGCCCATGCTGCCGGTCTATATCACCCATGCCGACTGCGCCCGCCACGAGATGGGCGAAGGCCACCCCGAGTGCCCCCAGCGGCTGGCCGCCATCGCCGACCAACTGCTGATCCACGGCCTGCTGGACTACATGCTGCCGGTGGACGCCCCGCTGGCCAGCGCGGAGCAGCTGGAGCGCGCGCACTCCGCCCTGCATGTGCGACGGCTGCAGGACATCGCGCCCGCCAGCGGCTATGCCCAGGTGGACCCCGACACCCGCATGGGCCCGCACACGCTGCGCGCCGCGCTGCGGGCGGCCGGCGCGGTGGTCAAGGCCACGGACCTGGTGCTGGGCGGCGAGGCGCCGTCGGCCTTCTGCGCGGTGCGCCCGCCCGGCCACCACGCGGAGCGCGACGCGGCCATGGGCTTTTGCTTCTTCAACAACGCCGCCGTGGGCGTGCGCCACGCGCTGGACGTGCACGGCCTGAGCCGTGTCGCGCTGGTGGATTTCGACGTGCACCACGGCAATGGCAGCGAGGACATCCTGGCCGGCGATGAGCGCGTGCTGATGTGCGGCATCTTCGAGACCGGCCTCTACCCCTTCAACGGCGAGGACGCCCGCACGCTGAAGGACGCGCCCAACCTGGTCAACGTGGGCCTGCCACCGCGCAGCGGCAGCGAGGCCTTCCGCAGCGCCGTCACGCAGCACTGGCTGCCGGCGCTGGAGGCCTTCCGGCCCGAGCTGCTGTTCATCAGCGCCGGCTTCGATGCCCACCGCGAGGACGACATGGGCAACCTGGGCCTGGTGGAGGCCGACTACGAATGGGTCACGCGCCAGCTGATGGACCTGGCCTGGCGCCATGGCCGCGGCCGCGTGATTTCCTGCCTGGAAGGCGGCTACGTGCTGAGCCCGCTGGCGCGCAGCGCGGCTGCCCACGTCAAGGTGCTGATCGGCGCCGACTAGAGTTCACCCCATGGACACCCATTTCCTCGCCTCGCTGTTCACGCCGCGCTCCATCGTCGTCTTCGCCGGGCCGCGCGACGACCCCGCGCGCCAGACCGTACAGGCGCGCGCCCTGTGCGCCGCGCTGGACGCCGCGCCGGGCCCGCATCCGCCGCAATACCTGGACGTGGACACCCAGGGCACGCTGGGCGAGCTGGCGCGTGCGCGCGCCGACCTGGCCATCATCGCGCTGCCCAACGACGAGATCCCCGCTGCGCTGGAGCTGGCCGGGCGCATCGCCTGCCGCAGCGCCCTCATCATCAACAGCGGCCTGGGCGCCGAGGAGGCGGCCCAGCTCAAGCGCATCGCGCGCCGTGAGGGCATCCATCTGCTGGGCCCCAACTGCATGGGCTTCCAGCGTCCCTCGCTGAAGCTCAACGCCAGCGCCGCCGGCCCGCTGGCCAGCGAAGGCCCGCTGGCGCTGGTGTCGCAGTCCGGCGCGCTGACCACCGCGATGCTGGACTGGGCACGGCTGCACGGCGTGGGCTTCAGCCAGGTCGTGGCACTGGGCCCCAATGCCGCGGTGGACCTGGCCCAGGTGCTGGACTTCCTGGCCACCGATGCGCGCACCCAGAGCATCGTGGTCTACCTGGAGGGCATCTCCAACGCGCGCCGCTTCATGAGCGCGCTGCGCTCGGCGGCCAATGCCAAGCCGGTGGTGGTGCTCAAGGCCGGCCGGCGCAGCGCCGGCAACGAGGCCGCACTGACGCACAGCCGCGCCATCGTCGGCAGCGACGATGTGTTCGACGCCGCGCTGCGCCGCGCTGGCGCGGTGCGGGTGCGCAGCTTCGTGGAGCTGTTCTCGGCCGCCAAATGCCTGGCCGCGCGCTACCGGCCGGTGGGCAAGCGCCTGGCCATCATCGCCAATGGCGGCGGCCCCGGCGTGCTGGCGGCCGACTGGGTCAGCGAGATCGGCCTGCAGCTGGGCCGGCTCACGCCCGAGGGCGTGGCGCGGCTGTCGCCACAGCTGGGCCCGCTGGCCTCGCTGGCCGACCTGGTGGACCTGTCCGCCGATGCCACGCCCGAGCAGTTCGCCACGGCGGTGGCCGCGGGCGCCAACGACCCCGGCGTGGACGGCATGCTGGCCATCTACACCCCGCAGATCGGCACCGACCCGGTCGCCACCGCCCAGGCCGTGGCCGCCGCGCGCGCGCAGCAGACCAAGCCGCTGCTGGCCTGCTGGATGGGCGACGCCACCGTGTCCGAGGGCCGACGCCTGCTGCACGAGGCCGGCATCCCCAGCTTTCGCACGCCCGAGGCGGCGGTGGGCGCCTTCGGCAACATCGCATCCTTCTACGAGAACCAGCAGCTGCTGCAGCAGACGCCCTCGCCCATGTCCGAGCTGGCCCAGCCCGACATCGAGGCCGCGCGCCTGCTGATAGAGAGCGTGCTGGCCGAGCGCCGCCGCACGCTCACCGAGATGGAGAGCAAGGCGCTGCTGGCGGCCTTCCACATCCCGGTCACGCAGACCGTGCTGGCACGCAGCGCCAACGAGGCCATGATGCTGGCCACGCAGATGGGCTTCCCGGTGGCGCTGAAGATCGACTCGCCGGATGTGTCGCACAAGAGCGACTGCCAGGGCGTGGCGCTCAACATCCAGAGCGGCGCCGCCGCGCGCGACACCTACAACGAGATGCTGCAGCGCGTGAAGCGGCTGCAGCCCCAGGCCCGCATCAACGGCGTGACCGTGCAGCGCATGGTGTCCAGCCGCGGCGGTCGTGAGGTCTGTGTGGGTGTGGTCACCGACGAGGCCTTCGGCCCGGTGGTGATGTTCGGCGCGGGCGGTCGCATGATCGAGCTGATCGCCGACCGCGCGATGGAGCTGCCGCCGCTGAACCAGTTCCTGGCCCGCCGCCTGACCGAGCGCGCCCGCGTGGCCGAGACGCTGGGCGAATGGCAGGGCGCACCGCCGGCCGACCACGAGGCGCTGGAGCGCGTGCTGCTGCGGGTCAGCGAAATGGTGTGCGAGTTCCCGCAGTTGCGCGAGATGGACATCAACCCGCTGATCGTCGATGAACACGGCGCGATCGCGGTGGACGCGCGCATCGTGCTGCATCCGGTGCCGCAGACCGGCACCAGCCGCTCACCCGACTACGCCCACCTGGCCATCCTGCCCTACCCCGCGCGCTACGAGCAGATCTGGCCGCTGGCCGGCGGCGGCGAGGTGCTGGTGCGCCCGGTGCGGCCGGACGACGCGCAGATGCTGCAGGACATGGTGCGACGCCTCAAGCCCGAGAGCCGCTACTTCCGCTTCGCCAGCGCGATCACCGAGCTGCCGCCGGGCCTGCTGGCGCGGCTCACGCTGATCGACTACGACCGCGAGATGGCGCTGGTGGCCGTGTGGCGCGAACGCACCGCGCGCGATGACGGCGAGTTCGACGAGACCGAGCGCATCGTGGGCGTGTCCCGCATCATCACCAACCCCGACCAGACCAGCTGCGAATTCAGCCTGCTGGTGGCCGACGACTTCGGCGGCAAGGGCCTGGGCTCGCGGCTGATGGAGGGCATCATGGACGCCGCCCACGAGAAGGGCCTGGCCGATGTGGAAGGCCTGGTGCTGAGCAACAACGCCGACATGCTCAAGCTGATGCGGGGTCTCGGGTTCACGGTGAAGCCCTTCCCGGAGGACCCGGACTTCCGGCTCGTGAGCAAAAGCCTGCAGGGCTGATCAGGCCAGCCGCGCGAGCCGCTCGGTCAGCAACGCGAAGAAGCCGTCGGCGTCCGCGTGGCGCAGCACCTGGGCGTTGGCGGCCAACCCAGTCACGCCCCACCAGTCGATCACGCTCATGCCGCGGGTCAGCGGGCTGGCCACCTCGATCTGCACATTGCAGTCACGGCCGCTGAAGAGCTCAGGCGCCAGCAGCCAGGCGATCACGCAGGGATCGTGCAGCGGGCCGCCGTCCTGGCCGTATTTCTCTTCGTCGTAGCGCTCGAAGAATTCCATCCACGCGGCCACCACCGCGCCCACACGGTTGGGCAACGCGCGGATCGCGTCTATGCGCGCGGCCGTGGTCAGCACCTGGTGGGTCACGTCCAGCGGCGCCATCGTCAGCGGCACACCGCTGGTGAAGACTTCATGCGCGGCCTGCGGGTCCACATAGAAGTTGAACTCGGCGGCCGGCGTCACATTGCCGCCCTCGAAGAAGCCGCCGCCCATCAGCACGATGCGCCGTATGCGCCCGGCGATGTCGGGCGCGCGGCGCAGCGCCAGCGCGATATTGGTCAGCGGGCCCAGCGGGCACAGCGTCACGGTGCCGGGCTCGCGCTCACGCAGCGTCTGGATGATGAAGTCCACCGCATGGCGCGGATCCACCGGCAGCGTGGGCTCGGGCAGGTCCACGCCGTTGAGGCCGGTGTCGCCATGCACATGCTCGGCGGTGACCAGGGCCACATCCAGCGGCCGGTCCGCGCCGGCGCACACCGGTACATCGCGGCGGCCGGCCAGCTCCAGCACCTTGCGGGCGTTCAGCGTGGTCAGCGCCAGCGGCACATTGCCGGCCACGGTGGTCACGCCCAGCAGTTCCAGCTCGGGGCTGGCGGCAGCCAGCAGCAGCGCGACCGCGTCGTCCTGGCCGGGGTCGGTGTCGATGATGAGGGGCAGGCGCGGGCTCATGCGTCGGAGCTTCCAAGGTCGAGGTCGATGGCACCGAACAGGCTTTGACCGTCGGCACCCTTGAGGTCCAGGTGCAGGCTGTCGCCCGCGGCCAGCGCCAGCTCGGGCAGCGGCAGCGACTGGCCCACCAACTGGCCGGCGCGCAGGCGGCGCAACCGCGCGGCGCGCGCCAGCGCCTGGGCGAGCGTGAGCGTCAGCTCGGCGGGCTCCTGGCGGGCGCCGTTGTGCAGGCATTGCAGCCGCGCCTGCAGGCGGCCGGCTTGCCAGGCCGGGCCCAGCTCGTCCGGCGTGACCGCCAGCGGCGCGGCCTGGCTGGCCAGCAGCTCACCGTCCAGCCGCCAGTCCAGCACCAGGGTCAGGAGACGCAGGCCGTCCAGCGCGGCGCCGGCCTCGCTGGCGGCGGGCAGGTCGCCGGTGATCAGGCCCAGCGCGGCCTCGGGCCGGGCCACGGCGCGCAGCGGCTGCTGCGGGGCCAGCAGGTCGCCGGCCTCGCGGCGCAACGTGCCATCGGGCTGCAGCACGCTCCAGCCCTGCGGCCGCGGCAGCGGCGCCAGGCATTTGGCGGGCTCGAACGCGAAGGCATGGCGCAGCCGGCCATGGTTGAGCTGCACCGCCAGGTCTTCGAGCTGGGGCGCGAGAAAGCCCCAGTCGTCCAGCACCTGCTGGAGCCGGGTGGCGATGCCGTTGGCGTAATGGGCCTGGGTGAGGTCGCGCGACACGACGACCAGGTGGCCGTCACGCGAGCCGTCGGCGTAGCTGGCGAGTTTCATGGCGGGAGGCAGTTCCGATGGCAGCATTGTGCGATGCCCGCCCGCCCCTTCTCCGCCGCCCTGCTTGCGCTGGCCCTGAGCCTGCTCGTGCACGCGGCGCTGCTGGGCGGCGCCTCGCCGCGCGACCGGGCACGGCCGACGCGCAGCATCCAGCTGGCCGCGCCCCCGCCTCAACCGCTGCCACTGCCGGAACCCGCCGACCCTCAACCTGTCGCGCCGCCGGCCGCACCCAAGGCTCCGCCGGCCGATTTCCCCAGGCCGCCGGCGCCAGCCACCCCGGCTGTCGACATCGCGCTGCCCACGGCCCCGGCGTTGCGCTTGGCCGGGCCGGCCGCCTGGGTCTACCAGCTGCGCCAGGGCGGTCAGGACGGCGAGGCCCGGCTGGAATGGCAGCCCCAGGCCGATGGCCGCTACAGCCTGCGCCTGAGCCGCCGCATCGGCGAGCGCGCCCTGCCGGGCTGGCAGAGTCTGGGCCGGCTGGACGGCAGCGGCCTGGTGCCGCAGCGCTTCGCGCAGCAGCGCGACGGCCAGGACCGCCAGGCCACCAATTTCGACCTGGAGGGCGGGCTGATCAGCTTTTCCGCCAGCCCGGCCCGGCACGAGCGCCCCGAGGGCGCGCAGGACCGGCTCAGCTGGTGGCTGCAGCTGGCCGCGCTGGTGCAGGCCCAGCCTCAGCCGGGCGGCCGCTGGCGGCTGTGGGTCGCGGGGCTGAGGGGCGAGCTGCGCGAATGGGTGTTCGAGGCCGGCCCGGCCGAGCCCGGCGCCGAGGCGGCGCTGCTGCACCTGCGCCGCCTGCCGCTGGGGCCGCAGGACCCGGGGCTGGAGCTGTGGCTGGACCCGCAGCGCGGCTACTGGCCGGTGCGGCTGCGCCAGGGCGACCCCGAGGGCCGCGGCTTCGAGATCCGGCTGGGCAACGCGCTGGATGACGTGAACTCCTGACGCTTACGCCTGCTTGAGGGGGGCGCCAAGCCGCGGAACTGGGCCGGCTTCTGCCAGTATCTCCACGGACCAGGGCTTGAAACGGCCCTAGCCACCCGCAGCTGAGTCCCCCAAGGAGAACTCCATGCAAATGCTCTACCAGTCCGACAGCTTCATCGTCGTGCAATTCGACGTGCCGGCCGGCGAGCCCCAGGCCGGCCCCCAGCTGAACCGCGGCGGTTTCGAGATCGTCGACAAGTTCGCGCGCAAGGAAATCTTCATCGAAGGCGCGCTGGCCGAATCCTTCCAGCAGGGCGTGCAGGCACTGATCGACGAGGGCGAGCCCTCGGAGGACGAACTCGACGCCTTCATCGAGGGCTATGCCCAGATGGGCCTGCAACCGGTCGTGATGCACTGAACATTTCCGCGCACAACGTCGATTGATCTGCCGGCCCGCCTGATACAAGATGGGTCGGCCGCCACCCGGTGACGGTGGCGCGAGAGGAGTCCATCGATGGTCAAGCGAGTCGCAGAAACGGTCCGGCAGGCAGCCCGCACGCTGCCCTCGCCCGGTCTGGACAGCGCCCCGGTGCTGGACAGGATGTGCTCGCAATTCGTGCTGACACTGACCGTCAAGCACGCCGGCCGCTTCAACCTGCGGCGCGATTTCAACGGCCTGCTGTCCTTCACGGGCCGCCACCTGGTGTGGCCGGTGCGCGTGCTGCAGCGGCTGCGCAGCTACCTGGCGCTGCGCTGCAAGGGCAACGAGCTGTGGCGCGGCCACGAGGCGCTGGCCGACGAGGCCTTTCTGGAGCGCTTCGGCCAGTGGAGCGGCCCCTTTTCCGAGGGCACGCTGTTCTTCTACCTGGACGAATACGCCAAGGACGCGCCCAAGGACATGATGGCGCTGCTGGCCGCCACCTGCGAGCACCTGGACCGCCAGCTCAAGCGCGAATCCACGCTGGTGGAGAAGAACATCGCCGCTTTGGGCAACCTGCTGCAGCTCAACCCCGCCGAGCGCGCCATCCTGCTGTACGGCACGCTGGCCCGCTACCAGCGCGAGCTGCGCGGCGCGCTGGTGGAGTTCAAGGTCAACACCGCGCAGGAGGCCTTCGCGGCGATCGCGGCCGTGGCCGAGGTGGACGAGCGCGAGGTGGCCGAGGCGCTGCGCGCCGGCTCCCGGCTGGAACGCATAGGCATGGTGGAGAACCTGATCTCCGAGCACAACATCACCGACCTGGCCGACCTGATGAAGGTCAGCGACCAGCTGCCGCCGGTGCTGATGCGCGAATACCAGGGCCCGCACGACCTGATGGCGGTGTTCACCCGCCCGGCCACGCGCAGCGCGCTGGCCGAGGGCGACTTCCAGTTCGTCACCGATGACCTGGCCCTGCTGCGCGGCCTGCTCAAGCAGGCGGTGGCCACCAAGGCCTGCGGTGTCAACGTGCTGCTCTACGGCCCCCCCGGCACCGGCAAGACCGAGCTGGCCAAGGTGGCCGCGGCCGCCGCCGGGCTGGATCTCTATGAGGTGGAGTACGCCGACCGCGACGGCAACTCGCTGTCGGGCCGCGACCGCTACCGCTCACTGCAGATCAGCCAGGTCTTTCTGAAGGCCAGCGAGAACGTGGCCCTGCTGTTCGACGAGGTGGAGGATGTGTTCCCGCCGCTGTCCAGTGACACCGCCTCGCTGCTCAACCGCATGGACGCGTCGGCCGAGGGCGGCAGCGGCAACTCGGTCAGCGGCAAGGCCTGGGTCAACCAGATCCTGGAAACCAACCCTGTGCCGGTGATCTGGGTCACCAACCGCATCGAGCAGATCGACCCGGCCTTCCGCCGCCGCTTTCAGTACCACCTGGAACTCAAGTCACCGCCGCCCGGCGCGCGCCAGGGTCTGGTGGCCCGGGCGCTGGGCGAGGTCGCGGTGTCGGAGGCCTTCGTGGCCAAGCTGGCCGAGCGCCCCGGGCTCACGCCCGCGCAGATCCGCACCGCCGCGCGCTTCGCGCAACTGGCTGGCGGCGCCGACGACGCCGAACGGCTGATCGAGCGCCAGCTGCTGAATGCCGACAAGGCGCTGGGCCGCGGCGACGGCGCCACGCTGACGCGCCCCAGCGTCACGCAGTACACGCTGGAGCTGCTGAACTGCGAGAGCCGCTTCGAGATCCCGCGCATCGTCGAGGCGCTGCGCCGCCAGGGCCGGGGCCAGCTGTGCTTCTACGGCCCGCCCGGCACCGGCAAGACCGCGCTGGCCGAGCACATCGCGCAGCACCTGGGCCGCCCGCTGATGGTCAAGCGGGCCAGCGACATCGCCAGCAAGTTCGTCGGCGAGACCGAGCAGAACATGGCCCGCATGTTCGAGACCGCGCAGACCGAAGGCGCGGTGCTGCTGCTGGACGAGGCCGACAGCTTTCTGCGCAGCCGCCGGCACGCGGAACGCAACTACGAAGTGTCCGAGGTCAATGAGATGCTGGCCGGCATGGAGCGCTTCAACGGCCTGTTCATCTGCACCACCAATCTCTTCGACGAACTCGATGAGGCCGCGCTGCGGCGCTTCGCGTTCAAGATCCGCTTCAAGCCGCTGCGCCCGGAGCAGCGCATGGCCATGTTCGAGCGCGAGGCGGGCGCCGCGCCCGACGACGAGCAGCGCTCACGGCTGGCCGCGCTGGACTGCCTGGCCCATGGCGACTTCGCGGCCGTGCGGCATCAGGTCGAGATCCTCGGCGAGGCCTTCACGCCGGACGAATTCCTGGCGCAGCTGGAGGCCGAGCATCGCGCCAAGCCGGAGGTGAGAGAGCGGCGGGGCATAGGCTTCAGAGCGTCTTGAAGTAGTAGCTGGTCGAACAAGGCACGCCGTCCGGCATCAGCGCGTAGGCTGGGATGTCACCGGCGCGCTGCCAGCCCAGGCGCTCATAGAGCCGCGACGCGTCGCTGCCGGTGACGGTGTCCAGCACCAGCGTCGTCCTGCCCAGTTCACGCGCCCGGGCCTCCAGCGTCCGCAGCAGGCGTTCGGCCAGGCCCTGACGGCGGGCGCGGCGGTGCACCAGCATCTTGGACACATCGGCCCGGTGAGGCTGGTTGTCCGGCAGGTCGACCACCAGGGACAAGCTGCCGCAGATGCGGCCCGCATCGTCCTCGGCCACGAACAGCAGCCGCTCGCCAGCCGCCACGCCCTGAGCCACGCGCCGCCAGAAGGCCTGCGCCCGCTCGGGCGCCAGCGGCGCCATGAAGCCCACCGACGCACCGCCGTCCACACAGTCGATCAGCACCTCGGCCAGTTCGCCCACGCGGGCCGCGGCCTGGGCGCCGTCCAGTTCCAGAATCCTGCTCATGCCAGCTCCTTGCCCAGGCACACCGCCTCGGGGCGGCCCACATAGCGGCCGTAGTTCGCCATGCGCCGATAGCCCTGGCGCTCGTAGAAGGCCAGCGCCCGGACGTTCACCGCCCGGGTCTCCAGCCACAGGGCCTGGTAGCCCAGAGCTCGCGCCTGGGCCTCCAGGTGATGCAGCAGCGCCGCTCCGACGCCGCGGCCGCCGGGTCGCGCATACATGCGCTTGAGCTCGGCGACCCCGTCCTGCAGTGGCCGCAGCGCGCCGCAGCCCAGCGCCTGCCCGGTCGCGCCATCGCGCGCCAGCACGAAGCAGCTGCGCGGCCCGCGCACATCGTCGGCCGAGAAGCTGCTGCGTCCGCTGTCGCCGGTGATGGCCTGCAGTGCGGCAGACAGCTCGTCCAGCAAGGCCTGCGCGTCAGGATCGTCGGGGGCCGCGGCGTGCAGGGTCAGCGCCATGTCGAGGCGCCGGTGAGCGCGACGAGGTAACGGGCCGCTTGGTCGCCCGGGTTGTGAAACTGGACCGGTGCATCGAGCCGGAAGGCCAGACAGTCGCCCGCCTCCAGCCGCCAGCGTGACTCGCCATGCGCGATCTCCATGACGCCGTCGATCATCCACAGCTGCTGGTGAATGTCCGCATCGCGCGCCGCCGTCTCGAACTGCACCTTTTGACCAGCAGGAAAGATGACATCCACCAACTGGATAGGCGACACGCCCGGCGGGGAGACATTGCGCCGGCGATAGCCGGAAGCCGGGTCTTGCCAGACCGGCTGCTCGGCCACGCGGGCCAGCGGCGACGAAGGCCGATGTGTGCCGCCCGCCTCGAACAGCGACGCTACGCTAACACCCAAGGCCGACGAGAGCTTGTCCAGCACCACTGCCGTCGGACTGCTTTCCCCCCTCTCAACCAATGAGATGTTGGATCGGCTGACCCCGCTCTTCAGGGCCAAGGCCTCCAATGACAGGCCAGCGCGGCTGCGCAGCTCGCGCAATCGCGTCGCCAAACGCTCGTGGGTGTTGTTCGAAACGGGCTCAATGCTCATTCGTCCATCTTAATGGAATTAACTCCATTAAGATGGAAAATATGGGAATGCGCACCACAGGCATCACCCGACGTCCGCTCCACTACCCCCTGGGCACAATCGTGATCACTGATTGACCGGGGTCATTTCGTGCCCCGCTTGAAATGGAAGATAGGGAGAGCAGATGAAACGATGGACACAGGGAGTCTGGTTCGCCTGGGCAGCGCTCACGGCGCTCAACGTCGTGGCACAACCAACTGCGAGCCGCCCCAAAGAACCTGTCCCGGTGGAAGCCTTCTTCAAGCCGACGGAGTTGACCAACGCACAACTGTCGCCGTCCGGGCGCTACTTGGCAGCACTACGTGGCGGCGTGGCCGAGCGTATCGGTTTCCTGATCGTGGATCTGGAAGGCAAGGAGGGCAGCCACTTTGTCAGCGCCAGCCCGCGGGATGACGTCGCCTGGTTCCGCTGGGTCACAGATGACTGGCTGGTCTTCGGCGTCAACGACCCCAACTTCAAGGGAGGAGGCTGGGTGGCTGACGGCCTCATGTCCATGAGCCGAGACGGCAAGACTTCCCGGCAGTTGATCGCCCGGGACTGGGGCAAGAAGGCCGATGACGTGCAACGCCGTGCCGTGTTGCCCCCGTCCTACCGCTTCCTCAGCCTCTCGGCAGAAGGGAGTCTGGAAGTCATGGTCTCCCAACGCCATTGGGATGGCGCCTATGAGTACGACTACTCCTCACTGCATGCACTGAACATCACCAACGGCCAGGTGCGCTCTGTCGAAACACCCAAGGCCGATTCCTGGCTGCTGGACAGCAACGGCATTCCACGCGTGGTCAGTCGGGAACGCGAGGGCAAGGTGACCGTGAGCTGGTATGACCCGGACAGCAAGACCTGGGTCGAGCGTTTCACCGCGCCCTATGACGAAATGCCCTGGGTCCCGGTCGCCGCACGCGACCCACGCAAGCTGCTCGTGCGTACGTCCGATCACAACGGCTACTACCAACTGCGCGAGTACGACGCCGCTCAGAACAAGCTGGCTGACAGGCCGATGCTGACGACGCCGGGCTTCTCCAGTGGTATCGAACCGATCTACGAACGCAGCACCAATCACCTGCTGGGCCTGTTCGTCACGGTGGACGCCGTCACGACCACCTGGCTGGATCCCACCCTGAGCCAACTGCAGGCCAAGGCCGATGCCAAGCTGCCCGGTCGCGTTAATCTGCTGGGCTGCGCGCCCTGCAGCAATCCCAAACGGCTGCTGGTCTATTCCTTCACCGACAACGACCCCGGCATGACCTTGCTTTACATGCCGGAGACCGATCAGTGGCAATTGGTGGGCCGGACTCGACCGGACATCGCGCCCGAACGCATGGCGCGCCTGGAGCTGTTCCGACCTAAGGCCCGCGATGGCGAGGACCTGCCGGTCTGGATCACCCGTCCTGCCGGTGTTCCGAGTAACCAGGCAACGCCGGCCGTGGTGCTGGTGCATGGCGGGCCCTGGGTACGAGGCACTTTCTGGCGATGGAATGCCGAGGCGCAGTTCCTGGCCTCGCGCGGCTACCTGGTGATTGAGCCGGAGTTCCGCGGCAGCAAGGGCTACGGCTGGAACCACTACCGCAAGGGCTTCAAGCAGTGGGGCCTGAGCATGCAGGACGACGTCTCGGATGCACTCAAGTTCGCAGTGGACAAGGGCTGGGTCGATTCCAAGCGAGTGTGCATCATGGGCGCTAGCTACGGCGGCTACGCCACGCTGATGGGGCTGGTCAAGGATCCCGACCAGTACCGCTGCGGGGTTGCCTTCGCAGCGGTGTCGGACCAGCGCTACATGTTCGACTTCCACTGGAACGACTTTTCCGACGAGACTCGCGCGGTCTATCTGCCCGACCTGCTGGGTGATCGCAAAAAGGACGAGGCCCGCTTTATCGCCACATCACCGGTGGAGCAGGCTGCCCGCATCAAGGCACCGCTACTGCTGGTGCACGGCGGGGAAGACCGCCGAGTTCCCATCCAGAACGGCGAGCGCATGCGCGACGCGCTGCTCAAGGCGGGGCGGCCGGTCCAATGGGTCTACTACCCGCGTGCCGAGCACGGTTTCCCGCTGCTGGAAGACGAACTGGACTACTACCGTCGCATCGAGCACTTCCTGGCCGAGCAGTTGCGCTGAGTTTCAGTGGCCGGCCCAAGCCCGTTGCGCAGCAAAGCGCCAGGCCGGATCAGGCCAGCGCTGATCCAGTTGCCAGGCGGCGTGCGTGAGCTTGATGACATGGGCATCGTCCTGTGCACAGGCCGCCTCGATCAACACGGGCCACGGCCGCACAGGCGCAGATGCCAGCGTCCAGACCGGCTCGGCACCGCTGGCCAGCAGGCCGGCCGCGGCGGCCGCCACAAAGCCCGGGGGCAGTTCGGGCGTGGGCCACCAGGGCTGCAGCACCGCCATCGCATGGCTGGCCGTCAACAGGTGCAGCACCGTGAAGTTGGCGCTCGCCGCATAGCTGCGCGCGGCCAGCAAGGCCAGCTCACGAAGCGCCTCGGGGCCGCGCTGCAGCCGGCCGGCGACGCTCGAAAAACCCGGCACGGCGCTCCAGGCCCACATGCGGTCCGCGATGAGGCCGGCCGGCGGCGTCGAGGGCACGGGCAGCGCACGCAAGGTCTGCACCCAGTCCGGCAGTTCTAGGGCCGGCCCCTGGCCCTGGAGTGGCTGCGGCATGAAGTGCGCCGCCCAATGCGCCAGGCCCGCGGCCAGCTCGCCCTCGTGCCCGGCCTGCACCGCGTGGGCACTGCGGATCAGGCCGTGGAAGGCGATGGCGCCTGCGCCCGGCAGCAGCAGCAGCAGCGCCTCGCGCAAGGCCTCAGCCGCACCCAGCTCGGCAATGCGGGTCGCGAAATGGGCGCGCCAGGCGGCGTCGCGCTCCGGCCGCCCCAGGTCCTGCGGGCCAGCGGGCGGGGTGTCCAGCGCGGGCGTCTGCGGCGGCAGCACCGCGCGCTGCGCGTCGGTGAATTGCTGCAGCCGCTGGGCCGAGGCACCCAGCGCCAGCAGCGCCTGCTGGGCCATGGGCAGGTGGTTGCTCAAGCGCCCCCGGTAGGTGGACGACAGCGCCATCCCGGCGTCCAGCAGCTGATGCAGCTGGGCCAGGCTGGCCGGGGTGGCGGCGGGGGACTGGATGGACATGGGCTTTCTCATCATGGGAACATGCCGCCATGCTGAAAGCTCAAGTGAACTTGAAGTCAAGCACCGCCACACCGCTGTCCATCGGCGAGCTGGCAAGGCGCGCCGGCGTGGCGGCCAGCGCGCTGCGCTTCTACGAGGCCGAGGGCCTGATCGCAAGCTGCGGCCGCAGCGGCGGCGGACATCGCCAGTACGCGCGCCACGCGCTGCGACGGGTGGCCTTCATACGCGCGGCGCAGGCGGTGGGCCTGAGCCTGCCGGAGATCAAGGCGGCGCTGGCCAGCCTGCCCGAGGGGCGCACGCCCACCAAGGCGGACTGGACCCGGCTGTCTGCCAGCTGGGCACCGCGGCTGGACGAGCGCATCGCGGCGCTGCAGCGCCTGCGCGACCGGCTCACCGGCTGCATAGGCTGCGGTTGCCTGTCGCTGAAGGCCTGTGCGCTCTACAACCCCGAGGATGCGCAGGGGCTGTCGGGCCAGGGGGCCCGACGCCTGCTGCAGGACTGACGCGACTCAGCCGATCACGCCGCAGACGATGCGGGCGCCGCCGCCGCCCAGCGGCGCCGGGTGGTCTGCATGGTTGTCGCCACCGGCATGCACCATCAGCGAGTGGCCGGCCAGGTCGGCGAGCTTGAGGCGTGGCGCCAGCACCGGCTGCGTCGCCCGGCCGTCGGCGGCCACGTACAGCGGCGGCAGGTCGCCCAGGTGGCCATCGCCCCAGGGCGTGCCGTGGCGGCCGGTCTTCTGCGGGTCGAGGTGGCCTCCGGCAGCCGCTGCCGGCACGGCCTTGCCGTCGACCTCACGCGGACCGCAGCTGGGGTTCTCGTGCAGATGGAAGCCGTGCAGGCCCGGCGGCAGGCCGCTGAGCTCCGGCGTGAACACCAGACCATAGGGGCTCTCGGTGACGACGACCTGACCGGCCGGAGCGCCGACGCCGTTCTGGTCCACGACGTTGAGGCGGATCTGTACCGGGTCGGCGGCCTGGGCATGAGCGGCGGCGGCCAGTAGCAGGGCGGCCACGCAGGGGCTGAGCTTCATGGGGGATGTCCGAGAGTTGGAGAGCCCCGCAGCTTCGCAAAGCTGAGGGCGGCTGTCGCTCCCGCGTTTAAAACCCGGGCCGCCCCGCAGGGATTTACATGCCCTTGAAGAGATGCGTGTAGCTGCGGCTGACTTCCAGCTTCTCGCTCAGCCCCTTGATGCCCACCAGCTGGCGGCCGCGGAAATCACGCGTGATGCCGTCAATCGCGCGCGCATTGACCAGCGTGGAGCGGTGGATCTGCCAGAACAGCTGCGGGTCCAGCTCGTCCACCAGCTCCTTGATGGGCTTGCGGATCAGCGCCTCGACCTTGGCGGTCTGCACGCGGGTGTATTTCTCGTCGCTGATGAAGAACAGCACGTCCTCCACCGGGATCATCTGTATGGCCTGGCCCACCGTGGCCTGTATCCACTGCAGGTACTGCGGCTTGGCGGCGGCCGGGTTCATCTGCGAGGACAGCTGGTGCAGCAGCTGCTGCAGCGGTGCGGGCGCGCTGTCGCTGAAATCCGGCGTGGGTGCGCTGCGCTGGGCCAGGCGCTTCTTGATGCGGGCCACGGTGAGCTGCAGGCGCTCGCGCTCGGCGGGCTTGAGCACGTAGTCGGCCACGCCCTGCTCGAAGGCCTCGACCGCGTACTGGTCGTAGGCGGTGATGAACACGATCTCGGGCACCAGCCAGCTGTCGTCCTCGGGCAGCTGCGCGATCTGGCGTGCCGCGTCCACGCCGGTCAGGCCGGGCATGCGGATGTCCAGGAACACCAGGTCAGGCTTGTGCTCGCGGGTCAGTTCCACCGCCTCCAGCCCGTTCTTGGCCTCGGCGACGATGTCCAGCTCGGGCCAGACCTCGGTGAGCCGGCTGCGCAGCTGTTCGCGCATCAGGCGTTCGTCGTCAGCCAGGACGGCTCGGATGGGGCTGGAACTCATGTCGTCGGCAAGCGGTGGCAAAGGGTGCTGCATGATGCCGCGCTCCGGCGCTTCAGGCATCAGGGTGTGCGCTCAGAGAAGCGCTCAGAGACGAGGCTCGGGCGAAGGCGGCGGCGTGATCTTCTGGCGGCGCTTGTTGCGCAGCACCAGGAACAGGATCAGGCCCAGCAGGATCAGCGGCGAACCCAGCACCGCCCCCACGCTCAGCACCGCCACGACACCGGCCGCCACCAAGCCGCCCACGATCAGCAGCGGCAGGGCCAGACCCAGCAGCAGCGCCAGCGGCACGACCACGCACAGCACCACGCCGGCGATCGCGAGGCCGACACCGGCGCCTATCAGGTCGCCCAGGTCGCTGTCCCAGAACATCTCGTGGCCGTTCATCACCACATGCACGTCGGACGCATCACGCAGGCCATGCAGCAGCGTGAAGCCGCCGGCCACGGCCAGCACGGCGAACAGTGCGGCCATCACGAACAGGGCCTTGAACAGGGTCTTCATGTCGTCGCTCCTTCATCAGCGCGGCTGCGATACGGGACCGTGATGGTCACGACCGTGCCACTGGGTTGGTTCTCGGTGACGGTGACTGCGGCCTTGGGGCCGTAGAGCAGTTGCAGGCGTTCGCGGATGTTGGCCAGGCCCACGCCGGTGCCGCTGGTGGCGGCGCGGCCGAAGCCCAGGCCGGTGTCGGCGACGGTGACGGCCAGCTTGCCGTGCTGGATCTCCGCCTTGACCTTGAGCAGGCCGCCTTCTGCCTTGGGCTCCAGGCCGTGCTTGATCGCGTTCTCGACCAGACCCTGGATCATCATGGGCGGGAACTCGGCCGACAGCAGGCCCTCGGGCACATCGATCTCGGTCTGCAGCCGCTCCTCCATGCGCACCTTGAGGATCTCCAAGTAGGGCCGGATCACCGCCAGCTCACGGCCCAGATCGCGGGTACCGCTGGCATTGGCCTCGCGCATCGTGGGCATGGAGGCCCGCAGCAGCGCGATCAGGTTCTTCTGCATCTGACTGGCGCGCGGCGGGTCGGTCTCGATCAGGTGATCGATGCTGGCCAGCGTGTTGAACAGGAAGTGCGGCTCCACCTGGGCCTGCATCGCGGCCATGCGGGCCTCCACCACCTGGCGCTTGAGCGCCTCGCTCTCGGCGGTCTCGGCGGCCTGCGCGGCCTTGACCTCGGCCTGGATGCGGCCCTTGTACATGGCCTTGATCACGGCCGAGGCCAGGATCCACAGCACACACAGGTCCACCAGCGAGTCACCCAGGCGCACCGTGGTGATATGGCGGCGGGTGGGCAGGTCGGCCATCTCGGCACGGGCCTCCTCCAGCGCGCGCTGGGCGTCGGCGGCCGCGGCCTGGGCCTGTTCCAGTTCGCGGGCCTGCTCCTTCAGCTCGCCGAGCTGGTCGCGGGCCCGCTCTATGGCGTCCTGGATGTCCTCGGGGCGGGCGCTCTTGGGGAAATCGATGGAGATCACCGGCGGCTGAGCGGCTTCACCCTCGCCGTCCACGCCGCTGGCGGCGGACGCCGCCGATGCGGCCGAAGCCGCCGAGCGCACCGGTTGGATGCGCAGGCCGCGCTCGTCCACCTTGATCTCGTAGTGGATGTCCTTCAGCGCCTTGCTGGCCTTCTCGGCGGCGCGCTCCGCGGTCTTGCGGGCATCGGCCTCCAGGCGCGCCTGGCGGCGCGCCTCGCCGCGGTCCACCTCTTCGACCTGCTGGGTGATCTTCCAGGTGAAGGGCGGCAGGTTCTGCAGGATGTTGGCCGCGATCACCAGCGCCAGCGACAGCAGCGCGAAGCGCTTCCAGCTGATGCCCACCAGCCAGTTCGCGTACACATGGAAGGCACGCACGGCGGCGGCGGAAAAGCGCTTCCAGCGAGCAATCCAGAGCTGCTGCTGGGGGCTGGGCGTGAAGGAGTTGCTCATGGACGGGGTCTGTCGTTGAGGCCCACTGTACGCAAGCCGCGCAACACCCGCCCCCGACGGGCGATGCACCGGAGCGAGGGACGGACGAACTGCAGCCGGGCGCGACAGCCCGTGACGGCTCCATGAAAAAAGCCCGCCGGGCGGCGGGCTTTGGGCGGGGGCGTCAGTGCTTATTGCTTGACGGCTTCGACCTGGATCACGATGCGGACGCTGTCGGGGATGCCCGGCACGCCGTAGTTCACGCCCCACTGGGTGCGCTGGATGGTGGTCTCGAAGTCACCGCCGCAGACCTCACGCTTGAGCATGGGGTTGTCATAGCAGTTGAAGTTGTTGGCCGTCAGCGTGACCGGGTTGGTCTTGCCGCGCAGCGTCAGCTGGCCGCCCACGCTCACCAGCTTCTCGCCGTTGAAGGTGAACTTGTCGCCCACGAACTTGGCGGTCGGGAACTCAGCGGCGTCGAAGAAGTCCTTGCTCTTCAGGTGGCCGTCAAAGGGCGCGACACCGGTGTTGATGGTGTTCATGTCCAGCGTGACCTCGACCTTGCCGGTCTTGGCGGCCTTGTCGAACACGATGGTGCCTTCCTTCTTGTCCCAGCGGCCGCGGTTGGTGCTGGTGCCGAAGTGCTTGGCCTCGAAGAACACCGTGGTGTGGGTCGGGTCCAGCGCGTAGGTGGCGCTTTGGGCGTGGGCACCGACGGCAGCGGCGAACAGGCCGGCGAGCAGGATGGCGTGCTTCATTGAGAGGTTCTCCAGGGGTTGAGGGTCAGGAAAAGGGGTCACAGGCCGCTGAACGCCAGCTTGAACTTGACCGTGACGTCGTTGGCAACGATGGAGGTGTCGGCCCAGTCGCCTTCACCGATCTTGTAGTCCAGGCGCTTGATGCCCACGGCACCGGCCGCGGTGCTGACGCCGCCCGCGGGGGTCAGCGTGATGGGCACGACGATGTCGCGCACCGCACCCTTGATGGTCAGCTTGCCGGCCACGTCGTACTTGCCCGGGCCGGTGGCCTTGATGGCGGTGCTGACGAAGCTGGCCTTGCCGTTGCGCTTGGTGTCGAACCAGGGCGCGCCGGCGAGTTCCTTGTCATAGCTCGGGTCGCCCAGCGACACGCTGCCCAGGTCCACGGTGAACGCGATCTTGCCGGTCTCGGGCTTCTTGGGGTCGAAGTCCAGCTGGGCGTCGAACTTCTTGAAGCGGCCTTCCAGCGGCACGCCCATCTGCTTGAAGCCGAAGGCGAGTTCGCTCTTGTCGGCCACCAGCGTGGCGGCATGGGCGGCGGGTGCCAGCGCGGCAGCCAGCAGCAGGGCGGAGAACAGCTTGGTCATGGCAAGTCCTTTCTGACAGCGTAATTCAACGGCGGCCACCAAAGCTCATGCGCTTGAGCAGGCCGTCCCGGTCGATGAAATGGTGCTTGAGTGCGGCGCCGATGTGAGCGAGCACCAGCAGCGCCAGGCCCCAGGCCAGCAGCTCGTGCACTTCCTCCAGCACCTCGCCCAGTTCGGGGTTCTTGGGCAGCAGATCAGGCAGCGGCAGCACGCCGAACCACACGATGGGGTAGCCCAGCGCAGAGCTCATCGCCCAGCCGCTCAGCGGCACCGCGAAGAAGGCGACGTAGAGCAGCGCATGGGTCGCATGGGCGGCACGCGCCTGCCAGGCGGGCATGGGCGGATCGGCCGGCGGGCGGTGCGTGAGACGCCACAGCAGGCGCAGCGCGGACAGCGCCAGGATGGTGACGCCGGCCCACTTGTGCCAGTTGTAGAGCTTGAGTCGCAGCGGTGAGAACGGCAGATCGGCCATGTACAGACCGACGCCGAAGGCGCCAACGATGGCCAGCGCCAGCAGCCAGTGCAGCAGGATGGCCAGAGGGGTGTAGCGATCGGCGGTGTTCATGATGGGCTGAAGTGTGGTGGGCTGAGGAAGGGCTGCGGTTCACACCGCTTGTTGCCATTGTTCAGCGATTTTGAATGGCTATGGCGCCCATGGGCAGGGCCTAAGGGACGAGTCAGCGCCCTGCCCGCTTGCCACCGCCGACCAGGAAGACCCCTGCCAGCACCAGCCCGGTACCGATCAGGATCCAGGCGGTCAGCGGCTCGTCCAGCAGCAGCGCCCCCATCAGCAGCGTGCTCATGGGGCCGACCATGCCGACCTGGGCCGACAGCGGCGCACCGATGCGGGCGATGGCCAGCATCAGCATCAGCACCGGCGCCACCGTACAGGCCGTGGCGTTGAGCACCGACAGCCAGAAGACCGGCTCCGGCACCCAGGCGGCCGACAGCGGGCGCAGCAGCAGGAACTGACCCAGGCAGAACGCACAGGCCACGCTGCTGGCCAGCCCGGTCAGCCGCAGCGCGCCGAAGCGCTGCACCACCCGGCCGCTGAGCGCCAGATAGACCGCATAGCTGACCGCGCTGCCGAACACCAGCGCGCCCCCTATCAGCGTGGCCCGGCCCTCGAAATGCAGCTCGTGCGCGAACACCGCCACCACGCCCAGGTAGCTCAGCGCCAGCGCCGCCACCTGCCGGCGCTGGATGCGGTGGTGAAAGCACAGCACCGAGATCAGCAGCACCAGCGTGGGGTTGAGGTAGAGGATGAGCCGCTCCAGGCTGGCCGAGATGTAGGCCAGGCCGGCGAAATCCAGGAAGCTGGCCAGGTAGTAGCCGGTGAAGCCCAGCACCAGCACGTCCAGCCAGTCCCGCGCGCTCAGCCTTGGCCGGCCGCGCCCGGCCCACCAGGCCAGCAGCAGGAACAGCGGCAGCGCCAGCAGCATGCGCCACATCAGCAGCGTGACCGCGTCCACGCCATGGCGGTAGGCCAGCTTCACGATGATGGCCTTGCCCGAGAAGCCGATGGCCCCCAGCGCGGCCAGCAGCAGACCGGGCCAGCGCGAGGCGGGCCGGGGTGGCGCCGCGTCAGTCATCCACAGCCTTCATGACCACCACAACTGCGGGGCTCGAAAAGCGCCTCAGCCACGATTCAAGCTCGGGCGCGGGACTTACGATCACCGCATAAGCGAGCGCGCGTGTCGTGGACGGGTCGATCCCGGCGTGCAGCACCGCACCGCCATCGAGGAGAGCACCTTGTCTGAGCAAAGAAATAGCCGGGACCTGGGTGAGGGGTTCAGGCAGCATTTCGAGTTGCTGCCAGCGCTGGATGAGGCCAGCAGAAACGAGGTCTACCGGATTCGCCACGAAGTCTACTGCCGGGACCTGGGCTGGGAACCGCTGCAGCCTAACGGCCTGGAGAAGGACGGCTTCGACGACCAGTCGCTGCACATCCTGCTGCGCCACCAGGCCACGGGCGAGCCGGTGGGCTGCATACGCCTGATCCTGGCCCGCGACGACGCGCCGGCCGTGCTGCTGCCCTTCGAGAAGAGCTGCGCCGACGTGCTGGACCGCCAGTACATCGATCCCGCCGCCCTGCCCCGCGGCAGCATGGCCGAGGTGTCCCGGCTGGCCGTGATGCGCAATTTCCGTCAGCGCAAGGGCGAGAGCAGCAGCGCCGCCTCCATCTCCGACCCCGACTTCCAGCAGCGCGGCCCGCAGACCCGCTTCCCCTTCATTCCCGTGGGGCTCTACCTGGGTGTGGCCGCGATCGCCAAGCGCCTGGGGCGCGAGTACGTGTTCGTGCTGACCGAGCCCCGGCTGGCCGAGCACTTCGCCCGCATAGGCTTCAACATCGAGAAGGTCGGCGGCGTCATCGAGCACCGCGGTGAGCGCCTGCCGTCCATGTTCCGCATCAGCCAGTTCGTGCCCAGCCTGCGGCCCATGATCCGGCCGCTGTACGACGTCATCGAATCCAGCGTGAACCAGGCCTTCGATGCCGCCGGGCGCTGAGACGCCGGCATCCCTGCGGGGGACGGCGGCCGGCCTGCTCGCGCTGGCCCTGCTGGGCGGCTGCGCCAGCAGGCCACCGGCGGCTCCCACCGGCTGCGAGGTTGCCGGCAACCGCTGCATGGACGCACTGATGCAGGCGCTGGACGACTGGCAACAGGCCTACAACGACCGCGATCCGCGCCGGCTGCAGGCGCTGTATGCGCCCGGCGCGGTCATCACCGATGACGAGTACTGGGCCGTGCCACTGTCGGGCCCCGGCCTGCCCAGCTTCTTTGACGAGATGGTGCAGAGGCCCAGCGCCCGCATGCGCTGGAAGATAGGCCATCTGCAGCTCTTCGGGGATACCGCGGTGCGCTCGGGTGAATGCGAGTTCGATGAGCAGGTGGAGGGCCGCGTGCTCACCCGCCAGGCCCGCTACAGCCTGGCCTACCAGCACCTAGGCGGCCGCTGGCTGATCGTGCTGCAACACCTGACCCTGCACCCCTGAGGCCTGCCTGGGCGGCCTCGCTAGCTCAGCCCATGGAAGGCCCGCAGGCGGGCCGCCGTGCCGTCGGACTCCAGTGCCATCATCGCGGCCGTGAGCCGCGCCACCCGGGCCACCTCCAGCGTCGGCGACACGGCCACCAGCAGCGGCTCGGCCGCGAACACCGCGGGCAGCATGCGCACCTCGTCCTGCAGGTGCTCGGCCTGTATCAGTTGCCGGATCATGCCCTCGGACTGATAGAAGAACCGACCGCGGCCGCGCAGCAGCTTGCGCAGGTTCTGCAGGTGGTCGCTGGCGCCATCGTCCACCCGCAGCCCCGGCTGACGCAGCAGATAGGCCGTGTAGGCCGTGCCCCGCGTGGCCAGCACGACGCCCTGCTCGCCCAGCGCGCGGATGTCGTCGAAGTCGCGCACCGCATCGACCTCGCGGTCCCCGGCGCGCACGGCCACGCGGTGGCGGGACAGGTAGAGCGCCGGCTGCTCGATGAAGCGAAAACGCTCCAGCCGGGCGGGGGTCTTGAGCAGCCCGAAAAACAGGTCCAGTGTGCCGGCCGCCAGTTCACGCTCCAAGCGCAGCACCGGCAGGTATTGATCCAGGCCCTCGAACTGCAGGTCCGGGTCACGCAGCGTCAGTGCGTGCAGGTAGTCCATGCAGAAGCCGGATCGCGGCTCGCCGGGCCGCCCGAACTTGTGCGGCGCCCCGGCCTCGGCCGCGGTCCGCCAGGCGGCCGCGGGCGATGCGCGGGGCAGTCCCGCCCCCAGCGCGAGCAGGGCGGCAACCAGGGCGCGGCGTTCACTCATGACGCGATTATTGAACCCGCCGCGCCCCGGCGGCAGCGGGCCCGGCGGGCCTCAGAAGCTGGCCAGCAGCGCGTCCCACTTGGCCTTGGCCGCCTGCTCGTGGCGGGCCTTCACATGGCCGTAGCCACGGATCTCCTCCGGCACCCGGGCCAGCGCCACCGCGTCGGCCAGCGTGTCGGCACTCAGGCGGGCCAGCGCCTTGTCCAGGCCGGCGCGGTAGTCGGCGATCCAGCGGCGCTCCATCTTGCGCTCCTCGGTATGCCCGAACACATCGAAGGCGGTGCCGCGCAGGCCCTTCAGCCGGGCCAGCAGCGCAAACGCCGGGCGCACCCAGGCACCGAAGGGCCGCTTCAGCAGTTCGCCCTGCGCGTTCTTCTTCGCGAACAGCGGCGGGGCCAGGTGGTGCACGATCTTGTAGTCGCCCTCGAACTGCGAGGAGATCTTGGCCAGGAAGGCGGGGTCGGTGTGCAGGCGCGCCACCTCGTACTCGTCCTTGTAGGCCATCAGCTTGAACAGGTAGCGGGCCACGGCCTCTGTCAGCTGGGTGGTGGCGCCCAGCCGCCCTTCAGCGGCGCGCACCTTGTCGACGAAGGCTCGGTACTCGGCCGCGTAGGCAGCGTTCTGATAGCCGGTCAGGAAGTCCACGCGCTTGGCGATGACCTCATCCAGGCTGGGGCGCTTGACCAGCTGGATCACGGCCTGGGCCGCGTACAGCGACTGCACCGCCTTCAGGTCGTGCGCGCAGCGGCGGCCCCACTCGAAGGCGGCCTTGTTGTTGTCGATCTGCACGCCATTGAGCTCGATGGCGCGCATCAGCGCGTCGTAGCTCAGCGGCACGCGACCCTGCTGCCACGCGAAGCCCAGCATCAGCGGGTTGGTGTAGAGCGAGTCGCCCAGCAGCTTGACCGCCACCTCTTCCGCGTCGAACGCGCCCAGGTGGCCCTGGCCCACGGCCTTGCCCAACGCCTGCTCGCAGGCGGTGCCGGGGAAGCTCCAGTCGGGGTTGTTGACCAGCGTCGCGGTGGGCGAGCCGTGGGTGTTCAGCGCCACGAAGGTGCGGCCCTCGCGCATCACGGCCAGCGTGGTCTTGTTGGCCGCGACGATGGCGTCGCAGGCAATCACCAGATCGGCCTCGGCCGTGCCGACCTTGGTGCAGTGGATGGCCTCGGGCGTGTTGGCGATCTGGATGTGGCTCCAGGTCGCGCCGCCCTTCTGCGCCAGGCCCGCGGCGTCCTGCGTGATGACGCCCTTGCCCTCCAGGTGGGCGGCCATGCCCAGCAGCTGGCCTATGGTGATGACGCCGGTGCCGCCCACGCCCGCGACGACGATGCCCCAGGCGCTTTCGGCGTTCGGGATCACCGGCCGCGGCAGCGCGCCCAGCGCGGCGTCGAAGGGGCTCTTGCGGCCGTCCTTCTTGGGCTTCTTCAGCTCACCGCCCTCGATGGTGACGAAGCTGGGGCAGAAGCCCTTCACGCAGGAGAAGTCCTTGTTGCAGGTGTTCTGGTTGACCTGGCGCTTGCGGCCGAACTCGGTCTCCAGCGGCTCGATGGACAGGCAGTTGGACTGGATGGAACAGTCGCCGCAGCCCTCGCAGACCGCCTCGTTGATGACGGTGCGCTTGGCCGGGTCCACCAGCTTGCCGCGCTTGCGGCGGCGGCGCTTCTCGGTCGCACAGGTCTGGTCGTAGATGATGGCCGTGGTGCCGGCGATCTCGCGGAACTGGCGCTGGAGGTCGTCCAGCTCGTCGCGGTGGTGCACGGTCACGCCCGGCGCCAGCGCCACGCCCTCGTACTTGGGCGGCTCGTCGGTGACGATGACCAGCTTCTTCACGCCCTCCGAGATCACGCTGTTCATGATCTGGATGACGCTGTGGCCCTCGGGGCGCTCGCCGACCGTCTGGCCGCCGGTCATCGCGACCGCGTCGTTGTAGAGGATCTTGTAGGTGATGTTCACGCCCGCGGCGATGCTCTGGCGTATCGCCAGGATGCCGCTGTGGAAGTAGGTGCCGTCGCCCAGGTTGGAGAAGATGTGCTTCTCGTTGGTGAACGGCGCCTGGCCCACCCAGGGCACGCCCTCGCCGCCCATCTGCGTGAAGGTGGCGGTGTTGCGGCCCGGCATCCAGGTCACCATGTAGTGGCAGCCTATGCCGCCCACCGCACGCGAGCCCTCGGGCACGCGGGTGGAGGTGTTGTGCGGGCAGCCCGAGCAGAACCAGGGCGTGCGGTCGGCGCCACCGGCGGTCTGCTCCTCGGCCTTCAGCGAGGCCTCCTTGGCATCGATGACCGCCAGGCGCGCGTCCAGGCGGGCGCGGATGTCGGCGTCCACGCCCAGCTTCTTCAAGCGCTTGGCGATGGCCCGCGCGATCAGCGCCGGCGTCAGGTCGGCCTGCGGGCGCAGCAGCCAGTGGTCGCTGGGGTTGGGCACGCTCCATTCGCCGCCCTCACCGTCGCCGGCGTCGAACTTGCCCAGCACATTGGGGCGCACATCGGGGCGCCAGTTGTAGAGTTCTTCCTTGACCTGGTATTCGATGATCTGGCGCTTTTCCTCGACGACCAGGATCTCCTGCAGGCCCTTGGCGAACTCGCGCGCCACCTGGGCTTCGAGCGGCCACACCACGTTGACCTTGTGCAGGCGTATGCCGATGCGGCGGCAGGTGTCGTCGTCCAGGCCCAGGTCGTGCAGCGCCTGACGGGTGTCGTTGTAGGCCTTGCCGCTGGTGATGATGCCGAAGCGGTCGTTCGGCCCCTCGATCACGTTGTAGTTCAGGCGGTTGGCGCGGATATAGGCCAGCGCGGCATACCACTTGAAGTTCATCATCCGCGACTCCTGCTCCAGCGGCGGGTCGGGCCAGCGGATGTGCAGGCCGCCCGGCGGCATCTGGAAGTCCTCGGGCAGGATGATGTTCACGCGGTCCGGGTCCACGCTGACCGAGGCCGAGCTCTCGACGATCTCCTGGATGGTCTTCATGCCGGCCCACAGGCCGGAGAAGCGGCTCATCGCGAACGCGTGCAGGCCCATGTCCAGGATGTCCTGCACGCTGCTGGGGAAGAAGGTGGGGAAGCCCACCGCCTTGAACACGTGGTCGCTCTGGTGCGCCGCGGTGGAGCTCTTGGCGATGTGGTCGTCGCCGGCAATCGCGATGACGCCGCCATGCTTGCTCGTGCCCGCCATGTTGGCGTGCTTGAACACGTCGATGCAGCGGTCCACCCCCGGCCCCTTCCCGTACCAGAGACCGAACACGCCGTCGAAACGGGCCTTCTCGGGGAACAGGTCCAGCTGCTGCGTGCCCCATACCGCGGTCGCGCCCAGTTCCTCGTTGACGCCGGGCTGGAACACGATGTTCTGCTTGGCCAGATGCTTCTTGGCCGCCCACAGCGCCTGGTCATAGCCGCCCAGCGGCGAGCCGCGGTAGCCGCTGATGAAGCCGGCGGTGTTCAGCCCGGCCATCGCGTCGCGCGTGCGCTGCAGCATGGGCAGGCGCACCAGCGCCTGCACGCCGCTCATGAAGGCGCGGCCCGCGTCCAGCGCGTATTTGTCGTCCAGCGTGACGGTCTGCAGGGACTTCAGCACGTGATCGGGCAGAGGGGCATTCATGGGCTTGTACTCCTGGGTGACCCAGCGTCACGCCCTCTTGAGGCCCGCGCCGGTCTTGTGATGGATCCCGCCCCGTGGGGCCGGACAGATCAGTGTAGGGAAAGGCCCGCGCGCGATGCTTTCTCCTTTGCTCGCCAAGCGGTGCTTTACGGCAATATCCTTTCCCAAAGGATCAGATGAGAAAATATTCGTTTCAATAAGCCGGAACCCAGGGCAAACCATGAGCACCCCCGAGGCGACACCGCAGGCGCTGGACCGCTACCACATTGCGTTGCTGGCCGAGTTGCAGCGCGACGCGCGCCAGTCCAACGCGGAGCTGGCCCAGCGCATAGGCCTGTCGGCCGCGCCCACCTGGCGGCGCGTGAAGTGGCTGGAGGAGCAGGGCTACATCACCGGCTACCGCGCGGAGCTGGACCGCCGCAAGATAGGCCTGGGCGTGCTGGCCTTCGTGCGGGTGGACACCGAGCGCAGCGCCGCCACCGCCACCAAGGCGCTGGAGGACGAAATCCGCCGCCTGCCCGAGGTCATTGCCTGCCACTACATCTCGGGCGCCGGCACCTTCGAGCTGCAGGTGATGGCCACCGACCTGGACGCCTTCTCGCGCTTCTCCATCAACACCCTGCTCAAGCTGCCCAATGTGAAGGACATCCACACCAGCTTCTCGCTGGGCGAGATCAAGGCCGGCGGCGCGCTGCCGCTGGGGCATCTGAGCGACTGACGTGAATAGCCACGAGCGTCGGCACCGCGGTGCCTGCACACAATGGTCACTCACGACAGGAGTCGCGATGGACTACACCTTGGCAATCCTGGCACTGCTGGGCGTCGGCATCGTCGCATCACTGCAAGGCATTTCTCGCCGGCTGGCCGTGATGCAGGCCCGGCAGGAAGCGCTGCTGCGCCACCTCGGGTTGCTCGGTGGCGAACCCAGCGACGCGGTGCGTGAACTCGCGCGCGACCCCAAGCGGCGCATCGACGCCATACGCCTCTACCGCCAGGAAACCGGCAAGGAGCTGAAGGAAGCCGTCGACACCATCGACCAGCTCTCCGAGACTCGGCGCTAGGAACATGCGATTCGCCCTCCTCTCCGACATCCACGGCAACCTGCCCGCGCTGGAGGCGGTGGTCGCCGATATGGCGCGGCGCCCTGTGGACCAGGTGCCGTGCCTGGGCGACCACCTCTCCGGCCCGCTGCTGCCGCTGCAGACCGCGCACTACCTGAGGCAGAAACAGGCCGAAGGCTGGCTGCTGCTGGCGGGCAACCACGAGCGCCAGATCCTCGAATGGACGCCCGCGCGCGGCGGCGCATCCGACGGCTTTGCCCGTGCGCAGCTGGGCCAGCCCGAGCTGGACTGGCTGCGTACGCTGCGCCCGGTGCACGAGTTCTCGCCCGAGCTGCTGCTGTGCCATGGCACACCGCGCCACGACAACGAGTTCTTCCTGGAGAGCGTGCGCCACGGCGAGCTGCTGCTGGCGCGGCCCGAGGAAATCGCCGAGCGCCGCGCGGGCCGGACCCACGCGGTGATCGCCGGCGGCCACAGCCATGTGCCGCGCTGCCTGCGCCAGCCCGACGGCCAGTTGCTGGTCAACCCCGGCAGCGTGGGCCTGCAGGCCTACATCGACCACGAGCCCGAGTTCTGCACCATGCAGCTGGGCACGGTGGACGCGCAGTACGCGGTGCTGGAGCGCACGCCCACGGGCTGGCGCTGCGAACACCACCATGTGGGCTACGACTTCGAGGCCATGGCCCGGTTGGCCGAGCGCAACGGCCAGCCGGCCTGGGCGCCGTGGCTGCGCCGCGGCCATGTCGCCTGAGCTGCAGCGCCGGCCCCGGGCCATCGGTTAGCCTCGGCCGATGTCCACCGCGCTGCCCACCCGCCACCTGCTGCTGGCACTCGCCGTCGTCACGATCTGGGGCAGCAACTTCGTCGTCATCAAGATCGCGCTGCACGTGATGCCGCCCATGCTGCTGGCAGCGCTGCGCTTCACGCTGGCCTTCCTGCCCGCCTGCCTGCTGCTGCCGCGCCCCGCGGTGCGCTGGCGCAATCTGGCGGCCTACGGGCTGTTCACCGGCACCGCGCAGTTCAGCCTGCTCTATCTGGCGATGCGCAGCCAGATCTCGCCGGGCCTGGCCTCGCTGGTGATCCAGACCCAGGTGTTCTTCACGCTGGGCCTGGCCGTGTGGCTGGCCAGGGAGCGGGTGCGCGGCCTGCAGTGGCTGGGTCTGGCGCTGGCCGCCGCCGGCCTGGGCGTGATCGCCGCCCACACCGACGGCAGCACCACGCCGCTGGGCCTGCTGATGGTCATGGGGGCGGCCTTCTGCTGGGCCTGCGGCAATCTGGTGGGCAAGCGCGCCGGTGCGGTCAACATGCTGGCCTATGTGGTGTGGAGCAGCGCGTTCGCGGTGCCGCCGCTGCTGGTGCTGGCGGTGCTGGTGGACGGGCCCGCGCAGATCGCCCACGCACTGGCCACGGCCGACGCGCTGACCTGGGGCGCGGTGGCCTGGCAGGCCGTGGCCAACACGCTGTTCGGCTACGGCCTGTGGAGCTGGCTGCTGTCGCGCCACCCGGCCGGCCACATCGTGCCGCTGGCACTGCTGGTGCCGGTGGTGGGCATGGCCACCTCGGCGCTGTGGCTGGCCGAGCCCCTGCCCGTCTGGAAGCTGGGCGCCACCGCGCTGGTGCTGGGCGGCCTGGCCATCAACCTGTTCGGCCCGCGGCTGCTGTCGGGGTGGCGGGCACGCCAGGGCTGAGCGCTCTATGCTGGCGCCATGAAGCTGCTGCCCCTCATCCTGCTCGCCGCCTCCTGCCTGGTGGGCACCACCGCCAGCGCCGCGCCGCCCACGGTCAACCTGCAAGTGGAGTGGCGCTGGGTGGACAGCACGCTGTCGGCCGCCGCGCTGGCCGGCGTGCGCGACGGCGCCGCGGTGATCGGCACCGCCGGCTCGGTGTCGCCGCATGGCGCGCTGGTGACCAGCAGCGTGCCGCCGGCCCAGCCGCCGGTGCAGCGCCTCACGGTGCTCAACGGCCAGAGCACCCGGCTGCAGCTGGACAGCAGCGAGCCGCTGCAGTGGCAGCCCAGCAGCCTGGACCTGGACCCCGGCGCGCCCAGCGCCAACGCCGCCCACCGCGTGCGCGTGAAGCCGCAGCCGGCCCAGCCGCGACAGGCCCAGAGCATCAGCCTCACGCCCACCTGGGCCGGTGGCCGCGCGCCGGTGCGCGTGGAGTTCAGCCTGCGCCAGGACGGCACCGAGCTGGCGTCCACCGTGCTGCTGCCCATGGAGCGCTGGCAGACCGTGGCCCGCACCGGCACGCCGGCCGCGGCGCCGGAGCACGGCGTGGTCAGCAGCCGCTCGGCCGAGGGCCGCCCCGAGCGCGAGCTGCAGCTGCGCATCGCGGTCCAGCCCTGAGCCGGGCCGCCGCGGTTCGCTGCGAGCTCCGGGTCCACCCTGAGGAGCCGCCGCCACAGGCCGCGCAAAAGTGCCACGTCTTGCCCCGGGCGAGCGTGTAAGGTGTCGGCACTAGAAAAACAGGGAAGTACACGAATGAAGCTCGCGCTGATCGCTCACGACGGCAAGAAGGATGCGATGGTCGCGCTGGCCGCCCAATTCCTGCCGCTGCTGCGGCACTGCCAGATCGTCGCCACCGGCACCACCGGCTCGCGTCTGGCGGCCGAACACGGTCTGGTGGTCGAACGCATGCTCAGCGGCCCGCTGGGCGGCGACCTGCAGATAGGCGCACGCCTGGCCGGCGGCGAGCTGGACGGCGTGATCTTTTTGCGCGACCCCATGACCCCGCAGCCGCACGAGCCCGACATCAATGCGCTGGTGCGCGCCTGCGATGTGCATGACGTGCCCTGTGCCACCAATGTCGCCACCGCCCGCGTGCTGCTGAGCCGCTGGAGCGAGGCGCTGCCCCCCAGCGCCTGATCCCGCGCCCGACGACCGCTCATGCAGTCCGGCCGTTTCGGCGCGTTCTCTCAACGCCTGCACATCCGCACACGGCTGGGCCTGGCCTTTGCCGTGCTGCTGGGCCTGATGCTCGCGCTGGCCGCGCTGTCGGTGCACCGGCTCAGCAATCTGTCGGACGCGCTGAACACCGTGGTCGACGACCAGTCGGTGATACGCGATGCGGTCAACGAGATCAGTCGCAGCGCCGAGGCCGCCGCCCGCAAGCTGCTGGTGCTGATGAGCCCGGACGCCGAGCTGCGCGCGTCCGCCGACCCCGAGATTGCCGCGGCCAACGGCCGGCTGGACGACGCGATGAAGCGCCTGTCCCTGGTGCTGCCGCCGGGGCCGCGCAGCGAGCGCCTGTCCGAGGTCAAGCTGCGCCTGGCCGACTACCGCGCCCACTACATGGAGACGCACCGCCTCATCGAGCGGGACGACATCGAGGGCGCGCGTGCGCAGCTGGGCAGCGAGACCGAGGCCTCGCTGTCGCTGTTCGTGACCTCCATCCACCAGCTGGCCGCCAGCGAGGAGCGCGCCGGCATGGCCCAGGCCCGCGAGCTGCGCGAGCGCATCGAGGCCGACCGCACCCATGTGCTGCTGCTGTGCGCGGCGGCGCTGCTGGTGGGTCTGCTGCTGGCGCTGGGGGTCACGCGCTCCATCGTGCGGCCGCTCAAGCGCGCCGAGGCCGGTGCCGAGCACATCGCACGCGGCCATTACAGCCACCGCATCGCGGTGATGGCGACCGACGAGATCGGCCACATGGTGCAGGCCATGAACACCATGGCCGCCGCGGTCGGCGAGCGCGAAGCCCAGCTGCGCCGCCTCGCCGACCTGGACCTGCTGACCGGCCTGCCGCAGCGCGCGCGCTTCGTGTCGGACGGCGACAAGCTGCTGCTGAGCCTGCCCGCGCGCGATCAGCAGGCGGTGCTGATCTGCATGGACGTGGACCGGCTCAAGGCGGTCAACGGCGTGCTGGGCTTCGACGCCGGCGATGCGCTGCTGCGCGGCGCGGCCGCCAAGCTGTCGGCGCTGTTCGAAGGCCTGGCCGCCTATGGCCGGCTGGCCGGCGGCACCTTCGCGGTGCTGGCGCCGGTGCAGCGGCTGGATCAGGCCCACCAGCTCGCCGCCCGGCTGCGCGACGAGGTGGAGCACAAGCTCAGCTGGCAGGGCCAGTCGCTGGACCTGTCCATCTCGCTGGGCGTGGCCCACTGGCCCGAGCATGCGGACAACACCGAGGGCCTGCTGCGCCGTGCCGAGCAGGCCATGTTCGATGCCAAACGGCTGCGCCAGCCGGTGGCGGTCTACAACCCCAGCGCCGAGGTCGCGCGGGCGCTGCACCTGAGCCTGCTGTCCGATCTCTCGCAGGCGGTGCAGCAGGGCCAGCTGCGCCAGTTCCTGCAGCCCAAGTGCGACCTGCGCAGCGGCCGCGTCATCGGCGCCGAGGCGCTGGTGCGCTGGCTGCATCCGCAGCGCGGCTGGGTGCCGCCGGGCGAGTTCATCCCGTTCGCGGAGCGCAGCGGCCGCATACGCCAGATCACTGACTGGATGCTGGCGCGCGCGGTGCGCACGCTGGCGCGCTGGCAGGCCGAGGGCCGGCCGCCGCTGACGCTGGCGGTCAACATCTCCACGCTGGACCTGCAGGACGCCGGCCTGCCCGCGCGCCTGGCCGCGCTGCTGGCCGAGCACCGTGTGGACCCGGCGCGGCTGCAGCTGGAGGTGACCGAAACCGGCCTGATGGCCAGCGGCGCCGACCCGATCGCGGTGCTGCACGCGCTCAAGGCCTGGGGCGTGAAGCTGGCGATCGATGACTTCGGCACCGGCCAGTCCTCGCTGGCCTACTTGCAGCACCTGCCGGTGGACGAACTCAAGATAGACCGCAGCTTCGTGCAGGACGTGGACCACGACGAGCGCCGCCGCGCGTTGCTGCGCTCCATCGTGGGCCTGGGCCGGGGCCTGGGGCTGACCGTGACCGCCGAGGGCACGGAGCGCGAGTCCGAACTGGCCGTGGTGCGCGCCAGCGGCTGCGACCTGGTGCAGGGCTTCCTGATCGCCCGCCCCATGGACGAGCCCGACTTCCTCGCCTGGCTGGCCCAGCAGGAAGCCGAGCCGCCCTGCGTCAGCGCGCCGCTGGATCCGCAGCCATGAAGGCCTGCAGCGCCGCCCAGGTCTCGCGGTTCAGCAGCCGCCGCGCCGTGTGCTGGCCCAGGCTGCGGTAGCTCTCCCACTGCGCCTCGTCGAAGAACTGGTCCACGGTGGGCTCCTGCGGGAAGCTGGCGTGCGTGGCCGCGTACTGGCGCACATCCGCCGGCACGCCGGCCTGGCGCGCCGGCTTGAGCAGCACGATCCAGCAGGGCGGCGGCGCGGCCTCGCCCGCGTCCACCAGACGCTGGGCGCGCAGCAGCAGCGCGGCGGGGTTGTCCGCCCGGGTGGCGCTGAAGTCGGTGGTCGCCCCGAACACGCCGCGCAGCGTCGGCCAGCCGCCGAAGTCCTCCATCACGCGGATCTCGGTGCGCAGGTCGATGCGGGCCAGTCGTATCAGGTTGGCCAGGTCGTCGAAGCGGTAGTCGGGGTCGGCGCCGTTGTCGCTCGCGAACACGAAACCCACGCGGCGCTGCGGCCGCAGCAGCTCGTACAGCGCGGTGTTCTCGAAATGCCCGCCGTCGGACAGGTATTGCCAGTGCCGGTTCAGGCCCATGAAGCGGGCGGTGAACTCGTAGACCAGATAGGTCTGGGTGCGGAACAGCATGCCCAGCCCGCGGCCCAACCAGATCCAGGGCCGAAAGCCCGCGGCCGGCCGGTCGCGGTGCAACCCCGAGGCCCACCACACGCCCAGCCGCACATTGGCCGCGCCCATCAGCAGCGACATGCCCAGCGTGGTCTCGCGGCCTATGCCGGTGGAGAAGGCCGCGCCCGAGGCGCCCACCCATTCGCCCAGGTGCATGGGCGCGTGCAGCAGCCGGCTGGCGCTATCGCTGGGAAAGGCGCCGCGGCGCCGGTCTATGCTGAAGCCGTAGGGCAGCACCGCCATGGGCTGGCCCTTGCGGTCGCGCTGCACCAGCTGTTCGGCCGGATCCACGGTCTTGTTGACCGTGAGGTTCACCACATGCAGCGGCGCCCAAGTGCGCAGGCCCTCGGCAGCGCTCCAGAAGCGCTCCAGCGGCAGGTTGTCGCGCGGCAGCGGCTCGGCGGCGGTCAGGCCCTGGGCGTTGTCCGGCTGGAAGCGCTCGCCATTGCTGGCCCCCAGGTAGCTGCGTATCAGCCGCGCCGAGTAAAAGCCCTGCAGGCTGGACAGATTGATGAAGGCCGGGAACTGGCCCATGGCCACCGCGATCAGCAGCAGGCCGCCGGCCATGCAGCCCAGGCGCCAGGACGGCAACAGCTGCGGCGACAGCGCCTGGTCGGACCAGATCAGGAACTGCGCCACCAGCGCCCACAGCGAGGCCACCAGCACCAGGATGGCCAGGCCGGCGAGGCCGCCCAGCGTGGTCAGCGGCAGCTTCTGCAGCCAGGACGGCAGCGGGCTGCTCTTGTCCCGCCCGCTGATCTTCTTGCCCACCCAGGCCAGCGCGGCCGCCAGCGCGGCCGGCAGGCCCGGCAGCCAGCGCTGCTCGTGCGTGACCAGCAGGTACAGGGTCTGGCCCAGCGTCTCCACCAGCGCGAGCAGCAGCAGCGCGCCACCGGCGCTGAGGCAGAAGGCCAGCGCGCGGGTCAGCCACACGCCCTGGTCGCTGGCGCGCGGGTGCGCCAGCGCCACGCCCATGTAGAGCAGCAGCGCGGCGACGGTCAGGCCCGCAAGGCCCCAGCCGGCCTGGGCCAGCGGCCCCGGCGGCAGCGCCCGCGCCATGCCCGCCAGCACCAGGGCCGTGAACACCATGCCCAGCAGGTTGAGGTTGACCGGCAGGCTGCGGCCGTCGGGGCGGCGCCTGACCATCCAGAACGCCAGCCCGGCCAGCACGGCCGCCAGCAGCGGCAGCAGTACCAGCGGCAGCAACGAGCTCCACCAGATCGCGCCGCTCCAGTCCGGCCCCGACAGGCCGCGCAGCGCGTCGCCGAGGCGGGCCGCCTCCCAGTCGCGCAAGGCCTGGCCCCAGGGCTGGGCCAGCAGCCAGCCGCGCAGCAGAGCCAGCCACAGCAGCGCCGTCAGCAGCGCAACGCCTATCACCCCGTGCAGCGACACCCAGTTGCGCAGGCCCAGCGCCGCCGCATAGACCATGTCGCCCGAGCCGGTGGGGCTGAGGTAGCGGCCGTTCTCGCGCAGCCAGGCCAGCGGCGCCTTGAGCCGGAAGGCCGCATCGCCCGCCGACGCGCTGCGTATGCGCTCGGGCGGCCCGCTGGCCAGCACCGCCTGCGCATCGTCGGCCGCGGCCGCCGGCGTCTGGCTGTGCGGACGCAGGCGCTCGGGCACGAACAGCCCCACCAGGAAGGCGCCGATGAAGCCGCCGCCGCTGACCGTGGAGAGGTAGTCGAAGCGCGCCAGCATGGACGCCCGGAAGCCGTTCACCGCCGCGCCCGGCTCGGCCGCCGGGTCACGCCTCGCCTCGGCCAGCGCCTGCAGCACGCCGAGCGAGAAGGTGGCGCTGCGTATGCCGCCGCCCGACAGCGCCAGCGCCTCGTGGCGCTCGGCCGCCGGCTCACCCATGCGCTGGCGGCGCTGGGCCAGCAGCGCCGCCTCATCGGGCAGCCCGTGGGCTTCGGCGGCGGCGAACATGCCCGTCATGCGGGCCCAGAGCCCGGGCCGGGAAGCGCCCGCCTCACTGGATTGCGTCATGCCGCTCCTTCTGCGAGACCTGACCCCGCGAGGCCTCCACTGTTGCGCAGCGCAGGGCCGAAAACATCCCCAGTTTCAGTGACCTCCGCCCGAGGCGCCGACAAACGCTAAAATCCGCCTTTCAACCTCGAATTGCCCCTGCAGCGGGCTTTGTTTCACTGGAGCCATCATGGGCATCAAGATCGTCACCGAAGCGGATCGCCGCGCCACCCCCCGTCCCGCCGCCCCCAAGGGCGTGACCTTCACGACCGGCAAGGGTCAGAAGCGCAGCCTGGAGCGTGGTTCGCACACCCGTTCCAAGAAGAACCCCGGCAAGCGCCCGCACTCGGGTTGATCTCCCGCCGGAGAACCCAGCCAGCGCCCGACCGGGCCTGCTGAACACAACAGGCCCTGCACCGGGGCCTGTTTGCTTTTGGAGCCGCCGATGATCCGCATCACCGAACTGCGCCTGCCGCTGCGCCCTGCCGACCAGGCGGGTGCAGACCAGGACGACCTGCCCGCCCTGCGAGCCGCCGTGCGGGCCCGCCTGGGCCTGCAGGACGCCCAGCTGGCCCAGGTGTCGGTGGCGCGGCGCGGCTACGACGCCCGCCGCAAGCGCGACATCCAGCTGGTCTACACCGTGGACTGCGCGCTGGCCGCCGGCGTCGACGAGGCCGCGCTGCTGGCGCGCCTCGCGGGCGATGCCCACATCCGGCCCACGCCGGACACCGGCTACCACTTCCTGGCCCAGGTGGGCGAACCCGCCGGCCCGCGGCCGGTGGTGATCGGCTTCGGCCCCTGCGGCATCTTCGCGGCGCTGATCCTCGCGCAGATGGGCCTGCGCCCCATCGTGCTGGAGCGCGGCAAGCAGGTGCGCGAGCGCACGCAGGACACCTGGGGCCTGTGGCGCGAGCAAAAGCTCCACCCGGAGAGCAATGTGCAGTTCGGCGAAGGCGGCGCCGGCACCTTCTCGGACGGCAAACTCTACTCGCAGATCTCCGACCCGCGTCACCTCACGCGCAAGGTTCTCCAAGAGTTCGTGAAGGCCGGAGCGCCGGAGGAAATCCTCTACGTCTCCAAGCCTCACATCGGCACCTTCCGCCTGGTGTCCATGGTCATCAAGATACGCGCCGAGATCGAGGCGCTGGGCGGCGAGATCCGCTTCCAGCAGAAGGTCTCCGATCTGCTGATCGAGGACGGCGCCGACGGCCAGCGCCATGTGCGCGGCGTGCAACTGGACTCCGGCGAGCAGATCCGCACCGACCACGTGGTGCTGGCGCTGGGCCACAGCGCGCGCGACACCTTCAAGATGCTGCACGAGCGCGGCGTCTACATGGAGGCCAAGCCCTTCTCCATCGGCTTTCGCATCGAGCACCCGCAAAGCCTCATCGACGCGGCCCGCTTCGGCCCCAATGCCAAGCATCCGCTGCTGGGCGCGGCGGACTACAAGCTGGTGCACCACGCGTCCAACGGCCGCTCGGTCTACAGCTTCTGCATGTGCCCCGGCGGCACCGTGGTGGCGGCCACCAGCGAGCCCGAGCGCGTGGTCACCAACGGCATGAGCCAGTATTCGCGCAACGAGCGCAATGCCAATGCCGGTATCGTCGTGGGCATCTCGCCGCAGGACTACCGCCAGGACGGCAAGACCGACGGCAGCCTGGTGAACCCGCTGGACGGCATGGCCTTCCAGCGCATCTGGGAAAGCCAGGCCTATGTGTTCGGCGGCGGCGGCTATCTGGCGCCGGGCAGCCTGATCGGCGACTTCATCAAGCGCCAGACCAGCAGCGCCTTCGGCGAGGTGCAGCCCAGCTACAAGCCCGGCGTCACGCTGACCGACCTGCACCCGGCCCCGGGCCGCGGCGTGCTGCCCGACTATGTGCTGGACGCGATCCGCGAGGCGCTGCCCGCGTTCGGCCAGCAGATCCGCGGCTTCGACCGGCCGGATGCGGTGCTCACCGGTGTCGAGACCCGCACCTCCAGCCCGCTGCGCATCACGCGCGGCCGCGACTACCAAAGCCTGAACGTGCGCGGCCTGTTCCCGGCCGGCGAGGGCGCGGGCTATGCGGGCGGCATCATGAGCGCGGGCGTGGACGGCATCGAGGTGGCCGAGGCGCTGGCCGCCGACCTGCTGGGCCTGCCGGACGCGCCGGTGCTCAAGACCAAGGGCGCCAAGGCCGGCGGCCAGGGCTGATCAGCGCTCGGCCGGGAAACTGGCCAGATAGGCCACCAGGTTGGCAATCTTCTGGTCGTCATAGCCCCAGCTCGCGAACCGCATGCGGTTGCCGGGCACGACCTGGTCGGGGTTCTTGATGAAGGCGGCCAGGCGCTCGCGGGTCCAGACCAGCTGCGACTGTTTCAGCGCCGGCGAGTAGTTGAAGTCACTCAGCGAGCCGGCGCGGCGGCCCACGATGCCGTTGAGCTGCGGCCCGAAGCCGCTGCGCGCGCCCGGCCCGACCCGGTGGCAGCGCGTGCAGGTGGCGAATTGCGCCTGACCGGCCGCCGCATCGCCCGCCAGGGGCGCGGCCTGCGCAGCCAGCGCATGTGCGGCGATCACCAGCCCCGCACCGGCCCAAGCCATCGTCTGTCGCAGCCCGTTCATGGCTGCGCATTGTGAACGCGCGGCCTACACCCCCAGGTAGCGCCCGGGCTTGTGGTTGAGCGTCAGGATGGCGCCCACCACCACCGCGCCCAGCACCGACTGCAGCACCCGCTCAGGCGGCACCAGGGTCAGCGCCAGCAGCACCACGCCCACGTCCACGCTCATCTGCACCCGCCCCGCGCTGATGCCGCGCGACTGCTGCAGCCACTGGGCCAGGATGTTCACGCCGCCCACGCTGGCGCGGTGGCGCAGCAGCGCCAGCAGCCCGAAGCCCACCAGGCAGCCGCCCAGCACCGCGGCCAGCCAGGGGTTGAGCAGCTCGAAGCGCACCATGCGCGGCGCCAGCGACGTACTCAGCGCCACCAGCGACACCGCGCCGAAGCTCTTGAGCGTGAACTCCGCACCAAGACGGGTCCAGGACAACCAAAAAAAGGGCAGGCTGAACAAGAAGAAGTACAGGCCCAGGCTGCCCTGGCTGGCATAGCTGGCCAGAAAGGCCAGGCCGGCCACGCCGCCGGTCAGCAGGCCGGCATGGGAAAACATCGTGAGGCCCAGCGCAATGAAGAGCGAGCCGGCAATCAGCGCATGGGCATCGTCCAGCCAGGTGTGCGCGGTGGGGAGAGGGATCTGAGTATTCACCCCCATTGACTAGCAGGTTTCGTGCCGGATCAAGCCCGGCTGCGTCCGCCGCGAGGGCTCAGCGCAGCAGCGTGGTGGTGGGGCCGGCGTCCGGCGAGCGCAGCCGCAGACGGTCGCCCACCGTGCCCGCCAGCGCGGCCAGCACGCCCACCGCATAGCGGGCCGCGCCCTGCCAGCGAGGCGTCGATGGCATCTCGGCAGCCCGCGCCGGCAGGCGCGCCGACTGCGCCAGGTCGTGCAGCACCGCCAGCTCACGCTGGCGCTCCTGCACCAGGAACAGCAGCCGGTCCGGGTCCGCGAAGCGGCGCGCCAGCGCCCGCACCGCGCGCAGCTCGCGCTGACGCACCCGCACATCCGCCTTCAGCGTGCAGCCCAGCGTGCGCGCACGCAGGAACAGCGCCTTGGCAGCCAGGCGGTCGGGCAGGCAGCCCACGCCGGCCTGCAGGCAGCAGGCCAGGTTGAACACCGCCTCCACATGGCCCAACGCGGCCGCCGACAGGTAGGCGGTGAGTCCGCGCCGCTCGTCCACCGGGCCGCCACGGCCGCTGATCAGCGCGCGGCCCAGCTGGAAGCGGGCGGTGCGCGAGCCGCGCGCCGCGGCGCGCTCCAGCAGCTCGCGGGCGCGCACCGGGTCGGCCGCCACACCCAGACCCTCCAGCAGGCACAGGCCCAGCATGGCCAGCGCCTCGTCGCCGCCGGCCTCGGCAGCCTCGCGAAAGCAGCGCACCGCGCCGGCATGGTCGGGCGGCCGGCCATAGAACAACGCCAGCCCCTGCTTCAGGACCGGGTCGAGCGGCGGGTTTTGCGTGGGACGGGCGGGGGACGCGGGCATGGCGCGCTCGTCGAGAGGACGGGCCGCGATTATCCGGTTAGGCCCGTTTTTGGGGGTCAGGTCTCGCGGCCGGTTCGCAGCAACGGCGCTCGTGCGATGACTATTTCACGCCGCCACCTGCTCGCCGCCGGCGCGCTGTTGCCGCTGGGCTGCGCTGAGCCGGCCGGCTCAGGCGGCGGCCCAGCCGTCCTTGTCCCAGACCACGCCTTCCTCGGTCAGCATCGCGTCCAGCGCCATGTCGTGCGGACCGGGCTTGAGCAGCGGCTGGAAGCCCTGCGCATAGCCGATGCCGGCGGTGGCCGGGCGGGGCTGCATCTCGGCCAGCGTGCGGTCCATGAAGCCGCCGCCATAGCCCAGGCGCAGGCCGCAGGGGCCGAAGCCCAGGCAGGGCACCAGCATCAGCTCGGGCTGGAATTCCTCGGTGCCCTTGGGCTTGGGAATGTGGAAAGCGTCTTCCTCCATGGGGCAGCCCGGGTACCAGACATGAAAGCGCAGCGTGCCGTGCTGCTTGTCCACCACCGGCAGGCCGATCTGGCGCCTGCGCCCCTCGGGCGCGGCCTCACTCCACCGGTACAGCGAGGGCAGCGGATCGAATTCACCCTTGATCGGCCAGTAGGCGCCGATGCGGCTCTCGGGCCGGCTCACCAGCCACACCCGCAGCACCTCCTGCAGCTGCGCGGCGCGCGCCAGGCGGTCCGGCATCGCCAACCGGTCGGCGATCAGCTTGTGGCGCAGCGCGATGCGGTCGTTCGGGTCCATGGCTTCAGCTTAACCCGGGCCAGGTCTTGCGGGCCAGGTCTTGCGCAGCACGCCGACCGGCGCTCAGGCGCCCAGCGCCGCCTCGATGTCGGCGCGCAGCTTGTCGGGGGCGTCGTTGGGGGCAAAGCGCTTGAGCACCTGGCCGTCGCGACCGACCAGGAACTTGGTGAAGTTCCACTTGATCGCCTCGGTGCCCAGGATGCCGGGCTTCTCTCCCTTGAGCCATTTCCACAGCGGATGGGCCTCGGCGCCGTTGACGCGGGTCTTGGCCATCATGGGGAAGCTCACGCCGTAGTTCATCTCGCAGAACGACGCGATGTCCTCGTTGCTGCCCGGGTCCTGGCCGCCGAACTCGTTGCTGGGGAAGCCGATCACCACCAGACCGCGCGGGCCGTAGTCGCGCCACAGCTGCTCCAGGCCCTTGAACTGCGGCGTGAAGCCGCATTCGCTGGCCGTGTTGACGATCAGCAGCACCTTGCCGCGCTGCTGGGACAGGTCGATGGTGTCGCCCTGGATGGACTGTGCCTGGAAGGCGTAGATGCTTTGAGTCATCACTGTCCTTACAACCGTGGTAAACCCCGGGTTTGTAGCATGGCGCCCGACTTTGGGCAGGCCTTCCAATCGCGCGGATTTGCCGCAACGGCGTCACCAGCGGCGCCCGGGACAGACTTCGGAACCTTCTATGGATCACCTGGCTTGCTTCACCCCTTCGGACCTCGCGGGCAGCGCGGCGCCCGACCCGAGCGCCTTCCGCTGGCGGCTGCTCGCGCAGGGGGACTCCTGGTTCTCCAACGCGCGCTCCAAGCTCAACGCCCACGCCAACCTGCTGCAGGAGCTGGTGTTCAAGTCGCCCGCCTTCGCAGTGAACTGCGCCGGCACCGGCGACGCGCTGGCCCACATGGTGGACCTGGAATCCAGCCCCGATTTCGTGCGCCTGCTGGCCGGGCCCGAGGCGAGCGTGTGGGACGGCATCCTGCTGTCCGTGGGCGGCAATGATCTGATCGCCGCGGCCCGCACGCCGCCGCTGGGTGCAGACGGCCAGCCCATCCCGCTGCATCTGCGCCTGCTGCGCCGCCAGACCGAATGGGGCCCGCCGTCGGCCGGCGTCGCGCGCTATTTCTCCGAACCCGGCTGGGCCACCTACGCCGACTACCTGCGCGCCAATGTGCGGCACCTGCTGTCGCTGCGCGACCAGGGCGTATCGGCCGGCAAGCCGGTGTTCATGCACTGCTACGCCGTGCCCATGCCGCGCCCGGCCGGCGCCGAGGGGCAGGACGACCTGGGCGCCAGCGGCCCCTGGCTCTACCCGGCGATGAAGGCCTATGGCGTGCCCAGCGCCGACTGGGCGGCCGTGAGCCGGCTGATGGTCTTCCACCTCGCGCAGCTGCTCAAGGGCATGGCGGCCGACAAGGAAGGCTTCCCTGGCCTCTTCGTGTTCGACTCCACCACGGTGCCGCTGGCACTGGCCGCGCCCGGCTCCACCGGCATCAGCGGTGACTGGCACAACGAGATCCACCTCAATCACAGCGGCTGCTTCAAGATCGCGCGCGCCTGGAGCGAGCACATCGAGGCGGTGCTGGAGGGCAAGCACCTGATCCCGGTCACGACCGGCCGCAAGGGCCGCGGCGGCGGCGCCTGAGACCGCGCGCGGCACACGGCCGCGCCGCCGTCAGGCGTCAGTGCGTGCCGACCTTGTCGCTGCGCGCGATCTCCAGCAGGTGCTCCACCTCGGCGCGATGCACCACCAGGTTGCGCTGGTGCCAGCGCCGGATCATCCACATCGTGCCCGCCACCAGCAGGCCGAAGATGGTGATGGCGCCAAAGGCCGACATGCCGAAGCGGGTCAGCGCCGTGTAGAAGGCGCCCAGGCCCAGGATGCAGGCCTGCTCGTTGAAGTTCTGCACCGCGATGCTGCGGCCCGCGCCCATCAGGTTGTGGCCGCGGTGCTGCAGCAGCGCGTTCATGGGCACGACCAGATAGCCGCCGATGGCGCCCAGCAGCACCAGGAAGGGCGCAGCCACCCAGACGTTGTGGATGGCGTTCATGCCTATGACCACCAGGCCCATCGCGATGCCCAGCGGGATCACCGAGGTCGCCTTGTCCAGTCGGCAATACAGCGAGGCCACCACCGCACCGGCGGCCGTGCCTATCGCCACCACGCCCACCAGCGAGGACGCCTGCGTCGTGCCGTAGCCCAGCGCCGCGGCGGCCCAGGCCAGCACGATGTAGCGCAGATTGCCGCTCACGCCCCAGAACAGCGTGGTCGTGGCCAGCGAGATCTGGCCCAGCTTGTCCTGCCACAGGCGGGTGTTGCAGGAGGAGAAGTCGCGCACCAGATCCACCAGGCCATGGCCCAGCGGCTGCAGCGGTGCCGAGGTGCGCGGGATGCGCAGATTGAACAGCGCGGCCAGCACATACAGCGAGATCAGGCTGGCGATCGCGGCCTCGGGCGGCGTGTCGATGCCGGTGTCGACAAAGGGCAGGTCAAAGCCCAGCAGCATGTGAGAGATGCGGTCGCCCACCAGTTGACCGCCCAGCAGCACGCCCAGGATGATGGACGCGATGGTCAAGCCCTCGATCCAGCCATTGGCCTTGACCAGCTGCGACGGCGGCAGCAGCTCGGTGAGGATGCCGTACTTGGCCGGCGAGTAGGCCGCCGCGCCCAGGCCCACGATGGCGTAGGCCAGCAGCGGGTGGGCGCCGAACAGCATCATCAGGCAGCCGCCGACCTTGATGGTGTTCGAATAGAACATCACCTTGCCCTTGGGCACCGCGTCCGCAAAGGCGCCGACAAAGGGCGCCAGCACCACATAGAACAGCGCAAACATGGGCACCAGCGCGGCGCGCTGCCACTCGGCCGACCCGGAGGACCGCAGCAGCTCGACGGCGGCGACGAACAACGCGTTATCAGCCAGCGAGCTGAAGAACTGCGCCGACATGATGGTGTAGAAGCCTCGTCTCATCGAGCTGGCGCAATCCTGGACTGTCAGTACGGAAAGCCGTCCAAAGGGCGGCGCCGGTTTATAGCACGCCCCTAGTTTGCAAGCCCGGCCGGGGCGACGGGCGCAAAATCTCGCCCGGCCCCTCCGACACCCGCCCGACATGCCCCGTCCCATCGAAGCCCTGATCCACCCCCAAGCCCTTGCCCACAACCTGGCCCGCGCCCGCGCCCAGGCACCCAACGCCCGGGTCTGGGCCGTGGTGAAGGCGAATGCCTACGGTCACGGCATCGAGCGCTGCTTCGACGCGCTGCGGGCGGCCGACGGCTTCGCGCTGCTGGACCTGGACGAAGCCCAGCGCCTGCGCGCACTGGACTGGCGCGGCCCCATCCTGCTGCTGGAGGGCGTGTTCGAGCCGCGCGACCTGGAGCTGTGCTCGCGGCTCAAGCTCTGGCACGCAGTGCACTGCGAGCAGCAGATCGACTGGCTGGCCATGCACAAGACGCACGAGCCGCACCGTGTGTTCCTGAAGCTGAACTCCGGCATGAACCGCCTGGGCTTCACGCCCGCCGCCTTCCGCGCCGCCTATGCGCGGCTGGACGCCCTGCCCCAGGTGGACGAGATCTCGCTGATGACCCACTTCTCGGATGCCGACGCGCTGCGCTTGGGGCAGGACGGCATCGCTCATCAGCTGCGCGCCTTCACCGAAGCGGCCGACGGCATCGCCGGCGAACGCAGCATCGCCAACAGCGCGGCCACACTGCGCCACGCGGAGCGCACCGCCAATGACTGGGTGCGCGCCGGCATCATGCTGTACGGCGGCGTGCCCGACTTCCCCGAGCACTCGCCCGAGCACTGGGACCTGGCCCCGGCCATGACGCTGCGCTCGCGCATCATCGGCACCCAGCAGCTGCAGGCCGGTGACACGGTGGGCTATGGCAGCGCCTTCGCCGCCGAGGGCCCCATGCGCATAGGCATCGTCGCCTGCGGCTATGCCGACGGCTACCCGCGCCACGCCGGCACCGGCACGCCGGTGCTGGTGGACGGCCACCGCACCCGCACGCTGGGCCGCGTGTCCATGGACATGCTGGCGGTGGACCTGAGCGCCCTGCCCGCCAGCGGCTTCGGCAGCGAGGTCACGCTGTGGGGCGAAGGCCCGCGCCACAGCCGCCTGCCGATTGACGAAGTCGCGCAGGCGGCCGGCACGATTGGCTACGAGCTGATGTGCGCCGTCGCGCAGCGCGTGCCCGTGCGACATGCTTGAGCCCCTCGCCCAGCCTTGCCTCGCTGAACGCGAGCAAGCCTGGTCGGTCCCCCGCGGGGACGGCGATGCAAGCGGCATCGCGCCGCTTGCACATCGCCTGCGGGCCGGCTTGGGGCGGCCCGGCGCCACCCCTCAATGAACAGTCGTCGATGACTCTGCTGCACTGGCGCCCCCGGCCCGAGGAGCTCGCGTTCGACGCGATACGCGCCAGCGGCCCGGGCGGGCAGAACGTCAACAAGGTGTCCAACGCGGTGCACCTGCGCTTCGACATCCGCGCGTCCAGCCTGCCGGAGGCCGTGAAGACCCGGCTGCTGGCCTGGCCCGACCAGCGCATCACGGCGGACGGCATCGTCGTCATCAAGGCCCAGGACTCGCGCAGCCTGGAGCGCAACCGCGCCGACGCGGTCGAGCGCCTGATTTCATTGGTGCTGGCCGCCGCCCATGTGCCCAAGGCCCGGCGTGCGACCAAGCCCACCTATGGCTCGCAGCAGCGGCGGCTGGAGGGCAAGGCCAGGCGCAGCGGCATCAAGGCGGGCCGCCGCGGCCAGGACTACTGAGGCCGACGACTCAGGCCGCCCGGGCTCGCCGGCTGTAAAGCAGAGGCACGGCCAGCAGGTAGAACGCCGCGGCCAGCAGCCATGCGCCACCCGGCCAGCTGGCCTGCGTCCGCGCAAAGCCGGCCGTCACCACCAGCGGGCCGGCAACGCCGATCAGGCTGGTCAGGCTGGCCAGCGTGCCCTGCAACTCGCCCTGGTGCTGCTCGTCCACCTGCCGCGACAGCAGCGCCTGCAGGGCCGGCATCGCCAGCCCGCCGATGGCGAACAGCGGCAGCAGCGCAAACGGCATCCAGCCTGCCACGGCCAGGCCCATGCCGACGAAGCCCAGCGCATCTGCAGCAATACCCGCCAGCAGCGCACGCTTCTCGCCCAGCCTCGCCACCATGGGGCCGGTAACAAAGGCCTGCGACACCGCGTGCAGCCCGCCATAGCAGGCCAGCGACAGCCCCGCCACCCAGGCGCTCCAGCCGTAGCGGTCCTGCCCGTAGAGTATCCACAGCGAGCCCGGCACCTGCGACACCAGCGCCACCACCGCGAACACGCCCACCAGCGGCAGCAAGGCCGGCCTGCCCCGCAGCCGATGCAGCGCCGAGAAGGCATTCAGCTTGGCCAGATCAAGCCGCGCGGTGCGGTGCTGGTTGGACTCCGGCAGCGCAAACCAGGCCAGGGCCAGGTTCAGCGCATTCATCACGGCAGCAGCGACAAAGGGCGCGCGCAGCGACCACTCACCAAAGGCCCCGCCGATCAGCGGCCCGACGACAAAGCCCAAACCCATGGCCGCACCCATCTGGCCGAAGCGCTTGGCACGATCGGCCTCGGGCGTGATGTCGGTGAGATAGGCCGTTCCCACGGCCATGCTGGCGCCGGTGATGCCGGACAGCACGCGCCCGACGTACAGCCAGGCCATGCTGGGGGCCAGCGCCATCAGCACGTAGTCGGCCGCGGCACCCGCGAGCGACGCCAACAGAACCGGCCGGCGGCCGAAGCGGTCGCTCAGTGCGCCCAGCACCGGCGAGAACAGGAACTGCATGGCCGCATAGACCGCCAGCAGCGCCCCGTAATGGTGGGTGGTGGCCTCGGCACCGCTCAGCTCGCGCAGCAGGCCCGGCAGGATGGGGAAGATCAGGCTCATGCCCACCGCATCCAGCAGCAGCGTCATGAGGATGACGGTCAGGGCTCGATTCAAAACACACTCCCTATCGTTGATAGGGAAGATTGTGCATGAGCTTCTCTATCATTGCTAGAGAAATGAATGCCGACCGCCCCGCCCGACTGAATCGCGACGACGTGCTGCGCGCCGCGCTGGACCTGCTCAACGAGATCGGCATCGACGCCCTCTCCACCCGCAAGCTCGCCGAGCGCCTGGGCGTGCAGTCGCCCACGCTGTACTGGCACTTCAAGAGCAAGGCCGCGCTGCTGGATGCGATGTCGCAGGCCGTGATGCGCGAAAGCCGGGCGCGTGACACGCCCGCCGAGCACGAGCCGTGGCAGGACTGGCTGATGGCCGACGGCCGCAGCTTTCGCCGTGCGCTGCTGGCCTACCGCGACGGCGCCCGGCTGCATGCCGGCACGCGGCCCGGCGAGGCGCAGCGCGAATCCATCGAGGCGCGGCTGCGCCTGCTCTGTGCCGCCGGCTTCGAGCCCGGCCCGGCCACGCTGCTGATGATGTCCGTGGGCCGCTTCGTGGTGGGCTGGGTGCTGGAGGAGCAATCCGGCCAGGCCCCCGACGCCCCGCCGTCCGCCAGGCTGACCGGGCCGGACCCATCGCAGTACCCGCTGCTGGCGGCCGGCTGGCGCCAGACGGTGGGCAGCGATGCCGACGCCGTGTTCGAGCAGGCGCTGCGCCTGCTGATCGACGGCGCCAGGCCGGCCGCGTCGCCTCGCAGAAGCTGACCGGGCAGAACATCGCCGCGACGGCATCGTCGCCATCAAGGCCCAGGGCTCGCGCCGCCTGGCGCGCGACCGCGCGGACGTGGTGGGGCGCCGGATCTCGCTGGTGCAGGCCGCAGCCCATGTGCCCAAGGCGCGACGGGCGACCAAACCCATCTATGGCTCGCAGCAGCATCAAGGCGGGGGCCGCCGGGGCACGCCGACAGCAAAGCAAAGGCATGGCCAGCAGGTAGAACGCCGCGGCCAGCAGCCATGCGCCCAACGGCCAGGTGGCCGGCGTCTGCACAAAGCCTGCCGTCACCTAGCGCCAAGCCACTCGTCGACCGCCTGGCAGCGGCGGGAATGAACGAGGTGACCTTTACCGCCACCCAGAAAACAGCCCGTCAACATTGAGGCAGCGCCGCGAGCGGTGGCCTGACGCCGCGGGGCGGTTTGAGCCGAACGGTTGGGCGGCTGCTCGCGTCAGCGGACGCGGGAGAAGTAGTTCTTGCGCAGTACCGGCCGGCCATCCGCGGCGAAGTGAGCGACGGTTTCGATCATCGAGTTGCCGTCCGCCTGGACAGCGTAGATACGGGTCGAGGCGGGGATGCCGTTCTTACCCAGTTGCAAGATCAAAACATCGGGCCTCGGCATGAGGGTCGCGGAGATATCGGCCTCGAAATTCGCCTTCACTGGCGTCGGCGTGCCGTCCAGTGGTGTGACGCCTTCGGCCTCCAGGCGATTCCCCGCCGGATCGATGATCTCGACTTTCGTCTTCACCTGTTCCGTGCCTGTCGCCGAGAACGTGATCGTGACGCTCCTGGGTCTGGCCGCGGGAGCCATCGGCAGCCGGGACGTATCAACGGACCAGGAGCCCATCAGGGGTGCATCGAGCTTTGCGTCGGCCGCCGAAACGGACTGGGCGAGCGTGGCGCTAAGCAGAAGGGTGGCGGCGATCGGCTTCATGGCGGGTCGATACATGGCGCAGTGAATCTGGATCGTGAAGAACCGCAGCCTCGGGTTTCAGCCGCCTACCGTTTGAATTGAGCAGAGTGCAAAGGCAGCCAATGACTGGCCGCGCAAGGACGATGAACACTTTGGCCTATAGCGGCCAGGCATTGGCTGCCGTAGCGCGCCGTATCGGACGATAGGTTAGACGTCACTTGGGACACTTGACCAGTCTTGTGCCAATTGCCGGTTCACTGCCTTTAACAACAACCATCACGGAGCAGTCCTCGGTGGTCTTTGGCGACTTGGCAAGATCGCTTGATGCAAGAACGTAAAGACCAGCAGTTAGTCCGGCCCAGATAGCGATTGCCAATTGCTGACCGTGCTTGAAAAGATCCCAACTCTTCGGTCCGGGTGCGGTTCTGTAGAAGTAGTGAAACTCCAAGAAGAACCAGAGCGGAGCGCCGATTGCCCACAGTGCAGCCAGCCCGAGGAGTACCGGTTGCGTCCGTTCGCCTGGCGGCGAAAGCTGCAGCCAGACGGTTACCGCGGTTCCTCCAACGGCGGACAGAGTACCGATCCGTGCTAGCCATGGCCACCACCAGCGGACCAAGTTCGGGTCGTAAATGGGTACCCTGGGATCGACTTCAGACATGTGTAGCTCCTTTGAAGAAGCAGCGGGGTCCGCAAGGCTTGTGGAGACGCCTAACGTGTTGCAGACGGGTCGTTAACGATCCGCATGACATCTTGACCATGCCCAGCCGCCCCGGCAAGGCCGCCCAGGGTCGCCGACTCGCCAGATGGTGCCTGGCGGCGCGCTGGGGCTGATGCGCTGCGCCGCAAGATCTCGCCCTCGTCGGCCCGCTCCTAGCCGAAGGCCGCGCTCGTCTTACTGCGGCCGCGTCGCCACCCACAAGCTGGCCAGGCACAAGCCCATGCCGCCCACCGCCAGCGGCGTGACCTGCCAGCCCTCGAACACGGCCGAGATCACCAGGGCGATCACCGGGATGATGACGCCCGTGAGCGCCGCATGGGCCGGGCCGCGTGCCTGGGCGAGCTTGAAATAAAGCACGAAGGCGATCACCGAGCCGGCCGCCGCCAGGTACAGCAGGCTCAGCACATAGGGCAGGCTCAGCGAGAAATGCAGGCCCTGGCCGCTGGCCAGCGACACGCCGACCAGGAACACCGCGCCATAGCCCATGCTCCAGGCCAGCACCGGCACCAGCGGCAGGCCGCGCTTGGTGAGCGTGAGCGTCAGCACATTGCCTATGCAGGCCACCAGCACAGCGAACAGGCCCAGCCCCAGGCCCAGCGCCGCGGTGGGGCGCGCACCGGTGGCGGCGATCTCGGGCCAGAAGATCAGCACCACGCCCAGCACGCCGCCGCTGGCGGACGCGAGAAAGCGCCGCGTCACCGGCTGGCCGAAGAGCAGCCGCCCCGACAGCGCATTGCCGTAGACCATCAGGCAGAACAGCACGGCCACCAGGCCGGACGGGATGTGGCGCTCGGCCTGGTAGACCGACAAATAGTTGCCGCTGTACTGCACGATGCCGGTGGCCAGCATCCAGCCATGGGCCCACAGCGGCAGGCGCAAGGACTGCCCCTGCCAGCGCGCCAGCGCCGCCAGCCCCAGCGCGGCCAGGCCGAAGCGCCAGGCCACGGAGTTGAACACCGGCACATCGGCGTCCAGCTGGTAGAGGATGACGTGCCAGGTGCTGGCCCAGATCAGCGTGGGGCCCCAGAACAGCCAACGGCTAGGCGATGCGGTGGACATGAGAGAAGAAGAAAAAGCGCCCGCAGGCGTGAACAGGACTTCAGCGAGGCAGGCGGGCCGAGCGCCGGGCCGCCCCAAGCCGGCCCGCGTGGGCGATGTGCCGGGCGGTCGACCCGCCCGGCATCGCCGACCCCTCGGGGGGCGACCGGAACGGCCGGCGTTCAGCCGGCGCCGAGACGGGTGGGGCTTCAGCCTTGGCGTTTGAAGCTGGCCAGCAACAGCCCCGCGACGATGAACAGCGAGCCGAACACGCGGTTCAGCAGCTTGATGTGGTGGGCGCTCTTCAGCGCGGCCAGCACGCGGGCCGCCAGCGCGGTGTAGCCGCCCATCACCACCAGGTCGGTGAAGCCCAGCGTCGCGGCGATCACCAGGTATTGCGGGCCCAGCGGCGCGGCCAGGTCCAGAAACTGCGGCACCACGGCCAGCAGGAAGACCGTGCCCTTGGGGTTGACCGCATTGATGCCCCAGCCGCGCAGCACCAACTGGCGGCGCGTGACCAGCGCGCCCTCGTCGCCTGCAGCCACCAGGGGCTTGGCCGGTGCGCGCCACTGCTGCACGCCCAGCCACACCAGGTAGGCCACACCGGCCCACTTGATGAACGCGAACGCGGTTTCGGACGCCGCAATCAGCGCGCCCAGGCCGGCGCTGACGAACAGCACCTGCGTGAGGATGCCCAGGATGAGGCCGAAGGTCATGAAGTAGCCGCGCTTGAAGCCGTGGCTCAGGCCCGCGCTCATGGCCGCCACCGCGCCGGCGCCGGGCGACAGGCTGATGGCCCAGCAGGCCGCGAAAAGGGTCAACCAGGTGGCGAAGGGCATGGAAGGCTCCGAACAATCAGGGCCGCAGTGTGCCGCAGCGCCCCGGGCCTCGCCGGTCGTCATGGCCCGCGACAATCGGCCCATGGCCACCTCCAAGAGCATCTACACCTGCACCGAATGCGGCGGCACCAACGCCAAATGGCTGGGCAAATGCCCGCATTGCGGCGCCTGGAACACGCTGACCGAATCCGCCGCCGAGCCCAGCGGCGGCGGCAAGAACCGCTACCAGGCGCTGGCCAGAAGCCAGCCGGTGGCGACGCTGTCCGAGATCGAGGCCAGCGACTACGAGCGCACGCCCACCGGCCAGGAGGAACTGGACCGGGTTCTCGGCGGCGGCATCGTGGCCGGTGGCGTGGTGCTGATAGGCGGCGACCCGGGCATAGGCAAGTCCACGCTGCTGCTGCAGGCGGTGGAGTCGCTGTCGCGCCAGCTCAAGACGCTGTACGTGACCGGCGAGGAATCCGGCGCCCAGGTCGCGATGCGCGCGCGCCGCCTGGGCCTGGCCGGCGACCAGGTGCGGGTGCTGGCCGAGATCGGGCTGGAAAAGATCCTGGCCACCATCGAGGCCGAGCAGCCGGCCTTCTGCGTGATCGACTCCATACAGACGCTGTACTCCGAGCAGCTCAGCAGCGCGCCGGGCTCGGTGGCCCAGGTGCGCGAATGCGCCGCCCAGCTCACCCGTACGGCCAAGGCCAGCGGCTGCGCGATGGTGCTGGTGGGGCACGTGACCAAGGAGGGCGCGCTGGCCGGCCCGCGCGTGCTGGAGCACATCGTGGACACGGTGCTGTATTTCGAGGGCGACACGCACAGCAGCTTCCGTCTCGTGCGCGCGATCAAGAACCGCTTCGGCGCGGTCAACGAGATCGGCGTGTTCGCGATGACCGAGAAGGGCCTCAAGGGCGTGGCCAACCCCAGCGCCATCTTTCTGAGCACCCACACCGAGCCGGTGCCGGGCAGCTGCGTGCTGGTCACGCTGGAGGGCACGCGGCCGCTGCTGGTGGAGCTGCAGGCGCTGGTGGACAGCGGCGGCGTAAGCCCGCGACGCCTGTCGGTCGGCCTGGACCGCGACCGGCTCGCGATGCTGCTGGCCGTGCTGCACCGCCACGCGGGCGTGGCCACCGGCGATCAGGACGTGTTCGTCAACGCGGTGGGCGGCGTGCGCATCACCGAACCCGCGGCCGACCTGGCGGTGCTGCTGGCCATCCAGAGCTCGCTGCGCGGCAAGGCGCTGCCCAAGGGCTTCATCGCGTTCGGCGAGGTGGGGCTGGCCGGCGAGGTGCGCCCCGCGCCGCGCGGCCAGGAGCGGCTCAAGGAGGCGGCCAAGCTGGGCTTCTCGGTGGCGGTTGTGCCGCGCGCCAATGCGCCCAAGAAACCCATCGAGGGCCTGACGCTGCACGCCATCGACCGGGTGGAGGAAGCCATCGATGTGCTGCGCGGCCTGAGCTGATTAGGATGGGGCCCTGACCCCGCCACGGAGCTCGACATGACCGATGTGTTTGCCGACCAGCGACTGTCCACCCGCACCGACTTCCTCGGTGCCCAGCACGACGCCGATTCCCTGCCGGGCTGGGTCTTCAAGCCGGTGCATTTCAGCCAGGGGCCGGCCGGTCTGGTGCTCAACCTCAGCGACGGCGGCCTGCAGGTGCTGACCAGCGGCACCGAGCCGCTGGCCGCGGGCCGCTACGAGGTGCTGCTGCTGCTGGGCCGCTGCGACGCAGAGCCGCAGGACGACGAGCAGGTCAGCTGGTTCAACGGCGTGGTGGAGCACGCCTGGTCGCGCCCGGTGCCGCGCATGGGCATCCTGCACGGGCTGCGCTTCGTGTCGCGCAATTCCACCGCCGAACAGTTCCTCGAAAAGCACCAGGCCGCGCTGGAAGCCGGCCAGTGGGTGCGCTGCGTGCTGCTGCGCAAACCGCACTGAGGCACGACCGCGCGGGCGTGGCTCAGGCGCCCAGCAACTCCAGCGCGTGGCCGCGGCTGGCCCAGGCCTCAATGCCACCGGCCAGCACGCGCGCCGGGCGGCCCTGGGCGATCAGCCAGCAGGCCGCCTTGGCGGCCGAGGCGTCATTGGGGCAGGCGCAGTAGGTGACGATCTCGGCCTCCAGCGACCAACCGGCGATGGCCTCGGCCTCCAGCCGGGCCAGGTCCAGGTGCACCGCCCCCGGGATGCGGCTCTCCAGCGGCAGCACCGGCGACTGCGCGCGCACGTCCACCACCAGCAGCGGCCGGCCGGCGCGCAGATCGGCGGCCAGCTCGTCCGGGTCCACCCGCTGCAACTGCTGCAGGCGGCGCTTGACCGCCCAGCGCCGCCACACCCGCCACAGCACATAGAGCGCCAGCAGCGCCAGGCCCACGCCCAGCGCGGCCTGGCCCAGGCGGTCCAGCGCGGCCAGCAGGTCGGCGATCTGCTCGTGGAAGACCACGCCGGCCACCAGGCCGGTGCCGGCCCACAGCAGCGTGCCCGCGAGGCTGAAGCCCAGGAAGGCCCGCCAGCTCATGCCCAGCGCACCGGCCAGCGGCGGCGCCAGCACGGTCAGGCCGGGCACGAACTTGGCCACCAGCAGCGTGAACGCGCCGCGGCGCACAAAGCTGAGCTCGTTCTGGCGCACACAGCTGTCGGGCGAGATGGAGATCAGGCACAGCGTGGTCAGCACGCGCCGGCCCAGGCGGCGCCCGGCCAGGTACCACAGCGTGTTGGCCAGCAGCGCCGCGGCCGTGGCCACGGCCAGTGCCTGCCAGGGCGACAGGCGCCCGTCGGACAGTTGCACGCCGGCCAGCAGCAAAAAAGGCAGTGAGGGCAATGGCGCGCCCAGTTGCTCGCAGAGCACGCCCAGGAAGAGCGCGGCGAGGCTGTGTTGTTCGAACAGGGCAATCAGGGCTTGCATGGCGGCGCGCAGCATAGCCGCCCCGCAGGCCCGGCCGCTCATGGCACCATGCGGCCCCCACTGCCGACCCGACCATGCAAGCCCTGCCCGAACCGCCCTACTACGCCGTGATATTCACCAGCCAGCGCAGCAGCACCGACCTGGGCTATGGCGACATGGCCGAGCGCATGGCCACGCTGGCCGCCCAGCAACCCGGCTACCTCGGCGCCGACAGCAGCCGCGACGAAGCCGGCCTGGGCATCACTGTGTCCTACTGGCGCAGCGAGGCCGACATCGCCGCCTGGCGCCGCCATGCCGAGCACCGCATCGCCCGCGACACCGGCCGCAGCGACTGGTACACGCGCTACACGCTGCGCGTCGCCCGTGTGGAACGCGCCTATGCCTGGCAGGCGGCCGACGGCCGCGCCGACCCCAGCCCGGAGGTGGCGGCATGAACCCGTGGCTGGGCGTGGGCCTGGCGCTGGCCGCGCTGCTGGGGGGCGGCGCACTGCTGGGCTGGCAGGGGGTGGTGTTCGCGATGACCGGCATCGTGTTCTGGCTGCTGCTGCAGATGTCGCGGCTGATGCGCATCATGAAGCTGGCCGGCAGCGCCCCCATGGGCTCGCTGGACAACGCGGTGATGCTCAACGCCAAGCTGCATGCCGGCATGCGGCTGGTGGACCTGCTGCAGCTGACCCGCAGCCTGGGCATCAAGCAGGGCAAGGACGCCTACCGCTGGCAGGACGGCGCCGGCGACGCGGTCGAGGTGCAGCTGGCCAAGGGCCGGCTGGTGAGCTGGCAGCTGCGACGCGCCCAGGACGGGGAGCCGGCTCCTTAGAATCGCGGTCTTTGTTCAGCACCTGGAGCATGTGATGGTTCCCGCCCCCCTGCACGACCGCGACGGCAAGATCTGGATGGACGGCGAGCTCGTCGACTGGCGCGACGCCAAGATCCACGTGCTGACCCACACGCTGCACTACGGCTGCGGCGCCTTCGAGGGCGTGCGCGCCTACGAAACGCCCACCGGCACCGCCATCTTCCGGTTGCAGGAGCACACGCAGCGCCTGTTCAACAGCGCCAAGATCCTGCGCATGAAGATTCCCTTCACGCCCGAGCAGGTCAACCAGGCCCAGCTCGACGTGGTGAAGGCCAACGGCCTCAAGAGTGCCTACATCCGCCCGCTGATCTGGATTGGCTCCGAGAAGCTGGGCGTCAGCCCCAAGGGCAACCAGGTGCACCTGATGGTGGCGGCCTGGAGCTGGGGCGCCTACCTGGGCGAGGAAGGCCTGAAGCGCGGCATCCGCGTGAAGACCAGCTCCTACACCCGCCACCACGTCAACATCACGATGACGCAGGCCAAGACGGTGTCCAACTACACCAACTCCATCCTGGCCAATATGGAAGCCACCGAGGACGGCTACGACGAGGCGCTGCTGCTGGACGCGTCGGGCTTCGTGTCCGAGGGCGCGGGCGAGAACCTGTTCGTCATCAAGGGCGGCGTGGTCTACACGCCCGACCTGTCGGCCGGTGCGCTCAACGGCATCACCCGCAACACCATCTTCGCGATCTGCCAGGACCTGGGCCTGAAGCTGGTCGAGAAGCGCATCACCCGCGACGAGGTCTACATCGCCGACGAGGCCTTCTTCACCGGCACCGCCGCCGAGGTGACCCCCATCCGCGAGCTGGACCGCGTCGAGATCGGCAGCGGCAGCCGCGGCCCCATCACCGAAAAGATCCAGGCCGCCTTCTTCGACATCGTCGGCGGCCGCAACCCCAAATACGCCGGCTGGCTGAGCGCCGTCTGAGCCCCGCCCGCGCGACACCCGCAACGAGAACCCGACCATGAGCCAAGCACCCGCCACCGTCGAAGTCACCGCCCAGGACCTGCAAGGCCACGGCGTCATCGCCTGCCCCAACCCCAAGATGGCGCTGTGGAGCAACCACCCGCGCGTCTTCATCGACCTCAGCCACGACGGCCAGGGCAAGTGCCCCTACTGCGGCACCGTCTACAAGCTCAAGGCCGGCGAAGTCATCGCCGGCCACCACTGAGCCTGTCATGCAGCGCACGCCGGCCCAGGCGGCCGCCCTGCTCGCGTCGCCCGACGATACCGAGGCGCAGTTCTACGAAGCGCTGCAGCACGCCGACCTGGACCGGCTGATGCAGCTGTGGGCCGACGAGGACGAGGTCGCCTGCGTGCACCCGGGCGGCCCGCGCATCGTCGGCCTGGCCGCGATACGCGCCGCCTTCGAGACCGTGTTCCAGCGCGGTGCAGTGCAGGTCCACCCCGAGCGGGTGCGCCGCCTGCACAGCGGCGACTGCGCCATCCACCATGTGCTGGAGCGGGTGCAACTGCACACCGAACCCGGCCAGGTGGCGCCCACCTCCTGGGTGATCGCGACCAACGTCTACCTGAAGACCGCGCTGGGCTGGCGCCTGGTGCTGCACCATGCCAGCCCCGGCAGCCCGGGTGACGTGCAGGAACTCGTCGCCGAGGCCGGAACGCTGCACTGACCCCTCGCCGGGCGTCTCGGCCCGGCTTGTGCGAGCATAGGCAACTCCTGCCCCCCGCGAAGATCATGCAGTACCGATCGCCCCGCTGGCTGCCCGGTGGCCACGCCCAGACCATCTGGCCGGCCTTGTTCAGCCGGCGCCATGCCGGCCCGCCGCCGCGCTGGCGCCGTGAGCGCTGGGACACGCCGGACGGCGACTTCATCGACGTGGACTTCCTGGCCGGCGCGCCAGCCGATGCGCCGCTGCTGGTGCTGTTCCACGGCCTGGAGGGCGACCGCCACAGCCACTCCAGCATCGCGTTCGCCAGCGTCGCGCAGGCGCGCGGCTGGCAGATGGCGCTGCCGCACTTCCGCGGCTGCTCGGGCGAGCTGAACCGCGCGCCGCGCGCCTACCACTCCGGCGACTACGAGGAGGTGGGCTGGATACTGCAGCGCCTGCGCGCACAGCACGGCCGGCCGCTGCGGGCCGCCGGCGTGTCGCTGGGCGGCAATGCGCTGCTGCGCTGGGCCGAGGAGGCCGGCAGCGACGCGGCCCACACCGCGCTGGCGGTCAGCTCCATCTGCTCGCCGCTGGACCTGGCCGCCTGCGGCGCCCACATCGGCCGCGGCTTCAACAAGCTGGTCTACACGCGCCGCTTCCTGAACACCATGATCCCCAAGGCGCTGCGCAAGCTGGAGCAGCACCCGGGCCTGTTCGACGGCGAGCGGCTGCGGCACGCGACCACGCTGCTGGAGTTCGACAACCTGTTCACCGCGCCTCTGCACGGCTTCCGCGACGCGCCGGACTACTACGCGCGCGCGTCCGCCAAGCCGCATCTGCACCGCATCCGCATCCCGGCCCTGGTGCTGAACGCGCGCAACGACCCCTTCGTGCCGGCCCACAGCCTGCCCCAGGCGCACGAGGTGGGCGCCCAGGTCACGCTGTGGCAACCCGGTCATGGCGGCCACGTGGGCTTCCCGGCTGGCCGCCCGCCCGGCCATCTGCTGACCATGCCGGAGCAGGTCTGCGACTGGCTGGCCCGCCACCACTGAGACGCCCATGGACGCCATCGTCGAAGCCGCGCTGAAGAAATGGCCCAATGTGCCGCACTGCTACGGCTGGCTGGCGCTGGACGCGCGCGGCGACTGGTACATGCGCGACGAGCGCATCCAGCACGCGGGGCCCTTCCCCATGGTCAAGGGCAGCCGCATCACGCACGACAAGCTGCTGGCCTTCATCGCCCGCAACTACGCGCAGGACGAGGCCGGCTGCTGGTTCTTCCAGAACGGGCCGCAGCGGGTCTATGTGGAGCTGGAGTCCACGCCCTGGATCTGGCGCCTGCAGCCCGACGGCCGCGTGCTGAGCCACACCGGCCGCGAAGCGGCGGTGCAGGCCGCGCTGCTGGATGAGGGCGGCCGGCTCTACCTGGCCACCGACCTGGGTCTGGGCCTGGTACACACGGCCGACATGGCGCTGGCCGCCGAGGCGGTGGAGGCCGGCCGCTGGGATCCGCGGGACGTGCAGGCTGAGAACCTGCCCGCGCGCTTCGGCTATCAGCGTGCGCCGCAACCCGACCGCAAGGCCTGACCCCATCAACGACAAGGGCCGCCCATGGGCGGCCCTTGCAGGGAATGGGGCCCAGGCCCGCGTCAGGGTGCCGAAGCGGCAGCCGCCGGGGCCTTGGGCTCGTCGAACTTGGCGCCGCCGTTGTTGGCCATGTAGACCACCGCACGCTCGATCTCGAAGTCGGAGAAGTCGCCGCCACCCTGCGGACCCATATTGCCCTTGCCCTTGAGCGCCGAGTGCAGCAGCGCCTCCAGGCCGGTCTTCACGCGCGGACCCCAGGCCGCGGCGTCGCCGAACTTGGGCGCACCGGCCGCGCCGGTCGCATGGCAGGCCGAGCATTGCGCCTGGAACACCTGCTCGCCGGTCTTCAGCGCGCCGGTGTCGTTCGCATCCTTGACCGTGACCTGGCCGATGGGCGCAATGCGCTCGGCCACCGCCTGCGGATCCAGCGCGCCGGTGCCGGCCGCCGGCTTGCTCTCGGTGCCCACGTAGTTGGCCAGCAGGATGATGACCATCACGGGCACCACGAAGGCAAAGAACACGGCCCAGGCCAGTTGCTTGGGGGTCTTGATGGGCCCGGTGTGGGCGTCTTCGTGCACGCTCTGATCGCTCATGGAATCCTCGGAGATATGGCCGTAAGCAAATGCTCACCGATTATAGGGAGGGCCTCTGCACTGCTAGAATGCGTGTTTTCGCGCCCGTAGCTCAATGGATAGAGTACTGCCCTCCGAAGGCAGGGGTTGCTGGTTCGATCCCAGCCGGGCGCGCCACTTGATCCAGGTTAAGGATAGAGTGGATTTAGGTCAGCGCAACACCTGGCCCCGCAACTGCCAAGCCCGCCCACCGTGCGGGCTTTGTCGCATCTGGAGCGCCCCGGCCAACGGCTCACCGCCGGCCGACAGGGCCCGTGCCGATAATGAGGGCCCGCTTGCCCTGCCTGCCCTGCCATGACCTACTGCGTCGCGATGCGCCTGCGCTCCGGACTGCTGTTCGCGTCCGACACCCGCACCAATGCCGGCGTCGACCACATCGCGAGCTTTCGCAAGATGCATCAGTTCCAGATCCCGCATCAGCGCGAGATCGTGATCCTGAACGCAGGCAACCTGGCGACCACGCAGTCGGTCATCTCGCTGCTGAGCCAGCGCCTGGGTGGCGAGGGCGAGCACCTGCTGAACGTGCCCAGCCTGTACGACGCAGCGGTGCTGCTGGGCCGCACGCTCAAGGAGGTGGTGGCGCGCGACAGCGAAGGCGGCGCCCAGAACCAGGGCGTGGACTTCGGCGCCAACTTCCTGCTGGGCGGCCAGATCAAGGGCGAGGGCCCGCGACTGTTCCACGTCTACCCGGCCGGCAACTTCATCGAGGCCACGGAAGACACGCCCTACTTCCAGATCGGCGAGAGCAAGTACGGCAAGCCCATCATCGACCGCGTGATCAGCTACGAGCACACGCCGCTGGACGAGGCCGCCAAGTGCACCCTCGTGAGCTTCGACTCCACGATCCGCTCCAACCTGTCGGTGGGCCTGCCCATCGACATGCTGATGCTGCGCGCCAACCAGTTCGAGCAGGCGATGAAGCCGCCGCACCGCATAGGCCGCGACGACCCCTATTTCCTGGCGCTGCGTGACGGCTGGAGCCAGGGGCTCAGGCGGGTGTTCGACGCACTGCCCAACGAGCCCTGGTTCGACGCGTGAACCCCGAGCTCCTCGCCCCGCATCGTGGAGCGACCGCGGGGACCGCGTCGTCGCTCCGCACCGCTCTTCCCCAGATGACGCTCACCCCCTGGGAGCATGCCTCCCCCGTCACCGGCACCGTGCTGCGCGGCTGGCGCAGTGCGCCCAGCGGCAAGCCGCTGCTGCACTTCCTGCACGGCAACGGCTTCTGCGGGCGGGTCTACGAGCCCATGCTGCAGGCGCTCGCGGTGGATTTCGATCTGTGGCTGTGCGACGCCCCGGGCCATGGCGACAGCGAGCCCGCGCCGCACTTTCCCGGCTGGAACGCCTGCGCCAGCGCCGCACTCGAGGCCTTCCAGGCCGGTCGCGCGGCTTATGGCGATGTGCGCTGCGTGGCGGTAGGCCACAGCTTCGGCGGCGTGCAGACGGCGCTGCTGCTGGCCGAGCCCGGCCAGCTGTTTGCGCGCGCCGTGCTGCTGGATCCGGTGCTGTTCCCGCCGACCATGCTGCTGGCCGCCCAGCTGATGGGCCGGGTGGGCAGCGGGCTGGCCAACCCGCTGGCGCGCGCCACGCGCCGCCGCCGACGCGAGTGGCCCAGCCGCGACGCGGCGCGCGAGCGCCTGCGCGGCCGCGGCACCTACCAGGGCTGGACCGAGCCGGCGCTGGACGCCTTCGTCACGCACGCGCTGCGCGACACGCCCGAGGGTCAGGTCGTGCTGAAGTGCGCGCCCGAACTGGAGGCCACCATCTTCAGCACCATGCCGCGCCAGCTGTGGAGCCGGCTGCGGCGCATCGCCGTGCCCACGCTGCTGCTGCATGGCGACGACACCATGCCCTTCGTGAAGACCGGCTGCACCCGCGCGGCGCGGCACAACGCGCCGCATCTGCAGGTGCAGCTCACAGCGGGCGGCCACTGCTTCATGCAGCAGGACCCGGCCGAGGCCGCGGCCCGGGTGCGCGCCCACCTGCTGAGCTAGAGACCGTCAGGCCGTCAGCGGCCCCAGCACGCGCAGCGAGTAGTCCACCGCGCGCACGTCCTTGGTCAGGCGGCCTATGGAGATGCGGTCCACGCCAGTGGCGGCGATCCAGCGCAGCTGCTCCAGCGCCACGCCGCCCGACACCTCCAGCAGCGCGCGGCCCGCATTGAGGGCCACCGCCTCGCGCATCTGGGCCTCGCTGAAGTTGTCCAGCAGCACGCTGGTGGCGCCCGCGGCCAGGGCCTCGCGCAGCTCGTCCAGGTTCTCGACCTCGATCTGGATGTCCACCCCGGCGTTCAAGGCCTGGGCCGCGCGCAAGGCCTGGCCCACGCCGCCGGCAGCGGCGATGTGGTTCTCCTTGATCAGGATGCCGTCGTACAGCGCCAGGCGCTGGTTCTGGCCACCGCCCACGGTCACCGCGTACTTCTGCGCCAGGCGCAGGCCCGGCAGCGTCTTGCGGGTGTCGAGGATGGCGCAGCCGCGCGGGTTGGGGCTGGCGCCGGCCACCGCGTCCACATGGGCCCGCGTCAGCGTGGCCGTGCCCGACAGCAGTTGCAGGAAGTTCAGCGCCGGGCGCTCGGCGCTGAGCAGCGCGCGGCCGTCGGCCTCGATCTGGCAGACCCGGCTGTCGGCCGTCATGCGCGCGCCCTCGGCCCAGTCCCACACGATGCGGGCGCCAGGGTCCAGCACGGCGAACACGCCGTCGAACCAGTCGCGGCCGCACAGCACGGCGGCCTCGCGCACGATGACCTGCGCCTGCACACGCCGGCCTGCCGGCACCAGCTGGGCCGTCCAGTCGCAGCGGCCTATGTCCTCGGCCAGCGCGTCGCGGATGTTGCGCTGGCGCGCCTGGGCCAGCGTCTCCTGCTCGAACATCACTCGGCCGGCCCTATCGTCAGGTGGATGTCGCCCAGGCCCTCGATATGGCCGTGCAGCACGTCGCCCGGCACCACGGCGCCCACGCCGGCCGGCGTGCCGGTGTAGATCAGGTCGCCGGGCTGCAGGTGGTAGAGCTGGGACAGGTTGGACACGATCTCGGCCTGGCTCCAGATCATGTCGGCCAGGTCGCCGCGCTGCTTCTCGACGCCGTTCACGCTCAGCGTGATCACGCCCTTCTCCAGCAGGCCCAGCTCCGACACGCGGGCGATCTCGCCCAGGATGGCGGACTGGTCGAAGCCCTTGGCCGTGTCCCAGGGCTTGCCGGCGGCCTTGGCGGCGGCCTGCAGGTCGCGGCGGGTCATGTCCAGGCCCGTGGCATAGCCCCAGATCGCGGCGCGCGCCGCGTCCGGCGTGACCTTGAACACCGGCGCACCTATGGCCAGCACCAGCTCCATCTCGTAGTGGTAATTCTGGGTCTGCGGCGGATAGGCGACGGTGGCACCGGAGGGGGTCAGCGCGGTGGCCGGTTTCGTGAAATAAAACGGCGGCTCGCGGGTCGGATCGGCGCCCATCTCGCGGGCATGATCGGCATAGTTGCGACCGACGCAGAAAATGCGGCTCACCGCGTAGCGCGCATCGCTGCCACGCACGGGGGCGCTTGGAACCGGGACGGGTGGGAAGACGTAGGAGCTCATGGTCAGTTGGCTCGATGGGTCGAAGACGGCGCAGCATAGCGGCGCCTGCATGCTGTTGCTGGCAGCGCTGCTTCTGGGCGGCTGTGCGACCCGCGCACCCGCGCCAGCGGCGTCGCGCGACGGCCCGGCCGCCAGCACGCCCAGCGACCTGGTCAAGCGTCCCGACGCCGAGCCGCGCGTGGAGACCATACGCAGCGGTGGCCCCAACAAGCCCTATGAGGTGATGGGCCAGCGCTATGTGCCGCTGAGCGGCGATCCGGCCTACAGCGAGACCGGCCTGGCCTCCTGGTATGGCCGGCAGTTCCATGGCCGCCCCACGTCCAGCGGCGAGATCTACGACATGTTCGGCATGAGTGCCGCACACGCGACGCTGCCCATCCCCAGCTATGCCCGCGTGCGCAACCCGGCCAATGGCCGCGAAATCGTCGTGCGCGTGAACGACCGCGGGCCCTTCCACCCGGGCCGCATCATCGACCTGAGCTACACCGCGGCACTCAAGCTGGACCTGCTGCGCGGCGTGGCGCCGGTGCAGGTGACGCGCATCACGCAGGCCGAGATCCGCGCCGGCACCTGGCAGCGCCCGACCGATGAACCGCCGCCGCTGTACGCGCCCGCCAATGCGCCGGGCGCGCCGCAGCGCGACACCACGGCCACGCTGGCCCAGGTGAGCGCTGGCGGCAGCTGGCTGCAGTTCGGTGCGTTCGCGCGGCTGGACGGCGCCGAGGCGCTGCGCCAGCGCGTGGCCGAGGCCGACCTGGAGCTGCTGCCGCTGCTGGCCATCGTCAACGAGGGCGGCCTGCACCGCGTGCGCGCCGGCCCCTTCCCCGACCCCGCCGAGGCGCGCGCCTGGGCCGAGCGGCTGCGCAGTGGCTACGCCATCGACAGCGCGCTGATCGAGAAGCGCTGAGGGCGCCGCCCGGGTCGCATCAGCGCCCGCCGGCGATGTCGAAGATCGCGCCCACGGTGTAGCTGGCCGCGTCGGACAACAGCCAGGCGATAGCCTCGGCCACCTCCTCCGGACGGCCCAGCCGGCCTATGGGGATGCCAGCGGCCACCTCGGGCGCGGCAGCGTCTATACCGCTGGTCGCGTGGATGTCGGTGGCGATGATGCCCGGCCGCACGCCGTTCACCCGTATGCCCTCGGTGATCAGCTCGCGCGCCAGGCCCTTGGTCAGCGTGTCCACCGCGCCCTTGCTGGCCGCGTAGTCCACATAGATGCCGGCCGAGCCGAATTCGGCCGCGCGCGAACTGAGGTTGACGATGGCGCCGCCGGCCCCGCCATGGCGGGCGCTCATGCGCCGGGCCGCCAGCTGGCAGCACAGCAGCGTGCCCAGCACATTGACCTCGAACACGCGCCGCCAGCGCTCGGGCGCCATGTCCTCCAGCCGCGCCATGGGCGCGACGATGCCGGCGTTGTTGACCAGCCCGGTCAGCCGGCCCAGGCCCGCATCCACCTGCTCGAACATGCGCCGCACCTGCTGCTCGTCTGCCACATCTGCCTGCAGCACCAAAGCGCGCCGGCCCAGCGCCCTCACCTCGTCCGCCACCTGCTCGGCGGCGGCCGCGTCGTGTGCGTAGTTCAGCGCCACATCCCAGCCGGCGCGGGCGCACAGGCGTGCGGTGGCCGCGCCAATGCCGCGCGAGGCTCCGGTGATAAGCACGATTCCAGCCATCTCTTCATTGTGGGGCCGCCCTGGCATCGGGGATGATGCCGCCCACTGATGGAGTTGCTTGACCTTTCCACGCTGTTGCGCATCAACCTGGCGTTCAACCTGCTGGCCGCGCTGGTCTGGCTGTTGCTGGGCGAGGTGTTCCGCATGGCGCCGCGCGCCAGCCGCCTGATGGTGGCCACCCACCTGGTGCGCCTGCTGCCGCAGAGCGGCGCGGCCGTCGGTCCGGCCTGGCAGGGCTTCCCCAGCGCCGCGGTGGCCCAGCTCGCCTGGCTGGCCGGCACGGCCCTGCTGCTGCTGGCGCTGCGCCGCATGCTGCGCTGCCCCAACTCGCCGCGCGATGTCGCCTGGATCACCGGCATCGGCGCTCTGGGCATGCTGGCCGCCATGTTGCTGGGCCCGCCCGAGCTGCCGGTGCTGATAGGCGGCGTGGCGGTGATCTGGCTGTCGCTGCGCACGGTGCACGACCTGCTGGCCGGCGCCGGCCGGGCGCTGTCGCCGCTGCAGCTGGCCATCATCGCGCTGCCCTTCCTGGGCGTGGCGGCCCTGACGACCGCACGCGTCGTGGCGCTCGCGCTCGCCGAGGGACTGGGCGGTGAGCCGGCCGGCCTGCCGCCGCTGTTCCAGGCCACGGCCACGCTGGTGCTGACCTTCAGCCTCACGCTGACGCTGATGGCGCTGCTGATCTGGCGCCTGATCTCCCGCATCCAGCACCTGATGCTCAGCGACCCGCTGACCGGCGCCAGCAGCCGGCGCGGCTTCGAGCAGACGCTGGCCGATGCCCATGCGCGCCTGCTGCGCGGCCACCCCTATGCGGTGGTGATGGCCGACATCGACCACTTCAAGCAGCTCAACGACCGCCACGGCCATGCCGCGGGCGACGCCGCCCTGCAGCACTGTGTGCGCCTGTGGCAGGCCACGCTGCGCGAGCACGACCGCGTCGGCCGCCTGGGCGGCGAGGAGTTCGCAATGCTGCTGCCCGACGCCGACCTGCGCGGCGCCACCGCCGCGGCCGAGCGCATGCGCCGCAAGCTGGAGGCCGAACCGCTGCTGTGGGGCGGCCAGACGCTGGCGCTCACTGCCAGCTTCGGCGTGGCCCTGCCCAGCCGCCAGGAGACCGAGCCCGGCCCGGCGCTGCAGCGGGCGGATGCCGAGCTCTACATCGCCAAGACCGCGGGCCGCAATCGCGTCAGCGCGGCCCGGCCGGAGCGCCAGCCATGAACAGCAGCGCGCCCAACATCACGCTGCTGCTGGCGATGGTGATGACGACCTGCTTCGGCACGCTGGTCTGGTCGGGCATGAGCCTGGCGGCGCGCATCGCGCCGCGCGCCTCGCTGGCCATGGCCGGCTCCAATGTGCTGGCCGGCCTGGGCCTGGGGCTGCACGCCCTGCGCGGCCTGGGCCCCGACCCGCTGTGCTACCGCGGCAGCGACATCCTGCTGCTGCTGAGCTTTGCGCTGCTGCGCATCGCCGCCCCCGCGCTGGTTGCACGCGAGCTGCGCTGGCGCTCCACGCTGATGGTGGCCGCACCGGCCACGCTGCTGCTGCTGTTCGCCCCCTACGAAGGGGCGCTGGTCGTGCCCATGCGCATCCTGGGCACGGGCACGGCGCTGCTGGCCCTGCTGGCCGCCATCGACACCTGGCGTGCGCTGCGCCAGGCCGCCCGCATCCGCCGCATGCCCACCGCGCTGGCCCTGCCGCTGCTGCTGCTGGCCCTGCTGATGGCCTCGCGCACGCTGGAGACCGTGGTCCACCCCGGCCGCACCGCGGACCTGCTGATCCCCAGCAGCTACAACCACGGCTTCCTGTGGGCCGCGCTGGTGCTGACCGTGGCGCAGAACGCAACGCTGGCCTTCCTGGCGCTGGTGCGCCTGATCCTGCGCATCGAACGCCTCACCGAGCACGACGCGCTGACCGACGTGCTGAACCGGCGCGCCTTCGCCCGCGAGCTGCAGTCGGCGCACGCCCGCCTGAAGCGGGGCCATGGCTATGCGCTGGTGATGATAGACATGGACCGCTTCAAGCAGCTCAACGACACGCTGGGCCATGCGGCCGGCGATGCGGCGCTGCGCCAGCTGGTTCAGGTGGTGAGCCCCTGCCTGCGCGAGGTGGACCGCCTGGCCCGCATGGGCGGCGAGGAGTTCTGCGTGCTGCTGCCCGACACCGACCTGGCCGGCGCTGCGCTGGTGGCCGAGCGCATGCGCGTGCTGATCGACAGCACGCCGCTGCAGTGGCAGGACCTGGACTGGCCGCTCACCGCCAGCCTGGGCATCGCCGAGGCGCTCCCCAAGGACGCCGAGCTGGCGGCCGACCTGGTGCTGGCGCGCGCCGATGCGGCGCTCTACCGCGCCAAGGCCCAGGGCCGCAACGTCGTGCAGCCCTGAGCCGCTGCGCTCAGCTGTCGCGGTCTTCCAGCGCCTCGCACAGCGCGTTCAGGCCGGCGCGCACCGTCTGCGCGCGCACCGCATGGCGATCGCCGCTGAAGTTCTCGCGCCAGACCTTGGCCGGGCGGCCGCTGTGCACCAGCGCCAGCCAGACCGTGCCCACCGGCTTGTTGGCCGTGCCGCCGGTGGGGCCGGCGATGCCGGTGACCGACAGCGCCCAGTCGATGGGCGCGTGGGCCAGCAGGCCGCGCGCCATGTGCTCGGCCACCTCGGCGCTGACCGAGCCGTGCAGCGCGATCAGCGCCTTGGGCACGCCCAGGAACTCGGTCTTGGCCTGGTCGCTGTAGCTCACCACGCCACGCTCGAACCATTGGCTGGAGCCCGACAGGCTGGTGCAGGCCGCGGCGATCAGCCCGCCGGTGCAGGACTCGGCCGTGCCCATGCGCTCGCGCCGCTGGATCAGCGCCACCGCGATGCGGTCCACCAGTTCGTATTCGTCGACAAACATGTCACCTCCTGCGCTCGGGGTCATGCGAAGGCGCGCCACAGCGCCAGGGTGCCCAGCGTACAACCGGCGGCCACGAAATCGTCCCACAGGATGCCGAAACCCTGGGCCCAGCCTATGGGCGCGCCCTGGGCGGCCTTGAAGCAGCGGTCCGCCCAGCCCACCGGACCGGGCTTGGCCGCATCGAAGAGCCGGAACAGCCCGAAAGCGACCAGCTGCGCCAGCCCGGAGGACGGCCCCATCAGCCACAGCACCAGCCAGAAGGCCAGCACCTCGTCCCAGACCACGGCGCCCGGGTCGGCCACGCGCAGCGTCTGCGCGGCGCGCGTGCAGGCCCACCAGCCGATCAGCGAGCCCAGCAGGATCACGGCCGCCCAGGCCGCATCGCTCAGCCAGGGCGCGAGCAGCGCAAAGCTCAGCCAGGCCCACAGCGTGCCCACCGTGCCCGGCGCACGCGGCGACAGGCCGCTGCCGAAACCGAACGCAATCCAGCAGGCCGGCTCGCGGGACATCAACGCCCAGGTGGCCCGCCGCGGGGAGGTATCGCTGATATCAACGCTCATGGCATGAAATGGTCGAAGGAGCGCAGCCCGTGGGCCACGGGCTCGCCGGCGGCATCCACGACGCGCAGGCCCGGCTCGGATTCGATGACGCCTATGCGCGTGACCGGCGTCGCGCCGGCCAGTGCGGCCACGTCCGTGCCCGGCGGCACAGTGAACACCAGCTCGTAGTCGTCGCCACCGGCCAGCAGGCATTCACGCTGCAACAGCTGCGTCTGCTGGGCCAGCACCGGGCTGCGCGGCAGATCGTCCAGCCGCACCCGCGCGCCCACGCGCGAGGCGCGCAGCACATGGCCCAGGTCGCCCAGCAGGCCGTCGGAGATGTCGATGGCCGCGGTCGCCACGCCGCGCAGCGCCCGCCCCAGTTCCAGCCGCGGCGTGGGACATTCCAGCGCCAGCCGCACGGCGTCGAAGTCGGTGCCGCCCAGCGTGACCCGGCCGCGGAACATCTCCAGCGCCAGCCGCGCATCGCCCAGCCAGCCCGACACCCAGATCTCGTCACCCAGGCGCGCGCCGCTGCGCAGCAGGGCCTGGCCGTTGGGCGCCTCGCCGAACACCGTCACGCACAGGTTCAGCGGCCCCTGGGTGGTATCGCCGCCCACCAGCGGGCACTCGCTCTGCTCGGCCAGCGCCAGCAGGCCGCGCGAGAAGCCGGCCAGCCAGGCCTCGTCATAGCGCGGCAGTGCCAGCGCCAGCGTGAAGCCGCGCGGTGTCGCGCCGCAGGCCGCCAGATCGCTGAGGTTGACCGCCAGCGCCTTGTGGCCCAGGCGCTGCGGATCCACGGTGGACAGGAAATGCCGCCCCTCCACCAGCATGTCGCTGGACACCAGCCAGCGCGAACCGCGCGTCGGCGCCAGCACCGCGCAATCGTCCCCCACGCCCACGTCCACGCCGGCACCGGCCGGGCGCTGGAAGAAGCGCCGTATCAACTCGAACTCACCCATGACGCCATTGTCCCTGGCTCGGGCTTGTGGACATCCACAGCGACCACGCCCGGCCACGGTGGCATGATTCCGGCCCCGACGGCCTTTGTGATCCCACCATGCCCAGCCCCGAAGAAAAACGCGCCCAGCTCCGCCAGGCAGCCCTCGAATACCACGAGTTCCCGACGCCCGGCAAGGTGGCGATCGCCGCGACCAAGCAGCTGGTCAACCAGCATGACCTGGCCCTGGCCTACTCGCCCGGCGTGGCCGCGGCCTGCGAAGAGATCGTCGCCGACCCCGCCAACGCCTTCCGCTACACCTCGCGCGGCAACCTGGTGGCCGTGATCTCCAACGGCACGGCCGTGCTGGGCCTGGGCGACATCGGCCCGCTGGCGTCCAAGCCGGTGATGGAGGGCAAGGGCGTGCTGTTCAAGAAGTTCGCCGGCATCGACGTGTTCGACCTGGAAGTGGCCGAGCGCGATCTGGACAAGCTGGTGGACGTGATCGCCGCGCTGGAGCCCACCTTCGGCGGCGTGAACCTCGAAGACATCAAGGCGCCGGACTGCTTCTACGTGGAGCGCAAGCTGCGCGAGCGCATGAAGATCCCGGTCTTCCACGACGACCAGCACGGCACGGCGATCGTGGTCGGCGCCGCCTTCCTGAACGGCCTCAAGGTCGTGGGCAAGGACATCAAGCAGGTCAAGCTGGTGACCTCGGGCGCCGGCGCTGCCGCCATCGCCTGCCTGAACCTGCTGGTCAAGCTGGGTCTGCCGCGCGAGAACATCTTCGTGACCGACCTGGCCGGCGTGGTCTATGAGGGCCGTACCGAGCTGATGGACCCGGACAAGGCGGTGTTCGCGCAGAAGACCGACGCGCGCTCGCTGCGCGACGTGATCCAGGGCGCCGACGTGTTCCTGGGCCTGTCGGCCGGCGGCGTGCTCAAGGCCGACATGGTCAAGACCATGGCCGCCAAGCCGCTGATCTTCGCGCTGGCCAACCCCACGCCCGAGATCCTGCCGGAAGACGTGAAGGCGGTGCGCGACGACGCCATCATGGCCACCGGCCGCACGGACTACCCCAACCAGGTCAACAACGTCCTGTGCTTCCCCTACATCTTCCGCGGCGCGCTGGACTGCGGCGCGACCACGATCAACGTGGAGATGGAGATCGCCGCGGTGCACGCGATCGCCGAGCTGGCCCAGGCCGAGCTCAGCGAGGTGGTGGCCGCCGCCTATGTGGGCGCGACGCTGTGCTTCGGGCCGGAATACCTGATTCCCAAGCCCTTCGACCCGCGCCTGATGATGCGCATCGCGCCGGCCGTCGCGAAGGCCGCGATGGACTCGGGGGTCGCCAGCCGCCCCATCACGGACTGGGAAGCCTACGGCGAGAAACTGCAGAGCTTCGTCTACGCGTCGGGCAACACGATGAAGCCCATCTTCTCCGCCGCCAAGCGTGCGAAGAACAAGCGCGTGGCCTATGCCGAGGGTGAAGAGGAACGCGTGCTGCGCGCTGCGCAGATCGTCGTCGACGAAGGCCTGGCCCGCCCGACGCTGGTGGGCCGCCCGGCGGTGATTGCCGAGCGCATCGAGCGCTTCGGCCTGCGCCTGCAGCAGGGCCGCGACTACGACGTGGTCAATGTCGAGCACGACGAGCGCTACCGCGACTACTGGCAGACCTATCTGCAGATGACCGAGCGCAAGGGCGTGACCCAGCAGCTCGCCAAGATCGAGATGCGCCGCCGCCTGACGCTGATCAGCTCCATGCTGCTGCACAAGGGCGAGGTGGACGGCATGCTGTGCGGCACCTGGGGCACGACCGCCCAGCACCTACAGTATGTGGACCAGGTCATTGGCCGCCGCGCGGGCGTCAAGACCTATGCCTGCATGAACGGCCTGATCCTGCCCGGCCGCCAGGTCATGCTGGTGGACACCCACGTCAACTACGACCCGACCGCCGAGCAACTGGCCGAGATCACCATCCTGGCCGCCCAGGAGATGTGCCGCTTCGGCCTCACGCCCAAGGCAGCGCTGCTCTCGCACAGCAACTTCGGCACCAGCAACTGCCCGTCGGCCGTGAAGATGCGCGACACGCTGGCCCTGCTGCAGCAGATGGCCCCCTGGCTGGAGGTGGACGGCGAGATGCACGGCGATGCCGCGCTGGACCCCGCCTACCGCAAGCAGCTGATGGCCAGCAGCCCGCTGACCGGCGAGGCCAACCTGCTGGTGCTGCCCAACATCGACGCCGCCAACATCAGCTACAACCTGCTGAAGACCGCGGCCGGCGGCGGCATCGCGATCGGCCCGGTGCTACTGGGCGCTGCCAAACCGGTGCACATCCTGACGCCGTCGGCCACCGTGCGCCGCATCGTCAACATGACCGCGCTGACGGTCGCCGACGCCAACGCATCGCGTCATCGCGGTTGAATCCGGGCCCGCCCCGGGCCCTGAATCGCCCGAATTGACATCGATTTGCAAGCTTGGATTCAAGCTTGCCAATTCACTATTCGCTGAATTCGCAGGCCTTCTGGCAAATGCGAGCACCCACTAACGCAGGCCGGTTACCCCAGTAGCCGGCCTGCCTTCGCTTGAGCTTTGGGGGGCGCTTCTGTACCATATTGGTTTCGAATTCAGGGTAAACCCGTGTATTTGCTCTCGTGGCTGGCGCGTTCCAGCGCCTCGGCAGCCCTCGCTGCCCTGCTGCTCACCGGCGTCAGCCCGGGGGCAACAGCCCAGGAAGCACCCACGCAGCCCTCGGCCCAGGCCGAGCTGGCACTGAGCGAACTGCCCACCGAAGCCCAACGCACCTATCGTTTGGTGCTGGCCGGCGGACCGTTCCCTTATGCCAAGGATGGCGTGGTGTTCGGCAACCGGGAACGGTTGCTGCCGCGCCAGCCGCGGGGCTTCTATCGCGAATACACGGTCAAGACCCCGGGCTCCCGGGACCGCGGCGCCCGCCGCTTGGTCTGTGGCGGCAAGCCGCCCACCGCGCCCGAGGTTTGCTATTACACCGCCGATCACTACGCCAGCTTCAAGCGCATACGCGCGACAGCCGGGCAGTGAGCGAGGTGAGAAGCGTTTTGTGAATTGAAAGGAGGATCGTGACCATGCTTTTGCAGACCGTCCGTCCCAATATCGTGCAGGCCATCAGGGCCTACCGGGTCGAGGACTTGATGCAGGCCGCGCAGGATGCGGGCCAGCATTTCCTGTATGCCAACCTGTCGGAGGCGCAGTCCAAGCAGGATGTGCTCGAGGGGATCGCCCAGGCCTTCCTGTTCCCGGCGCATTTCGGCAAGAACCTGGACGCGCTGCATGACTGCATGACCGACCTCGTGCACAAGGCCGGCGCGCAGCCGGGCTTCGTCGTGGTGCTGGAGCAGTTGCCGGACAATGTGCGCTTCGACCGCGAGGCACGCGAGCAGTTGCTCGACGTGTTCCGCGACACGGCCGACTACTGGGCCGACCGGCGCATTCCCTTCCGGTGTTTCTATTCTTTTCAGTAGCCCGCTCCCAAGAAAACGGGTCATGGGAGCGGGCTGCTGAGGTGGCCCCGGTGGTTGAAAAGCCTGCGTCCAAGAGTTCCTCCAAGACGATAGGCAATCCCAACTTCGGCGTGAACATGCCGATGATGTGCAGCGCGTTCGATACGTCCATGTGGCTGAACGCCGCGTAGAAAAGCACACCCCCTACCGGCTGCGCCGGCCCCCTCAAGGGGGCGCCGCTGGTGGACCGGCAAAGCCGGATCCACGGCGGCCGCTGGAGGGATCGAAGCCCGCCTATCAGGCGGGCTTCTTCATTTCCAGCGCCAGCGCCACGAACTCAGCGACCGGCACTTCCTCGGCGCGGCGCTGCAGGTCGAAGTGGCCGGTGTAGCCACGCTCGGTGAGCCAGCGGCCCAGGCTGTGGCGCAGCAGCTTCCGGCGCTGCGAGAACGCGCTGGCCACCAGCTCGCCCAGCAGCGCCGGGTCCAGCGCCGGCGGCGTGGTCAGCGGGCGCATGCGGACGATGGCGGAATCCACCCGCGGCGGCGGGTCGAAGGCCTCGGGCGGCACGTCCAGCACCGACTCGATCTCGTAGCGCCACTGCAGCATCACGCTCAGGCGCCCGTACTCCTTGCCGCCCGGGCCGGCCGCCATGCGGTCCACCACTTCCTTTTGCAGCATGAAATGCTGATCCACCACCACGTCCACCGCCTCCAGCAGGTGGAACAGGATGGGCGTGGAGATGTTGTAGGGCAGGTTGCCCACCACGCGCAGCTTGGCGCCCTTGGTCTGGCTGAGCGCGCGGAAGTCCACCTTCAGCACGTCGGACTCGATGACGGTCACGTCGCCCCGGGCGCGCATGCGCGCGGCCAGGTCGCGGTCCAGTTCGATCACGGTCAGTGGCCGCGAGCTCTGCGGCAGGCGGGCCAGCAGCGGCAGCGTCATTGCGCCCAGGCCCGGCCCGATCTCGACCAGGGTCTCGCCCTCGTCGGGGGCGATCAGGTCGATGATGGCGTCGATCAGCGCCTGGTCGGTCAGGAAATGCTGACCGAAGCGCTTGCGGGGGATGTGTTGGGCCATGGAACTCCTATGCGGCCATCATGCCCGCCGGCCTGCATGCCGGCGGCCCTTCGCGAGGCGTCGCGCAGTGCGCAGGCACTGCGCTCGGTCCTCGCTCAGTCCAACCACTCGCGGACTTCGACGAAGGCCTTGTCGCGCAGGTCCTTGACCCACTCCTGGTAGGCCTCTTCGTACTTGCGCTCGCGCAGCGCCGCGCGGGCCTGTTCGCGCACCTGCTTCATGTCCACGTCCACCGTGCGACGCTCCAGCACCTGGATCAGGTGAATACCAAAGCGCGACACCACCGGCTGGGAGATGCCGTTCAGCGGCAGCGCGTTCATCGCTTCCTCGAACTCGGGCACGAAGCCGCCGGCGGCCATCCAACCCAGGTCACCACCGGCCTGGGCGCTGCCGTCCTCGGACACCTCGCGGGCCACCTTGTCGAAGCTGGTCTGGCCGGACTCGATCTGGCGCTTGTATTCGGCCAGACGGCGGCCGGCGATTTCGGCGGGCAGCTGGGCGGAAGGACGCAGCAGGATGTGGCGGGCGTGGGTTTCGACCGTCTTGGTCAGCGCGTCCGCGCCATCGCGCTGCACCACCTTGAGCACGTGGAAGCCGGCGCCGCTGCGCAGCAGCGTAGGCGCCACCTCGCCGCTTTGCAGGCCCTTGACCGCGTCGACGAACACATCAGGCAGGCGGTCGGCCGGGCGCAGGCCGATCTCGCCGCCGCGCTCACGATTGCCGTCCTCGGAGATCTCGCGAGCCACCTTGGCGAAATCCTCGCCGCCCTTGATGCGGGCCAGCGCGGCTTCGGCGCGCGCACGGCGCTCGGCCACCACGGTTTCGGAGGCACCCTCGGGCACGCTCACCAGCACCTGGGCGATATTGATCTGCCCGCCCTGGGCCAGCGCGGCACGCTTCTGGTCCAGGTAGGCGTCGATCTCGGCGTCGGTCACCTTGATGCGGCCCTGCACCTCGCGCTCGCGCACGCGCTCGGTCATCATCTGGTCGCGCAGGTTGTCGCGGAAGCTCTTGTAGTCCAGCCCTTCGGACTTCAGTCGGGTGCGCAGCTGCTCCATCGTCAGGCGGTTCTGCGCCGCCACGTTGGCCACCACGCGGTCCAGTTCGGCCTCGTCGATGCGGGGGCCGTTCTCACGCGCATAGGTCACCAGCACGCGGTCCTCGATCAGCGCGTCCAGCGCCTGCTTGCGCAGGCCGGCGGTCTCGGGCATGACCTCGCCGCGCTGGCGCGCCTCCTGGCGCAGGCGCTCGGTGCGCTGGATCACCTCGCTGGCAGCGACCACGTCCTGGTTGACGACCGCGGCAATGAAATCCCCCGGCTGCAGCGTGGGCGTCTGGGCGGAGGCCGAGAGGGCCGCCAAGGCCAGGGCCACGGCGAGAACGGGGGAAGCGAGGCGATGCATCATGGCGTGAAATCAGAACTGGGCGAGCGGTCGGAGCTCAGCCGCCGGTAACCGGGCACATTGTCCCTCAAGACCTTGAGCGCATTGGAGCCCAGCTGGGACAGGCCCACCAGCTCCAGCTGCAACATGATGCGGGTGTTGGTTTCCGCGCGGCCGGTGGACAGCCGCTCGATGCCGAAGCGCATCACCCAGCAGCCGGCGTCGTATTCGAAGCCGGCCACCGAATCGGTCAGCCGCTTGTCGCGCAGCGAGTACTGCACACGACCCGCGCTGTACCAGGCGCCGCCGCAGGTGGCCCCGCCCGAGGCCGAGGCCCCACGGGTCTCCACCGGCTGGCCGTAGATGGGCCACTGCCAGGCCAGCTCGACCTGCTCGCTCTGGTCGCGCGCCAGCCGGTAGGCCAGGCTCATGGTGCGGTAGGGGCCGGGCGAGTAGCGGGCGCGCATCACCGAGCGCACCGCCTGGCTCTGGCCGTTCAGTTCCACCGTGCCGTCCGCCCACCAACGCTCGTTCAGGCGCGCGGCGGCGGCCAGCAGCAGGTCGGAGAAGCGCTGCGTAGCCGGCACGCCGTCGGGCGTGATGCGCTGATCCCGGAACAGCACGCGCTGCACCGCGCCCAGGCGCAACACCTCCTCGCCCTGCACCGTGTTCACCCAGCGGCTGGTCGCGCCGACGCTGAGCGCGTGCAGGTCGGCCACCCGGTCGATGCCGGAGAAGGGGTTGTCGGTGTAGATGGAGTCGAAATTGAAGTCCTTGCCCGCCGAATCGAAGTTGGGCAGGTTGGCCTGGTCGCGGAACGGCGTGTTCACGTAGAGCAGGCGCGGCTCCAGGCTCTGACGGTAGTCGCGGCCGAACAGGGACGTGTCGCGCTCGAACACCCAGCCATGGTCGATGCTGAAGGTCGGGATGGTGCGACTCATGCGCGTGCGGCCGTCGCCGAGGGGCTGCGCCAGGTCGTAGGTCGCCGCATTGACCTGCAGGCGCGGGATCAGCCACCAGGCCTCGCCGCCCAGCGGCGCCGCCACATGGCCCAGCAGGTGTACCCGCTGGCCGCCGCTGCCGGCCTGGCCGGCCAGCGCCGACACCGGCAGGTCGAAGCGGTTGTACTCCAGCTCCAGGCTGCCCTCCAGGCGCGCCTTGCGGCCCCAGGGGCGGAAGCTGTCCAGCACGGCCTCGTCGGCCGCGGTGGTCAGGCGCACACCGATCTGCGGCGAGCGCTGATAGGGCGACGCGAATTGCGCCGTGGTGTCGGTGCCCTGCAGGTTCTGCCAGTGCTGCACCCGCGCATAGGTCTCGACCACGCCCCAGGACAGCTCGCGCTGGCGGTTCAGCGAGAAGTCGCTGGCCAGCAGGCGCGGCGTCTGGCTGTCGACCCGGCGCGACATATCCTTCCAGTAATCGTCGTCCGACACCCGCTCGCTCTTGAGCCGGTAGCGCCAGTCGCCGAAATTGCCCTGGTTGTTCAGCTTCAGCGCCCAGCGCGAGCTGCCGAACACGCGGTCATTGGGCAGCAGGTCCACATTGACCTGGCCTACATGGCCGGGCTCCAGGTAGCGGAACTCGCTGTCCACGCCCACGCCGCGCTTGGTCATGATGAAGGGCGTGACCGTCGCATCGCGCTGCGGCGCGATGTTCCAGTAGTAGGGCACGCCGAACTCGAGGCCGCTGCGGTTGTCCAGGAAGATGTTGGGCGGCAGCCAGCCGGACTTGCGCTCCGAGCTCAGCGGGAAGCTCAAGGACGGCGCCGCCAGGATGGGCACGCCCTGGAAGCGCAGCACCGCGCCCTCGGCCTCGGCCTCGTTGGCGTCCAGGTTCATGCTGAGCTTGCGGGCCGAGATCTGCCACGCCGGCTCCTGGCCCTCGACGACCGGGCAGCTGCTGTAGGTCGCGCCCTCGGCACTCAGGTGGGTGGCGTCCTGGAAGCGGATCGCATCCGCCTTGCCGGCGCCGCCCACCGAGCCCAGGAAGAAGCTGGGCGTCAGGAACTCGCCCTCGAAGCGGCTCACATAGAGCTGCAGTTCGGGGCCGGTGAACACATTGCCGCGCTGGCTGATGCTGACCTGGCCCTTGGCGCGCGCCAGGTCCTCGGGGATACGGTAGTCCAGCGTGTCGGCGCGCATCAAGAGCTCACCGTAGCGCAGCTCCACATTGCCGCGGGCCTCGGCCCGCTGGTCCATCTGCGAGCTCACGGTGCCGGCGCTCATCACCAGCGCCGGCTTGCCGCCGGGCTTGCCCGGCTGGCTCAGCACGCGGTTGCTGCGCAGCTTGAGGGCGTCGGATTCGGGCTCGGCGGGCGCGGTCTGAGCGGCGGCGACACTCCAGCCCCCCAGGGCGATGGCGACCAGGGCGGACAGCGGAGCGATGGCAGGGGTGGGGCGAGAGCGCGGCAAGGGCGGCAGGGTCTCGAGGTGCAGGGAGGTGCCGGGGCCGGCGGTTTTTAGAATTTCATTATCTACGAGGGACACCTATGCCCAGCCTGATTGACGCGCTGCAAGCGCAACCCGAGCAAACCGACGCGCTGATGCGCGCGGCCTGCGCCCGCCTGCGCGACTGGCAGACCCGCCAGGCCGGCAGCGCGCCCCTGCCCGCCACGGCCGACGAACGCCTGCAGCGCGGCCTGCAGCGCCTGGCCCCGGCCCAGGCCGAGCTGCTGCTGCAGCGCCTGCAGCAGGACGCCGAACTGCCGCCCCAGCAAGCACTGCTGGATCAACTGCCCGAGGACGGCGCCCTGCCCGCACCGCGCCGCTGGGGGCCGGCGACCGACGACCTGGCGCGGCTGCTGCGTCCGGCCGAGCTGGCCTGGGACGAGGCGCGGGAGATCGACTGGGCGGTGCGCCACTGGGAGGCCAGCCGCCATGCCGGCCTGCTGGACGAGGAACTGGCGGCCGACTTCGGCGAGTTCTGGCGCCGCCTGGAATGGAGCGCGCTGCGCCACCACCTGCGACAGCTGGCCGACGCGCCCGCCGACGAGCGCCGGCTGCTGGCCCAGGTCGTCAAGGTCAGCACCCGCTATGTGGCGCTGGCGCCGCTGAAGCGGGCGCTGGAAGCCAGCCACCCGCAGTTCTTCGACCAGGCCTTCAGTCTTCGCTGAGGCCGCGCTGGCGGGTCGCGCAGCCGGCGGCCACCAGCCAGGGGTCGCGGTCCTCGCCGCCGAAGATCTCCAGCAGGAAGTCCACGAAGGCGCGCGTGCGCGCCGGCACGTATTTGCGCGTGGGCATCGCCGCCCACATCGTGATGCTGAACATGCGCCACTCCGGCAGCACGCGCTCCAGCGCGTGCTCCATCAGCGCATCCTCGACGACGAAGCTGGGCAGGCCCGCAATGCCCAGCCCATGCAGCGCGGCGGCGTAGTTGGTGTCCATGTGCGTGGTGGCCAGCGCCGCGCGTGAGGGCACGATGGGCAGCGTCAGCTCCTCCCGCCCGTCGCCGCGCTGCAGCGTCAGGCCGCGCTGCATGGCCGGCGTGGGCGGCAGCAGCGCCGCATGCTGCTTGAGGTCGTAGGGGTGCTGGGGCCGGCCGCGCTGGTCCAGGTACTCCGGCGACGCGCACATGATGAACTCGCTGCGCGCCAGGCGCCGCGCGACGAACTCGCCGTCCAGCGGCTGGCGCGCGGTGACGATGGTGAGGTCGTAGCTGTCGTCCACGGTCTCGACCGGGCCGGTGGACGTGATCTCCAGCGTGACCTGCGGGTAGTCACGATGAAAGCGCGGCAGGTGCTTGGCCAGTTGGTGCACCGCGATCGCCGGCGGACACAGCACGCGCAGCAGGCCACGCACCTCCTGGGTGGCCGAGGCCGCCAGCGCGGCCGCCTCGTCCACGTCCGCCAGGATGCGGCGCGCACGTTCCAGGTAGGCCTCGCCGATCTCGGTCAACGCCAGACGCCGCGTGGTGCGGTTCAGCAGCCGGGTGCCGAGGTGGTCCTCCAGCTCGGCCACCAGGCGGGTGATGACCGCGGGGGCCAGGTCCAGCGCGCGGGCGGCAGCCGCGAAGCTGCCCTCGTCGACCACGCGGGTGAAGATGCGCAGGGCTCTCAGATGATCCATGCCTAACCAGCTCTGGGCCGCGCACCCGGCCACGGCGCGCTGGTCTCAGCTCGAGCCGCCCGGCGGATACCGCTGGCCCTTCCGCCGGGCACTCTTCATAAAGGATGCGGAGCGGGCGCCCCGCAGGGTCTCAGGGGTGGGCCGCCATCACCTGCGCCACGGCCGCGGTGAGCCGCTTGCCATAGGGCACGTGCAGGAACTCGTTGGGGCCGTGCGCATTGCTCTTGGGGCCCAGCACGCCGCAGACCATCATCTGCGCCTTGGGGAAGCCCTTTTGCAGCATGCTCATCAGCGGGATGGTGCCGCCCTGGCCGATGTAGCCCACCGGCGCGCCGAAATGCGTGCGGCTGGCATCGTCCAGCGCCTGGCTGAGCCAGGGCGACAGCTCGGGCGTGTTCCAGCCGGTGGCGCCCAGGGCGCCGGCGCGGCCGTCGGGCGTGAAGGTGACCTTGGCGTTGTAGGGTGCGTTGTCCTGCAGCAGCGCCTGCAGCTTCAGCGCGGCCTCGTTCGCGTCCACCAGCGGCGGCAGGCGCAGCGACAGCTTGAAGGCCGTGTAGGGGCGCAGCACATTGCCGGCGTTCTTCAGCTCGGGGAAGCCGTCCACGCCCACCACCGACAGCGTGGGCCGCCAGGTGCGGTTCAGCAGCGCCTCCACCGGGTCGGTGGTCACCGGCAGCACCGGGCCGCCGTCCGCACCGCAGGCCCAGGGCATGCGCTTGTAGACCTCCTCCTTCAGGATGGCCGCGGTGGCCTGGGCCTGCTCCAGGCGCACGCCCGGGATCTCGCAGTGGAAGCTTTCCGGCAGCAGGCGGCCGGTCTTGCTGTCCTCCAGGCGGTCCAGCACCTGGCGCAGGATGCGGAAGCTGGACGGCACGACGCCGGAGGCATCGCCGCTATGGATGCCCTCGGTGAGCACCTCCACCTTCAGCACGCCCGACACCATGCCGCGCAGCGAGGTGGTGAGCCACAGCTGGTCGTAGTTGCCGGCGCCGGAGTCCAGGCAGACCACCAGCGACACATTGCCCAGGCGATCCTTCAGCAGATCGATGTAGGCCGGCAGGTCGTAGGAGCCGCTTTCCTCGCAGGTTTCGATGATGCCCACGCAGCGCGGGCGCGGAATGCCCTGCTGGTCCAGCGCCATGATGGCGGTCAGCGACGCGTAGACCGCATAGCCGTCGTCGGCGCCGCCGCGGCCGTACAGCAGGCCGTTCTCGTACTTGGGTGTCCAGGGGCCCAGGTCGGCACGCCAACCGTTGAACTCGGGCTGCTTGTCCAGGTGGCCGTACAGCACGACCGTGTCCTGCGAGCCGGGCTTGGTGGCCGGCACCTCGAAGAAGATCACCGGCGTGCGGCCGGGGATGCGCACCACCTCCAGCTTGAGCCCGGCCACCTTCTTGCTCTCCACCCAGGCGGCGGCCTGGGTCAGCACCTTCTCGATGTGGCCATTCGCCGCCCAGTCCGCGTCGAACATCGGGCTCTTGGCGGGGATGGCGATGTAGTCGGTCAGCGCCGGGACGATCTCTTCGTCCCAGACGCGCTCGGCATAGGCGCCCAGCGCCGAGGCTTCGTCGGCTTGCAGAGGCAGTTGGGGGTCGCGGGCATTCATGGCGGTCTCCGGTGTCGTGTCTGACACAAGCGATCAGTTTAGGCGCTCCCATAATGGGCCGATCGCCTCCGTCTCGAGTCCATGCGGCTGTCCCGACTCTTTCTGCTGACCACCGGCCTGCTGCTGAGCCTGGTGACCGCGCTGCTGCTGCGCTCGGTCTGGGCGGATAGGCACACGGTGAGCACCGCCGAGCTGGGGCTGGCGACCATGGAGCGTGCCCACCTCGCGATGCTGGTGGCCGAAAAGGCCTCGGCGGAGCGTGGCCCGGCCATCCCGGTGCTGAACGACGGCGAGCCGGCCAACCCGGCGCTGCGCCAGCGGCTGACCGAGTTCCGGGCCGCCACCGACGCGGCCTTCGACGCCGCGCTGGCGGCCCTGGCCCCGGCGCCCGACACCGCGTCGCGCCGCGCGCAGGCCGAGCTGGAGCAGGCCCGCCGCGAGATGGCTGCCGCGCGCCGCGAGGTGGACCGCGTGGCGGCGCTGCCAGCGGCCGAACGGCGCAGCCCCGGCACGCACCTGACCCGCGCGCCCATCGACCAGATGTTCCACGTCATCGACACGGTGCTGGGCAGCGTCACCACGCTGTCGGCCGCGGCCGAAGCCGTGTACCCGGGCCTGTCCATGCCGCTGGTGGGGGCCCGCCATGCGGCCGAACTGCGCGAATACGCCGGCCGCCTGGGCTCGCAGTTCACCACCGCGCTGGCCACGCAGCAGCCGCTGGGCGAGCGCGAGCGCCACGAGATTCCCGAGTTGATCGGCCGCATCGAACAACTGCACAGCCTGATCACGCTGCAGGCACGCGTGGGCGAGGCCGGCTCCGCGCTGCGGGCCGCGCTGGACGGCATGGACGCGCGCTATTTCGGCATCGGCCTGCCCTTCATACGCGCGGTGGCGGCGCAGGCCGAACACGGCGCGCCGGGCATGGACTCGGCCCGCTTCGTGTCGCGCTACGTGCCGCCCATGCAGAGCATCGTGGCGCTGCGCGACGCGATGTTCGACACCGCCCGCCAGGCCGCCGGCGCCGAGGTGGCTGCGGCGCGCAGCCGTCTGGTCGTGAACACCGCGCTGGGCGTGGCCGTGCTGTGCGTGGAGCTCTCGGTGTTCCTGCTGATACGCCACCGCGTGCTGCTGCCACTGCTGCGCAGCACGCGCGCGATGAACGCCATCATGGCCGGCGAGATCCCCGAGGAACCGCCGCCGGTGACGCGGCGCGACGAGATCGGCGACATGAAGCGCGCGGTGGCCGCGCTGCGCGACGCCACGCTGCGCCGGCGCACGCTGGAGCGCGAACGCGAGCAGCTGTTCGAGCAGCTGCGCATCGCCAGTGACACCGACTTCCTGACCAGCCTGCCCAACCGCCGCGCCTTCACCAGCCGCGCGGCCGATCTGCTGGCCCAGGCGCGGCGCCAGCGCTGGCCGGTCGCGCTGCTGGTGTTCGACCTGGACCACTTCAAGCGCGTCAACGACCAGCACGGCCACCAGGTCGGCGACCAGGTGCTGTGCGAGGCGGCTCGGCGCGCGCGCAGCCAGGTGCGCCAGGGCGAACTGCTGGCCCGGCTGGGCGGCGAGGAATTCGTGGTGCTGGCCAGCAACTGCGACCCCGAGCAGGCCCAGCAACTCGCCGAGCGCCTGCGCGCTGCGTTGGGCGACACCCCCATGACGCCGGGCGGCCAGCCGCTGCAGGTGACGGCCAGCGTGGGCCTGGCCTGTGCCGCGGCCGGCCAGGCCGTGGCGCTGGACGGGCTGTTCCGCGAGGCCGACCACGCGCTCTATGCCGCCAAGGCAGCCGGCCGCAACCGCGTCTGCTGCGGCGGGCAGTCGAGGCAGGCGGCCGACGCGCCCTAGGGCCTGTTAACACGACGGCAGCAGGCCCTAATCCGCCAGCCCCGGGACAGGCGGGCTCCCCGGCCTCGTGTACGCTCGCCGGATTCCCTGCATTGACTCACCCATGAAGACCCTGATCACCGCCGTCGCACTGGCCCTGGCCATCGCCGCCCCGGCCGCCGAGGCTCGCAGCACCCAGCACCACGGCGCGCATGCGCAGAGCGCCGTCCAGGCCCAGCCTCACACCGCCAAGAAGGCGGGCAAGAAAGCCGGCAAGAAGGCCGCCAAGCACAAGAAGGGCAGCAAGAAGCCCGCCAAGAAGGGCGCCAAGAAGCAGCCGCTGGCCGCCTGAGGCCCCCGGCGGCCCGCACACCGGGCCGCGTCCAGCCCCGGCGCGCAGCCCTCAGTCCCGCGCCAGCTTGAACACCGCGACGCTGGCGCGCAGATTCGGCAGCGTGCGCACCACCCGGCCCTTTTGCAGGCCGAAGGCGTCCAGCACCTTGAGGCGGTTCTTGCGCGCCAGCACCTCGAAATCGGTGAAGGTGCCGACCCGGATGTTGGGCGTGTCGTACCACTCGTAGGGCAGCGCACGCGTGACCGGCATGCGGCCAGTCAACACCTGCAGCCGGTTGGGCCAGTGTGCGAAGTTGGGAAAGCTGACGATGCCCAGGCGGCCCACGCGGGCGGTTTCCTTCAGCATCTGCTCCGCGTTGCGCAGGTGTTGCAGCGTTTCCAGTTGCAGCACCACGTCAAAACTCTGGTCCTCGAAGATGGACAGGCCCTCTTCCAGGTTGAGCTGTATCGCGTTGACGCCGCGCTTCACGCAGGCCAGCAGGTTGGCGTCGTTCAGCTCGACACCGTAGCCGCTGCAGCCGCGCTGCTTGATCAGGTATTCCAGCAGCTCGCCGGTGCCGCAACCCAGGTCCAGCACGCGCGAGCCGGGCGGCACCAGGGCCGCGATCGCAGGATCGAAACTCATACCGCCACCCCCTTCAGTGCCAGGCCGGCGGGTGTCGCAAAGCCCGCGGCAATGCGCTCGAAATAGGCGCGCAGCACGCCGTGGTAGCGCGGGTCTTCCAGCAGGAAGGCGTCGTGCCCATGGGGGGCATCGATCTCGGCATAGGACACGTCCAACTTGTTGTCGAGCAGCGCCTTCACGATCTCGCGCGAGCGCGCCGGCGAGAAGCGCCAGTCGGTGGTGAAGCTCGCGACCAGGAACTTGGCCCGGGCGGCCGCGAACGCGCGCGCCAGGTCGCCACCGTGTTCGCGCGCGGGGTCGAAGTAGTCCAGCGCCCGCGTGATCAGCAGATAGGTGTTGGCGTCGAAGTAGTCGCTGAACTTGTCGCCCTGGTAGCGCAGATAGCTCTCGATCTGGAACTCGATGTCCTGGGTCGTGTAGCCCAGCTCGCCGCTCTTGAGCTCGCGGCCGAACTTCTCGGCCATCACGTCGTCCGAGAGATAGGTGATGTGGCCGATCATGCGTGCCACGCGCAGGCCGCGCTTGGGCACCACGCCGTGCTCGTAGAAATGGCCGCCATGGAAGTCGGGGTCGGTCACGATGGCGCGCCGCGCGACCTCGTTGAACGCGATGTTCTGCGCCGACAGGTTGGGCGCGGTCGCGATCGCGATGCAGTGGGCCAGCCGGTCCGGGTAGCGCAGCGCCCAGTCCAGCGCCTGCATGCCGCCCAAGCTGCCGCCCAGCACTCCGGCGAGCTGGTCTATGCCCAGGCGCTCGACCACGCGGGCCTGGGCGTCCACCCAGTCGTGCACCGTGACGACGGGAAAGTCCGCGCCCCAGGCCTTGCCGGTCGCCGGATTGATGTGCATGGGCCCAGTGGAGCCGAAGCAGGAGCCCAGGTTGTTGATGCCGATGACGAAGAACTTGTCCGTGTCCAGCGGCTTGCCCGGGCCGATGAGGTTGTCCCACCAGCCCTCGCTCCTGGGCTGGCCCGCATAGGTGCCGGCCAGGTGGTGGCTGGCGTTCAGCGCATGGCACACCAGCACCGCGTTGTCGCGCCGGGCGTTGAGCTGGCCGTAGGTCTCGACCGTCAGCTCATAGGGCCCGAAGGCCGTGCCGCTGCGCAACCGCAGCGGTTCCTCGAAGTGAAAGACTTGGGGCGATACCTCGCCCACCGACAGGCCGCTCATGGCCACCCCCAAAACAAAAAAGGCGCCACCTGCGGGACGCCGTTTGTCGGGGACGTCCTGTTTAGCGGCATTTGTAGAGCGCCCGCAATCTGGAACAAATCGGCGCTGTGCTGCATTCTAGGCGGACCAAGCGGCCCGCCCCGGATCAGGCCCGGCCGTCGATGCGGAACTGGGCCACCGCGCCCGACAGCAGGTGCAGTTGCTGGCGCAGGCTCTCGGCCGCCGCGGCCGACTGCTCCACCAGCGCGGCGTTCTGCTGGGTCATGTTGTCCAGCTGCGAGACCGCGCCGTTGATCTTGCCTATGCGCGCACTCTGGTCGGCCGCGCCCTCGGCGACCTCGCCGATCATGTCGCTGACCCGCTGCACGTTGTCCACGATCTCCTGCATGGTCAGCCCCGCGTGCTGCACCAGGCGCGCGCCCTCGTCGGTTCGCTCCACACTGGCCGAGATCAGCGTCTTGATCTCGCGCGCCGCACCGGCCGAGCGCTGCGCCAGCGCGCGCACCTCGCCCGCCACCACCGCGAAGCCGCGGCCCTGCTCGCCCGCCCGCGCGGCCTCGACGGCGGCGTTCAGCGCCAGGATGTTGGTCTGGAACGCGATGCTGTCGATCAGACCCACGATGTCGGCGATGCGCTTGGAGCTGGTGTTGATCTCGTCCATGGTGCTGACCACCCGGGCCACCTCATCGCCGCCGCGGCGCGCCACCTCGGCCGCGCCCAGCGCCAGCGCCTTGGCGGTGTCGGCCGCCTCGGCGCCGTGGCGCACGCCGGCCGTCAGGTCGTCCATGGAGCTGGTGGTCTGCTGCAGGCTGGACGCGGCCTGCTCGGTGCGCTGGCTCAGGTCCTGGTTGCCGGAGGCCACCTCGTTGCTGGCGCTCTCGATCAGGTGGGTGGAATCCTTCACCTGGCCCACCAGGTTGCGCAGGCTGGTCTGCATGGAGTCCAGCGCGCGCAGCAGGTCGGACGCCTCGTCACGGCCCACCACACGGATGCTGTTGTTCAGGTCGCCACCCGCGATGGACTGGGCCACCGAGCTCGCATAGCGCATGGGGCTGATGATGGACGCCGAGTTGACCAGGGTCAGCGGCACGACCAGCAGCATGATGATGGCCAGCACCGCCAGCGAGCGGTAGCCGGTGCGACGGATCTCGCTGTCGAACTCGGCCTCGATGGCCTTGCCCTCGGTCTGCACGATGGCCGCGATGCGCTCCACGCGCTTCTCGATCTCCACCATGGAGGACTTGGGCCGGGCCAGCATGCGGTCGGCCACACGCGCGGTGTCGAAGCCGCCGGACGCGATCTGGCTCAGCACCGGCTGGGCACTCGCGCGGTAGTCTTCCAGCAGCTTCAGCGATTCGCGCGCCAGCGGGTTGTCCTCGTCCTCCTCGCCCTGCAGCAGCGCATTCAGCGCAGTGGCCAGGCGCTGCGTGGCCTCGTCCCAGCGCTGGCGGTGCTGCTTGACCTGCTCAGGCTCCTCGTAGGCGATCACCATCTCCTTCTCCGCCAGGCGCACGTCCGACAGCGCCTGGCGCACCGCGCTGATCTGCGCCACCTCGTGCTGGGAGTGCATCATCAGGCTGTCGTTCAACGCCACCAGATGGCGCCCGCCCAGCAGGCCGGTCAGGCCCAAAGCAGCAAACATGGTGAGCACCATCGCGATCGCCCCGTGCATGCGGGTACGGATGGTGAAGCTGCGCATCCAGGCGGATAGGTTCATGAGGGCCTCCCTGACCGACCTCGTGGGCCGGCGGTTCCAGGTCGTTTGTGAAACCGTCCGATGCTAGTGAAGACCGGGCCGATGACAAGGCCTGCGGTGTGCGAAGCTTCACAGACCGGACGATGTGGGACTTGTCCCAGCTCAACAAAGCTGCAGACGCGGCCTCAGGTGGCCCGCACCACCAGCTCGGTGGGCATGATCTCGCTGGCCGCGGGCTGGCCCGCGATCAGGTCCAGCACCTTGCGCGCCAGCAGCACGCCACCGTGGTGCCAGTCCTGGCGCACGCTGCTCAGCGGCGGCGCAAAGCTCTGCGCACCGGGAGAGTCGTCATAGCCGATCACCGACACCGCGGCCGGCACGGCCAGGCCCGCATCGGTGAAGGCGCGCACCGCCCCCATGGCCAGCAGGTCGCTGGCGGCAAACAGGCCGTCCGGCACCGCGCCGCCACGCGCCAGGTGGGCCTGCACCGCGGTGAAGCCGGCGCCAAAGGTGAAGGCCGCCGGCGTCAGCGTGTGGGCCCGCAGCCCGGGGATGCCTGCCTTCTTCAGCGTCTTCGCGAAGCCCTGCTGACGGTCGCGCACCTCCGCGTGACTCACATCCCCCAGGAACAGCAGCTCGCGCCGGCCCAGCGCGATCAGGCGCTCGGCCGCACAGGCGCCGCCATGGGCGTTGTCGCCGCCCACCACGACCTGCGCGCCGCGGCCATGCTCGGCGCCCCAGACCACCAGCGGCAGGCCCAGCGCCTCCACGGTCCGCACCGCCGAACCGTGCGCGCCCTGACCCAGCAGGATCACGCCGTCCGCCGACGCCGCCACGCCCTGGGCCACGCCCTGCAGCGCCGACAGCAGCACGCTGTAGCCGCGCGAGGTCAGCTCCTGCGTGATGCCGCCCAGCAGCTGCAGCGGGTAGGCGTCCGTCATGGGCCGGTCGGCATCGGGCTGCATCTCCAGCACCACGGCCACCAGATGGCTGCGGCGCAGCCGCAGATTGCGCGCATGGTGGTTGAAGCGATAGCCGGCCTGCTCGGCCAGCTGCTTGATGCGCTCGCGCGTGGCGGGCGCGACCGAGGCGCTGTCGCGCAGCGCGCGCGACACCGTGATCGTGGAGACGCCGGCGAGGGCGGCGATCTGCTCCATGGTCACGGCCGCGCCGCGTTCGCTGGCGGCACCCGCCGGCGGCGGCGCTGCGGACCCGCGGCGGCTCATGCGGCGCGCTGCTCCAGCACGAAGTTGGCGCCGTCGTACTGGCCCAGGCGGTCCACCAGCAGCGGCAGGCATTCGGCCAGCTCGTCGTGCAGCGTGAACGGCGGGTTCACGATGAACATGCCGCTGCCCAGCATGCCGAAGCCGCGCTCGTCGGCCTGGGTCACGGTCAGGCGGGCATGCAGCCAACCCTTCTTGGCCAGCGCGTCGGCACTGGCCTTGAGGCGCGGCACCAGCTGGCTGGACTCCAGCAGCTGCAGCTGCGGATACCAGATCATGGTCACGGTGTCGGCCGCGCGCTCCAGCGCCTCGCGCAGCGCGGTCAGCACCTTGGCGTAGTCGCTCTTGATCTCGTAGGGCGGGTCCATCAGCAGCGCCGCGCGGCGCGTGGGCGAGGGCAGCTCGGCCTTGATCGCGGCGAAGCCGTCGCGGTCGCTGACCTGGGTGTTGGGCCGGCTCTCCAGGTAGGTGGCCAGGATGCGGTGGTCGGTCGGGTGCAGCTCGTAGGCGCGCAGCCGGTCGGTGTCGCGCAGCACGAGGTTGGCGATGGCCGGCGAGCCGGGGTACTGGCGCAGTTGGCCATCGGGGTTGAAGGCGCGCACCAGGCCCACGTAGTCGGCCAGCGGCGCGGGCAGCGTGTCGGCCTCGTCGTAGAGCCGGGCGATGCCGCTGGCGTACTCGCCGTTCTTCTGCGCGTAGCGGCCCTCGATGGAGTAGCCGCCGGCGCCGGCGTGGGTGTCGATCAGCGTGTAGGGCTTGTCCTTCTCGCCCATGTAGCGCAGCACGCGGGTCAGCACCAGGTGCTTGAGGACATCGGCATGGTTGCCGGCATGAAAGGCGTGGCGGTAGGCGAGCATGGCGCGATTGTCGCTAACACAGGCCGGCACAACCGCAGGCGGCATGGGGAAAGCGGGCGCAGTTAGCCTTGCGCCCGTTCTTTTCACCCCGCATGGACTCCATGACCACGCTGTTCGATCCCGCCAACTTCGGTGACATCACCGTCGCCAACCGTCTCGTGATGGCCCCGCTGACCCGCAACCGCGCGCTGGGCCAGGTGCCCCAGGCGCTGCATGTCGAGTACTACCGCCAGCGCGCCAGCGCCGGCCTCATCATCACCGAAGCCACCCAGATCCGCCCCGACGGCCAGGGCTATTTCGACACCCCCGGCCTGCACAGCGCCGAGCAGATCGCCGGTTGGAAGCCGGTCACGGACGCGGTGCACGCGGCCGGCGGCAAGATCGTGGTGCAGCTCTGGCACGTGGGCCGCATCTCGGTGAAGCGCCTGCAACCGGGCGGCCAGGCGCCGGTGTCGTCCACCCCCCGAGCAGCCAGGACCCGCACCTACGCCGCCCACGGCGAGCTGGTGCCCACCGATGAACCGCGCGCGCTGCGCACCGACGAGATTCCGCAGCTGATCGCCGACTACGCGCAGGCCGCGAAAAACGCGATCGCCGCCGGCTTCGACGGCGTGCAGGTGCACGCGGCCAATGGCTATCTGCTGGACCAGTTCATGCGCGACAGCGCCAACGACCGCAGCGACGCCTATGGCGGCTCCATGGAGAACCGCGCCCGCCTGCTGATCGAGGTGATGACCGCAGTGGCCGAGGCCATAGGCCCGGGCCGCACCTCGCTGCGCCTGTCGCCGGTGACGCCGTCCAACGACATCGGCCAGGACAGCAACCCGCAGGCGCTGTTCAACCATGTGGTGGAGCGCCTGGCGCCGCTGAAGCTGGCCTTCCTGGAGCTGGTGGAGGGCACGACCGGCGGCCCGCGCGACAGCGCGCCCTTCGACTACGAGGCGCTGCGCCAGCGCTTCCAGGGCCCGGTGATCCTGAACAACGGCTACACCCGCGACATGGCGCTGGAGACCGTGGCCTCGGGCCGCGCCGACGCGGTCTCCATCGGCCGCCCCTTCATCGCCAACCCGGACCTGTTCGAGCGCATACGCGACAATCTGCCCTGGGCCGAGGGCCACAAGGAGACCTACTACGGCGGCGGCGCCCAGGGCTTCACCGACTATCCGCGCGCGGCCCTCACCTGAACGGGTGAGGCGGTGCGGCGGGGCGCTTGCGAGCGCCCCGGAGTGGCGGACAGACTGCAGGCAGGGGCGCTCAGGCGCCCTGCCCCAAGCACCCCAGGAGCCCGCATGTCTGTCACCTCCCTGCCCCTCAAACCGCTGGCGGCCGCGCTGCTGAGCCTGGCGGCCGCCACGGCCCAGGCCGATGTGGGCCTGTTCAGCACCGGCCTGGACGCCAGTGGCAACGTGCTGGCCATAGGTGCGGTCGACCCGCACTACCAGCTGATCGACGGCACGCCGGTCTACGGCGTGAACGACGCGGCCGGCTTCCCCGGCTACTGGCTGGCGCCCAGCAGCAGCTCCAAATGGATCACCGTGCAGGTGGACGGCGGCGGCTACGCGGCCGACCTGGGCGCGGGCGCGACCTTCGTCTTTCGCACCCAGTTCGACCTCAGCGGCTACGACACGGCCTCCGCCTCGCTGGATGGCCAGGTGACGGCCGACAACCAGGTGGTGGACGTGCTGCTGAACGGCCAGAGCCTGGGCGTGAGCTGGGGCAGCTACAGCAGCTTCGCCAGCTTCGTCGCCAGTAGCGGCTTCGTGGCCGGCATCAACACGCTGGACTTCATCGTCGAGAACTACAGCGGCCCCACCGGCCTGCGCACCGAGCTGAGCGGCCACTTCACCGCGCTGCCGGTGCCCGAGCCCGCCTCGCTGCTGCTGCTGAGCGCGGGCCTGGCCGGCCTGGCGCTGCGCCGCCGCCGCGCGGGCTGAGGTCGTCAGCCCGGCTCGGCCGCCAGCCGGCGCACAAGTGCCAGCAGCGTGGCCGTGGGGCCGGGCAGCGCATTGCGCCGCCACACCAGCGTCATCGGCGCATGCAGGGCCGGCTTGGCGGCGAGCTCGCGGTAGGCGATCGCATGCGCATGCACGCCGCGCATGGAAGCCGGCACCACCGAAATGCCGGCGCCCGCGGCCACCAGGTTGAGGTTGGTCAGCATGCGCGGCACCTCGGCCGCGATGCGCGGCTCGAAGCCGGCCTCGCGGCAGCGCTGCAGCAGCTCCGCGTACAGGCCCGGCGCACCGGGGCGGCGCACGAGGATGAAGCGCTCGTCGCGCAGCAGCGCCACCGGCACGGGCTCGCCCTCCGCACCGGCCAGCGGGTGGTCCAGCGGCAGCACCAGCAGCACCGGCTCGTCGAACAGGGTCTCGAAGTCCAGGCCCTCGGGCCGCGCCACCGGCACGCGCAGAAAGCCGCAGTGCAGGCGCCCGGCCTGCAGCGCCTCGGTCAGCTCCGCCGCATTGCACTCCGACAGCTCCAGCGCGATGTCCGGATGCAGGCGCCGGCAGGCGCTCAGCACCCGCGGCACAAAGGCATGGGCTGCGGCCGAACTGGTAAAGCCCAGCGCCAGCGGCCCGCGCTGGCCGGCCGCAAACAGCGCCATGCGCTGCTGCAGCGCGGCCGCACCCTCCACCAAGCCACGTGCGTCGGACTGCAGCAGCCGGCCCGCCTCGGTCAGCGCCACGCCGCGCGCATGGCGCTCGAACAGCACCAGCCCCAGCTCGGTCTCCAGCGCCTTGATCTGCTGGCTCAGCGGCGGCTGCTGCAGGCCCAGGCGCTCGGCGGCGCGGGTGATGTGGCCGGCCTCGGCCACCGCGAGAAAGTAGCGCAGCTGTCGCAAATCCATATGCGCAGCATATGCAAATAGCGGTCTTCAGATATTTGACGACTGCAAGACCCGGCCCTACCGTGCGGGTCTCCGCGCCTGGGACGCGGGCACACCACAAAAGGAGACGTTCATGCACCGCCTGCTCGGCCTCACACTGGCCGCCCTGCTGCAAGTGACCACCCAGGCCGCCCACGCGGCCGACCCGGTCAAGATCCTGTTCGTCGGCAACAGCTACACCTTCGGCCGGGTCGATCCGGTGATGAGCTACAACGCCGCCAACGTGCACGACCTGACCGCCGGCTTCTGGGCCGCCAACCCCAGCGGCACCAATGCCTGGGAACCCCATCCCTGGGGCGGCGTGCCCGGCATCTTCAAGAAGATGACCGACGAGGCGGGGCTGAACTACGACGTGTCGCTGTCCACCCGCAACGCGGCCTCGCTGCGTGGCCAGTTCCTCAACACGGCCAACAGCACCTGGGACCTGCGCGGCAATGTCGCCAGCCAGACCTGGGACAAGGTGGTGCTGCAGGAGCAGAGCGACGCCGCCCTGCCCGCCGGCAAGGGCAAAAACGCCAACCTCGCGGCCTTCAACGCCTACGCGGACAAGTTCGAGAACTTCATCCACCAGGGTGCGGCCCAGAGCTACACCGAGACCCAGCTCTACGGCGGCCTGGCCGCCTGCATGGCCACCGGCCTGTCGCAGGCCAGCTGCAACACGGTGCGCAACATCCCGGCCAACCCGAACGCCAGCGCCGCCACCCAGGTCTACCTGGAGCAGACCTGGGCGCGGCCCGACATGGTGGAGGCCCACAAGATCACCACGCCCGACACCAGCAGCCCCGACGGCAGCCCCATCGTCGACACCAGCAGCGCCGGTGGCGCCGCGACGCTGTACTACGGCAGCCTGGCCGCGATGACGGCCGACCTGCACAGCTCCTTCTACGCCAAGGCCACCAGCAACCCGGCCTTTGCCGGCGTGGTGCCGGTGGGCGACGCCTTCCAGCGCGCGGTGGACCAGGGCCTGGCCGCGGGCAGCGGCTTCTACGGTGCCGACGGCACCTGGATCACGCCGGCCGCCGGGCTGGACCTGTGGTGGAAGGACCGCCTGCACGCAAGCAAGTACGGCTCCTACCTGTCCGCGCTGATGCTGTTCGGCAGCATCACCGGGCTGGACCCGCTGTCGCTGGGCAGCGCCGAGCAGGCCGCGGCCGACCTGGGCATCGGCGCCGACACCGCGCTGGCCCTGCAACAGATTGCCAGCCAGCAACTGGGCTTCACGACGCCGGTGCCCGAGCCGCAGACGCTGGCCCTGCTGCTGGCCGGCCTGGGCGTGGTCGCGGTGCGCGTGCGCCGCTGAAGCCTCAGCCCTGGAAGGCGCCCGGGTGGCGCGCCGGGACGGCCAGCGCCACGCTGGTGTGCGGATGGCGGTATTCGCGCGTGGGCCTGAGTGCCAGACCGCCGCCTTCACCCGCGTCTGCCGCGCGGCCACGCAGCGCCGAGTCCGGCCGCAGCCGGTAGTCGTCGCGCGCCGCGCGCACGAACTCGTCCAGGTCCACGTTGAAATTGGCGCGCCGCGTCCAGTAGCCGTCGGCCGCCAATGGCGGCCCGCCCACCAGCAGGTTGTTGCCCAGCACCACCTCGGTCTGCGGCGCGGCCACGCGCAGCCACACGCCGCCGCGCGGCCGCAGGTCCACCAGCGTGTTGTTGACCAGGTAGAGCGCCTGCCGGCCGGCGCTGGTGCCCTCGCTGCCCACCGAGATCACATGGGGGTTCTCGGTCGTGGAGCTCTGCTGTATCAGGTTGCCCATCACCACCGCCACGCCGCCGTTGGGCAGCTCCAGCTCGTAGCTGGCGCGCCCGCCGATCTCGTCGGTGAGCCGGTTGTAGAGGATGTGGTTGAGCGCCGCGCGGCTCTTCAGCAGATGGCCCAGCAGGCCATGGTGAAAGTAGCTGCCGCTGACCGCCAGCCGCGCGATCGCGCCCACGTAGAGATTGTGCGTGCGGCCATCGCGCAGCAGGATGGGGCCGAACTCGCAGTCGACGATGTCCAGCTCCACGCTCGCATCGTTGCTGCTCAGCAGGCCGTTCTCGTTGTCACGAAAGCCGCAGTCCACCAGCGTCAGCGAACCGGCCTCCAGCCGCACGCCGGCGCCATTGCGGTCGGGCACGGTACAGCCGGTGAAGTCGAAGCCCTCGATGCGCTGGCGCTGGCCACGCATCACGAACAGGCCCTTGCCCTGCGCATGGGCCCCCGCCGCGATCAGCGTGACCCGCCCGCCGACCGCGCGCAGGGTCAGGTCGTGCTGGGGCCAGACCGCCACGTCACCGACATAGTCGCCCGCGTCCACCTCGACCAGCATGCCGTCGCGCGCCTCGCGCGCCGCTGCGGCCAGGCTCTTGCAGGCGCGTTGCGGCCCCACCCGCAGCACCGGCCGGGCCTGGGCCGCCCAGGGCCAGCCGGCCGCGGCCAGCAGCAGCGCACGTCGCCCTGGCATCAAGGACTCAAGCCTTGCGCGACATCTTGGCCTTGAACCACTCGCGCACGCCCAGCTCGCGCGGGCCGGGCAGCAGCTCGAAGGCCTCGCCCGCCGCCAGCGTGCCGGAGCGCTTCACCGCCAGATAGAAGCCGCAGTAGCCGCTCTGCACCATCAGCTTGGCGGCCTGGGAGAAGCCCATCACCGCGTTGAACTTGAAGCAGGGCTCGCGCGGTTCGCTGACGATGAGCTCGCAGTCCGGGAAGCGCAGCACATCGCCCTGCCAGACCTGGTGCTCCTGCAGGCCCAGCAGGGTCAGGTTTTCACCCAGGCCGCCCGGCAGCAACTCGCCCGTCACCTTGGCCTGGCCGCGCACGGTGCGCCAGAACTCGTAGTGCTCCTGCGGGTAGGCATAGATCGCCTTGCCCGGCCCGCCGTGGTAGCGCGGGTCGGCCTGCTCGTCACCCGCCAGGCCCAGCTCGCCCACGGCGATGCGCCCGTCGCGGGCCTGCTTGCAGATGGCACTGCGCACCACCCCCTTGGGCGTGGACAAATCCTGCACGGCGGCAGTGTTGACGCTAACGACTCGGATGACAGCCTCCACCAGGCACAGCAAGGCCTCGCAGTATCTGCGAGAAGACCCGCTGGGCAGGCGGCCGCGCGCCATGCACACTGGCCTGAGCAGGCTTTGACGAGGAGATGCATTTGCCTTTCGTGACCCCCCGCCAGCTGCGGCGCGACTACGACGTCATCGTCGTCGGCTCGGGCGCAGGCGGCGGCCAGACCGCCTACACGCTCGCAATGGATGGCGTGCGCGTGCTGATGCTGGAAGCCGGCCGCCATTACGACCCGGCGCGCGAGACGCCCATGTTCCAGACCAATGCCGACGCGCCGCTGCGCGGCGCCGGCACGCCGGACAAGCCCTTCGGCTTCTACGACGCCACCGTGGACGGCGGCTGGCAGGTGCCCGGCGAGCCCTACACCCAGGCGAGCAGAGACGAAACGCAGCGCTTCGACTGGTGGCGCGCGCGCATGCTGGGCGGCCGCACCAACCACTGGGGCCGCATCTCGCTGCGCAACGGGCCCTACGACTTCAAGCCCCGCAGCCGCGACGGCCTGGGCTTGGACTGGCCCATCGCCTATGAAGACCTGGCCCCCTACTACGACAAGGTCGAGATGCTGGTGGGCATCTACGGCAGCAACGAGGGGCTGGAGAACACGCCCGACTCGCCCGAGGGCGTGCTGCTGCCGCCGCCCAAGGCGCGCGTGGGCGAGCTGCTGGTGCAGCAGCGCGGCGCCGGCCTGGGCGTGCCGGTCGTGCCCATCCATCGCGCGGTGCTGACCCGGCCGCTGGACCACAAGACGCTGCCCGCCCGGCTGCACCCGGGCAACCCCACGGCCCAGCGCATCCTGGTGGCCGACATGCAGCGCCGCGCCGCCTGCTTCTGGGCCACGCCCTGCGGCCGCGGCTGCTCGATACGCGCGACCTATCAATCCACCGCGGTACACCTGCCGCCCGCTCTGGACACCGGCAAGCTGGACATCGTCTGCGACGCGATGGCCTACGAGGTGGTGCTGGGCCGTAACGGCAAGGCCCGTGGCGTGCGCTTCGTCGACCGCCGCACCGGCCGCCACGAGGAGGCGCAGGCGCGCGTGGTGGTGCTGGCCGCCAGCGCGGCCGAGACCGCACGCCTGCTGCTGAACAGCAAGTCCGCCAGCTTCCCCGACGGCCTGGCCAACTCCAGCGGCAAGGTGGGCCGCTACCTGATGGACACCGTGGGCTCGGACCTGGTGGGCCAGATCCCGCTGCTGGAGAACCTGCCGCCCCACAACGAGGACGGCGCCGGCGGCTCCCACCTGTACGCGCCCTGGTGGCTGTACGGCCCCCAGCTCAAGGGCGAACTGGGCTTTGCCCGCGGCTATCACATCGAGCTGGGCACCGGCCGGCGCATGCCCGGCATGAGCACGGGCGCGGGCCTGCAGTGGCTCAACGGCGGCGGCAACTACGGCGCGAAGTTCAAGCAGGACGTGCGCCGCTACTACGGCTCCTTCGTGTCCTTCTCGGGTCGTGGCGAGATGATTCCCAACGAGCAGTCCTTCTGCGAGATCGACCCCGCGGTGAAGGACCGCTGGGGCATCCCGGTGCTACGCTTTCACTGGCAGTGGAGCGAGCACGAGACCCGCCAGGCCGCCCACATGCAGAAGACCTTTGCGGCCCTCGTCGAGGCCATGGGCGGCAAGGTGCAGGGCGGGCCCGAGCTGGACGGCCGCAAGGCCATCGCCAACGGCGGCTCCATCATCCACGAGGTGGGCGGCGCCATCATGGGCGCGGACCGCCGCCACTCGGTCACCAACCGCTGGGGCCAGACCTGGGACGTGCCCAACCTCTTCGTGGCCGACGGCGCCACCTTCGCGTCCAACGCGGACAAGAACCCCACGCTCACCATCATGGCGCTGGCCTGGCGCACCGCCGACCACATCGTCGAACGCCTGCGCCGCAAGGAGATCTGACCCATGGACCGCCGCAGTTCCCTGCAATGGATGCTGGCAGCCAGCACGGCCGCCGGCTCGCCCGCGTTCGCCAAGCCCGCCGCCCCCGCGCCGTCCCAGGCCCGCCGCACCGCCACCGACCCCGATCTCACGCGCAGCTACCGCGCCGGCGAGCTGTGGCCGCTGAGCTTCACCGAGCGCGAGCGCCGCTGCGCCGCGGCCTTGTGCGCGCTCATCATCCCGGCCGACGAACACTCGCCCAGCGCCGCCGAGCTGCAGGTGCAGGTCTTCATCGACGAGTGGATCAGCGCGCCCTACCCCGCACAGCGCCAGGACCGCGCCACCATCCTGCAGGGCCTGGCCTGGCTGGATGGCGAATCCCAGCGCCGCTTCGGCGCCGCCTTCGCCGATGCCGCCCCGGCGCAGCAGACCCAGCTGGCCGATGCGCTGGCGGTACAGCCCCCCGCCGACCCGGCGCTGGCCGAGCCGGCACGCTTCTTCGCGCGCTTTCGCGACCTCACCGCCGGCGGCTTCTACACCACGCCCGCCGGCATGAAAGACCTGGGCTTCGTCGGCAACACGCCCAGTGCCGAATTCGCCGGCCCGCCCACGGCCGTGATCCAACTCGTGGGCCTCAAGCCATGAACAAACGCCAGCTGCTCCAAGCCACCCTGATCCCGCTGGCCCTGCTGGCCGGCTGCAACGCCATGACCACCACCCCGCAAGCCAACACCCTGAGCCCGGCCGAGCAGGCCGAGGGCTGGCAGCTGCTGTTCGACGGCCGGACGCTGGACGGCTGGCGCGCCAGCGACCAGCCCGGCACCTTCAGCGTGAAGGACGGCGAGATCGTCGTGCACGGCCCGCGCTCCCACCTGTTCTACGTCGGCACTGTCGCCCAGCACCGGTTCCAGGACTTCGAGCTCAGCGTGGAGCTCAAGACCTGGCCCCGGGCCAACTCCGGCGTCTACTTCCACACCGAGTGGCAGGCCGTGGGCTGGCCGGCCAAGGGCTACGAGGTGCAGGTCAACAACTCGCACAGCGACCCCAGCCGCACCGGCGGCCTGTGGGGCGTGGTGGACTATCCCGAGGTCACCGCGACGGACGGCGAATGGCAGACGCTGACCATCCGCGTGCAGGGCCAGCGCGTCATCACGCGCATCAACGGCCGCCTCATCGTGGACTACACCGAGCCGCCCAACCCGCCGCGCGCCCAGGGGCTGGAGCAACGCCTGCTGAAGGGCGGCACCTTTGCACTTCAGGGCCATGACCCCGGCAGCGAGACCCATTTCCGCAATATCAAGGTGAGGGTGCTGCGCTGAGCCCGGACCGTTCGGTCCTGCCGTTATCGTCACGGCCATGCGCCGCCTCATCCTCGTTCGCCATGGTCAAAGCCTCGCCAATGCCGGCGGGGTCACCATGGCTCATGCCGACATTCCCCTGACCGAGCTGGGCCACCGGCAGGCCGCCACGGTCGCCGAGCGGCTGCCGCCCGCGCCCAGCGAGCTGCTGAGCTCACCGTTTGTGCGCGCGCTGGACACGTCCAGGCCCTATGCCGAACGCCTGGGGCGGAGCGCCCTGCCCGTGCCCGAACTGCAGGAGCTCGATGCGCTGGACCCGGCGCTGATCGCTGGCCTCACCGGGGAGCAACGCCGCCCCATCGCCGAGGCCTACTGGGCGGACGCCGATCCGCAGCGCCGCATGGGCACGCAGGCCGAGACCTTTCAGGAGTTCGCCGCACGGGTGAGGCGCTTTCGCGAGCGGCGGATGCCGACGCTGGGCCACGAGGCGGTCGCCTTCGGCCATGGCATCTGGATCAGCATGCTGGTCTGGCAGCTGCTGGGCTTTGGCACCCGGGACTCCAACGACATGCGGGCCTTCCGGCGCTTCCAGCTGGGCCTGCCCATGGACAACACCGCGGTCTACTGCTTCGACGAGGTCCACGACGGCCGCTGGCTGCCTCAGGTCGGTGAGCCGGCCGGCGGCGCACCAGCCCCTCGGAACATGGCCTCATGAGCGTTTTGCATACCCCCCGCATCTCGGCGAGTTACGGCATGGTTACATTGGCCCAAGAATCGGCTCCCCAGCCGCCTTGAGTGCCATTCGGCCAGCCCCGCGCCCGTCACGGGCCTGCCCCAATCGCACTTCAATTGATTGGGAACGCCATGAACCAACCCGTGATGCAGGGCCTCAACCTGAACCTGCCCTCCTATGTCCAGCACCCGCGGCTGATCGCCTGGGTGGCGGAGATCGCCGCGCTCACCGGGGCCGCGTCGGTCTACTGGTGCGACGGCAGCACCGAGGAGTACCAGCGCCTGTGCGAGCAGCTGGTGCGCGCCGGTACCTTCAAGAAACTCAACCCCGAGCTGCGTCCGGGCAGCTTCCTGGCGAATTCCGACCCCAGCGACGTCGCCCGCGTGGAAGACCGCACCTTCATCTGCACGCCGCAGAAGGAAGACGCCGGCCCCACCAACAACTGGATGGCGCCCGCCGAGATGCGCACGCTGTTGCAGACGGGTGACAACGCCCTCTTCAAGGGCAGCATGCGTGGCCGCACGCTCTATGTCGTGCCCTTCAGCATGGGCCCGCTGGGCAGCCCCATCGCCCACATCGGCGTGGAGCTCAGCGACAGCCCCTATGTGGCGGTCAACATGCGCCTGATGACCCGCATGGGCCGCGCGGTGCTGGATGTGCTGGGCAGCGACGGCGAGTTCGTGCCCTGCGTGCACACCGTGGGCGCCCCGCTGCAGCCCGGCCAGGCCGACGTGCCCTGGCCCTGCAACAAGACCAAGTACATCGTCCACTACCCCGAGACCCGCGAGATCTGGAGCTACGGCTCGGGCTATGGCGGCAACGCGCTGCTGGGCAAGAAGTGCTTTGCGCTGCGCATCGCGTCCACCATGGGCCGTCAGGCTGCTGAGGGGCCCTCCGGTAGCCCGGGCTGGCTGGCCGAGCACATGCTGGTGCTGGGCGTGGAGAACCCGCAGGGCAAGAAGTACCACGTGGCCGCGGCCTTCCCCAGCGCCTGCGGCAAGACCAATTTCGCGATGCTGATCCCGCCCAAGGCCTTTGCCGGCTGGAAAGTCACCACCATCGGCGACGACATCGCCTGGATCAAGCCGGGCGCCGATGGCCGGCTCTACGCGATCAACCCCGAGGCCGGCTACTTCGGCGTCGCGCCGGGCACCAACGCCCACACCAACCCCAACTGCATGGCCAGCCTGGAGCGCGACGTGATCTTCACCAACGTCGCGCTGACCGATGACGGCGACGTGTGGTGGGAGGGCATGACCGACACGCCGCCGGCCCACTGCATCGACTGGCAGGGCAAGGACTGGACCCCGGCCATCGCCAAGGAAACCGGCGCCAAGGCCGCGCACCCGAATGCGCGCTTCACGGTCGCCGCCACCAACAACCCGGCGCTGGACGCCAACTGGGACAACCCGGCCGGCGTGCCCCTTGACGCCTTCATCTTCGGCGGCCGCCGCTCCACCACCGTGCCGCTGGTGACCGAGGCGCGCGACTGGACCGAGGGCGTCTACATGGCGGCCACCATGGGCTCCGAGACCACGGCCGCGGCGGCCGGCCAGCAGGGCGTGGTGCGCCGCGACCCGTTCGCGATGCTGCCCTTCATGGGCTACAACATGAGCGACTATTTCCAGCACTGGCTGGACCTGGGCGCCAAGCTGGCCGCATCGGGCGCCACCCTGCCCAAGATCTACTGCGTGAACTGGTTCCGCAAGGGCGACGACGGCAAGTTCGTGTGGCCCGGCTATGGCGAGAACATGCGCGTGCTGAAGTGGATGCTGGACCGCATCGAGGGCACAGGCGGCGGCGAGGAGCATGTGTTCGGCGTGACGCCCAACTATGGCGACCTCAACTGGGCCGGCCTGGACTTCTCTGCCGCGCAGTTCGACACCGTGACCCGCATCGATGCCGCCGAATGGCATGCCGAGATGAAGCTGCACGACGAGCTGTTCACGCAGCTGGCCCATCACCTGCCCGCCGCGCTGCCCGCGGTGAAGGCGCGCATCGCGCAGCGCCTGCAAAAGGAAGTCGGTTGACGGCTCTCGAGCGGCCGAACACCCTTGGGGGCGCCTTCGGGCGCCCTTTTTTATGGGCCGCCCGGTCCGCTTGAGCAGATGTAAGCGCGGTCAGCCTGCTCCTACGCGACAAGGCCGCCCGGTCCTGCAAGACCTGTCCCTGCCACCTCCTAAATTGACGTCAAGGCGGCGCCACCCGGCGCGGCCGATGATGAAAGGACAGGACATGATGAAGTTTGCTCCCATCGCCTCGCTGCTCGTCGCTGGCGCGCTGATCGCGCCGCTGGCCGTCCAGGCCCAGGACAAGCCCGCCAGCCCCGCCAAGGTCTGGGTCAAGGACTCGGTTGTGACCACCAAGATCAAGACGCTGCTGGCGGCCGAGAAGATGTCTTCGCTGGCCCTGGTCCATGTGGAGACCGATGCCGACGGCCTGGTGCAGCTCAGCGGCACCGTGTCCAGCCAGGCGGACAAGGACAAGGCCGAGCAGATCGCGCGCAGCGTGGACGGCGTGAAGCTGGTGGACAACCAACTGATGATCGCCGCCAAGTAAGCAGCCGCCGCGGGCTCAGTCCAGTGGCTGGGTCTGCGGCGTGCGCCGGAAGGCTGCGCGGTCGAATCCCAGCTCGGCCGCGCGGTCCAGCAGCGCCGTCAGGCGTGGCTCGTCCATCTGCGGCGTGCGCGACAGCACCCAGGCGTACTGGCGGCTGGGCGCGCCCACCAGCACCTCGCGGTAGTCCGGGTCCAGCGCCAGCACCCAGTAGTCGCCGTAGAACGGCCAGAAGAAGCTCACGCGCAGCCGGGCATTGCCGCTGCCCTCCACGACCTTGGCCCGACCCTTGGCGCTGTCCACCGTGCCATCGGCGGTGCGGCAGCGGTTCAGCACCTCGACGCGGTCACCGTCCAGCCGGTAGCGCGCCTGCGTGTCGGCCACGCACTGCTTCTGGAAACGGTTGGGCAGCAAGGCAATCTCGTACCAGGCGCCCGCATAGCGCGCCAGGTCCACCTGGGCCACCGTGGGCAGCGGCGCATCCGCAGCCTGCACAGGGGCCCCGCAACACCACAGGGCCAGACCGGCCAGCCATGCTCGATGAGGAATCCTGCTGAATTTGCACATGCCCCCAGCATAGCCAGCGCGCCGCGACCCCGCGCGGCCACCCGGTACACGCGGGCGGGCAGCTCTTTTTGGTTAAGGAGTGTTTCCGCACCCCGCAAAGCCCACCCGACTGCGGGTGGGTCCATGGGGTTTTCCCGGCCGGCCTCGCTAGAATTCCGGCTTGCTTCCAGTCTCGGGCCTGCCATCGCGCAGGCCCGAGCGCTTCTCTGCTGATGACTCCCGCTCGTCGTCTGCCGCATATCGACGCCCTCAAGGCGCTGGCGGCCCAGGCCATCGTCCTGCACCACCTGCTCAGCTACGGCCCCATCGCCCGTGCGGCGCATGCGGCCCTGCCCACCTTGGCGGGGCTGCTGCACCAGCATGGCCGGCTGGCGGTGCAGATCTTTCTCGTGATCGGCGGCTACCTCAGCGCCCGCGGGCTGGCGCCGCGCGCCGGCGGGCTCAACGCGCCACTGCCGCAGCTGCTGTGGCGGCGCTACCTGCGCCTGGCCCTGCCCTTCATCGCGGCGGTGGCCCTGGTGCTGGTGGCATCGGCAGTCGTTGAGCCCTGGCTGCCCGACCTGGTGCCCGGCTCGGTGAGTGCCACGCAGCTGCTGGCCCACGCGCTGCTGCTGCAGGACCTGCTGGGCCACGAATCGCTGACCGCGGGTGCCTGGTATGTGGCCATCGACTTCCAGCTGTTCGCGCTGCTCGCGCTGCTGCTGGCGCTGTCCGGCCGCCTGCCGCCGCGCTGGCGGCGCAGCGGCAGCCTGGCGCTGGTGGCACTGCTGGTGCTGGCCTCGGCCTGGGGCTTCAACCGCTTTGCCGAGCTGGATCACCTGGCTGTCTACTTCTTCGCCGCCTACGGCCTGGGCGCGCTGGTGCACTGGCTGGGCCAGTGGCGCCATGGGCGCTGGACGCTGCCACTGCTGCTGGCGCTGCTGGCTGCGTCGCTGGTCGTCGAGTTCCGCAGCCGCCTGGCACTGGCCGTGGCCACGGCCGTGCTGCTGGCGCTCGCCCACCGCCACCCCTGGCAGCCCGGCGAAGCGCTGGCCGAACGGCTGAACCGGCTGGGGCGCGAGTCCTATGCGCTGTTCCTGCTGCACTTCCCGGTGCTGCTGGTGGCCAACGCGCTGGTGGCCGCCGTCGCCGGGCCGGACGCCATCGGCCTGGCCGCGTTCGCGCTGCTGAGCGCCTGGTGGCTGTCCAACCGCCTGGCCAGCCCCTTCCATCGCTGGGTGGAACTGCCGGCCGCGCGCCTGGACCCGCGACGCCCGGTCGCAGCCACCGACGCCTCCGGCCTGGGCCGGGCCTGAGCCGGGACAAAACCCCTCCAAAGTGCCAGGTCTTGCCAATACCTTGGGCAGGCAGACCGCTCGACAGATAAAGCGATCCGCCGCAGGGCCGTGCGTGCTAAGGTCCGTGCCCTGCCGTAGAGAGGATGCACCGTGACCCCTGACACCCCCAGTCGCGAACAGCTGCTGCACCATCTCTACGAGGCGGCGGAGCTGGAGCACAACCTGATGTGCACCTATCTGTACGCGGCCTTCAGCCTCAAGCAGGGGGTGGAAGAAGGGCTGTCGCCGGCCGAGGCGGAAGCCACCGCGCGCTGGCGCCGCGAGATCATCGCCGTGGCCATCGAGGAGATGGGCCACCTGGTGGCGGTCTGGAACATCACCTCGGCGCTGGGTGGCGCCCCCCACCTGGGGCGCGACAACTTCCCGCTCAACCCCGGCTACCTGCCGGCCCGCGTGGTCGTGAAACTGGCCCCGTTCAACGCCGCGACGCTGCAGCACTTCGTGTATCTGGAGCGTCCCGAGGGCAGCGACGAGCCCGATGGCGAGGGCTTCGCCAGCGACCACCTGTTCTCCCGCGCGGTGGGTGCCCGGCGCATCACGCCCATGCCCTGCGACTACGACACCGTGGGCCACTTCTACGCCGACGTGGCGCAGGAGATCACCGCCTTCACCGCGGCGCACGGCGAGGACGCCACCTTCTGCGGCGACCGCACGCTGCAGCTGGGCCCCGAGGAGCTGCGCCTGGACGGCGCGCAGCGCGTGCTGTGCTCCAAGACGGTGCTGAGCTCCTTCGAGTCCATCGTGCGCCAGGGTGAGGGCGCGCCCAGTGACAGCGAGCGCTCCCACTACCACCGCTTTGCCGACATCCGCGCCGAGCTGGCCGAACTGTGCGCGGCCAACCCCGACTTCGTGCCGGCCCACCCGGCCGCCACCAACCCGGTGCTGCGCCGCCCGCCGCGGCCCGAGGGCCGGGTCTGGCTGGAGCATGGCGACGCGATCGCCACGGTGGACATTGCCAACGCCTGCTACGGCCTGATGCTGCGCCTGCTGGGCATGACCTATCTGCTGCCCAGCCCCTCGGCCGACAAGGGGCTGCTGCTGGACCTCAGCCTGGGCCTGATGCGCGCGATGACGCCGCTGGCCGAACAAGCCGCCCGCCTGCCCGCCGGCCCCTCCAACCCGACCTGCAACGCCGGTGTCAGCTTCGTGTCGCTGCGCGACGCGTCCGCGCTGCCGCCGGGCCCCAGCGCGCGCCGCTTCATCCTGGAGCGCCTGGACGAGATCGTCGTCGGCACCCGCCAGCTGCAGGCCTGCCTGGGCGGACCGCGCGTCGGTCAGGCGCTGGCCGTGCTGGAAGGCCTGAAGGCGCGCGCCGAGCGCAGCCTGGACCTGGGCCCCGGCCTGGGCCTGGTGCAGCGCGACGCCGGCCGCCCCGCGGCGTCTGCCCCGGCGCCGGTCGCCGCGCCGGCCGCGGCCTCGGGCACCCGCACCGTCGCCAACGGCATCGAGAGCGTGGAGGGCGAGAAGCTCACGCTCAACTACCAGGCCGACCGCTGCATCCATGCGCGCTTTTGCGTGACCGGCGCGCCCAAGGTCTTCCTGGCCAATGTGGAAGGCCCCTGGATACACCCGGACGCGATGCCGGTGGAGCGACTGGTGGACATCGCCCACGCCTGCCCCTCGGGCGCCATCCAGTACCGCCGCAAGGACGGCGAGCCCGACGAGGCGCCGCCGCCGGTGAACCTGGTCAGCGTGCGCGAGTCTGGCCCCTATGCGGTGCGCGGTGCGCTGCGCCTGCGCGGCGAGCCCATGGGCATGCGGCTGACGCTGTGCCGCTGCGGCGCCAGCAAGAACAAGCCCTTCTGCGACGGCAGCCACCATGACGCCGGCTTCGTCGCCACCGGCGAGCCCGCCACCGGCCTGCTGGGTCTGCCCACCGCGATGCCCGAGGTGCGCGACGGCTGGGTGGACATCGAGCCCGAGCCCAACGGCCCGCTGCAGTTGCGCGGCGCCATGGAGTTCATCAGCGGCACCGGCCGCATGGTTTGCCGCGTCGCGCAGGCGCGCCTGTGCCGCTGCGGCGGCAGCCAGACCAAACCCTTCTGCGACGGCAGCCACGCCACGAATGGCTTCAGCGCGGACTGAGCCCGAGCAGGCCCGCAACGCGCTGCTGAGCCTGGCGGCGCGTGCGCTGTCGGGCATGCTTGCCCTGGTGGGCGTGGCCGTGCTGCTGGCCTGGATGCTGGGCCTGCCGGGCGTGATGGGCAGCCACTACACCGGACTGCGCGGTGGCATGGGCCTGGCGCTGCTGGCGCTGGCCGGCCTCACCGAGCTGCTGCACCGCCACGTCGGGGCCCGCGTCGCCACCACCACCGCGCTGGTCGGCGCACTCGGCGCGCTGGCGGTGATCGCCTATGTGTCCGGTCTGGGCGTGAACACGGTGGCGCTGGCCGCCGGCGCGCTGCTGGTGACCACCGCGGGCGGCGTGGCCGGCAACCGTGCGGCACTGCTGCTGACCCTGCTCTACCTGGGCGTGGTGGGCCTGATGGCGGGGCTGGAGGCGCGCGGCCTGCTGCCCCAGGGCGTGCCCCAGCCCGCGCTGGTGGACCGGCTGATCGTGCACTCGCTGATCGCCTGCTCCGCACTGATCGCCGCACTGCTGCTGAACCGCATCCTGGGCGCCGCGCTGCAGCGCGCCATGGCCGAGGAGCAGCGCCTGGCCCGGCTGGTGCGCGCCGCGCACAACTGGGACTGGGAGACCGACGAGCAGTTCCGCTTCACCCACATCTCAGAGCAGTTCGAGGCGCTGACCGGCCACAGCCGCGACGAATTCATGCGCCTGGGCCAGCCCGGCGGGCCGGAGATCGTCGAAGACGCCGACTACCCGGCGCTGCAGGACGACATCCGCGCGCGCCGCGCCTACCGCGACCACATCAACTGCTTCCGCGCGCTGGACGGCCGCCTGGTGTGGGCGCTGAGCTCGGGCGAGCCGGTGTTCGACGAGGACGGCCGCCACACCGGTTGGCGCGGTGTCAGCCACAACGTCACCGCCGAGCGCCTGGCGCAGCAGCGCCACCGTCGCACCGCCGACATGCTGGACCGCCTGATGCGCGCCAGCCCCGACGCGATCTGTGTGGCGCGGCTGGAGGACGGCCGCATCGTCTACGCCAACGCCGGCTTCCAGCAGCTGGTGGGCCGCGACGAGGCCGAGCTGCTGCAGCGCAGCGCCTTCGAGCTGGGCCTGTGGAACGAGCTGGGCGACGCGCGCCGGCTGCGCGCCGCGCTGGCCGGCGTGGGCATAGTCCGCGACTACCGCTCGGCGCTGCAGCTCAGCGACGGCATCTGGCGCGACGTGCTGCTGTCGGCCGCCAGCTTCGACTGGGACGGCGAGCCGGTCGCGGTCACGCTGGTGCGCGACATCACCGAGATGGAGCTGGCCCGCATCGAGGGCGACGCCATCCTGGAGCACGCGGGCGTGGGCATAGGTCTGACCCGCGACGGCCGCTTCGAGCGCGTGAACCGGCGCTGGCGCGAGATCTTCGGTGGCACCGAACCGCGCCTGGCGGACGCCGGCGACACCCTGCCCTCGGCCCAGGACATCGCCAGCGCCGCCCAGGCCTTCGAGCGCGACGTGTTGTGTGCCGACGGCCGCCGCATCACGGTGCAGTTCAACGCACGCGGCCTGCCCGCCACGCTGGCCGCGTCCCTGGCCCAGGGCCGCCGCATCGGCGAGGCCACGCTGTGGGTGGCCGAGGACGTGACGCTGCGCCGTCGCCAGGAGCGCGAGCTGCAGGCGGCCAAGCAGCAGGCCGAGGCGGCCAGCCATGCCAAGAGCGCCTTCCTGGCCACCATGAGCCACGAGATCCGCACGCCGCTCAACGGCGTGCTGGGCCTGGCGCGGCTGCTGCGCCAGACCGGCACCGACGACCCGCGCCTGCCGCAATACCTGGACCACCTGGTGGGCGCCGCCGAGTCGCTCAACGAGATCGTGTCCAACGTGCTGGACCTCTCCAAGATCGAGGCCGGCCACCTGCAGCTGGAGCGCACCGAGTTCGACCTGCATGCGCTGGCCCATGCCGGCTTCGAGGGCTGCGCGGCGCTGGGCCGCGAGCGCGGCCTGGACATGCGGCTGGAGATCGCGCCCGAGCTGCCCCGCCAGGTGCTGGGCGACCCGCTGCGCGTGCGGCAGATCCTGGCCAACTTCCTGGTCAATGCGCTGAAGTTCACCGAGCGCGGCCACATCCTGCTGCAGCTGGCGCCGGCCGGCCCGGGCCGGGTGCGCCTGGCGGTGGCGGACAGCGGCATCGGCGTGCCGCTGGCGCTGCAGGACCGGCTGTTCCAGCCCTTCGCGCAGGCCGACGACTCCACCACGCGCCGCTTCGGCGGCACCGGCCTGGGCCTGGCCATCTGCCGCGAGCTGGCCATGCGCATGAACGGCAGCGTGGGCCTGCACAGCGACGGCCACAGCGGCAGCGTGTTCTGGGCCGAGATCGCGCTGCCCGCGGCACGCCCGGTGGCGGCGGCCCCGGTCGCCGCTCCGCCACCGCCGCGCTACCCGCTGGCCGGCCAGCGCCTGCTGGTGGCCGAGGACAACGCGGTCAACCGCCTCATCATCACCGCGCTGCTGCAGCGCCTGGGCGCCGAGGTGCTGGAGGCCGAGGACGGCGAGCAGGCGGTGCAGCTGGCCCTCGCCCAGGCCCAGCGCCTGGACGGCGTGCTGATGGACCTGCACATGCCGGTGGTCGACGGGCTGCGCGCCACCCAGCTGCTGCGCGCCGACCCGGCCACCGCCACCCTGCCCATCCACGCCTTCACCGCCGCGGTGCTGGACCAGGAACGCCAGGCCGCACTGGATGCCGGCATGAACGGCTTCATCAGCAAGCCGGTGGCCGAGGCCGAGGTGATACGCGTGCTGGGCCGCCAGCCCGGCTGAGCCGGCTCAGGACACCGCGCAGCCCGGCCGGCCGCCGGGCTCGCAGCCCTCGCCGCCCTCGGGCGCGGGGCACAGCTGGCGCTGCATGTCGGCCAGCGACTTGCCCGGCTCGTCGCGGAAGCGCTGCGGCAGCACGTCCAGCGTCTCGATGCGGTCCACGCGGAAGCTGCGGAAGTCCTCGCGCAACTCGCACCAGGCCGCCAGCGTCCACACCGGCCCCCAGAAGATGCAGGCCAGCGGACGCACCACGCGCTCGGTGTGCACGCCCCCCAGGTCCAGATAGCCCATCTTCAGCTTGCACTTGCCCTCGGTGGCCTCGCGCAGCGCGGTCAGGTGGGCGCTGGTGGCGGGGTCCAGCGCCGGCAGCGGCGCGAACACCGGCAGGCTCTCGGCGGCCGCGCGCGCGTCCAGCGGCAGCACCGCCAGGATCTTGGACAGTGCGTTTTCCGCCTGGCGTGCCAGCGCCGCATCCAGCCGCGACTCCGCCAGCCGCACGCTGGCCACCAGCGCCTGCGCTTCCTGCTTGCTGAACATCAGCGGCGGCAGGTCGAAGCCGGCCCGCATGCGGTAGCCCACGCCGGCCTCGCCCTCGATGGGCACGCCCTGCTCGGCCAGCGCCGCGATGTCGCGGTAGACCGTGCGCATGGAGACCTCCAGCCGCTGGGCCAGGTAGTCGGCCGTCGTCAGGCGGCGGCCGCGTATCAGCTGGACGATCTGGAACAGGCGGTCGGCACGGCGCATGCGGGCATTGTGGAAGAAGTGAGGGGCGGCCTGCGCCGGCGGCGCACGGGGAAGGGTCACGATGCTGGGGCCACGCGCTGACAGCATCTGTCAGCAGGCCGCCACATCCCCGCAGACCCTGGGGCTGGCCCGGAGTGCGTCGCCCACCCGCCACTCCTAGCATGCGGGCCCCATACCGGTGGGCCAGGGAGGGCCTATGAACTTCGAGGAAGCGGTCAGCGTCTGCTTCAGCAAGTACGCCGATTTCGACGGCCGCGGCAGCCGCGCCGAATGCTGGGGCTTCCTGGGCTTTGCGGCGCTGGCCTGCACCGCCGCCGCGCTGGTGCACGGCAAGCTGGCCCTGCTGATCGTGGCGCTGTTCGCGCTGCCGGCGCTGGCCGCGGCCGCGCGCCGCCTGCGCGATACCGGCCTCAGCGCCTGGTGGCTGCTGATCGTGCTGCTGCCGGGCCTGGGCCTGCTGGCCCTGCTGGCGTTGCTGGCCCGCCGGGCGCGCGCCTGACTCAGGCCGCCAGCACCTGGCGCACCGCGTGCTCCCAGGCGGCCATGCGGGCGCCGGCCTCGTCGCGCGACATGCGCGGCTCGAAGCGGCGCTGCAGCCGCCAGCCGCCGGCCACCTCCTCGGGCGCCGCATAGAGCCCCTCGCCCAGGCCGGCCAGCAGTGCCGCGCCCAGCGCGGTGGTTTCTATGACCTCGGGCCGCAGCACCGGAATGCCCAGCAGGTCGGCCTGGAACTGCATCAAGAGGTCGTTGGCGCTGGCGCCGCCATCCACGCGCAGCTCGCTCAGGCCCCGGCCGGCGCCCACGTCGGCATTCATCGCGGCCAGCACCGCGGCGCTCTGGAACGCGATGCTCTCCAGCGCCGCACGCGCGATGTGGGCCTGGGTGCTGCCGCGGGTGAGGCCCAGCAGCGCGCCGCGCGCATCGGGTCGCCAGTAGGGCGCGCCCAGGCCGGCGAAGGCCGGCACGAACATCAGGCCGCCGGCATCGGGCACGCTCTCGGCCAGCGCCTGCACCTCACCGCTGCCGCCGATGGCGCGCAGGCCGTCGCGCAGCCACTGCACCACCGCACCGCCGACGAACACGCTGCCCTCCAGCGCGAACTGCGCGGCCGCGCCGGGCTGGGCCGCGCGCGTGGTGACGAGGCCGTGGGAGGAGCTGCGCGCCTCGGCGCCGGTGTGCATCAGCAGAAAGCAGCCCGTGCCATAGGTGTTCTTGGCCTGGCCGGGCGACAGCGCCGCCTGGCCGAACAGCGCGGCCTGCTGGTCGCCCGCGATGCCGCTGATGGGCAGGGCCGCGCCCAGGTGCTCGGCCGCCGCCATGCCGAAGCGCCCGGCCGAGGGCCGCACCTCGGGCAGCAGCGCGCGCGGGATGTCGAACAGCGCCAGCAGCTCCTCGCTCCAGTCGCCGCGATGGATGTCGAACAGCAGCGTGCGCGACGCGTTGGACACGTCGGTCGCATGCACCGCGCCCTTCGTGAGCCGCCACAGCAGCCAGCTGTCCACGGTGCCGAAGGCCAGCTCGCCGCGCTCGGCCCGCGCGCGCGCGCCAGGCACCTGGTCCAGCAGCCAGGCCAGCTTGGTGGCGGAGAAATACGGATCCAGCACCAGACCGGTGAGCTCGCGCACGCGCGCCTCGCAGCCCTGGGCCTTGAGCTGCTCGCAGCGCTCGGCGGTGCGGCGGTCCTGCCACACGAGCGCGCGGTGCAAAGGCCGGCCGGTGCGGCGGTCCCACAGCACCGTGGTCTCGCGCTGGTTGGTGATGCCCACGGCCCGCACGGTCGCGCCCAGCGTCGCAGCCTGCGCCAGCACCTGCTGCGCGCACTGCAGCTGGCCGCGCCAGATCTCGTCCGCGTCATGCTCCACCCAGCCGGGCTGGGGGTAGTGCTGGATCAGCTCCTGCTGCGCCACCGCGAGCAGCGCGCCGTGGCGATCGAACAGCAGCGCGCGCGAGCTGGACGTGCCCTGGTCCAGCGCCAGCAAGGTCTCCATCGTCATCCCTTAGAGTGTTTCTATGGACGATTTTGACGTGGTGGTGGCGGGCGGCGGCATCAACGGCGCGGGCCTGGCGCGTGACCTGGCCGGGCGCGGCTGGCGCGTGCTGCTGGCCGAGGCCGACGACCTGGCCGCCCATACCTCGTCGGCCTCCACCAAGCTCATCCACGGCGGCCTGCGCTACCTGGAGACCTGGGAGTTCGGCCTGGTGGCCAAGGCGCTGCGCGAGCGCGAGCTGCTGCTGCGCGCCGCGCCCCACCTGATACAGCCGCTGCGCTTCGTGCTGCCGCATGCGCCGGGGCTGCGGCCGGCCTGGATGATCCGCCTGGGCCTGTTCCTCTACGACCACCTGGCGCGCCGCGAGCTGCTGCCAGGCTCGCGCGGCCTGCGTCTGAGCGGCACGCCGCTGGGCGCGGCGCTGCGGCCCGAGTTCACGCGCGGCTTCGAGTACTCCGACGGCTGGGTGGATGACGCCCGCCTGGTGGTGGCCAATGCGCAGGACGCCCGCGCGCGCGACGCCGAGGTGCTGACCCGCTGCGCGGTCACCGAGGCGCGGCGCTCGGCCGAGCACTGGGACCTCACGCTGGCCGGCGGCCGGCGCGTGCGCAGCCGTGCGCTCGCCAATGCCACCGGCCCCTGGGCCGAGCGCTTTCTGCGCGAGCAGGTGCGCGGCGCCGATGGCCGGCCGCTGGGCGGGCGCAGCCTGCGCCTGGTCAAGGGCAGCCACATCGTCGTGGCCCAGCGCTTCGCGCACGACCGGGCCTACATCTTCCAGAACCCCGACGGCCGCATCCTGTTCGCCATCCCCTACCAGGGCCGCTTCACACTGATAGGCACGACCGACGTGGAGCTGCCCGCGCACGACCTGCCCCCCAACCGCGCCGCCATCAGCGCCGAGGAGACCGCCTACCTGTGCGAGCAGGCCAGCCGCTACCTGGCGCAAGCCGTGACCCCGGCCGACGTGCTGTGGAGCTATGCCGGCGTGCGCCCGCTGCTGGACGACGGCGGCAGTGCGTCCAGCGCCACGCGCGACTACCTGCTGGAAGCCGACACCCGGGGCGGCGCGCCGCTGCTGAATGTGTGGGGCGGCAAGCTCACCACCTACCGCAAGCTGGCCGAGGACGGCGCCACCCAGCTGGGCCGGCTGCTGGGCGACGACCGCCCGGCCTGGACCCACCACGCGCTGCTGCCCGGGGGCAACCTGGGCGAGCATGGCGTGGATCTGACCGGCTTCATCGCCGAGCTGCAGGCCCGCCACCCCGAGCAGCCGGCCGCGCTGCTGAGCCGCCTGGCCCATGCCTATGGCAGCGTGGCGGCCGAACTGCTGGCCCGACCGGCGGGCGACGAGATCGCGCCGGGCCTGTTCGAGCGCGAGCTGCGGCACCTGGCGGATCACGAATGGGCGCGCAGCGCCGAAGACGTGCTGTGGCGGCGCAGCAAGCTGGGCCTGCACTACACGCCCGCGCAGCAGGCTGCGGTGGCGCGCTGGCTGGACGCGCGCTGAGCATGGCCTGGGGCCTGTTCTATGCACTGAGCGCCGGCCTGATGTGGGGCCTGGTGTTCGTCGCGCCGCTGATGCTGCCGGGCTATGCACCAGCGCTGCTGACCGTGGGCCGCTACCTGGCCTTCGGCTGCCTGGCCGTGCCGCTGGCACTGCTGCTGGACCGACGCCAGCTGCGTGGGCTGAGCAGGGCTGACTGGTACGAGGCCGCACGGCTGAGCCTGGTGGGCAACTTCCTGTACTACCTGTGCCTGTCGGCCGCCATCCAGCGCGCCGGTGCGCCGCTGCCCACCATGATCATAGGCACGCTGCCGGTGGTGATCTCGGTCTGCGCCAACCACCGCAACCGCGCACGCGACGGCCAGCTGCCCTGGGCGCGCCTGCTGCCCGCGCTGGCGGTGATGCTGGCCGGCCTGGCCTGCGTGAACCACGACGAGCTGGCCGCGCTCTCGGGCGGCCCCGCCGGAGGCCTGCGCCGCTACGTGGAGGGCGCGCTGCTGGCCGTGGCCGCCGTGGCCTGCTGGACCTGGTATCCGCTGCGCAATGCCGACTGGCTGCGTGCCCACCACGACCGCAGCCCGCGCGCCTGGGCCACCGCGCAGGGCCTGGTCACGCTGCCGCTGGCGCTGGCCGGCCTGGCGCTGCTGGGCGGGCTGCATGGACTGGCGCCGGGCCTCTTGATGCCGGCGGACCAGGCCTTCCCGCTGGGCGAGCGGCCGCTGGCCTACCTGGGGCTGATGGCCACGATAGGCCTGTGCTCGTCCTGGCTGGGCACGCTGTGCTGGAACGAGGCCAGCCAGCGCCTGCCCACCTCGCTGAGCGGCCAGCTCATCGTGTTCGAGACGCTGGCCGCGCTCGCCTATGCCTTCGCGTGGCAGCAGCGCTGGCCCGCGCCGGCCACGCTGGCCGGCATCGCACTGCTGGTGGCGGGCGTGGTGTGGGCGCTGCGCATCAAACCCGAGCCACACGCCGGCTGAGCGCCCCCGCGCCTGGGTGGGTCAAGGCCCATGCCCTTGATGCGCATCAGGGCCGGGGGTCGGGTCACCTCCACAATGAAGCCAGGGACCGCGCCCGAGGCCGCACAGACCAGGCCCGGCACCCGCTCACGAGGGACAGATGACATCGACCGACACGGCCGGCCCGGGCCAGCCCGCCACGCGCGGCGCGCCCTGCCGCCAATGCCTGCTCGCGGCCCAGTGTCCGCTGAGCTGCCAGCTGGGCCTGGCCCAGCTGGCCACACGCAGCGGCGAGGTGAGGCTGCGCAGCTTTGCGCGCGGCAACGTGGCGCTGCGCGAAGGCGAACGCCCGCCGCGCTGCCTGTTCGTGAAATCGGGCCTGCTGCTGATACGCCAGACCGGTCTGGACGGCGTGGGCCGCGCGATCGCGGTGATCGGACCGGGCTATCTGCTGGGCTTCACCACCGCGCACAACGGCCAGGGCTCGCTGATGAGCGCACAGGCGCTGACCCCGGTGTCGGCCTGCGAGCTGCCCGACGGCGTGCCCGACCGCGCCTGCCTGGCGCCCTACACACGGCGCGCGGTCGAAACGCTGGGGGCCTGGGGTCAGCTGATGCGCATCCCCACGCTGCCGCAGCGCCTGGCCGCGGCGCTGCACCTGATCGCGTCGGTGCAGCCCAGCCTCAGCACGCTGCTGCCCAGCCAGTCGGTGCTGGCCGAGCTGCTGTGCGTCACGCGCGAGAGCATCAACCGCAGCTGGCGCGAGTTCGAGGCCCGGGGCATCGTGGGGCGACGCCACGGCCGCGCCGTGGGGCTGGACCTGGCCGCACTGGCCGACATCGCCCGCCGCGCGCCCGCTGTGAGCTAGCGCACAGGGCCGCACCCGGCCTGCGCGGGTGTGGCGTGGCCCGCTCCCCACAATCGGCCGGGGCCGTCCAGAGCCCCGCACACCAAGACGGGGGAGAACGGGGCATGGCCACCAGGCAGGCGCAGCGCAGACACATGCCGCGGGCACGGGCACCGCTGGAGCTGGCGGGCTGCGAACGCATCGCCTGGCCCCAGGTGGAGGCGCTGCTGGATCTGCTGCCCGATGGTGCGCTGGTGGTGGATGCCGAGGGCCAGGTGCAGTTCGCCAACGCGGCGATGCAGGCGCTGTGCGGCCACAGCCCGGCGGCGCTGGCGGGCGGACCGCTGACGCAGCTGCTGCCGCCCGAGTTCCGAGAGCATCATCACCAGCACATGCAGCGCTTCCTGGCCCAGCCCCAGCGGCGCGCGATGGGCCAGGTGCCGGCGCTGCACCTGTGGCACCGCGACGGCCTGCGCATCCCGGTGGACATCTCGCTGGGCCTGCTGCGGCGCGGCGCCCAGGCACTGACGCTGGCGGTGATACGCGACACCCGCGACCTCGAGGCCATACATGAGCGGCTGCGCCAGCTGGCCATGCACGACAGCCTCACCGGCCTGTTCAGCCGCGCGATGTTCGGCGAACTGCTGTCACAGGCCGTGGGCCAGCTGCAGCGCGGCGGGCCGTCGCTGGCGGTGCTGCTGGTGGACCTGGACGACTTCAAGGCGGTCAACGACGGCCACGGCCACCATGTGGGCGACGCGCTGCTGCAGGAGGTGGCGCGGCGCATGCGCCAGGTGCTGCGCCACGGCGACGCACTGGCCCGGCTGGGCGGCGACGAATTCGCGGTGCTGCTGCGCGATGCGTCGGAGGCGGGCCAGGCGCTGTGGGTGGCGCAGAAGCTGGTGGAGACGCTGAGCCAGCCCTGGCAGGCCAGCCACCACGAGATCTTCCCCGGCGCCAGCGTCGGCATCGTGTTCGCGCCCCAGGACGGCGCCGACGCCGACACGCTGATGCGTCACGCGGACCTGGCCATGTACCGCGCCAAGGAGGCCGGCCGCAACACCTATGCGGTGTTCGACCAGCGCATGGCGCGCCAGATGGAGGAGCGCACGCTGCTGCACGGCCGGCTCAAGCGCGCGATCGAGGGCGATGCGCTGCGGCTGCACTACCAGCCCCAGCTGTGCGCGCGCCGCGGCACGGTGGTGGGCGTGGAGGCGCTGCTGCGCTGGCACGACCCGGTGCTGGGTGAGGTGTCGCCGGCCCGCTTCATCGCGGTGGCGGAGCAGTCTGGCCTGATCCAGCGCCTGGGCGACTGGGTGACGGAGGCAGCCTGCCGGCAGATCGCGCAGTGGCAGACGCAGGGCCTGCGGTTGCGCGTCGCGATCAACATCTCGGCCCAGCAGCTGCGCCAGCCGCATTTCGCGGCCCGCCTGCAGCAAACGCTGGCGCGCTGGCAGGTGGCGCCGGAGCGGCTGGAGCTGGAGATCACCGAGACCGCCGCGATGACGCATCGCGAGCAGGCCGAGGAGTTGCTGCAGCAACTGGCCGACCTGGGCGTGGCGCTGGCACTGGACGACTTCGGCACCGGCTACTCCTCGCTGGGCCACCTGCGCCAGCTACCGATCTCGCGGCTCAAGATGGACCGCAGCTTCATCCAGGGCATCACGCACGAGGCGGCCGACGCGATGCTGGCCCGGGCGGTCATCGGCCTGGCCCGCACGCTGGGCAAGACCGTGGTCGCCGAGGGCGTGGAGCAGGAAGCGCAGCGCGAGTTCCTGTGCCGCGAAGGCTGCGACGAGCTGCAGGGCTGGCTGTTCTCGCAGGCCGTGCCGGCCGAGGAGCTGCCGGCGCTGCTGCAGCGGCTGGGCGCGCTGCAGCAGCATGGCGGCTGGCGCGCCTGACGCGCCGCGGCCTCAGGCGGTGGTGGCGAGAAAGGCGGCGATATAGCGCGCCGCCGCCACCGGGTACTGGTGTTGCGGGCCGTGGCCGGCCTGGGGGTAGGTCAGCAGCTGCAGCGTGGGCAGCTGGCCGTTGAGCGCATACCAGTTCTCGACCGGGAACACGATGTCGTGGTCGCCACCGATGTGCAGCACCGGCACGCGGGTCTTCTTCAGCATCTCCAGCACCTGCGGCGCGGGGAACGGCGCCTCCTTGGGGCCGGCGGCCAGCGCGGCGGCGGCGAACTCCCAGGGCACGTCGGGGCTGCGCTCGGCGCTGCGCCAGGCCAGGCGCTGCTGCGTGGCGGCCGCGGCGGCGCGGCTGGCCTCGGAGGCCGGCTCGAAGAACAGCGCGACCTGTTCCTCGGCGTCATTCACCGGCTTGGTGGCCAGTTGTGCGAACAGCGGCTCGGCGCGCTTCACGATGGGGCCGGGCGGGGTCGTGCCCATCAGCGCCGCATGCGTGAAACGCCCCGGCGCCGCGGCCAGCGCGATCTGGGCCACGATGCCGCCCAGCGACCAGCCGCCTATGGCGGGCGACTCCAGCTGCAGGGCCCCCGCCAGCTCGATGGGGTCTCGCACCAGCTCCATGGGGCTGTAGTTGGGCGTGCCGCCGGACAGGCCCAGGCCGGTGTAGTCGAAGGTGATCACGCGCAGGCCCTGGGCGGCCAGCTCGTCGAGGAAGGCCGGATCCCAGGTGTCCAGCGTGCCGCGAAAGCGCGTGCACAGCAGCAGCGGCTTGCCGCTGCCTATGGAGCGATACGCCAGGCGGCGGCCGTTCAGCTCGACGTACTGCGTGGGGGCGTTGGCCGCGAGGGAGGTTTGCGGGCTGCTGCTCATGAACGAGGTCTCCTGAAGACGAAAAAAAGGCGAGCTCTCGGGCTCGCCATGCGGGAATCAGCGGCCGCCCGCAGCGGGCGCCGCAGCCGGCGCCGCCGGCACCGTGGGGAACAGGCGGCCGGCAAACAGCGCCGACAGCGTGGCCAGGCTCAGGCCGATGACCACGACGTTGGCGATCACGAACAGCACCAGGCCCAGGCCCAGCAACAGCTCGCTGCCGCCGCGCTCCACCAGCCGCAGCGTGGCCGCCGCGACCGCGGTGAGGCCGAAGCTGAAGCCCCAGTAGGCCGACAGCGGCAGCTGCACTATCCAGCGCAGCAGCCGGCCCAGCAGCAGCACCTGCAACAGCGCATAGCCCAGCAGCATGTGGGCCATCAGGTCCGGCGGGCCCTGGGTCACGCTGACATAGGCCAGCAGGCCCACGCTGGGCGGCGCCAGCTGTATGCCCATGGTGGGGCGCAACGCGACCGGCATCTCCTCGCCCATCAGCAGCCGGTGCAGCAGCACCGACTCGATGGCCAGCCAGGCCAGCAGGCCCGCGCCGAAGAAGAGCTGGCCGACCTCGGGCCAGCCAAAGCTGCCCAGCCCGATGGCCGCAACGAAGTTGGCCGCCACCGTGGGCAGGTACAGCACCGGCGTGGTGGCCGCATCGCTGCGGCCGCCCTTCCAGGTGCCGCCATAGCGCCAGACCCCGAAGCCCAGCGCCGCGACGATGCCCACGACCAGCAGCAGCGTCGCCCCTTCGCGCTGGTGGGGCAGCAGCGCATTGCCCATCAGCATGGTGGACACCGGCACCAGCGCGATGAAACAGCACTGGATGGGGTGGGCCAGCTCGGCCCGCGCCTCGTCGCCCCGCTGCAGCCATTTCTGCAGATAGAGCGCCATCAGCGCGAGCCACACCAGGCCCGCCACCAGCATCACCGCCTCGCCCAGCCAGGCGGGCGCGCCCCAAAGCCGGGCGGCAACGCGCCAGTCGTTGCCCAGGCCGCTGAGGCCCAGCACGATGCCGAACAGTGCGGCCGGCAGCGTCACGCGACGCAGGTCCACGCTCAGGCCTTCTTGGTCATCAGCGCGGGGTCCAGCGGCATCTTGCGCTGGCGCACGCCGGTGGCGGCGAACACCGCGTTGAAGATGGCCGGCCCGACGATGGCCGTGCCCGGCTCGCCGATGCCGCCCGGGCCTTCCTGGCTGGACAGCACGGTGGTCTTCATCAGCGGCGCCTCGTTCATGCGCACCACGCGCACGTCGTGGAAGTTGGATTGCTCCACCTTGCCGTCCTTGATGGTGGCACCGCCCCACAGCGCGGCCGACAGGCCGAACAGTTGCGCACCCTCGACCTGGGCGACCACGGTGTCGGGGTTGACCACGATGCCGGTGTCCACCACGGTATCCAGGCGCTGCACCGTGACCTCGCCGTCATCGCCCACCTGCACCTGGGCCACCGTGGCCATGAAGGTGCCGAAGGCCTGCATCACCGCGATGCCGCGACCCTGGCGGGCCGACAGCGGCGTGCCCCAGCCCGACTGGCGGGCAGCCTCGCGCAGCACCTTGAGCGCGCGCGGCTGGTGGGCCAGGTATTGCTCGCGCCACTTCACCGGGTCCTGGCCGGCCGCATGGGCCAGCTCGTCGATGAAGCTCTCCACGACGAAGATGTTGTGCGCCGGGCCGACGCCACGCCAGAAGGACGTGGGCACCGGCGGCTCGTGGTTCACGTATTCCACGCGCACGTTGGGCACGCGATACATCAGGTCGGCCGCACCGTCTATGGTCTCGGGGTCCAGGCCGTCCTTGTAGAGCGGCGGCGCCCAGCGCTTGATCACCGAGGAACCGGTCAGGCGGTGGTGCCAGGCCAGCGGCTGGCCCTGGGCGTCCAGGCCCGCACGCACCACGTCGTAGAAGGCCGGCTTGTACATGTCCTGGCGCACGTCTTCCTCGCGCGTCCAGACCACCTTGACCGGGCCCTTGACCTCGCGGGCGATCTGCACCGCGCGCACCACGTAGTCCACCTCCAGGCGCCGGCCGAAGCCGCCGCCCAGCACATGGTTGTGCACCGTGACCTTGTCCAGCGGCAGGCCGCTGACCTGGGCCGCGGCGGCCTGGGCGCGCGTGATGACCTGGGTGCCCAGCCAGATGTCGCAGCCGTCGGCCCGCAGGTCCACGGTGCAGTTCATCGGCTCCATGGTGGCGTGGATCAGGAAGGGCAGCTCGTAGACCGCCTCCACACGGCGCGCGGCCTGGGCCAGGCCGGCCTCGGCATCGCCATCGTTGCGGGCACGGGCGCCCGCGCCCTGCGCGGCCTGGGCCATGCTGGCGCGAATGGACTCGCTGCTGACCTTGGCGTTGGCGCCGTCATCCCATTCGATGACCAGGGCCGCCAGGCCCTTCTTGGCCGCGCCCATGTGGTCGGCCACCACGGCCACCGCGTCGTCCAGCTTCACGACCTTGCGCACGCCCTTGACCTTCAGCGCGGCGCTGTCGTCCACGCGGCGCAGGCGGCCGCCGAAGGTGGGCGACTGCTGCAGCGTGGCGAAGGCCATGCCCGGCCACCAGGCGTCTATGCCGTAGCGGGCCGTGCCGTTGACCTTGGCGGGCGTGTCCAGGCGCTTGGCGGGGCGGCCGATCAGCTGGAAGTCGGCCGGCGACTTCAGCGGCAGCTCCTTGGGCACGGTCAGCTTGGCGGCATCCGCCACCAGCGCGCCATAGGCCAGGCTGCGGCCGCTGCCGGCATGCAGCACCTTGCCCTGGCTGGCGCGGCATTCGCTGACCGGCACACCCCAGCGCGCGGCCGCGGCCTGCACCAGCAGCACGCGGGCGGCGGCGCCGGCCTGGCGCATGGGCGTGAAGGTGGCGCGAATCGTCGTGGAGCCGCCGGTGACCTGGAAGCCCAGCAGCGGGTTGTAGTAGAGCTTGTCGTTGGGCGGCGCATGCTCGAAGCGCACCTGCGACATCGGCACCTCCAGCTCCTCGGCGATCAGCATGGGCAGGCTGGTGTAGGTGCCCTGGCCCATCTCCACATAGGGCACGATGACCGTGACCAGGCCCTTCTTGTCGATGCGCACGAAGGCATTGGGTTCCAGCACCGCGCCGGCGGTCGGCGCGCCCGCGGCCATGGCCAGCGGCACGCCCACCACCAGGGCGCCACCGACGCCCGCGCTCACCTGCAGGAAGCGGCGACGGCTGGGCAGTTCCACGGCCTCGGTCGTGGCTTGGGATTCTTCGGTCCAGCGAGTCATGTCAGGCCCCCTTCTTTGCGCCAGCCAGTGCCTGGGCGGCACGATGAATGCCCGCGCGGATGCGGGGGTAGGTGCCGCAGCGGCAGATGTTGCCGCTCATGGCCTCGTCGATCTGCTGGTCGGTCGGCGACGGCGTGCCCTGCAGCAGCGCAGCGGCCGACATCAGCTGGCCGGACTGGCAGTAGCCGCACTGCACCACCTCCAGTTCCAGCCAGGCGGCCTGCAGCGCACGGCCGACGCGGGTGTCGGCCAGCGACTCCACGGTCTGTATGGATTTGCCGGTGGCGGCGTCCACCGGCGTCACGCAGGAGCGCACCGGCTGGCCGTCCACATGCACGGTGCAGGCGCCGCACAGGCCCATGCCGCAGCCGAATTTGGTGCCGGTCATGCCCAGCACGTCTCGCAGCACCCACAGCACCGGGGTGTCGCCCTCGACATTCACCTGTCTCGGCTTGCCATTCACTTTCAACATAGGTCGCTCCTGATTCACAAGGTTTTCGCCGTCATGCCGGCTGCGCGCCGGGCCGCGGGGCCCCGACGCTGGACACGGCCAAGCTGAGCGCCGCGAGCACCAGCCCGCCCAGCGTTGTCAGCAACAAACCCGCATAACCCCAATGCGGGTAGATCACGCCCCCGGCCGCGGCGCCCGCGCCTATGCCGAGGAACACAAAAGAAGCGGTCAGCGACAGCGACAGGCCGCGCAGCGCGGGGTCCATCTCCACGATGCGGCGCTGCTGGGACGGCCACAGCAGGTCGGTCGCAAAGGCCCATAGCGCCAGACCCACCCACAGCGGCGTCAGATGCGGCGCGGCCAGCCACAGCAGCGGCAGGTCCAGCGCCAGCAGCAGCATGCCGGCGATCAGCATGCGCTCCGAGCTGTAGCGACGCGCTGCCCGGGTCACGACCAGATTGCCCAGGATGCCCGCCACACCCAGCACCGCCAGCGCCACCGACACCAGCGACGGTTCGGCATGGAACACGTCGCGCAGGATGGGCACCAGGAAGGTGTAGGTGGTGTAGACGCTGGCCGACATGAAGAAGGCCACCAGGAAACCGCTGATCCAGCGCGGCTGCACCAGCATGGCCAGCAGGTCGGCCGCGCGCACGCGCTGCCCCGCCACGCCCTGCGGCACCCAGGCGCGCACCAGCAGCGCGGTCAGCGCGCCGGCAATCGCCACCGCCAGGAACAGCCCGCGCGCGCCCGCCACATGGGCCAGCCAGGCCGACAGCGGCATGCCCACCAGGCCGGCCACGCTCAGGCCCAGCAGCACCATCGCGATCGCGCTGCCCTGCTGCGCCGCCGGCACCAGGCCCGAGCCCAGCGCCCCCAGCACCGGACCGATGAAGGCGGCCCCCAGCCCCATCAGCACGCGCGCCACCAGCATCACCTCGTACCCCGGCGCGGCGGCCAGCAGCAGCGCCGCGGCGCTGAACAGCGTCAGCCCCAGCAAGACCTGGCGCCGCCGTTCCAGATGGCCCAGCAGCACCTGCAGCGTGGGGGCGGCCAGCGCGAAAGTCACGCCGAACACCGACACCAGCGAGGCGCTCAGCGCGTCGCTCAGGCCCCACTCGGCCGAGATCGCAGCCAGCGCGCCCACCACCGACAGCGCGCCGGTGGCCTGCACGAAATAGGCCAGCGCCAGCACCCGCAATGCGCGGGTGGTGGCGGGAGCAATGGGGTCGGCAGCGGCCATGGGAAGGGTGTCGGAGGAGGCAGGAGGTCGGCGCCATCCTAGTGAGAGGCCGTGTCGGCGGGAATGACGTTGAAGTGCCGATTTCGCGCCACCCCCGCGAGCGCCGCCCTCCCGCTCCTTAGGGGGTAGATCGGCCCACCCCCCCCAGGTTTGCCAAGCCGACCGCCGGCGCCCCCGCACACCGACACCGCTCGTACTCATCCTGGACATCGCATGACATGAATCAACACCATGTATGTCATTCACGCCGTTCCAGACAACCCTAGCATCGGCAGCCCGAAATCACCCCCCATGACCCCATGAGCCGTCACACATCACCTGGCACCGCCCTGATCACCGGGGGCTCCTCCGGACTGGGCGCGGTCTATGCAGACCGGCTGGCGCGACGTGGCTACGACCTGGTGCTGGTGGCCCGCCATCAGCGCCGTCTGGACAGCGTGGCTGCCCGCCTGCGTGCGGACACCGGACGGCGCGTCGACGTGATCGCGGCCGACCTGTGCGAGCCGGCCGGCCTGAACGACGTGGCCGGCGTGCTGCAGCAGGACCCACGCATCAGCCTGCTGGTCAACAACGCCGGCATGGGCACGCACACCACGCTGCTGGACAGCCGCGTGGACCAGCTCGCCGCGATGATCCAGCTCAATGTGGGCGCGCTGACCCGGCTCACCTGCGCGGCCGTGCCGGCCATGGTGGCGCGCGGCCGCGGCATCGTCGTGAACCTGTCGTCCACGTCGGCGCTGGCGCCGGAGTCGCTGAACGGCGTGTACGGCGGCACCAAGGCCTTCGTGCTGGCCTTCACCCGCTCGCTGCATCACGAGCTCGCCGGCAGCGGCCTGCAGGTGCAGGCGGTGCTGCCGGGGGCGGTCGCCACCGACTTCTGGGCCGGCGGCGGTCTGCCGGCCGAGATGCTGCCGCGCGACATCCTGATGCCCGCCGACGTGCTGGTGGACGCCGCGCTCGCGGGGCTGGACCGGCGCGAGCTGGTCACCGTGCCCTCGCTGCACCGCGTCGAGGCCTGGGAGGCCTACGAGCAGGCGCGCCAGTGCCTCGCCTGGCTGCTGAACCGCCTGTCGCCGCCGCTGCGCGCGCTGGGCTTCAGCTGACGCGGGCCACCAGCGCACCCACGGGCTCGCCGGCCGCCCCGACACGCTCGGGCAGGCGCAGCTGCAGCAGCGCGAACAGCGCCAGGCCGCCGGTGACCAGCAGATACCAGGCCGGCGCCATCGGCGAGCCGGTCCACGCGATCAGCCCCGCCGCGATGAATTGCGTGGAGCCGCCGAACACTGCCACGCCCATCGCATAGATCAGCGCGGTCGCCACCGCCCGCCCATGGCGCGGGAAGGCCTGCGCAATGGTGCCTATCAGCACGCCGCCGTTCAGCGCATTCAGCGCCGACAGCACCAGCGCACCGCCCCACAGCATCGCGGCCGAGGGCCACCAGATCAGCCCCGCGAACACCGGCAGCGCGGCCAGCGTCGTGCCCAGACGGGACAGCAGCAGCACGCGGCGATGCCCGAACAGGTCGGCCAGCCAGCCGCCCATCAGCCCGAACAGCAGCGTGGACAGACCCATCACCAGCGGCGTGGCCAGCGCCACCCGTGCCGGCAGGCCCAGCGCGGTGACCGCATAGGTCGGCAGATAGGTGCACACATAGTTGGCCACCGTGCCGCCCAGCAGCGCCACGGTCAGCCACAGCGTGACCGGGCCGCGCCGGGCCGACACCTCGGCCACCGCGGCCGGGCCGGCCAGCGGCGACTCCTGCATGTGCCGGCGCAGCATCAGCATCAGCGGGGCCAGCAGGGCGGCCAGCAGGAAGGGCACGCGCCAGCCCCAGGCCTGCATGTCCTGCGCGCTCAGCAGCGTCGCGAGCAGCGAACCCACCAGGCCCGCCAATGCCACGGCCGCACCCTGGCCCGCGAAGAAGCAGGCCGAATACAGCATGCGCCGCCCGGGCGGCGCGATCTCCAGCAGCCAGGCGGTGGTGGGGCCGGCCTCGCCGCCATAGGCAAAGCCCTGCACCAGCCGGCAGATCACCAGCAGCAGCGGCGCCAGCGCACCGCTCTGCTCGTAGGTGGGCAGCAGCGCCATCGCCACCGTGGCCAGCGTGATCAGCAGCATGCTCAGCAGCAGCGCCGGCCGCCGGCCCGCACGGTCGGCATAGCGTCCCAGCACCCAGGCGCCCACCGGCCGCGCGACAAAGCCGGCGCCGAACACCGCCAGCGCGGCCAGCACGCCGGCCAGCGGCGCGGACGGCGGGAAGAAGGCCCGGCCGATGTAAACCGCCAGGAAGGCGTAGACCACGAAGTCGTAGAACTCGAGCGCATTGCCGGCCACGGCGGCCAGCACCGCGCGCCGCGACCGGCGCGGCTCGGAGCTCAGGGAAGGCGGCAGGGGGGCGGTGTCGGGCATGCGCAGCGGGGCGAGTGGAAGCCGGGGCGTGGCCAGCGTAACGGCGGCCCCGGCGGCGCGACAAACGCGTCAACCCGGCTGTCGCGCCGGGGCTGCAACACCCCACCCCAAAGAGAGATTGCGCAAGACCTCAGGCCGGCAACGACTGGTCGCCGCGCCGCGCCGCATTGCCGCCATGCACCAGGGTCATGCGCCGGGCACCGCGCCCGGCCTCGTGCTCGGCCTCCAGCTGCAGGCGGCGCTCCACGGCATAGGCGCGCATCACCTCGGACCAGCGGTAACGCATGCGGTCCTCGCTGGGCTCGGCCATGGCCACCGACTTCAGCACCAGGCCCTGCAGGCATTCCGCAAGGACTGCCAGCGACATCTCGGCCTGGCCCTGCCGGCGGCGACTCGAAGCGGTCAGCACGCGGGCCTGGTCCAGCGTGAACCAGTCCTGCAACTCCGACAGGCGCAACAGCAGCTCCTGCTCCAGCGGCGCCAGCAGCGCGAAGCTCCAGTCCAGGCTGGCGCGCAGCGTCTGCTGGTGGGCGGGCGCGGTGCGCCGCCCCTGCACCAGCAGACCCAGCGGGTCGACCAGATGTTCGGCGATCTGGCGCACGGTCAGCAGCGGCGAGCAGGCGGCCGCCAGCTCGATGGCCAGCGGCAGGCCGTCCAGGCGACGGCAGATTTCTGCCACCAACGGCAGGTCGCGCGCACGCGTCTCGAAGCGGTCGCTGCGCTCCCGGGCGCGGGCCAGGAACAGCTGGATCGCAGGGTTCAGCAGACCACCGGTTTCGACCGACGCATGGGCGCTGTCCGGCACGGCCAGCGGCGGCACCACCGCCACCGTCTCGCCGACGATGCGCAGCGGCTCGCGGCTGGTGACCAGCACCAGCAGCTCGGGCCGCGCGGCCAGTGCATCCTCGATCAGCCGTGCCAGCGGCTCGACCAGGCGCTCGCAGTTGTCCAGCAACAGCAGCACGCGGCCATCCAGCTCCATGGGCGTGCCGCCACGCACCACCGGCAGCTCGGGCGCCATGCCGGTCGCCGCGGGCAGGCTCGCCAGCAGCGCCTGCAGGCAGGTCAGCGCCGACTCGGCGCCCATGTTCAGCCACCTGAGCTGCAGCCGCGGGTGTTCGTCCGCCAGCCGGCGTGCGCAGACCAGCGCCAGGCTGCTCTTGCCCACGCCGCCCGGGCCGGTGAGCGTCACGCAGCGCCAGCGCTCCAGCCGGTAGACCACGTCGGGAATCAGGCGCTCCCGGCCCAGCAGCTGCGGTGCGGGGGGCACACGCTCCGGCTCGGCGGCGGCCGGGCGTGTGGTCGGCGAGGTCGGCGCCGCGGCCGTGGGCACGGGCAGCACTGGCGGCTCGGCCGGTGCCGCGACCATGACGGGCTCGGGCAGCGCGGGGTCGTTGACCTCCAGCCGGCGCACCGGGGCTGCGAAGCAATAGCCGCGCATCGGCACATTGCGGATGAACTGTCCGCAGTCACCCGCCGACAGGCTCTTGCGCAGCGAGGAGATGTGCACGCGCACGCTGCTCGGGTCCACCACCGAATGCGGCCAGACCGCCTGCAGCAGCGCCTCGGCCGTGACCACCTCGCCGGCCCGCTCGACCAGACACACCAGCAGGTCGAAGGCGCGGCTGCCCAGCCCGACCGCAGCATCCTCCAGCATCAGCACGCGGCGGCCGGGGTAGAGGCGGTAGGGACCGAACAGATAGGCGGTGTCTTGAACCATGGCCGCAGGGCCGCAGAGTGGAGTTCGAAAAAATTATGCGGCGCCCCCTGACAGAAAGCTGCCTATCCTTTGGTCTAGTGTTGGCTGGTCGACGCCCTACCTACTATTTCGTTTGTAATCCTTCAACCGGGCCGCGCCAGCCATCTCCATGGGGAGCGGCGGCGCCGCCGAGACCCGTGAATCCAGACCACCACCGCGACGCGATTTGCTCGACGCCTCCCCTGATTGCCGTGGTGGATGACGATGAGGCCGTGCGTGCTGCGCTGGTCGATCTGCTCGAATCGGCGGGCTACGACAGCATGGAGTTCGGCAGCGCCGAGGACTTCCTGGACGCACTGCCCCAGCGCCGCCCTGACGGCGCGGTGCTGGACATGCAACTGCCCAAGCTGGATGGGCTGGGGCTGCTGCAGGAACTGCGCTCGCGCGGGCTGCGCCTTCCGGTGCTGTTCCTGAGTGCTCACGACAGCCCGCATTGGCGCGAGGCTGCGCAGCATTTGGGAGCTCTGGCGTATCTGATCAAACCGGCAAGAGGCGATGACGTGATTCAGGCACTTCAACGAGGTCTGGTCACGCAAGCAGGCTTCGCTTAAACCCTGATTCGGGCATATTGCGCCATACGGGAAAGACCCTCCCAAACTATGATGAGGGCATGCAAAGTCCTGGGCCGCAACAACACGCTGGCGGCGAGCAAGCGTGCGAGCCCACCGCCGAACCCAGCTGTACGGCGGCCCTGGGCCAGCTGTGCCGGGCATCTTCGTGCGACCTCTACGACACGCTGTTCCTGCACGGCCCCATCGCCATCCTCGAGGAGGACTGGACCGGCCCCTGGCGCGCGGTGCAACGCGTGCTGGCCGGCGGGGTGCAGGACTTTGACGACTTTCTCGGCAGGAACCCGTCCTTCATCACCGAGGTCAGGCGCGAGCATCGCGTGCTGGACGCCAACCTCGCGGCGCTGCAGCTGTTCGGGCTGACGCTGGACGACAAGGCGGACTTCCTCGCCCATGCCGCCGAGCTGCTGCCCGCCAACCCGGACAGCAACGGTCGCGTGCTCAAGGCCTTCGCGACCGGTGCCCGCAGCGCCGAGGGCGAGCGCCTGCTGAAGCAGGGGCCGGATCAATATGTGCCCATCCTGTGGCGCACGCTGATCCCGCCGCCGGACGGCGACTTCAGCCGCCTGCTGTTCTATGCGGTGGACGTGACCGCACTCAAGCGGGCGCAGGAAGAGCTGGTCACCACCCAGGGTGAGCTGGCCCGTGCCAGCAAGATCGCGATGGTGGGCGAGATGACCGCGTCCATCGCACACGAGATCAACCAGCCGCTGGGCGCGATACGGCTGTTCGCCGACACCGCGCTGCGCTGGCTGGACCGCAGCGTGCCCAGCATAGACCGCGCCCGCCGCAGCCTCAGCGAGGTGGCCGCGAACGCCGAGCGCGCCAGCCGCATCGTGCAGCGGGTGCGCAACCTGGTGCGCCACGAGCCCCCGGCCACGCAGCGTCTGGCGCTGCGCCCGGCGGTGCTGGACGTGTTCGCGCTGCTCGCCCGCGACGCTCGCAAGGCCCGCGCCCAGCTGATCTGCACGCTGCCCGACACGCTGCCGGACATCGCGGCCGAGCAGACCCAGCTGCAGCAGGTGCTGGTGAATCTGTTCAGCAACGCGCTGCAGGCGATGGGTCACGCGGCCACGCCGGCCGCACGGCTGGAGGTCCATGGCCAGCCGGCTGACAACGGCCAGCTGCTGGTGATCGTCGAGGACAACGGCCCGGGGCTCAGCAAGGAGGCGTCCGAACGCCTGTTCGCGCCGTTCTACTCCACCAAGACCGACGGCATGGGCCTGGGGCTGTCGATCTGCCGCAGCATCGTCGAGGCGCACGGCGGCCGCATCACGGCCGGCCACCGCCCGGACGGCCTGCCGGGCGCCCGCTTCACCTTCTCGCTGCCGCTGGCCGCCTGAGCACCCGCCCCTGCAAGCCATGCACCCCCCCCGCCTGAGCACCGTCGTCGAGACCGGTCATGTCTATCTGGTGGACGATGACCCCGACTTCCGCGCCGCGGTGATGGACCTGCTGGAATCGGCCGAGCTGAGCTGCAGCGCCTTCGGTCGTACCGAAGACCTGCTGACACTGGACCTGGACGCCAGCCCGGCCTGCCTGATCCTGGACCTGCAACTGCCCGGCGTCAGCGGCATCGAGTTCCAGCAGCAGCTCGTGGCGCTGGACAACCAGATCCCCATCATCTTCATCACCGCCTTCGGCGATGTGGAGACCTGCGCCCGTGCGATGAAGCGCGGTGCCTCGGAATTCCTGACCAAGCCGCTGTCGGGCGATCGCCTGCTCGCGGCGGTGCACGAAGCGCTGGCCCAGGACCGTTCGCGCACCGAACACCGCCAGGCCAGCCGCGCCGCGGCGCTCGCGCTTCGCACGCTGACCGCGCGCGAGCTGGAGGTGTTGCAACTGGTCAACGACGGCCTGCTGAACAAGCAGATCGCGTTCGAGCTGCACATCACCGAAGCCACGGTCAAGCTGCACCGGGGCAACCTGATGCGCAAGCTGGGCGTGCGCTCAGCGGCCAGCCTGGGCACGCTGATGCGCAAGCTGGACCTCGACGCCCTGCGTGAAGCCCGTCAGCGGCTGGCGCCTTGATCGCGGCTCGCAAGGATTCCCAACGCTTAACTCGTCATTTCCGGTCGCCTCATGGAAGATTCCTGACCTGGATGGGGAACATCCTCCCCGTCATGTTTCGAAGTAGGAGAAAGCCATGCTTGCACCACAGAAGCGGCTCAAGGTCGGGGTCAGTTACAACGAGCCGCTGCTGGCTCACGGCATCGTCGCCATCCTGGCGCGCGAGCCCGACCTGGAGGTGGATTTCGACGACGGCGACTCCCAGGAACACCAGGCCGACGTGCTGATCGCCGACTACAAGCGTGCCCTGGAACTGATGCAGCAGGCCCAGCGCCGCCGGGGCAGCCCGCCGCCGCGCGTCGTGCTGCTGAGCGCCGGCCAGCGCGAGCAGGACGTGCGCCGCGCCATCGAGATCGGCGTGCCCGGCTTCCTGGCGCTGGGCGCGGCGGCGCAAGACCTGGCGCTGGCGGTGCGCGCGGTCGGCGCGGGCGCCCGCTTCTACGACAGCTCGGTGGCCGAGCGCATGGCCGAGTCGCTGAGCCGCGAACCGCTGACCGGCCGCGAAGCCGAGGTGCTGCACCTGCTGGCGCGCGGCATGTGCAACAAGTCCATCGCCCGCGACCTCAGCATCGCGACCGGCACCGTCAAGGCCCATGTGAAGGCCATCCTGGCCAAGCTGGACGCCACCAGCCGCACCCACGCCGCCACGCTGGCGCTGCAGCGCGGCCTGGTGGACGTGCCCGAGCTGCAGAGCTGAGGCCGGTCGCCCGGCCCCGCCCCTCACTCGGGGCAGAACTGGCCGGTGCGCACCCATGCGGCGATCAGGGCGCCGAATTCCTTCTGGGTGCCGGGGGCCGGCGTGCGGCTCGCATCCGGCTTCCAGGCCCAGCCCACCAGCGTGTCCTCGCTGACGTGGTGAACGATCTGCTCGGGCGTCATGCCGCCGTTGCGCTTGGTGTCCTTCATCTGCTCGCAGATGTCGTGCAGGGACTTGCCGTGCCAGCCCATGCTCAGCGGTGCCATGCCCCACTTGGGGTGGCCGGGTAGACGGGCCGAATCGTTGTTCTGCGCCTGGTGGCAGTTCACGCAGCGCATCGCGGACGTGCCGTGGCCGTCGGCGCCACGCAGCACCAGTGGCTGGTGCGGTCGCATCTGGTCGCCCTGGGACGGGCGATCCCCCGAGGGGTGGCAGTTCAGGCAGCGCGGGCTCTGGATCACCTTGCCCGCTTCCAGGAACAGTGCCGCGGAACGCTGCTGCTCGTCAGTGATGCTGTCGAAATCAGCCGGCTTGCGCAGCCCCGGCGCCGACTCCGCCGCGCCGGCCGGCGCAGCCCAGGCACTCAGGGACGAACCCGCCGTCACCGCCAGGGCCACCAGCCCGAAAACCAAACCCTTGCGCATGACGCTTGCTCCTTGCATGAATTGCTGCTGACCGCGGACCGTTGCTGCCAGCCGGCCCAAAGTGTCGCGACGGACCGTCGCCGGCTGAAGACGCCAAGGAGCCCCCATCGCCCCGGCCGTAAGCACCGGCACCCCCCACCTCTTAGGGGTCATGAGCCGGCCGCCCACCACGCGCCGGCGAGGCAACACGGCCTAACAACGCAGCGCCAGCCCTCCCAAAAGGCTGCCCCGCCGACTGCACAGGAGAGTGGTGGCAAGCGCGGGCCCGGCTCCTACAGTGACTCCACCGTGGCCAGGCGCGACCAGCGCACGCCCCCTAACCACCCGGCCACCGCTCCGCCATGCCCTCCTCGCCCGCCCTCTACGCTCTGCCGCCCGCGCCGCTGGATGCACACGCGCTGTCGAGCCGGTGTGCGCAGGTGCGCCGGCAGACGCAGGCGCTGGCCGAGCCGCTCAGCGATGCGGACGCCACCGCCCAGTCCATGCCCGACGCCAGCCCGGCCAAGTGGCATCTGGCGCACACCACCTGGTTCTTCGAGGTGCTGGTGCTGGAGCGCTTCGCGCCCGGCTACCGCAGCTTCGACCCGGCGTGGCACCGGCTGTTCAACTCCTATTACGAGACGCTGGGCGAGCGCCACCCGCGCCCGCAGCGCGGCCTGCTGACCCGGCCCGGCCTGGACGAGATCCGTGCCTACCGCCGCCATGTGGACACCGCGCTGCTGCGTCTGCTAGATGGCCCGCTGGACGACACGGCCCGGGCGCTGATCGAGCTGGGCTGCCACCACGAGCAACAGCACCAGGAGCTGCTGCTGACGGACCTGCTGCACCTGTTCGCGCAGAACCCGCTGCACCCGGTCTACCGGCCCGCCGCGCCGCAGCCTGCGGGGGCGCCGACACCGCTGGACTACCAGGCCTTCGAGGGCGGCCTCTGCGAGCTTGGCCATGCCGGCCGCGGCTTCGCGTTCGACTGCGAGGGGCCGCGCCACCGCGTGTTCCTGCAGCCCTTCCGGCTGGCCACCCGCCCGGTCTGCAACCAGGTGTGGCTGGACTTCATACGCGACGGCGGCTACCGCCAGCCGCTGCTGTGGCTGTCGGCCGGCTGGGATGCCGTGCGTCAGCAGGGCTGGAGCCGTCCCGAATACTGGCAGCCGGGTGACGGTGCCCCGCAGGCGATGACGCTGGCCGGCCTACAGGCGCTGGACCCGGCCGCGCCGGTCTGCCACATCAGCTACTACGAGGCCGACGCCTTCGCCCGCTGGGCCGGCGCCCGCCTGCCCACCGAGTTCGAGTGGGAGTTCGCCGCCCGTGAGCAAGATCCGGGCACCGGCCACTTCAGCGACAGCGGTCTGCTGCAGCCACGTGCCGCCAGCGGCGCCGGGCTGCGCCAGCTGTTCGGCGATGTGTGGGAATGGACCCGCTCCGCCTTCTCCGCCTACCCGGGCTTTCGCCCGGCCGCCGGTGCGGCCGGTGAATACAACGGCAAGTTCATGTCGGGCGCCTATGTGCTGCGCGGCGGCTCCTGCGCGAGCCCGGCCGGCCATCTCCGCGCGAGCTATCGCAACTTCTTCCACCCGCAGGCGCGCTGGCAATTCGCCGGCCTGCGCCTGGCCCAGGACCTCTGACATGCTCGACACCGCCCAAGCCGCCTCCGTGCTCGCCGAAGCCTTCCGCCTGGAGGTCATCGCCGGCCTGCAGGGGCGCCCCAAGCAGCTGTCCAGCCGCTGGCTGTACGACGACGCGGGCTCGCTACTGTTCGAGCGCATCACCGGCCTGCAGGACTACTACCCCACGCGCACCGAGACCGCCATCCTGCGCCGCCATGCGGACACCATGGCCAGCTTCATCGGCGAGCAGGCGGTGCTGATCGAGTACGGCGCCGGCGCCTGCGTCAAGACCCAGATCCTGCTGGATGCGCTGCGCCGGCCGACGGCCTATGTGCCGGTCGACATCTCGGGCGACTTCCTGGCCCAGACCGCCGAGCGCCTGCGCGGGCGCTACCCGCAGCTGGACGTGCAGCCGGTGGTGGCGGACTTCACCGAGGACTTCCGCTTCACCGCCCGCCTGCCCGAGGGCCGCCGCCGCACCGCCTTCTTCCCCGGCTCCACGCTGGGCAATCTGGATCAGGGCCAGGCCCTGGCGCTGCTACGCCGCATGCGCCGCCATGTGGGCGAGGACGGCCGCGCGCTGATCGGCGTGGACCTCATCAAGGACACGGCCACGCTGGTGCGCGCCTATGACGACCGCGAGGGCGTGACCGCCGAGTTCAACCTCAACCTGCTGCGTCGCATCAACCGCGAGCTGCACGGCACGCTGCCGCTGGAAGCCTTCCGGCACGAGGCGCGCTGGAACCCCTATGAGATGGCCATGGAGATGCACCTGCGCTGCACGAGCGACGTGCAGGCCGAGGTCGACGGCCAGCCGGTCAGCCTGCAGGCCGGCGAAACCATACACACGGAAAGCTCGCGCAAGTACGACCTGCGCCGCATCACCTGCCTCACCGAGGGCGCGGGCTGGCGCCTGGCCAACTTCTGGACCGACGACCAACGCCAGTTCGCCGTGGTCGGTCTCGAAGTGGTGAAGCGCCGCAACGCCTGACCCCTGCCGCCGTCCGCCATGTCCCTCGCGCTGAACTTCGCCCCGCCCGCCCCCGGCCCGGAGCTCGTGTCGCCGGCCCAGCTGCGGCTGCGCGAGGGCCAGTACGCGCTGATGCACGACAGCTTCGGCCTGCACGGCGGCCTGGTGGGCAGCGGCAGCTTCCTCAACCTGCTCAAGGGCGTGTGCAGCCAGCCCATCTCGCGGCTGGCGCGCGGCATCGTGGACCGCACGCTGGTGAACTTCAGCTGGCAGGGCGAGATCCTGATCCCGCTGTTCCAGTTCAGCGAGGGCTCGCTGGCGCCCCGGACGGAGCTGGGCGACGTGCTGGCCGAGCTGCGCGACGACCGCGACGACTGGGAGCTGGCGCATTGGTTCGCGCTGCCCCACCCCTGCCTGGCCGAGCGCCCGCCCGCCGCGTTGCTGGCCAGCCAGCCCGCCTGCGTGCTGAACGCCGCGCGCGTGGACCGCTTCATCACCCACGGCTGAGCGTTGCGCCCGCCGGGGCTTTGCTCACGCCTTTTCACCCCGCTCCGCCTTTGCAAGGACACCCTTCATGACCCCCCTCGCCCAATTCATCATCGACGCCCACGGTGGCCTGAGCCGCTGGCAGACCTTCAACACGCTGTCGGTGGACCTGCAGCAGGGCGGCGTGCTGTGGCCGCTCAAGGGCCAGGCCGGCGTGCTGGACCGCACCACGGTCACCGTGGGCCTGAAAGCGGAATGGGCCTCGCACGCGCCCTTCGGCGAGCCGGGCCGCTACAGCCGCTTCACGCCCCAGCTGGTCGAGCTGCTGACCGGCAGCGACGACTCCGAGGCCATCCTCGTGAACCCGCGCGACTCCTTCGCCGGCCACACGCTGGAAACCTCCTGGACCCAGACCCAGCTGGCCTACTTCGCCGGTTGCGCGATGTGGACCTACCTGAACCTGCCCTTCCTGCTGGCCTGGGAGGGCGTGCAGACCGAGGAGCTGTCGCCTTGGCAGGAACAGGGCCAGACCTGGCGCCGCCTGCGCGTGAGCTTCCCGGCCAGCATCGCGACGCACAGCACGGTGCAGACGCTGTATGTGGACGAGGCCGGCCTGCTGCGCCGCCACGACTACGACGTGGAAATCGGCGGCAACACGCCGGCGGCCCACTACATGGATCACTACACCGAGGTGCAGGGCCTCAAGTTCCCCACGCGCCGCCGCATCTACCCGCGCGGCCCCGAGGGTCAGGCGATGACCGAGCCGCTGGTCGTGTCCATCGACCTGTCCAACTTCGTGCTCGCCTGAGCCTGCGGGCTCAGCCGAACACCTCGACGACGCGCAAGGGGTCGAAGCCCTCGGCCTCGCCCTTGCGCACATGGCCGCGCGCATTGCTGACGATGCGCGTGGCACCCAGCCGGTAGTCGTGCCGGCAATGCAGGTGGCCATGCAGCCACAGCCGCGCGCCGGACAGCAGCGCCTCGTCGTCGTTGCAGAAGCTGGCCGTGCCGGGCTGGCGACCGTAGCGCGGGTCCGCACTCTTCAGGCTGGGCGCGAAATGGGTGATCACCACGGTCGCGTCCCAGTCCGGCCCGGTCTCGCCGCGCGCCAGCTCGGTGGCCAGCCAGGCACGGCATTCCAGCGCGCGCTCGCGCACCGCCGCCGCGTCAAAGGGCTGGCCGTGGCGCGTCGCCTGCATCACCTTCTGGAAATAGCCGCCGGCCCGCATCGCCCGCTCGCGCTGGCCCGGCCCGAAGGCGTCGAAATCGCACCAGCGTGTGCTCCCCACAAAGCGCACGCGTAGGCCGGCCGCGTCGCTGAGCACGCAGGCCTCGTCATCCAGCATGCTCAGGCCCAACCCCTCGACGTGAGTGCGCAGCTCGGTGCGTGTGGCGTCCACATCGCGGCGGTCGAACTCATGGTTGCCCGGCACGAACAGCACCGGCACCGGCCAGCCGCGGAACAGCTCGAACGAACGCCAGCTGGTGTCCACGTCCCCCGCCAGCACCAGCAGCTCTGCCCCCGGCGCCGGCCGCGGCTCGAAGCTCTCGGTCTCCAGATGCAGATCGGACAGCAGTTGCAGTTTCATGATGCGATCACACGCCGCAGCCCCCAGTCCCTACCCGAAGCGGGGCGCGCGCAGCGCCGCCCCACATCCAGCAACTCCCGCTGATCCGGCTCCGCCGGGCAGCCCGTCGCTGCCAAGGCCAGAGGCCTTGTCCTTCGCCAGGCACAAACAGTCCTCAGGACTGTTTGTGTCCGGGCTCAGCCCCCTCGAGGGGGGCGCGCGAAGCGCGTAGGGGGGAGCTCAATTACTACCGTGACAGGCCTTGTACTTCTTGCCCGAGCCGCAGGGGCAGGGGTCGTTGCGGCCGACCTTGGGCTGGTCGCGGCGTATGGTGTCCACGCGGTAGCGCTCGGCCTCGGTGAGGTCGGCGATGTCGGCCACGGTGACCACCAGCTCCTCGATCGCGTCGTCCAGGTCCTTGAGCGGGTGCTCGCGATTCAGCGTCGCGACGACTTCCTTCTCCTCCGGCGTCTCGGCCGGCAGGTGGCGGTACAGGCGGGCCAGCGCGGCGGCCACGTCGTCGTTGGGCAGCTCGGCCAGTTCGGGGAAGCACAGCGCCGCATGCTGGAAGCCGGCCACCCAGGGCATCAGCACGCGCGAGATCGGGCCCAGCGCGTCATACACCGCGCGCTGCTCGCGCTCCTCGTCGCTGGCGTCCGCCGGCAGCGGCTCGGGCTGGGCGTCCTCGTCCATCTCCAGCACCACCGGGTCGAACCAGCCGTCCTCCACCAGGCCGCGGTTCAGCGCGGCATGGCGGCGCGTCACCAGCTCGGTGATGCGGTCCAGCCAGTCGGCATCGACCTCGTCCGGCAGCGTGCCGCCGTCGTAGTCGAAGATGTTGGGCAGCCACTCATCGAGCTCGATGAGGCGGGGCTGCACGAGGACGCCGCACAGATAGCCGTCCAGCATGGAGGCGTCCAGCGGGTTCAGCGGCTCGGGCGTCTGGGCCAGCAGTTCATCGAGCTCGGCGAACTCGGCGTCGGTCAGGTCTTGGGTGCTCATGGTGCAATTGTCGTCGGCTCCGGCGCTGCGGGCGAGAGCCCTCACCGCGGGCCGGCCCCGGGCTCCCTCTTTGTGGGGTTGAACCGGCCCCGTCGCGCCGCGGCGCCCATTGGCGTTTACGCTCCCGCCCGACAAGCTGAATTGGGAAAGCCGACAAGATGGACAACCTCGACCTGAGCGTGCTGCGCACGGCCGCCGGCTGGCGCGCGGAATCGCGCCGCGTGGTGCTGGGCACCATCACCCGCACCTGGGGCTCCGCCCCGCGGCCGGTGGGCTCGCTGGTGGCGGTGCGCGACGACGGGCTGATCGCCGGCTCGGTGTCGGGCGGCTGCATAGAAGACGACCTGATCGCGCAGCTGCGTGCCGGCAGCCTCACGCTGAGCGCGCCGACGCCGCTGCGCTACGGCGTGGGCGCCGAGGAGGCGCGGCGCTTCGGCCTGCCCTGCGGCGGCACGCTGGAGCTGATGCTGGAGCCGCTGGGCCCGCGGTCCGCGCTGGATGAGCTGCTGGCCCGCCTGGAGCGCGGCGAGCGCGTGCGCCGCACGCTGGAGCTCGCCAGCGGCGCGGTCGCGCTGGGTGCGGCTGAGGCCGGCGTGGACACGCTGACGCTGTCCGACACGCAGCTGGTGAGCCACCACGGCCCGGCCTGGCGGCTGCTGATCATCGGCGCCGGCAGCATGAGCGACTACCTGGCCCGCATGGCGCAGGCGCTGGACTACGGCGTCACCATCTGCGACCCGCGCGAGGAATACACGACCGGCTTCGACCTGCCCGGCGTCACGCTGACCCGCGACATGCCGGACGACGTGGTGCAGGCCTTCAAGCCGGACGGCGCCAGCGCCATCGTGGCGCTGACACACGACCCCAAGCTGGATGACCTGGCGCTGATGGAGGCGCTGCGCAGCGAGGCCTTCTATGTCGGCGCCATAGGCTCGCGCGTGAACCAGGCCAAGCGGCGTGCGCGGCTGGCCGAGCATTTCGACCTGACCCCGCCGCAGCTCGACCGCCTGCACGGCCCCGTGGGCCTGAACATCGGCGCACGCACACCTCCGGAGATCGCGCTGTCCATCCTGGCCGAGATGACCGCCGTGCGCTACCGCGCCGGCGGCCCGGCCGTGGAGGCCGGCTGCGCGCTGTGACGCGGCGGCCGGCCCCGGGGCCTCACTTCAGCGTGTAGCCACGACCGTCCATGCAGGCCTCGACCGCGCGGTTGAACACGCTGCTGTCGGCCTGGGCGCGCGGCTGGGTCGTGGCCCAGCGGTTGCACTCGCGGCGGTCGGACTCCAGCTGCTCGTTGGTCTGGCCGTTGCGCGGATAGATGATGGGGTCGGGCTTGGGCGGCGGCGGCAGGCTGGCCGGCGGCGTGGGTGGCGCCTGCACCACCTGGGCGGCATCGGCGCCGGGCGGTGCGGACACCACCGCATAACCCTCGGGCGCCGGCCGGTAATAGACGCCGTTGGCGTAGTAGTAGGCCAGGCCGCCAATCGACAGCGTCACATAGGCCGCGGGCAGCACCGGGATCACCACGCCCACCGGCGGCAGGATCACGCGGAAGCTGCCGCCATAGGGCCGGTACCAGACGCCGCCGTGGAACCAGTAGCGGTCCGGCCCGTAGCGCACCACCACCGCACCACCCGGCAGCCGCGGCGCCGTGTAGCCGGGCGCGGGGTAGTAGTGGTCGTGGTGATAGCGCTCGTCGAACACCATGCCGGGCCGCCCCGGCCCATGGGGCTGGGCCTCTGCCAGCGGCGCGGCCAGCGCGCCGCACAGGGCCAGCAGCGACAGTGTGCTGATTTGGAACTTGTTCATCGTCGTCATCCTGAGAGAAGCCGGGATGGCTTGCCAACGTGTGCAGGCTGCCGGGCGTGGACTGCGGCGGTGTTGCGCCCGCGTAAAGTTGGCGGCCCTGTCCGAACCGCCCGCCGTCCCGCCATGATCGAGCTGCACTACTACCCCAGCAACGCCAGTTTCGCGCCCCACCTGCTGCTGGAGGAACTGGGCGTTCCGTTCACGCTGCGCACCGTGAACCGCGCGGCCAACGAGCACAAGTCGGCCGCCTATCTCAAGCTCAATCCCAATGGCCTGATCCCGGTGCTGGTGGACGGCGAGCTGGTGCTGTACGAGACCGCCGCCATCCTGCTGCACCTGGCCGATGTCCACCCGGGCTTTGCGCCCGCGCCCGGCACGCCCGAGCGGGCCCAGTACTACAAGTGGATGGTCTGGCTGACCAACACGCTGCAGGCCATGCTGATCCACTACTTCTACCCCGAGCGCATGGCCAGCGACGCGGCCGAGGTGAAGGCGCGCGCCGAGGCCCAGATCGCCCCCATGCTGGACCAGCTGGAGACCGAGCTGGCCCGCCACGGTGGGCCCTGGTTCCTGGGCCAGCACTACACGGCCGTGGACCCGCTGGTCTTCATGCTGTGCCGCTGGACCCGCATGCAGGCCCGCCCGGCCAAGGCCCGGCCCTATCTGGCGGCCTATCTGCAGCGCGTGCTGCAGCGCCCGGCCACGCAGCGCGTGGTGCAGCGCGAAGGCCTGGCCGACCCGGTGTACTGAATCAGGCCGCGTCCAGCGGCCAGGGCCGCGGCGCGGCCCGCAGCTGCTCCCAGGCGGCGGCCAGGCGCAGCACGCCCAGGTCGTCGAAGCGCCGGCCGCTGATCTGCAGCCCCACCGGCAGGCCCTCGGGCGTCCAGCCCGCGTTCACCGACAACGCCGGCTGCTCGCCCATGTTGAAGGGCAGCGTGAACGCAATGTGCTCGAAGGGCCGCGCCGGATCATGCAGCGGGCTGGCTCTATGGGCCGCAAAGGCCGGCATGGGCGCCACCGGCGACAGCACGAAATCAAAGGGCTCGCAGGCCGCGTTCGAGGCCTCGCGCAGCGCCTGCATCTGGCTGTAGCCGCGGAACACGGTGGCGCCGTCATAGGCCGCGGCGGGCGCCACCCAGTCGCGGATATAGGGCAGCACCCGCTCACGGGCCTGGGCCGGCAGCGCCGCGAGGTCCAGGCCCGAGCGCATGCGCCAGAAGCGGTCCAGGCCGTCCGCCATCTCGCGGGTGCAAAACGGCGCCAGCGGCTCCACATGGGCGCCCTGGGCCTCGAAGGCGCGCGCGGCCGCCGTCACCAGCGCGGCCACCGCGGGCTGCACCGGCTCGCCCCAGCCGGCGTCCAGCAGCAGGCCCAGGCGCAGGCCGCGCAGCGGCAAGGCCTGCAGCGACTGCGCCTCAAGGGCCAGGTCTTGCGGCGGCAGCTGCGTGGGGTCGCGTGCATCGGGCCGGGCCAGCGCCGCCAGCATCAGCGCCGCGTCGGCCACGCTGCGCGTGATGGGGCCGGCCGCACGGCCCGCGTAGCCGGGCTTGATGGGCACGCGGCCATGGCTGGGCTTGAGCCCGACCAGCCCGCACCAGCCGGCCGGCAGGCGTATGGAGCCGCCGATGTCGGTGCCCAGGTGCAGCGGCCCGTAGCCGCCCGCGGCCGCCGCGGCCGCACCGGCGCTGGAGCCGCCAGGGGTCAGGTCCAGCTGCCAGGGGTTGCGTGCCGGCTCGGGGTAGAGGCTGGACAGGCCCGAGCTCAGCATGCCGTAGTCCGGCATGGTGGTGCGCGCCCAGGCGATCGCGCCGGCCTCGCGCAGCCGCGCCGCGGGCGGGGCCTCGAAATCGGCCACCGCGTCCGGCGGCGTGGCCGCCGTGCCCAGCCGCATGGCCGCGCCGGGCACCGCGATGTTTTCCTTCAGTGTGACCGGCACACCCTCCAGCGGCCGGGCCGTGCCGGCGCGCCAGCGCGCCTCGCTGTCGCGCGCGGCGGCCAGCGCCGCGTCGGCCTGCAGCGCACACAGCGCATGCAGACGCGGCTCCCAGCGCTGCGCATGGGCCAGCAGCGCCCCCACCACCTCGACCGGCGACAGCTCGCCGCTGCGGTAGGCGGCCAGCAGCTCGACCACCGACAAAAGGTTCAGCGACAAGATCCACCTCCCCCGCGCCGGGCGGTGTTCACTTCTTCAGCTGGTCCACCGCCTTGAGCATGGCCTCGATGTGGCCATCGGGGTTCATGCTGGAGTAGACCGCGGCCACCTTGCCGTCCGGCGCGATCAGGTAGGACACGCGGTCCGCCATGCCTGGCACGATCTTGAGCGCCACGTCGTAGTCCTTGATGACCTTGCCACCCGCATCGGCCGCCACCGCGAACTTGTTGCGGCAGGCCTCCACGCTGAACTTCTTCAGCGTGTCGATGTCGTCATTGGACATGCCGATCACGGTCGCGCCATGGGCCTTGAACTTGTCGGTCGCCTCGGCGAACTGGTGGGCCTCCACCGTGCAGCCGCTGGTGAAGGCCTTGGGATAGAAGTACAGCACCACCGGGCCCTGCTTGAGCGCATCGGCCAGCTTGAACTTGAAGGCCTGGCCGCCCACGGCCGCCTCGGCACTGAAGTCCGGCGCCTTGGCGCCGACCGGCAGCGCCGCCTGGGCCGCGCCGGCCACACACAGCGCCGCCAGCAGCGGCAGCGCACGCAGGGACATGACAGTCATAACGTCTCCGTTCGGTGAGTATTCACGGGATCAACCCCAGGTCGGCACACGCCAACCGGCGCCTAGTATCCGCGCCATCCAATTCCACGGAGCTGCTGTGTCCTTGTCCCCGAACTGCCGCGTGACGGCGCTGCTGGCCACCATGACTTTGCTCACCCTGGCAGGCTGCGGCGTGGGCAGCTCCATAGGCGAGGACATCGGCAACGCGATAGGCAACGGCCTGACCTGCGGCCTGCGCAACTGCACCGAGTCGTCCACGCTGCGGGTGGACGAGATGGGCCCACGCTTCACCGCGTCGCAACAGGCCGGCAGCAACACGGTGCTGATCGAGGGCTTCATGGGCAAGTCCGCCAACCTGTTCACCACGGTGCTGCTGGGCTCCAACGAGCGCCTCAGCGCCAGTGTGGACGGCAGCAGCGAGAGCCGCCTGAACAACCCCGACGGCCAGCGCCTGGACTACACGCTCAGCCTGGTCAGCAGCAGCGCCCAGCCGCAGGTGACGCTGGTGTTCACGCGCGACGGCACGCGCCACGTGAGCCAGGTGACGCTGCCGCCCGCGTTCTCGGTGCTGCAACCCACCGGCACCGCCACGCTGACCCGCACCGGCGCCGCGCTGGCCGTGCGCCTGTCGCGTGCGTTCACCGTGACCGACACGCTCACGCTGACCGCCGACGGCCGCTGCACGCGCAGCGACAACAGCGCCTTCGACGTGAAGAGCGAGAGCCTCGGCGCCCAGGCCGATGCCAGCGTGCCGGGCGGCTACACGCTGCAGCCCCTGTCCACCGACACCACGCTGAACGCGGCCAGCGTGCGGGCCAACAACAACAGCACGGCCACGTCGCCGGTGAGTCGCTGCGAGCTGACGCTGACCTGGGGCCACAAGGTCTACGGCACGGTCGCGGCCACGCTGAACCAACACGGCAGCCTGGGGGGCGAGCGCCGCGCCACCCTGGGCCTGATCTACGACGCGCGCTGATCCGGCGCCGCCAGCAACTCCTCCACCAGCCAGCGCTGCAGCGCGGCCACCACCGCCGGCGCGGCGGCCTCGGCATCGCCCAGCTGCGCCGCGGCCCGCTCGCACAGCGCCGCAAAGGGCTGGCCGTCCGCCACCGCGGCCAGCAGCGCCGCCTCCAGCGACTCCAGCGAGCGCCAGCGCGTCTCCAGGCCCGGGCGCCAGACCAGCAGCTCGTGCATATGCGGCGCTGGCGCGTCCAGCTCGGGCTGGGGCGCGCCGGACTCGGGCTCCCAGGCACGCAGCGCCCGCCACGCCGGCTCTATCGCATGGGCCAGTGCCACGCGCTGCGCGCCGGGCTGCAGCCGCAGCACCAGGCCGGCCCAGTCCTCGGGCGCGAGCGCGGCCAGCGCAGCGCCCTGCAGCGGCGGCGCGTCGGCCGCGTCGAAGGCCTGGCGCAGCGCCCAGTCCATGCGGGCCATGTCCACCAGCGCCGCGTGCGGGACCAGGTCTTGCCCCGAGCCGGCCATGAAGTCCGCCAGCGCCGCACCGAACCAGCGTATGGACGGCGTGCGGCTGGGATGGGCGGCCAGATAGGCCAGGCCCAGCGCGTCGAAGGCCTCGTCGCCCAGCGCGCGGGCCAGCACCGTGTAGTTGTCGCGCAGCGCCGCCAGCAGCCGCGCGCGGTAGGCGTGGCGGTAGACCTCGATCCCCCGCGCGCCCTCGTCCACCAGCAGGCCGGCGGGCGGCGGCTGCGCCGTGCGTATCGCCGTGGCCAGCGCCTGCAGCTGGACGGAGAACGAGGCGGTGAACGGGGCGGCCAACGGCGTGGGCAAGGCGCTCATGCCTGCAGCTCCCGGCTCAGGCGCCGCGCCTGGTCCAGCTCGGCCAGCAGCTCGGGCAGCGGCGGCACATGGTCATCCCGCTCGATCATCGTGGGCACGGCGCCGAAGCGCCGCAGCGCCTGCTGGTACAGCGCCCAGACCTCGGCGCGCACCGGCTGGTCATGGGTGTCTATGACCAGGTCGCCATGGTCCTCGTGGCCGGCGAGGTGGATCTGGCGCACGCGCCCGGCCGGCAGCGCGGCCTGCAGCGTGTCCAGATAGGCCAGCGGGTCCAGCCCATGGTTGCGCGCCGACACATAGATGTTGTTCACGTCCAGCAGCAGCTCGGCGCCGGTCTCGCGCAGCAGCTGCGCGATGAACTCGGCCTCGCCCATCTCGTCCGCCTCGAAGCGCACATAGCTGGACACGTTCTCCAGCACCAGCGGCCGGCCCAGCAGCTCCTGCGCCTGCGTAATGCGCGCGCCCACGTGGCGCAGCGCCTCGCGGGTCAGCGGCAGCGGCAGCAGGTCGTGCAACTGACCATGCGCATCGCTGCTCCAGCAGAGATGGTCCGACACCCAGCCCGGCTGCAACCGGTCGGCCAGCGCCCGCAGCGCGCGCAGGTGGGCGACATCCAGCGGCTCGGGCCCGACGATGGACATCGACACGCCATGCATCACCAGCGGGTAGTCCGCGCGTATGCGCTCCAGGTGCGCCAGCGGCGGCCCGCCCGGCACCAGGTAGTTCTCGGCAATGATCTCCAGCCAGTCCGGCCGCAGCGCCGCGTCCACGCCGGCCTGAAAGGCCGCGTAATGCTCGACGCGCAGGCCGAGGCCAAAGCCCGTGATTGCAGTCATGAAACCTCGTCCAAGGGCGCCGCACCGCAGGTGCCGGCGCCTGATCCAGCGACACCGGCGGATCCGGCTCTGCCGGTCCGCCCGGTGCTGCCAAGGCCAGAGGCCTTGGCCTTCGCCAGGCACCCACAGTCTTCAGGACTGTGGGTGTCCGGGCTCAGCCCCTTGAGGGGCCGGCGTCAGCCGGTAGGGTGGTCTTACTTCTCCACCTTCCCGCCCGCCTTCATGCACTCGTCCGCGCTCTTCTTGGCGACCCAGCCCTGGCCCTTGCAGCCGTTCTGGCCCTTGCACTCGTTCTTGGCGGTCTTGCACTCCGAGGTGCCCTTGCAGCTGTTCACGCCGGAGCACTTGACCATGCCGTCGGCCGCCATCGCGGTGGTGGGCAGGGCGGTGGTGGCGAACAGCGCAGCGGCGGCGGCGGCCAGACCCAGGCCGGTCTTCAGGGATGCGTTCATGGGATGCTCCAAACAGATTGAGGGATGACGGGCGGCAGCTCGGCGAGATGTCCGTCCCGCCCATGCGTCGGCGAGACCCTTGCCGGCCTTACAGCCGGCCAGAAGATTCTGATTACCTGCCGTTATGGGCGCAACGGCGGGCGGCATTCGTCAGGGGCGCCGCGCTGCGGCTAGAGTGCAGCGGCTCAGTCCGCCTGCTCCATGCTCAATACCGAAACGCCCAATCCCCGCCACGCCGACCTCGACACCTACGCCACGCCGGCGCTGCTGGAGGCCTTCATCGACGACCAGCTGCAGGCGGTCGCGGCCGTGAAGGCCGCCGGCCCCCAGCTCGCCGCCGCGGTGGACGCGGCGCTGCCGCGCATACAGGCCGGCGGTCGCCTGCTCTATGTGGGCGCCGGCACCTCGGGCCGGCTGGGCGTGCTGGACAGCGTGGAGCTCTACCCCACCTTCTCCTGGCCCCATGAGCGCGCGGTCGCGCTGATCGCCGGCGGCCCGCGCGCGATGTTCGTCGCGGTGGAAGGCGCCGAGGACGATGCCGACCAGGGCGCGGCCGACATGCAGGGCCTCAACCCCGGCCCCCTGGATGTGGTGCTGGCGCTGGCCGCCTCGGGCGGCACGCCCTTTGTGCGCGGCGCGATCGCGGTGGCCCGCCAGGCCGGTGCGCTGACCGTGGGCTTTGCGAACAACCCCGGCGCGCCGGTCACGCAGGAGGCCGAGATAGGCGTCGTGCTGGACACCGGGCCCGAGGTGATCTCCGGCAGCACCCGGCTCAAGGCCGGCACCTCGCAGAAGATCGCGCTCAACAGCTTCTCGTCCGCGCTGATGGTGAGACTGCACAAGGTCTACGGCAACCTGATGGTGGACCTCAAGGCCACCAATGCCAAGCTGGTCAAGCGCGCGCTGGCGCTGACGCTGCGCGCCACCGGCGCGGCCGAGACCGACGCCCAGGCCGCGCTGGCCGCCTGCGACCACCATGTGAAGACCGCCATCGTGATGCTCAAGCGCCGCGTGGACGCCGACGCCGCCCGCGCACTGCTGGCCCAGGCCGGCGGCAGTGTGGCGCGAGCGCTGTCTGCATGAGCGCGCCGCACGCCGCGCCGGGCAGCCCCGGGCAAGACCTGCTCCCCACGGGCGCGGGGCAGATCTCGCCCTGGGCCTGGGTGCCCAGCCTGTACTTCGTGCAGGGCCTGCCCTACGTGGTCGTGATGACGCTGTCGGTGGTGCTCTACAAGAACCTGGGCCTGTCCAACACCGACATCGCGCTCTACACCAGCTGGCTCTACCTGCCCTGGGTCATCAAGCCACTGTGGTCGCCGCTGCTGGAGCTGTTCAGCACCAAGCGGCGCTGGATCACCGCGCTGCAGTTCGTCGTCGGCGCGGCGCTGGCCGCGGTCGCGCTGACCATTCCCACGGCCCACATGCTGCAGCTGTCGCTGGCGGTGTTCTGGCTGATGGCCTTCGCCTCGGCCTCGCACGACATCGCGGCCGACGGCTACTACATGCTGGCCCAGCCCAAGCACCAGCAGGCCGCCTTCGTGGGCGTGCGCTCCACCTTCTACCGCCTGGCCAACATCGGCGGCCAGGGCGGCCTGGTCTACCTGGCCGGCGAGCTGGCCGAGCGCACCGGCTCGGTGGCCACCGGCTGGAGCCTGGTGTTCGGCGGCCTGGGCGCGGGCTTCGCGCTGCTGGCGCTGTGGCATCTGCGCGTGCTGCCCCGCCCGGTGGCGGACGCGCCCGGCCCCGGCCGCGCGGCCGCCGGCCATCTGGTGGCGGACTTCCTCGCGGTGTTCGCCAGCTTCTTCAAGAAGCCGGGCATCGCGGTGACGCTGGGCTTTCTGCTGCTCTACCGCTTCCCCGAGGCGCAGCTGCTCAAGCTGGCCAGCCCCTTCCTGCTGGACCCGGTGGACCAGGGCGGCCTGGGCCTGAGCACCAAGGCGGTCGGCATCGCCTACGGCACCGTGGGCCTGACCGCGCTGACCGTGGGCGGCCTGGTGGGCGGCTGGGTGATCTCGCGCATGGGCCTCAAGCGCGCGCTGTGGCCGCTGGTGCTGGCCATGCATGTGCCCAATGTCGCCTTCCTGCTGCTGGCGCTGACCCACCCGACCAGCCTGTGGGTGGTGAGTGCCGCGCTGGCCGTGGAGCAGTTCGGCTACGGCCTGGGCTTCACCGCCTACATGATGTACATGATCCTGGTGGCCAACAGCGGCCAGGCGGAGGGCAGCAACTACGCCACCTCCCACTACGCGATCTGCACCGGCTTCATGGCGCTGGGCATGATGATCCCGGGCATGTGGAGCGGCTGGCTGCAGGATCACCTGGGCTATGTGCCCTTCTTCGCCTGGGTGCTGGTGGCCACCGTGCCCAGCTTCGCGATGGCCGCGCTGATCAAGATCCCGGCCGACTTCGGCCGCAAGGACGCCCGCGCATGAAGCCCACCCGCCTGCTGAGCCTGGACGCCTTCCGCGGCTTCACCATCGCCGCGATGCTGCTGGTCAACAACCCCGGCGACTGGGGCCACCTCTACGCGCCGCTGGAGCACGCGAAGTGGAACGGCTGGACCTTCACCGACTGGGTCTTTCCCTTCTTCGTGTTCATCGCCGGCATGGCCATGTCGCTGAGCCTGGCCCGGCGTGCCGCGGCCGGCGCCGACAAGGGCCGGCTGCTGGCCCAGACCGCACGGCGCGCGGCCACCATCATCTTGATCGGCCTGCTGCTGAACTGGATCCCGCATTTCGACCTCGCCCATGTGCGCATCCCCGGCGTGCTGCAGCGCCTGGGCCTGTGCACGCTGCTGGCCGCGCCCATCGTGCTGTGGTGCGGCTCGCGCGGCATCGCGCTGTGGGCGCTGGGCCTGTTGGTGTTCTACAGCGCGGTGCAGCTGGGCGTGGCCGTGCCCAATGCCGAGGGCGTGATGCAGCGTGGCGTGCTGGAGCCCGGCCAGGACGCGGGCGCCTGGCTGGACCGCTGGCTGATGGACGGCCACCTGTGGGTGCAGAGCAAGACCTGGGACCCCGAGGGCCTGCTCAGCACGCTGCCCGCGGTCGCGTCGCAGCTGCTGGGCGTGCTGGCCGGCCAGGTGCTGTCCTCGTCCAGCCGCCCGGCCGAGAAGGCCATGACCTGGGTGCTGTCCGGCCTGGCCTGCCTGTGGCTGGGCCAGGTGCTGGACGCCTGGCTGATGCCCATCAACAAGTCGCTGTGGACTCCGTCCTATGTGTTCGCGATGGCGGGCTGGGCGCAGCTGGTGTTCTCGGTGTTCTTCTGGCTGCTGGACGCCATGCCCCAGCCGCTGGCACGCGAGCGCTGGGCGCAGCGCCTGCACCCGCTGATCGTGTTCGGCATGAACGCGCTGTTCCTGTTCGCGCTGTCGGGCCTGATCGCCAAGATGCTGGGCTTTATCCACCTGGCCGAGGGCCGCTCGCTGAACGCCGCGCTCTATGCCCCCATCCAGGCGCTGGGCCTGGCGCCCGAGAACGCCTCGCTGCTGCGCGCCGTGCTGTTCGTGCTGGCCATGTACGCCGTGGCCTGGGGCATGTACCGCAAGGGCTGGTTCATCAAGGCCTGAGCGCCGAGGACAGACGATGAAGCGACGCGAACTGCTGGCCCTGACGGCCTCCCCGCTGCTGCTGGCCGCCTGCGCCACGCCCAGCACACCGCCCGCGCCGGGCGACACCGCACGGCCCGACACCGGCCCCTTGCCCGCCCCACCCGCCGCCCCCGCGCAGCCCCCGGGCCGCGAATGGCGCGCCGCCTGGGTCGCCACGGTGGCCAATATCGACTGGCCCAGCAAGCCCGGTCTCAGCGCCGAGGCCCAGCAGGCCGAGATCCGCGCGCTGTGCGAGACCGCGCAGCGCATCGGCCTGAACGCGCTGATCCTGCAGGTGCGCACCAGCGCCGATGCGCTGTACGAATCGCGCCTGGAGCCCTGGAGCGAATACCTCACCGGCGTGCAGGGCCGCGCCCCCGGCTACGACCCGCTGGCCGTGTGGCTGCGCGAGGCCCGCGCCCGCGGGCTGGAGCTGCACGCCTGGCTCAACCCCTACCGCGCGCGCCACAGCACGGCCAAGTCGCCGCTGGCCGAAGGCCATGTCGCGCGCACGCGGCCCGACTGGGTCAAGAGCTATGGCGACCAGCTCTGGATAGACCCGGGCGAGGAGGCCGCCGCCGAGCACACGCTGGCCGTGGTGCGCGACCTGCTGAGCCGCTATGCGGTGGATGGCGTGCACATCGACGACTACTTCTACCCCTACCCGGTCACTGCCACGCCCGGCGACCCGGCCAACAAGCTGGAGATCGACTTTCCCGACGAGCCCAGCTGGCAGCGCTACCAGGCCGGCGGCGGCAGCCTGGCGCGCGCCGACTGGCGGCGCTACAACGTCAACCGCCTGGTGCAGCGCCTGCATGCGCTGGTGCAGGAAGTGCGCCCCGGCGCCCGGCTGGGCATCAGCCCCTTCGGCCTGCCCAAGCCGGCGGCGCGGCCGGCCGGCATCAGCGGTTTCAGCCAGTACGACAAGCTCTACGCGGACGTGGAGCTGTGGCTGCGCGAGGGCTGGATGGACTATCTCGCGCCCCAGCTCTACTGGCCGCGCGCCCAGGCCGGCCAGGCCTTCGAGCCGCTGATGCGCGCCTGGGGCGCGCAGAACCCGCGCGGCCTGCCCATCTACCCGGGCCTGTTCACCAGCCGCATCAACGACACGCCGCAGAGCTGGGCGCCTGAGGAAATCACCGAACAGATCGCGCTGGCGCGCCGCATCAGCGCCGAGTGGGGCCAGGCCGGCGGCCATGCGCACTTCAGCCTGGTCGCGCTGGCGCAGAACCGCAAGGGCATCGCCGACGCGCTGCGCCTGGGCCCCTACGCCACGCCGAGCACGCCGCGCTGATCCGGCTCAGGCGGGCGGCGCCTGCGTGGACGCCCGCGCGATCAGCGTGGGCCGCAGCAGCACCGTGGCCGCACTGCTGCCCGGCGTCTGCTGCAGCGCCTCCAGCAGCAGGCGCGCGGCACGGAAGCCCATCTCGTAGTGCTGGATGCGGATGGAGCTCAGCGGCGGGCTGATCTGGTCCAGCAGGGGCATGTCGTTGTGCCCGATCAGCGACAGCTGCTCCGGCACCGCGATGCCCCGCCCCTTGAGCACCTGCAGCGCGCCCAGCGCGATCAGGTCGTTGGCCGCCACCACCGCGGTGAACGGGGGCCGGGTCTTGCGCCGGCCGCCCGCGTCCAGCAGCGCGCTCATTGCGGCCACGCCGGCGTCTATCGAATAGGCCTCGCACTCGGCGATGCCGGCGGGCTCCAGGCCCTGCTCGCGCAGCGCCTGCTCGAAGCCCAGGCGGCGCGTCATGCCGGTGGACAGCACGCTGGGCCCGGCCAGGTGGGCGATGTGGCGGTGGCCCAGGCCCGCCAGGTGCTCCACGGCCAGGCGCATCGCCAGCAGGTCGTCGCTGAGCACCGCGGGCAGCTCGCCACGGCCATCGGTGCGGTTCACCAGCACGATGGCGCTGCCGGTCTTGTGCAGACCGCGCAGCCAGTCGTCGTCGCGCGTGGCGGACGCGATCAGGAAGCCGTCCACGCGCTGCTGGCGCATCTGCGCGACCGCCTGATGCACCGCGTCCTCGCGGCGCGCGGTGTTGGCCAGCAGCGCGAAGTAGCCCTCGGACTCCAGCGCATCCTCGATGCCGCGCAGGATGGGCGGGAACACCGGGTTGGTGATGTCGGGCAGCAGCACGCCCACGGTGCGCGACTTGCCGGTGGACAGCGCCGCCGCCGCCCGGTTGGGCTGCCAGCCCAGCTCGCGTGCGGCGGTTTCCACCCGCTGCAGCAGCTCGGCGCTGATCATGTGGCGGCGCGCCGGGTCCATGGCGCGTGACACGGTGGACTTGTGCACGCCCAGGTGGGCGGCCAGCTGTTCGATGGTGACCGGGGCCTGCTTGCTCGCCATCCGGCCATGCTATCGCAACCGGATGCAGCCCCTGCGCTCGCGGCCGTCCTAGTTGATTTCCCTAAATCCCCTTGCATTCCCGGCCGTCGTCGCCGACATTCAATGCAACCGGTTGCGTTGAAGTTGCCAAAAACAAACCATCATGAGACAAACCCTCTCGCTGCCCGACACGCCTGCCTCGCTGCTGCCGCTGGTGCTGTCCGCCATGGCCGACACCCCTGACGCGCGGCTGCGCCAGCTGATGGCGTCGCTGACCACCCACCTGCACCAGTTCGTCATCGACAACGCGGTCACCGAGGCCGAGTTCGAGCGCGCGGTGCAGTTCCTCATAGACATCGGCCAGGCCACCGGCCCCAAGACCAACGAGGTCATCCTGGCGGCTGACCTGCTGGGCATCTCCACGCTGGTGGCGCTGCTGAACAACCCCAGCGGCGAGGAGAGCGCCGACTCCCACGCCGCGCTGCTGGGCCCGTTCTGGCGCGCCAATGCGCCGGCCTGCCCCATGGGCGCCAACCTCGCGCGCACCGACTGCGACGGCACGCCCATGGAGGTCTGCGGCCGCGTGTTCGGCGCCGACGGCCGGCCGCTGGCGGGCGCCATCGTGGACGTCTGGCAGGCCGACCCCAAGGGCCTGTACGAGAACCAGGACCCCGACCAGCCCGACATGAACCTACGCGGCCGCTTCGAGACCGACGCGGACGGCGGCTTCTTCTTCCGCACCGTCACGCCGGCCGGCTACCCGGTGCCCACCGGCGGCCCCTGCGGCGAGCTGCTCGCGGCCCAGCGCCGCCACCCCTACCGGCCGGCCCACCTGCATTTCATGGTGTCCCGGCCCGGCCACAAGGTGCTGATCACCCAGGTCTTCACCGCCGAGGACCGCTACCTGCAGAGCGACCCGGTGTTCGGCGTCACGCAGGCGCTGGTGGGCCGCTTCGAGCACACCCAGCGCGACGGCCGGCCGCTGACCCGGCTGAGCCACGACTTCCATCTCTGCGCCGGCGAGATGGTCTTCCCCAAGCCCCCGATTCCCTGAGAGCCCGCCATGACCTCCACCCCCGCCTTCACTCCCCAGGACCGCCTGGACGGCCGCGTCGCGGTCATCGCCGGTGGCACCGGCGCCATCGGCCTGGCCACCGCCCAGCGCCTGGCCGCGCTGGGCGCGCGCTGCGTGCTGCTGTACCTGCACGACGAGCCCGCCGCCGCCCAGGCGCGCGCCGCCGCGCTGCCGGGCAGCGGCCACCTGGCGCTGCAGGCCTCCATCACCGACAGCACCACGCTGCGCGCCGCCGCCCAAGCGGTGCAGCAGCAGCTGGGCCGCGCCGACATCCTGGTCAACAGCGCCGGCTACACCCGCCCGGTGCCCGCGGCCGACCTGGAGGCGCTGACCGACGAGCTGATCGACGAGATGCTGCAGGTCAACTTCCGCGGCGTGGTCGCCACCATCCGCGCCTTCCTGCCGCTGCTGCGCGAGCACGGCGACGGCCTGGTGGTGAACATCTCCTCCATCGCCGGCTTCACCGGCGTGGGCAGCAACCTGGGCTATGTGGCGGCCAAGGCCAGCATCGACGTGGTGGGCGACGCGCTGGCGCGCGCGCTGGCACCGGCGGTGCGGGTGCTGTCGGTGTCGCCCGGCGTGGTCGATTCCGGCTTCGTGCCCGGCCGCGGCGCCGACTTCAACGACAAGGCCGCCGCCAGCATCCCGCTGCGCCGCATAGGCACGGTGGACGACATCGCCGCCGCGGTGCAGGCCTGCGCCACCACGCTGCGCTACGCGACCGGCACCCGCCTGGTGGTGGACGGCGGCCGGCATCTGTGACGCCCAGCCCCAACCCAGCGAGACGCACATGAACGCCAAGACCTTTCTCACCTGTGCCGTCACCGGCAACCTGACCAAGCCCGAGCAGACGCCGCATCTGCCCATCACGCCGGAGCAGATCGCCAGCGAATGCCTGGCCGCGGCCGAGGCCGGCGCGGCGGCGGTGCACATCCATGTGCGCGACCCCGCCACCGGCGCGCCGTCCATGGACGTGGAGCTCTACCGCGACGTGGTCAGCCGCATACGCGCGCACAACGCCGAGCTCATCATCAACCTCACCACCGGCCCCGGCGGCCGCTTCATCCCCAGCGAGGCCGATCCGCGCGTCGCCGCGCCCGGCAGCACGCTGCTGCCGCCCGAGCAGCGCGTGGAGCACATCCGGCTGATCAAGCCCGATGTCTGCTCGCTGGACCTCAACACCATGAACTCCGGCAACGACGTGGTGATGAACACGCCGCGCAATGTGCGCGTGATGGCCCGCGTGATCCGCGAAGCCGGCGTGCTGCCCGAGCTGGAGATCTTCGACAGCGGCGACCTGCATCTCGCCCGCGACCTGATCCAGGACGGCACGCTGCAGGGCCCGGGGCTGTGGACCCTGGTGACCGGCGTGAAGTACGGCTTCTCCGCCAGCCCCGAGACGCTGCAGTACGCCCGCAGCCTGCTGCCGGCCGGCGCGATCTGGTCGGCCTTCGGCATAGGCCGGCACGAGTTCCCGGTGGTCGCGCAGAGCTGGCTGCTGGGCGGCCATGTGCGCGTGGGCCTGGAAGACAACATCTATCTCGACAAGGGCGTGCTGGCGCGCAGCAACGCCGAACTGGTCGCCAAGGCCCGCCGCATCGTGCAGGACCTGGGCGGCGCGCTGATGAACCCCCGCGAAGCCCGCGCCGCGCTGGGCCTGGCCTGAAGGACGCTCCATGAACCAAGACCTCCTCACCCTCGACGCCGTGCGCGTGCTGGCCAAGGCCGGCAGCCCCGAGCAGATCCAACCCCAGCTGGTGCAGACGCCACCGCCGCGGCCGGCCGCCGGCCAGGCGCTGGTGCGCGTGCACAGCGCCGGCGTCAACCCCAGCGACGTGAAGGCCGCGCTGGGCCTGATGCCCCAGGCCCTGTGGCCGCGCACACCCGGGCGCGACTACGCCGGCGTCGTCGTCGACGGCCCCGACGCCTGGCTGGGCCGCGAGGTCTGGGGCTCGGGCGGCGACGTGGGCATCACCCGCGACGGCTCCCACGCCGGCTGGCTGCTGCTGCCGGTGGAGGCGCTGCGCGAGAAGCCGCGCACACTGGACTTCGACGCCGCCGGCAGCGTGGGCGTGCCCTTCGTGACCGCCTACGAGGGCCTGCGCCGCGCCGGCCATGCACAGGCCGGCCAGGTGGTGGTGGTGGCCGGCGCCAACGGCAAGGTGGGCCAGGCCGCGGTGCAGTTGGCCGCCCAGGCCGGCGCCCGCGTGATCGCGCTGCAGCGCAGCCCCGAGCTGGCCGGCTGGGCCAGCGCGCCGGTGCAGGTCATCGATGCGCGCGACCAGACGCCCGCCGAGCTGGCCGCCCGGGTGCGCGAGGCCGCCGGGGGCCGCGGCGCCGACCTGGTGTTCAACACCGTGGGCAGCCCCTACTTCGAGGCCGCCAACCTCGCGATGGCCAAGGGCGCGACGCAGATCTTCATAGCCACCGTCGAGCGCCCCGTGCCCTTCGACATCTTCAGCTTCTACCGCGGCATGCACACCTATGTGGGCATAGACACGCTGGCGCTGGACGGCGTGGCCACCAACGAGCGCCTGGAGGCCATGCGCGCCGGCTTCGAGGCCGGCACGCTGCGGCCCTTCCCGGTGGAGGCGGGCAATGTCTATGCGCTGCGCGACGCGCTGAGCGCCTACCGCCGCGTGATCGCCGGCGACGCCGCGCGCATCGTGCTCCACCCCTGAGGCCGCGATGCACGTCACCCGCTTCGATGCCGCGCCCGGCTATGTGGCGCCGCGCCACGAGGGCATGCGCTGCCTGCGCCTGCAGGGCCATGAGGCCGGCCCGGCCGAGCAGCTGTGGCTGGGCGTGTCCATCGTCGAGCCCGGCGGCCACACCGGCCTGGACGCCTCGCCGCTGGAAAAGCACTACGTGGTGCTGGACGGCGAGCTGACGCTGATCGCCGAGGCGGACGGCCGGCGCGAGGAGGCGCTGCTGCGGCGCCACGACTCCTGCCGCTACGCGCCCGGCGAGAAGCGCCAGCTGGTGAACCGCAGCGCCCACCCCGCCACCGTGCTGCTGGCCATGCCACTGCCGGCCGCTCCCTCGCCATCGCCCTCGGAGAGCAAGACATGACCCCCGACCTCGTCTCCCGCCGCGCCGCGCTGGCCGCACTCGCCACGCTGCCCGCCTGGGCGCGCGCGCAGGGCAGCGCCTGGCCGGCCGCGCCGGTGCGCCTGATCGTGCCCTTCACGCCCGGCAGCGGCACCGACGTGGTGGCCCGCACGCTGGCCGAGAAGCTGGCGCCGCCGCTGGGCCAGCCGGTCATCGTCGAGAACCGCCCGGGCGCCGGCGGCACGCTGGGCGCAGGCCAGGTGGCCAAGGCGCCGGCCGACGGCCTGACGCTGCTGGTGCACAGCTCCGCCCATCTGGTGAACCCCTGGATCTACCCGCGGCTGAGCTACGACACGCTGAAGGACTTCGACGGCATCACGCCGCTGGCCAGCCTGCCCAATGTGCTGGTGGTGGCGCCGTCCAAGGGCTTCAAGGACGTGGCCGACCTGATCGCCAAGGTGCGCGCCCGGCCCGAGCAGTTCAGCTATGCGTCGGCCGGCAACGGCTCGGCCACGCACATGAACGCCGAGCAGTTCCGCGTGGCCGCCGGCCTCAAGGCGCTGCACGTGCCCTTCCGCGGCACACCCGAGGCGCTGACCGAGACCATCGCCGGCCGCACGGACTGGTTCTTCGCGCCGGTGGTGGCCGCGCTGCCGCTGATACGCGACGGCCGGCTGCAGGCGCTGGCCGTGGGCACGGCCGAGCGCAGCCCCGCGCTGCCGGGCGTGCCGTCCATGGCCGAGGCCGGGCTCAAGGACGCCAGCTACAACTTCTGGGTCGGCCTGTTCGTCGCGGCGCGCACGCCGCGCCCCATCGTCGAGCGCCTGCATGGCGAGACCGTGAAGGCGCTGGCCCTGCCCGACGTGAAGGAGCGGCTGGAGCGCCTGGGCGCTGCGCCCATGGCGATGGCGCAGCCGGCCTTCGAGCGCTTCCTGGACGAGCAGACCGCCGCCGCGGCCCGGCTGGTCAAGGCCGCCGGCCTGCGCGCGGACTGAGGCCATGAGCGTCGAAACCGAGTTCGAGTTCCTGCAGGCCGTGCCGCAGGTGGCGCCCAGCGCCTTCATCGCCGACACCGCGCGCCTGCTGGGCACGGTGGCCGTGGGTGAGCAGGCCTCCGTCTGGTTCGGCGCGGTGCTGCGCGGCGACGTGCAGGCCATCGAGGTCGGGCCGCGCAGCAATCTGCAGGACGGCTGCATCCTGCACTGCAGCAGCGGCGGCTGGGCCACGCGCATAGGCGCGGACTGCAGCGTGGGCCATGCGGCGGTGCTGCATTCCTGCGTGCTGGAGCCCGGCGCCTTCGTCGGCTTCGGCGCGCGCGTGCTGGACCGCTGCGTCATCGAAGGCGACGCGATGCTGGCCGCCGGTGCGCTGCTGACGCCCGGCAAGGTGGTGCGCCGCGGCGAGCTGTGGGCCGGCAGCCCGGCACGCCTGCTGCGCACGCTGGAGCCGGCCGAGATCGAGGCCAACCGCCGCACCACGGCCCGCTATGTCGCGCTGGCCGCCGCCTACCGACGCCGCCCGCCCGGCGCGCCCTGAATTCCCGCACAACAACCACAGGAGACCTCCATGCCCCTTCGTCACCCCGCCTGGCCGCTGCTGGCCCTGGGCGCCACCCTGCTGCTGCCCTGCGGCGCCCAGGCGCAGTCCAGCGTCACCGTCTACGGCCGGCTCAATGTCGCGGTCGAGTCGGTGGGCTCCAGCGGCGCGCCGGTCAGCCGCAGCGTCGTGCGCGAGACCAACAACCGCTCGGTGCTGGGCTTTCGCGGCGAGGAGGACCTGGGCGACGGCCTGCGTGCGCTGTTCCAGATCGAGGGCTCGCTGGCGGTGGACACCGGCGCGGGCAACTCCTTCGCCAACCGCGACACCCGCATCGGCCTGAACACGCCCTGGGGCCTGCTGTTCCTGGGCCACTGGGGCACGCCCTACCTGCTGTCCACCAGCGGCTTCGACCCCTACTACCCCACCACCGCGGGCTACATGTCGCTGATGGGCAATGGCTCGGCCGCCGACGTCAACAACATCAGCGACCGCAACTCCTTCGACCGCCGCCAGCAAAACATCGCACAGTACTGGACGCCGACCTGGCAGGGCTTCAGCGGCCGCTTCGCCTATGCGTTCAACGAGGGCGAACTAGGCCCGCGCGGCAGCCATCCCAAGCTGATGTCGGGCGCGCTGAGCTACGAGAACGGCCCGCTCACCCTGAGCCTGGCCCACGAGCAGCACCGCGACTACCAGGGCCCCGGCCTGGACGACCACGGCACCAAGCTGGGCGCGGCCTACCGCCTGGGCGACTGGCGCCTGGCGGCCGCCGCCGAGCAGCTGCGCTACGAGACCGCCGCGGGCGCGCTCAAGCGCAAGTCCTACTACCTCTCGGCCACCTGGCAGATAGGCGCCGGCAGCCTGCGCGCCACCTACACCCATGCGGGCACGGGCCAGGGCCCGGCCGGCAGCAAGGTCGGCTTCATCGCCGCGGGCGCCGACACCGGCTCGCAGCAGTGGACGCTGGGCTATGACTATGCGCTGTCCAAGCGCACCGGCCTCTACGCCTACGCCAGCCGCATCAACAACCAGGCACGCGCCGCCTACGACTTCGCGATCAACAGCCTGGGCGTGGGCGCCGGCGAAAAGCCCCATGTGTTCGCGGCCGGCATCCGGCACAGCTTCTAACCACTCCACATCCTGGAGGAGACATCCATGATCACGACCCCCACCGTGCCGCAGAGCCCGGTCGTCGACGCCCCGCCCGCCCCCCGCCGCCGCGCCTGGTGGCGCGTGCTCTACGTGCAGGTGCTGATCGCCATCGTCATCGGTGCGCTGCTGGGCCACTACAGCCCGGCGCTGGCCACGCAGATGAAGCCCTTTGGCGACGCCTTCATTAAGCTCATCAAGATGGTGCTGCCGCTGGTCGTGTTCTGCACGGTCGTGTCCGGCATCGTTGGCATGGGCAGCCTCAAGAAGGTGGGCCGCGTCGGCGGCAAGGCGCTGCTGTACTTCGAGGTGGTGTCCACGCTGGCACTGGCCATAGGCATGCTGGTGGGCAACTGGCTGCAACCCGGCGCCGCCATGCATGTGGACCCGCACACGCTGGACGCCAAGGCCATCGCCGGCTACGTGGGCCAGGCCAAGCAGCAGTCCGTGCCCGACTTCCTGCTCAACATCGTGCCCAACACCCTGGTCGATGCCTTCGCCAAGGGCGACATCCTGCAGGTGGTGCTGGTGTCGCTGCTGACCGGCTTCGCGCTGTCGGCCTGCGGCGAACGCGCCCGCGCGCTGACCGGCATCGTGGACGCGGTCACCAACGCGGTGTTCGCGATGGTCAACACGCTGATGCGCTTCGCCCCCATGGGCGCGTTCGGCGCGATGGCCTTCACCGTGGGCAAGTACGGCGTGGCGTCGCTGGGCCCGCTGCTGGGCCTGATCGGCACCTTCTACCTGACCTCGGCGCTGTTCGTCGTGCTGGTGCTGGGCGCGGTGGGCATGGTCTGCGGCTTCAACATCTTCAAGTTCCTGCTGTTCCTGAAGGAGGAGATCCTGCTGGTGCTGGGCACCAGTTCCTCCGACACCGCGCTGCCCACGCTGATGCGCAAGCTGGAGTCGCTGGGCTGCTCGCGCTCGCTGGTGGGCCTGGTCGTGCCCACCGGCTACACCTTCAACACCGACGGCACCAGCATCTACATGACCATGGCCGCGCTGTTCGTCGCCCAGGCCACCGGCGTGGATCTCACGATCAGCCAGCAGCTGGCGATCTTCGGCGTCGCGATGCTGACCTCCAAGGGCGCCAGCGGCGTGCAGGGCGCGTCCTTCATCGCGCTGGTGGGCACGCTGTCGGTGGTGCCGGGCATCCCGGTCGCGGGCATGGCGCTGATCCTGGGCATAGACCGCTTCATGAGCGAGGCCCGCGCGCTGGTCAACATGATCGGCAACGCGGTCGCCACCGTGGCCATGGCACGCTGGGAGGGCGAACTCAGCCGCGAACAGCTGGCCGAGCTGCGCCGCCGCCCATGAACACCACGCCCGCCTACACCTACGACGCCGCGCCGCAGCGCGTGCTGCACGGCCCCGGCCGCGCGGCCGAGCTGGGGGCCGAGCTGGCCCGCCTGGGCGCGCGACGCGCGCTGCTGCTGTGCTCGCCGGGCCAGCGCACGCTGGCCGAGCGCCTGGCCGCGCCGCTGGGGGCGGGCTGCGCAGGCGTCATCGCCACCGCGCGGGTGCATGTGCCGGTGGCACTGGCCCAGGCCGCCGCCGCCCAGGCGCGCGCGCTGCAGGCCGATGCGCTGGTGGCGGTGGGCGGCGGCTCCACCCAGGGCCTGGCCAAGGCCCTGGCGCTGGAGCTGGCCCTGCCGGTGCTGGCCCTGCCCACCACCTATGCGGGCAGCGAGGCCACCGCCATCTACGGCCTCACGGATCAGGGCCACAAGCGCACCGGCCGCGAGGCGCGCGTGCGGCCGCTGGGCGTGATCTATGACCCCGAGCTCAGCCGCGCGCTGCCGCTGGCCACCTCGGTCGCCAGCGCGCTCAACGGCATGGCCCACGCGGTCGAGGCGCTGTATGCGCCCGACGCCAGCCCCATCACCGACGCGCTGGCCCGCCAGGGCCTGCGCCTCTTCGCGCAAGGCCTGACCGGGCTGCCGGCCGCGCCGCAAGACCTGGCCCTGCGCGGCCAGCTGCTGAGCGCCGCCTGGCTGTGCGGCCATGTGCTGGACCAGACCCGCATGGGCCTGCACCACCGGCTCTGCCACGTGCTGGGCGGCCGCTTCGACCTGCCCCATGCCGAGCTGCATGCGCTGCTGCTGCCCCATGTCGTCGCGACGCTGGCGCCGCACATGCCCGGCCCGCTGCAGGCGCTGCGCGAGGCGCTGGGCCAGGCCGAACCCGCCGCGGCGCTGCAGGCGCTGGCGGACAGCGCCGGCCTGCCGCGCTCGCTGCAGGCGCTGGGCGTGCCGGCCGACGCGCTGGCCGAGCTGGCCCGCCAGGCCGCCGACGAGGCGCGCAGCCACCGGCTGACGCCCGACATGGCGACTGTGCTGGCCCTGCTGCAGCGCGCCCACGCCGGCCTGCCGGCCGCCTAGGGCCTGTTGGCACGACGGCAGCAGGCCCTGAGCCGCAGCGCTCAGGCCGGCAGCCCCATGGCCCGGCGCGTCGCCATGCCCACCTCGCCGTCGGCCACCAGGCCCTCGCGCGCCTGGAACAGCCGCACCGCATGCGCGGTCTGCGGCCCGTAGACGCCATCCACCGAACCGGGATGGAAGCCCTGCGTGGTCAGCCAGGCCTGCACCCGGCGCACGCCCTCGCCCCGCATCAGCGGCTGGCTCAGGCGCAGCGTGGGCGCGGCCGGCTCCAGCACCACCGCCTGCTCGGCCTGGAAGTAGCTGATGCCCGGCACCAGGATGCCCACGTCCCAGCGCCGCGCCGACAGCGAGCCGGCGATCACGCCCAGCTTGCTGCTGTGCGCCTCCAGCGTGCCGCCGCGCCCGTCGGACAGCACGATATGGCCGATCGCACCCGGCTGCGGCCGGCGCAGCACCACCGCGCCCGCGATGCCCGCGGCCTGCTCCACCGGGATGGTGCAGCGCGCCGCGCGCGACTGCTCGTCCCAGTAGCCGGTGTAGGCATCGGCGCGCACCGGATCGTTGGCCGGCCGCGTGCCGAACAGCACGCCGCCACCCTGGTAGACGCACCAGCTGACGAACTCCGCGCAGTCCCAGGGGCCGCGCCAGCTCGCATTGCCCATGGGCGCCCGGGCGCCCAGCACATAGGGCTCGCCGACATGGGCGCGCGCCAGCGCGAGGATGTCGTCGCCACTGCGCGCCGGCCGCAGCGCGCCCGCCAGCGCCGGCGACCAGGTCGCCAGCTCGGGCGCATCGGCCAGTTCGGGCGCGTCCGGGATCTCGGGGGCGCCGGGGAGTTCAGGGGCCGGCGCGGGGCCGGGCTTGGGACTGGGCTTGGGGGCCATGGGCAGCTCCTGGGTGGACGAGGTTCAGCGGCGCGCGGCGCACGCCGGGGCTAGGTTCAGATGCAACGGCGCGGCGCTGACGCGGCCGGCGCCGGTGCCGAGGCGCGCTGGGCCGCGGCCGCTGCGCCCAGGCCGCGGCCCAGGTTCTGCGCCGCCATGCCGGTGGCGAAGTAGCGCTCCAGGCAGAAGCCCAGCGAGCGCGTCTCGGTGTTGCTCGCAAACTGGCCCAGCACCGAGAACGCGTCCTTGTCCTGGCCCGCGGGCGTGGCGCCGTCCGAGGCCTTGAGGCCGGCCAGCGAGCCATCGGCATTGGCCGCCACCACGGGCACCAGCGCCACATTGCGCGAACCGAAGCCGAAAGTGAAGGACGTGCCCTGCTCGGCCGCCGAGCCCGCGATGTCTATGCCCAGCACGTCGGCGCGCGCATAGATCAGCGGGTAGGGGTAGGCCGGCGACTGCGATGCCGGCGCAGGGGCCGGCGCCGGTGCGGGGGCTGGCCCGGCTGGCGGCTCCGCAGCGGCGGCGGCCACCTGCGGGGTGGCGCCGGCCGCGGCCTGGGGCGCGCACAGGCGGGTATCGCCCAGCTTGCAGGCATAGCCCTCGGTCAGGCGCTGCGCCGCGATGCCGGTGGCAAAGGCCTGCCCCACGCGCAGCGGCCCGCCGCCCTCGGCGCTGCCCTCGAAGACCGCGAACACCGACAGCGCGTCCTTGCGCGTGCCCGCGCCGCCCGGCATCACGTCGGTGCTCAGCGCCGTGCCCACGCGGCCCTGGCCGTCCACCGCGGCCACCGGCACGATGGCCACGCTGCGGTGCTTGTAGCCCAGCGACACGCTGCCGCCGCCCGACGCGGTCTGGTTTCCCAGCTGCAGCCCCATGCTCACGTTGTCCGCGAACATCAGCGGTGGCGCCGAGCTGCAGCCCACCAGCACCAGCAGGCCACCGGCCCAGGCCACGCGGCGGCGCCGCGTCCAGGGGGCGTGCCCCGGGGTGTATTCATTCATCGTGCCTCTCCTGCAGAACTTGCGGCACTTGCCGCGGGGGCCGCGGGCGCCGGCAGCGCCTCGACCAGACACAGACCCGCCAGACGGCCGAGCTCGGCGCGCGTCGCGGCATCCAGCACCACGCCCTGCTCCAGCCACAGCACGGCCCGGCAATCCGGCCCCAGCCAGGCCAGGCGCTGCTGCGTGTAGCCGGCCGTCAGGCCCAGCGGGGAAGACAACAGGCCCACACCGCGGATGTCGGCCACCACGCTGCGCGAGGCCTGCGGCAGCTCCAGCTGCAACAGGCCGAAATGGCGCACCACACGCACGCCCTGACCCTGGGTGTCCACCTGCACGCTGACGCAGGCGGGCAGCAGCGCACAGGCAACCAGGGCTGGCAGACGCCGCAGCGCCAATGACGGTGTCAGGCCTTGCATGCGCCGCATTGGGCGCGCCGGCCGGCCCCGGCTCCACCGCAAAACTGTGGACAGCGGCGCTGCTGCCCCCACAAGCAGGGACAAGCGCGCCGTGCCCCTATCACGGCCTGGCGAAGTCGGGCGTGACCCGGCCAACGCCGGAAGCGGTTATCGTGGCGACTCCAGATCCGAGGAAGTCCATGGCAAAGCCGAACTACGCGTACGAGAAACGCCAGCGAGAACTGGAGAAAAAGCGCAAGAAGGCCGAGAAGGCCGCGCGCAAGTCCACCGGTGGCCCTGACCACGACGGTGACGAGGGCCAGGCCCCCGAGGCCGAGGCCGAGGGCGAGGGCGACGCCCCGGCCGCACCCTCCGAACCCGCGCCCTGAACGCGCCCCACGCCCGAGCCCGCAAGCAATGGCGGGCCACCGGCCCCGGGCGCTTTTCTGCCCCGACCCACACCTGCCCCGACGAGGCCCCTGTGCAGCTCTTCGCTCTTCGCCCCACGCTGGCCGCTGCGGCCGCCCTGCTGAGCCTTTGTGCCGCGATGCCGGCCCATGCCGGCCTGTACTCGGATGACCTGGCGCGCTGCCTGGTCGGCGCCACCACCACGGCCGACAAGACCAACCTGGTGCGCTGGATCTTCAGCAACGCCGCGCTGCACCCCGAGGTGGCCAGCATCACCGCGATCTCGCCGGAGCAGCGCGTGGAGATCGACAAGACCGCCGCCGCGCTGCTGCAGAAGCTGTTGACCCAGTCCTGCCGCCAGCCCTACGCGAACGCGATCCGCTACGAGGGCGCGGCCGCGATGGAAACCAGCTTCGGCGTGCTGGGCCAAGTCGCGATGAAGGAGCTGATGAGCAACCCGGCGGTCAACGCCGGCTTCGGCGCCTTCGGCCAGTACGTTGACCAGCAGGCGGTGAAGGACGCCGCCCAGCTGCCCACCGACGCCGCCAAGCCGGCCGGCAAGTAAAAAGGCCGCCCGGTGGGCGGCCTGATGTACGGCAGGGTGCGCGGCGCGTCAGCGCCTCAGAAGAAGCCCAGCGCGTTGGGGCTGTAGCTCACCAGCAGGTTCTTGGTCTGCTGGTAGTGGTCCAGCATGGCCTTGTGGGTTTCGCGGCCTATGCCGGATTCCTTGTAGCCGCCAAAGGCCGCATGCGCCGGGTAGGCGTGGTAGCAATTGGTCCACACGCGGCCGGCCTGTATGCCGCGGCCCATGCGGTAGGCGCGGCTGCCATCGCGGCTCCACACGCCGGCACCCAGGCCATAGGGCGTGTCGTTGGCGATCTGCAGCGCCTCGGCCTCGTCCTTGAAGGTGGTCACGGCCAGCACCGGGCCGAAGATCTCCTCGCGGAAGATGCGCATGTTGTTGTGGCCCTGGAACAGCGTGGGCTGGATGTAGTAGCCGCCGGCCAGGTCGCCGCCCAGCTGCGCGCGCTCGCCGCCTATCAGCACCTTGGCGCCCTCTTCCTTGCCCAGCGCCAGATAGGTCTGGATCTTGTCCATCTGCATCGCCGAGGCCTGGGCGCCCATCATGGTGTCGGTGTCGAGCGGGTTGCCCTGCTTGATGGCCGCCACACGCTTGATGGCCCGCTCGATGAAGCGGTCGTAGATGCTCTCCTGGATCAGCGCGCGGCTGGGGCAGGTGCAGACCTCGCCCTGGTTGAACGCGAACAGCACCAAGCCCTCGATGGCCTTGTCCAGGAAGGCGTCGTCCGCCGCCATCACGTCCTCGAAGAAGATGTTGGGGCTCTTGCCGCCCAGCTCCAGCGTGGCCGGGATCAGGTTGGTGGCCGCGGCCTGCGCGATCACCTTGCCGGTGGCCGTGCTGCCGGTGAACGCGATCTTGGCAATGCGCTTGCTGTTGGCCAGCGGCATGCCGGCCTCGCGGCCATAGCCGTTCACCACATTGAGCACGCCGGGCGGCAGCAGGTCGGCGATCAGCTCGACCAGCACCAGCAGGCTGATGGGCGTGCTCTCGGCCGGCTTGAGCACCACGCAATTGCCCGCCCCCAGCGCCGGCGCCAGCTTCCAGGCCGCCATCAGGATGGGGAAGTTCCACGGAATGATCTGGCCCACGACGCCCAGCGGCTCGTGGAAGTGGTACGCGATGGTGTGGGGGTCGATCTCGCTCAAAGCGCCTTCCTGCGCCCGCACGCAGCCGGCGAAGTAGCGGAAGTGGTCCACCGCCAGCGGGATGTCGGCATTCAGCGTCTCGCGTATGGGCTTGCCGTTGTCCACGGTCTCGGCATAGGCCAGCAGCTCGAGGTTCTGCTCCAGGCGGTCGGCGATCTTCAGCAGCACATTGGCGCGCTCGGCGGCCGGCACCGCGGCCCAACCCGCCGCGGCCGCATGGGCGGCGTCCAGCGCGCGCTCGATGTCGGCCTCGTTGGAACGCGCGGCCTGGGTGTAGACCTGGCCGGTGATGGGCGTCACCACGTCGAAATACTGGCCGCTCACCGGCGGCACGAACTTGCCGCCGATGAAGTTGTCGTAACGGGGTTTGAAGGCGATCTTGGCGCCGGCGGTGCCGGGGGCGGCGTAAACGGTCATGGAAGTCTCCTGTGTGTGATGCCTGGCTCATCGCGGCCCAGGTCAGGCCCCACAGCGCAAAGCCCGTGCCAGCGCCGCCTTGTGCGGGCCGCCCGACGCCCGCCGCGCAAACCCGGCCGCCAAGCCCGCGGGACGCTGGCGCACTGTCACGAAATGGAGCACCCGGGCACTGCACCTGCGCCGCTTAGGCACAGAACGCGCCCGCACGGCGCAAGGGCTTGACGGCCGCCGGTGTCAGGCTAGCGTCCGCCAGTGCGGGCAGGCTGCGGCCTGACCGCCGGGTTCACGCCCGCCGCCAGAGCCTGCACACAGGCCGAACCAGGAGACGCCCATGCCCGCATCCGAGGCCCCCACCCCGCCCGACCGCCTGCGCCTGGCCCGCCGCCAGTGGCTGGACCAGGGCGACGTGGCCGAGGGCCTGCTCGCCCCGCCGCTGCAGGCCAGCTGGGCCCGCTGCCGCGCACTGGGCCTGCAGCCCCAGGGCCGGCCCCAGGGCGCGCCCCATGCCAGCGCCGCCCAGCTCGCACGGGCGCTGGAGCACCGCCACGCGCTGGTGTCGCACGCCCGGCCGGTGATGGCCTTTCTGAACGAGCAGGTGCAGGGCAGCGACAACCTCGTGCTGCTGGCCGATGCACAGGGCCTGCTGCTGCACGCCCAGGGTGACCTGCAGTTCGCCGACCGCGCCGCCCGCGTCGCGCTGCGCCCCGGCGCGCTCTGGAGCGAGCAATGGCGCGGCACCAACGCCATAGGCACGGCGCTGGCCGAGGGTCAGCCGCTGGTCGTGCATGCCGGCGAGCACTACCTGGAGCGCAACGGCTTTCTGACCTGCGCCGCCGCCCCCATCGCCGACCCCGGCGGCCAACTGCTAGGCGTGCTGGACATCTCCGGCGACCGCCGCGGCTACCACCGCCACACGCTGGCCCTGGTGCGCAGCGGCGCGCGCATGGTGGAGCACCAGCTCTTCAGCGCGCGGCATCGCGCCGGCATCGTGATGCGGCTGCACGCGCAGGCCGAGGGCCTGGGCACCATCACCGAGGGACTGGTGGCGCTCAGCGAGGACGGCTGGATCGTCGGCGCCACCACCGCCGGCCTGGAGCTGCTGGGCCTGACGCGCCACGACATAGGCGCGGCCACCGTGGAGCGCGTGTTCGGCTGCGAGCTGCCCCAGTTGCTGGCCCAGGGTGCAGCGCCCCGCCCCCTGCCCCGCCCAGCGGGCGCCGCCGGCCACGCGCCGCCGCTGTGGATGCGCCTGGAGCCCGGCCACACGCTGCGGCGCCACCCATCACCCAGCCACTCCGGCGCCCCCCGCCCGGCGCCACCAGCGGTGGACGACACCGCCTGGCGCCCCGTGCCCACGCCCCCACGAGCGGCCGCCTCGCCAGCCGATGCGCTGGCCGCGCTGGACAGCGGCGACCCCGCCTGGCGCGCGCTGCTGGCCCGCGCCCGCCGCGTGCTGGACAAGCCCGCCATCCCGCTGCTGCTGCACGGCGAAACCGGCACCGGCAAGGACGTGCTGGCCCGCGCGCTGCACGCCAGCAGTGCCCGCCGCGCCCAGCCCTTTGTGGCCGTGAACTGCGCGGCCCTGCCCGAGGCGCTGATCGAGGCCGAGCTCTTCGGCTACCGCCCCGGCGCCTTCACCGGCGCCAGCCGCCAGGGCGCCCCCGGCCGCCTGCGCGAGGCCCACGGCGGCACGCTGTTTTTGGACGAGATCGGCGACATGCCGCTGGCGCTGCAGGCCCGGCTGCTGCGCGTGCTGGAAGACCGCCAGGTCACGCCGCTGGGCGGCGGCGCCCCCGTGGCCGTGGACTTCCGGCTGATCTGCGCCAGCCACAGGCGGCTGAAAGACGAAGTCGCCGCCGGCCGCTTCCGCGAAGACCTGTATTACCGCCTCGCCGGCCTCACGCTCAGCCTGCCACCGCTGCGCGAACGCACGGACTTGAGCGAGTTGCTCGCACGCCTGCTGCACACCGAGGCGCCTGATCGCAGGCTGGAGGTGGACACCGAGGCGCTGGCCCTGCTGACCCGCTGCCGCTGGCCGGGCAATGTGCGCCAACTGGCCCAGATGGTGCGCACCGCGGTGGCGCTGCTGGACGATGACGCGACGCGGCTGACGCTGGAGGCGTTGCCAGAGGACTTGCGGGCGGAGGTGGTGGGGGAGGCGCCGTTGGCACCGGCCGCTGGAGCTGGGGCCGCTGCGGCAGTGGCCGCTCATGCCGAGGTTGAGGACCTGCGCCAGCTCACCGATGCGCGCATACGGGCGACGCTGGCGGCGGTGGGGGGGAATGTGTCGGAGGCGGCGAGGCGGCTGGGGGTGAGCCGAAATACGTTGTACCGGAGGGTCAAGTAGGGGACCAGGGCTGAGATTGAAGACCTGACCCCGGACTCTTGTACGCGAAGCGATGGCCTGACGAGTGAGGCCCCTGCGGGGATTTCTGGCTTGCCGCTTGCAAGTGGCAAGCCTTTCACCAGGCACAAAGCAGCCCGCAGTGGGCTGCCTTGTGTCCGGGCTCAGCCCCCGCGGGCGACCTACTTTCTGGCCCGCCAGAAAGTAGGCAAAGAGCGGCCCCTGCTCCGCCGCCCCTCGCTGCGCGAGGGGTTCCCTGCGTGCCCAAGCGCCTGCAGGCGCTTGGTCCTTCGGCGGGCGTCGTGAAGCACGCAGGTGCTGCACTCGGTCCTGCCTCAGTGCATCAAACGGCGAGGCCGCGGCCAACTCGCTTCGTTCGTTTCACTCACTCCGCTCAGACAAGGGCCGCGAGTCAGTTCTTGAAGCGTGCTATGCACGCGCCTCGCCGTTCTGCGCTTCTCGGCGGCGCCGAAGGGGAACCCCGGAACAGCCAATAGCCGGAGGCCCAAAGCAAAGAGCCGGTCTGACGACCGGCTCTTTGCTTTTGTGGATTAACGTGGAGCTAACCGGCTTGCGTTACTTTTCGCGTAGGCACGGTTGAGCGCAAAGTTAGAGATCGCTTCTTATTGCTCCCGAAGCGCATGAGGCTCTTAATTCGAGCGCGATATGTTTCGACAAGATCGTAAGTAAGAGATATCTGACCACCCACCGACCAAGGGCATGCAAGGCCATGCACAGTGAAACGATTGACCATTTTTTGGTTCACGGAGCGAGCCCCGTGCGCGTAAGCGTTTCGGACTGCCGAAACCTCGACAATGCCGGCAAGCCCACCAAGAACCTTTGACCAGTCGTGGCCAGTTGCGTCGAGAAGCTTCTTTCCCCAAGACTCGATTCCCCCAATGAGGTCTTCGTCATCTCTAAGACCTAACTTCAGTCGGCCATAAGATTCCGCGAGAGCATACGTCGCGCCAAGAACCAACGAAAAGAGAACATCGTGGTTACGCAGAGCTTTCAAGTGATCTGAAAGAGCAACGGAGTAAGTGCTCGGGCCTTCTGTCGTAACAAGCGAGAGTTCTTTCTTCTCTTTTACCTCGAGCGATGACCAAAGCAGCTCCTCTCGGTCGAACGCGATGCGCGAACTCTCAAGGAAACGTGTAATCCGTTTCCACTCATCCCAGATGAGCTTTTCTTCAGGCTTGGCAACGGTGGACGACATGCAATCCCTAACGTTTAAAATAACCGTCCTTGCGCGGCTTCATGCGCAAGGACTGGTGGAATGATGGGCTGGGCCACGCTGGTTACGCACCAACTCTCGGCTCGATTTCTTTCAGGTATGCGAGAAGAGCCTTGAATTGCTCCTTTGTAACGGCAACTGGATAGCCAGCGGGCACTGAGCGAAGAATATCGTGACGATCAACAGTCAGTAGACCTTTTCTCAAATAGTCTTTGTAGTCCTCGATGGACATATTGCCCATCGCATGAATGTCGACGGCAACAACGTCTTGCTTTTGAGCGAATGTCTCGTAGGCCATAGATACCTCCCTTGTTAGTCTTCGTGGCAATGCTGGGTAAGGCCGGCATTGCCGGGTTCAGATGAAAGCGCCTTCACCGCTGCGTCGAAGGCAGCGCGCTCACCGCCTTGTAAGACGGGAAAATGCTGCCTTGATAGCGGAGCACTCGCGGAAAGCGGGACAATCGAAGCGATACCGCTATTAGGCGTTTGCCAAGGCGACGATACGACGAGATAACTGTGATAGGGAATCGGCATGCCGAATTGGTCTTGCTGCGCTCCCCAGTACTTCACGACGGCTTTGATCATTGCGACTCCTTGTGTGTGACCCAACGTGTTCTGGAGCGACTGTTCGCGCCGGCTATGCAGTCGGCGTGCCGCATGAAAACTGTGACCAACCGCTCCCAAGCAGTTGATATTGAATGATTTCTTTCTGCCGCTGACGTACTAATCGCCCGTTAAATTTCTGGCAAAAGCGGCGCGTTTTTACAAGTGGCGTGCGGTGCAATGTTCGTGACGCTGCGCCAAGTTGCCCATCCAGGTTTGCCCGCCGCGGCAGCGGCGGGCATTTCGGCTGTTGGCTGTTCTGGGCTTCCCCTTTGGAGCCGCCGAGCATCACAGGGCGCCGAGGCACGTGCGCAGCACGCTTCAAGAACTGACTCGCGGCCCCTGTCTGAGCGTAGTGAACGCAGCGAGTTGGCCGCGACCGAGGTGACCGAGACTGAGGCGGGACCGAGCGCAGCACCTGCGCGCTGCGCGACGCCTGCCGAAGGACACGCGCATGCCAGCGCGCGTCGCGCAGCGAGGGGCGGCGGAACGGGGGGCCGCTCTTTGCCCACTTTCTGGCGGAACAGAAAGTGGGTCGGCCGCCGGGACGAAATCCCGGCATGGGCCTGGCCATGAGCAGCGCCATTTCTCAACCTCCAATTCCTGCTGCTTTTGCGACGAGCCTTTGAACTCGGGGCACCGCCGCGGGAGTCCGCCCCGCGAGGGCGGGTAACTTTTCTCTGTCGCGCCAGAGAAAAGTCACCAAAAGAGGAGCACTAATTCCACAGCCACTGCGAGCCCGCATGATCGGGCGCAGCGGCCTGGAGGTCAGAAGCGAGCCGCTGCGCTCTCGCGGTGGACTTGTGACGAGCGCCAGCCCTCGCCCCTTCACGCCGGTCAAGGCGCGGCTGCACGCCGACGCCTGAGGGTGTCGAAGCAAATACGCGCTGCGCCGCACGAGCGGCGCAGCATTTGCATTGCTCGTGAGCACGGCGTGCAGCCGCGCGTCGGACGGCACACAGGCTCAAGCTCGCCGGGCGATGACAAGTCCACCGCGAGAGCGCAGCGGCTCGCTTCTGCGCGCACGGCCAGCGTCCGTTGAATTGGTGGACCGCCATGCAGTCCCCGAGCGCGGTGCGGTTCAGCGCATCTTCTTTGGTGACTTTCTTCTGGGCGCGACCAGAAGAAAGTTACCCGCCCTCGCGGGGCGGATTCCCGCGGCGGTGCTACGAGTTGCAAAGGCTCGTTGCAAAGCAGACCCAGCCAACAAACCGCCAAACACGAACAAGCAAGCAGGGCCAGGTCATGCCCCATGCCCCAAAACCGCAGCGAGCCCAGAGGCACCCCAGCCACACCCCCTTCACACCCCACCGCTAAGCTCCCCACCCCATGAGCCCCCGCCCCTCCTGGTCCCCCACCCGCCGCAGCCTGCTGCAAACCATACTCGCCACCGGCAGCGCCCCCGCCCTGCTGCTGCACCACCACACCGCCCGCGCCGAGGCAGCCGCCGCCACCGCCGAGCCGCTGTTCGCGCTGGGCGTGGCCTCGGGCAGCCCGCGGCATGACCGGCTGGTGCTGTGGACCCGGCTGCTGCGCGAGGAAACGCCGCTGCCGCCCGCCGTGCCCGTGCAATGGGAGCTGGCCGAGGAAGAGGGCTTCACGCGCGTGGTGGCGCGCGGCGAGGAGGTGGCCGAGGCCGACTGGGCGCACAGCGTGCATGCCGAGCCGCAGGGCCTGAAGCCGGACCGCTGGTACTGGTATCGCTTCACGGCCGCCGGCCAGCGCAGCGCCGTGGGCCGCACCCGCACCGCGCCCGCGCCGGATGCGGCGCCGGGCGGGCCGCTGCGCTTCGTGATCGCATCCTGCCAGCGCTGGGACCACGGCCGCTGGGCCGCGTGGCGGGAGGTGGCGGCACAGGACAACGACCTGGTGCTGTTCCTGGGCGACTACATCTACGAGAGCGCCACGCCGGCCAAGTCCGACGCGCCGCGCCGGCACATGGGCGGCGTCTGCCGCACGCTGGCCGACTACCGCCAGCGCTACACGCAGTACAAGCGCGACCCGCAGCTGCAGGCCGCGCATGCGGCCGCGCCCTGGATCTGCACCTGGGACGACCACGAGGTGGAGAACGACTACGCGGGCAACCAGTCCGAGCACCTGGAGCCGCATTTCGAGCGCCGCCGCGCGGCGGCCGCCCAGGCCTACTGGGAGCACCTGCCCTTCCCCAAGTCGGCCCGGCCGCGCCAGGCGGACATGCGCATCCACACGCACTACGACTGGGGCACGCTGGCCCGGCTCATCACGCTGGACGACCGCCAGTGGCGCGACCCACAGGTCTGCCCCAAGCCGGGCCAGGGCGGCTCCAACACCGTGAAGCTCAAGGACTGCGCCGAGCTGCTGGACCCGCGCCGCACGCTGCTGGGCGAGGCCCAAGAGCGCTGGCTGGCCGACAGCTGGGACGCGACCCGCCCCTGGAATCTGCTGGCCCAGCAGACGCTGATGGCGCGCATGAACTGGCAGGTGCCGGCCGACGGCCCCGGCCAGTACTGGACCGACGGCTGGGACGGCTACCCTCTGGCCCGCCAGCGCCTGCTGCGCGACCTGCAGGCGCGCCGCGTGGCCAACACCGTGGTGCTGGGCGGCGACGTGCACGCCAACTACGTGGCCGACCTGAAGCTGGACTACGACGACGCCAGGGCCGCGGTGCTGGCCACCGAGTTCTGCGGCACCTCCATCAGCAGCCATGGCATGGCGCAGGAGCGCATCGACAAGGCCCTGCCCTTCAACCCGCACATCCACCTCGCCCGCGCGGACCAGCGCGGCTACCAGCGCTTCGTGCTCGGCGCGCAGCAGCTGCAGGCCGAGTTGCGCACGGTGGACCGGCCCTGGGACGCGGACAGCACGCTGAGCACCCAGGCCCGCTTCGTGGTGGAGGCCGGCCGGCCCGGTGCGCAGCGGGCCTGAGCCTGGCGGGAGGTGGGCCAGCGATGGCCCGAGCGTCGCGCCGCCCGCAGCCTCCGGGGCCGCTCAGGCTGCCGAGCGGCGCGCCAGCGCATGGCGCGCAATGCTGGCAGCGAACAGCGGGGTCTCACGCCGGTTGTGGTCGCCGCTGGCGGCCTGACGGGCATCGATGGCGCCCTGCAAGGTCTGACCCTGGGCCTCAATGAACGCGACAAAGGCGTCGGTCGGGTGAGAGGTGACGCGGTTGGTGTAACGCGTGCGACCGCCCTCCAGCGGCTCGGCGATCAACTCCCAGATCACATTGACCTGGGTGCGACCGTGCGGGGTGAACACGTCCGAGATGGAGTTCATGCGGCAGTAGGCCGGACCGGCCTGCTCGGCCACATAGTGCTGCACCACCAGGCCGGTGCCGATCATCTCGACGTTGATGGACATGCGGCGGCCATCGTCGGTGAAGGTGGCGCCGCAGCTGATGTGATCGGGCGGGCAGCAGCGCTGGTACTCGGCCTCGGGCAGAGAGAACAGCCAGCCGGCGATGTCCAGCTGTTCTACGGGAAGATCGATCTCCGCGGAGTAGGCGGACTGGGACAGGACGATATCGGTCAGGACTTTCATGGCTACGCCTTCAGGTTGGCACGAGGCTCGGGGACCTCGACGGGGGCGCTCGCGAAATGCAGCGACTCGGACGGATCGTCTGCAGCGGCGGTGACCACGCAGCTACAGCGGGCCGGTGGCGCGTGTCAGCCGAAACCTGAGGATTTGCAGCGTCACCTGCTCTGCCCGGCGGCTTGCCCCCCCGGAAGCGCGGGGTCGCCGAGGCTTGGCAAGGACTGACCCTTTCCTAGAATTTCGCGCCTGACCCGCCGCGTGAACCGGCGGCTTTTCCTGACCGACAAGGCGCCCGCTGCGGCGCCGGGAGACCGCCCTTGAACGCCCTGATCCGAGCCGCCGCCCTGGCCCTGTGCTGCACCGGCGCCGCCCATGCCGCCACCGTGAACCTGAGCTACGCCGGCATGAGCACGCTGGATGCCGGCATGGCCGTGACCGGCACCGGCCAGTTCACCACCAAGAGCGGCACGGACACCGGCACCATCGGCGTGGGCGACCTGGCCAGCTTCAGCTTCTCGTTCTCGTTCACGCACGACGGCAACACCGACCAGTTCAGCTTCGACCTGTCGGACCTGAGCTGCCCGGACAACGACTTCGTCAGCTGCGACTTCTCGGCCACGCTGTCGGACACCGCGGTGCTGGGCCTGAGCCTGACGACGGCCGAGAAGTCGGCGCAGTTCAACTGGTCCCAGGGGCTGACCGTGGTGTCGCTGGGCCAGGCCTTCACCGGCAACTTCGACATGCCGCCGCTGAGCCGCGGCACGCTGACGGCCACGCTGGCGCAGCAGCCGGGCGAGCTGCCCGAGCCCGCCTCCTGGGCGCTGGCCGCGCTGGCGTTGGGCGGTTTGGCGGCCGCTCGGCGTCGCCAGCGCTGACGCCCGGCCGCGGGGTGCCGCGCGGCGCCCCGTGACGCCTCAGGAAAACACGCTGACCGCGCCCACCAGCTGGCGCGACTGCTGCTTCAGCGACTCGGCCGCGGCCGAGGCCTCTTCCACCAACGCGGCGTTCTGCTGGGTGGACTGATCGAGCTGGGCGATGGCCTGGTTGATCTGCTCTATGCCCGAGGTCTGCTCCTCGCTGGCGCTGCTGATCTCGCCGACGATGTCGGACACGCGGCGCACGCTGCCCACGATCTGCTCCATGGTGGCACCCGCCTGGCTGACCAGCGCGCTGCCGGCGTCCACCTTTTCGACCGAGGCGCCGATCAGCGTCTTGATCTCCTTGGCCGCGGCCGCACTGCGCTGGGCCAGGCTGCGCACCTCGCCGGCCACCACCGCAAAGCCGCGCCCCTGCTCACCGGCACGCGCGGCCTCCACCGCGGCGTTGAGCGCCAGGATGTTGGTCTGGAACGCGATGCCGTCTATGGTGCCGATGATGTCCACCACCTTGCGTGAGGACTGGCTGATCTCGTCCATGGTCTGCACCACCTGCTGCACCACCTGACCCCCTTGCCGCGCCACATCGGACGCGGACTGCGCGAGCTGGTTGGCCTGGCGGGCGCTGTCGGCGTTCTGGCGCACCGTGGCGGTGATCTCCTCCATCGTGGACGCGGTCTGCTGCAGCGCGCTGGCCTGGGCCTCGGTGCGTGCGGACAGGTCGCTGTTGCCGGCCGAGATCTCGCCCGACGCGGTGGCAATGGTGTCGGTGGCGCTGCGGATCTGGGCCACGGTGCCGGCCAGGCTGGCCTGCATCTGGTGCATGCCGGCCAGCAGGCTGTGCTCGTCGCCGGCGCGCAGCTTCACGTCCACCGCCAGATCGCCCGCGCCGATGCGGCGCACGATGTCGGACGCGTAGTCCGGCTCACCGCCCAGCTGGCGGTAGATGCGGTGCGCGATCTGCCAGCCCAGGCCGCCTATCACCAGCATCAGCAGGGCCACGACGGCCAGCAGCGTGGCCGCGCTGCGCCAGAAGGCGCTCTCGATGTCGTCGATGTAGTCGCCGAAGCCGACGATCCAGTCCCAGGGCTCGAAGCGGATCACCGCATAGAGCTTCTGCACCGGCTGCTGGCTGCCGGGCCGCGTGCCCGGCGCCTGCACCAGGCCCACGGTCTGGCCGCGCAGCGCGGCGCGGTAGCGCTCGCCGGCCTCCTTGCCGCCCTTGGCATCCACGATGCCCACGCGCTTGGGATTGGGGTGCACGAGGTTGATGTCGTCGCTGTAGCCGCGCACGAAGAAGTACTGCTCGTCCTTGCGCAGGCTGCCGATCAGCTTCTTGGCTTCCTTCTGCGCGTCCTCGCGCGACAGCTGGCCGGCCTTCTCCTGCTCGTGCAGGCGCTCCAGCGACGCATGGGCCAGCACCACCAGCGTGCTGAGCTGGGCCGTGCGCTCCTTCAGCATGGACTGGTGCAGCGTCGTCAGCGAGATGGCGGCACAGATCAGCATGCCGACCAGGGCGGCCAGGCACAGGGCCAGGATTCGGGTGCGTAGGGTCATGGCGGGCGGGCGAGCGGGAAGCAAAACGGCCACCATACACAGGCCAGGCCGCAGACCGGGCTTATCCCACTGCCGCACAGGGCTGCGCCGCCGGCCCGCGTGTGAAACCCGCCACGGTGCGCGGCTGTCATGCCGTGGTGGCATGCTGACGGGGTCGAGTTCAGTTCCAGGCCGTCCCTCATGACCTCAGCCCGCACCCCGCAAACAACCACCCCGGACCGCGACCAGACGCTGGGCGAGGAGATCGCCAATGCGATCAGCCACGGCCTGGGCGTGGCGCTGGCCATCGCAGCCCTGCCCATCCTGGTGATGCGCGCGGCCGGCCACGGCAGCGTGGCCGACGTGGTCGCCGCGGCGGTGTTCGCGTCCACCATGATCCTGCTGTACGGCGTGTCCACGCTGTACCACGCGCTGCCCAAGAGCCTGTGGGGCGGCCGCGCCAAGGAGTTGCTGCTGCGGCTGGACCACGCGGCCATCTACGTGTTCATCGCCGGCAGCTACACGCCGTTCACGCTGGGCGTGCTGCACACCGGCCCCGGCGTGACGCTGCTGATCGCGGTGTGGGCCGCCGCCGCCTTCGGCGTGGCCATCAAGTTGCTGAACCGGCTCAAGCACCGCTTCGTGTCCACCGGCCTGTACCTGGCCATGGGCTGGGTCGTGGTGTTCGCGGCCGGGCCGCTGGTGAGCCGACTGCCCGCCGCGGGCCTCACGCTGCTGGTGGCCGGCGGGCTCAGCTACACGCTGGGCGCCTTCGTGTTCCTGCTGGACAACCGCGTGAAGTACTCGCACTTCGTGTGGCACCTGTTCGTGCTGGGCGGCAGCGTGTGCCACTTCTTCGCGGCGCTCTGGTACGCCTACGGCTGAACCCGGCTTTGCGTGACGCAATACCTGGCCCTGCAGCCCCGGGTGCTGGCGGATCGCGCGCAGCTGTGGTAAATTCGGCCCATAGATTCGCGCAAGACCGTTTTCTCAAGGTCTTATCTGCAGCCCCGCTGGCCTTCCCCAGGCCCTTTCTCGCGAGCGGCTCGCTACAGCATCAACTCCCACTGAGTGTTCTTGAGTGTTTCTGTCTTCGCAAGCCATGTCGGCCGCGAAGGGTTTTTCTCCATCTCGACTTTCCAAAGGAAACACCATGACGACTCAGACCGGAACCGTGAAGTGGTTCGACGACGGCAAGGGCTTCGGCTTCATCGCCCCCGATGACGGCAGCAAGGATCTGTTCGCCCACCACAGCGAAATCCGCAACAACGGCGGCTTCCGCACGCTGGCCGAAGGCGCCAAGGTCGAATTCGAAGCCAAGCAAGGCCCCAAGGGCCTGCAGGCCGCCAACATCCGCGCGCTCTGACGTGCGAATCGGGTGGCATGAGACCATGACACCCGCGCGGGCGGCGCTGCCGCCCGCAACAACAAACCGCGCCAAGACGGTAGTTCCCGGTCAAGGCGCACACCTCAAGAAAAATATGAAGAACAACAATATCGAGGTCGGGCGTTACCTTGTCTCACCCATGACCAAACCCCAGGACGATGGCAGCTTCAGCGCCTCCGTCTCCATCCGCTCGGGCCGCGGCATGGCCAGCGTGGACCGCGTGATGCGCTTCGCACCGCAGTTCGCCAGCCGTCGCGCGGCCCTGCGCTACGCCACGGCCGAAGGCCTGGCGTGGGCACGGGCTCACTAAGGCCTTGGACAATCCAGGCCTTCAGCCCCACGCCCTGGCGGGTCGCCACGTCGGCCCGCCGTCCCGCATCCGCGGGGCCCACCACATCGCCGGGCATGACCCGGCACCCATCGCCCCGACCCCGGCCCGGTGCCGCGGTCGGGCCCTCACCAGCAAACACAAGGAGCAGATATGGCCAAGGAAGAACTGATTGAAATGCACGGCGTCGTTGATGAAATCCTGCCGGACTCGCGCTTCCGTGTGACGCTGACCAACGGCCACAAGGTCATCGCCTACACCGGCGGCAAGATGCGCAAGCACCACATCCGCATCCTGGCCGGTGACAACGTGTCGCTGGAAATGTCGCCCTATGACCTGAGCAAGGGCCGCATCACCTTCCGCCACCTGAACCGTGGCCCGGGCAGCGGCCCGGCACCGGCGCCCCAGCGCCGCTGAGCACCCGGCTCTATCGAAGCCGGCCGGCCCGTGTGGGCGCGGCCGGCTTTTTCATGCCCGGCGCGCACACTGACTCGCCCTTGCAAGACGGGCATGCGAGGATTCGACCGATGACGCCTGCGCTACTCAAGCCTCCCATGCCCAGGCTGACCCGCCGCCAGGGCCTGATCGCGGTCGCCGCCGGCCTGGCGGCTTCGGCTGGCCGCGCCGAACCCGCGCCCGAGCTGCCGATCGCGATGGCCGAGGGCACGGACGCGACGGTCATGGGCGAGTTGCTGGCCCTGCTGGGCCAGGAGGCCGGGCTGACCTGGCAGGTGGAGCGCGTGCCGTTCACGCGCCTGCTGCATCTGGTGCGCAACGGCCAATGCCTGGCGCTGGGCCTGGGCCAGACGCCCGAGCGCGCCCGCACGCTGGCCTTCTCGCAGCCGCTGTTCTCGGCCGGCCTGTGGGCGGTCGGCACCGCCAACGTGCCGCACAAGCTGCAGGACCTGGCCGGCCGCCGCGTCTGCATCCCGCCCGGCATGCACCAGGACACGCTGCTGGCCGACGGCCAGCCCAGGACCTTTCAGCTGGAGACCGTCAGCGGCGACCTCGCGCAGCGCCTGCGCATGCTCAAGGCCGGACGCTGCGAGCTGCTGCTGGTGTCGCATCGCAACGGCCATGCGCAGCAACTGCAGCAGCGCGTGGACGAGGCCGGCGGCCCCGGTCTGCGCCTGAGCCGCGGCCCGCTGCTGGAACAGGCGGTGCGCCTGTGCGCGGCCAAGGACAGCCCCTGGGCCACCTACCTGCCGCGCCTGGACCAGGCCATCCACGCACAACGCGCGCAACTGCAACGGCTGCTGGACCCTCACCCCGCCTGAACGCGGCGCGGCCTCACTCGATGGCCGAGGCCGACTTCGCCCGCTCGCGCAGCAGGTACTTCTGGATCTTGCCGGTGGAGGTCTTGGGCAGCTCGGTGAACACCACGCGCTTGGGCGTCTTGAAGCGCGCCAGCTGGCTGCGGCAGAACGCCAGCAGTTCGTCTTCCGTCGCGCGGGCGCCGGGCTTGAGCTCGACGAAGGCGCAGGGCACCTCGCCCCACTTCGCATCGGGCAGCGCCACCACCGAGGCCAGCATCACGGCCGGGTGGCGGTGCAGCACATCCTCCACCTCCACCGAGCTGATGTTCTCGCCGCCGGAGATGATGACGTCCTTGCTGCGGTCCTTGATCTTGATGTAGCCGTCGGGGTGCACCACGGCCAGATCGCCGGTGTGGAACCAGCCGCCGGCGAAGGCCTCCTCGGTGGCCAGCGAGTTCTTCAGATAGCCCTTCATCACCACGTTGCCGCGAAAGCAGATCTCGCCCAGGGTCTCGCCGTCGGCGGGCACGGGCTGCAGCGTGTCGGGGTTGAGCACCGTGACCGCCTCCTGCAGCGGGTAGGTGACGCCCTGGCGGCCGTTCAGCCGTGCGCGCTCGTCGGCGGGCAGCTCGGCCCAGTGCTCCTGCTTCACGCACACGGCCGCCGGGCCGTAGACCTCGGTGAGGCCGTAGACATGGGTGATGTCTATGCCCGCCGCCTCGCAGCCCTCCAGCACCGCGGCCGGCGGCGGTGCGCCGGCAATCAGCCCCCGCACCACACGGCCCAGCGTGCCGCGCTGCTCGGCGGGCGCATTGATCATCAGGCTGTAGACGATGGGCGCGCCGCACAGATGGGTGACACGGTGCTCCAGCATCAGCCGCCAGATCAGCGCCGGCTCCACGCGGCGCAGGCACACGCTGGTGCCGCCCACCAGCGCCATGGTCCAGGGGAAGCACCAGCCGTTGCAGTGGAACATCGGCAGCGTCCACAGGTAGATGGGGTGGTCGGGCAGCTGCCAGGCGATCACGTTGTTGGCCGCGTTCAGATAGGCGCCGCGGTGATGCGTGACCACGCCCTTGGGGTTGCCCGTGGTGCCGGAGGTGTAGTTCAGCGCGATCGCGTCCCACTCGTCGGCCGGCAGCTGCCACGCGAGGGCCGGGTCGCCCTGCGCCAGCAGCTCCTCGTAGCTCAACGTGCCCAGGCGCGGCGCCTCGGGGGCGGCGCCGTCCAGCACGTCGATGACCAGCGGCCGGTGGCGCGGCTCCACCGCCTGCAGCGCGCGGGCGATGACGGCGGAGAACTCCGGGTCCACCAGCAGCACGCGGGCCTCGCCGTGCTCCAGCATGAAGGCCAGCGCCTCGGCGTCCAGCCGGGTGTTGAGCGTGTTGAGCACGCCGCCGGCCATGGGCACGCCGTAGTGCGCCTCGAACATGGCCGGCGTGTTCGGCAGCATGGCCGCCACCGTGACGCCCGGCCCCACGCCGTGCTGGCGCAGCGCGCTGGCCAGGCGGCGGCAGCGCGCCTCGGTCTCGCGCCAGGTCTGGCGCAGCGTGCCGTGGATCAGCGCCACCCGATCCGGAAACACCGCGGCCGCACGGCCCAGAAAGCTCAGCGGCGACAGCGGCACATGGTTGGCGGGGTTCTTGTCGAGGCCGATCTGGTAGGGGCTGGTGCGGGTCATGCCGGGGTCCTGCAGAGATACGTTGCCCCCAGCCTAGGCCCGTGGCCTTACGCCAAGCCTGCCTGGGCGCGGCGCTCGATACTGCCGTCCCCAACAACGAGGAGACCCCCATGGCCAAGGGCTACTGGATCGCCCGCGTGGACGTGCACGACGCCGAGCGCTACCAGCAATACGCACAGAGCAACGGCCCGGTGTTTGCGCGCTTCGGCGCCCGCTTCCTGGTGCGCGGCGGCGCCTTCCAGGCACCGGAGGGCCACAGCCGCAGCCGCAACGTGGTGCTGGAGTTCCCCAGCTACCAGGCCGCGCTGGACTGCTACCACTCTGCGGAATACCAGGCGCTGGTGGCCGTGCGCGCGCCGGCCGGCGAGGCCGACATCGTGCTGATCGAGGGCTACGACGGGCCGCAGCCCGGCTGAGCCGACCTCAGCAGCGCGCCAGCACGGCCCGCCACGCGGCCACGGCCTGCTCGTCGGTCCAGCCATCGGCCGCGTCGCCGATGACGATCTCCACCATCGCGCCGCCCGCCAGCCGCGTGGAGGGCTGCGCGCGGTTGCCCAGCCAGAAGCCCGTGGCCTCGGCCTGGGCCAGCAGCGCCTCGCGCAGGCGCGCCGGATCGGCCGGCAGGTGCAGCTGGAAGGAGTTGGTGTGCGGCGGCTGGGGCGCCAACTGCGCGCCGGGCAGGTCGGCCAGCGCGGCGGCCAGCGCGCGGGCGCGCTCGCGGTAGGCGGCCATGCGCGGCAGCTGGCGGCGCAGCCCGTCCAGCGCGCTCAGCACCATGGGGTGGAGCGTGTAGATGTTGCCGGCCAGGCGGGTCTTCCAGGGCGCGAGCGCGGCGATGAAGTCCGCCGGGCCGGCCAGCAGGCTGCCCGCCAGCCCACCCAGGCCCTTGTAGAAGGACACATAGACCGAGTCCGCCAGCGCGCAGATCTCGGCCAGCGGGCGGCCGTAGTGCGGCGCCGATTCCCACAGCCGCGCGCCATCCAGGTGCAGGCGCACGCCCTGCGCGCGGCACCAGGCGCTGATCGCGACCAGCGCGTCCCAGTCCGGCAGCCGAAAGCCCGCCCGCCGCAGCGGCAGCTCCACGACCACCACGGCCGGCTTCTCGTCCAGCGCCTGCAGGTCGGCCAGCGCCAGCGGCGTGTCCGGCGCGCCCACGCGCAGCGCGCGCAAGCCCATCAGCACCTCCAGCGCATCGGCCTCGTCCAGCGCCAGATGGCTTTGCGGGTGCACGACCACAGGCCCTGCCGTGTCGCCACACCAGCCGCGCAGTGCGGCCAGCTGCGCCGCCACGCCCTTGTGCCAGAACTGCGCCACCGGCAGGCCCAGCAGCGCCGCGCCCTGCGCCTCCAGCGCCTGCAGCACCGCGCCTTCGCCATACACATCCAGCGCCCCGGCCGCCTCGGGCAGCTCGGCCAGCGCCAGCAGCGACTCGCGCATGGAGCGCAGCGGCCGGTGGCCGTTGAGCCAGCGGGTGCAGCGGTTGCGCAGATCGATCTCGGCGTGAGAGGGGCTCAGGGCGGGCATGGGGGTGGATCAACGAGACGGAGCCCGCAGTGTGCCGCGCGCCCACGCGCCGGCCGGAACTCACCCCGCCGCGCGCCGCACGGCCCCTGGCGAACCGGGTTCGCTAGACTTCTGCCCTTTTTCCTCGCGCGCCTGCGCTGCGCGAGGCCGCTGCGGCGCTGCGCTCGCGGCGCCAGCCCCTCATGCCGCCGCCCCTGCCCACTTCCGCCTCTGCCGCTGCGCCGGGCCGCCCCGCCGGCCCGCTGCCGCTCGCGTCCCTGCTGCGGCAATGGGGGCTGCCGCCGGTCGCGCCCCAGCCGCTGGCGCGCCAGCTGGGTGATCCGCTGGCCTGGGCCGATGCCATCCAGCTGTCCCAGGCGCTGGCCACGCCGCTGCACGAGGTCGGCGATGCCGCCAGCCGGCGCCGCGCGCTGGACTGGGCCGAGGCCGCGCTGGAGCGCCTGCAGTCCGAGCTGGCCGCCGGCTTCCATGATGAGCTGCTGGCGCGTGAATCCGCCCAGCCGCTGGCCGATCACGCGCCGCCGCTGGCCGATCTGCTGACCAGCTACCGCCTGCACCTGTCGCAGCAGCAGCGCCAGATCGCCGGCCGCGTGACCAGCCTGCGCGAGCGGCTGCGCGCCCACCTGGCCGGCGCCAGCGCCCCGCTCGCACGGCTGGCCGCGCTGGACGCCGTGCTGGAGCGCACGCTGGCCGCGCAGGAGCGCAGCGCGCTGGCCGGCCTGGCCACGCTGCTGGCGCGGCGCGCCCAGGCGCATGAACGCGACACCCCCCGCCACTGGCCGGCGCGGCTCTGGGCCGATCTGCAGCAGCTGCTGCAGGCCGAGCTGGAACTGCGCCTGCAACCCGCCCTCGGCCTGATGGACGCGCTGCGCCAGGCCGTGGCCGCCGACGACTGACCCCTGCCCATGAACCGACTGCTACGCCTCCTCTCTCCCGCCGTCGGGGCCGCCGGCCTGGCCGGCATCGCCGCCGCCGCCTACAGCGCCGCCCACCACCATCCGGTGGCGCTGGCCGCCTGCGTGCTGATCGCCGCCTTCTTCGCGCTGGGCCTGTGGGAGCTGCTGGGCTTTCGCCGCCTCAGCGCCGCGCTGCTCGCCGCCGCCGCGGCCCCGGCGGACGACGCCACCACCTGGCTGGCCGCCCGCCCCGAGGCGCTGCGCGAGCCGCTGCGCCTGCGCCTGGCGGGCCAGCGCGCCGCGCTGCCGGGCTTGAGCCTGGCGCCGGCGCTGGCCGGCCTGCTGGTGCTGCTGGGCATGCTGGGCACCTTTGTGGGCCTGCTGCTGACGCTGGGCGGCACCGCCCAGGCGATGAACGCCACCGCCGACCTCAACGCCCTGCGCGCCGCGCTGGGCGCGCCGGTCCAGGGCCTGGGCCTGGCCTTCAGCGCGTCCGTGGCCGGCGTGGCCGGCTCGGCGGCGCTGGGCCTGCTGCTGGCGCTGGCGCGGCGCGAACGCAGCGACGCGGTGCAGGCGCTGGAGCTCGCGCTGGCCGGCCCGCTGCACCCGCTGACCGCCGAGCACCAGGCCGCCCAGGCGCATGCCGCCGCCGAACAGGCCGCGCGGCAGGCAGCGCTTGACGCCGAACAGCGCGCACGGGACGCCCAGCGCGAGCTGGTCGGCCAGCTGCAGCAGTTCGCACAGGACCTGGGCGAACGCCTGAGCCGCGAGCTGGGCCAGCAGCAGGCCCGCTGGCAAGACCTGCACCAGGCCGAGCAGCAGCGCTTCCATGGCGAGGCCCAGAGCGCCTACCAGCAGCTCGCCGCCAGCGTGGACGCCACGCTGCGCAGCGGCCTGCAGCAGGCACTGGGCGACGCCGCCCGCCTGGCCGGCGATGCGATACGCCCGGCCGCCGAGGCCACCATGGCCGGCATCGCCCGTGAGGCGGCTGCGCTGCACGAGCGCGTGGGCCAGCAGCTGGGCGAGGCCTTCAGCGCCCTGGCCGCGCAGGGCCAGCAGCAGCTCGACGGCCTGCGCCAGCACTTCGAGGCCGGCGCCGCGCAGATCGCCGCGCAGCTGGACGCCGCCGCCCAGGCGCAAGCCCTGACCCTGGCTGCGCAACGCGACACGCTGGCCGCCCAGCTCCGCGAGCTGGCCGAGCAGCAGCGCCAGCATCAGCAGCACTGGAGCGAGGCGCAGACCACGCAGGCCGCCGCGCTGCTGCAGCAGCTGGCCGAGGCCCAGGCCCGCCAGCAGGCGCTGAGCGCCGACGCCGAGGCCGCGCGCGTGCAGGCGCTGGACGCGCAACTGGCCGCGCTGGCCCGCCAGCGCGACGAAGCCCAGGCGCTGCTGAGCCGCGCCGCCGAACACAGCCAGGCCGCCGCCGCCCAGCTGGCCCAGGGCCAGGCCGCGCAGGCCGAGGCGCTGCTGGCCCGCGTGAGCGACGCGCTGCAGGCCCAGCAGCAGGCGCAGCAACGGGCCGAGGCCCGCCGCGATGCCGAGCTGGCCCGCCAGCTGCAGGCCCTGAGCGAACAGCGCGAGGCCACCCAGGCCCTGCTGGCCGGCACGGCCGAGCACAGCCAGGCCGCCGTGGCCAGTCTGGCCCAGGGCTTTGGCGCCCAGGCCGACACGCTGCTGGCCCGCTTTGCGGACGCGCTGCACCAGCAGCAGCACGGCCAGCAGCAGGCCGACGCCGCACGCGCCGCCGAGCTGGGTCGCCAGCTGCAGGCGCTGGGCGAGCAGCGCAGCGCGGTGCAGCAGCTGCTGGCCGAGTCCGCCGCCCGCACCCAGGCCGCGGCCGACCAGCTGGCCGAGCGCCTGTCCACGCAGACCGAGGCGCTGCTGCGCACGCTGGCCGAGGCCCAGACCCGCCAGCACGAGATCCAGGCCCAGGCCGATGCCGAGCGCCGCGCCGAGCTGCGTGCAGACCTGGCCGCGCTGGCGGCGGAGCGCGAGGCCGCGCAGGCGCTGCTGGCCACCAGCGGCGAACGCGCCCAGGCCACGCTGGCCGCGCTGCTGAGCCAGTTCGAGGCCCAGACGCAAGCCCTGATCGCCCGCCTGAGCGACAGCCAGCAGCGCCTGCTGCAAGGCCAGGCCGATGACGACGCGGCCCGCCTGACCGCCTGGCGCGACGCGCTGCAGGGCGCGGGCGCACAGCAGCTGGCCCAGCAGCAGCAGCTGGCCGACGGCCTGCTGGCCCACACGCGCACGCTGGTGGCCCAGGCCGAGGCCCAGGCCCAGGCCACGCTGCGCGAGGCCGGCGCACTGCTGCAGGCGGCCGGCGAGGCGCCGCGCGCCGCGGTCGAGGTGGTGGCCGCGATGCGCGAGCAGCTGGCCCAAAGCCAGGCCCAGGACCGCGCCGCGCTGGCCGAGCGCGCCGAGCTGATGCAGACGCTATCGGCCCTGCTGGGCACGCTGCAGCAGGCCGCCGGCGAGCAGCGCCAGGCCATAGACACGCTGGTGGCGGGTGCCGCCAGCCGGCTGGATGCGGTGGGCCTGCAGTTCGCGAGCCAGGCCCAGGCCACCGGCCAGCAGCTGGGCGACGCGGCGGCCCAGCTGGCCGCCGGCGCGGCCGAAATCGGCGCGCTGGGCGAGGGCTTCGGCACCGCGGTGACGCTGTTCCAGCAGAGCAATGCGCAGCTGGTGCAGCACCTGCAGGCGTTGGAGGAGCGCCTCAGCGGCGCGATGGCGCGCAGCGACGAGCAGCTGGGCTACTACGTGGCCCAGGCGCGCGAGGTCATCGACCTGTGCCTGGGCTCTCAGAAGCAGGTGCTGGACGCGCTGCAGGGCGCTGGAGCCGCCCATGGCTGAGCGCCTGCTGGACAGCGACGAGCCGGCCGACGACGGCGCGCATGGCGGCAGCGCGCCGGCCTGGACCGCGTTCGGCGACCTGATGGCCGGCGTGCTGGGCGCCTTCGTGCTGCTGCTGGGCGCGGCACTGGTGGGCCAGCTGGACCTGGCCAACAAGCTGGAGGCCGAGGTGCAGCAGCGCCAGGCCGAACAGCAGCGGCGCGAGGCGCTGGAGCGCGCACTGGCCGGCCCGCTGGCCGACGGCCGCATCACGCTGGTGGAGGGCCGCATCGGCATCAGCGGCTCGGTGCTGTTCGCGACCGGCTCGGCCCGCCTGCACCCGGACGGCCTGGCGCTGCTGCGCCAGCTGGCCGGGCCGCTCACCACCTACCTGGCGCAGCGCGACGAGGTGCTGATGGTCAGCGGCTTCACCGACGACCGCCCCATCGCCCGCGACGGCGGCGTGGCCTATGCGGACAACTGGGAACTGTCGGCCCAGCGCGCGCTGACCGTCACGCGCACGCTGATGGCCGAGGGCCTGCCGGCCGACACCGTGTTCGCCGCCGCCTTCGGCCCGCAGCAGCCGGTGGCCGGCAACGACAGCGCCGAGGGCCGCGCGCTGAACCGCCGCGTGGAGATCGCGCCCACGCCGCGACCGCGCCAGCCTGCCGCTTCCGCTGCGCCCGCCGCCAGCCGCTGATGGACGACGCGCTCGCGCACGACCCGCTGGCCTGGCTGCAGGCCCGCCCGCCAGCGTCGCCGCCGCGCCAGCGCGTGCTGCAGGTGCTGGCCGGCCGCGCCGCCGACGCGCCACCGGGGCCGCTGCGCGAGCAGCTTCTGGCCGCGCTGCAGCGCCAGGCGGCCCGGCCTGACCCGCTCATGCCGCAAGACCTGCCCCCGCGGGCCGCCGCGCCCGACCCGCTGCAGCAGCTGGCCGCGCTGGTGCAGCGCCTGCGCGCCGCCAGCCCCGGCACCGAGCCGCGCGTGCTGCAGCAGCACGCGCGCGCCTTCGGCGAACTGCGCACCGCGCGCCGCCTGGCCGAGGTGGCCGCGCCGGTGCCCGAGCACCTGGGGCCACTCAACAACCAGGTGCTGGTGCGGCGCGCGCTGCAGCAGCTGCAGCAGCTGTCGCCGGACTACCTGCAACGCTTCATCGCGCAGGTGGACGGCCTGGCCGCGCTGGCGCCGCTGAGCGCGCCCGACTCCGCCGAAGCGCCCGCCAAACCCACGCGTGCGCCAGCCGCCAAGGCGGGCACGCGGGCCACGCCGCGCAGCCCGGCCGCCGCGCGCAAGACGCCCACGCGGCGCTGAGCGCTCAGGCGCCCGGCGTCGCCGCCGGATGGCGCGCCTGCCACTCGCGCAGCGCGCGGCGATAGGCATCCATGGCCAGGTCGTAGCTGTCGAAGATGCAGGGGTCGCAGCCATTGCCGCAGCATTCCGACAGGTCGGGCTGCAACGGCGGCTGGGGCATGGGATCGGGGTCTGCGGGCGAGGAGGCGCTCATGCGGGGATTGTCCGCGGCGCTCAGGCCGGCGGCCGGTGCCAGGCCATGCCCACGGTGCGCGGCGCCGTGGGCTGGAAGCCGAACTGCGCATAGAGCGCATCGGCCGGCACGTCGGCCAGCAAACTCACATAGCCGCTGGGCGGCACATGGGCCTGCAGCCAGGCCGCGATCTCGCCCATGAGGCGCTTGCCCAGGCCGCGGCCCTGATGGGCCGGCAGCACGGCGATGTCCACCACCTGGAAGGCCGTGCCGCCGTCGCCGATCACGCGGCCCATGCCCACCACCTGCCCCTCATGCAGCAGCTGCACCGCGAACAGCGTGTGGGGCAGGCCGCGCGCGGCGGCCTCGTCGCTCTTGGGGCTGAGCCCGGCGGCCACGCGCAGGTGCTGGTAGGTGGCGGCGTCGGGCGTGGCGTGCAGCGTGGTGTAGTCCATGGCGCCAGATTCTGCTGCCCCGGCCATCACCTCCCGTCATACCCGCTGCGGCGTCGTTCATGGCTGCTGCGGGCACACCCGCAGCCCAGGGACTGGGGGCGCTGCAACAATGGCGCATCCGGTCCAGCCCTGCCTCGTGATGTCCCTGACCCGCCTCCTTGCCGTCGCCCCGGCCCTGCTGCTGGCCGCCTGCGCCAGCGTGACCCCACCGCCGGCGTCGGCGCCCGGCACCGCCCCGGTGGCCGCGCGCGCCGTGCCGCTGCCACACATCGACCGCAGCTACACCTCGGAGAACCAGGACAGCCGCGCGCTCTACATCGTGCTGCACTACACGGTGCTGAACTGGGAGAAGTCGCTGAAGGTGCTGACCACCGGCGGCCAGGTCTCGGCCCACTACCTGGTGCGCGACGAGCCGGTGGCCAGCTACGCGCTGGTGGATGAGAACCGCCGCGCCTGGCACGCGGGCGCGAGCTTCTGGGCCGGCAACCAGAACCTGAACTCGGCGTCCATAGGCATAGAGATCGTGAACCCGGGCTACACCGACACGCCCATGGGCCGGGTCTACGCGCCCTTCCCGCAGGCCCAGGTGGACGAGGTGATCGCACTGGTGCGCGACATCCAGGCCCGCCAGAAGGTGCGCCCCGACCGCATCATCGGCCACAGCGACATCGCGCCCGGCCGCAAGCAGGACCCCGGCCCCGCCTTCCCCTGGAAGCAGCTGGCCGACGCCGGCCTGGTGCCCTGGCCCGACCCCAACCTGGTGCTGATCAAGCGCCTGGAGCACGAGGTGGCCCCGCAGAGCGTGGCCTGGCTGCAAGCGCGGCTGGCCCGCATCGGCTACAAGACGCCGCAGACCGGCGTGCTGGACGAAGCCACGCGCGACGTGATCGCCACCTTCCAGATGCACTTCCGGCCCAGCGACATCGGCGGCATCCCCGACCCCGAGACCGCGGCGCTGATCGAGGCCATCACCACGCCGAGCGGCATGCGCCTGGTGCAGCCGGACGGCAGCAGCCAGCCCTACACCTGGCGCTGGTAAGGGCGGCCGCGTGCTGGGTTTCCTGCTGAAGCGCCTCGCGACGCTGGTGCCGACGCTGATCGGCATCACCCTCGTCGCGTTCGGGCTGATACGCCTGGTGCCGGGCGACCCCATCGAGGTGATGATGGGCGAGCGCCACCTGGACGCGGAGCAGCACGCCGAGCTGGTGCACCGCATGGGGCTGGACCAGCCGCTGCCGGTGCAGTACTGGCATTACGTCAAGGGCCTGCTGCACGGCGACCTGGGCCAGAGCCTGGTGAGCCGCGAGCCGGTGTCCAAGGAGTTCGCGGCGCTGTTCCCGGCCACGGTGGAGCTGGCGCTGGCCGCACTCACCTTCGCGGTGGTGCTGGGCCTGCTGCTGGGCGTGGCCGCGGCGCTCAAGCGCGGCTCGCTGCTGGACCAGGGCGTGATGGGCGTGGCCACCGTGGGCTACTCCATGCCGGTGTTCTGGTGGGGGCTGATCCTCATCATGTGGTGCTCGGTGACGCTGGGCTGGACGCCGGTGTCGGGCCGCATCAGCGTGGAGTACGACATCGAGCGCGTCACTGGCTTCATGTTGATAGACAGCGCGCTCAGCGGCCAGGAGGGCGCGTTCAGCTCCGCGCTGCTGCATCTGGTGCTGCCGGGCCTGGTGCTGGGCACCAGCACGCTGGCGGTGGTGGCGCGCATGACGCGCTCCAGCATGCTGGAGGTGCTGCGCGAGGACTATGTGCGCACCGCGCGCGCCAAGGGCCTGTCCCCCGCGCGCGTAGTGGTGGTGCATGCGCTGCGCAATGCGCTGATCCCGGTGCTGACCGTGGTGGGCCTGCAGACCGGCAGCCTGCTGGCCGGCGCGGTGCTCACCGAGACCATCTTCTCCTGGCCGGGCATAGGCAAGTGGCTGATCGACTCCATCGCGCGGCGTGACTATCCGGTCGTGCAGGCCGGCATCCTGATCTCGGCCCTGACCTTCATTGGCGTGAACCTCATCGTGGACCTGCTGTACGGCGTCGTGAACCCGCGCATTCGCGGAGGTGGGCATTGAGCGACGCACACCTCAAGACGCTGGAGCCGCCCGGCCCGCTGCGTGAGTTCTGGCTGGGCTTCTCGGCCAACCGTGGCGCGCTGATCGCGCTGATCGTGTTCGGGTTGATCGCGCTCGCCGCGCTGCTGGCGCCGCTGCTGGCGCCCTACGACCCGGTGGAGCAGTACCGCGACTTCATGCTGGCGCCGCCGGTGTGGGCCGAGGGCGGCAGCGCGCGCTTCCTGCTGGGCACGGACGAACTCGGCCGCGACATGCTGAGCCGGTTGCTGTGGGGCGGGCGGGTGTCGCTGGGCATAGGCCTGTCGGCGGTGCTGCTGTCGCTGATCCCGGGCGTGCTGCTGGGGCTGACGGCCGCCTTCTTCCAGCGCTGGATGTCGCCCGCCATCATGCGCGTGATGGACATCCTGCTGGCCCTGCCCTCGCTGCTGCTGGCCATCTGCGTGATCACCATCCTGGGGCCAGGTCTTGTCAACACGGTGATCGCGATTGCAATCGGCTCGCTGCCGGGCTATGTGCGGCTGACCCGCGCGCAGGCGCTGGCCGAGATCGGCCGCGACTACGTGACCGCCAGCCGCGTGGCCGGCGCGGGCGTGTGGCGGCTGATGTTCCTGACCGTGCTGCCCAACTGCCTGGCGCCGCTGATCGTGAATGCGTCGCTGAGTTTCTCGTCCGCCATCCTGGAAACCGCGGGCCTGGGCTTTCTGGGCCTGGGCGTGCAGGCGCCAACCGCCGAGTGGGGCACCATGCTGTCGGCCGCACGCGACTACATGCAGCGCGCGCCCTGGGTGGTCACGCTGCCGGGCCTGACCATCCTGGTGACGGTGCTGGCCATCAACCTGATGGGCGACGGGCTGCGCGATGCGCTGGATCCGAAGTTGAAGAAGGTGCAGTGATGGGGGGGCCGGTTTTTCGTCAGGGTGGCTTGGCGCCAAGGTCCAGCCGGGATTTCGGCCCGGCCACAAACCCAATGCAACGACGCAGCGCATGAGCCTCCTGCACATCCAGAACCTGCGCGTGCAGTTCGGCCGCTTCCCCGCGGTGGACGGCGTGGACCTGACGCTGGAGCCCGGCGAGCTGCTGGGCATCGTTGGCGAGTCCGGCTCGGGCAAATCGGTCACGATGATGGCGCTGATGGGCCTGATCACCGCGCCCGGCCAGGTCACGGCGGACGCGGTGATGTTCCAGGGCCAGAACCTGCTGCGCCTGAGCGCCCGCGAGCGCCGCCGCCTGATAGGCCGCGACATCGCGATGGTGTTCCAGGACGCACTCACCAGCCTCAACCCCAGCTACACCGTGGGCGCCCAGATCGAGGAAGTGCTGCGCGCCCACCTGGGCCTGCGTGGCGCGGCCGCCAAAGCCCGCGTGATCGAGCTGCTGCAGTTGGTCGAAATCCCCGACCCGGTCAACCGCGCCAATGCCTACCCGCACCAGCTGTCCGGCGGCATGAACCAGCGCGTGATGATCGCGATGGCCATCGCCTGCGAGCCCAAGCTGCTGATCGCCGACGAGCCCACCACCGCGCTGGACGTGACCATACAGGCGCAGATCATGGCGCTGCTGCTCAAGCTGCAGCGCGAGCGCGGCATGGGCCTGATCCTGATCACGCACGACCTGGCCGTGGTCGCCGAGATGGCCGAGGCCCGCCCCACCGAGGGTGCGGTGCCCACGCCCGGTGCGCGCGTGGCCGTGATGTACGCCGGCCAGATCGTCGAGACCGGCCCGGTGCCGGCGCTGTTCGAGGCGCCGCGCCACCCCTACACGCAGGCGCTGCTGGCGGCCATCCCCGAGCACAACCGCGGCGCCCGCCGGCTGTCGGCCCTGCCCGGCATCGTGCCCGGCGCGCTGGACCGCCCCACCGGCTGCCTGCTGGGCCCGCGCTGCGGCCGTGCCCAGCCGCCGTGCCGCGCCGAGCGGCCGGCGCTGGTGGACGGCGTGCGCTGCTTCTTCCCCGGTGCGCCGCTCACGCCGACAGCCGAGGAGGTCGCCCATGGCTGAGGCCCCGCTGCTGCAAGCGCAAGACCTGGCACGTCACTACACGGTCAGCCGCGGCCTGTTCAAGCCGCCGGCGGTCGTGAAGGCGCTCAACGGCGTGAGCTTCGAGCTCGCGCCGCGCCAGACGCTGGCGGTGGTGGGCGAGTCCGGCTGTGGCAAGAGCACGCTGGCGCGCCAGCTGACGCTGATCGAGTCCCCCAGCCGCGGCAGCCTGCGCCTGCGCGGCACGGACGCAGCCGGCGCCGATACCGCCACGCTCAAGCGCCTGCGCCACGAGGTGCAGATGGTGTTCCAGAACCCGTTCGCGTCACTGAACCCGCGCAAGAGCATCGCGTCCACGCTGGCCGAGCCGCTGGTGATCAACACCACGCTGTCGGCCGCCGAGCGGTGTGAGCGGGTGCAGGCGCTGGCGGCCAAGGTCGGCCTGCGGCCCGAGCACCTGCAGCGCTATCCGCACATGTTCTCGGGCGGCCAGCGCCAGCGCATCGCGATCGCGCGGGCCATGATCCTGAACCCGGGCATCGTGGTCGCGGACGAGCCGGTGTCGGCGCTGGACGTGTCCATCCAGGCCCAGATCCTGAATCTGTTCATGGACCTGCAGGACGAGCTGGGCACGGGCTATGTGTTCATCTCGCACAACCTGTCGGTGGTGGAGCATGTGGCCGATCAGCTGATGGTGATGTATCTCGGCTCGGCCGTGGAGATGGGCGACAAGCGCCGCATCTTCGCGGCGCCGCTGCACCCCTACACGCGCGCGCTGATGAGCGCGACGCCGGCGCTGCACGCGTCCGAGCGGCGCGAGCGCATCGTGATCCATGGCGAGCTGCCCAGCCCGCTGAACCCGCCCAGCGGCTGCGCCTTCCACAAACGCTGCCCGCTGGCCACGCCCCGCTGCGCCGAGGAGGCGCCGGTGCTGCGCCCCGTCGACTCCCGCCAAGTCGCCTGCCACGTGGTCTGAGTACGGACCGAGAACAGGCCCTGCGGCCTGTTCGACGCCGTACGAAGGCCTGACGCCATGCAAGGCGGCAGGCATGAGCACGGACCGAGGTCAAGCCCTGCGGCTTGACCGACGCCTGGCGAAGGCCGGGCGCCATGCAGGGCGACCGGCATGAGGCAGGACCGAGAACAGGCCCTGCGGCCTGTTCGACGCCGTACGAAGGCCTGACGCCATGCAAGGCGGCAGGCATGAGCACGGACCGAGGTCAGGCCCGCCGGCCCGCCCTCACGCGCCCCTTAGCGCTTCTTCCCCACCTCATTGCCGATCAGACCGCCCGCCGCCGCGCCCAGCGCGGCGCCGGTGGTGGTGCCGGTCATCACGCCGCCCACCACCGCACCGGCGGTGGCGCCCACGACGGTGGCCGTGTCCTTGCGCGACAGCGAGGAGCAGCCGGACAGGGCCAGGGCGCCACCGGCCAGCAGCGTGACCAGGCTCAGGCGGGCAGCGCGCGAAGAGATGTAGGTGTTCATGGCAGGGCCTTGATGCTTGTTGTGATGGCCTCCACTGTGGCGCGCGCCGGCCCGCGCCCGCGTCGGCGGGGCCAGCGGCCTGGGGTCGGACAAGGCCTACAAGCGCGCGATGCGGGCATGAAAAAGCCACCGCGGGCGGTGGCTTGTCGGGCGGGTGCGGCGGGCGCTCACTTGGCGCTCAGACACTCCTTCATGAAGGCCTTGCGCTCGTCGCCGGTCTTGCCCTTGGCCTCGGCGTTGCAGGTCTTCATCTTCTGCTGCTGGGGCGTGCCGGAGGCGGCCGCAGCGGCCGGCTTGGCACTCAGGCATTCCTTCATGAAGGCCTTGCGCTCGTCGCCCTTCTTGTCGCCGGCCTCCTTGTTGCAGGTACCCATCTTGGATTGCTGGGCCGTGGGCTCCTTGTCGGCCGCGTGGGCGCCCAGCGCTGCCAGACCCAGCACCATGGTGATCGCAAGCTGTTTCATAGGGATGTCCTTCCAGTGAGCAAAAGGGTAGATTGATTCAAGCACGCCCCCACAACGCCGCCAAGCGCTTCGGGGATGACATCAGAGGATGCGCCGCGGATGGACCAGCGCCTCGTGCGCCGCATGCAGGCGCCGCACCAGCACGCGGATGAAGGCGCGGTCGAAGCGGTGCTGGCATTCGGGGCTCAGCTGGCCCAGCGACTCGGGCGTGAAGGAGATGCTGGTGCACTCCTCGGTCACCTTGATGTCGGTGCTGTGACGGCGCAGGTCGGGGTTGGGCGCGAGGTAGGCCATCTCGCCCACCGAGGTGCCCTGGCCCAATGCGGCCACATGCTGGCCGTCGCGGAACACCTCCACCTGGCCCTGGGCAATGATGTGGAAGGTGTTGCCCTCCTGGCCGCGCTTGTAGAGCGCATAGCCCACCGGGTAGCGCCGCCAGCGCGCGCGCCGCACCACCTCCCACAGCTGCACGTCGCCGAAGTCTGCAAAGAATTCCAAAGAGCGCAACAGATTGAAACGCTCGGAGTCGCGCACCTCGCCCAGCCGGTTCATGGGCACCTGCTGCTGCGCGACCAGCCCCGACAGCGCCTGCGCGAACGCATCCCAGTCGGCATAGCGCTGCTGCGGGCTCTTGGCCAGCGCGCGCTGCACCACCGCATCCAGCGCGGCGCTCACGCCCTCGCGCTGGCCCACCAGGCTGGGCGCGGCCTGGTGGTAGATCTGGTGCATCAGCGCCATCTGGTGCGGCGCCTCGAACGGCGGCTTGCCGGCGATCAGGTGGTAGAGCACCGCGCCCAGCGCATAGATGTCGGCGCGGCTGTCCACGTCGCCGCCGTCGATCTGCTCCGGCGGCATGTAGGCCAGCGAGCCGACGCGGTGGATCTGGGTCGCGTCCGCGTTCAGGTTCAGCGCCGAGCCGAAGTCGCTGACCTTCACGTCCACCACCTGGCCGCCGTCGTCCAGCACCGCCAGCAGATTGGCCGGCTTCACGTCGCGGTGGATGATGCCCTGGCGGAACACATAGCCCAGCGCCATCGCGCACTTGAAGCCCAGTTCCACGATCTGCTCCAGCGGCAGCAGGCGGTCACTACGGCAGAAGTACTTCAGCGTGACGCCGCGCACGTACTCCATCACCAGGTAAGGCGCCTCGCCGTCGGCCACCGCGTCCAGGATGGTCACCACATTGGGGTGGTTGAGCCGCCCGGCCAGCGCGGCCTCGGCGCTGAAGAAGCGCTGCGAGAAGTCGCTGCCCGGCGGCGCGTCCAGCAGCGGCGCCCAGGCGCGCATGCGCTTGACCGCGACCTCCTGGTTGCCGAAGGGGTCGCGGGCCAGGAACACGTCGCTGGTCGCGCCCTCGCCCAGGCGCTGTATGACCTGGTAACGGCCGATATGGGTGGGGAGATCGTCGGCGGTGGCGCTCACGCGGGAGATGATACGGGGCTGCCTCCTAAAATCGCCGCATGATCCAAGCCAAGCAGGCGCTGCTCGCCGCACTCGCCGAAGCCCTTCAAGACATCGCCCCCGGTTCCAGCGCGGTCGCCGCGTTCGAGTCGCCCAAGCAAGCCGCGCACGGCGACTTCGCCTGCACCGCGGCCATGCAGCTGGCCAAGCCGCTCAAGGCCAACCCGCGCGAGCTGGCCACCCGCCTGATCGCTGCGCTGGAGGCCAAGCCGGCCTTCCAGACCTGGGTGCAGTCGCTGGAGATCGCCGGCCCCGGCTTCATCAACATCCGCCTCAAGCCCGCCGCCAAGCAGGCGGTGGTGCGCGAGGTCGCCGAGGCCGGTGTGCGCTTCGGCTACCGCGGCGCGACCGGCAAGCATGTGATGGTGGAGTTCGTGTCCGCCAACCCCACCGGCCCGCTGCACGTGGGCCATGCCCGCCAGGCGGCGCTGGGCGACGCGCTGTGCTCGGTGTTCAAGACCCAGGGCCACGAGGTGACCCGGGAGTTCTATTACAACGACGCCGGCGTGCAGATCGCGACTCTCGCCAACTCCACGCAGATGCGCCTCAAGGGCTTCAAGCCCGGTGACGCCGAGTGGCCCGAGGCGGCCTACAACGGCGACTACATCCAGGACATCGCCGACGCCTTCCTGCGCAAGGAAACGGTGAAGGCCGATGACCGTGAGTTCACCGCCAGCGGCGACATCGACGACCTGGACAGCATCCGTCAGTTCGCGGTGGCCTATCTGCGCCACGAGCAGGACCTGGACCTGCAGGCCTTCGGCCTGAAGTTCGACAACTACTTCCTGGAGAGCAGCGTCTACCAGGGCGGTCAGCTGGAAGCGGCGGTGCAGCGCATCGTCGACGCCGGCAAGGCCTACGAGCAGGACGGCGCGCTGTGGTTCAAGTCCACCGACTATGGGGACGACAAGGACCGCGTGATGCGCAAGAAGGAAGGCGGCTACACCTACTTCGTGCCGGACGTGGCCTACCACGTCAACAAGTTCGAGCGCGGCTACACGCAGTGCATCAACATCCAGGGCACCGACCACCACGGCACCATCGCCCGCGTGCGCGGCGGCCTGCAGGCGCAAAACCTGGGCATCCCGGCCGGCTTCCCGGACTACGTGCTGCACAAGATGGTCACGGTGATGAAGGACGGCGCCGAGGTCAAGATCTCCAAGCGCGCCGGCTCCTACGTGACGCTGCGCGACCTGATCGACTGGACCAGCCGCGACGCGGTGCGCTTCTTCCTGATCAGCCGCAAGGCCGACACCGAGTTCATCTTCGACGTGGACCTGGCGCTGAAGCAGAACGACGAGAACCCGGTCTTCTACGTGCAGTACGCCCATGCGCGCATCTGCTCGGTGATACGCAACTGGGTGGCGCGCGGGGGTGACGAATCGGCGCTGGGTGGTGCAGACCTGACACTGCTGACCGCCCCGACCGAAGAAGCCCTGATGCTCAAGCTCGCCGCCTACCCCGACATGCTGACCGGTGCCGCCAGCGGCCTGGCGCCGCATGACGTGGCCTTCTATGCGCGCGACCTGGCCGGCGCCTACCACTCCTACTACGCTGCCGAGCGCGTGCTGGACCAGGCGCCCGAGCTGAGCCGCGCCCGCGTGGCGCTGCTGGCCGCCACCCGCCAGGTGCTGGCCAATGCGCTGGGCCTGCTGGGCGTCAGCGCGCCCGAGCAGATGAGCCGCGACACCCCTGAATCCACGGAGACCGCATGAGTTCCTCTTCCAAGTCTTCCGGCAACGCCAAGGGCCAGAAGGAAAAGGGCGGCTTCGTGCTGGGCCTGATCGTGGGCCTGCTGCTGGGCCTGTCGATCTCGCTGGGCGTGGCGCTCTACATCAACAAGACGCCCATCCCCTTCATGAACAAGGTGCCGCAGCGCACCGCGGAGCAGGATGCCCAGGAAGCCGAGCGCAACAAGAACTGGGATCCCAACGCCCCCCTGGCCGGCAAGGCCGCGCGCAGCGCCAGCGGCGTGGTGAACGCCGCGCCGGCCTCCGCACCCACCCCGGCCACGCCGGCGCCCGCTCCGGCACCCGCCGCCACGCACAACCCGGCCCCGGCTGCACAGCCGGCCGCATCGGCCGCCGCCCCCGCGGCCAAGCCCACGCCGGCCAAGCCGGAGGCCGCCGCCTCGGCCGCTGCCAGCGCCGAGCCCTATGTGTACTTCGTGCAGGCCGGCGCCTTCACGCGGCCGGAAGAGGCCGAGTCGCAGAAGGCCAAGCTCGCGATCCAGGGCTTCACCGCCAACGTGATGGAGCGCGAGCAGTCCGGCCGCACGGTCTACCGCGTGCGCCTGGGGCCCATGAACACCCGCGACGAAGCCGAAGGCCTGCAACGCAAGATTGAAGGTGCAGGCTTCGAGGCTAATCTCGTCCGTGTACAACGCTGACTTCCGCTCCCCCGACCCGAGGACCCGCCCCCATGAAGCGCCGTGATTTCTCCGCCCTGATCGCCACCACCCCGTTCGCGGGCGCCGCCCTCGCGCAGGGCGGCCCGGTCGAGGGTCGGCAATACCTGGCCCTGGCCACGCCCCAGCCCACCACGCCGGGCAAGATCGACGTCATCGAGTTCTTCTGGTACGGCTGCCCGCACTGCTACGCCTTCGAGCCCATCATCGAGGGCTGGGCCAAGCAGCAGGCGGCCGATGTGGCCTACCGCAAGGTGCACGTGGCCTTCCGCGCCAACGTGAAGATCCATCAGCGCATGTTCTTCGCGCTGGAGGCCATGGGCAAGGAAGCCGCCGCCCGTCCCGCGATCTTCGCCGCCATCCACCAGCGCGGCATGGGGCTGGATGATGTGAAGAGCCAGGCCCAGTTCCTGTCCAGCATAGGCATAGACGGCGCCAAGTACACCGAGGCCTACAACTCCTTCGGCGTGCAGAACAAGTGCACCCAGGCCGAGAAGATGCAGGACGCCTACCGCATCGACGGCGTGCCCATGGTCGCCATCGGCGGCCGCTTCCTGACCTCGCCCGGCCAGGTCGGTGGCGGCCAGCGCCTGTCCGAGGACGAACTCGGCCGTCGTGCGGTGTCGGTGATGGACTTCCTGGTCAACCGCGTGCGCACCAAGGCCTGAGCCCGGCATGCAACGCCGTGAACTGAACGCACTGCTGGCGCTGGGCGGCCTGGGCGGCTGGAGTGCCACGCAGGCCGCGCCCACCGAGGGCCGCCAGTACCAGCGCCTGGGCCAGCCCCTGCCGATCGCGCCGGGCAAGGTCGAGGTCATCGAATTCTTCTTCTACCGCTGCCCGCACTGCTTCGCGTTCGATCCGCTGCTGGAGACCTGGGTGCACCAGCAGCCGGCCGACGTCAGCTTCCGCCGCGTGCCGGTGGGCCAGCAGGCGCTGCTCAAGCTGCACCAGCGCATGTTCTATGCGCTGGAGGCCATGGGCGCGATGAGCCCCACGGTGCACACCGGCATCTTCAACGCGCTGCACCGCCAGGGCGTGGAGGCCAATGACGAGGCCGGCGTGGTCGCGCTGGTGCAGCGCCTGGGCGTGGACCCGGCGCGTTTCCGCCAGGCCTTCAACTCCTTCGGCGTGCAGGGCAAGCTGGCCCAGGGCACCAAGCTGGCGGAGCTGTGCGGCGTGGACGGCGTGCCGGCGCTGGTCGTGGGCGGGCGCTTCCGCACCGGCCTGGGCCAGGGCAGCGCGCCCGGCAGCAGCGAGCTGGCCAGCGGGCAGCAGATGCTGGCCGTGGCGGACCACCTGATCAAGCTGGCGCGCGCCCAGGCCTGACGGGGCTGGGCCGGCCTAGAATGGCCAGCAACTTCCGTGCCGCCCATGCCCCAGCGACTCCTACTCCTGATCGCCACCGCCCTGCTTGCCGCCCAGGCCCTGCCGGCCCGCGCGGAGAAGGCCGACCGGCTCAAGCCCATGGTCTTCACCTCGGACAAGCAGGGGCGCATCGACAACGTCAACCAGCACACGCAGCTGATTGGCAATGTCGTCATCACCCGGGGCACCTTGCTGCTCAAGGCCGAGCAAGTGGATGTGCGCGAGACCCGCGACGGCTTCGCCCAGGCCTATGCCACCGGCAAGGCCGGCCAGCCGGTCAGCTTCCGCCAGGCGCGCGACGTGCCCGGTGAGGCCATAGAGGGCGTGGCCGACCAGCTGGAATACGACAGCAAGACCGAGACCGTGCGCTTCATCGGCAACGCCACCGTGCGCCGCACCCGCGGTGCGGCCGTGGCCGACGAGGTGACCGGCGCGGTCATCGTCTACGACAGCCGCACCGAGGTGTTCACGCTGGAAGGCGGCCATGCCTCGCCCAACCCCAGCGGCCGCACCCGCATCGTGATGATGCCGCGCACGCTGCCGGCCGAGGGCGCCGCCTCGGCGCCGCCGGCCGCGCTGCCGCTGCAGCCGTCCACCACGCTGACCCCGCGCAAGCCCTCGTGATGACGGCGTCGACCGATACCCCCCGCAGCGACGTCGCCTGCGGCAGCCGCCTCGAAGCCGAGGGCCTGGCCAAGACCTACGGCGTGCGCCGCGTCGTGAAGGACGTGCATGTGCGCGTGGACTGCGGCGAGGTCGTGGGCCTGCTGGGCCCCAACGGCGCCGGCAAGACCACCAGCTTCTACATGATCGTGGGCCTGGTGCGCTCCGACGCCGGCATCATCCGCATCGACGGCAGCGAGGTGCAGCGCCTGCCCATCCACGCGCGCGCGCGCCTGGGCCTGTCCTACCTGCCGCAGGAAGCCTCCATCTTCCGCAAGCTCACTGTCGAGCAGAACATCCGCGCGGTGCTGGAACTGCAGCAGGACGAGCGCGGCAAGCCGCTGGCCAAGGCCCGCATCGAGGAGCTGCTGGACGGGCTGCTGCGCGACCTGTCCATCGAAGGCCTGCGCGACAGCCCCGCGCCCGCGCTGTCGGGCGGCGAGCGCCGCCGTGTGGAGATCGCGCGCGCGCTGGCCACCCAGCCGCGCTTCATCCTGCTGGACGAGCCCTTCGCGGGCGTGGACCCGATCGCGGTGCTGGAGATCCAGCGCATCATCGGCTTCCTCAAGAGCCGCGGCATCGGCGTGCTGATCACCGACCACAACGTCCGCGAGACGCTGGGCATCTGCGACCGCGCCTACATCATCAGCGAGGGCGCCGTGCTGGCCGAAGGCACGCCCGAGGAGATCGTTGCGAACGCCGACGTGCGCAAGGTCTACCTTGGCGAGCACTTCAGGATGTGAGCATGTTCAACCCCTCGCCCATCCTCGCGTCGCTGAACGCGAGCGAGTCTGGTCGGTCCCCCGAGGGGACGGCGACGCTTGCGGCATCGAGCCGCAAGCACATCGCCAGTGGGCCGGCTTGGGGCGGCCCGGCGCTCGGCCCTGAAGGCATCCCCATCGTCGCCGACGGGTCGGCATGAAACAGACGCTGCAGGTCCGCCTCAGTCAGCATCTCGCGCTGACGCCCCAGCTGCAGCAGTCCATACGCCTGCTGCAGCTCTCCACGCTGGAGCTGCACCAGGAAGTCGAGCAGATGCTGGCAAGCAACCCGCTGCTGGACGTGGAAGAGGACTACGGCGGCCCGGCGCCCGAGCCGGCCACCAATGCGCCGCTTGAACACACGCCTGCCGACAGCGGCCCGGCCGAGGCCGCCGACACCGGTCACGGCGAGGCCGAGACCCGCGAGCTCAGCGCCGACGACTTCGGCGGTACCGAGCGGGAGGACTGGGCCAATGGCACCGAGGGCGACGACTTCGACGGCATACGCGAGCTGCCCAGCCACACCGGCAGCGGCGGCGACGAGGACGGCGAGCGCGAAAGCCAGGACAGCGCCGGCCTGTCGCTGGCCGAGCACCTGCTGCAGCAGCTGGCCGGCTGCCACCTCGCGCCCGAGGACCAGGCCGCACTGCGCGTGCTGATCGAATCCCTGAACGAGGACGGCTATCTGGAGGACTCGCTGGAGGAGCTGGCCGCTGCGCTCGCCCCCGACGAGGACGATCTCGAAACCCGCGAGGAACTGCTGGAGCGACTGCGCATCGCGCAGGCCCTGCTGCAGAGCCTGGACCCGGCCGGCATAGGCGCGCGCGACCTGTCGGAATGTCTGGCGCTGCAACTGCGCGCCCTGCCCGACAGCCCCGCCCGCACGGTGGCGATGCGCATCTGCGCGCAACACCTGGAACTGCTGGCCAAGCGCGACATGCGCCGGCTGATGGCCGAGACCGGCGCCGACGAGGCGCTGCTGCGCGAGGCCCAGGCGCTGATCACGCGGCTGGAGCCCAAGCCGGGCCGGCCCTTTGCCGGCCCGGCGTCCGCCGCGGTCGTTCCCGACGTCATCGTGCGCAAGGCCGGGCGCGAGTTCCGCGTGATGCTCAACCCCGAGGTCGCGCCCAAGCTGCGCATCAACGAGCTTTATGCCAATGCGCTGCGCGCCACGCGCGGCGGCATCAGCAACTCGCCGCTGGGCGGCCAGTTGCAGGAAGCGCGCTGGTTCATCAAGAACATCCAGCAGCGCTTCGACACCATATTGCGCGTCAGCCAGGCCATCGTGGAGCGCCAGCGCGGCTTCTTCCAGCACGGCGAGCTGGCGATGAAGCCGCTGGTGCTGCGCGAGATCGCCGACGAGCTGGGCCTGCACGAATCCACCATCTCGCGCGTGACCACGGCCAAGTACATGGCCACGCCCTGGGGCACCTTCGAGCTGAAGTTCTTCTTCGGTTCCGGCCTCAACACCGAGGCCGGCGGCGAGGCCTCCAGCACCGCGGTGCGCGCGCTGATCAAGCAGTTCGTCGCGGCCGAAGACGCCAAGAAGCCGCTCTCCGACAGCGCCATCGCGGCCATGCTGGAGGAGCAGGGCATACAGTGCGCGCGCCGCACGGTGGCCAAGTACCGCGAGGCGATGAAGATCGCGCCGGCGAATCTGCGCAAGGCGATGTAGGCGCCGCACGGGCCGCTCCACGGTCCGGGAGGCCAGGCGAAACACCCGCCGCCAAGGGGCGGCGACAATGCAGGGGTGAGCCTGCCGAACAAGTTATCCCTCTTCGTGTCCTGCCCCGCCGGTGTCGAGCCGCTGCTGGAGGAGGAACTCAAGCGTTTCCTGCCACCCGGCGTGCGCAGCAAGGTCGAGGCGCTGCGCGGCGGCTGCGGCGTGCTGGGCACGGCCGAGGACGTGATGCGCATCAACCTCGAGAGCCGGCTCGCGCAGCGCGTGCTGGTGGAGATCATCGAGGGTCCCTACCGGCATGAGGACGACCTCTATGCGCTGGCCCGCCGCGTGGACTGGCGCGACTGGCTGACCCCCAGGCACACGCTGCGCATAGACACCACGGCCCAGCGCTCGCCGCTGAAGAGCCTGAACTTCGCCGCGCTGCGCATCAAGGACGCGATCTGCGACCAGTTGCGCGAGCAGCTGGGCGAGCGCCCCAGCGTGGACACGCAGCGGCCCGACCTGCCGGTCGTGCTGCACGTGGGGCCGGATCGTGCCGCGCTCTACGTGGACACCTCGGGCGAGCCGCTGTTCAAGCGCGGCTGGCGCGTGGACAAGGGCGATGCGCCGCTGAAGGAGACCCTGGCCGCCGCGATGCTGGCCGCCGCCGGCTGGCGCGGCACACCCGAGCAGGGCGGTGCGCTGCACGACCCCTGCTGCGGCTCGGGCACCATCCCCATAGAGGCCGCGCTGATCGCCTGCGACTCGGCCCCCGGCCTGCAGCGCCGCTTCGCGTTCGAGCGCCAGCTGCCCTTCGCCACGCCGGCGATGAAAACCGTCTGGGGCGAAATGACCCAGGCTGCGCGCGCGCGTATCCATGCGCCGGCCGTGCCCATCTATGCCAGCGACGTGGCCTTCCGCATGGTGGACTTCGCACGCCGCAACGCCGAGCGCGCCGGCGTGGCGCAGTACATCCAGTTCAACGGCGGTGACGCGCTGGAGCGCCCGGCGCCTCAGCTGCCCGAGGGCCTGCCCGGCGCCATCGTGATGAACCCGCCCTATGGCGAGCGCATCGAGGTGCGCGGCAAGGCGGCCATGACGAGGGATGCCGGTGGCAGCGAGCAACGCGACGGCGGCGACGACTTCTTCCCGCGCCTGGCCGCGCACTGGAAGCGCCAGTACACCGAGAACCCGGCCGGCTGGACCGCCTGGATGCTGAGCCCCGACATGAAGCTGCCCGGCAAGATGCGGCTCAAGGAATCGCGCCGCGTGCCCATGTGGAACGGCCCCATCGAATGCCGGCTGTTCCGCTTCGACCTGGTCAAGGGCTCGGCACGCACCCAGCCCGCGGGTGGCCCCGCCACGGATGAGCCCTCGGCATGACCTGACCCCGCGCCGGCGGGCTCCATGGCGGGCGGCGGCTCTCGTGGCCACGCTGCTGGGTGCGCTCGCGGCGCCGGCCCAGGCCCAGGGCCCGGCCTGCCATCTGGTGTTCGGCCAGGCCCGCAACGGCCCCGCCCCCGGCGCCCCCGACTGGGAGGCGCTGAACCAGGACTTCAACACCGAGGTGACACGCACACTGGAGGCTGCGGGCCGGCATGCGGAGTCCATGACGGTGCCAGCGCTGGCCGTGGACCCGCAGACCGCCGGCCTGGCACTGCTGCAGCGCGCCGACGAGCTCGGCTGCCGCACGCTGGTGGAGACCACGGTGTTCGCCGACGAGCAGCAGACCCTGGTGCTGCGCCTGCGCGTCTACCCGCTGCTGCTGCAGTTGGACGAGCGCGCCAGCATCGTGGGCCTGCGCATAGGCTCACCGCTGTTCGTCACGCAACGCGAGCTGACGCTGGCCGCGCTGCCCCGGCTCAAGCCCGAGCAGATCGCGCGGCAGATGACGGACGAATACCTTCAGCGCGACGCCGGCCGCTGAGCCCAGGCCAGGCCGGCCAGCGCGGCCGCGCACAGCGCGATGGGCAGCAGGCTGGCGAGATTCATCCACTGCCAGCCGCCGGTCGTGACCAGCGCGCCCGAGGAGAACGAGGTCAGCGTCATCGTCGCGTAGACGCCGGTGTCCATCAGGCCCTGGGCGCGGGTCTTTTCCTCGGGGCGGTAGGCCTGGGTGAACAGCGTGGTGCCGCCGATGTAGAGGAAGTTCCAGCCCACGCCCAGCAGCAGCAGCGCACCCAGGAAGTGAGCGAAGTCCTGGCCGGCCAGCGCGAAGGCCACGCAGCCCAGGTTGAGCGCCACGCCCACGCTCATCACGCGCAGCACGCCAAAGCGCCGTATCAGGCCGCCAGTGAAGAAGCTGGGCACGAACATGCCCAGCACATGCCATTGCAGCACCGTGCCGGCGTCGCCGAAGGGCAGGCCGCACTGGCCCATCGCGATGGGCGTCGCCGCCATCAGCAGGTTCATCACGCCATAGCCCAGCGCGCTGGCGGCCACCGCCACCAGGAACACCGGCTGGCGCGCCAGCTCGGCGCTGGAGCGGCCGCCCTCGCCCGGGCGCGGCTGGGCCAGCGCGGGGAAGTCGATCAGCGAGATCAGCAGCAGGCCCGCCAGCGCCACCGCGATCAGCAGCAGGTAGGCCCCGGCAAAAGGCGTCACTAGCAGGTCGCGGCTGAGCCGTGCCAGCGCCGGCCCGATGACCGCGCCCAGGCAGCCGCCGCCCAGCACCCAGGAGATCGCCCGCTCGCGCTGGGCCGGCGCCACCAGCTCGGTGGCCGCGAAGCGGTACAGCGCCGCGTTCGCGTTGTAGTAACCGGCCACCAGCGTGGCCAGCACCACGCCCCAGAAGCTGTGCTGCAGCACGCTGAACAAGGCGATCGCGCAGCTGGCCAGCGCCACCAGCAGGCCGATCTGGAAGCCGCGCCGGCGCCCGAAGCGCAGCTGGTGGCGGCCCACCAGCCGGGCCATCAGCGCGCCACCGGCCACATAGGCGCAGATGGGCAGCGTGGCCATCCAGGGCCGCGGCGCCAGCGCCAGGCCCACCAGGCCGTTGATGGCCATGAAGCAGATGTTGTTGGTGAGGAACAGGCCCTGGGCCAGCACCAGCAGCGCCAGGCGGCGGTTCATCACCTCAGCCCAGTTCGCCCAGCGCCAGCCAGGACAGCACGGCCAGCGGCGCGGTGTCGGCACGCAGGATGCGCGGACCCAGCGACACCGGCGCGAAGCCGCGGCCCTCGGCCGCCACCACCTCGGCGTCGCTGAGGCCGCCTTCGGGGCCGCTGAGCAGCGTCACACGGCTCGCGGCGGCGCCGGGCAGCGGCTGGGCGGCGCGCGGGCTCAGCACGCCACGCCATTCATCCTCGGTGGGCGCGGGCAGCGCGGCCAGCCAGGCGCTCAAGGCGAGCACCGGCGCGACGCGCAGCGGCACGGTGCGACCGCTCTGTTCGGCCGCGGCCTGGGCCACGCCCTGCCAGTGCGAGCGCTTCTTGTCGGCGCGCTCGCCCGTCAGGCGCAGCACCGAACGCTCGCCCATCAGCGGCTGGATCTCGGCCGCGCCCAGCTCGGTCGCCTTCTCGACCAGGAAGTCCATGCGGTCATTGGCGGGCATCACCACGGCCAGCGTGATCTGGCGCGCCAGCTCGCGCTGCGGCGTGACCGCCTCCAGCAGGCGCACCCTCACCTCGCTGCGCCCCATGGCCGTGACCTCGGCCCGCCACTCGGGGCCGCTGCCGTCGAACAGCGTCAGCGCATCGCCGGGCTGCAGGCGCAGCACCTGCACATGGCGGGCCGCTCCGGGCGGCAGCGTGAGCTCGCCGGGCTGGGCGAGCGGGGTGTCGACGAAGAAGCGGGGCAAGGCAGGTGCGCGGCGGATTGAAGGGCCGCCAGTGTCCCAGATCAGCGCAGACCCAGCGCCGCGCGCACCGCGTCGGCCGCGGCCTCGCCCTTGGCCGCGCGCACCCGCTCCAGCAGTTGCAGCGCCAGCGCCTGCAGCTGTTCCAGGCTGTCGCAGCGCTCCACCTCCAGCGCGAAGGCATAGCCCTTCAGCGGCCCCAGCAGCTTGGGGCCGTCGCCGCTGAGGTAGGCGTAGAGCGCAGCGCGGTCCAGCGTCGGCAGCGCCGGGCCGGCGGCGGGCGCCGGGGCCACAGGAGCAGCCGCGCCCACCGGCGCGATCAGCCCCTGGGCGACCAGGCTGGCCAGGTCCTCCGGCCCGACGCCGGCCACCAGGCCCAGCCACTCGCCGGCGCTCTTGCTGGCATCGATGACCAGCAGCAGGTTGCGCGCCGCACGGGACAGCGGCAGCGCCCGCGCACGGATCTCGGCGCGGCCCGCATCGGTCTTGGCGTGGGCTTGGTTCAGCACGGCGGCTCAGCCTGGCACGACGCGGGGGTCAGGCCTTGTCTCGCAGCTCGCGACGCAGCACCTTGCCCACCGGAGTCTTGGGCAGATCGTTGCGGAACTCGATGATCTTGGGGCGCTTGTAGCCGGTCAGGTTGGCCTCGCAGAAGGCGCGCACGTCGGCCTCGGTCAGCGCCGGGTTCTTGCGCACGATGACCACCTTGACCGCCTCGCCCGCCTTGGCGTCGGGCACGCCTATGGCCGCGCACTCCAGCACGCCGTCCATCTGCGTGATCACGTCCTCGACCTCGTTGGGGTACACGTTGAAGCCGCTGACCAGGATCATGTCCTTCTTGCGGTCCACGATCTTGAAGTAGCCGCGCTCGTCCACGGTGCCGACATCGCCGGTGCGGAAGAAACCGTCGGCGGTCATCACCAGCGCGGTCTCGTCGGGGCGCTGCCAGTAGCCGGCCATCACCTGCGGGCCGCGGATCGCGATCTCGCCGGCCTGGCCTGCGGCCACCTCGCGGCCGTCGTCGTCCAGCAGCTTGAGCTCGGTCAGCGGCAGCGGCAGGCCTATGGTGCCGGTGTAGGCCTGGCTGTCGGTCGGGTTGCAGGTGGCCGTGGGCGAGGTCTCGGACAGGCCGTAGCCCTCGACGATGGGGCAGCCGGTCTTCTCCAGCCACAGCTTGGCCGTGGCTTGCTGCACCGCCATGCCGCCGCCCACCGCGATCACCATGCTGCGCCAGTCCACGCTGTCGAACAGCGGGTGGTTGGCCATGGCCAGGAACAGCGTGTTGACCGCCGGGAAGCTGTGGAAGCGCCGGCCCTGCAGCTCCTTGAACAGCGCTGGCAGGTCACGCGGGTTGGGGATCAACACATTGGCGCCGCCCATGTGCATGGACAGCATCATGTTCGTGTTGAAACCGAAGATGTGATACAGCGGCAGCGCGCAGATGGTGACCACCTGCTCGCCGGCCGGGATCTTCTTGAGCGCCGGCTGGTACCAGGCCTCGCACTGCAGGATGTTGGCCACCAGGTTGCGGTGCAGCAGCACCGCGCCCTTGCTGACGCCGGTGGTGCCGCCGGTGTATTGCAGCACCGCGATGTCATTGGGCCCCAGCTGCGGCGCCTTCAGGCTCAGGCCGCGGCCCTTGGCCAGCGCGTCGTTGAAGCGCACGGCACCGGGCAGCTCGAAGGCCGGCACCATCTTGCGCACCTTGCGCACCACGTAATTCACCAGCGCGCCCTTGACCATGCCCAGCATGTCGCCCATGGCGGCCAGGATCACGTGCTTGGTGGGCACCGCATGCAGCACCTGCTGCAGCACCGACGCGAAATTCTCGATGATGACGATGGCCTTGGCGCCGGAGTCCTTGAGCTGGTGCTCCAGCTCGCGCGGCGTATACAGCGGGTTCACGTTGACCACCACATAACCCGCCCGTAGCACGGCGGCCACGGCCACCGGGTACTGGAACAGGTTGGGCATCATGATCGCCACGCGATCGCCCTTTTCCAGGCCCAGGCCCTGCAGGTAGGCGGCCAGCGCGCGCGAAGCCTCGTCCACCTCGGCGAAGCTCACGCTCTTGCCCATCATCTGATAGGCGGGCTTGTCGGCGTACTTCTTGAAAGCGGTCTCGAGCAGATCCTTCAGGCTGGGATAAAGCTCGGCATTGATGTTCTGGGGTACCTCGGCCGGGTACTGCTTCAGCCAGATCGGCTCCATCGACTGTCTCCTTCTTGTTCGGCCCGGATTCTGACCCATGGCTGACAAGCCCCCCGTCAGGGGATTCGATAGCGCTCTCTAGAAGCGTGTCATTCGACAGCCTTCACCATGTCTTCCACCACCTTCTTGGCATCGCCGAACACCATCAGCGTCTTGTCCATGTAGAACAGCTCGTTGTCCAGGCCCGCGTAGCCGGCGGCCATGGAGCGCTTGTTCACGATGACCGTCTTGGCCTTGTGCGCCTCCAGGATGGGCATGCCGTAGATGGGGCTGCCCTTGACCAGCGCGGCCGGGTTCACCACGTCGTTGGCGCCCAGGATGATGGCCACGTCGGCCTGGCCGAATTCGGCGTTGATGTCCTCCATCTCGAACACCTGGTCGTAGGGCACCTCGGCCTCGGCCAGCAGCACGTTCATGTGGCCGGGCATGCGGCCGGCCACCGGATGGATGGCGTACTTCACGGTCACGCCCTTCTCGGTCAGTTTGGCCGCCAGCTCCTTCACCGCATGCTGAGCGCGCGCCACGGCCAGGCCATAGCCCGGCACGATGATGACGGTCTCGGCATTGCCCAGGATGAAGGCGGCATCGTCCGCACTGCCGCTCTTGACCGAGCGCTGCACCGCCGCAGCGGCACCGGCCGCGCCGGCCTCGCCCCCGAAGCCGCCCAGGATCACGTTGAAGAACGAGCGGTTCATCGCCTTGCACATGATGTAGCTCAGGATGGCGCCCGAGCTGCCCACCAGGCTGCCGGAGATGATGAGCATGGGGTTGTTCAGCGAGAAGCCTATGCCCGCCGCCGCCCAGCCGGAATAGCTGTTCAGCATGCTGACCACCACCGGCATGTCGGCCCCGCCGATCGGGATGATCAGCGTGACGCCCAGCACCAGGCCCAGCACGACGACGATCCAGAACGAGTGCTGGTAGCCCATGCCGCAGAACACCGCGCAGCCCAACAGCGCCAGCAGACCCAGCAGCAGGTTCAGCCAGTGCTGGCCCTTGAACACCACCGGCGCGCCCTGGAACAGGCGGAACTTGGATCCGCCCGACAGCTTGCCCCAGGCGATCACCGAGCCGGTGAAGGTGATGGCGCCTATGAAGGCGCCCAGCGCCAGCTCCAGCCGGTTGCCCGGCGGGATGGGCACGGGGCCGCGCCGCGCGAGGCCGTCCTCGGGCGCGAGGCCCGCCAGCGCCGCGTCCAGCGGCGTGCTCAGGCCGAAGGCGCTGGGCTCCAGCACCGTGGCCGCCGCGATGGCCACCGCCGCCAGGCCGATCATGCTGTGGAAGAAGGCCACCAGCTCGGGCATCTTGGTCATCTCGACCGTCTTGGCCTTCCAGGCGCCGAAGCCGCCGCCCAGCACCAGGCCCAGCAGCACCCACACCATGCCGGCGCCGGTGTCGGACAGCTTCACGATCAGCGCCGCGGTGGTCAGCACCGCGATGGCCATGCCGGCCATGCCGAAGGCATTGCCGCGTATCGAGGTGGTGGGGTGGGACAGACCCTTGAGCGCCTGGATGAAGCAGACGCTGGCCACCAGGTACAGCAGCACGACGAGGTTCATGCTCATGCCTGGCCCTCCGGCTTGGTGGCGGTCTTCTTGTCCTTCTTCCTGAACATCTCCAGCATGCGCCGCGTGACCAGGAAGCCGCCGAAGATGTTGACCGCCGCCAGCGCCACGGCCAGCACGCCCAGGCCCTTGGCCAGCGGCGTCTCGGTCAGCGCCGCGGCCAGCATGGCGCCGACGATGACGATGGCCGAGATCGCGTTGGTCACCGCCATCAGCGGCGTGTGCAGCGCGGGCGTCACCGTCCAGACCACGTGGTAGCCCACGTAGATGGCCAGCACGAAGATGATGAGGTTGATGAGGGTGTGGTCTACCGATTCCATGACTCAGGCCTTGGTCACTTGTCCGTCTTGGGTCACGCGGCAGGCCGCGACGATGTCGTCATCCAGCGGCACGGTGAGCGTGCCCTCCTTGGTGACGATGAGCTTGAGGAAGTCCAGCACATTGCGCGCATACAGCGCCGACGCATCGGCCGCCACCAGCGCCGGCAGATTGGTCTCGCCCACCAGCGTCACGCCGTGCTTCACCACCGTGCGGCCGGCCTCGGTAAGCGGGCAGTTGCCGCCGGCCGGGGCTGCAATATCAACGATGACCGAGCCCGGCTTCATGGCCTTGACCATGTCCTCGGTCACCAGCACCGGCGCCGCACGACCCGGGATCAGCGCCGTTGTGATGACCACGTCGGCCTGGGCCACACGCTTGGCCACCTCCACCTTCTGGCGCTCCAGCCAGCTCGCCGGCATGGGCCGCGCATAGCCGCCCACGCCCTCGGCCGCTTCCTTCTCCTCGGGCGTCTCGTAGGGCACGTCGATAAAGCGCGCGCCCAGCGACTCCACCTGCTCCTTCACCGCGGGCCGCACATCGCTGGCCTCGATGACCGCCCCCAGCCGCTTGGCGGTGGCGATGGCCTGCAGCCCCGCCACGCCCACGCCCAGCACCACGACGCGCGCCGCCTTCACGGTGCCGGCCGCGGTCATCAGCATGGGGAAGAAGCGCTGGTAGCGGTCCGCCGCGATCATCACGGCCTTGTAGCCGGCGATATTGGCCTGGCTGGACAGCACGTCCATGCTCTGCGCCCGCGTGGTGCGTGGCGCGGCCTCCAGCGCAAAGCTGGTGAGCCCGGCGGCGGCGAGGGCCTGCAGACCCTCGCGGTCGAAGGGGTTGAGCATGCCCACCAGCGCGCTGCCGGGCTTCATCTGCGCCAGCTCCTCGGGCAGCGGCGCGCGCACCTTCAGCACCAGCTCGGCCGCCAGCGCCGCGGCGGCATCGACGATCTCGCAGCCCACGGCCTCGTAGGCCGCATCGGTGACGCTGGCGGCCAGACCGGCGCCCGCCTCCACGCGCAACACATGGCCCTGGGCCTTGAGCTTCTTGGCCGTTTCGGGCGTGAGGGCCACACGGGTTTCTCCGGCCGCGCGCTCGCGCGGGACTCCAATCAGCATGGGCAGGGCTCCGTGACGGACGGGGTGCCGGCCAGCTTACACAATCGCCCCTCCCGCGCCGTGCGGGATTGCGAGGAGAGACTTCATGGCTGATGCAGACCGTTTTCGTCCCAGCGTGACCGTGGCCGCGGTCGTGGAGCAGGGCGGGCGCTACCTGCTGGTCGAAGAGGAGACGGCCGAGGGCCTGATGCTGAACAACCCGGCCGGCCACCTGGAGCAGGGCGAGAGCCCGCTGGACGCGGTGGTGCGCGAGGCGCTGGAGGAAACCGCGCGCCAGTTCGTGCCGGAGGCCTTTCTGGGCGTCTACCAGGCGCGCTTCCTGCGCCCGGCGCTGCAGCAGGACGTGACCTATGTGCGCCTGGCCTACAGCGGCTCGGTCGGCGAGCAGATCGCCGGCCGCGCGCTGGACGCCGGCATACACCGCACGCTGTGGCTCACGCCCGCCGAGATCGCCGCCTGCGCCGAACGCCACCGCAGCCCGCTGGTGCTGCAATGCGTGCAGGACCATGCCGCCGGGCGGCGTCTGCCGCTGGACACGGTGCTGGCCCACCCCTCGCTCGCTCAACCCTGGGTCAAGAACTGACACCCGACCATGCCTCACACCCTGTTCCTGCGCCGCCTGCTGCCCCTGCTGCTGAGCCTGGCCACCGCGCTGGCCTCCGCCGCCGACCTGAGCCCGGCCCAGCCACTGAGCATCGGCGACACGCTGACCCTCGAATCCAAGGCGCTGGGCGAAACCCGGCGCATCAACGTCTATGCGCCCCCGGCCTGGGGCGAGGCCCCCGGGGCAGCACGACCGGTGCTGCTGATGCCGGACGGCGGGCTGGCGGAAGACTTCCTGCACATCGCCGGCCTGCTGCAGGTGGGCGTGGCCAACGGCACGCTGCGGCCCCTGCTGCTGGTGGGCATAGAGAACACCGAGCGCCGCCGCGACCTGACCGGCCCGACGACGCAGGCCAGCGACCGCAAGATCGCACCGCGCGTGGGCGGCTCGGCCGCCTTCCGCGCCTTCATACGCGACGAACTGCTGCCGGCGCTGGCACGCCGCTACCGAGTGACGGACGAGCGCGCGCTGATGGGCGAATCGCTGGCCGGGCTGTTCGTCGTCGAAACCTGGGCGCTGGAGCCCGGCCTGTTCCGTACCTACATCGCCTTCGACCCCAGCCTGTGGTGGAACGCCGCCGGCCTGCAGTCCACCGCGCAGGCCGCGCTGCGGGAGCGCCACGGCGCCGCGCCGCGGCTGTACATGGCCACCAGTTCGGAGCCGCTGATCCGGCAGGCGGCCCTGCCCTTTGCCGAAATGCTGGGGCGCGAGCTGGCGCCCGGCAGCCCCTTCCAGCATGTGGCCATGCCGCAGGAAACCCACGCCACCATCTACCACCCGGCCGCGCTGCAGGCGCTGCGCCAGCTGTTCAAGCCTGCGCCGTAGAAGGCCCGTGCGGCGCAGGCCCGCGGCGCGTTTGGGACAATCGGGGCATGAGTTCCGCCAAAAAGCATAGAGTCGTCGTCGGCCTGTCCGGCGGCGTCGACTCGGCCGTGACCGCCCACCTGCTGAAGCAACAGGGGCATGAGGTCATCGGCATCTTCATGAAGAACTGGGAAGACGATGACGACGACGAGTACTGCTCGACGCGCCAGGACTTCCTGGATGCCGCGTCGGTCGCCGACGTGCTGGACATAGAGATCGAGCATGTGAACTTCGCGGCCGAGTACAAGGACCGCGTGTTCGAGAGCTTCCTGCACGAGTACCAGGCCGGCCGCACGCCCAACCCGGATGTGCTGTGCAACGCCGAGATCAAGTTCAAGGCCTTCCTGGACCACGCGATGCGCCTGGGCGCAGAGAAGATCGCGACGGGTCATTACGCCCGCGTCCGCGAGGTGAGCGGTGAGTTTCAGTTGCTGAAGGGGCTGGACCCGCTGAAGGACCAGAGCTACTTCCTGCACCGCCTCACGCAGGCGCAGTTGAGCAAGGCGATGTTCCCGGTGGGCCACCTGCCCAAGACCGAGGTGCGCCGCATCGCGGCCGAGATCGCGCTGCCCAATGCGAAGAAGAAGGACTCCACCGGCATCTGCTTCATCGGCGAGCGGCCCTTCCGGGAGTTCCTGAACAAATACCTGTCCCACCAGCCCGGTCCCATCAAGGACGAGCGCGGCCGCACGCTGGGCCAGCACGTGGGCCTGAGCTTCTACACGCTGGGCCAGCGCCAGGGCCTGGGCATAGGCGGCGTGAAGGAAAAGGGCGCACCGCGCGGCGGTGGCGCGCACGAGCCCTGGTTCGTCGCGGCCAAGGACATTCCGAGCAATACGCTGATCGTCGTGCAGGGCCACGACCACCCGCTGCTGCAAAGCCCGGCCCTGGTGGCGGACGACCTCAGCTGGATCGCCGGCCACCCGCCCGCGGCCGGCCTGGCCGCGGCCAAGACCCGCTACCGCCAGGCCGATGCGCCCTGCCAGGTGGGCTTCGACGCGGCCGGCCGGCTGGCGCTGCGCTTCCCCGAGCCGCAATGGGCGGTCACGCCGGGCCAGAGCGCGGTGCTTTACGACGGCGAGGTCTGCCTGGGCGGCGGCATCATCAACGCGGCGCTGGCCTGAGTGCCGCGCCGCGGGGGGCGGCCGGGCGGGCGCAAAATGCGGCGCCGCTCCCGCATGCCCGCCCTGCCCTCCGCCATGTCCCGACTCGACCGACTGCTTGCCCGCCTGGCCGAACCCGGCCTGGTGCTGCGGCTGGCGGCGCTGGTGGTGTGCGCGATGGAGCTGGTCAGCGCCGGCGCGGCGCTGCTGGGCGCGCGCACCGAGCCCTATGACGGCCTGGTCGCCTGGCTGTGGCGGGCCGCCGGCGGTGACGCCAGCGACCGCGGCCTGCTGCTGATCTGCATCGCGCTGCTGCTGGCCTTCGTGGGCCTGATGTGGCGCCTGGGCCGGCGCAGCGCCGATGCGGTGCCGGTGGGCCAGCGCCTGGCCTGGCTGCTGCTGGTGGACGGCCTGGCCTTCGGCGTCACGCCGGGCCTGCCCTTTCTCGTCACCGCGCTGGCCGCGGTGCTGCTGCCGGCGCGCATGGCGCTGGGCTTCGGCTTCGCACAGGTGCTGCTGAACACCGGCATCTATGCCGCGCCCTGGGGCTCGGGCTGGCTGGACAGCGTGGGCCTGCTGTCGTCCATGCTGGCGCTGCACGGCCTGGCCTTCGGCCTGGGCCGCATGGCCGCGGCCGAGGCCGAGAAGCGCCGCTGGCTGCAGGCGCTGCTGGCCGAGCAGCTGTCCGGCGAGCACCTGCTGGCCGAGCAGATGCGCTACAGCGAGCGCATGCAGATCGCCCGCGAGCTGCACGACCTGATGGGCCACCACCTGACCGCGCTCAACCTGCAGCTGCAGCTGGGCGGCGCGTTGCTGGCGCGGCAGGACAGCGGCGGCGCGGGCCAGGCGCTGGAGCGCGCGCGCGGCGTCGCGGCCCAGCTGCTGGCCGATGTGCGCGAGTCGGTGTCGCGCGAGCGCAGCTCGCAGCGCATCGACCTGTCCGCCGCGCTGAATGCGCTGGCCGAGGGCATTGCCAGCACCCGCATCGAGCTGGCGCTGGACGACGCGGCGCGCAACCTGGGCCCGCGCGCGGCCCATGCGCTGCTGCGCTGCGTGCAGGAGGCGGTCACCAACAGCGTGCGCCACGCGGGCGCGCGGCGCGTGCGGGTGGAGCTGCGTGGCGCGGGTGACGAGGTGGAGGTCAGCATCGACGATGATGGCAGGGGCGCGCCGCACTGGGTCGGCGGCAACGGGCTGTCGGGCATGACCGAGCGCATGGCCGAGCTGGGCGGGCAGATGCGCGTCACGCGCAGCAGCCCGGGGTTTCGTATCGAATTGAGATGTCCGAGGGCGGCGTGAGCAGTCAGCAAGCAACGACGATCAAGATCCTGCTGGTCGAAGACCAGCAACTGGTGCTGGAAGGCCTCAAGGGCCTGCTGGCGCTGCACGACGAGCTGCAGGTGGTGGGCGAGGCCCGCGACGGCGCCGAGGCGCTGGAGTGGCTGGCCGCCGCGCCGGCCGAGCAGCTGCCCGACGTGATCCTGTCCGACATGCGCATGCCGCGCCTGGACGGCCTGGGCTTGATACGCGCACTGGCCGCGCGCGCGCTGCGCCTGCCGGTGATCCTGCTGACCACCTTTGACGACGCCGCCGCCTTCGATGAGGCGGTGCGCGCCGGGGCGCGCGGCTTCCTGCTCAAGGCCATCAGCCCCGACACGCTGGTGCAGGCGCTGCGCGACGTGCACGGCGGCGGCACCGCGTTGCGCCCCGCGCTGACCACGCGCATGGAGGGCCGCGGGGCCGGCCCCGGCGTGGAGCGCGCATTCACCGCGGCCGACCACCCCGACCCGCTGTCTCCCAAGGAGCTGCAGGTGCTGCGCCTGGTGGCCAGCGGCCGCTCCAACACCGAGATCGCCGCGCTGCTGGGCAACAGCGAGGGCGTGATCAAGAACCACTGCTCCGCCATCTTCTCCAAGATGGGCGTGCGCGACCGCACGCAGGCCGTGCTCAGGGCGATCGATCTGGGCTGGATCTGAGCACGCGCTTCACCGCGCCCAGATTGAGCACCCAGTAGGTGCGCAGCTCGCCGGGCCCGCGCACGCAGGCCAGGCCCGCGTCCTCGAACACCGGCGTCATCAGGTTCTCGCAATGCGCGGGGCTGGCCAGCCAGGCGGCCAGCACCTCGTCCAGCGTCTGCTGGCCGCCGGCCAGGTTCTCGCCGGCCCGCCACAGCGGATAGCCCACCTCGGCCAGGCGCTGCTGCAGCGACTCGCCCGCCGGCCCCACATGGGCGATGCGGTCGCGCGCCGCGAGCTCGTGTGCATAGCGCAGCGAGGACTCGGCCAGCTGCAGCTGCCAGCCCAGCGCCGGCGCGGCGGGCATGAGCTGGCTGCCGCAGTGCTGCGGCCGGGCCCGCAGCGCGTTCAGCGCGGCCAGCACCACATCGTCCGGCGGCGCGCAGCCGGGCTCGGCCGCCAGCGCCGGGCCGGCCAGCAGCAGGCCCGCGGCGAGGCCGGTGATCGCGCGCCGCACCGTCATGGCGCAGCGCCGGATGCCGGCAGCGCCGCCGACGCTGCGCCCTCGGGCGGCGGCGCGCTGAACAACCAGTCGCTGGCCTTGGCGATGGTCTGGCCCTGGGGTGAACGCTCGCGCAGCAACGGTTGCTCGGAGCGGCTGCGCACCGCGTTGAAGCGCGGCAGCTCGGGCACGGGCGACACCAGCAGCCAGTCGGCCTGGCCGGTGAAGGGGTCGGCATAGCGCTGGCGCAGGTGGTGCAGCACGCGCGGGCCGCGCCGGTCTTCCAGCAGCTCGTCCAGCGTCGCGGGCAGGTCGGCCTGGCGGTTGGGGCTGGCCTTCTGGTAGCTCGCGATCGCCGCGGCAATCGCCTCGCCGCGGAACTGCAGCTCGCGCTCGCGCTCGCGCTGCGCCGCCTGGCTCCAGGCCTGGCCCAGCGCCGCCAGCGCCGCGCTGGTCAGCGCCACCAGGAAGAGCACGAAGAGGTAGGTGAAGCCGCGCTGCGGCGGCAGCGCGCAAGAGGCCCGCATCGCCGGCCCCTCACCAGTCGGCGTAGAGCCGCCCATCGGCCGAGCGCCCTGCCGCGCCGCTGCGCACATCCCAGAGTCGGCCGGTGGCCTGCAGCTCGCTGGGCGGCGCCAGCTCCACCCAGGTGTCGCGGCTGCCGGTCAGCGGGTCCTCGGGCAGCTCACGGATGTAGCGCAGCTGGGCCAGCTCCTGCAGCGAGTCGGGGTAGCGCCCCTTGTCGGCCGCGAACTGGTCGATCGCGTCGCGCATGGTGTTCAGCGAGCTCAGCAGCGCGGTCTCGCGGCCCTTTTGCAGCGACGCGAAATAGCGCGGCGCGGCGATGGAGGTGAGCAGCGCGACGATGGCCATCACGACGATGAGCTCGATCAAGGTGAACCCTCGCGGGGCGCGGCGAGTGCGGGAGGGGCCCAGGCTCATCACCAATCCTTCAGGCGCGAACCGTCCAGCGCCAAGCGCTCGGAGCGGGAGCGCACATCGAACACGTCGCGGCCGGCGCGGGGGTCGTCGGGCGGGCTGTCGTAGGCGCGCAGCGCCCAGGTCTCGGCCGCAGGCAGGCTGGGGTCGGCAAAGGGGTCGCGCGGCAGGCGGCGCAAAAAGTAGATCCGCCGGCCGTTGGGCGACTTGGCATCCGGCACGCCGTCCACCAGCAGTTGCAGGCGTGCGGGGTAACCGCTGCCGTCGGCGCTCTGCGCGACCGTGCCGGCGTCCACCGCCTGCTTGTAGGCGTCCAGCGCGCCGCGCAGCGTGCGCAGCGCCTGACGCAGCTCGGTCTCGCGGCTGCGCTGCGCCGACAGCTCCAGCAGCGGCCGCGCGGCCGAGGCCAGCACGGCCAGCAGAGCCAGCACCACCAGCATCTCGATCAGGGTGAAGCCGCGCCCGCGCAGGCGGCCGCCCGCGCCGGCCAGGCCGGCGGGGTCAGGCAGCGTGCAGGGGCGGGCCGTCAGCATCACTTCACCGCATCGACCGTCACCAGGCCCGAGCCGTCCACGCGCACGGAGGCCGTCTCGCCGTTCGGCCCGCTGGCCTGCAGGCCGGACAGGCCCACATTCAGCACCTGGCCCGCGCCGGCGGGCAGCACGCGCAGCGCCACCACCGTCTGGCCGCGTGCGGGCAGCTCGACGGGATAGCGGCCGCTGGACTGACCGCCGGTGGCCACGGCCGGCGCCAGCCGGGTCGCGTCATATTCGACCTCGGCCTTCACATGCAGGCCGCTGTCGTTGCGCAGCGCCACCGACACCGTGCCGCCGGCCGGCACCTGGGGCGTCACGTCCAGCTTCACGACCGCGTCCTCCACCGCGGCCGCGGCGGCCTGCGGCGCCACCGCCGTGGGCGCACTGCCGGGCGCGCCACGGCCCAAACCCACGCCCACCTGGGCCTCGCGCTTGAGCAGACTGCTGAAGGCGCCGGGGCTGGCATCGGTGCCGCCGGCCAGGCGGGTCAGCGAGGCATCGGGCAGCGCCAGGTTGCGCAGCACGCGCGGCGTGATCAAGAGCACCACCTCGGTCTTGTTGCGCGTGTCGGTGTGGGTGCCGAACAGCCGCCCCAGCACCGGCAGGTTGGACAGGCCCGGCACGCCGGCCACGTTCTTGCGGTCCTCGTCGTTGATGAGGCCGGCCAGCACCTGGGTCTCGCCATCGGCCAGGCGCAGCACCGTGGAGGTGTTGCGCGTGCCCAGCTCGTAGGCGGTGGTGCCGCCCGGGCCGGTGACCTGGCGGATCAGGTTGGACACCTCCAGCCCCACCTTGATGATGACATCGTTGTCCAGCTGGATGGTGGGCTCCACGTCCAGCTTCAGGCCCACGTCCAGGTAGCTCACCGACGCGGCCACCGAGGTGGAGCCGGTGAAGTTGGTGGTGGTGGTGAACACAGGCACCTTCTGCCCGATGTGGACCTTGGCCTTGTCGCGGTTGCGCACGCGTATCTTGGGGTTGGCCAGGATGTTGGCGTCGCCCGCCGTGCCGCGCAGCGTGGCCACCACGGCCGGGTTGGCGATGCTGGCGCGGAACTGGTCGCGCTGGCTCCACAGCGCCTGGGCGGGCGCGACACCGTTGAAGGTGTTGGCGCCGGACAGCCCGAACTGCACGCTGTCGGGCAACTGCAGGCCCAGCGCCTCCACGCGATCGGTGGACAGCTCCATCACCTCTACCTCCAGCATCACCTCGGGCTCGGGCAGGTCCACCGACGCGATCAGCTTCTCCACCAGGCGCACGACCTCGGGCGTGTCGCGCACCACCAGCAGGTTCAGCCGCTCGTCGATGAAGAGGTCGCGCACCTTGGCGATGGTGCGCACCATGGCCTGCACCTGCTTCACGTCCGCATTGGTCAGGTAGAGCGTGCGGGTGATCAGCTCCTGGTGCTCACGCTGCTTGGACGCGGTGTTGGGGAAGACCAGCACCGAGCTCTCGTTCAGCAGCTTGCGGTCCAGCTGCTGCGTGCCCAGGATCACGCGCATCGCCTCGTCCAGCGACACATTGCGCAGGAACACGGTGATCTTGGTGTCGCCGCGCACATCCTTGTCGAACACGAAGTTGATGCCGCTGGAGCGGGCCAGCGCCTCGAACACCTGGCGCAGCGGCGCATCGCGGAATTCCAGCGTGACCGGCTTCTGGAAGGCCGGGCCCAGCTCGCCCACCGCGCTCTCCAGCGGCCGCGCCTGCGCGACCTGGCTGGCCAGCAGGCGCGCGCCCGGGTGCTGGGGCGACTCGGCCAGGATCTCGCGCGCCACCGCGTCCGCCTGCGCGAGCCGGCCGGCCTTGAGCGCGGCGCGGCCGGCGGCCAGTTGCTGCTCCTGGCGGCGGCCGCGTTCGATCTCGGTGCTCAGTGCCGCCAGCCGCGGGTGGCGGGCGTCGGCCTGCTGCAGCGCGGCCAGAAGCGCCTGGGCCTCGTCCCAGCGGCCCGCCACGCGCAGGCCGTCGATCTGCATCACCAGGCGCGCGCTGGCCTGCTCGCGGGTGCGCACCTGGGCGGCGCGCAGCGCCGGGTCGGTGGGGTCCTTGGCCAGGGCGTCGTCCAGCACGCGCAGCGCGGCCGGCCACTGGTTGCCGCGCCCCAGTTCCTCGGCCTGGCGCAGCGCCGGGTTGGCGCAGCCGCCCAGCAGCAGCGCGCTGGTGCACAGCACAAGCAGTTTCTTCATGCGGCTTCTCCGCGGGGGCAACGCAGGGGATGGGAGGTCATGGGGCAGGCTTGAAGACGAGGGTCTGGGGCAGCTGGGCGGGCAGCCAGGTCAGGCGCACGCCGCTGGCGCTGACCTGGTCGACACGCCACTGGCCGTCCAGCGTGTCGCCGGCGCGCACGCTGACGGAACGGTTGGGGCCGTTGAGCAGCGCCACCTCGACCGCCCGAGGGCCGTCGCCCTCGATGAGGCGGCCGATCATCTGGTAGGCCAGCGGCGGCGCCATGGGCGGCGGTGGCGGGGCCGGTGGTGCGGGCGGCGGCGGCGGCGGAGCGGGCGGCGGTGGCGGCGGCATCCAGGCGGCCAGCTGGGCCGGCTCGGGCTCGCGCCAGGCGGCGCGCGAACCCGCCGCGCGAGCGACGGCCGGGCCGGGCGGCGGCGCCATCGCGGCCGAAGCCGGCGGGGCAGCGCGGCGCGCCACGGCGGCCACCGCGGGCTCGGCTGCGTCTTCCGGCCGGCTCGCGACCCAGGCGGTGGCGCCCAGCGTAGCCAGCAGCGCGCCGCCCAGCAACTGCTGCGATCGCGTCAGGCTCATCGCGCGGCCCTCCCGTGCAGCGACCACTGCAGCTCGGCGTCCAGGTCGGCGGTCAGCGGCGAGCTGCGGCGCAGCTTGATCGCGTCCAGGCTCAGCGCCGGGTCATGCTCGAGCGCCGCCGCGATGAAGCGGCGCAGCTGCGCATAGCTGCCGCTGACCGGCATGGTCACGCGCAGCCGCTCCAGGCCCTCGCTCTGGCTCAGGCGGTGTTCGGTACGCGCGCCGTTGAGGTCCAGGCGCAGCGCCAGCTCCAGCAGATCGGCCAGGCGCTGCTGGCGCTCGGCGGCGCCGGGCAGGCCGGCCTGCCATTGCTGCACGCTCAGCGGCGCGGCGGCCTCGGCGCGGGCCGGCGCGGCGCGCACGCGCAGCTGGCGCACCTCGGCCTGCAGCGCCGCGGCCTGGACGTCCCAGCGCTGGCCCTGCCAGGCCAGGCCGGCGGCCATCAGCAGCGCCAGCACGCCGGCCAGGCCGGGCCAGCCCAGCGGCTGCAGCCGCGCGGGCAGCGGGGGCAGGGTCAGCCGTTTCACGAACCGTTCTCCCGGCGGAATTTCGCGTTGATCTCGAAGCGCTGGCCGCTGAGGCCGGGCTCGGCCGCGCTGAAGCGCGACAGCACGACCTGACCCCAGCCCGGCGTGCCGCCCAGCTGCTCGGCCAGCTGCAGCGCCAGCAGGCGGTCCGGCGTCAGCCCTTCCAGCCGCAGCTCGCCGCGGCCGGCGTTGGCATCCAGGCCCAGCCAGGCGATGGCCTTGGCCTCGGCGCCCACGGTCTCGACCCGGCTCAGCAGCGGCTCCCAGGGCGCGTCCAGCAGCGCGCGCGCCTCCTGCGCGGCGCGCGGCTCGGTCTCGGCCACGCGGCGTGGCGCGGCGCGCGGCGTGGGCGCACTGGGGCGCAGGGCCAGCACGCGGCTGCGCGCGTCCTGTGCAAGCTGCAGCTGCTCGTGGCTCTGCCAGCCGCTCCAGCCCGCGGTGGCCAGCACCAGCGCGCCGGTGGCGGCCAACGGCCAGGCCAGCGGCGCGGGGCGCGCCGCGGCGGCCAGAAAGTCGGGCTGGGGCATGGCCGGGCCGGGCCGGGGCGTGAGCTCCTCGGCCGGCGTGCCCCGCGCCAGCAGCGCGCCCTCGTCTGCGCCGCCCAGGTCCGCCGGGCTGGCGATGCGACGCGGCTGCAGCGACTGCACGCGGCCGCGCTCCAGCGTGATCAGCAGCGCGCGCGTGCCCTCGTGCCACAGCAGCCGGCCGGAGCCGGCACGCGTGGCGGCCGGCAGCGCGGCCAGCCAGGCGGCCCAGGCCGGACGCAGCGCGGCCAGGCGCACGCCGGCCGCCGCGGCCTGGGCGCGCAGCGCGGCCGGGTCCAGCCCGTGCAGCGCGGACACGCCGCGCGCCTCGCCCGCCCGCCAGGGCGCGAGCGCAAAGCGCTGCGCCGCGGCACCGAAGTAATGCGCGAACTGCTGCTGCGCATAGGCGCGCAGCGCGGCGTCATCGGCCAGCGGCAGGCCGGGCTCCACCACCAGCTCGTGCAGCAGCGGCAGGCCCACCAGCAGCTCCACCGCGCGGCCGCGGTGCTCGCGGCACCAGGCGGCGAACTGCGCCTCGACCTCGGCCGCGCTGCCGCCCAGCAGCAGCAGCTGCGGCCGGGCCAGGCGTGCGGCCACCGCGCCGCGCAGGCGTTCACTCATCGAGGGTGACACGTTCCAGCTCCTCGAAGGTGGTTTCGCCCCGGCACACGGCGGCCAGCGCCATCTCGCGCAGCGACTTCATGCCGCGCGCCTTGGCCGCGGCCTTGATCTCGGACATGGGTGCGCGCGCGGCGATCAGGTCGCGCAGGCCGTCGTCCAGCTTCAGCAGCTCGGCCACCGCGCGCCGGCCCTTGTAGCCGGTGCCGCGGCAATGGCCGCAGCCCTCGCCCTTCAGAAAGGTGCCGGCCGGACTGCCGTGCCGGATCAGCGTCGCGGGGTCAGGTGTGAACGGCCGCGCGCAATGCGTGCAGGTCAGCCGCACCAGGCGCTGGGCCAGCACCGCGTTCAGCGCCGAGACCACGTTGTAGAGGTCCAGCCCCATGTGCATGAAGCGGCCGATGACGTCGAAGGCGTTGTTGGCGTGCACGGTGCTGAACACCAGGTGGCCGGTGAGCGCGGCCTGCACGGCGATCTGCGCGGTCTCGGCGTCGCGGATCTCGCCCACCATCACGCGGTCGGGGTCGTGGCGCAGGATGGAGCGCAGGCCGCGCGAGAAGGTCAGACCCTTCTTCTCGTTGACCGGGATCTGCACCACGCCGGCGAGCTGGTACTCCACCGGGTCTTCGATGGTGATGATCTTGTCGGTGCCGGTGTGGATCTCGGCCAGCGTCGCGTACAGCGTGGTGGTCTTGCCCGAGCCGGTGGGGCCGGTCACCAGCAGCATGCCGTGGGGCTGGCGGGCCTGGTGGCGGATCGCGGCACGCTCGGCCTCGCCGAAGCCCAGCGCATCCAGCGTCAGCGCGCCGGCGCGCGCGATCGCCGCGCGGTCCAGCACGCGGATCACCGCATCCTCGCCGAACACGCTGGGCATGATGGACAGGCGGAAGTCGATCTCGCGGCCTTGCATGCGCAGCTTGAAGCGGCCGTCCTGCGGCAGGCGGCGCTCGCCGATGTCCAGCTCGGCCATCACCTTGAGGCGCGACACCAGCTGCTCGGCCACCTGCGGGCTCTCGACCTGGCGCACCAGCGCCATCACGCCGTCCACGCGGAAGCGGATCACCGCGCCGCGCGCGGTGCACTCGATGTGCACATCGGAGGCCTGGTCCTGCAGCGCGTCGTACAGCGTCGCGTTCAACAGCCGCACGACCGGCGAGGCCTGCTCGGCCAGCGCCAGCGCGGACAGCTCCTCGGTGCGGTCCTCCACCGTGGACAGCGCCTCCTCAACGCCGGACAGCGCGCGGAAGTCCGCCTCGCCCGCGCCCAGGAAATGGCTCACCGCCTCGCTGCTGCAGCGCAGCCAGCCCACCGGCGCGTCCAGCCGGGTCTCCACGCTCTGCAGCAGCAGCGCGTCCTCGTCACGCTCGGCCAGCAGCAGGCGCCGCCCGCCCGCACCCACGGCCAGCACCGCGCGCCAGCGCTGCGCCTGGGCCTGCGGCCATTGCTCGAAGTCCAGATGCCAGGGACCTTGCTCGGCGGGCAGCCAGTCCTGCAGCGAGGTCGTCATGTGCTCCGCCCTTGCAGCTTTCCGACCGGGGGCACGCCACAAAGGCGGGTCGAGAAGCGATTGCATTCGGCTGTTCCGGAACTTCCTCTTCTAAACCGCCGAGAAGCGCAGGTGCCCAGGGCGCGAGCGAAGCTCGCTTCAAGCACTGACTTCGCGCCGCCTGTTTGAGCAGAGCGTAGCGGCGCGAGTTCGGCGCGGCCCTGGGTGCCGAGCATCGCAGGGAACCCACCCGCAGGGTGGGCGGTTTTGCAGGGGCGCTTTCTTTGCCTACTTTCTTGCGCGGGCAAGAAAGTAGGTCGCCCGCCGGGGCGAATTCCCGGCACGGACCGGTCCACCCAGCCGAAGTGGCGAGTCCATCTCGTCATTGCACCTGCTCCACCAACTGGAAGATAGGCAGGTACATCAACACGATGATCCCGCCGATCAATACGCCCATCACCAGCATCAGTGCCGGGTTCACGAGGCGCGACAGCAGCTCGGTGAGCCGGGCGGCCTCCTCGTCGTGGAAGGCGGCGGCGCGTTCCAGCATGGCCGCGACCTCGCCGCTGCGCTCGCCCACGCGCAGCATGCGGCGCGCCACCGGCGTGGCCAGGTCTTGCGTGTCGAAGGCGGTGGACAGGCGCTCGCCGCGCTCGATCTGCTCGGCCGCCGCCTGCACCGCCGTGCGCCAGGGCGCAGCCACCACATCAACCACGATGCGCAATGCGGCCAGCGCCGGCACGCCCGCGGCCAGCAGCATCGCGAGCGACCGGTACAGCCGCGCCAGCGCCAGCACGCGCAGCCGCGGGCCCAGGCCGGGCAGCGTCCACATCGCGGCCTGCAGGCGCTGGCGCACCGCGGGCCGGCGCAGCAGCAGCACGACGACCGCAGCGGTGGCGGCCAGGCCGCCCAGCACCGCGAAGGGATGGGCGCCGGCCGTCTGGCCGAACTGGATCAGCACGCGCGAGGCCCAGGGCAGCTCGCCGCTGGTGGCCTCCAGGATGCCGGCGAAGCGCGGCAGCACATAGAGCAGCAGGAAGAGGATGACCGCCGAGCCCACGCCCAGCAGCATCAGCGGATAGACCAGCGCCGCCACCAGGCGCGAGCGCAGTGCGTCCACCCAGGCCAGGTAGCGCGCATGCTGGGCCAGCGCGACGCTGAGCTGGCCGGTGCGTTCATTGGCCGCCACGATGGCGCAGATCAGCTCGTCGAAGGCCTGGGGCTGCTGGCGCAGCGCGCCGGACAGCGGCTGGCCCTGCTCCACCTGCTCGATGACGCCATCCAGCGCCGCACGCACCGCCGGCTGGGCCTCCTTCTCGCGCAGCGTGTTCAGCGCCTCCAGCAGCGCGATGCCGGCGTCCAGCAGCACGGCCAGTTCCTGGCTGAACAGCTGCAGCGGAAAGCGGGTGCGCCGCACCGCGCGCGCCGGGCCGGCCGCGTCGGCCAGGTCCTGCACGGACAGCACGTGCTGGGGCGCGACGCCCAGCGCCGCGGCGACCGACTGGCGATCGGCGGCCTGGATGCGCTCGGTGCTCACGGCACCCTGGCGCAGCACGCGGGTCAGGTATTGCGGCACGGCGGGTGCGGCTCAGGGCTCACGTCACCAGGACGTGATGTCGGCATCCTCGCCCTCGCCGCCCGGGCGGCCGTCACGGCCGAAGGAGTAGACGTCGTACTCGCCGTGCTCGCCGGGGCTGCGGTATTGGTAGTCATTGCCCCAGGGGTCCTTGGGCAGGGCCTTGCTGAGGTAGGGGCCACCCCACTTGGGTTCGTCGGCCGGCTTGGTGACCAGCACGGCCAGGCCCTGGTCGGTGCTGGGGTAGCGGCCCACGTCCAGGCGGTACTGGTCCAGCGCCTTCTGCAGCGCGTCCAGCTGGGCCTTGGCCGCCTTGACCTCGCTCTTGCCGATCTGGCCGAAGAACTTGGGGCCCACATAGCCGGCCAGCAGGCCGATGATGACCATGACCACCAGCAGCTCGAGCAGGGTGAAGCCACGGCGGGAAGAAACAGGGGAGCGGGACATGGACGGACGACAGACAGCAGGACGGCGACTGTTCACCGGAGCGCGGGCCGGGGCAATCGGGATTTGACCGCCCCCATTCTGCGGGGTCACTGTGACTGCGCGAGGACACAGCTGCCGGCGGCGTTGTCCGGGCAGGGGCCCATCCAGCGCAGCTGCACCGCGGCGGCCGGCGGCAGCGGCGAGCGCCCGTCCAGCACCTGGCCGCGCCGGCCGGTGAACTGGGCCAGCGTGGTCCAGCTGCCGGTGCTGCTGGTGCGGTACTGCAACGCATAGCTCGCGCCGGGCCGCAGGCTGCGGGTCTTGATCTGGTACTCGCCGTTCACGATGGCCAGGCTGGGCGTGTCGCGAAAGGGCTGGGCCAGCGGCTCGCCGACGAACAGGCCCTGACCGGGCATCTGCACCGCCTTCCAGTAGGCCTCGATCGCGGTCGCACCGCGCCAGTACTGGTCGATCAGCACGCTGGCCTGGGAGAACTTCTGCGTGAGGTTGCAGGGCTCCTCCACCGTGCCGTAGCTGGCGGTGGCGCCGGCGCTAAGCCAGCTGGTGATGGGCATCTGGCCGTTGCCGCCGGGCAGCACGCCGCCGTAGGAGGTCAGCGAGTCCGCCAGCGCGCCGGGGCGGAACTGCAGCGTGGACAGGCCGCCCACCTGGGCCAGGCCGGTCAGGTAGAACAGCACATTGCTGCGGTTGGACAGCGTGTCGCCCGAGGCCGGGCCGCCGCTGTTGTCCAGGTAGTTGAGCTGCAGCGCGCCGGCCCAGGCGGATGGCAGCGTCACGAAATCGGTCCAGCGCACGCTGCGGTCCGCATCGCTGGTGCGCAGCAGCCAGCCGTCGCCGGCCGGGTAGCTGGCGTCGGCGGCCAGGCCGCGCTGTATCAGCGCCTGCGCGTCGGCCAGGCTGCGCGCACCCAGCAGCATGGACGGCCGCAGGCTGAGCTCGGTGGCGGGCCGGCGCGACTCGCTGTCGAACAGCGGCGACACCGCGGTGCTGGCGCAGCTGCTGGGTGTGGGCGAGCAGTAGCGCGGGTCGTAGCCCAGCGTCATCGCACTGGTGATGCCCATGCTGCAACTGCCCTGCACGCGGCTGGGCGCGGCCCAGGTCAGCAGCGTGGCCTGCACGCCGGCGGGCAGGCGGGCCTGCAGGTCGGCGCGCAGCGTCGCGAAATCGCTGGCCGAGATCACGTCGCTGGCGGTGCTGAGCTTCACGCGGATCAGGTTGGCCGCCGGCACGCCGCGGGCCGCCACATAGGCCGCGCCCACCGCCTCGCTGAGCGCATCGCCCTCGGCGACGACCACGGCCAGATCGGCCGGCGCCAGGCCGCTGGCCGGCAATTGCAGCGTCAACGTGGTGCCGGTTCCGCCGCCGGAGCCGGTGTCGGTGCTTGCGGCGCTGCCGCCCCCGCCACCGCCGCCACAGGCGGTCAGCACAAGGGTCAGCAGCAGGCTGGACAGGGGCAAACGACGGCGCATGAGCGGATTGTGACCGTCGGCCAGCGTCGCGGCACGGCGACACCGAGGCATGATGCGGCGCACAAATTTGGGGCTTTCACGCACCTTTCATGCACCGTAACTACGGGGTAACCCCAGGTGTACGCACCGCCAAGGGGCACTACAGTGCAAGCACTCGACGCGGTTCCAAGCGCAGTTTTCGGAACCGCCGGGCGGGTTGTGAGGAGACAAGACAAGCGTTTGACGCAAAAAGATTGCTCGGCAAAGCCGCAGACAATCGCACCGGCCACCAAGGACCCCTTGGTGGCCGTTTTCTTTGTGCTTTCAACCTTGAGCCCATGCTGGAACTGCTGACCGTTGCCCTTGCCTCGCTGCTTGCCGGTTTCATCGACGCGGTCGCGGGCGGCGGCGGCCTGGTGCTGGTGCCTGCGCTGTTCAGCACCTTCCCGAGCGCCGCGCCGGCCACGCTGCTGGGCACGAACAAGGGCGCGTCGGTCTGGGGCACGGGCTGGGCCACGCTGCAGTTCGTGAAGCGGGTGCAGCTGCCCTGGCGCGCGCTGCTGCCGGCGGCGGTGCTGGCCGGCCTGGGCAGCTTCGTGGGCGCCTGGACGCTGACCCTGGTCAGCCCGGACGGCCTGCGCAAGGCGCTGCCGCTGGTGCTGCTGGCGGTGCTGATCTACACGCTGGCCAAGAAGGACCTGGGGCGGGATCACCGTCCCCGCTTCCAGGGCCGCGCCGAGATGCTGGTGGCGGGCGGCATTGCGCTGGTCGTGGGCTTCTACGACGGCTTCTTCGGCCCTGGCACCGGCAGCTTCTTCGTCTTCCTGTTCGTGCGACTGCTGGGCTACGACTTCCTGCATGCATCGGCCACCGCCAAGCTGATGAACCTGCTGACCAACGCGGCAGCGATCGCGTTGTTCGTGTCCAAGGGCCATATCTGGTGGCATGTGGCGGCGCTGATGGCGGTCACCAACGTGGCCGGCAGCCTGCTGGGCACGAAGATGGCGCTCAAGCACGGCGCCGGCTTCGTGCGCGGCGCCTTCATCCTGGTGGTGAGTGCGCTGATCCTCAAGACCGCCTGGGACGCCTTCCTGCGCTGACGCGCGGCGATACTCCCTGGTTCGTTCCCGCTGGCGCGGGGGCAACTGACATACGATCAATCCATTGCTGTCCCGGTGAAGCCCGCCATGCCTGTCGATCCACAACTGCGCAATCTGGACATCGAGATCCCGACCCAGCCGGAGGTCCTGGTCAAGCTGTCGCTGCTGATGGCGGCGGAGGACATCGACCTGCAGGCCATCTCCTCGCTGGTCGAGACCGACATGGCGCTGGCGGCCGCGGTGATGAAGGCGGTCAATTCCTCGCTGTACGGCCTGCGCGGCCGCGTGCAGACGGTGCACCAGGCGCTGACCTACCTGGGCATGCGCGAGGTCGCGGCCATCACCTTCGAGATGGGCCTGCGGGCGGCCTTCCCGGCCGCGGCGGAGCTGGAAGCGGTGTGGACCCGCGCGTCGCAGCGCGGCCTGCTGATGGGCCGCATGGGCCAGATGCTGGGCGTGGACCCCTGGGCCGCGCACTCGGCCGGCCTGTTCGAGGAATGCGGCAAGGCGGTGCTGTACCGCCATGCGCCGGCCCACTACCCGGCGATGCTGCGCGCCGCCACCCGCGATGTCGATCTTGCGGAACTGGAACGCACGGCCTTCGGCGTCAGCCACGACGCGCTGGGCGCGGCGCTGTGCGAGAGCTGGGGCCTGGCGCCGGCTGCGGTCGCGAGCGTGCGCCACCATGTGGAGATCCAGTCCACGCTGACCATCCCCGACGCGCTGGCCCGCCGCAGCGTCGCGGCCATCTCCACGGTCGCCTGGGCCCTGCTGCAGCACCCCGACCAGCTGGAAGACATCGCCCGCCAGATCGCGCCGCAGGCGCAGCTGGACGAGACCCTGGTGCTGCGCGCCGCGCGCCGCGTGCACGAGCAGCTGCAGGCGGCCCAGGAACACGGCCGCTGAGGCTGGGCGCCGCGTCGGCGTGCGCCAGCGCCGCGGTCAGGCCGCCAGACTCAGCCGGTCCCGGCCGGCATGCTTGGCCATGTAGAGCGCCTCGTCGGCCGCCTGCAACAGCGCTTGGGCACTCAGGTAGGGATGGGCCGGGCTCATCGCCGCCAACCCCACGCTGACGGTCAGCACCGTTTCCGCATCGCCCGCCACCAGGCGCTGGGCGCGCAGCTCGTCGCGCAGCGACTCCAGCACGCCCTGCGCCTCGGCCATGCCGAAGCCCGGCAGCAGCGCGACGAACTCCTCACCGCCCAGCCGCGCAACCACATCGGTGTCACGCTGCAGGCGCTCGCACAGCAGCGTGGCGATGTGCTGCAGCGCCCGGTCACCGGCCTCGTGGCCGTGGCGCTGGTTGAACTGCTTGAACTGGTCCAGGTCCAGCACGGCCAACGCCAGCAGGCCGCGCTGGCGCTGGGCGCGCTTGAACTCGCGCCGCAACGCCTCGTCAAAGGCCCGGCGGTTGGCCAGGCCGGTCAGCTCGTCGGTGCGTGCCAGCCCGGCCAGCGCGCGCTGGCTGGAGGCCAGCGCCTCCTGAGCCTGCGCCAGCGCCTCGCGCTCGGTCGACAGCTCGTGCCGCAGCCGCTGGGCGTCCTGGTCCTGCTGCCAGCGTGAGCCCTGCGCGCGCCGCATCGCGTCACCCAGCCGGTCGAACTCCAGCGCCAGGCGCGGCAGCGACGGCGCCCCCTCGGTCGGCGGCTGGGGCGGCACGCTCTCCAGCGCCTCCCAGCCGGAGGCCAGGCGGCGCAGCGGTCGCAGCAGCAGCGCCTCGATCAGCAGCAGCAGGCCCAGGCTGAGCCACAGCGCAAGCCACAGGCTGCGTACCAGGTTGTCGCGCACGGCCTGCGGGCCGTCCACGCTCCAGTCGAAGCCCAGCAGCACCAGCAGGCTGAGCACCGGGACCGCACAGGCCAGCCGCAGGCGCAAGGAGCCCAGGCGGTGCAAAGGCAGGCGGGCAAGGGGAAGGGGCAGGCGTCGAATGCTCATCTCTGGCGGGAGGGAGAGCACAAATTGTCCGTGTGCCGACAGCGCTGTGCAGCGGCGGGAGCTAGTGGTTTGTCAGTAATGGTGGCTCCCCGCTGACAGTCGCCGGCCCCCTAGAGTACGGTCATGGGGTCAAGTCCGTCAGCTGCAGTGCGCACCGTGATCACGCTGGGGCTGGCGCTGGCCGGCGCCGCCGTGCGGGCCGATCCGGGCAACTACGTGGTGACGCCCTACGACCAGCAGGGCCTGCTGGGGCTGGAGCTGCGCTACTGGACGGTGGAGCCCCGACGCGGCCGCACCCAGGTCTGGCCGGAGCTGGGACTGAGCTGGGGCGTGGACTCGCACTGGACCACGCGGCTGCTGGCCAGCTGGATAGGTCCCGAGGGCGGCCGCCTGCAGCTGTCCAGCTGGAACTGGCAGAACCTGTGGTTGCTGACCCAGGGCGAGCATGACTACGACCTGGGCCTGCACACGCAGTTCAGCCGCAGCCCGGGCGAGGGACACGCGCTGGAGCTGGGCCCGGCCTGGCAGACCGACCTGGCCCGCTGGCGGCTCAATGCCAATCTGTTCTGGGACTACGACAGCCGCCGCCGCGACACCCGGCTGAAGCTGCAGTGGCGCGGGCTGTACCGGCTGCAGCCGGGCTGGCGGCTGGGCGTCGAGGGCTTCAGCGAGCTGGGGCCGTGGCGCAACGGGCTGTCGAGCGATCGCGCCTCCGATCGCGTTGGGCCGGCGCTGCAGGCTGCGTTCTGGGGCGCGGGCCAGGACGAGCTGCGGCTGTCGGCCGCCTACCTCGTGGGCAGGACCTACGGCCGCAGCGGCCGCATGTTCACGATGCAGTTGCAGTGGCTGCGCTGAGCTCGTCGTCGCCCAGCGTGCGGTTGCGGCCGGCGCGCTTGGCCGCGTAGAGCGCGCGGTCCGCCAGGTCCAGCAGCGTCGCGAAGTTGGTGGCGCCGGCCGGCAGCATGGCCAGACCCACCGACACCGTGGCACGCAGCGTGCCGCCCTCGGGCGTGATGAAGGGCGCGTCCTGCACCTGCAGGCGTATGCGCTCGGCCACCTCGCGGGCGCCGTCGCGGTCGGTGCGCGGCAGCAGCACGATGAACTCCTCGCCACCGTAGCGCGCGGCCAGGTCGCCGGTGCGCAGCGTGCGCAGGATCAGGCCGCCCACCTGGCGCAGCACCTCGTCGCCGGCCGGGTGACCATGGCCGTCGTTGATGGCCTTGAAGTGGTCGATGTCCAGGAACAGACAGGCCAGCGGGTAGCGATGGCGCACGGCCTGGCTGAACTCGATCAAGCTGCGGTGATCGAAGTAACGGCGGTTGTGCACGCCGGTGAGGCCGTCGGTCATGCCGGCGCGGCGCAGACGCTCGCGGTTGAGCATGCTCTCTATGCTGATGGCCGCAATGGCCGCCAGCCGGTCCAGGAACTTGGTACCCGAGCTGCTGTCGTAGCGTTCGGGGTCGCGCGAGCCGAAATGCAGGCTGCCGATCAGCAGGCCCTGGCGTATCAGCGGCAGCAGCGCGGCGGAGCGCACGCCGGCCTCGGGCGCGAAGGCCTCGCGCAGCAGCGCCTCGTCCGGGCCCGGGGCGATCAGCCGGGTCACGCGCACGGCACCGAACAGGCTGCGCAGCGGGCCATGGCCGTCCAGCAGGCGCGGCGTGCGCACCATGGGCAGGGCCGGCAGCGCACGGCGCAGCTCGTCGTCCACGTCCAGCAGCCACAGCTCGGCGGCGTCCAGCCCGAACTCCTGGCGGCATTCCACCAGCAGCAGGTGGACCAGCTCCTCCATGGAGTCCACCGCGATCAGCCGGCGCTCCAACGCATCGAAGCGGTCCAGCTTGCGCTCGTTGGCATGGGCGGCCTCCAGCAGCTGCTTGAGCTGCCGGCGCAATTCCTGGACCTGGGTGTCGGGGGAATTCATGGAGGCGCCATTGTGACCGCGCTGAAGTGACGCTCGGCCCCGGTGACGGGATCCCGAAAGGCCAGCTCGCGCGCCCACAGCTGCAGCGGCGCGTCGAAGCGCGGCGGGCTCTCGTGCGGCTGCAGCACGGGGTAGATGCGGTCTCCCACCATGGGCAGGCCCAGCGCATTCATCTGCGCGCGCAGCTGGTGCTTGAGGCCGGTGCGCGGGCGCAGCTCGTAGCGGGCCAGGCCGCCGGGCAAGACCTGGACCTGATCCACCCAGGTCTCGGCATTGGGCTCGCCGGCCACCACCTGCATCTGCATGAAGTCCTCGCCCTCGGGCTCCACCAGGCGGTGGCGCAGCAGCCGCGGCCAGGGCCCGGGGCCGGCCGGAGCGATGCATTCGTAGCGCTTGTCCACCGCGCGGTCGCGGAACAGCGCCTGGTAGGCCGCACGCTCCGCGGGCCGCAGGCTGAAGGCCACCAGACCGGCGGTCTCGCGGTCCAGCCGGTGCAGCGGGCTCAGCTCGGCCAAGCCGGTGGCGCGGCGCAGCCGGGTCAGCAGCGTCTGCTGCACATAGAGGCCGCCGGGCGTGACCGGCAGGAAATGCGGCTTGTCGGCGATCAGCAGATGCTCGTCCTGGAACACGATGCGCTCGCGGAACGGGATCTCGGGCTCGGCCGCCAGCCAGCGCCAGTAGAACAGGCGCCGGTGCGGCCGGTAGGCAGCGCCAGCGGGCAGCGGCTCGCCGGCCTCGTCCACCACCTCGCCGCGCGCCAGGCGCTCGGGCCAGTCGGCCACGCGCGGCAGGCGCTCGGCCAAGAAGTCGGCGGTCGTGGCCCAGGGGCCAGGCGGGCAGTAGACCGCGCTGGCGGTCACGCCGTCGCGCAGCGGCAGCCGGGGCTTGGCCGGCCGGGCCATCACTCGATGCGAGGGCCGCCGCGGGCGCGCTCGTCCATGTAGCGGTTCAGACGCTCCAGGTCGCGCGGATCAAAGGCTGGGCCGCGCCAGGCGCGCAGCCACTCCTCGCGCCGCGGCTCGGCGGCCAGGCGCCGCACCGCAGCGTCTATGGCCTCGATCGCACGCCGGCCCTCGGGCGTGCGGCTGCAGGACACGGTGGCCAGCGGCGTGCTGATGCCGGCCTGCAGCGGCACGCTGACCAGCACGCCCGGCGCGCCCACGCGCTGCAGGTAGTCGTCCACCACCGAGGGGTATTCCAGCGTGTAGTCCATGCGGCCGGCGCGCAGCATGTCCAGCAGCCGGTTGCTGGCCCCGCCCACGGCCAGGCGCGGCAGCGGGTGGTGGGCCAGCTCGTCGTCGATGTGGGGGCCGTAGGCACGGTCGCGCGCCAGCAGCCCACGCAGGTCGGCGCGCTGCAGCAGCGCGCCCAGGTCCAGGCTGCCGTCCGCATCACGGCGGCGCAGCATGCGCGGCAGGTTGTCGCGCCGCACCACCGCATGCAGCTGGCGCGACACCAGCGTGGGGTAGGTGTGCGAGAAATAGGCCCACTCCAGGCGCTCGGGCGTGCGCAGGTGGAACAGGCTGCACAGCGTGCTGCCGCCGCGCGACATCAGCTCGTAGCGCGAGGTGCCGGCCTCCACGAACTCGTGCCGGTACTCGGGCATGCGTGCGATCAGCAGGCGCATGAAGCCCTCGACCTCGCCGCCGCCGCGCAGGTCGGCCGGCGTCTGCGGCGGGTGGCCGGGCTCGTAGTGGAAATGCGGCGGCAGGTCCTGCACCAGCCAGCGCAGCGTGCCCGCCTCGCCCGCCGCACCGGCAACGGACGACAGGCACGCGGCCAGCAGCGCCGCGCCCAGTCTTGCCCTCATCCCCCGGCCCCGCGCAGCGCTCAGTCGCCGTCCACCCATTCCATGCGCGCGCCCAGCTCGGTGATGTGTTCGACGAAGTTGGGGTGGGCGCGGCGTATCGGCGTGGCGTTGCGGATCACGCTCTTGCCGGGAATGCTGGCCGCCACCATCAGCAGCGCGATCGCGACGCGGATGATGTAGGGGCTCTCCACCTCGGCCGGGCTCAGCGGCTTGCCGCCGAAGGTGATCATGCGGTGCGGGTCGGACAGGAAGGCGTGGCCGCCGAACTTGGCCAGCTCACTGGTCCAGCCCATCGCGCCGTCGTAGACCTTGTTCCAGAACATCACGCTGCCCTCGGCCTTCACGCCCAGCGCGACGAAGATGGGCAGCAGGTCCACCGGCACATAGGGCCAGGGCGCGGCCTCGACCTTTTGCAGGATGTTGCGGGTGAAGGGCTCCTTCACCTTGAGCTTGCCGCCCTCGGTGATCGCGCGGCTCCAGCCGTCCTCATGCACGATCTGCACGCCGAACTTCGCGAAGGTGCGGTCCAGCAGCGGGAACATCTCGGGCGCGCCGTTCTTCACGCGCACATCGCCGCCGGTGATGGCGCCCAGGGCGAGGAAGGTCACGATCTCGTGGAAGTCCTCGGTGAAGCTGAAGTCCGCACCGCCCAGTTCCTGCACGCCGGTGATCTTGAGCTTGGACGTGCCGTGACCTTCGATCTTGGCGCCCAGCTGCGACATGAAGTTGCAGAACTCCTGCACATGGGGCTCGCTGGCGGCATTGGTCAGCGTGGACACGCCATCGGCCAGCGCGGCGCACAGCACGAAGTTCTCGGTGGTGGTGACCGACGCGTAGTCGGTCCAGTGGTCATTGGCCGTCAGCGGCCGTTGCACGCGCAGCACCAGGCCGTCGGGCAGACGCTCCACATCGGCGCCGAAGCGCTGGAACACCTCCACATGCGGGTCGATCTCGCGCGCACCCAGCGTGCAGCCCTTGACGTCGTCCTCGATGCGGGCGGCGCCGAAGCGCGCCATCAGGCCCGGCACCAGCATGATGGAGGAGCGCATCTCCTCGGGCAGGCGGTCGGTGGCGGGGTCGAAATGGGTGTGCTCGTGGTGCACGTCCAGGATGCCGGTCTTGAAGTCCAGCTCGACCTTGGAGCCCAGCTTGCGGAAGACCTCGACGATCTTCTTCACGTCGGTGATCTCGGGCACGCCGCGCAGGCGCACCGGCTGCTTGGTCAGCAGCGTCGCGCACAGGATGGGCAGGACGGCGTTCTTGTTGGCCGAGGGGATGACGCGGCCCGACAGGGGCGTGCCGCCGTGAACGATCAGATGGGACATCGAGGGGCTGTGTTGCGGTGCGCGCAAGCGGCGCGCGGTGGCATTGTCGGCGTTTGCGGCGGGCCGGTCGGGGCACGGGCCCGGAAGCTTTGTTCCGAACGGTGGGAATCAGTCCTCCGCGCCGGGATCCAGCCGGCGCGCCCGCGCCAGCCGCCAGGCATCCTCGGGCGCGGTGAACACCTGCTCGGCGGTGGTGGCGGTCTCGCGGGCCTGGGCGTCGATCGCGATGCGCTTGTCGAACACATAGCACTCGCCCTCCCAGTCGCGCGCGGCATCGGGGAAAGCGGCCAGGAAGTTCAGGATGCCGCCGTCCAGCTGTGCGACCTTCAGCCCCTGCGCCTGCATCCAGGCCGCGGTCTTCTCGCAGCGTATGCCGCCGGTGCAGTACATGGCCACGGTCTTGCCCTGCCATGCGTCGCGGTGGGCCTCCACATAGGCCGGGAAATCGCGGAAGTGCGCGACGCCGGGGTCGATGGCACCGCGGAAGCGCCCGAGCCGGAACTCGAAGCTGTTGCGGTTGTCCAGCACCACGGTGTCGGGGTCGTCCAGCAACTCGCGCCAGCGCGCCGGGCTCACATGGGTGTCGGTGGCGTCGCCCGACACACCGGGCACGCCGAAGGCGACGATCTCGGGCTTGACCGACACCTTGAGCCGGCTGAAGGGCCGGCGCTCGCAGACGTTGTGCTTGCCCCGCAGGCCGGCAAAGCCCGCGTGGTTCTGCAGCTCGGCCTCCAGCGTGTGCACCGCGGTGGCGTCACCGGCGATCGCGGCACTCAGGCCCTCGCCAGCCACCAGCACCACGCCGCCCAGGTCCAGCGCCGCACCACGCTCGCGCAGCCATTCGGCCAGGCCCGCCGGGTCGGCGACCGGCGTGAATCGATAGAAGGAACTGTGCAGGATCACGGCAAACCAGGGCTTCTCGCCGCAGGGCCGTCAGCGGCCCCACGCAGACCACATGGTAGCGACCCGCAGACCGCCGCTCGGCGCGGGCTCCTAGAATCCCGCGCCCCCGTTCCGGCCGCTTGGCGGCCCCGCACCATGTCCGATCGCCTCAAAGTCCTGCCCCAGTACCTCATGCCCAAGCTGGCCATGACCCGGCTGGCCGGGTATCTGGCCTCGCGGCCGCTGGGGGCGATCACGACAGCCACCATCCGCCGCTTCGTCGCGCGCTACCGGGTGGACATGGCCGAGGCGGCGCAAGGTGACATCACCGCCTACGCCACCTTCAACGACTTCTTCACCCGCGCGCTGAAGGACGGCGCGCGCCCGCTGGCCGACGCGCCGCTGATCTGCCCGGTGGACGGCGCGATCAGCCAGGTGGGCCGCATCGCGGGTGACCAGATCTATCAGGCCAAGGGCCAGGCCTTCAGCACCGCGGCGCTGCTGGGCGGCGACGCCGCGCTGGCCGCGCGCTTCCAGGACGGGCTGTTCGCCAACCTCTACCTGAGCCCGCGCGACTACCACCGCATCCACATGCCGGCCGCCGGCCGGCTGCTGAGCATGACCCATGTGCCGGGCGAGCTGTTCTCGGTGAACCCGACCACGGCCCGCGGCGTGCCGGGCCTGTTCGCGCGCAACGAGCGCCTGGTCTGCGTGTTCGAGAACGAGCAGCTGGGCCGCTGGGTGCTGGTGCTGGTGGGCGCCACCATCGTGGGCAGCATGGCCACCGTGTGGCAGGGCCTGATCAAGCGCGAAGGTCCGGTGCGCGACTGGAACTACAGCAACCAGGACATCCGCCTGGCTCAGGGCGAGGAAATGGGCCGCTTCCTGCTCGGCTCCACCGTGGTGATGCTTTTCGAGAAGAGTGGCCTGCAGTTCAACCCCACCTGGCAGCCCGGTGGGCCGGTCAGGCTGGGTGAGTGGATGGCGCGCTGAGCAGCGCCCCGGCGGCCTCGGCATCCAGCGGCCGCCCCAGCAGATAGCCCTGCAGATGCGTGCAGCCCAGGCGCTCGGCCGCCTGGGCCTGGCCTTCCGTTTCCACGCCCTCGGCCACCACCTGCAGCTGCAGCGCCTGAGCCAGCAGGCAGGCGGCCTGCACGATGGCAGCGGCCGTGGGCTCGGGCAGCGGATCGATCATGCTGCGATCCAGCTTCAACGTGGTGATGGGCAGGCGGCGCAGCAGCGTCAGCGAGCTCTGGCCGGTGCCGAAATCGTCGAAGGCCACGCCCACGCCGGCCGCACGCAGCTCGGCCAGCTGCGGCAGCACGCGGTCCAGGTGGGTCACGGCCGCGGTCTCGGTGACTTCCACCTCCACCAGCGACAGCGGCACGCCGTGGGCCTGCATCATGGCCAGCAGGCCGCCTGCGAAGCAGGGGTCCTCGAACTGCAGCGGCGACACATTGATGGCGACCGGCAAGACCCGGCCCCGCTGGGTCTGCCACTCGCGCAGCTGGCGGGCGGCCTGGCGCAGGATCAGCGCGCCCAGCGCCGCGATCTGGCCGGTGCGCTCGGCGGCCGGGATGAACTCCACCGGGCTCACCATGCCCCGCCCGGGTCGCGGCCAGCGCACCAGCGCCTCGAAGCCGGCGAGCTCGCGGTCGCCGCTGCGGAACTTGGGCTGGTAGACCAGCACGAATTCCTCGGCCTCGATCGCGGCCGCCAGCGCCTGCTCTATCTCCAGGCGCTCGCCGCTGTGCGAACTCATGTGCGGGTCGAACAGAACGACCGCCGCACCGGCCTGCTGCTTGGCGCGATGCATCGCGATGTCGGCCGCGCGCAGCAGCGCCGCGCCGCTGCTGCCGTGCACCGGGTACAGCGCCACGCCCACCGACAGATGCACATAGAGCCGGCGGTGCTGGATCGCGAAGGGCGCGGTCATCACCGCCAGCATGCGCTCCCCGGCCAGCGCAGCGGCAGCCGCCTCCTGCACGCCGGGCAGCAGCAGCAGGAACTGGTCCTCGCCCAGCCGGGCCAGCATGGCGCCGGGCGGCAAGGCGGCGCGCAGGCGGCCGGCAATGGCCTGCAGCAGCGCATCGCCCACCTCGTGGCCCAGGCTTTCGTTGACCAGCTGGAAGCGGTCCAGGTCGGCCGACAACAGCGCAAAGCCCGGGCTGCCGGGCGCGGTCAGCTCGGCCAGGCGGGCCAGTGCCGCGTGGCGGTTGGGCAGGTCGGTGAGCTCGTCGTGCAGCGCCTGGCGGCGCAGCGCCTCGATGGCGCGCTGGCGCTCGGTGTCGTCCAGCATCAGCAGCAGCTGGGCTGGGCCGTCTTCCCAGCGGATGTAGCCGGCGCTGCCGCGCAGGTAGAGGCTGCGTCCGTCGCGGTGCAGGCGCTCGCCCTCCCATTCGATGCGCGCCAGCTGCTGCTCCATGACCTGGCGGTAGCGCTCGGCCACGCCGGCCTGGTGTGCGGGCGGCAGCAGCCGCGCCAGCGGCGCGCCCGGGCCCAGCTCGTCCAGGGACGCGTAGCCGAACATGGTCAGCGCCGCCGGATTGGCATAGAGCACGCGGCCGTCGCGGATGATCATCAGGCCCTGCATGGACTGCTCGTAGAGCTGGCGCAGACGCTCGCTCATCACCGAGGCCTCGCGCCGCGCGCGGTGGGCGGACAGCAGGATCAGGCCCACGGCCAGCGTGCTCTGCACATAGGTGCCGGCGATGTGGGTGGCGATGGAGCGGGCCAGCGGGTCGATGACCGGGCCGCTCAGATGCACCAGGCCGATGAGGCCGAAGCAGGCGGCGACGAAGCGCTCCTCGGTGGAGCCGCGGTGCCACAGCCAGAAGCCGGCGATCCAGGCCCCAAGCGCCAGGATCAGCGCCGCGGCCAGCACCGCCCAGGCCTGGTTCACCATGGCCAGGCCCAGAATAAGCAGCAGCGCCAGGCCGAACACCGGCAGCGCGCGACGCCAGTGCCAGGCGCGCGAGCGGTAGCGGCTGGCCCCGGCCATCAGCAGCGCCAGCGAGCCCATCAGGCAGGCCGTGGCCACGGTGGCCTGCAGGCGGTAGTGCAGCGACTGGATGTCGGTGGGCGCCAGCGCCACGCCCAGCGCCAGGCCTATGCCCAGCAGGATGTGGCTCCAGCCCCAGTCGCGCGTGTAGGGGTGGCCGGGCTCGATGCGCATCAGCAGCAGCAGCGCGACGCCCAGCATCACCAGCAGACTGGCGCTGACGAGCAGGACGCCGACCATCACTTGCGACAGTGCGTGCAAAAGCCCTCCTGGCTGACGTGCGGACGCACGACGACCCGACGATACGACGGTGGCCACGCGCCAGGGAAGGGGCGCCGTCCCCCAAGGCCGCGGGAAGGCGCCATGCATCACGCTGACCGGCCCTGGGCCGCATCTGAGGCCACAATCCCGGCCAGACCCTCTAGTTTTTCGGATCCTTCTTCATGGCCCAGCGTGTCCTGACCGGCATCACCACCACCGGCACCCTCCACCTCGGCAACTACGTCGGCGCCATCCGCCCGGCCGTGGCCGCCAGCAAGGCGGCAGGCGTCGAGAGCTTCTTCTTCATGGCGGACTTCCACGCGCTGATCAAGTGCGATGACCCCGCCCGCATCGCGCATTCCAGCCGCACCATCGCCGCCACCTGGCTGGCCGCCGGGCTGGACCCGGAGCGCGTGACCTTCTACCGCCAGAGCGACATCCCCGAGATCCCCGAGCTGTGCTGGCTGCTGACCTGCGTGACCGCCAAGGGCCAGATGAACCGCGCCCACGCCTACAAGGCGGCGGTGGACGCGGCCACCGCGGCAGGCGAGGAGCCCGATGCCCACGTGAGCATGGGCCTGTTCAGCTACCCGGTGCTGATGGCGGCCGACATCCTGATGTTCAACGCGCACAAGGTGCCGGTGGGCAAGGACCAGGTCCAGCACATCGAGATGACGCGCGACATCGCGCAGCGCTTCAACCACCTGTTCGGCGCCGGCCGCGAGTTCTTCGTGCTGCCAGAGGCGGTGGTGGACGCCGAAATGGAGCTGCTGCCCGGCCTGGACGGCCGCAAGATGAGCAAGAGCTACGACAACGTGATCCCCTTGTTCGAGGGCGGTGCCCAGGCGCTGAAGGACGCGGTCGCGCGCATCGTCACCGACTCGCGCCTGCCCGGCGAGCCCAAGGAGCCCGAGGGCCAGGCGCTGGTGCAGATCTATGACGCCTTTGCCACGCCCGAGCAGCGCGCCGCCTTCCGCGCGGCGCTGCGCGGCGGCCTGGCCTGGGGCGAGGCCAAGCAGCAGCTGGTGGCGCTGATCGACAGCCACATCGGCCCCATGCGCGCGCGCTACGCGGAGCTGATGGCACACCCGGAGCAGCTGGAAGCCATCCTGCAGGCCGGCGCCGCCAAGGCGCGCGCGCTGGCCGCTCCGCTGCTGCAGCAGCTGCGCGCGGCCGTGGGCCTGCGCCCCTACACCGCGGCCGCCAGCCACACCGCGGCCAAGGCCGAGAAGGCCGCCCAGCCGGTGTTCAAGCAGTACCGCGAGGCCGACGGCAAGTTCTACTTCAAGCTGCTGTCGGCCGGCGGCGAGCTGCTGCTGCAGAGCCAGGCTTTCGAGCAGGGCCGCGACGCCGGCCAGTGGGTCGCGCGCCTCAAGCGCGAAGGTGCGGCGGCGCTGGCTGAGGCGCCGGTGCAGCGAGAGGCCGACGAGGCCGCGATCAGCGCGGCGCTGGCCGCCTTCCAGGACGACTGAGTCCGCCCTGCCCGCGCCGCCACGGATTAACCCGTAGCGGCGCGTCGCGTCGCCCGGGTTAAGTTCGCCTCACACCAGAACAACACCGGAGACTCTCATGGCGACCATCGCCGCCGACCAGCTCGCGCTGCAGCGCCTGGAACACTGGACCCGCCAGGCCGGACACACCGTCACGCTGACCCAGCCCATGGGCCAGGGCGTGATGAAGGACTTCCGCTGGGCGGACGTAGACGACCAGGTACGCCGCATGGCGGCCCACCTGAAGGCGCTGGGCGCGGCCCAGGGCTGGCCGGCAGATGCCAAGGTCGCCATCCTGTCCAAGAACTGCGCCTGGTGGCTGATGAGCGACCTGGCGATCTGGATGGCGGGCTATGTGTCGGTGCCGCTGTACCCGACACTGGCGGCCGACACGGTGGCGCAGATCCTCACGCACAGCGAGTCGCGCTTCGTGTTCGTGGGCAAGCTGGACGACTGGGAGCTGATGAAGGCCGGCGTGCCCGCCGACCTGCCCGGCGCCAGCTATGCGCTGTCGCCCGCCGACGCCCAGGCCCGCTACGAGGGCTGGGACGCGATCTGCGCCCGCACCGAGCCGCTGGCCGGGCCCGTGGTGCGCGGCGCCGAGGAGCTGTGCACGCTGATCTACACCTCCGGCACCACCGGCGCGCCCAAGGGCGTGATGCACAACTTCGGCGCCTTCACCTGGGCGGTGCACACCGGCCTGGCGCGCGTCCCGCTGCGCGGCGGCGACCGCATGCTGTCCTACCTGCCGCTGGCCCACGTGGTGGAGCGCACGCTGGTGGAACATGGCTGGCTGGCCACCGGCATGCGGGTGTTCTTCGCGGAATCGCTGGACACCTTCGCGGCCGACCTGCAGCGCGCGCGCCCCACGGTGTTCTTCTCGGTGCCGCGCCTGTGGGTGAAGTTCCAGCAGGGCGTGCTGGCCAAGCTGCCCCAGCCCAAGCTGGACCTGCTGCTGCGCCTGCCGCTGGTGGGCGGCCTGATACGCCGCAAGATCCTGAAGGCGCTGGGGCTGGACCAATGCCATTTCGCGGCCGGCGGTGCCGCGCCCATGCCGGTGGCGCTGCTGGCCTGGTACGACCAGCTGGGCCTGCCCATCAACGAGGGCTACGGCATGACCGAGAACCTCGCGCTCAGCCACCTGACCGTGCCCGGCCAGAACCAGCGCGGCACCGTGGGCCCGGCCTACGACGGCGTGGAGGTGCGCATAGACGCCCAGTCCGGCGAGCTGCAGATGCGCAGCCCGGCCGTGATGCTGGGCTACTACAAGGCGCCCGAGCAGACCCGCGACAGCTTCACCGCCGACGGCTGGCTGCGCACCGGCGACAAGGCGGTCCAGCAGGCCGACGGCTGCGTGCGCATCACCGGCCGCGTGAAGGACCTGTTCAAGACCAGCAAGGGCAAGTACGTCGCCCCCGCCCCCATCGAGGACCGCCTGGGCATGCATGTGGACATCGAGGCCTGCTGCGTGACCGGCGCCAACCTCGCGCAGCCGCTGGGCATCGCGATGCTGTCGCCCCAGGGCCTGCAGCAAGCCGGCAGCGACGCCGGCCGCAGCGCGCTGCTGGCCGCGCTGGGCCAGCACCTGGACGCGGTCAACGCCAAGCTGGACCCGCACGAGCAGCTGTGCGCGCTGGTGTTGATACGCACGCCCTGGACCGTGGACAACGGCTTCATCACGCCCACCTTCAAGGTCAAGCGCAACCGCATCGAGGAGGTCTACGGCGCGCAGCTGGAAACCTGGGCGGCGCAGCGCGCCAAGGTGCAGTTCGGCGACTGAGCCCGGCCCATGAGCAGCTCGCCCGACCCCAACGCCCACCGCAACACGCTGCTGCGCGCGCAGGACGATGCGATCGCCGAGCACCTGGCCGCGGCCCTGCGCTCCGGCGAGCTGCAAAGCGCCGAAAGCTTCGGCAAACCGCTGGCGCCGGACGCGGGCTGGGACGCCACGCCGCTGGAGTTCCGCCTGCCCTTCAAGATCCTGAAGAACGCCGAACTGCCGCCGCCCGAGCTGGCGCTGTTCCATGAGCGCGCGGCGCTGCGCGAGCAGCTCGAGGCCTGCAGCGACGACAGCGGGCGCCACGCGCTGATCGCGCGCCTGGCCGAGCTGGAGCAGCGCCTGGCGCTGCGGCTCGAAGGCCTGCGGGCCAGCGGCCGGCTCTGAGGCCTCGGGGTCAGGACGTGCTGCGCCAGTAGTCGGGCCGGCCGTAATGGGCGCGCAGGTGGTCCACCCACAGGCGCACGCGCAGCGGCAGGTGGCGGGCCTGCGGGAACACCGCGTAGATGCCGTTGGGCGGCGCGGCGAACTCGTCCAGCAGGCTCACCAGCCGGCCGGCGGCCAGGTCGGCCTCGACCTCCCAGGTGCTGCGCCACGCAATGCCCAGGCCCTGCACGCACCAGTCGTGCAGCACCTGACCATCGCTGCAGTCCAGCCGGCCCTGGGCCCGCGTCTCGGGGCGCAGGTGCTGGACCTGCCCCTCGATGCGGAAGGCCCAGCCGCGCGTCTGGCTGGCCTCGGAGCTCAGCGTCAGGCAGGCGTGGCGGAACAGCTCCTCGGGGTGGCGCGGCGTGCCGGCGCGCGCCAGGTAGGCGGGCGCGGCCACGCACAGGCGGCGGTTGTCGGCCAGCCGCGTGCTGACCAGGCTGGCCGAATCCGGCAGGTCGCCCACGCGCACCGCGCAATCAAAGCCCTCGTGTGCGATGTCCACGATGCGGTCGCTGAGGTTGAGCGACAGGCTCAGCTCGCCATGCTGGGCCAGAAAGCCCGGCACCAGCGGCGCCACGTGGCGGCGGCCGAAGCCGGCCGGCGCGGTGATGCGCAGGTGGCCGCTGGCCTGCAGACTGCCCGCGGTCACCGCAGCCTCGGCGTCGGCCAGCTGCGTGATCAGGCGCTGACAGTCCTCCAGAAAGGCCGTGCCCTCGGCAGTCAGCGACAGCCGGCGCGTGGTGCGCAGCAGCAGCTTAACGCCCAGCCGCGCCTCCAGCGCGTCGATGCGCCGCCCCATCACCGCGGGCGCCACGCCCTCGACCTGGGCCGCGGCCGTCAGACTGCCCTTGGCCGCCACCAGCACGAAGGACTCGATCTGCTTGAGCTTGTCCATGGATTAATTATGTGGATGAAACGCACAAATCCTTGCAGTTTCACGCGCTTAATCTTCATCCCGGTATCGAATAAATTCTGATCCATCGCGGGCCCCCGGAGCCCGCTCCCCTCCTTTCATCCCGCAGGAGCCGTCATGCGCACCACCCTCCACCGTCTGCAGGTCGACGCCGGCCTGGCCCAGTTCATCAATACCGAGGTGCTGCCCGGCACCGGCGTCGCGCCGGAGGATTTCTGGGCCGGCTTCAGCCGCATCGCGCACGACCTGGCCCCCAAGAACCGCGCGCTGCTGGCCGAGCGCGACCGCCTGCAGGCCGAGCTGGACGCCTGGCACGAGGCGCACCCGGGCCCCATCGCGGACATGCCGGCCTACCGCGCCTTCCTGACCCGCATCGGCTATCTGGTGGAGCCGCCGGCCCGGGTGCAGACCACCACCGCCCACGTGGACGCCGAACTGGCGCAGCAGGCCGGCCCGCAGCTGGTCGTGCCCATACTCAACGCCCGCTATGCGCTCAACGCCGCCAATGCGCGCTGGGGCTCGCTGTACGACGCGCTCTACGGCACGGACGCCATTCCCGAGACCGCCGGCGCCGACAAGGGCAAGGGCTACAACCCGGTGCGTGGCGCCCAGGTGATTGCCTACGCCCGCCGCGTGCTGGACCAGGCCACGCCGCTGGCGGCCGGCTCACATGCGGACGCCACCGGCTACCGTGTGGAGAACGGCCAGCTCGTCGTGTTGCTCGCCTCGGGCGCGACGGGATTGCAGAACCCCAGCGCCTTCGCCGGCTACCAGGGTGATGCGGCGTCGCCCAGCAGCGTGCTGCTGGTGCACCACGGCCTGCACCTGGACATCCGCATCGACCGCAGCACGGCCATAGGCAAGACCGACCCGGCCGGCGTGGCCGATGTGGTCGTCGAGGCCGCGCTGTCCACCATCCTGGACCTGGAGGACTCGGTCGCCGCGGTGGACGCCGAGGACAAGATCCTGGCCTACCGCAACTGGCTGGGCATTCAGCGCGGCACGCTGACCGAGGAGGTCGCCAAGGGCGGCACCACCTTCACGCGCCGCCTCAACCCGGACCGGGTCTACACCGCGCCCGACGGCGGCACGCTGACGCTGCACGGCCGGTCCCTCATGTTCGTGCGCAATGTGGGCCACCTGATGACCAACCCGGCCATCCTGCTGGAAGACGGCAGCGAGATCCCCGAAGGCATCCTGGATGCGGTGGTCACCACGACGATTGCGCTGCACGACCTCAAGGGCCTGGGCACGCCGGGTCTGCGCAACTCGCGCCGCGGCTCGGTCTACATCGTGAAGCCCAAGATGCACGGCCCGGCCGAGGTGGCCTTTGCGGCCGAGTTGTTCACCCGCGTGGAGCAGCTGCTGGGCCTGGCCGACAGCACGGTCAAGCTGGGCATCATGGACGAGGAGCGCCGCACCAGCGTCAACCTGCAGGCCTGCATCGCCGCGGCCGCCAGCCGGGTCGCCTTCATCAACACCGGCTTCCTGGACCGCACCGGCGACGAGATGCACACCGCGATGCGCGCCGGCCCCATGCTGCGCAAGGGCGACATGAAGACCACCGCCTGGATTCAGGCCTACGAGCGCAGCAATGTGCTGACCGGTCTCGCCTGCGGCCTGCGGGGCCGCGCACAGATCGGCAAGGGCATGTGGGCCATGCCCGACCTGATGGCCGCGATGCTGGAACAGAAGATTGCCCACCCCAAGGCCGGGGCCAACACCGCCTGGGTGCCCTCGCCCACCGCCGCGACGCTGCATGCGCTGCACTACCACCAGGTCAACGTGGCCGCGGTGCAGCAGGAGCTCGAGAAGATCGACCTGGCCGCCGAACGCGAGGGCCTGCTGAATGCACTGCTGACCGTTCCCGTCGCGCCCGAAGTCAACTGGACACCCGAGCAGCGCCAGCAGGAGCTGGACAACAACGTGCAGGGCATCCTCGGCTACGTGGTGCGCTGGATTGACCAGGGCGTGGGCTGCTCCAAGGTGCCCGACATCAATGGCGTGGGCCTGATGGAAGACCGCGCGACACTGCGCATCAGCAGCCAGCACATCGCCAACTGGCTGCGCCACGGTGTGGTGACGCCCGCGCAGGTGCGCGAGACCTTCACCCGCATGGCGGCCGTGGTGGACGGCCAGAACGCCGGCGACGCGGCCTACCAGTCCTTGGCCCGGCACCCCGAAGGCGCGGCCATGCAGGCGGCACTGGACCTGGTGTTCAAGGGCGAGGCCCAGCCCAGCGGCTACACGGAGCCGCTGCTGCATGCGTGGCGGTTGAGGGTGAAGGGGGGCTAAGCCGCTGGCCCCCTACACGGCGACGCTAGACTCGCCGTAAGACCCAATAAAAAAGGGCCGCGCAAGCGGCCCTCTCGTTTTTGCAGAAACCAGTTCTAAATCAGAACAGGTATTCGGCGGTCAAACGCACGGTGCGAGGACGCGTGTAGCTGATCACGCGGCCGTAGGTCGGCAGGACCGACGACGGGTCATAGGACACCTCACGCGTCTCGTCGACCACCTGAGCCGTTTGGCGGTTGAAGACGTTGAACACGTCGGCGCGCAGCGTCAGACCCTTGGCGAACGACGGCTGGTAGGCCACGTTTGCATCCAGCGAGAAGTTCCAGGGCAGACGACCTTGCGAACCGCGCGGCGACAGCTTGCCATCGCAGTAGAAGTACACGTTGCCGTAGGAATAGTTGTCGTTGAAGTTATCCGCATCCGGGCCGTTGTAGTTGCCGAAGCAATTCTTCGGACGACCAGCCTCGGCCAGGAAATTACCACCCAGACGCCATTCCGGCGTCAGTTGATAGAAGCCGTAGGCCTTCAATTGATGCGGACGGTCGTTGGGCAGGTAGCCGTAGGAACCGATCATCAGCTCCGGATGGTCCCAGGTCGAGGTCGCCGCCACGTCGGTCTGAGCGTTGTCCGACTTGGTCTGGCCTTCGGTGTTCCCCTTGCTCTTGGAATAGGTGTAGGTCACCTTGCCGTACCAACCGTCACGCATGCGGTGTTCCAGCGACAGGTCCAGCGCGAAATAGGTGCGCTTGGCCTTGTCGAAGCCCAGATCCGCAGCACTCAGGTTGACCGTCGTGTACTTGCCCGTGCCCGAGTAGTCCACCAGGAAGGTGTTGCCCTTGCCCGGATTGAAGGACGCGCAGCCAAAACCACCCCAGTTGCTGGTGTCGATCTTGTTGTCGGCGGCGTACTTCTCGAAGGGTCGCGGATCGCACAGGTCGTCGATCGTGGCCTTCAGCGTGCGGTAAGTGATCTTGGCACCACCCACGATGGTCGGGCTCAGTGCCTTTTCGATGCCCAGCGTGATTTCATCCTGGTAGGTCGGCTTGATGTCACGCGCGGACACCGACAGCACATCCTTGGCCTGGCCGTACTCGTTGTTGGCCGAAGCCACCGGGCCGGTCGCGGTCATGCCAGTCGGCAGGCCCGTCACAGGGTCGATGCCGGTGTAGGCGAAGAACTGGGTCGTGTAGGTGGAGCGGCTGGCGCCACGGACTGCCACGTGGGTGGGAATCTGCAGGCTGTAGCGGCCGGCAGAGCCGAAGACCTTCAGCGAAGCATCGCCGTTCACATCCCAAGTGCCGGCGAAGCGCGGGCTCAGGAAGTTCTTGGACTCCAGGAAGGTCTCGCCATCACCGTTCTTGTTCTTGAAGCTCTCGTTCCGCAGACCATAGGTCAGCGTGATGCGATCAGTCAGCTCGTGACGATCTTCGATGTACTGGGCCGATTGGTTGGACTCGGCATTCGTGACGTCGTTGAAGATGGTCTTGCGGACGTAGTAGTAACGACCGTTGACGGCTTGCGTCAGCTGGCTGATCGGCGTGGTACCTGCAAAGCCCGTGAAGCTGGCGCTGGTCGTGCTGGCGTACAAGTACGAGAAGCCGCCAGCACTGCGGTCACCCGCGTTGATGGACTTCAGGCGGTTCTCGTCCAGACCCGCGCGCAGACTGTGCTTACCGAGACGGTAGTCCACGTCCAGACGGAAGGACTTGGTCTTTTCCTTGGCACCCGGCGAGATGATGTAGGACCGGTCGCCCAGCGGATTCTTGGTATCCGAGGGTTGGACGTAAGCCAGGTTGGGGTTGCGACCCGTCGAACTCCAGCTGAAGGCAGCATCCGTCGGCGAGAAGCTGTAATCGTCACGGTGCTTGGACTCGCTCTGGCCGTACAGCGCGGTCACCACCAGATCATTGGCCAGCGTGCCGGTGTACTTCAACACCTGGGCATCACCGCCGACGCCGGGATCAACGTTGGCCAGGTTCTTGGACCACTCGGAGTAGACGTACTTGGTCTTGGAGCCCTTGGCGTAGTCGTAGCCGAAATAGTCGGTCGACGTCTTGTAGTTGTCGCCAATGAAAGTGGCTTCCAGCTGATGGTTGTCGGTGGCGAACCAGTCGAACTTGGCCAGATAGCGGTTGTTCTTGCTGGTCGAGTCGTACCAGCCCGAAGACGACAGGGCTGCAGACTGCGGGGTCTGTTGAACGCCTTCGGTGTCAGTCTTGTTTTGCTCGACTGCGACGAAGAAGAACAGGCTGTCCTTGATGATGGGGCCACCGACATTGGCGCTGTATTGGTACTGCGTGCGCTTGTCGTTGGAACGGTCGCGGTAGATCGTGCCATCGGTCCCGGCGTTGTCCTTGGCGCCAGTCATCGGGTAATAGATGCTCTTGGGCTGCGAACGCAGAGCGTTGGGCTCGATCGCCACAGAGGCACCACCACGCAGCTCGTTCGTGCCGCTCTTGGTCGTCACGTTCACCACGCCGCCAACGGAGCGACCGAACTCGGCGCCGAAGCCGCCGGTCTTCACGTCGGCCTGGGCGATCGCGCCGTAGGGCAGTTCGATGGAGCCCAGCTGGGTCAGCGCATTGGTGACCGGGAAGCCGTTGATGTAGTAGGCATTCTCGGACGGAGCACCACCGCCAATGGAGATGCCGCCCGCATAGCGAGAGTCGGCCTTGGTGGTGTTGGCCGCCAGCGCAATGATGCCGTTCAGGTCACGTGTGGCCACGGGCAGTGCGGCCAGTTGGGCCGCCGTGAAGGTGGACACGTTCTCCGAGCGGGACACGTCGATGGCCGGCGCGCGACCAACCACCTTCACTGCCTCCAGCTGCTGAGTGCCGGCGACCTCGAAGTTGATCTCGGCACCCCGGCCAGCCAGCACGTCCAGATCAACGGTCGACAGCACCTTGCCGTCTTTGACCAGCGTGGCCTTGTACTTGCCGGGAGGCAGCGCAGCAAGCGCGAACTTGCCGGCCGAGTCCACCTGGGCCACGCGCTTCAGACCCGTCGCCACGTTCTCGAGCGCCACCTGGGCGCCGGACTGGCCTGCGATCTGGCCGAACACCGAGCCGACCGTGGTCGACTGCGCATAAGCCGCAGGCGCCACCACCAAGCCAGCGGTCGAGGCCGCGAAGGCCACCAGCAGGCTTTGGGAAAGAAGAGTTTTCCTCAGCATGAACAGAATCCCGTAAGTTGAAATGAAACAGCCACCAGTGCGCGTCGAGCACGCACTAACGCGATGTAAAGCTGTAATTCATTTTGTGCGCGCCACCCAGGCCCGCCAGGGCGGGGTTATCCAGTGCTGAAGCGGTGTCACGACTGTGATAGCCACCCAAAACGCGCTGCTTAGGCAGGGACAACCCGGATCATCAAGGCTATTTATGGGCTTGAAAGTTCCATCAGCCAGACCAGCGTCATCCCTGAAATTTCTTTATGCGAAATTTTTACCTTACTTTGCAACGCTGGCAGACCGACGCTGTTGCTGTTCCACTGCGACGGATCCCGTCTCGTGCGCGGGCGGGCGCCGCTTGATCGTCTCTGATGCATTTCAGCAACGCTCCGTACGACGGACCGTCACAGGAAAAGAGGTCCTGCCCGGGGTCTCAGGGCCGCTTCAGATGCACAGACAGAAAGCGCTCCATGCGCTCGGCAAAGTCGATATGCGACGCGGGCAGCAACCAGGTATGACCCTCGCCCGGGTAGACGACCCACTCCGGCGGATTGCCTGCCTTGATGAGCGCGTCGCGCATGCGCTCACCGTGGGCCAAAGGAACCCGAAGATCGGCGCCGCCCATGGCCAAGAGGACAGGAGCCTTGATCAGGTCGGCATGCTCTGAGGGCGAATACTTTCGCAGCATCGCCTCATCTCTATCGGGGTCACCCAGCCGGACTGACAACACCGCCTGGCGCGTCAGCGGGCTGACGTCGGTGTCCATCCAACTAGCCCCCTGCGCGAGCAGCATCAGATCGGTCACGGCCACCCAGGCCACCCCGCACTTGTAGAGGTCCGGATGGCGCATCAAACCCGCCAGCGTCGCATAGCCGCCATAGCTGGCGCCGGCGATACAGGCCAGATCGCTGGACAAGCCCAGCCTCTGGGCCCAGAGCAGCGCGTCAGCGACATCGTCCTGCATGGACTGGCCCCATTGTTTGAAGCCGGCCTCCAAAAAGGTCTGGCCAAAGCCATCGCTGCCACGGAACTCAGGCTCCAACACGACATAGCCCCGCGACGCAATGAACTCGGCGTAGGGAAAGGGGCTCCAGCCCCAGCCCCAGGGGCGCCCCCGAACATTCGGTCCGCCGTGGACAAGGACAACGGTCGGCAAGGGCTGTGAAGGCTTGGTGCCCGGTTTGTGCCCTGGAGGCAGGGTGATCCAGACCGGCACCTCCACACCATCACGGGCCTTGAAGTACTGAAAATCGACCCGCGGCATTTGCGCGGGATCTATGCCCTTGCGGAACTGCACCACCGGCTGCCAGCCATCGTCCTGCGCTCGATAAACAAGCGCCTGCCCAGGATCACGATCCGAGAAAGACCGGACAAGGGCGATCATGTCGCGCTGGCCACAACGCCGGCATTGGATGCGGTTCACATGCCCGGGAAACCGCGCGTCCACCTTCTGCTGAAAGGCTTTCATCTCGGAGCTAAACCAGACCGTGTCCTCGGCATCGGTGGTCACACGGACTCCTAGCAGGTCGCCGTTAGCGGACTGCAAGACATCGCCCTGGAAATCGAACTTCCCGGTGCTGACCAGGGTTTGCGGCTCAGGCGCACCCTTCTTCAGATCGAATCGCTTGAGCACCGACAGCCCAGCAGGCCCCTGACGCTCCGTCACATACAACTGCCCTTGGGCATCCACCGCCTTTGGCGTGAACGGCATATGCAACAACTGACCTTGGCCGATCTGCTGCCACGCAGCCTGTCCTGCCCCACGGTAGAAGATCTTGGCGTCCATCTCATGGACACTGACCGCCACCCGGGGCTGCCCCTGCGCATCGAAAACCCACTGAGCCGATGCAGGTGGCGCATCCAGTCCAGGCAAGGATCGGACAGCCCCGGTGTTCACATTGACGATCAGCGGCCTGAGCGCCGTGATCTCATAAGACGTGTTGAGACGCATCTCCCCAACAATGATCTCCTCATTGGGTGAGTCTGCCCGCGCTTCCGGGACATTCAACAAGACGTGATTGGCAGCCAGACTCCGGTCGCGGATCTTGGAGAAGGCATCCCCCTGTCGCATGGTGCGTCGAACCAGTTCGCGCAGGTTGTCACCATCACGGTCCACGGCAAACAGCCCGGGAGGCTGCCGGTAATAGGAGCCACTGCCCAGCGCCAGGTCGGTCACGCCGAACACCAACCGGTTCTCATTGACCCAGTGGATATCCACGACATCCAGCCCCTGAAAGCGGGCGGCTTGGGTGGGTTTCCCACCCGGTTGAAGGTCGAAGACGAACAGTGCTCGTCGCCCGTCCAGCTTGCTCGTTGTGAGGGCCAAATAACGCCCGGACGGACTGAGCTCCAACTCGTCCATCTCGGCATGCTGGAAAAAGGCTTCGGCAGGCACTAATGCGCGTTGCGTCTGTGCAATCGCCGCGACCGATCCTAGGCACAGGGCGAGCAGCACGCCTCGCAAAAGAAGTCTGAACATCCAACCATCCCTTGTTAAGTGGGTCCGTCTGCTCTGCGGCCGACATGTGCGAAAAAAAAGCCTGCCAGCGGTGCTGGCAGGCTTGGCTCGCTTTGAAGGGGCCCGATGGCCCCCCAACCATCAGAACGATTGGTTGTAGCGAACGAAGAAGAAGCGATCGATAGGCAGATCCGGATCCACCGACGACGACGACGAGTTGCCCGAACCCGGAGCAGAGCCGATACCGTAGTTGGCATCCAGGATCACGCGCGGCTTCTTGTTGAAGACGTTGTTCGCGCCCACCAGGATCTGGCCCTTCCAGGGAGTCTTGAAGCCCACGCTCAGGTCGCTGTACCAGATGCCCTTCTTCTTGTCGACATCCGTACCCCAGCTGGCCGCCTGGCCAGGGTTGGTGCACGAGAAGGCCGGATCGGAAGAGTCCCAGCACTGCGTCTTGACGGCGCCGTAGTAGCGGCTGGCCAGCGTGGCGTTCCAGTTACCCAGGCTCCAGTCCAGGCTGAAATTAGCCTTGAAGCGATAGGTACCGTACTCGCCGGCGTACTCTTGCCAGTCGCCGTCGTTGGTGCTCTTGATGCGATAGCTGTCGACATAGCTCGACTCCATGCGCGCACCGAACAGGCCGTACTGCGTCTTGGGCAGCTGGTATGCGATGTTGAAGTCGATACCCTTGGTCTGCAGTTCACCCAGGTTGGCATTGCCGCGGCTCAGGGCCGTGATCATGCCGGTGACCGGGTCACGCTTGATGCTGGAGCAGAACTCCGACACACCCTGCGTGTAGCACTGGTTCATCACATAAGACGCGCTCACGGCCGTAATGCGGTTCTTGATGGTGATGTTGTACCAGTCCAGCGAGGTGGTCAGACCCGGCACATAGCTGGGGCTGTACACCAGGCCGACCGTCTTGGTGGTAGCGGTTTCAGGCTTCAGGAACGCATTGCCGGCGCCGCTGTTGAAAGCCACGGTACCTTGGGCACCGCCAGCAGGCACGGGGTTGCCGGCTTGGTTGACCTGACGATAGCCGTTGAACACGCCGGCAGCACGGCAGCGGGCTTGACCTGCAGCGTCCTTCCAGGCTTGACCGTATTGCGTATCGCAGGGGTCCAGGTAGGAGTCGAACGATTGGGATCCGCCGCCGAAAGTGTCGGCTAGGTTGGGGGCGCGGAAGCCCTCAGCCCAGGTGCCACGTGCCAGCAGGTCCTTGATCGGCTTCCACATCAGGCTCGCTTTGCTGTTGGTGGTGTTGCCGAAGTTGCTGTAGTCCGAATAGCGCGTCGCCAGGTTCATGCTCAGCAGTTCGGCCCCAGGCAGACCCTTCAGCAACGGGACGTTCAGCTCGAGGTAGGCCTCCGTGACGTCATACTTGCCTTCGGTGCTCTTCGCGGCCAAGTCTGTCGAGTACCCGGACTGCTCGAACTGGCCCGGACGGTCGAAACCCTCCACCTTGCGACGCTCGAAACCAGCTGCCAGGCCCACGGTGCCGTAAGGCAGCTTGAACAGATCGCCGGAGATGTCGGCGGTGGCGCTCTTGACCGTGCTGCCGTAGGTGCCTTGACCCACCGACATCACGTAGTCGAGTGCCGAGTTGGTAGCGGCCGACGGACCACCCAGGATGTCAAACGGCACGCAGTCGGTCAGCGCAATCGGATTGGCAGCCGTACCGCACTGAACCTGACCCGCGGCGTTCTTGAACGAGGGGCCCAGGGCTTTCTTCAGGTTCAGCAGGTTGATGTTGCCCGTGCCCGTCACCGTGCCCTCAACCTTGCTCAGGTTGTAGCCCACGCTCCAGTTCCACAGACGGGATGCGACCTGGAATTCACCTTCGACCGCACCGTCGATGTGGAAGGTCTTGTTCTTGTTGTCCGTGATCCGGGGACGATCGATCGTGCGGCGAGCAAAGTACAGGTCCTGGCCATTGCCAGCACCCAGCACCGAGCTACCCAGCGGGTTGTAGTAGCTGTCCTTGTCGATGTAGACGCGGTAGGCGTTCTGCGACGTGCTGGTCAGCGGGTAGCCCGCCACCTGACGGCTGGAATCACGCTCGGCATACATGGCCGTCGTCGTGAAGCGCAGGCTCGCAGGCAGTTCGAACGAACCCTTGGTGAAGATGGACTTCAACTCGGTGGGCGAGTTGAACATCATCTGCGAGGTCGAGTTGAACGTGTCGTTCGTCGCGCCCTTGTAGGCGTGGTAATTGGCGACGTCGCGCGAATCCGAGCCGGTACCGTCACCCAAGGGGCCGCCGGTGTGATTCAGCATGTAGCCGTTGGCGTTGCCGTTGTAGCCACCGCAACCGCCGCTGGCGCTGACCGTGCAGAAGCGACCCCAGGGGGCGGTACCGTAGCCTGCACCCTCGGTACCCGGGCCGTAGGAGGTCGACGTGATGTCGCGGTCCTTGGCCCAGACCGTGCCTTGCTTGCTGTAGGTGAAGGCGAACATCAGCGATGCCTTGTCGTCACCGCCGCCGTAGGCAAAGTTGTAGTCGTCGGTCTTGCCGTCGCCCTTTTCGTTTGCACCGTGATAGGCGCTGAAGAAACCGCCATTCAGCGTCTTCTTCAGAATGATGTTGACCACGCCGGCAATGGCGTCAGAGCCGTAGGTCGACGAAGCACCATCCTTCAGCACCTCGATACGCTCGATCAGCGCGGAGGGCACCGTGGACATGTCGGTGTAGCCGCCGACCGATTGCGTCCAGCGCTTGCCGTTCACCAGCACCAACAGACGCTCAGAGCCCAGGTTGCGCAGGTTGACGTATTGACCGCCTTGTTCGCGGTTGGACGTCAGCACCGAACCCTTGCTGAAGTCGGGCGAACCGGCCGCGGACATGCGGTTGATGATGTCGCCCACAGTCACCAGACCGCTCTTCTGGATCTGCTCCTGAGTGACGGTCTGGACCGGCTGTGCCGTTTCCAGGTCGATGGAGCGAATGCGCGAGCCGGTGATTTCGACGCGCTCGATCGTCTGGGGTTGCGCCTGAGTCTGAGCCTGCGCAAGGCCGGCGAGGCCGGCGAGCGCGAGCGCCGCTGCGACCGAGGTCTTGGTACGTTTGTGCATTACTTCTCCAGTTCGAAGGCCTGTAAACCGTTCAACCCGCGCGACTGCGTGCGTTGCAGGGATACAGCAACGCCAACCGGCTGGTTAGGGCTGGCGATTCTCAGCAAAGCCTTCTGTAGGCTGACCCGGGGAAAGCCCTGGGAACACCGCTTGCTGAGGCGACCACACAAACAAGAAGACGAAAGAAGCAAGCATTTGAATGAAATATGAATGCAGTATATGAAAATTAACGCCTCAGACAACAATGCGGCATCTTGAGTGGGTCACGGCCATCAGCAACGATCGTTGTCGTACCGCAACAATCTGACGCACCAACTCATACGCTGATGCGTTGTGACAACGAGTAATCACCGTTTACAAATCTGCCCCCCCCTTCGGCTCATCGCCTTTGCCACAACGCCCGAGCGGGCAGCCCATGACCGATCCGCCCTCAGATTGGCCCCATTAAAATAAGGTCAAATGCTTCAGACCATGCTCCCCAGGCGCTACGACATCCTCATCATCGGCGCCGGCCCCGCAGGCAGCGCCTGCGCGCAATGGCTGGCCCGGGCCGGGCTTGACGTGGTGCTGGCCGACCAACACCCTCAAGGCCGCGACAAGATCTGCGGTGACGGACTGATCCCGGACTCGCACCGGGCGCTGGCCAAGCTGGGTCTGCTAGACGAGGTGATGCGCCGCGCGCAGGCGGTGAGCCATGTGGGCTGCATAGGGCCGCGTGGCGGACGCATCGACGTGCCGGGCACGCTGGCCGTGCTGCCGCGCCGGGAGCTCGATGCCCTGCTGTGCCAGTCTGCCCAGGACGCCGGCGCGCGGTTCCTGGCCCCGGCGCGCTTCGAGGCGCCACTGGAGGAGAACGGGCGGGTCGTCGGCGCCCGCCTCAAGCACGAAGGCGAACTCATAGAGATCCGCGCCGGCTGGGTGGTGCTCGCCACCGGTGCCGTGCCCAAGGCCCTGACCGCGGCCGGCATGTGCGAGCGCCACACGCCCAGTGGCGTGGCCTTGCGCGGCTATGTGAAAGCGCCCGAGATGGTGGGCCGCATCAAGGCGCTGGAGGTCGTGTGGCACCAGTCCGTGCGGCCCGGCTATGGCTGGATCTTCCCGGCCCCCGATGGCCACTTCAACATCGGCGTCGGCGTCACCGACTCCCACCGCGACCTGGGCGGCGGCAAGGGCCGCAAGAAGGAAGTCAATCTGCGCGCCATCTTCGACGCCTTCGTCGAGCACTATGCGCCGGCGCGTGAGTTGCTCCGCGTCGGCCAGCGCGTGGGCGAGGGCGACAACTGGCTCAAGGGTGCGCCGCTGCGCTGCACGCTCAAGGGCGCGCGCTGGACCCGACCCGGCCTGCTGGTCACCGGCGAGGCCGCCGGCAGCACTTACTCCTTCACCGGCGAGGGTATAGGCAAAGCCATGGAAACCGGCCTGCTGGCCGCCGAGGCGCTGCTGGCACACCGCGAGGACGATGCCGCAGCCCGCACCGCCTACGAGGCAGGCCTCGCCAAATTGAAACCCAAGTTCGATTTGTACGAACGCGCCAACCGCGTGAATGCCTACCCCTGGCTGGCCGACCTGCTGATCTGGCGCGCCCAGAAGAGCCCCCGCTTGCTCTCCCGCATGAGCGGAGTGCTGAATGAAACCAGCAACCCGGGGCACCTGGTCAGCCTCAAGGGTATCTCCCGGCTGTTCTTCGAATAGGCGTTCGCCCCGGCCGGACTGGCCTTTCCCGCTCCCCGAAAGCACCCGACCCGCCTGGCTGTGTCAGCCGAGGGCGCGGCCGCCTGCGCGCGCAGACTGCAAGCCAAATAAGAGCCAACCCTACATAGGGTCAACGCTTATTAGAAATAAAAAATTACTTCAAGAAACACGCAAAAGACCGCACGAGATTTCAGGACATTGACGTCACAAACATGTGGCAACCAAACAAATAATTTTTGTAAAGTCCTGCCGGCTCCAAGAAATCCTTCAAACTCGGCCGCGCCATCAACATGACGGGTTGAAGCATTCAGCGTCCATCACACCGTATGGCGTTGGGTTGTGAATTGATTTCTGGAGTATTTCTCAATGTATAAGCGCAATATCATCAGTCTGGCCGTACTGGCCGGCCTGGGGGTGGCGGCCGCTGGCGCTCAGGCGCAGGAACAGCTGGAGCGCATCGAAATCACCGGCTCGGCGATCAAGCGCCTGGATGCCGAGACCGCGGTGCCGGTGACGGTCTTCAAGATGACCGAGCTGAAGCAGCAGGGTCTCACCACCGTCGAGCAGGTGCTCAGCACACTGACCGCCAGCCAATCCACGATCACGACCAGCCAGGCCGTCGGCTCCTCCACCGGCGGTGCATCCTTCGCCAACCTGCGCGGCGTTGGCGCCAACAAAACGCTGGTGCTGCTGAACGGCCGCCGTATCGCGAACAACGCCTTCGACGGCTCGGCTCCCGACCTGAACATGATCCCGCTGGCTGCGCTGGATCGCGTGGAAGTGCTGCGTGACGGCGCCTCGTCGCTGTACGGCACGGACGCCATCGGCGGCGTGATCAACTTCATCACCCGCAAGGACTACAAGGGCGCGACCGTGTCGGCCCAGTACGAAAGCCCGCAGCACGCCGGCGGCACCAGCAAGTCGGCCAACGCCGGCTTCGGCTACGGCGACCTGTGGAAGGACGGCTTCAACGTCTTCGGCTTCATCGACACCCAGCGCCAGGCGGCGATCGGCGGCACCCAGCGCGACTTCAACACGCGCTACCCCGGTGGCCTGTCCGGCTCGACCAGCCCGGGCAACTACTACCAGGGCGAGGGCGACGTGGCCAACCCGGCCGCCCCCAGCTGCGCCAAGGGCACCTTCCTGACGCCGGCCGGTGACAACCTGTCCTGCTACATGACCACGTCCAGCTACGTGGACTACATCCCCAAGTCCGAGCGCAACTCCGTGATGCTCAAGGGCTCGATGAAGCTGGCCGACGACCATGTGCTGTCCGCCGAATACTTCGGCACGCAGAGCACGGTCTGGACCCGCGTCGCCCCCGTGCCCTTCGGCGCCCTGATCCAGAACCCCTTCCGCCCCGACGGTTCGGCCAACCCCTACTACCCGGGCAACGCCGGCAGCGGCTTCACGCCGACGGTGCCGCTGGACCCGGCCTACACCGACAAGAAGGTCGGCACCACGCTGACCGCGGGTGGGGCCGCCGTGCAGCCGGGCTACGTCAACGTCAAGTGGCGTGATGTGCCCAACGGCGGCCGCGGCGACGAGAACACCAACATCCAGCAACGCTTTGTGCTGGCCATGGACGGCACGCTGGCGAACTGGGACTACGGCGTCGGCCTGAGCTACAACCAGAACCGCGTCACCGAGAAGCTGATCTCGGGCTATGCCAACGGCAACCTGATCACCGAAGGCGTGCTGACCGGCGTGATCAACCCCTTCGGCGCACAAGACGCCGCGGGCCAGGCCCTGCTGGACAAGGCACTGGCCGTGGGCACGCTGCAGTTTGGCCGAGGCACGACCAAGGCCCTGGACGCCCACGCCAGCCGCGAGTTGGGTGACTGGCTGGGTGCCGGCCGTCCGGCCGCCGTGGCGTTCGGCACGGAGTTCCGCCGCGAGAGCTTCACGACGCAGGCCAACACCAGCTACGCGTCCATCGTGGTCGCCTCCACCGGCATCGACCCCAACACCTACAACTCGGGCTCGCGCAATGTGTCGGCCGCGTACACCGAGCTGAACGTGCCGCTGCTCAAGAGTCTGGACGTGACCGCCGCGCTGCGCTATGACCGCTACAGCGACTTCGGCAACACGACCAACCCCAAGGTCAGCTTCCGCTTCCAGCCGTTCAAGCAGGTGCTGTTCCGTGGCGCCTACTCCACCGGCTTCCGTGCGCCTTCGCTGTACGAGATCCACTCGGCCCAGGCCTACACGAACACGGCCACGGTCAATGACCCGCTGACCTGCCCGGGCGGCACGCCCACCGGCGCCGCAGTGAACAACTGCAAGGCCCAGTTCCAGAAGCTGACCGGCGGCAATCTGAACCTGCAGCCCGAGAAGAGCAAGACGGCCAACCTGGGCATGGTGATCGAGCCCATCGCCGACGTCAGCATCGGTGTGGACATGTGGTGGCTGCGCCTGCGCAACCAGATCGGCGCCATCGCCGACAGCACGCTGTTCAACCCGAGCAACCAAGCGCTGTTCAGCCAGTACTTCCACCGCGATTCCACCGGTCACCTGTCGACCGACGGTTCGCTGTGCCCGGGTGCTGACTGCGGCTACATCGACGCCCGCACGCAGAACCTCGGCGACCTGCACACCCGTGGCGTGGACATCACGGCCAGCTACCGCCTGCGTACCGTCTACGGCGCGTTCAACTTCGGCCTGAACAGCACCTACGTCACCAAGTACGAGTACCAGAACTTTGCCGGTGGCCCGTTCATCCAGAACGTGGGTCTGTACTCGGGCGCGTCGCCGGTGTTCCGCTGGCAGCAGACCCTGTCGGCCGCCTGGAGCAAGGATCAGTTCTCGGCCGGCACGACCGTGTACTACAAGTCCGGCTACCTGGATGCGGACGGTGAGAGCCGCGTGAAGCCCTACACGACCATGGACGTGTACGGCTCCTGGCGCCCCATCAAGCCGCTGACGCTGACGGTCGGCGTGCACAACCTGACGGACCGTGACCCGCCGCTGAGCTACCAGGAAGACCTCTTCCAGGCTGGCTACGACCCGCGCTTCACCAACCCGACGGGCCGCTCCTACTACGTGCGCGGCACCTACGACTTCTAAGCCGAAGTCCGGGTCTGGCACCCAAGCAAAAGGGATCCCCTCGGGGATCCCTTTTTTTCATGCCGCCGCGCCGACGCGGCCCGGGTTCAGCCCCGTGATCAGACCCGCTCTATCACCACCGCGATGCCCTGCCCCACGCCTATGCACATGGTGCACAGCGCATAGCGGCCGCCGCTCAGCTCCAGCTGGTTGACGGCCGTGGTCACCAGGCGCGCGCCGCTGGCCCCAAGCGGATGGCCCAGCGCGATCGCGCCGCCATTCGGGTTCACGCGCTCATCGTCATCCGCCAGGCCCAGGTCGCGCAGCACGGCCAGGCCCTGCGCGGCAAAGGCCTCGTTCAGCTCGATGACGTCCATCTGCGCGAGCGAGAGACCGGTCTGCGCCAGCAGCTTGCGCGTGGCCGGCGCCGGGCCCATGCCCATGATGCGCGGCGCCACGCCGGCGGTGGCCATGCCCACCACGCGCGCCCGCGGGGTCAGGCCATGCCGGGCGGCGGCGGCCTCGCTGGCCAGCAGCAGCGCGCAGGCGCCGTCATTCACGCCGCTGGCATTGCCGGCCGTCACCGTGCCCTCGGGCGTGACCACGCCCTTGAGCTTGGCCAGCGCCTCCAGGCTGGTCGCGCGCGGGTGCTCGTCCAGCAGCACGCGCAGCGGCTCGCCCTTCTTCTGCGGCACCTCCACGGGCGCTATCTCGCGCTCGAAGAAGCCGCGCTGCTGCGCCGCCAGCGCCTTTTGCTGCGAGGCCAGCGCCATGCGGTCCTGATCCTCGCGCGAGATGCCGTAGTCGCGCGCCACGTTCTCGGCGGTCTCGGGCATGGCGTCCACGCCGTATGCCGCCTTCATCTGCTTGTTGATGAAGCGCCAGCCTATCGTCGTGTCGTAGATGGCATTGCTGCGGCTGAAGGCCGACTCGGCCTTGGGCATCACGAAGGGCGCACGACTCATGCTCTCCACGCCACCCGCGATCATCAGCCCGGCCTCGCCCGCGCGGATGGCTCGCGCCGCCGTGCCCACCGCGTCCAGGCCCGAACCGCACAGCCGGTTCACCGTCACCCCCGGCACGGCGATGGGCAGGCCGGCCAGCAGCGCGGCCATGCGGGCCACATTGCGGTTGTCTTCGCCGGCCTGGTTGGCGCAGCCGTAGATCACGTCCTCCACCGCCGCCCAGTCCAGTCCGGCGTGGCGCGCCATCAGGGCCTTGAGGGGCAGCGCCGCGAGGTCGTCGGTGCGTATGGAGGACAGCGCGCCGCCATAGCGGCCGAAGGGGGTGCGGATGGCGTCGCAGATGAAGGCATGGGTCATGGGAGCCCCTGTGTTGCAAGAGTCAGAGGTCCGCGCCGGCCTGGGCGCGGACCGGGTCACTTCAGATGAGCAGACACGCGGTAGCGCTCGCCGCGGTGATGCTGATCCAGCCGGTCCAGCAGCGCGACCACCGCGCGCCGGTCCCAGCCGGCCAGCCATTCGAAGGGGCCGGCGGGATAGTTCACGCCCAGCTTCATCGCCGCATCGGCGCCGGCCTCGTCGCACACGCCCTGGCTGACCGCGTCCGCCGCCTCGTTGATCAGCATCGCGATCGTGCGCGCCACCACCAGGCCCGGCACATCGGCCATGGCGCGCGGGGTCAGGCCCAGCACGCTCAACCAGGCCGCGGTGGCGACGTCACCGGCGAAGGCGAGGTCGCCGCTCGCAGCCAGCGGCAGGTCGAACACCGCCGCACCCGGCGCCAGCTCGGCCGCGCGGCGACCATCGGTCAGACGCAGCTGGTGGCCGTCCACGCTGAGGCCGGTCCAGTCGCTGTCGCGCTCGCGCACCGCGTCGGGCAGCGCGGCCGCGAAGCGATCCGCCACCGCGCCCTGACCATGAACCACGATCTGCGCCGCGCTCGGCACGGCCACGCTGAGCGCGGGCAGCGCCGGCGGCCCGTCGGGGTAGCGGTAGAAGCCGCGCCCGCTCTTGCGCCCCAGAAATCCCGCGTCCACCAGCTCCTGCTGCACCAGCGAGGGCGTGAAGCGCCGGTCGAAGAAGTTGGCCGCGAACACCGAGTTCGTCACCGCGAAATTGGTGTCGTGGCCTATCAGGTCCATCAGCTCGCAGGGGCCCATGCGAAAGCCGGCCGAGCGCAGGCAGGCGTCGATCAGCTCGGGCGCGGCGGCGCGCTCCTGCAGCAGCATCAGCGCCTCGGCGTAGAACGGCCGGGCGATGCGGTTCACGATGAAGCCGGGCGTGGAGCGCGCATGCACCGGCACCTTGCCCCAGCGCGCGGCCAGCTCGAACACCGCTTGGGCGACCTCGGGCGCCGTGCCCAGGCCGGACACCACCTCCACCAGCTTCATCAGCGGCACCGGGTTGAAGAAGTGCATGCCCACCAGCCGCTCGGGCCTCTGCATGCCGCGGGCCAGAGCGGTCACCGAGATGGACGAGGTGTTGGTGGCGATCACCGCCTGCGGCGGCAGCAACGCCTCCAGGTCGGCGAACAGCGCGCGCTTGACCTCCAGGTTCTCGACGATGGCCTCGATGACCAGGTCGGCCGACTGCAGCGCGGCCACCGGCGTGATGCGCGCCAGCGTGGCCGCCGCGGCTTCGGCCGTGAGCTTGCCCTTGGCCACCAGGCCGTCCAGCGTGCTGGCCAGCTTGGCCTTGGCGGCCTCGGCCGCGCCCTCGCGGGTGTCGAACAGCCGCACCGCATGGCCGGCCTGGGCGGCGACCTGGGCAATGCCGGCGCCCATCAGGCCGGCGCCCACGACCAGCACGCGGGCCTGGGCCAGATTCAAAGAACTCATGAGTGGGGTTTCCAGTTCGGGGCGCGCTTGGCGAAGAAGGCGTCGAAGCCTTCGCGGGCCTCGGGCGTGGCGCGCACGCGCGCAATGGTCTGGGCGCTCAGCTCGCGCACCGTGGCGGACACGGCGCCGGGCGTCAGCCGCGCATACAGCTGCTTGATCTCGGCCTGGGCCTGCGGGCCACTGGCCAGCAGGTCCTGCAACTGGGCGTCCACCGCGGCGTCCAGTTGCTCGGGCTCGGCCAGTGCATTCACCAGGCCCAGGCGCAGCGCCTCGTCCGCACCGAAGCGGCTGGCAGTCAGCGCCAGGCGGCGCGCGGCGCGCGGCCCCACGGCGTTCACCAGGTGCGGGCCTATGACCGCGGGCAAGATGCCCATGCGAGCCTCGCTGACCGAGAAGTTGGCGTTGCTGGCCGACACCGCCAGGTCGCAGGCGGCCACCAGGCCCACGCCGCCGCCCATCACCGCGCCATGCACCCGCGCCAGCGTGGGCTTGGGGCAGTCGGCGATACGGGCCAGCATCGCGGCGAAATGACGCGCGTCCGCCAGGTTGGCCTCCTGCGAGGCCGCGGCGGCGCGCTGCATCCACTGCAGGTCGGCGCCGGCGCTGAAATGCTTGCCGCGCCCGGCCAGCACGATGACGCGCACCGACGGGTCCACGCCCAGCGTCGCGAACGCCTCGTCCAGCTCGGCGATCAGCGTCTCGTCGAAGGCATTGAAGACGGCCGGCCGATTCATGGTCAGCCACGCCACGCCGTCGCCACGGCGATCCAGGTCAAGACAGGTCCAGGGAGCCATGGGCGCATTCTGCATGTTTCCCGACCGATCGGTCGAACAACCATCCACACGCCCCGGGCCGCCATTCGCCGCCCGCGCGGCCGAGCCGGGCACGGCCCCGCCTAGACTCGCCCGCCATGCGCTCGCTGCTCTCCGCCACCACCTGCCGGCAATGGCTGTATCCCGGCCCGGTCCGCGTGTTCACGCCCGACGAAATGGCCCGCGCCGGCCAGCAGCCCTGGCCGGTCACCGTGGACAGCTTCGTCGTCATCAACCTGCTGTCGATGTTGCCGCTGATGCTGTGGGCTCAGCATGGCCGCGGCTGGTTCACGCAGACCCTGTGGTGGCTGCTGTGGGCCGGCGTGGCCGGCGTGCTGCTGCTGATCTCGCGCGACCTGTGGTGGCGCCCCACACGGCGGCGGCTCAACCTCTACTGCTATGCGGTGGCGGCGGCCAATGCCGTGGCCTGCATCGCGCTGATTCGCCTGGGCCACAAGGATGTGGTGCTGGCCCTGGTGGCCGGCATGACCGGCGTGCTCAGCGGCTGGTGGATGCTGACCATCTTCCGCGTGCAGCAGATCGAAGCCCGCCTGCGCGAGCTGGCCGACCAGGACGCCGCGCTGCGTCTGTCCACCCAGCTCGCCACCGCGCAGATACAGCCGCACTTCTTGTTCAACACGCTGGCCTCGCTGCAGCACTGGGTGGACACGCAGGACCCGCGCGCCGCGCCGCTGCTGCGCGACTTCACGGCCTACCTGCGCGCCACGCTGCCCATGTTCGAGCGCGAGCTGCAGCCGCTGGCCGACGAGGTCGAGATGGTGAGGCGCTACCTGGCCATCATGCAGGCCCGCATGGGCACGCGCCTGGCCGTGGACCTGGCGGTGGACCCGGCGCTCGATGCCGCCCTGCCCCCCGGCACGCTGCTGACGCTGGCCGAGAACGCGATCACCCATGGGCTGGAGCCACAGCTGCACGGCGGCCGGCTCACGCTGCGCGCGCGGCGTGACGGCGCCTGGCTGCATCTGGACGTGCAGGACGACGGCCCCGGCCTGGCCCCCGGCTGGACCGACGGCGTGGGCCTGTCCAACACCCGCCGCCGCCTCGCCCAGGCCTGCCCGGGCGCCACGCTCACCCTCGCCAACGCCCACCCCGGGACGCTGGCCACCCTCAGCCTGCCGCTCAAGACATGACCCCCACCCGCCCCACCGCCCTGATCGCCGACGACGAGGAAGCCCCGCGCGAGCAGTTGCGCGCCGCACTGGCGCGGCTGTGGCCCGAGCTGGACCTGGTCGCGGCCAGCAGCAATGGCGCCGAGGCCTGGGACGACTGCCTGGCGCTGGAGCCCGACATCGCCTTCCTGGATATCCGCATGCCGGGCCTGTCCGGCCTGGAGGTGGCGCGCCGGCTCGCGGGCCTGAGCACGCCGCCGCTGATCGTGTTCGTGACCGCCTTCGACGAGCACGCGCTCGCCGCCTTCGAGGCCGGCGCGCTGGACTATGTGCTCAAGCCGGTGGACGACGCCCGCCTGGCCCAGACCCTGGCCCGGCTACGCCCGCGCCTGGCCCAGCCCGGCCCCGACACCGCGGCGCTGCAGCAGTTGCTGCAACACCTGGCCCCGGCCCGGCCGACCAACCGCCCCATCCAGGCCAGCCTGGGCCGTGAGGTGCTGCTGATCCCGCCGGACGAGGTGATCTATTTCGAGGCCGATCAGCGCTACACCCGGGTCGTGCACCAGGGCGGCGACGCGCTGATACGCACACCTCTGCGTGAGCTGCTGACCCAGCTGGACCCCGAGCAGTTCTGGCAGATCCACCGCAGCGTGCTGGTCAACAGCCGCTGCATCGCGCGGGCCGTACGCATAGACGAGGGCCACATGGTGGTGACGCTGCGGGGCCGCGACGAGAAGCTGCCGGTGTCGCGGCAGTTCCAGGTCTTGTTCAAGGGCCAGTGAGCCCTGCGCGGCGCGGGGCCCGCCTGAACGCGGGCCGTCGCCTCGGGCAAACCCTGGCGTGGCGGCCGAGGCCGGTTTGCACAATCGCGGGCGCCTGTAACCCTTTGTGACCGCCCGGGCCCTGGCTGCGGGCCCAGCTCATGCACAGCCCCCTGCCCACGCCCCGCTTCGACCAGTTCTACCACCACGAGGAACTCACCCAGCTGCTGTTCGCCTACGCCGAGGCGCGGCCCAACCTGGTGTCGGTGCGCTCCATAGGCAAGAGCCACGAGGGCCGCGACATCTGGGTGGTGGTGCTGACCCACCTGGCCACCGGCATCGACATCGACAAGCCCGCGCTGTGGGTGGACGGCAACATCCACGCGGCCGAGCTGACCGCCTCCACCGCCTGCCTCTACTACCTGCACCAGCTGCTCAGCCTGCACGGCGGCAGCACGCCCGAAGCCGCGCAGGTGAACCGGCTGCTGGACAGCCGCGCGCTCTACCTCGTGCCCCGCCTCAACCCCGACGGTGCCGAGCTCGCGCTGCAGGCCCGGCCGCGCCACATCCGCAGCTCCACCCGGCCCTATCCCTACGTGGAAGAGCCGGTGGACGGCCTCACCGTGGAGGACGTGGACGGCGACGGCCGCATCCTCACGATGCGCGTGCCCGACCCGCACGGCGGCTACAAGAAGCATGCGGACGACCCGCGCCTGATGGTGCCGCGCGAGCCGGGCGAGTTCGGCGGCGAGTACTACCGCCTCATCCCCGAGGGCTTCATCAGGAACCACGACGGGCTCACGGTCAAAGTCAACCCCGATCGCGAAGGGCTGGATCTGAACCGTAACTTCCCCGCCGAGTGGCGCCAGGAGTTTCAGCAGCTGGGCGCCGGCCCCTTCCCCACCAGCGAGCCCGAGGTGCGCGCCATGGTGGAGTTCATCAGCCAGCATCCCAACATCGGCGCGGCGCTGAGCTTCCACACCCACAGCGGCGTGATCCTGCGCCCCTGCGGCACACGCGCCGACAAGGACATGACGCCCGAGGACCTCTGGACCTTCCAGCGCTTCTCGGCCCTGGGCGAGCAAGCCACCGGCTACCCGGCCATCAGCATCTACGAGGACTTCCGCTACCACCCCAAGGAGGTCATCACCGGCACGCAGGACTGGGTCTACGAGCACCTGGGCGCGCTGTTCTGGACCGTGGAGCTGTGGGCGCCCAACCGCGAGGCCGGCATCACCGACTACAAGTGGATCGACTGGTACCGCGACCACCCGGTGGCGGACGACCTCAAGCTGCTGAAATGGAGCGACGAACAGTGCGGCGGCCAGGCCCATGTGGACTGGACGCCCTTCCAGCACCCGCAGCTGGGCGCGGTGGATATCGGCGGCTGGGACAAGATGAACTACTGGCGCAACCCGCCGCCGGCGCTGCGCGAGCGCGAGGTGGCGCGCTTCCCGGCGTGGATGACCCAGATCGCGCTGAGCCTGCCCAAGCTGGAGCTGCTGCGCACCGAAGTGCGCGCGCTGGGCCCCGACACCTGGCGCGTGCGCCTGGCGGTGGCCAACACCGGCTACCTGCCGGCCTATGTGACCCAGCGCGCGCTGGAACGCAAGGTGGTGCGCGGCGTGATGTTCGAGATCCACCTGCCGGCCGGCGATCCCGCGATCAGCCTGATAGGCGGCAAGGAGCGCATGGAAGGCCCGCAGCTGGAAGGCCACGCGCCCAAGCAAAGCCAGCTGGCCTTCCTGGCCAACCGCCAGGTCACCGCCGACCGCGCGGTGGCCGAATGGGTGGTGCGCGCCCCGGTCGGTACCCGCCTCGCCCTCAGCGCCAGCGCGGAGCGCGCCGGCGTGGTCAGAACGGAAGTGGTGCTGGACTGAGCCCGGACCGAGCCCCGTGCCTGCGCACGGGGCGACGCCGGGCGAAAGCCTGACGGCATGCAGGCCGGCAGGCATGAGCCCCTAAACACCGTGCCCGCGCACGGGGCGACGCCTGGCGAAGGACGGCCGGCATGCATGAACCGACACAACAACCCTGGAGACCCCAAGCCATGAGATTCCCCCTGCTGGCCCCCCTCGCCCTCAGCCTGCTGCTGACTGCCTGCGCCACCACCCGCCCGGTCAACCAGGCCCAGCTCGCCGCGCTGTCGCCGCAGATGACGGCGGCCGACGTGGAGCGCACGCTGGGCGGCGCCACCCCGCTGCTCAGCTTCGAGATGCCCTATGGCGCCCAGCGTGCCGCGGTGCGCCAGTTCAACGTGGTGGTGGGCAGCCGCACCGAGATGATGACGGTGTGCACGCCCAACTGCATGGTGATCCCGACCCAGGTGGCGGTCACCGCGCCGCTGGTCGTGGTGCAGGGTCTGCCAGAGCGCCGACTGCTGGCCTGGGGCACGCTGGAGCAGCTGAGCAAGGACGCCTCGCCCGAGCAGAACGCGGTCGCCGCCGAGGTGCGCGCCCGCATGGCGGCCGCTGCCAAATGAGCGCCCGACGCACCCGCGGCCCCGTGAGCCGGCGTCACCTGCTGCTGGGCCTGGCCGCGCTGGCCACCGGCTGCGCGATGACGCCGGCCATACGCCACGACCAGCTGTCGCTGCTCAGCAAGGGGCAGACCCCGGCCCAGGTGCAGGCGCTGCTGGGCCTGCCGCCACTGGCCCAGCGCAGCCTCACTGTGGAGGGGCGTACGCTGGAGCTGCATCGCTATGTGCTGATGACCGGCTCGCAACCCGAGGTCTATGTGCTGGCTTACGAATGGGGCCGGCTGCTGTACTGGGGCAGCATCCCGGAGTTCAAGCGCCAGGCCGATCCGGACCTGGTACGCGCCATCACGATGATGGTCGGGGTCTAGCTGCGCCCTGCCGGCGCCTCGCTCTCCTGCGCGGCGATCAGCGCCTCGCGCCACAACCGCGCCGGGATGAAGCTGCGCAGCTGCTCCATGGCCTTGTCTATCAGCGCCGGATGCAGGCCGTGGTCCAGGTGCGGCAGCAGGTCGGCCGTCACGTCGGCACCCAGGTCCACCAGGGCCTGGGCCGCGTCCACCACGTAGCGATAGGGGTAGCGCGGATCGGCCAGGCCGTGCAACAGGTGCACGCAGACATCCTGCGGCGCATGCTCGGGCCGCCCCAGGTGGCTGCCCGCAAAGGCCAGCACACGCCCCACCAGTGCCGGTTCGGCCTGCACCGCCTCCAGCGCCAGCAGCGCGCCGTCGCCATGGCCGGCCAGCGCCACACGCTGCCAGGGCAGGTCCAGGCGCGCGCCCTCGGCGCGCAGCTGGGCCGTCAGGGCCGCCACCGCCGCGGCCAGATCCTCGGGGCTGGGCCGTTCGTCGCGCCACCAGCGGTAGCGCCCCTCGGCGTCGCGCAGCGGCGGGTTCAGCGTCAGCAGCGCGGCCTGCGGGTATTGCGTGCGCAGCGCCGCGGCCAGCGGCTCCAGCGTGTCGGGGCCATCGGGCGCGATGCCGCCATCGGGCAGCAGCACGAACAGCAGGTCGTGGGGGGCTTGGCTCATGACGCGAATTGTCCGCCGTCACGGCTATCCTGGCCGGCGACACGCCCCGAAAGCCCCTCCATGGAACTGACCGTCAACGGCCACCCCCAGACCCTGCCCGAACTCGCCCGCGACCCCGCCATGCCCCTGCTGTGGGTGCTGCGCGACGGCCTGCACCTCACCGGCACCAAGTACGGCTGCGGCATAGGCGCCTGTGGCGCCTGCACCGTGCAGGTGGACGGCGTCGCGATGCGCTCCTGCGTGACGCCGCTGGCCATGGCCCAGGGCAAGGCGGTCACCACCATCGAGGGCCTGGCGCAGGGCGGCCACCCCCATGCCGTGCAGGCGGCCTGGCTGGCCGAGCAGGTGCCGCAATGCGGCTATTGCCAGAGCGGCATGCTGATGGCGGCCGCCGCGCTGCTGGCCAGCAACCCACGGCCCAGCGATGCCGACATCGACGCCGCCATCACCAACCTGTGCCGCTGCGGCACCTACCCGCGCGTGCGCGCCGCGATCAAGCTGGCCGCCCGCCAGTTGCCCGCACCGTGGCCACCGGCGCTTTCGCCGCACCGCATCGCCGACGCAGGCAGCGACGGAGCCGGCGCATGAAGCGCCGCACCTGGTTGCTCAGCGGCCTGGGCGCGGCCGGCGCGCTCATCGTCGGCTGGGGCGCATTGCCGCCGCGCTCGCGCCTGGGCTCGGCCGCGCTGCTGCCGCCGGTGGACGGCGAGGTGGCGCTGAACGGCTGGCTCAAGATCGCGGCCGACGGCACGGCGCTGCTGGCGATGAACCGCAGCGAGATGGGCCAGGGCGTGCACACCGGCCTGGCCCAGCTGGTGGCCGAGGAGCTGGAGCTGCCGCTGGCGCGCGTGCGCCTGATCCCGGCCGGGCACGACGCGGTCTACGGCAATGTGGCCGCCGCGCTGGGCAACCTGCCCTACGGTCCGCGTGACCGCGAGCAGAGGCGCCTGCCCTACCGGCTGTCGCACTGGATCACCGCCAAGGTCGCGCGCGAGCTGGGGCTCAACCTCACCGGCGGCTCCTCCTCGCTGGCCGACGCGTGGGAGCCGCTGCGCTGGGCCGCCGCCACCGCGCGCGCCCAGCTGCTGGCGGCCGCGGCCGCCCAGCACCGCCTGCCGCTGGCCGAGCTGCAGGTGCAGGCCGGCGTGATCCACCGCGGCGCGCAGGCGCTGGGCCACTACGGCCAGTTCGCCGCCGCGGCGGCCCAGACCGCACCCGGTGACCTGCAGCTCAAGCCCGCCGCGCTGTGGCGCCAGATCGGCCAGGCCAAGCCCCGCCTGGACCTGCCGGCCAAGGTGGACGGCAGCGCCCGCTTCGGGCTGGACCAGCGCCCGCCCGGCCTGCTGTTTGCCGCCGTGCGCCACGCGCCGCAGCTGGGCGGGGGCCTCGCGCCGGTCGCCAATGCCGAGGCCGTCCGCGCTCGCGCTGGCGTGCGCCAGCTCGTCGCGCTGCCCCCGGTGGCCGGCTCGACCGCCGCCTATGCGGTGGTGGCGGGCACGACCTGGCACGCCCGCGAGGCCGCCCGCGCGCTCGAGGTGGCCTGGACCCCGCCGGCGGGCGGTGCGCTGGACTCGGCCGCGCTGCTCGCCCAGCTGGAGCAGCAGGCTCGCGAGGCCGCGGCGCACCAGGGCGGCTTTGCGTTCACGCAGCAGGGCGACGCGGCGACCGCGCTGGCCGGCGCCGCCAAGCGCCTGGAGGCCGTCTACAGCGCGCCCTACCTGGCCCACGCGACGCTGGAGCCCATGAACTGCACGGCCCAGGTCAAGGACGGTCGCGTGCACCTGTGGGCGCCCACCCAGGTGCCGGGTCTGGCGCGCGAGCTCGCGGCCCGCGTGGCCGGCGTACCCGAGGACGCGGTGAGCGTGGAGGTCAGCTATCTGGGCGGTGGCTTCGGCCGGCGCCTGGAGCTGGATTTCATCGGCCAGGCGGTGCGGGTCGCGATGGCCACCGAGGGCCTGCCGGTGCAGCTGAGCTGGTCGCGCGAGGAGGACATGACGCACGACTTCTACCGCCCCGCCGACGTGGCCGTGCTGCAGGGCGGGCTGGACGACGCCGGACGGCCGCTGGCGCTGGCCATCACCAACGCGTCCGACGCGATGCTGGCGCACTGGAGCGAACGCGTGATGCCGGGCCGCGCGACGCTGCTGGACCTCCTCAACCGCAACAGCTTCCCGGACGGCCGTGCGCCCGCCGCGCTGCTGGCTGCCGGCGGCGCGCCGGACAAGACCGCGGCCGAGGGCCTGTTCGACCAGCCCTATGCGTTCGCGCACCAGCGCATCGCCCAGGTGCGCGTGCCCAGCGCGATGCCGGTGGGCATGTGGCGCTCGGTGGGCCACTCCCACCACGCCTTCTTCAAGGAATGCTTCATCGATGAGCTGGCGCACGCAGCCCAGGCCGATCCGCTGCAGTTTCGGCTGGCGCTGCTGCAGGGGCTGCCGCGCCACCAGGCGGTGCTGCGGCGCGCGGCCGAGGCGGCCGGCTGGGGTCAGCCCTTGCCCGAGGGCGTGGCGCGCGGCCTGGCGCTGCACGAGAGCTTCGACACCGTGGTCGCGCAAGTGGTGGAGGTGGTGAGCGAACAGGGCCAGCCGCGCGCCCGGCGCGTGGTGTGCGCGCTGGACTGCGGCACGGTCGTGAACCCCGCCATCGTCGCCCGCCAGGTGGAAAGCGCCGTGGTGTTCGGCCTCACGGCCGCGCTGTGGGGCCGCATCGACGTGGTGGAGGGTGCGGTGAAGCAGCAGAACTTCGGCGATCACCCGCTGCTGACGCTGGCCCAGTGCCCGCCGATCGAGACCTTCTTCGTGCCCAGCGAGCGCTCGCCCAGCGGCGTCGGCGAGCCCGGCCTGCCGCCGGTCGCGCCGGCGCTGGCCAATGCCTGGTTCGCGCTCACCGGCGAACGCCGGCGCAGGCTGCCGCTGGTAGCTCCCTGAAGTCCTATCAACAACCCCGCCGACACCCAGCTGGAATCAGTCAGCCTAGCGACAGCTGTGCCGCACAGCTTGACGCAAGCAAGCAACACTTCGACCGGCTCACCCTGTTGTGAATGAGCCAATGCGCGCTGCCACACGGGTGTCATGACTGGCATTTTTTACACCGATGCCTTGTCAAGGGGGCATGTCCGTGTTTTTCTGTAACCAAGCTCGAGGACAGACTGCAATGTCCAGCAACTCCAGCTTCATCTACGGAAATGCGCAGAAACATTCCAAAGCTTGCCCTGACCCTCACCGCACTCGCCGTGCAAGGCCTGAGCCTCCAGGCCCAAGCCCAGGAGCAAAAACCCCAGCAGCTTGAACGGATCGAAGTCACGGGCTCCAACATCAAGCGCGTCGCTCGTGAGGGCAGCTCGCCGGTGGACGTGATCACGGCGTCCGAGATCGCAGCCTCGGGGGCCCAAAACGTACTGGAGCTGATGAAGCGTCTGGTGCCGGCCATAGGCAATGACGGCTTCAGCGACACGCCCAACCAGAACGGCTTCTCGCGCGGCGTGGCCACGGTGTCGCTGCGCAACCTGACGGCCACGTCCACGCTGATCCTGCTGAACGGTCGCCGCATGACGCCGTCAGCCTATGCCAACCCCAACAACGGCACGTCCACGCTGTACGACCTGAACTCCATTCCGGTGTCGGCAATCGCTCGCGTGGAAGTGCTGAAGGACGGCGCGTCGGCGGTCTACGGCTCGGACGCGATCGGCGGCGTGATCAACTTCATCACACGCACCGACTACCAGGGCCTGGAAATGAAGGCGACGGCCGGTTCCAACGGCCACGGTGAATACCAGCGCGGCGGTATCAGCGGCACGGTCGGCTTCGGTGACCTGGCCGCCAATGGCTACAACCTGATGGTTGGCGCCGACTTCTCGCTCAAGGGGCGCAGCCTCGAGGGTGACAGCACCGACGCCGGGATCTACGCGGCCGATTACCGCGCGCTGAACCTGCGCCGCAACCCTTACGGCAGCTTCGTGTCGGCGTCGCCCTTCTTCACGCGGGAAGGCACGGCCGGGGCGCGCAATTTCTCGCAGGCAAGCTCGGCCAACATCATCAACAAGACCGACTGCCCCACGTCGCAGCAGATGTCGGTCGCGACGGCCGACGCCATCAAGTACGGCTTCTCCACGGCCGCATCCGCCGCCGGCCTGCTGAACCGCACGTTCTGCAACTTCAATCTCGATCAGTTCAACGAGATGCAGAACCCGGGCTCGGACGCCAGCGTGCTGGCCCGTGGCACGCTGAAGGTGAACGACAACATCACCGCGTTCTCCGAACTGGCCTACAGCCGCAGCGAGCGCAAGTACCTGGGCGCACCGCGCACCATCTCCGGCCTCTCGCCCACCAGCAACTTCCTGCTGGGTGGCTCCGGCACGGCGCCGTCCTTCCAGGCCATCCTGGAAGCCGGCCATCCGGACAACCCGTTCCCGAACTCGCGCGCTGCGGTGCAAATGCGTTTCGAGAACATCAAGGGCGGCTTCAACGAGCTGAACGAGGGCTACCGTGCGCTGGCTGGTGCAAAGGGTACCGTGTTCAACAACTGGGACTGGGAATCCGCCGTCCTGTGGAACAAGTCTGATCGCAACGAGTACTACTACGGCTTCCTGCGCCTGCCGGTGCTGCGCCAGATGCTGGGACCGCAGTCGGGCGGCACCAATCGCTCTCTCGCCTCCATCGCAGCAGACCCCAATCTGTCGCGCCCCCTGCTGAACAAGGGTTCGGCCGAGATCATCCAGTGGGATGCCAAGGTGAGCACCGAGTTCGGCAAGCTGCCGGGCGGCCCGGTCGGCATGGCGGCCGGCCTGGAACTGCGCCGCGAGTCCATCGACATCGCACCCGATCCGGACAACGCCGCCGGCAACATCCTGGGTCTGGCGAACACGGCCGTCGTTGGCTCGCGCAATGTGAAGTCGGGCTTCGCCGAGTTCCACCTGCCGGTGCTGACATCACTGGACATCGATCTGGCCGGTCGCGTGGACAAGTACCCCGGCATCAAGACCAACTTCGTGCCCAAGGCGGGCTTCAAGTGGGCGGTCAACGACATGCTGACCTTCCGCGGCACCTACGCCGAGGGCTTCCGCGCTCCCGCCGTGTCGCAGGTCAGCCCCGGAGGCGCACAGTTCTTCGTGAACGGTCTGCAAGACCCGCTGCGCTGCGATACCAACGCGTCGCCGCAAGTGCCCTTCCCCGGCGCCGAAGCTGCCGACTGCAACAAGACCGTGTCCGGCCAGGGCGGTGCCAACCCAGCACTGCGCCCCGAGACGGCCTACAGCTCGTCCTTCGGCCTGGTCCTGTCGCCCACGCGTGGCGTCGACGTCGTGCTGGGCTACTTCAAGATTCGCAAGAACGGCGAAGTGGCGCTGGGCAGCGCCCAGGACGTGGTGGACCACCCGGACCGCTACCCGCCGGGCTCGCTGGTGCGTGACGACAATCCGGCCCTGCTGCTCAACGGCAAGCCGGGCACCGGCCCGCTGCTGACGGTCGCCACCCCCTGGAGCAACCAGGGCAGCACCATGGTGTCGGGTATCGACTTCGAAGGTCGCATCGTGACCACCGTGATGAACGGCGAGGCCAAGTGGACCAACTCGATCAACGGCACCTACACGAACAAGTACGAGCGCATCGAGCAGCCCGGCTACCCGGGCAACAACCTGGTCGGCACGCGCGGCGGCCTGTGGGACTGGGCGACGTCTGCAGGCGATATCCCGCGCACCAAGTTCCGCTTCACCTCCTCGCTGGAGAACGGCAACCACACCTTCACCGGTGCGATGAACTACGTGAGCGGCATCTCCTTCATCCGCAACCAGGAAGGCCAGCCTGATGGCACGATGAAGCAGTACTCGGGCCGTACCTGCCACTACGGCAACGTGACGGATCCGGCCGACCTGGCCAAGGGCCTCACCGGCCGCAGCCAGGTGGGTCAGGCGCCGACGGCAACCAACGGACGCGACCTGTACCTGAACCGCTATCCGACCTGCTCCATGAGCAGCTGGACCACGTTCGATCTGGGTTACAGCTACAAGGGCTTCAAGGACCTGACCCTGACCCTGAACATCCAGAACTTCATGAACGAGAGCGCACCTTACGATCCGGGTGCCACCTACCTGGGCTACAACACTGGCCTGCACAACCCGTACGGCCGCTACTTCACGATCTCGGCGACCTACAAGTACAAGTAAGCGTCAGGCCGCTAAGCAGCCAAGCACAAGGGGCACCGAGAGGTGCCCCTTTTTGTTGCTTTCTACCCCAGTGCGCGCAAGGCCCGCCCTCAGACCTTCAGCCGGAAAGGGTTGAAGTCGGTGCCGCGGTCGTAGTAATCCACGCCCTCCACGCGCTTGAGGAAGCCGACGACACGGGCGGTGACCGGGTACATCACGACCTCCCAGGCCGTCTTGCACAGGTACTGGGTCAGGATGACCGCGAACAGCTGCTCGTTGGCCCAGATGCCGTAGAACGCGATCAGGAAGAACACGCCGGTGTCCACCAGCTGGCCCACGACGGTGGAGCCGATGATGCGGGCCGCGAGAAAGCGTCCCCGGGTCGCGACCTTCATCTTGGCCAGCACGAAGCTGTTGGCGAAGCTGCCACAGGCGAACGCGATCATGGAGCCGGCCGCGATGCGCCAGGTGTTGCCGAACACCGCCTCCAGCTGCGGCTGGTAGACCGCCATGAAATCGGTGGGCGCGGGCGGCTGGTGCACCACCACATAGGCCATGAAGGCCGAAAACAGCAGCGCGCCAAAGCCCGCCCACACGACGCGGCGGTCGCGCCCGTAGCCGTAGACCTCGGTCAGGATGTCGCCAAAGATGTAGCTGATCGGAAAGAAGAACAGGTCGGCGCCGTAGGTGACCGGCCCGAAGAAGGGCAGCACCAGCTGGGCCTGTTTGGCCGCGCCTATGAGGTTGGAGCACAGCAGCACACACACGAAGGCCGCCATGATGAGGTCGTAGTACTTGAAGCTGCGGGCGTGGGAGTTGCTCATGCCAGGGCGTTCTCAGTCGTGGGAGGGCAGCGTGGCCGGCACGGCGGCCGGGCGGGCCAGTCGCAGCAGCGTCTGATGCAGGCGCTGCGTGTCTATGGGTTTGGTCAGGAAGTCGTTCATGCCGGCGGCCAGCGCGTCGTCGCGCTCGGACACCAGGGCCGCGGCGGTCAGCGCGATGATGGGCAGTTGCTGGGCGCTGTAGTGTCGGCGCAGTTCGCGCGTGGCCTCGTGGCCCCCCATGACCGGCATCTGCACGTCCATCAACACGATGTCGAAGGGCCGGCCCATGCTGGCCGCCGCGTGCACCGCCTCCACCGCCTGGCGGCCGTCGCAGGCCTGCTCGACCTCCATGCCCCATTGCTCCAGCTGGGCGGCCGCGATCAGCATGTTGACCGGGTGGTCCTCCGCGATCAGCGCGCGCAGGCCTTGCAGCCCCTCGGCCGCGCGCTGCTCGCGTGGCGCGTGGCTGCTGGGCGCGGGGGCGGCCGGCAGCGGCAGCTCGGCCCAGAACACCGAGCCCTCGCCCACCGCGCTCGCCAGCCCGACCTCACCGCCCATCAGCGTGGCCAGCTCCCGGCAGATGGACAGGCCCAGGCCGGTGCCGCCGAAGCGCCGCGTGGTGGACTCGTCCGCCTGCGTGAAGGGCTGGAACAGCCGCGCCTGCTGCTCGGCGGCGATGCCGGGGCCGGTGTCGCGCACCTCCAGCCTCACCCACTCGCCGGCACTGCCCTGGCCGTTGCGCTGCAGCGCCTTCACGCTCAGCTCCACGCCGCCGCGCTCGGTGAACTTGAGCGCATTGGTGAGGTAGTTGGACAGGATCTGGCGGGTGCGCAGCGGGTCGCCGAACACCCACTGCGGCAGCTGCGGATCGATGTCCACCGCGAAGCTCAGGCCGCGGGCCTGGGCCAGCGTCAGATAGGCCAGGCGCATGGAGGCCAGCAGCTCGCGCAGCGAGAAGGGCTGGCTTTCCAGCGTGAGCCGGCCGGCCTCGATCTTGGAGAGGTCCAGGATGTCGGAGATCAGGCCCGACAGCCCCTCGGCGCTCTCCATCATCTGGTTCAGGTAGTCGCGCCGCTGGGCCTCGCCGATATCGGGCTGCTGGGCCAGCCGGCCCAGGCCCAGCAGGCCGTTGAGCGGCGTGCGGATCTCGTGGCTGGTGTTGGCCAGGAAGGCGCTCTTGGCACGGCTGGCGGCCTGGGCCTCGTCCTTGGCCTGGGCCAGAACCGCCTGGATGCGGTGACGCTCGGTGACGTCCTCGATGATCCAGATGGTGCCGCCGCGGCTGGGGTGGGCCGGGTCCACCGCCTTGGCCTGCAGCCGGGCCAGGAAGGTGGAGCCGTCGCGCCGGCGCATGGTGTGCTCGGTCTCGACCTGCTCGCCGGCCGCCAGCCGCGGGCCCAGCTCGCGGCCCACGGCCTGCCAGTCCTCCACGCTGGGCCAGACCACGCTGCCATGCTGGCCCAGCAGGCTGCCGCGCGCCCAGCCGAACATGGCCTCCACGCGCGGATTGGCCAGCACGAACTGGTGGTCGCGCGTCAGCGCGATACCGATGGAGGCGTTCTCCAGGATGGCGCCGTGGACCAGGCGCGTGCGCTCGCTCTCGCTGACGTCGCGGGCGTACAGCACCAGGTAGTCCTGGCCGTCCAGCGCGAAGGGGGCGACCGACACCAGCATGGACACCGTGCCACCGTCCTTGCGGCGAAAGCTCACCGGCATGTTGCTGGCCGAACCCTCGCGGCGTATCACCTCGCGGATCGCGGTGCGATCGCCCGCATGGGCCCAGATGCCCAGCTCCTCGGAGGTGCGGCCCAGCACCTCGGCGCTGTCCCAGCCGGTCAACGCCTCGAAGGCGCGGTTGACCATCGCGTAGCGGCCGCTCTCGGCCTCGGTCAGCGTGATCACGTCGGGGCTGGTGGCCACCAGGTGGGACAGCAGGCCCTCGGAGCGCCGCAGCGCCTCCTGCGCGCGCGCCTGCTCGGTCTGGTCGGTGAAGAAGCTCAGCGTCGCGGGGCCGGTGGCGGTTTCCACGCGCACGCTAGTGGCCTGCACCAGACGGCGGCGGCGCGACAGCGTGCGCAGCCGGTACTCGGCCATGGGCTGCATCGCGCCGGGCGCCAGCCCCTCCAGGCGCGCCGCCTGCTGGCGGGCCGTCTCCTCGTCGCCGGGCTCGTAGTGGCTGAACAGGTCCTGGCCCACCATGCTGGAGCGCTGCGCGTAGCCGAACATCGCCATGGCCGCCGGGTTGGCGTCCAGCACCCGGCCCCAGCGGTGCAGCACCAGCGGCGAGGGCGAGCGGCGGAACAGCTCGCGGTAGCGGGTCTCGGTGGCGTGCACGCTCTGCTCGGCCGAGACCTCGCGGGTCACGTCGCGACCCACACCCCAGTAGCCGCGGAAGCTGCCCTGCGCATCAAAACGCGGCTCGCCACTCACCGACACCCAGCGCACGCCGCCGTCCAGGCCCACGCGCCGCGCCAGCACGCCATGGAAGGGGCGGTGCGACTCCAGGTCCGCCCGGTGGGCGTCCAGCTCGTCATCGCTGAGGCCCAGGCCGCCCAGCTCCCAGGGCGTCTTGCCCAGCCGGACCTCGATGTCCATGCCGGAGCTGCCGGCTCGCTCCTCGGCAATATGGGTGAAACGGAACTCGCGGTCCATCTCCCAGTACCAGTCGGCCGCCATGTTCAGCAGGCCGCGGAAACGCGTGGTGCGCTCCTCGGCCTCGGCCAGCGAGCGCTGGATCATGCGCAGCAGGCCCAGGCCGGTGATCAGGCCGCCGAGCAGCAGCCCGCCCTGCACCAGCGCACGCAGCCACAGCGCGTTCAGCGCCATGGGGTGGGTGCGCCAGCCCAGCCACTCGGCCAGCCACAGGCCGCTCAGTGCAGCCAGCGCCAGGCCCCCCAGCCACAGCCCGCCAGCCATGCCCAGCAGCCCGATCGCGAACGCGATCACCAGGCTCATCAGCGGCAGGCTGAGCGCCCACAGGCCCAGGTCGCGCGACACCGCCACCACCAGCGGCAGCGCCATCACCAGCGCCAGCAGCAGCAGCACCGAGCGGCGCGGCTCGGCGCGGTTGGGCCGCTGCAGCTGCAGCGCCAGGCGGGTGAGCGACAGCAGCGAGATCAGCAGCGCCAGCAGCGGCGGCAACCAGCCGTCCAGCCACTCGCCCGGCTGGCGCGACTGGGCCAGCATCAGCGCGACCGGCAGGAACAGTGGCCCGCAGACCTGCATGAACAGCCGCGAGGCCTGGGTGCGCAGGCTGGCCTGCAGCCGCTGCTGACGCAGCTCCGGCGGCTCCGCATGGCCCACTAGGCTGCTGAGGCTGTCCGGGCTGCGCGACATGCAGGCGTGCGGCTCGATCGCCCCGGCGTTCAGCCGAGCGCGGCGCGCGTGGCCTCGGCCACCGCACGGGCGCGGGCGGCAAAGTCCGCCCCCGCGCCAGCATAGAGGATGGCGCGCGAGGAGTTCACGATCAGCGGCGCCGCGCGGCCCGCGGCCTGCACCACCGCGGCGGCGTCACCGCCCTGTGCGCCCACGCCCGGCACCAGCAGCGGCAGCGTGGGGGCCAGCTCGCGCACCCGGGCGATCTCGGCCGGGTAGGTGGCACCCACCACCAGGCCCAGCTGGCCGTTGCGGTTCCATTGCGTCTCGGCCAGATGGGCCAGGTGCTCGAACAGGCGCGGTTGGCCCGGCACGTCGGCCAGGCGCTGCATCTGCCAGTCGTCGCCGCCCGGGTTGGAGGTGCGGCACAGCAGGATCACGCCCTTGCCCTCGTAGGCGAGATAGGGCTCCACGCTGTCAAAGCCCATGAAGGGCGACAGCGTGACCGCGTCGGCGGCATAGCGCTCGAAGGCCTCGATCGCGTACTGCTGGGCGGTGGAGCCGATGTCGCCGCGCTTGGCGTCCAGGATGACCGGCACGCCGGGCGCCACCGCATGGATGTGGGCGATCAGGCGCTCGAGCTGCTCCTCGGCGCGGTGCGCCGCGAAGTAGGCGATCTGCGGCTTGAACGCGCAGACCAGGTCGTGCGTGGCGTCCACGATGGCAGCGCAGAAGTCGTAGATCTTGCTCGCGTCGCCGGCCCAGGCACCGGGGAAGCGGCTGGGTTCGGGGTCCAGCCCCACGCACAGGCGGGAGTGGGGGTGGGCTTGGAGCTGGGACAGGAAATTCATGGGGCGGTGGCGACTTGGTTCTGCAGGAAGGCGGTGAAGGCGGCGGCGGGCAGCGGGCGGCTGAACAGGTAGCCCTGCACGGCCTCGCAGCCGAGGCGGCGCAACCACTCCAGCTGGCCGCGGGTCTCGACGCCCTCGGCCAGCGTGCTCAGGCCCAGGGCCTGGGCCATGCGGATGATGGCGTCGACGATGGCACGGTCCTCCGCGTCCTCGGTGAGGTCGCGCACGAAGGACTGGTCGATCTTGAGCTTGTTGACGCGGAACTTCTTCAGGTAGCTCAGCGACGCATAGCCGGTGCCGAAGTCGTCGATGGACAGGCGCACGCCACGCGCGTGCAGCTCGTTCATCATCGCGACCGCGGCCTGCGGGTCGTCCATGGCCGTGCCCTCGGTCAGCTCCAGCTCCAGGCGCTGGGCCGGCATCGCCATCTCGTCGAGCACGCGGCCCACCAGCGCCGGCAGGTCCGCATGGCGGAACTGCACGGTGGACAGGTTCACCGCCATGCTCAGCTCGGTAAAACCCTGGGCCCGCCAGGCGCGCAGCTGAGTGAGTGCCTCGCGCAGCACCCACTCGCCGATGGGCAGGATGAGGCTGGTGTTCTCGGCCACCGGGATGAACTCGGCCGGCGACACCCAGCCCAGCTCGGGGTGCTGCCAGCGCAGCAGCGCCTCGGCGCCGGTGAGCGCAACCTCGCCATCCTCCAGCAGCGCGAACTGCGGCTGGTAGTGCAGGCTCAGCTGGCCGCGCTCCAGCGCACGGCGCAGTGCGTTCTCCAGCACCAGCGTGCGGGCGGTGTGGGCCTGCATCTCGCTCGTGTAGAAGCGGAACACGTTGCGGCCATCGCGCTTGGCGCGGTACATGGCCGCGTCCGCGCACTTGCACAGCGTGTCGAAGTCGTCGCCGTCGGTGGGGAACATCGCAATGCCCACCGACGGCGTCACGGCCAGCTCCTGGCCGTCCATCACGAAGGGCGCGCTGGCCAGCTGCATCAGCTTGGACGCCAGGTGGGCCGCGCCGCCGATGTCGGTCAGCGGCAGCACGATGACGAACTCGTCGCCGCCGGTGCGGGCCACCGTGTCCTGCTCGCGCACCGCGCCGCGCAGCCGCGTGGCCACCTGGGTCAGCAGCGCGTCGCCGACGCGGTGGCCCAGCGAGTCGTTGATGTTCTTGAAATGGTCCAGGTCCAGAAACAGCACGGCCAGCGGCTCGTTGCTGCGCCGCGCGATCTCGATGGCCTGGTTGCTGCGATCGGCCAGCAGGTGGCGGTTGGGCAGGCCGGTGAGGCCGTCATACAGCGCCAGGCGCTGGATGTGGGCCTCGGCCGCCTGCTGCTCGGCCACCTTCTGCTCCAGCGCCTCCACCGTGCGTATCAGCTGTTCGGTGCGCTGCGCGACCAGCATCTCCAGCTGGTCCTTGGCCTCGCGCAGCGCCTCCTCGGCCTGCTTGCGTGCGGTGATGTCCTGCGTGATCCAGATGGTGCCGCGCGACAGGTCGCGCCGGTCTATCGCCTGGCTGCGCACCTCGCACAGCAGCGGCGAGCCGTCCTTGCGGCGCAGCAGCATCTCGGCCTGGAAGGACTCGCCGCGCGCCAGCGGCTCGTAGCAGCGCTCGCCGGCCTCCAGCCAGTCGTCGTCGCTGAGATACCAGACCCGCGACAGCTGGCCGCTGAGCTCGCCCGGCGCGTAGCCGAACAACTGCTCGAATGCGCGGTTGCAGCGGGTCACGCGGCGCTCGCGCAGAAACACGATGCCCACCATCGCGTGATCCAGGATGGCCTGCTGCTCGGCGTTGAGGTCCTGCAGCGCCGCGTCCGCGGCCTTCTTGTCGTCGATGTCGTCGACGATCCAGATCGAGCCCTGGCCGGGCGCCTCGGGGTCGATCAGGCGGCCGGTCAGGTGGGCCCAGAACAGTTCACCGTTGCGGCGCCGCATGCGCTGCTCGCAGCGGAAGGTCTGGCCCGCGGCCAGCACCGGGTAGGCCCGTACGCCGAAATCGTGCGCCACCCTCTCGTTCTCGTAGATCTCGACGTTGGAAATGCCGGCCGCGTCCGCGGGGCTGTCGAAGCCGTAGATTTCGGCCCAGCGCTGGTTGCAGCGCACCAGCGTGCGCTGCTTCACGAACACGATGCCGACACCGGCATTGCTCAGAATGACATCGAGCTCGCGCAGCGCCTGCTGCGGGTCGGTCGTCGAGTCGGACGGGCTCGATAGGCTCATTGGAGGGGGAACATGCCGGAGTCGCAAGGGGCGTCGCGGGCCCGCGTCGCTACCGGCCTGAATATGTCATATCCGGTTATTGTCCGGTCTCATGTTCATCCTGGATACCGAGCGGCTGAGGCTGCGTGAATTCACACCGCAGGACGCCCCGTTCCTGCGTGCCCTGACCAGCGAGCCCGGCTGGCAGCGCAACATCAGCGACCCGGGCATACGCACCGACGCGCAGGCGCTGGCCTGGATGGAGGAGCGGCTGTTTCGTGCCTACCGCGACACCGGCCACGGCTTCTGGGCCGTGCAGCGGCGCAGCGACGGCGAGCTGCTGGGCCTGTGCGGCCTGTTCAAGCGCCCCGCCCTGACCCAGCCGGACCTGGGCTACGCGCTGCTGGCCCGCCACGAGGGCCAGGGCTATGCGTCCGAGGCCGCGGCCGGCTGCGTGGCCCACGCGCGCGACCGTTTCGGCTGGCCGGAGCTGCTCGCCATCACCGCGGTGCACAACGCCCGCAGCGCTGCGCTGCTGACCAAGCTGGGCTTCGTCGAGGAAGAGACGCGGCTGCTGGACGGCTACACCGAGCCGTCCCGCCACTTCAGGTTGCGCTTCTGATCAGACGCGCCGTGCCAGGTCTTGCGCCTGGCCGGTGTAGGTCGCCGGCGTCAGCTTCAGCAGGCGGGCCTTCTCGGCCTTGGGCAGGTCCAGGCCCTCGATGAAGGTCTGGATGGACTTGCGCGTGATCGCCTTGCCGCGGGTCAGCTCCTTGAGCTGCTCGTAGGGGTTGGGCAGGCCGTAGCGGCGCATCACGGTCTGTATGGGCTCGGCCAGCACCTCCCAGGCGGCATCCAGATCGGCGGCCAGCGCGGCCTCATTGATCTCCAGCTTGCCGAGGCCCTTGGCCAGCGAGTCATAGCCCAGCAGCGCATAGCCCAGGCCCACGCCCATGTTGCGCAGCACCGTGGAGTCGGTCAGGTCACGCTGCCAACGGCTCACCGGCAGCTTCTGGCTCAGGTGGGTCAGCACCGCGCTGGCTAGGCCGAAGTTGCCTTCCGCGTTCTCGAAGTCGATGGGGTTGACCTTGTGCGGCATCGTCGAGCTGCCGATCTCGCCCGCCTTGGTGCGCTGCTTGAAGTAGCCCAGCGAGATATAGCCCCAGACGTCGCGCGACCAGTCGATCAGTATGGTGTTGGCGCGCGTGAACGCGTCAAACAGCTCGGCCATGTAGTCGTGCGGCTCGATCTGGATCGTGTAGGGGTTGAACGTCAGCTTGAGCTGCTTCTCGATCACGCCCTTGCTGAAGGCTTCCCAGTCGAACTTGGGCCAGGCCGACAGGTGGGCGTTGTAGTTGCCCACCGCGCCGTTCATCTTGGCCAGCGGCTTCACCGCGGCGATGCGGGCCCGTGCGGTCGAGAGGCGCGCCACCACGTTGGCGATCTCCTTGCCCACGGTCGTGGGACTGGCCGTCTGGCCGTGGGTGCGGCTCAGCATGGGCACGCCGGCCAGCTGATGGGCCATGCGACGCAGCGTGTCGATGATGCCGTCCAGCGCGGGCAGCATCACCTCGTCACGCGCGGCCTTGAGCATCAGCGCATGGCTGGTGTTGTTGATGTCCTCGCTGGTGCAGGCGAAGTGCACGAACTCCGACGCGGCACGCAGCTCGGCCTGCACCGGCGTGTCGCCCTCGAAGCTGCGCTTGATCCAGTACTCCACCGCCTTCACGTCGTGGTTGGTGGTGCGCTCGATGGCCTTGATGGCCTCGGCATCGCTCTCGCTGAACTTCTTCACCAGGCGGCGCAGGCGGCTGCGCGCGGCGCTGGACAGCGGCTTGAATTCCTTGAAGCCGGCATCGCTGAGCGCGATGAACCACTCGATCTCCACCTGCACGCGGCGGTGCATCAGCCCGTACTCGGACAGCAGCGGACGCAGCGCGGCGACCTTGGCGGCGTAGCGGCCATCCAGCGGCGACAGCGCGCTGATCGGGTTGAAGTCGGTGGTGGTCATGGGGTTACGGAGGTCAGCAAAAACCCGCTGATTCTAGTTTTGCGGGCCGGCACACCACCCGGGCCTCCTGACCAAGGCATTGACCATGGCAGCCGCGGCGCGCGTTCTCGCCTGGCCGCCAACACTCTGGCGAATCGCCGCGAGGCTGACAAGCCCTCCAAGGTGGTGGGCTGTCGGCCCCAGCCGACAAAGCCTTTTGACGGGCTTGGGCCACAGGGTCGATCGCTAGAATGAATTTCGAGTTACGTGCCCTGTTTCCCCTATGACAGCAATGAAGTTGATCGGTTCTCTCACCAGCCCCTACGTGCGCAAGGTCCGCATCGTGATGGCCGAGAAGAAGCTCGATTACCAGCTGGTGCTGGAAGATGTGTGGGGCAGCGACGCGATCCTGAAGATGAACCCGCTGGGCAAGGTGCCCTGCCTGGTCATGGAGGGTCAGGACTCCATCGCCGGCGCGGTGTTTGATTCGCGCGTCATCGTCGAATACGTGGACACCCTGTCGCCGGTGGGCCGGCTGATTCCCGAGCGCGGCCGCGAGCGCTGCGAGGTGCGCACCTGGGAGGCGCTGGCCGACGGCGTGATGGACGCCGCCATCCTGGTGCGCCTGGAGCGCACCTGGGCGCAGCGCCCGGCCGAGCAGCGCAGCCCCGCCTGGATAGACCGCCACCTGACCAAGGTCACCGCGGCGCTGGCCGCGATGAGCCACGGCCTGGGCGACAAGGCCTGGTGCTCGGGCAACCATTTCTCGCTGGCCGACATCGCGGTCGGCTGCGCCTTGAGCTGGCTGGAGTTCCGCTTCCCCGAGATCACCTGGCGCGAGACCCATCCCAATCTGGCCCGCCACATGGACAAGCTGGCCGCGCGCCAGAGCTTCCTGGACACCGCACCGCCCGCGGCCTGAGGCCGCGCGGCCGCGGGCCGCTCAGACGATCTGCAGCTCGCGCGAGCGCACGTGCAGCAGGCGCACCAGGCGCCAGATGCGGCGCTCGATCTCGGCCGCCTCCTGCTGCCACAGCCGCGCCACCTCGTCCACCAGCAGGCCATGGGCCAGCAGGCTCAGCAGGTGGCGGCCGGCCTGGTCCACCTGGCGGCCCGCCGGTGAGGCATCGGCGGCGGCGGCGGCCGGGCTGGCGGTGACCAGCGGACTGCGTTCTATGCCGAAGGCGGCCAGCGCCTGGCGCGCATGCTGCGGGCCCAGCGTCGCTCGGCAGGCGTGCAGGCGCTGCAGCGCGTCGGCGAGCGCGTTCGCACCGCCGGCCTCCACATGAAAGCCGTTCGCGCCGGCGCTCAGCGCGGCGAACAGCTGCAGATCGTCCGCGGTGGGCGTCAGCAACAGCAGCTGGGGCCGCACCGGCAGGCGGTTCAACTCCAGCGCCACGCGCATCGCGTGGCTGTCGGGCAGGCGCAGGTCGCAGGCGACGATGTCGGGCGCCAGCGCCGTGATCTCGGGCAGCGCATCGGCCAGCACGAACTGACCCCCTGCCCATTCCAGCCCGTCGGTTTGCAGCAGCTGCGAGCGGGTGCGCTGCAGCACGGGCTCGCTGTGGCGGAGAAGGTAGACGGAGGGCATCGAAGGGCGGAAACGGCGCAGCCGCGCATTTTGCAGTTTTTGCCGTTTCACCCCCTAGTTTTTGGAGGCTCGCCCCCTCAGGCGGGTGGATGGCCGGCGCCTTCAGCGCATGGGCAGGATGGGGCCCTGGGGCTCGAAGCTGTGTGCACTGGCCAGCGGCCAGTAGGTGCGGAAGGTGTTGTGCGACACCTCGCCGCGCAGCAGCGCGCCGGGCTCGACAAAGGGCAGCAGGTTGGCCAGCAAGCGCACCTCGTGCTTGTCGGTGCGGTGCACGATGTGCTGGGCGGTGATCTCGCGCGGGTGGCACAGGCCGGCGGCCTCCACCAGCTCCTTCAGCGCCTTCAGCGTGTTCTGGTGGAAGTTGGCGACGCGCGTGGCCTTGTCGGGCACGACCAGCGCCTGCTGGCGGCGCGGGTCCTGGGTGGTCACGCCGGTGGGGCAGGTGCCGGTGTGGCAGCTCTGCGCCTGGATGCAGCCCAGCGCGAACATGAAACCGCGCGCCGAGTTGCACCAGTCAGCGCCCAGCGCCATCAGGCGCACGATGTCGAAGGCCGTGGTCACCTTGCCGGCACAACCCAGCTTGATGCGCTCGCGCAGGTTCAGGCCCACCAGCGTGTTGTGCACCAGCAGCAGGCCCTCCTGCGCCGGCGCGCCGACATGGTTGGTGAACTCCAGCGGCGCCGCGCCCGTGCCGCCCTCGGCGCCGTCCACGACGATGAAGTCCGGCGTGATGCCGGTCTCCTGCATGGCCTTGACCACTGCAAACCATTCCCAGGGGTGACCGATGCAGAGCTTGAAGCCGGTGGGCTTGCCGCCCGACAGCTCGCGCAGCTGCTCGATGAACTGCATCATCTCCACCGGCGTGGAGAAGGCGCTGTGGCGGGCCGGCGAAATGCAGTCCAGCCCCTCGGGCACGCCACGCGCGGCCGCGATCTCGGCCGTCACCTTGGGGCCGGGCAGCACGCCGCCATGGCCCGGCTTGGCGCCCTGGCTGAGCTTGAGCTCGATCATCTTGACCTGGGGGTCGCGTGCATTCGCGGCGAACTTCTCCGCATTGAAGCTGCCGTCGTCGTTGCGGCAGCCGAAGTAGCCCGAACCGATCTCCCAGATCAGGTCGCCGCCGTGCACGCGGTGGTGGGCGCTGATCGAGCCCTCGCCGGTGTCGTGCGCGAAGCGGCCGGCCTTGGCGCCCTGGTTGAGTGCCAGGATGGCATTGGCGCTGAGCGCGCCGAAGCTCATCGCCGAGATGTTGAACACGCTGGCCTCGTAGGGCTGGGCACGGCCCGCGCCGATGACGATGCGGAAGTCGTGGCTGGGCAGGTGGGTGGGCATCAGCGAGTGGTTGATCCACTCGAAACCGCGCTGGCCCACGTCCAGTTGCGTGCCGAAGGGGCGCTGGTCGGGCTCGCCCTTGGCGCGCTGGTAGACGATGGAGCGTTGCGCGCGCGAGAAGGGCGCGGCCTCGGTGTCGCCCTCCAGGAAGTACTGGCGGATTTCCGGCCGAATGAACTCCAGCAAAAAGCGCAGGTGGCCGATGACGGGGTAGTTGCGCAGGATGGAGTGGCGCTGCTGGCGCACGTCGTGCAGACCCAGCAGGCTCAGCGCGATGAAGAGCAGCGCCACCCAGCCCTCGGCCAGGCCGAACAGCCAGCCCAGGCTGAAGTGCAGGGCCAGCAGGCCGCAGGCCAGCCAGGCGAAGTAGCGCAGCGGCAGGCGGCGGGTGAGAGAGCTCAGCCAGTGGGGCATGGGCGGGTCCAGGATCCGTGACGGGGCGCAGCTTAAGCGAGCCGGCTGCACAATCGCCGCGCTGATCCAAGGAGGCGGTTGATGAGGTCCCTGTTCAAGGCCATAGGGTGGCTGTTTTCCAAGGCTTGGTGGCTGCTGGACGGCACGCGCCGGGCGCTGATGAACCTGGTGGTGCTGGCGCTGCTGGTGGTGCTGGTGGTGGGCTGGCTGGGGCGCGCACCGCGCCCGCTGGCCGACAAGACCACGCTGGTGCTCAAGCTGGACGGCCAGCTGGTGGAGCAGTTCTCGGGCACACCGCGCGAGCAGCTGGCGGCCCAGGCCCGCGGCGGCAGCCTGCCGCAGCAGACCCGGCTGCGCGACGTGCTGGCCGCGCTGGACGCCGCCGCGCGCGACGACAAGATCAGCACCCTGCTGCTGGACGTGGACGACCTCGGCGGCGCCGGCGTGGCCGGCCTGCACGAGGTGGCCGCGGCGCTGCAGCGCTTCAAGGCCAGCGGCAAGCCGGTGCTGGCCTATGGCGACAGCTTCAGCCAGCGCGGCTACTTCCTCGCGGCCCAGGCCAGCCAGGCCTTCCTGCACCCCATGGGCATGGTGACGCTGCAGGGCTTTGGCGGGCGGCGCATCTACTTCAAGGAGGCGCTGGACCGCGTGGGCGTGACCGCCCATGTGGTCAAGGTCGGCACCTACAAGAGCTTTGCCGAGCCCTACACCGCCAGCGGTCCCAGCCCCGCGTCGCAGGAGGCCGAGGGCCTGGTCTATGGCGAGCTTTGGAAGGGTTACACCGGCGCGGTGGAGCAGGCGCGCAAGCTGGAGCCCGGCAGCATCATGCGCGGCATCGACGAGCTGCCCCAGCGCCTCGCCGCGCTCAAGGGCGACCCGGCCCAGCTCGCGCTGCAGGCCAAGCTGGTGGACGGCCTCAAGACCCGCGACCAGATGCGCGAGCTGCTGATCGAGCGCGGCGCGCGCGACGCGGCCAGCAAAAGCTTCCGCCAGATCGGCCTGGGCGACTACCTCGCGCGGCTGCCGCAGGACAGCGGCCCCGCCGCGATCGCGGTGGTGGTGGCCGAGGGCGAGATCGTCGACGGCAGCACCGGCCCCGGCCGCATAGGCGGCGACTCCACCGCCCGCCTGGTGCGCCAGGCGCGCGAGGACGACACGGTCAAGGCGCTGGTGCTGCGCGTGAACTCGCCCGGCGGCAGCGCCTTCGCGTCCGAGATCATCCGCCGCGAGCTGGAGCTCACGCGCCAGGCCGGCAAGCCGGTGGTCGTGTCCATGGGCGACGTGGCGGCCTCGGGCGGCTACTGGATCAGCATGGCCAGCGACGCGGTGATCGCCGACCCCGGCACCATCACCGGCAGCATCGGCGTGTTCGCCATCCTGCCCACGGCCGAGGGCCTGATGGACAAGCTCTCGCTGCGCACCGGCGGCACCACCACCACCTGGCTGGCCGGCGGCTACGACCCGCGCCGGCCGCTGGACCCGCGGCTGCAGGCGGCGCTGCAGTCCGGCGTGGAGGGCACCTATGCACGCTTCACCGGCCTGGCCGCGCAGGCGCGCAAACGCACGCCGGAACAGATAGACGCGGTCGCCCAGGGCCGCATCTGGACCGGCGCCCAGGCGCTGGAGCGTGGTCTCATCGACCGCACCGGCAGCCTGGACGACGCGCTGCGCACCGCCGCGCAGCTGATCAAGCAGCCCACGCCCGAGGGCACGCGGCCGCGCGTGCGCTATCTCGAGCGCGAGCTCAGCCGCACCGACCGGCTGATCGCCTCGCTGGCCGACGTGGTGGCGCCGCCGCTGCTGGACGCGCTGTCCGCGCGCCTGCTGCCGACCAGCACCCAGCTCGCGGCCGACGCGCTGGCCACCCCGGCCACCGCCGAAGACCTGGCCGCGCTGCGCCTGCTGGGCCAGGCCGCGGCCCAGGGCCGCTGGGACCGCGCCACCGCGGCCCACTGCCTCTGCAGCACGCCCTGACCCCGGCCCGCCAGCGGCCTGCCCGCTGTCGCTGAGCCGCCTCCTTCCCGCGCCGGACGCCCCGCGTCCGGCGCTGTGGTTTGCTCCGGGTTTACGCGAATGACATCGATAACATTCGCCTTCAAAGTCGCGCCGACGACGACGGACGCGCCCCGCGCCCGCGATCGGACGACCCACAGAACAAACCGGAGACAAGCCGATGCGAACCCACGCCCCCGTGGCGTCGCGCAACCCTGCGCACGCCCTGACCTCGCGCCCCGCCGCCGCCCCTCAAGCCCTGACCCCGCGCCTGCTCGCGCTGGCCGTGGCCGCCGCCTGCGCCGCGCCGCTGGCCGCGCTGGCTCAGCAGGCGCCCGCCGCGCAGCCCAAACCGGCCGAGACCTCGCCCGAGGTCAAGGAGCTGGAAGCTGTGGTCGTCACCGGCACCGCGCGCCGCGAGGGTGTGCGCAAGCTGGAGGCGGGTTTCTCCATCACCACGGCCACCGAAGAGCAGATCAAGCAGGCCGCGCCCACCAGCACGGCCGACATCCTCAAGACCGTGCCCGGCGTGTTCGTCGAGAGCACCGGCGGCCAGAGCAATGCCAACATCCGCGTGCGCGGCTTCCCCACGCCGGGCGACGGCCCCTACTCCACCTTCCAGCAGAACGGCGCGCCGCTGTATGCGCTGTCCTCGCTGAGCTTCTTCGAGCACTCGCAGCTGTTCCGCCTGGACGACACCATAGAGCGCATGGAAGTGCTGCGCGGCGGCCCCAGCCCCATCTTCGGCAGCGGCCAGCCTGGCGTGACCGTGAACTTCATCCAGAAGGACGGCCGCACCCCCGAGGGCAGCCTGCGCGTGACCACCGGCACCGGCAGCCTGAAGCGCATCGACGGCGTCTACGCCGGCCCGCTGACCGACAAGTGGAGCGTGATGGTGGGCGGCTTCTGGCGCCAGAGCCAGGGCGTGCGCGACACCCAGTTCCCGGCCGATGACGGCGGCCAGCTCAGCCTGGTGCTCAACCGCAAGCTGGACACCGGCAGCCTGCAGCTCTATGCCCGCGCGCTGAACGACCGCAACGCCTTCTTCACCGCCATCCCGGTGGTGGGCAGCCCGGACGGCAAGAGCGCCAGCAGCTACCCCGGCTTCGACGCGCTGAAGGACTACTTCTACGGCAACGAGCTGCGCCACATCGTGCTGGAAACCGGCCGTGCCACCGGCCGCACGCTGCCCAACGGTAAGCCCGAGATCCTGCGCGACACCGTGACCCGCGACCTGGCCAAGGGCCGCGGTGCCGACGTGCAGACCTTCGGCGCCAACCTGGACACCAAGATCGGCGACTGGACGCTGACCAACAAGCTGGGCCACACCAGCGGCGACGTGCCGACCTACGCCCTCTTCTCCGGTGCCAACCCGCAGACGCTGGGCAGCTACATCCAGTCCCAGGTGGCGGCGGCCAATGGCGATGCCGGCGTCGTCGCGGCGGCCGGCCGGCTGGCCACCGGCGGCACGGCCAGCTTCACCAACGGCGGCGGCGCGATCACCAACATGAACACGCCGGTCATCGTGAACGGCATGTGGGTGGTGGACAAGAAGCTGCGCTCCACGACCAACGAGACCCGTCTGTCCAAGGAGGTGCTGCCCGGCCACAACCTGACCGTGGGCCTCTACCTGGCCGGCTACAGCTCCAGCGACCAATGGACGCTGGGCCAGGCCCAGCTGATGACCGTGACCCCGCATGCCCGCGTGATCGACGTGCAGCTGGACAACGGCGTCAAGGCCTCGCGCGCCGGCTATGTGTCGCCGCCCTTCTCCTTCAACCTGGACGCCGACTACAGCGGCGACACGCGCGCTTTCTTCCTGGCCGACGAATGGCAGGTCACCAAGGACCTGCGCGTGGACCTGGGCGCACGCCGCGAGACCCAGCACCTGAGCGGCACCATCGCCAACGTCAGCAACGGCGACCTGGATAACGACCCCACCACGCTCTACAACAACAACCTCGCCTACTTCAACGGCACGAACACGCTGCTGGACAGCAAGCTGACGCGCAACTCCTTCACCGCCGGCGCCAACTACAACCTGAGCCGCGAACTGAGCGTGTTCGTGCGCGCCAACAAGGGCCATCGCATGCCCGATTTCGACGTGCTGCGCGGCCGCGGTGCCAACGAGGTGCGCGACCCGGTGGAAGACATCACGCAGTACGAGATCGGCCTCAAGACCGCGACCAAGCTCTACAGCGCCTTCCTGACCGCGTATCAGAACAAGCTGACCAACTCGCAGACCCAGCAGTTCACCAACGCCGGCAACCTGGTGCTGCGCCCCAACTCCAAGGCCACCGGCCTGGAGTTCGAGCTGGCGCTGCGCCCGGGTGACTGGATCAAGGGCTTCGAGATCACGGCCACCGGCAACTACCAGGACGCCAAGTACAAGGACTTCCAGCAGTACAGCGGCAATCGCGTGGAGCGCGCGCCCAAGTTCCAGGCCCGCCTGACGCCCAGCTGGCAGACGCAGACCAGCTTCGGCCAGCTGCGCAGCTTCGTGACGCTGAACCACGTGGGCGAGCGCTTTGCCGACCAGACCAATGTGCTGAAGCTGCCGGCCTACCGCAGCTGGGACGCGGGCGCGGTGCTGGCGCTGGACAACGGCATCGAGGTTCGCCTGACCGGCACCAACCTGACCAACAAGATAGGCCTGACGGAGGGCAACTTCCGCGTGCCGGGTCAGGGCGTGGGCCAGGACGGCGTGTTCCTCGCCCGGCCGCTGTTCGGCCGGGCCTACGAGCTGTCGGTGGGCTTCCAGTTCTGACGAGGCCCGGAGCATGGCCGGGACGGCTCGTTTGTTGATGACTGAAGCGTCCCGGTCAGATCGGGCGGGGGCTTGCTCCTGCCGCTCGTTCATGGGCCCAAAGCGGGGTTTGGGCTGGCCTGCTTTTGTAGCCAGGGGGCAGGTCTTGTGGGTGGCTCTTGCGAAGAGCCTTTGCAACTCGCTGCACCGTGCCGGGATTCCGCCCCGGCGGGCGGGTAACTTTTCTCTGTCGCGCCAGAGAAAAGTCACCAAAAGAGGAGCGCTAATTCCACAGCCACTGCGAGCCCGCTTGATCGGGAGCAGCGGCCTTCAGCCCAGAGGCGAGCCGCTGCGCTCTCGCGGTGGACTTGTGAAGAGCGCCAGCCCTCGCACCTTCAAGCCGGTCAAGGCGCGGCTGCACGCCGACGCCTGCGGGTGTCAAAGCAAACACGCGCTGCGCGCAAAACCGCGCCGCCCGGGCGGCGCTGCGTTTGCATTGCTCGTGAGCACGGCGTGCAGCCGCGCGTCGGACGGCGCGCGGGTTCGAGCCCACCGGGCGGTGACAAGTCCACCGCGAGAGCGCAGCGGTTCGCTTCTGCGCACACGGCCAGCGTCCGCTGAATTGGTGGACCGCGATGCAGGCTCCGAGCGCGGTGCGGTTCAGCGCATCTTCTTTGGTGACTTTCTTCTGGGCGCGACCAGAAGAAAGTTACCCGCCCGCCGGGGCGGATTCCCGGCGCGGTGCAGCGAGTTGCAAAGGCTAGTCGCAAAAGCGGCCAACCAAAACCAACTCTCCCAGAACAAACACTCGCTGCCAACGCAAGCCATGACGCACCATCGTCGAACGAGCACTTCGCGTGTCCGAGCCGCATGCCCCGCACGCCACCACCGCCACCCAGGCGCATGACATGACCCCATCCTCCAGCACGCGACGCATCAAGCTCGCCATCATCCTCACCTACATGCTGTTCGGCGCCCTGCTCAACAGCGTGGGCCCAGTCAACCTGCTGGTGGTGCAGACCCTGGGTGTGGCGCGCGCCGACGCCGCGCTGCTGGATGCGTGGAAAGACCTGCCCATCGCCATCACCTCCTTCCTGGTGGCATCGCTGCTGCCCCGCCTGGGCCTGCGCCGCGCGATGGTGCTGGCGCTGGCGGCCGTCGCGCTGGCCTGCGCGGCCATGCCGCAGCTGTCGGCCTTCTGGGCCTTCAAGCTGCTGTTCGCCACCGTGGGCGTGGGCTTTGCGCTGGTGAAGGTGTCGGCCTATTCCATGATCGGCCTGGTCACCGCCGACCCGCGCAGCCACGCGCGCTTCACCAACCTGCTCGAAGGCCTGTTCATGGTCGGCGTGCTGGGCGGCTACCTGCTGTTCGGCCAGGCCGCGCAGCAGCCCGGCAGCGGCTGGCTGAGTGTCTACCCGCTGCTGGCCGCACTGGCCGGCGCGGCCGGCCTGTTGGTGCTGCTGAGTCCGCTGGACGAGCGCGCGATGCAGGCGCCTGACAGCCGGCTCAAGGACGAGCTGCTCGCGATGGCGCCGCTGCTCAAGCTGGGCCTGGTCGCCGTGTTCCTGCTGTCGGCTTTTCTGTACGTGCTGATCGAGCAGGGCCTGTCCACCTGGCTGCCCAGCTTCAACAACGAGGTGCTGCACCTGCCCACCGCGATGAGCGTGGGTCTGGCGGTCATCATGCCGGCCAGCACCGCGCTGGGTCGGCTGCTGAGCGCGGCCGTGATCGGCCGGCTGGGCTGGTTCGCCGTGGTGATGGCCTGCCTGGTCGGCATCGCGGCGCTGATCCTCGCGGCACTGCCGCTGTCGCGCGCGGCCATGCCGCTGCCGCCGGATGCCGGCTGGCTGCATGCGCCGCTGGCCGCCTACCTGCTGCCCGCCACCGGCCTGCTGCTGGCCCCCATCTACCCAGCCATCAACTCCGCGATGCTCAGCGCGCTGCCCCAGCACCGCCATGCGGCCATGACCGGCCTCATCGTCGTGTTCTCCGCGCTGGGCGGCACGCTGGGCAGCTTCGTCACCGGGCGGCTGTTCGTCGCCTTCGACGGCGCGACCGCCTTCGCGCTGCTGCTCGTTCCCGTCGCCGCGCTCGCGCTGGCCCTGGCCGGCATGCGCCGCCGCCTCACTGCCCATGCCTAATCCGCCCACCCCCCACGCGCTGTACGGGGACCTGTTCGTCGCCGTGCAGATGAGCCGCGTCTATGCCGACGGCAAGAGCTTCGTCGACGCCCACCCGCGCCTGGCGCCGGCCGAGATCTGCGCGCGCTACGCGGCCGAGCGCGAGCGGCCCGGCTTCGTGCTGGCCGACTTCGTGCACGCCCACTTCGAGCTGCCCGCGCCGCCGGCGCCACCCGCCGGCCCGCGGCGCGAGATCCGCGAGCACATCCGCGCGCTGTGGCCGCTGCTGCTGCGCGAGCAGCGCGCCGCCGTCGAGGGCGACAGCCTGCTGCCCCTGCCCCGGCCCTATGTGGTGCCGGGCGGACGCTTCCAGGAGCTGTACTACTGGGACTCCTACTTCACCATGCTGGGCCTGGTGGTGGACGGCCGGCAAGACCTGGCCCTGGACATGCTGGCGGACTTCGCCGAACTGCTGCGCCGCCACGGCTTCATCCCCAACAGCAGCCGCAGCTACATGCTGAGCCGCTCGCAGCCGCCCTTCTTCTTCCTGATGGTGGCGCTGCTGCATGCCGACGACCCGGATGCCGGCTTCGCACAGCACCTGGCCGAGCTGCGCGCCGAGCATGCGTTCTGGATGGATGGCGAGGCCGGCCTCGCACCGGGCCAGGCGCATCGCCGCGTGCTGCGCCTGGCCGACGGCGCGCTGCTGAACCGCTACTGGGACGACCGCGACACGCCGCGCGAGGAGTCCTGGCGCGAAGACGTGGAGACCGCCGCAGCGGCCGCCCACCGGCCCGCCGCCGAGGTCTGGCGCGACCTGCGCGCCGGCGCCGAGAGCGGCTGGGACTTCAGCAGCCGCTGGTGCGCCGACCCGGCCCGCATAGAGACCATAGAAACCACCGCGATCGCGCCGGTGGACCTGAACGCGCTGCTGTGCGGGCTGGAGCAGGCGATCGCGGCCGGTGCCGCCCACGCGGGCGAGCCGGCGCTGGCCGCGCAGTTCCAGGCCCGCGCCCAGGCGCGCCAGCAGCTGCTGCAGGCCCGCTTCTGGAGCGGCGACACGCAGGCGGGCCACTTTGCCGATCTGCGCTGGCAAAGCGCCAACGCGACCCGGCCGCTGACCGCCGCCGCGCTGATGCCGCTGTTCCTGGGCCTGGCCACGCGGACCCAGGCCGCAGCCATGGCCGCGCAGACCGCGCAGCGGCTGCTGGGCGCCAACGGCCTGCTGACCACCGCGCTCGCCAGCGGCCAGCAGTGGGACGCGCCCAATGGCTGGGCGCCGCTGCAGTGGATCGCCGCGCAAGGCCTGGCACGCTACGGCCACGGTGCGCTAGCCACCGAGATCGCCGGCCGCTGGTGCGCCAGCGTGCGCCGCGTGTTCGAGGCCACCGGCCGCCTGCTGGAGAAGTACGACGCCGCCCAGGACCGCCCCGGCGGCGGCGGCGAGTACGAGACCCAGGACGGCTTCGGCTGGACCAATGGCGTCTATGTCGCGCTGCAGGACGGCCTGCTGAAAACCTAGGGAGGGTCTGCCAAACCCCGTAGGCCCAAGTCATCGCCGCAGCCGCGCCCGGTTTTGCGCTTAAGCTGCCGCGGCCATGACCAACGCCCCCCCGCTCAGCCCCGCCACGCTCGCCCGCCTGCTGCCCTTTGCGCTGTTCATGGCGCTGCTGGCGCTGCGCGGCTATCTGCCCGCCGACCTGGGCGTGGACGCTCGCTGGATCTATGCGCTGCAGACGCTGGCGGTGGGTGGCCTGCTGGCCTGGTTCTGGCGCGACTACGGTGAACTGGCGCGTCAGAACCTGCCCGATGCGCGCGAGGTGGGCTGGGCGGTCGTCGTGGGCATCGTGGTGTTCGCGCTGTGGGTGCGGCTGGACGCCCCCTGGATGACGCTGGGCGAGCCCACCGCCAGCTTCGTGCCGCTGCAGGCCGATGGCAGCCTGCACTGGCCGCTGATCGTGTTCCGCCTGGCCGGCGCGGCGCTGGTCGTGCCGCTGATGGAGGAGCTGTTCTGGCGCTCCTGGCTGATGCGCTGGCTGGAGCGCCCCGGCTTCGAGGGCGTGGACCCGCAGCACGTGGGCCTCAAGGCCATCGTGCTGTCCACCTTTGTGTTCACGCTGGCCCATACGCTGTGGCTGGCCGCCATCCTGGCGGGCCTTGCCTATGCGCTGCTGTACCGCTGGAGCGGCCGGCTGTGGACCGCCGTCATCGCGCATGCGGTGACCAACGGCCTGCTGGGCCTGTGGGTCATCGCCAGCCACCGCTGGGAGTTCTGGTGACCCGACCCGCCAATCAATTCGCGCTGCTGGGCCAGCGCCGCTTCGCGCCCTTTTTCTGGACCCAGTTCCTGGGCGCCGGCAACGACAACCTGTTCAAGTTCGCGCTGACCGTGCTGGTGACCTACCAGCTGCCCCAGCCCTGGCTGCCGGCCAGCCATGCGGGCCTGGTCATCGGCGCGCTGTTCATCCTGCCCTTCGTGCTGTTCTCGGCCACCAGCGGCCAGCTGGCCGACAAGTTCGACAAGGCCCGCGTGATGCAGTGGGTCAAGAGCCTGGAAGTCGCCATCATGGCGCTGGCCGCCTGGGGCCTGGTCCAGGGTCAGGTCGCGGTGCTGCTGGCCTGCATCTTCCTGATGGGGCTGCACTCCACGCTGTTCGGGCCGGTGAAGTACGCCTACCTGCCCCAGCACCTGAATGAACACGAGCTCACCGGCGGCAACGGCATGGTGCAGATGGGCACCTTCGTGTCCATCCTGCTGGGCAACCTGGCCGGCGGCCTCTTGATCGCCACGCCCTCGCTGGGCGCCGAGGCGGTGGCCTGGGCGGCCTTCGGCCTGGCGCTGCTGGGGCGGCTGTGCGCGCAGGCCATACCGCCCAGCCCGCCGCTGACGCCAGTGCTGGACATCAACTGGAACCCTTTCACCGAGACCTGGCGCAATCTGCGCATCGCGCACTGCGAGCCGGTGGTGTTCCGCTCACTGCTGGGCATCTCGTGGATGTGGTTCTTCGGCGCGGTGTTCCTGAGCAACTTCCCGGCCTTCGCCAAGGACGTGCTGCACGGCAACGAGCAGGTGGCCTCGCTGCTGCTGGTGATGTTCTCGGTCGGCGTGGGGGCCGGCGCGCTCTTGTGCGAGCGGCTGTCGCGCCGCCAGGTGGAAATCGGGCTGGTGCCGGTGGGCGCCATCGGCATGAGCCTGTTCGCGATCGACCTGGGCCTGGCCTCCGACCACCTGCCGCAGCAGGCACTGATGTCGGCCCAGGCCTTTGTCGCGCAGCCCGCGCACTGGCGCGTGCTGGCCGACCTGCTGCTGCTGGCGCTGTTCACCGGCCTCTACAGCGTGCCCATGTACGCACTGGTGCAGCTGCGGGCCCAGCCCACGCACCGCGCCCGCATCATCGCGGCCAACAACATCCTGAACGCGCTGTTCATGATCGCCAGCAGCCTGATCGCCGGCGCGCTGCTCAGCGCCGGCCTCAGCATCCCGCAGGTCTTCCTGGGCCTGGGCCTGGCGAATGTGCTGGTGGCCGGCTACATCTTCCTCATCGTGCCGGAATACCTGCTGCGCTTCGTCGCGCTGGTGCTCACGCGCGTCGTCTACCGCTTCCGCATCACGCACGGCGAGCGGCTGCCGGCCAGCGGCCCGGCCGTGCTGGTGTGCAACCACGTGAGCTATGTGGACGCGGTGCTGCTGATGGCCGCCAGCCCGCGGCCCATACGCTTTCTGATGGACCACCGCATCTTCCGCCTGCCGGTGCTGGGATGGCTGTTCCGCGCCGCCAAGGCCATCCCCATCGCGCCGCAGCAGGACGACCCGGCCACCTACGAGGCCGCGTTCGCCACCGCGCGCCAGCTGCTGGCCGAGGGCGAACTGGTGGGCCTCTTCCCCGAGGGCAGCATCACCCGCGACGGCCAGCTGCAGCCCTTCAAGGGCGGCGTGATGAAGCTGGTCGACGGCCGCCCCGAGCTGCCGGTGATCCCCATGGCGCTGACGAATCTGTGGGGCAGCTTCTTCTCCCGCGTGGAGGGCGGCCAGGCCATGGTCAAGCCGCTGCGCCGCGGGCTGTTCAGCCGTGTGGGCTTGAGCGTGGGCGAGCCGCTGGCCGCCGCGGCGGTGACGCCGCAGGGGCTGCAGCAGCAGGTGCAGGCACTGCTGACGGGAGAGGACCATGGCCGATGACGAACGCGACCACCCGCTGCTGCGCGGGCTGCTGATCGCCTTTCTGGCCTTCGTCACGCTGGGCGCCGGCGCGGCGGGGCTTTGCGGCGCCGTCTTCACGCTGACCACGCTGTTTCAGAAAAACGATGGCTACAACATCGTCATCTACGTGATCGCCGTGCCCAGCCTGCTGATAGGCGGCGTGATTGCCTGGCAGTGCGGGCGCGCGCTGTGGCGTCGCCTGCGCCCGCCGCGCGACTGAGGCGGCCGTGATCACCGACCCGGCGCTCGCCGCCTGGCTGCACAGCGGCCTCGCCTGGGCCGGCATGGCACTGGGCGCCGCGATGTGGCGTGCCACGCTCAAACGCCAGCCCGGCGGCGGCGCGTTCGCGCCGGGCAACTTCGCGGTGCTGGTGGGCCTGCTGCTGGGCGCGGCGCTGGGCAACAAGGCGGTGTTCCTGATCGAGCGGCCCGATGTGGCGCTGGCGCTCTGGCAGGGCCGGGCCCTGTGGCCCGGCCAGAGCATCGTCGGCGGGCTGCTGGGCGGGCTGATCGGCGTGGAGATCGCGAAGAAGCTGACCGGCCAGACCCGCAGCACCGGCGACGCGATGATTTGGCCCATCGCGGTGGGGCTGGCCCTGGGCCGCGTCGGCTGCTTTCTGGCCGGCCTGCAGGACGACACCTATGGTCTGCCGACCAGCCTGCCCTGGGGCATGGACTTCGGCGACGGCATCCCGCGCCACCCCACGCAGCTCTACGAGATCGCCGTCGTGCTGCCGCTGGGTCATGTGCTGCACCGCTCCCGCTTTGCCACGCCGGGCCTGGCGTTCAAGTTCTTCCTGAGTGGCTACCTGCTGTGGCGCTTCTTCATCGAGTTTCTGAAGCCCGTGCCGGTGGCCTGGCCGCTGGGCCTGTCGGGCATCCAGTGGACCTGCCTCGCGGCCCTGGTGCTCTACACACCGCTGCTCGCACGCACCTGGCGTGCCGAGCGCCGGGCCGCCCCAAGCCGGCCCGCCGTCCCCTCGGGGGACTGCCCGGCGTACCCGCCGGGCGAGAGGCACATATGACCCGCAAGACCCGCCCCTATCTGTTCTACGACACCACGCAGTCGGTCTGCACCAGCTGCCTGCGGCCGGTGGAGGCCAAGATCCTCATCAAGGACGGCGCCGTCTTCATGGACAAGTGGTGCCCCGCCCATGGCACGGAGCGCGTGCTGGTCAGCGACGACGCCGACTACTACCGCCTGTGTCGCGAGGTCTATGTGAAGCCACCGGAGATGCCGCAGCGCTTCGCGACCGCCATGCAATACGGCTGCCCCTACGACTGCGGCCTGTGCCCCGACCACATGCAGCACAGCTGTCTGTCCCTCATCGAGATCAGCGACCACTGCAATCTGCGCTGCCCCACCTGCTATGCGGGCTCGGGGCCGGAGCGGCTCACGCACCGCTCCCTGGCCGAGGTGACGGCGATGCTGGACGCCATCGTCGCCAGCGAGGGCGAGGCCGACGTCGTGCAGATCAGCGGCGGCGAGCCCACGCTGCACCCGCAGTTCTTCGACATCCTGGATGCCGCGCGCGAGCGGCCCATCAAGCACCTGATGGTCAACACCAACGGCCTGCGCATCGCGCAGGACGCCGCCTTTGCGGAGCGCCTGGCGCGCTATGCGCCCGGGCTGGAGGTCTATCTGCAGTTCGACTCGCTCAAGCGCGAGGCGCTGATGGACCTGCGCGGTGCCGACCTGCGCCGCCCGCACGAGGAGGCGCTGGCTAGGTTGGAGGCGCTTGGCCTCTCGACCACGCTGGTAATGACGGTCAAGCGCGGCGTCAACGACGACGAGATCGGCGACGTGATCCGCCACGGGCAGGCTTTCTCCTGCGTGCGTGGCGTGACGCTGCAGCCCATACAGAACGCCGGCCGCGTGCAGGCCTATGACGCGGCCAAGCACCGGCTCACGGTCAGCGAGCTGCGCCGGCGCATCGCGGAGCAATCGGGCGTGTTCACGGCCGCCGATGTGCTGCCCGTGCCCTGCAACCCCGACACGCTGGCCATGGCCTACGCCATCCGCAGCGACGCGGGCCTGGTGCCGCTGACCCGCTACCTGGACCCGGCCACGCTGCTGGCCGGCGAGCGCAGCACCATCGTCTTCGAGGGCGACCCGGCGCTCAAGCACGCGGTGTTCAAACTGTTCTCCACCAACCATTCGCCCGAGAGCGGCGCCAACTGCCTGTCCGAGCTGCTGTGCTGCCTGCCCCGCATAGACGCGCCGCGCCTGGGCTACCGCGACGTGTTCCGTGTGCTCATCGTGCAGTTCATGGACGCGCAGTCGCTGGACATCCGCGCGCTGAAGAAAAGCTGCATCCACATCGCCCAGCCCGACGGCCGGCTGATCCCCTTCGAGGCCTACAACCTGTTCTACCGCGACGACCGGGCCGGGCTGCTGGGCCAGATCCGGCAGGAGCTGAGCCAGGCCCGCACCCAGCGCCTGCAGCGGCTGTCGCCGGCCTGACGGCGTCGCGGTCGACACGTCCGGCCGAGGACGAGTTCACGCCCGCGAGCGCGGCGCAAGGCCGGACGCCACGGCAGCCCCCGGCACGTGGAGAATGCCCCGCATCTGCGCTGCCCAAGCCCGGGTGCCCGCCGGCCCGGTCAACCGCCATGAAGCTGCTGACTTCCCTCCTCTGCGCCCTCACCGCGATGACCTCCCTCGCGCTGCCGCTGCCCGCGGCCGCGCAGGGCGCCCAGGGGCCCGAGTACCACTTCTCGCCGGTCAACCAGGCCAATATCGCGACCGCGGCGTCCTACTGGAATCCCATCGTCGCCTATGTGTCCGAGAAGAGCGGCGTGAAGCTGTCGCTCAAGCTGGGGCGCACCTCGGCCGACACCACCGCCTATGTGCTGGCCCAGGAGGTGGACTTCGCGTTCACCAACCACCTGTTCAGCCCCGAGCGCGAACAGCTGGGCTGGAAGGTCTTCGGCCGGCGCAACACGCCGGCGCTGCACGGCGTCATCGTCGTGCCGGCCGACTCCCCCATCACCCAGCTCGCGCAGCTGGAGGGCAAGGAGGTGGGCTTCCCCGGACCCGAGGCCTTCATCGCCTACAAGACCACCTACGCCCAGCTGCTGCAACAGAAGATCCATGTGCGTGCGGTGTTCGGCGGCAACATGGACGGCGCCTTCGCCCAGCTGTTCAGCGGCAAGGTCGCGGCGGTGGGCGCGAACTCGCAGCTGGCCGAGGGCTACACCAAGCGCGAGGGCAAGGCCTTTCGCACGCTGTGGACCTCGGACGCCTATCACGACCTGGCGCTGATGGTCGCGCCCAAGGTGCCCGAGCGCGACGCACAGGCGGTCGCGCGGGCCTTCGTGGGCATGGCCGCCGACCCGCGCGGCCGCGAGATCCTGGCCAGCGCCAACGCGCTCATCGGCCTGCCGCGCGACGCGGTGTTCATCGCGTCCGACGGCCGCGAGTACGCCGCCTACCGGCGCTTCTATCAGTCCGCCCCGGTCGCGCTGCGCTGAAGCCATCGTGCCGCACCGTCTCGATGCACTGCTGCCCCGCTCGCTGCTGAGCCGGGTGATGCTGCTGTATGTGGCCGCGCTGCTGCTGCTGGTCGCGCTGGGCTTCGGCGCCTTCCTGAGCTACGAGATCCGTTCCACGCTGGACGACGCCGAGGCCGGCTCCCGGGCGATGTCGGACCTGCTGACGCCGGCCGTGTCGGAGGCGGCCGTGATCGGCGACTACGACACCATCAAGCGCACGCTGGACCGCGTGATCGCCCATCCGCTGTTCGAGCGCGCGGCCTTCATAGACCTCAAGGGCGCCCGCCTCGAGGTGGCCCGCCAGGACCGGCCCAGCCCCGCGCCGCCGGCCTGGCTGGTGCGGCGCGTGGCCGCGCAGCTGGACACCATCAACGCGCCCATCGTCGTCGGCGGGCGCGACTACGGCATCACCCGGCTGCAGCCCTGGAGCGAGCGCATCGCGGCCGACATCTGGCAGGTGCTGCACCTGGGCCTGGCGCTGGCGCTGCTGGGCCTGGCCGCGGGCGCGGCGCTGGTGTGGTGGCCGCTGCGCCGCGCGCTGGGCCAGCTGGACCGCGTCCGCACGCTGGGCGCCCAGTTGCAGCAGGGCGGCCCGCTGATACAACCGGTCGCCACCGGCGGCGCGCCGCTGGAGTTTCAGCAGACCTTCGAGGTCATCAACCAGGTGGCGGCCTCGCTGCAGGCCGAGCGCGCCCAGGCCGCGGTGACGCTGGCCTCCATCGCCGAGGGCGTGGCCGCGCTGAACCGCGCGGGCGAGGTGGTGCTGGCCAACCCCGTGCTGGGCGAACTGCTGCAGCAGCCCAGCGCGGCACTGCGTGGCCAGCCCATGAGCCAGCTGCTGCCCGCGCTGGCCGACGCGCTGCAGGTGCCGGGCGAGGGCTGGCGCGGCCGGCGCTTCCCGCATGGCGAGCAGGTGCTGGAGGCCAGCCTCACGCCCATCGGCGACGAGCAGGGCCAGGCCGCCGGCGCGGTGCTGGTGCTGCGCGACGTGACCGAGCAGCAGACGCTGGAAAACCGTCTGCGCGCCGAGCTGGACGCGCGCGCCCACGCGATGCAGACCATGAGCGAGCTGCTGGGCTCGGCCGGTGCGCCGGCCGATGCCGGCCAGGTCAATGCGGTGGAAGCCTTGTCGCGCCAGGTGGGCGATCTGGTCGTGCGGCTGCGCCGCCAGGCCGACCAGCTGCACGCCATCTTCAACCTCAGTCCCGATGGCTTCATCTCCTTCGACGCCGGGCACCGCGTGCAGTACGTGAGCCCCGCCTGCTCCATGCTGACCGCGCTGGCCGACAGCCAGGTGCTGGGCCAGGACGAGGCCGGGCTGGAGGCCCTGCTGCAGGGCCGCATGGAGCATGGCGACACCCAGCGCCCGCTGCGCCTGAGCGAGCTGCGCGACGCGCCGCGCACGCTGCAGATGGCCCGGCCCATGCCGCGCATGCTGAGCCTGGCGCTGCACGACGGCGGCAGCATAGGCACCACGCAGATGCTGCACATCCGCGACGTCAGCCAGGAGTTCGAGGTCGACCGCCTGAAGAGCGAGTTCCTGACCACCGCCGCCCACGAGCTGCGCACGCCCATGACCAGCATCCTGGGCTTCTCCGAACTGCTGCTGCACCGCCGGCTGGCGCCCGAGCAGCAGACCGACCTGCTACAGCGCGTGCACCGCCAGAGCCAGGCCATGGTGGAGATCCTCAACGAGCTGCTGGACCTGGCCCGCATCGAGTCGCGCCGCGCGCTGGACTTCGAGTTCAGCCCGCAGGAGCTGGGGGCACTGGCGCGCCAGGTGGCCACGGACTTCGGCGTGCCCGAGGGCCGTGAGCCGGTGGAGCTGGTGCTGCCCGACGAGGCGCTGTGGGTGCATGTGGACCCCAGCAAGCTGGGCCAGGCGCTGCGCAACCTGCTGTCCAACGCCTACAAGTACTCGCCCCAGGGCGGCCCGGTGGCGCTGCGCGTGCGGCCGCTGGACGGCGGCCTGGTAGCGCTGGAGGTGGAGGACCGCGGCATGGGCATGACGCCCGAGGAGCTGGAACGCGTGACCGAGCGCTTCTTCCGCGCCGACAAGTCGGGCGCCATCCCGGGCTCCGGTCTGGGCATGTCCATCGTGAAGGAGATCGTGGGCCTGATGGGTGGCCAGCTGCAGCTGGCCAGCGTGCCGCAACGCGGCACCTGCGTGACGGTGCAACTGCCGCTCGTGCCGGCCCCTTGAGCGCTCAGGCGTCGGGACGGCCGCGCACGCGCCGCCACCAGCGCCTCAGCCCGGCCTTCAGCGCGCGGGCGCTGCGCCACACGGCGCTGGCGCGCACCCAGGCCAGCAGCTCGGCCTTCCAGGCGGTCCAGCGCTCATAGAGCCGCGCAAACCAGCCCAGACGCATCAGCGCCGGCTGGATCAGGTGGAACAGCCAGGCCAGCAGCGCGGTGCCGCCCACCTTGGCCGCGATCACCACGCCCACACCCAGCAAGACCCGGCCCTTGGCCACCAGCCACACGGCACCCAGCTTGATCGGCAGGATCAGCAGGCTGGGCAGCAGCAGCACGATCAGCGCGCCATAGGGTGGCAGCGTGGAGAGCCGGCGCTCCAGCCAGCGCAGCGGCAGCTTGGACGCCAGCCACGCGAACGCACGCCTCAGGGGCTCCCAGCCCCATTCCTCGAACAGGATGAGCAGCGCAAACAGGATCCGGAAGATCCAGCGCAGCGGCCACAGCAACAGCTTGATCACGGCCCCAGTGTGCCGCATGCCCGAGGGGCCGCCAGCGAAGCGGCGCCCCGCGCGTTCAGCGGGCCTTGCGGCGGCGCGCGGCGGCCAGACCCAGCAACGCGGCGCCGGCCAGCGCGAAGCTGGCGGGCTCGGGCAGCTCGGTGATGTTCAGGTCGTCCACCAGCACCGCATCGCCGGCGTCCAGATTGGCGGTGCGAAAGCCCAGCGCGCTGAAGGAGCTGAGGCCGGAGGAGCCGTTGAACACCGCGTCCGCGCCGCTGAGGCTGCTCATCTCGTCGGCGGTCGGGTTCACCCACAGCGAGTAGCGGTTGTAGCTGCTGGCGCCGCCCGCTTTTTCCAGCAGCGCGAACAGGTGGTAGGTCGTGCCCACGCTCATCGCGGTGGAGAAGCTGCCGCTGCTGCCGCTGGTGCGCACGAACAGGTCCGCGCCGTTGCAGCCGGCCAGGCCGTCGCAGTTGCCCTTGACGCCGATGTTGGGGCCGGTCGAGTTGCCGAACCACAGCGCGACGAAGTCGTTGTTGTCGATGGTGCCGCTGCTGAACTGCAGCGTGAAGTCCACCAGCACGCGCTTGGCGCTGAGGGTGCTGCCCAGCGTGCGGGACGCGGCGCTGGCATTGTCGGCGCCGCTGAAGCGCAGCGCCTGGCCGGACGAGCCGCTCACCACGGACACGCTGCTGGAACCGCTCCAGGCACTGGCCCAGCCCTGGCCGCCCGACTGGCCGCTGAGGCTGCCGACCGTGGCCGTGTTGAGGTTGTCCGACGCCACCAGGCCGGCCTGGGCCGAGCCCATGGCGCCCAGCAGGGCGGTCAGAACCAGTGTGCGTGCGAATGCCATGTCGTCGTCCTTGTCAGCTCGGCCGCCAGGCGCGCGATGCGCCCAGCTTCGTGACGACATTCTGTGGGGCCTGGGGCCAGCTGTTGCGCGCCGCCTCCACCGGCTCGCGGGGGCTGGAGCCCCCCTCATCCGGGCGTTACCGCGACATGCGTGGGAGCCGCCCGCGGCAGGGCAGGCAGCCCGGCTAGACCCCGCGCGCGCGGTCCGCCGCGAAGCGCTTCTGGAAGCCTTCGAAGTCGCCCGCGTCCAGCGCGTCGCGCACTTCCTGCATCAGGTTCAGGTAGTAGTGCAGGTTGTGAATGCTGGTCAGCATGGGGCCCAGCATCTCGCCACAGCGGTCCAGGTGGTGCAGGTAGGCGCGGCTGAAGTTGCGGCAGGTGTAGCAACTGCAGGTGGGGTCCACCGGCGTCTCGTCGGCCTTGTAGCGGGCATTGCGCAGCCGCAGGTCGCCGAAGCGCGTGAACAGGTGGCCGTTGCGCGCATTGCGGGTGGGCATCACGCAGTCGAACATGTCTATGCCCTGGGCCACGCCCTCGACCAGATCCTCCGGCGTGCCCACGCCCATCAGGTAGCGCGGCTTGTTCGCGGGCAGCTGGTGACCGGTGTGGGCCAGCACGCGCTGCATGTCGGCCTTGGGCTCGCCCACGGACAGGCCGCCGATGGCATAGCCCGGCAGGTCCAGGTCCACCAGGCCGGCCAGCGAGGCGTCGCGCAGGTGCTCGAACATGCCGCCCTGCACGATGCCGAACAGCGCGTTGGGATTCTCCAGGCGCGCGAACTCGGTCTGGCAGCGCTTGGCCCAGCGCAGGCTCATCTCCATGGAGGCCTGGGCCTCGCGTTCGGTGGTGAGCTTGCCCTTGGTCTCGTAGGGCGTGCACTCGTCGAACTGCATCACGATGTCGCTGTTGAGCACCGTCTGGATCTGCATGGAGATCTCGGGCGTCAGGAACAGCTTGTCGCCGTTCACCGGGCTGGCGAACTTCACGCCCTCCTCGCTGATCTTGCGCATCTCGCCCAGGCTCCAGACCTGGAAGCCGCCAGAGTCGGTCAGGATGGGCTTGTTCCAGCTCTCGAAGCGGTGCAGGCCGCCGAACTGCTGGATGATGTCCAGGCCAGGGCGCATCCACAGGTGGAAGGTGTTGCCCAGGATGATCTGGGCGCCCATTTCCTCCAGCGAGCGCGGTGTGACGCCCTTCACGGTCCCGTAGGTGCCCACGGGCATGAAGATGGGCGTCTGCACGACGCCGTGGTTGAGGGTCAGCGTGCCGCGACGCGCGCGGCCCTCGGTTTTGTGCAATTCGAACTGAAGCATGGCGTTTCGGATTGTCGCAGCCGGCCGCAATGCCCTTGTTTGGGGCGAAACTCCTGCGCCTCCCATGCTGTACCTTTCCCCGATCCCCTGGCGGCGGGGCCTGATCGGCGCGCTCGCCGCGCTGTCCCTGTTTGCCCTCGCCCCCGCTGCCCACGCCCAGGAGCCCGCCTGCGGCCCCGTGGAGGCGGTGCTGTACCCGATCGCGCCCTACTACATCGCCAATGCCCAGGGCGGCACCGGCATAGACAAGGACATGTTCGACGAGATTGCACGGCGATCCGGCTGCCTGCTGTCCTATGCCACCGATTCGCGCCTGCGCTTCTGGGAACAGATGCGCCGCGGCCGCCCGCTGGTGACACTGTCCACCATCGCGACGCCGGAGCGCCGCGTGCTGGCCGAGTTCGTGCCCTATGCGCACGGCCACTACTTCGTGATGCTGCGCCCCGGCCTCAGCGAGCGCGTACCCAGCATGGCCGCGTTCGAGGCCGACCCGCGCCTGCGCCTGCTGGTGATACGCGGCCATGCCCATGGCGCGGTGCTGGACGCCTGGGTGCACGAGCTGCGCACGCTGGGCCGCGTGGTCGAGGCCACCGACTTCAAGGCCGCGGCCCGCATGCTGCGCGCCGGCCGCGGCGATGCGCTGCTGGCGCTGCCGCTGAACTGGAACGAGGTCTACACGGCCTTCGAGGGCGTGGACAAGCCCACCACGCTGGACTACACGCCCAGCGAGCGCCCGCTGGCCGGCCTGGCCATGGCGCTGACCCTGCCCGAGCCGGTGCGCCTGCGGCTGCGCCGCGCGCTGCAATCCATGGTGGCCGACGGCACGGTGCAGCAGATCCTGCGCCGCCACCTGGGCGAGCCGGCCGCACGCGCGGCGGCCTACGCCGGCGAGTGACGGTCGGCACGTGAGGGCCGGCGCCGACAATGGCGCGATGTCCCTGACCCTGGCCGCGCCGGCGCGGCACGAACTCGTCATCAAAAAGAGCCGCTTTCTCGGCTGCGTGGAGCCCTGCGCGGACCGCGCCGCCGCGCTGGAACGCGTGGCCCAGCTGCGCGCCGAGCACCCCGGTGCCGCCCATGTGTGCTGGGCGCTGCTGGCCGGTGGCCATTCGGCGGCCAATGACGACGGCGAGCCCGGCGGCACGGCCGGCCGCCCCATGCTGGACGTGCTGCGCCACCAGGGGCTGGACGGCGTGCTGGCCACCGCGGTGCGCTATTTCGGCGGCGTCAAGCTGGGCGCCGGCGGCCTGGTGCGCGCCTACACCGATTGCATCGCGCAGGCGCTGCTGACGGCCGACAAGATAGAGCGCGTCGCCCAGGCCGAGCTGGACTGCAGCCTGCCCTATGCGCAGGAGGGCCTGGTGCGCCGCCTGCTGGACGAGGCCGGTGCCACGCTGCTGGCGGTGTCGCATGGCGCGCTGGTGCGCATGCGCTTCGGCCTTGCGGCGACGCAGGCCGCGGCACTGCGCGAGCGCATCAGCGAGGCCACGGCCGGCCGCGCCGGCTGGCACGAGCGGCCCGATCTCTGAGGCTCAGCCCTGACGGGCCAGCAGCATCGCGTCGCCGTAGCTGAAGAAGCGGTAGCGCTGCGCGATCGCATGGCGGTACAGCGCCATCACGGGCTCGTAGCCCGCGAAGGCGCTGACCAGCATCATCAGCGTGCTCTTGGGCAGGTGGAAGTTGGTCAGCAGCCGGTCCACCACGCGGAACTCGAAGCCCGGCGTGATGAAGATGTCGGTCTCGCGCGCGCCCACCTGCAGCAGCTCGCCCGTGCCGGCCTGGTGCGCGGCCAGCGCGGCGGACTCCAGCGTGCGCAGCGTGGTCGTGCCCACCGCGACGATGCGGCCGCCGGCCGCGCGCGTGGCCGCGATGCGCTGGGCCGTCTCGGCCGGCACCTGGCACCACTCGCTGTGCATCTTGTGGTCGGCGATCTGCTCCACCCGTACCGGCTGGAAGGTGCCCGCGCCCACATGCAGCGTCACATGGGCCGTGGCCACGCCGCGCGCGGCCAGCGCGGTCAGCACGCCCTCGTCGAAGTGCAGCGCCGCGGTGGGCGCGGCCACCGCGCCGGGCTCCTTGGCGAACACCGTCTGGTAGCGGCGCTCGTCGTCGGCGTCGTCCGCGTGGGCGATGTAGGGCGGCAGCGGCACATGGCCATGGCGCTGCAGCAGCGCGAAGGCATCGCCGTCAAAGCGCAGGTGGAAGAGGCCGTTGTCCGGCCCGCAGCGGCCCAGCACCTCGGCGTCGAAGGCCTCGGCAAAGCGCACGCGGCTGCCGGGCTTGGGGCTCTTGCTGGCGCGCAGGTGCATCCACACCTCGCGCGCGACGCCGCCGTCGCCGGCCGGCAGCACGCGCTCCACCAGCCCCTCCACGCCACCGCCCGAGGCCTTGTGGCCATAGAGGCGCGCCTTGATGACCTGGGTGTTGTTGAACACCAGCAGGTCGCCCGGCTGCAGCAGCGCGGGCAGCTCGCGGAACACGCGGTCCACGGGCGTGGCACCCAGGCCATCCAGCAGGCGCGATGCGCTGCGCTCGGCCGCCGGGTGCTGGGCGATCAATTCGGGGGGAAGGTCGAAATCGAAGTCGGCGACCGTGTAGGAGCGGGACATGGAGCTGTGCCGGGCTGGACCGGCCCGGGCCTGAAATGAGCGCCGCATTGTCCCATCCGCGCCGGCGCAGCCCCTGCCCGGCTTGACCCAGCGCAAGCCGCGCGGGCCCGGTCGGTGTGAGCATGGAGGCCACACCAGGAGAGCCGCATGAGCACCGCCCTCACCCCCGGCCAGCACGCATTGCTGGACAACGCACTGCGCCTGCAACGCCAGCGCGTGGAGCAGGCGCTGCAGGCCCAGCTGCAGGGCACGGACCGCATCACGCATGCGCAGCAGCTGCTGGCCGACGATGCCCGCGAGCTGCCCGCCCACGAGGACGAACGCGAGGTCGACCAGGCGCGCAGCGACCAGCTGCTGGCCGAGCTGCGCGCGCTGGACGACGCGCTGCAGCGCCTGCGTACCCCCGGCTATGGCCGCTGCGTGGACTGCGGCGCGGTCATCCCCTTCGATCGCCTGCAGCTGCAGCCCCAGGCCCTGCGCTGCACCGACTGCCAGGCGGCCCAGGAGGCCGCCGCCTGAACCCAACCCCACGGAGGTTTCCATGTTCCATGCCGTCGTTCATCTTGACCATCACCAGGCCCAGGTGCTGCAGTTCAACGCCCAGGAGGTGCACAGCGACCGCATCGAGGCGCACCGCCACGTGAGCCGCCAGCACGGCGGCCAGGACCGCGCCGAGCAGGCCTTCTTCGCCGAGCTGTGCCTGGCGCTGCAGAGCGTGCAGGAGGTGCTGGTGACCGGCTCCCACCAGGTGCTGGCCACGCTGCGCCACTACATCGAGGCCCACCAGCCCCAGCTGCAGCCGCGCATCGCCGGCTACCAGACCGTGGACCACCCCAGCCCCGGCCAGCTGCTGGCGCTGGCGCGCGAGTTCTTCGTGAAGCACGACCGCATGGCCGGCGTGCCGACGCCGACCTGAGGCCGCTCAGGGCGCGTGGGCCGGCCGGCCCGCGCGCCCGGCACTGCTCAGCGCCCCTCGAGCTTGGACAGCACCTGGTCCGTGGTCATGACCGCATTGGCGATGTAGCGAAAATTGACCAGCGCGCTCAGATAGCCGTCGCCGTCAGGCAGCTTGGGGCCGGCCACCGCATCCCGCACCACCACGACCTCGAAGCCGCGCTCCAGGAACTCGCGCAGGTGCGACTCCACGCACAGGTTGGACGCCATGCCGGCGAGCACGATCTTGTCCACCCGCTGCTTGCGCAGCTGCAGCATCACGTCGTTGCTCTGCGGGCCGTAGAGCTTGTGTGGCGCGGCGATGATGGTGCGGCCGTCCTCGATGTAGGGCTTGAGCTCGTCGATGAACTCGGCACCGGAATCCTTGAAGCCCTGCAGCGTCAGCGCGCCCTGGCGGTCGAACATGCCCAGCTTGTGCTGCACGGTCTCGGCCGGTGCCTCGAAGCCCCACCGGTGGTCGTGGGGGTAGTAGTAGTGCGGCGAGATCGCGACCGGCAGGCCGGCCTTCTTGAACCCGGCGAGCAACTGGCCCAGGTGAGGCACCAGCTGCTGCTCGGTGACGCTCTCGCCGACGATGGGCCAGCCCTTGCCCTTGGGGCTCATGAAGTCCACCTGCGGGTCGATGATGACCAGGGCCGTGCGGCTGGCGTCCCACTTGAAGCTCGACGGCGGCAGCGCGGGGCTCGCCGGGTCGGCATAGGCGGCCGGCGTGTTGGACTGGGCCTGCGCCTGCGGCACCAGGGCGGCAAAGCCGGACAGCACGGCCATGCAGGCCAGCGAAACCGAGGCCACCGCATGGCGCGGCAGCAGGGATGAAAGGCGGGTGTGGTTCATGAAGAACTCCGTGGGTTGTTGATGTTGGAACGATAGAAACCCACAGGTTCGGTTCCGTACACTTTCCGTTCTGCATCGGCGCCATCGGCGTGCCGGGCCTCTTGGAACGGACCATGGCTCAACAGCTCGACCACTTGCTGCAGGCGCTTCAGATGAGGGCCGGCCGGTTCGAGGCCCTGCAGCCCGCCGCCGACTGGCAGCCGCTGACGACCACCGACTGGCCGGAGCTGCTGCTGGTGGTGCTGGACGGCGAGCTGGGCCTGCACTGCCCCTACACCGGGCGCCACAGCCTGGACGTGGGCTCCCTGGTCGCGCTGCGCTGCCCCAGCGTGATGGTGCGCGACCTCTCGGGGCTGGACCAGGCCCCGGCCCGCATCGCCTACGGCGGCATCGAGGCGCTGCTGCCGGACGGCAACCCCTGGATCACGGACGACGGCGCGCTGATGCGCACCAGCATCGCCGAAAGCGACCTGCTGCGCACCGTGCAGGGTGAGCTGCTGCAGGAGTCCGGCTCCCCGGCGCCGGGCTCGGGTGTCGTGGTGGACTGCATCGCCAAGCGCATGTTCACCACGCTGATGCGCCAGCAGGTGACGCTGCCGCAGCTGTCGGCCAAGGCGCGCCGCCTGAGTCGCGTGCTCGACGCGCTGCGCGCCGACCTGTCGCGCCAGCGCACGCTCGACGAACTGGCCGACCTGGCCGGCATGAGCCGAACCGCCTTCCACCAGGCCTTCTGCGAGGCCTATGGCGAATCACCGCTGGGCTGCCTGACCCGGCTGCGCATGGAGCGCGCGCAGACCCTGCTCAAGGGCACGGACCAGGCCATCAAGGCCATAGGCCTGGGCCTGGGCTACAAGAGCCGCAGCAGCTTCTGGTCGGCGTTCAAGGCCGCGACCGGCCAGGATCCGACCAGCTTCCGGGCCCAGTCCCGCACACCCCTGCAGCCCGGTTGAGCGCCGCGCGCTGCCTACACTGCGGCGCCCTCCGTCCCCGGCTCCCACATGAGGCCTGACCCCGCTGCATCACCACCGCATCCCCCGCCCCACTCGCTGACGCTGATCCCGCACGAAGGCCCGCCTCCCGAGGGGTTGTGGGCCGCGCCGCTGCACATCGCGGCCCGCCGGCTCGCGCACCCCGAGGGCTGGCTCTACCAGTGGCCGGGCTTCTATGCGGAAGCGGATTTCCAGGGCGACACCGCCTGGCTGCGCCTGGGGCCGGGCCGCGTACGGCTGCGGCTGTGGGTGGACGGCACCGCGTGGCCAGACACCGTCACGAGCACCCCCGGCCTGCACCGTCTGCAAGGCCTGACCCCGGGCCGCCACCGGCTGCGCGTGGAGGTGCTAGGCGAGTACCGCGACGGGCCCCGGCTGTTCGGCGGCCTGTGGCTGGCGGCCGGCGCGCACGCCTGGGCGCCGGCACCCCGGACACGGCAAATGGAGTTCATCGGTGACTCCCACACCGTGGGCTATGGCAACACGGCCGACCAGCTCGTGTGCAGCGACGAGGAGGTCTGGCACCGCACCGACCCCACGCTGGCCTACGGCCCGCAGCTCGCGGCCCGCTTGGATGCCGACTACCGCCTCACCGCCATCTCCGGCCGCGGCGTGGTGCGCAACCACGACGGCCATGCCGCACCCACGCTGCCCGAGGTCTGGGATCAGGGGCTGGCCGACCCCGCCAGCCCGCGCGACGAGGCGGGCCACGCCTGGCGGCCCCAGGTACTGGTGGTGGCGCTGGGCACCAACGATTTCTCCACCCCGCTGCGCGCGGGCGAGCGCTGGCCCTCGCGCGCCGCGCTGCAGGCGGACTACCGCCGGCACTACGCCGCCTTGCTCGCCGCGCTGCGCCAGCGCCATCCGCGGGCGCTGCAGGTCGTGTGGGCCAACGAGCATTTCGACGGCGAGATCCAGGCTCAGGCCCTGGCCGTGGTGCAGCTGCGCCAGGCGGCCAGCGACGAGCGCGTGCACTTCCTGCCCATCAGCGGCCTGGCCATGAGCGGCTGCCGCTGGCACCCGTCCAGTGCCGATCACCGCGAGGTGGCGGCGCGGCTGGAGACGCTGCTGCATGGGGTGGACGGGGCGTGGGGCTAGGGAGGCCCATGGGCGCAGAATCATCCGCCTCGGTCCGGCATCACCCAGGAAGCGTCGATGGCAAGCTCACCCCAGGTTCATCCGCAGCAAGGCTGCGTCGTGTTCGCCAAGGACAAGGCGCGGGTCTCGCGCTTCTACCAGCAGGCGCTGGGGCTGGTCGCCGAGGAGTCGGAGCCCTCGCACGACCTGCTGTGCGGCAACGGCTACGAGGTGGTCGTGCACAGCATCCCCAGCCGTCACGCGACGCTGATACAGATCGCCCAGCCGGTTCAGCCGCGCGAGGACACGCCCATCAAGCCCAGCTTCGTCGTCGCCGACCTCGAGGCCGTCCGCCTCGCGGCCGCGAACACGGGCGGCCATCTGCGGTCGCTGGAAAGCGCCTGGCGCCTCCGCGGCTTCATCGTGCTGGACGGCTGGGACCCGGAGGGCAACGTGCTGCAGTTCAAGCAGCCCGAGTAGGGCCACGCGCCCGTCGCCCCCAGGGGGGCACTCAGGGCCGCGCCAGCTGCCAGACCTTGTTGACGCCGTCGCCCGTGCGGTCGCCGGGCTTCTGGTCCTTGACCCAGAAGTACAACGGCTTGCCCTTGTAGGCCCACTGCTTGCTGCCGTCGTCGCGCACGACCACACTCCAGTCACCCTGGGCGGCGGCATCGGTGCCGGCGGCCAGCGGCGGCCAGTTGGTGGCGCAGGGGCCGTTGCAGACGCTCTTGCCGGCGCCGGCCGGGTCGCGGTCAAAGGTGTAGAGGCTCATGCCGTTGGCGCCCACCAGCACGCCGTCCACCGGCTTGGCCGGCGCGGGCGGCAGGGTGGCGGCGCAGCCGGCGGCCAGCAGCATCACGGACAGGGTGGACAGGACTTTCAGCTTCAGCATCACGGCGCTCCTGAGTGGTAGTGGATATCCGGTGGACGGGCCCTGCGGCGGTTTATTCCATCGCCCCGCGCCGGTCGACAATCGCGCCATGCCCGAGGCCGCCCCGCCCCCCGCCGCCAAACCTGCCCCCCCCAAGACCAAGTCCGCGCCGCAGAAGGCGATGGAGAAGCTCGGCCTGCTGCGCGACATCGACCTGGCGCTGCACCTGCCGCTGCGCTACGAGGACGAAACCCGGCTCACGCCCATGGCCCAGCTGCGCGAGGGCGAGCCGGCCCAGGTGGAGGGCGTGGTGGTGGACAGCCAGATCGAACTGCGCGGCCGCCGCCAGCTGCTGGTGCGGCTGCGCGATGCGGGCGAGCCCGAGCGACATGGCGCCACGCTGCTGCTGCGCTTCCTGAACTTCTATCCCTCGCAGCAGAAGCAGATGAGCGCCGGCACGCGGCTGCGGGTGCGCGGCGAGGCGCGCGTGGGCTTCTTCGGCCGCGAGATGGTGCACCCGGTCGTGAAGGTGGTGGACGAGCACACGCCGCTGGCGCAAGCTCTGACCCCCGTCTACCCCGCCAGCGCCCAGCTGCCCCAGGCCTATCTGCGCAAGGCGGTGGCCGCGGGCCTGGCGCGCGCCGACCTGCGCGAGCTGCTGCCCGGCGGCAGCGTGCCGCGCGGCCTGCCGCCGCTGAAGGAGGCGCTGCACTTCCTGCACCACCCGCCCCCCGGCGTGCCGCTGCACACGCTGGAGAACCACAGCCACCCGGCCTGGCAGCGGCTCAAGTTCGAGGAGCTGCTGGCCCAGCAGCTGTCGCAGTTGCAGGCGCAGCGCGAGCGCGCGGCGCTGCGCGCACCGGTGCTGAAGGCCGGCCCGGGCGGGCTGCACGAACAGCTGCTGGCCGCCCTGCCCTTTACGCTGACCGGCGCGCAGCAGCGCGTCGTCGAGGAGATCGCGCAAGACCTGGCCCGGGCGCAGCCCATGCACCGGCTGCTGCAGGGCGACGTGGGCTCGGGCAAGACCGTGGTGGCGGCGCTGGCCGCGGCGGTGGCGATCTCGGCCGGCTGGCAGTGCGCGCTGATGGCACCCACCGAGATCCTCGCGGAGCAGCATTTCCGCAAGCTGGTGGGCTGGCTGGAGCCGCTGGGCCTGAAGATCGCGTGGCTGACCGGCAGCGTCAAGGGCAAGGCCCGCCAGGCCATGCTGGACGCCGCCGCCAGCGGCGAGGCGCAACTGGTGGTGGGCACGCATGCGGTGATCGAGGACAAGGTGCAGTTCGCCAAGCTGGGCCTGGCCGTCATCGACGAGCAGCACCGCTTCGGCGTGGCCCAGCGCCTGGCACTGCGCCACAAGCTGCGCGAGCACCACAGCGGCGACGGCCTGCCGCTGGAGCCGCATCTCCTGATGATGAGCGCCACGCCCATCCCGCGCACGCTGGCCATGACCTACTACGCGGACCTGGACGTCTCCACCATCGACGAGCTGCCGCCGGGGCGCACACCCATCGTCACCAAGGTGTTCACCGACGCGCGCCGCGACGACGTGATCGACAAGATACGCATGGCGGTGGCGGACGGCGCCCAGGTCTACTGGGTCTGCCCGCTGGTGGAGGAGAGCGAGGCCATAGACCTGCGCAACGCCACCGAGACCCATGCCGAGCTCAGCGCCGAGCTGGCCGGCACCGCGGTGGGCCTGCTGCACGGCCGCATGTCGCCCGGGGACAAGGCCGCGGTGATGGCGCAGTTCTCCAGCGGGCAGACCAGCGTGCTGGTGGCCACCACGGTCATCGAGGTGGGTGTGGACGTGCCCAATGCCAGCCTGATGGTGATAGAGCATGCGGAGCGCTTCGGCCTGGCCCAGCTGCACCAGCTGCGCGGCCGCGTGGGGCGCGGCGCCAAGGCCAGCGTGTGCGTGCTGATCTACACGCCGCCGCTGTCGGAGACCGGCAAGTCGCGCCTCAAGGCCATGGCCGAGACGACGGACGGCTTCGAGATCGCGCGCCGCGACCTGGAGATCCGCGGCCCCGGCGAGTTCATGGGCGCGCGCCAGAGCGGCGCCGACCTGCTGCGGTTTGCCGACCTGCAGGCCGACACCGAGCTGCTGCAGGCCGCGCGCGAGCTGGCGCCACAGCTGCTGGACCAGCACGCCGACGCAGCCCGCCGGCACGCAGCCCGCTGGCTGGGCACCAAGGCGGAGTTCCTCAAGGCCTGAGGACGGAGTCGCCACCGGGCTGCCGATAATCCGGGCCAGCAACACCCGCCCCCATGCCCTACGAACTGCTCTGCAGCCTCCAGTTCGCGCTCTACGGCGCCTGCTGGGCGCTGGCCGCCTGGCTGATCCCCGAGGAACGCCCCGCGCTGCTGCACTGGGCGGCCAATGGCGCGCTGCAGGCGCTGGCCGGCTTCATGGCGATGCAGGCGCTGGCTCAGGGGCAGCTGCCGCCCACCATCTGCCTGGCAGCCGCGCTGCTGGGTGCGACGGTATCGGTGCGCGGCATCGATCAATTCCTGCACGGCCGCGCACGCGACGACCGCTGGGGCCTGGCGCTGGCCCTGCCCGCGCTGGCCGCACTGGGAGCGCTGGACCTGGGCCTGGCGCCGGGTGCCGAGCGCATGCGCTGGCAGGGCCTGGCCTACACGCTGGGCATGGCGGGGCTGCTGCTGTTCTACGCCTGGCGCTGCTGGCCCGAGCTGCGGCGCAGCCAGGGCCGCGCGGCCGCCATCATCGTGCTGGCGCCTCAGTGGGTGACGGGTCTTGCGGCGCTGGCGTCCGTGTGGCCGCGTCTGACGCTGGACGCCGAACACATGGCGCTGATGCGCGAGGGCAGCCGCCTGCCGGGTGCGGTGGCGTCGCTGATCACCGGCGGCGTGTTCAACCTCAGCTACCTGGTGCTGCTGATGGGCCGCCTGCTGGGCCGGCTGCGCGAGCATGCGCGCACCGACCACCTCACCGGCGTGCTGAACCGCCGCGCCATCGAGGCGGCGCTGCAGGCCTCGTGGCAGCGCCAACGCCGCAAGGACACCGGCCTGGCCGTGGTGTTGGTGGACGTGGACCACTTCAAGCAGATCAACGACCGTTTCGGCCATGCGGCCGGCGACCAGGTGCTGGCGCAGGTGGCCACCAGCCTGCAGCAGCAGATCCGCCCCTACGACCACCTGGGCCGCTGGGGCGGGGAGGAGTTCCTGCTGGTGCTGCACGACCAGCCGGGCGACAGCGCGCTGCGCACCTGCGAGCGACTGCGCGAGGCCATCGCGCAGTCCACGCTGGCACTGCCAGGCGGGAAGGTCACGGCCAGCCTGGGCCTGGCGGTTGCGCAGCGCGGCGAGGTCTCGGCCCAGGGTCTGGTGCAGCGCGCCGATGCGGCGATGTACCGCGCCAAGGCCGAGGGCCGCGACCGCACCTGCCTGGCCGAGCCCGCGGCCCTGGCCCAGGCCGCCTGAGCCACGCGGCGGCCACCCGGCTCAGCGCCGCCGGGCGCTCACTTGCAGCTGAAGCTCTTGGTGTTCACTTCCTTCACATTGCCGGCGCCGCAGGTGGCGATTGCGCGCTCGCTCATGCGCTCCAGGTCGCTCATGTCGGGGCGGTTGCTGCCGGGCGCGATCACGCAGGCGGTGCACAGCGTGGCGGCCACCAGGGCCAGGGAGAACGAGGCGATGCGGGCAGTGGTCATGCGAAGTCCTGAATGGAAAAGGGTGTCACGAAGAAGCCCAGCTTAGGGCGGCGGCCATGTGGCGCCCAGCGGCGGGCGACAGGCTGCCATCCGGCCGGGATGAACTGCGGCCGCGTGCGACGGCCCGGTGTGCGCCTCACAGCTCCAGGCGCTCTCTCAGCAGCTTGGCCTGGCGGCGCGAGACGTCCACCAGGTGCCCGTCGCGCAGCGTCACGCGGTAGCCCTCGTTGCTGGCGGGCGCGATCGCCTGTATCCAGCGCAGGTTGATCAGGTGGCTGCGGCTGGCGCGGAAGAACAGCTGGGGGTCAAGTCTTTCCTCCAGCGCGCTGAGCGTGCGGTTGAGCAGCGGGCGCTGGCCGTCGAACCAGGCCTGGGCGTAGTTGCCACAGGCCTCGAAGCCGGCCACATCACCCAGGCGCACGAACCAGCAGCGCTCGCCGTCGCGCAGAAAGACCATGTCGTCCGCGCCCTTGAGCGGCCCGCCCACGGCAGGGCTGGCCGGGCTGACCAGGGGCGCCGGCCGCAGCCGGGCCTGCGCCTTGGCCAGCGCGGCCTCCAGCCGGGCCGGGTCTATGGGCTTGAGCAGGTAGTCCAGCGCATTGCGCTCGAAGGCGGCCAGCGCGTGCTGGTCGTAGGCGGTGGTGAACACCACCAGCGGCACATGCTCCAGCTGGTCCAGCAGGTCGAAGCCGGTGGCGCCGGGCAGCTCCACGTCCAGCAGCAGCAGCTCCGGCCGCAGCTGCTCGATGGCACTGCGTGCCGCCTCCAGCTCGGCGGCCTCGCCGACGATGTCGGCCTCGGGAATGGCGGCCAGCAGCGTGCGCAGCTCCTGGCGGGCCAGGCGCGAGTCCTCGACGATGAAGATCCTCATGCGTTCAGTTCCACGGTGACAGTGACGCGGCCGGCCTCGGCCGCGATCTGGCAGGCCGCGCCCTCGCCGCCCGCGCGCGCCAGGCGCTCACGCAGATGGGCCAGGCCCAGGCCGGTGCCGGTCGAAGTGCCGGGCGCCCAGCTGCCGGGGTTGCTCACGATGATGGACAGGCGGGCACCGTCGCGGTGGATCGCGATGCCCAGCTCGCCGCCGCCGGGCGTGCGTGCGATGCCGTGCTTGATCGCGTTCTCCACCAGCAGCTGCAGCAGCATGGGCGGCAGACTGGCGCCGTCCAGGCCCGCGCCCAGCTGCCAGTCCACGCGCAGCCTGTCCTCGTGGTGCAGCTGCTCCAGCGCGATGTAGTCGCGCACCACGGCCAGCTCGTCGGCCAGCGGCACGCGCTCCTTGGCGCTGTGCGTGAGCGTGTGCCGCAGCGTGTTGGACAGGCGGCTGAGCATCTCGCGGGCGCGCGCCGGGTCTTCGTTGATGAGGGCGCGCAGGTTGTTCAGCGCGTTGAACAAAAAGTGCGGGTTGATCTGGCTGCGCAGCACCTGCAGCTCCAGCTCGCGGGCAGCGGCCTCGGCCTGCCACTTGGCGATCTCGCCCAGGCGCCAGCGCTGCAGCCATTGCCAGCCGCCCCACACGGCCAGCCACAGCCACAGCATGATGCTGGTGTTCAGCGTGTAGCCCAGCAGCACGCCCAGGCCGCGCGGCGTGGTGGGCGCAAAACTCAGCAGGCCCAGCGCCTGGCCGGCATGGTTGACCAGGTAGATCACGAATTGCAGCGCCAGCGCGGCCAGCGGCGGCGCCAGCAGCAGGCGCGGCAGCAGGCGGGCGGGTGGCAGGTCCAGCCAGGCGCCGCGCAGCGCCAGCGCGCGCAGGCCCTCGCTGGCGGCCCACAGGCCGGCGGCCACCAGGCCCATCACGAAGATCACTGAACCGCTGGGCCGCTGGAAGGCCGCGATCATGGCCAGCGACAGGCCCGCATAGCCGCCCCAGACCAGGGCCTGCACCACCTGACGCCGTCGCACGCTGCCGCCTCCCGCTGCCATCTGTTGTGGGTCTTTTCGATCAGGGCTGGGCGATGAAGCCGCGCACCTGGGCCACCAGCCAGGCGGCATCGTCCCACATCAGGAAGTGGTAGCCGCGCTCGCTCATGACCAGCGTCAGCTGGGGCGCGCCGGCGTACTGCTGCTCGAAGATGCGGCGGGTGCTGTCCAGCGTGCCGCCCATGGGTTCATAGGCCGCCCAGGCGCCCAGCACCAGCGTGGGCAGCGTGAGGCGTGGCAGCTGGGGGCGCAGGTCGTCGGCCCACAGCTCGGCCATGGCCTGGGCGGAGGTCTGCTGATCGCTGGCCTCGCTCCAGCCGGCCACCTGGGCGACACGCGCCGGGTCGCGGCTCATGCCCTGGGCGCTCTGGCGGGCGCCGGCCTTCCATTGCTCGGGGCTGGCCTGGCTCATGCGGGTGCGCAGGTCGGCCGCCATCGCCTTCGCGGCCTCGGGCGTGGCGCCGCGCAGCCCGCCCAGAAAGGGCAGCGAGTCCACGATGACCAGGCGGCTGAAGCGCCCGGGGCTTTGCACGGCCAGCTTCATCGCCAGCACGCCGCCCAGGCTGTGGCCCATGAGCACCGGCTGCTTGAGGCCACGCTGATCTGCATAGGCCAGCAGGCGGTCGCGCATCGCGTCGAGAAACACCGCCTCGCGCACCGCCGGCGCGCCGGCAAAGCCGGGCAACTGCACGATGTGGCACTGCACGGCCGGCTGCAGCGCGGCGCAGGTCTCGGTCCAGGTGCTGGCGGCGCTGTTCAGGCCCGGGATCATGATCACCGGCCGGCCCTGGCCGACCACCTCGACCTGCAGGTCGCGAAAGCTCACGGTCTCGGCGCGGCCGTGGCCGCTGAACAGTGCGGTGGCAATGCCCACGGCGGCGGCGAACAGGCCCATGCGGGAGGTCTTGCAGAAGAGCATCACGGTCTCCATCGGGTTGGCGATGGACGCATGCTGCCCAGACCCCCGAGCGGCGGGGGCGGCTGAATGACGAACGGCGACCGCCCAGGGCGAGCGGCGGGCAGGCCGGACGGGCAGCGGCGCTCTACTTCAGCCTTTGCACCCAGTACACCAGCACCTCGGTGCGCGGCCGGATGTCGCTGCTGCTGTAGCTGTAGGTGGGCACGACATTGATTGCGTCCAGCGTGTTCAGGCCCGAGATGATGCGGCCGAACACCGTGTAGCCGGGGCTGGACGGGCCCTGGTAGTCCAGCGAGCGGTTGTCCACCACGTTGAAGAAGAACTGGCTGGTGGCCGAGTCGGGCTCGCTGCGGCGCGCCATCGCCAGCGTGCCGCGCAGGTTGGACAAGCCGTTGCTGCTCTCCAGCGGAATGGGCGCATACAGCGGCGTCTTGGCCCACATGCCGGGCGCGTAGCCGCCGCCCTGCACGACGAAGTCGCGGTCCACGCGGTGGATCAGCGTGTTGCTGTAAAAGCCCGCGGCGATGTACTTGTAGAAGTTGGCCACGGTCTGCGGCGCATAGCTGTCGTAGAGCTCCACGACGATCTCGCCGCTGCTGGTCAGCAGGCAGGCCGTGGGCCAGGCGCTCTGGGCCGACGCGGCCAGGCCGGCCGGGCTGCAGGACTGCGTGGGCGCCTGCGGTTGCGGGTTGGGCTGGGGCTGCGGCGGCTGACCGCTGCCGCCCCCGCCGCCGCCGCCGACCTCGAAGCCCACCTCCACGCCGCCGCCGCAACCGGACAGGGACAGCAGCAGGCCCAGTGCGGGCAGCCAGCGGGCCAGGGGGAAAGGAGTGAGCGGCATGCAGATCTCCGGCAGGGGGGTCGGACCTTGCGCTCAACGCCCACGCGGCCGGCTTGTTGACCGGGCTTACAGCTGCTTACCTCGCGGTCGATGGGCAGACCCTGGCTATAGTGCGCGCCGGCTGCCCCTGGGCAGCCTTTCTTTCACCTCTCACCCGTTCGAGCTGTTCATGTCCCAGACCCCGTCCCGCCGCCTCGCCCTGCTGCTCGCCCTCGGCGCCAGCCTGACCCTTGCCGCCTGCGGCGGTGGCGGTGGCGGTGGTGACAGCGGCTCCGCCGACCCCTATGGCTGGGCCGGCGTGACCGCGCTGAGCAGCACCGACAGCGTCGTGGGCACCGGCGCCAGCGCCGATGCGAACAAGCAGGCCACCGTCACCTACACCGGCTGGCTCTACAACAAGAACGCCGCCGACCTGAAGGGCAGCAAGTTCGACAGCAATGTGGGCGGCCAGCCCTTCACCTTCACCGTGGGGGCCGGTCAGGTCATCAAGGGCTGGGACCAGGGCGTCGCCGGCATGAAGGTGGGCGGCAAGCGCACCCTCATCATCCCGGCCAGCCTGGGCTATGGCAGCAGCGGCTACGGCCCCATCCCGGGCGGCGCCGCGCTGGTGTTCGACGTGGAACTGACCGCGGTCAAGTAAGCCGCGGCCGGGCGCTCACGCGGCCGGCAGTTCCAGGTTGTCGATCAGCCGCGTCTTGCCCAGGCGCGCGGCGGCCAGCGCCACCAGCGGCTGGCCGTGCTCGGCCGGCCCCAGGTCGTGCTGGCGGCGCAGCGTCACGTAGTCCGGCGCCCAGCCGGCATCGCGCAGCGCCTGCATCGCGTCGGCCTCCAGTTGGGCGAGGTCACGCTCGCCGGCCTGCCAGCGGGCGATCAGGGCTTTCAGCGTGCGCGACAGGCGCAGCGCCTCGGCCTTCTCGGCTTCGCTGAGGTAACCGTTGCGCGAGGACAGGGCCAGGCCTTGCTCATTGCGGCGCGTCTCGCCGCCGTGGATCGCGATGGGCAGGGCCATCTGCGCCACCATGCGGCGTATCACCATCAGCTGCTGGTAGTCCTTCTTGCCGAACACCGCCAGCGTGGGCTGCACGATGTTGAACAGCTTGTGCACGACCGTGCAGACGCCGGTGAAGAAGCCGGGGCGGAAATGGCCCTCCAGGATGTCGGCCAGCTCGGGCGGCGGCAGCAGCTTGTAGCCCTGGGGCTCGGGGTAGAGCTCTTGCTCGGACGGCGCGAACACCAGGTCGCAACCCGCGCCCTTCAGCAGTTCGCAGTCGCGCTCCAGCGTGCGCGGGTAGGTGTCGAAGTCCTCGTGCGGCGCGAACTGCAGCCGGTTCACGAAGATGCTGGCGACCACCGCGCCCGCAGGGCCCACGAGCTCGCGCGCCTGGCGCACCAGCGCCAGATGGCCGTCATGCAGATTGCCCATGGTGGGCACGAAGCCGCGCTGGGCATGGTGGCCGAGCGCGCTGCGCAACTCGGCGATGGTGTGGATGACTTGCATGTTCAGAAGCCGTGGATCGCATCCACGGGAAAGCTGCCGGCCTTGACCTCGGCCACATAGGCCTGCACGGCGGCCAGCACGGAGTCCCGGCCGGCCATGAAGTTCTTGACGAAGCGGGGCTTGCGACCGCGGGTGATGTCCAGCATGTCGTGCAGCACCAGCACCTGACCCGAGCAGCCCACGCCGGCGCCTATGCCTATGACCGGCACCGGCGAGGCCGCGGTGATCTCGGCGGCCAGCGCGGCCGGCACCATCTCGTACAGCAGCATGGCCGCGCCGGCGTCCACCAGCTCCTGGCTCTCGCGCTTCATGCGCGCGGCGCCGGCCTCGTCGCGGCCCTGCACCTTGAAGCCGCCCAGCGCGTTGACGGTCTGCGGCGTGAAGCCCAGATGGGCGCACACCGGGATGCCGCGCTCGCTGAGGAAGCGCACGGTCTCGGGCGTCCAGCCACCGCCTTCCAGCTTGACCATATGGGCGCCGGCCTTGACCAGCGCGGCCGCGCTCTTCCAGGCCTCTTCCTTGGACACGTGGTAGCTGTCGAACGGCAGGTCGGCCAGCACCCAGGCGTGCTTCACGCCGCGGCGCACGCAGGTGGTGTGATAGACCATGTCGTCCAGGCTCACCGGCGCCGTGGAGCCGCGGCCCTGCAGCACATTGCCCAGCGAATCGCCGATCAGCAGGATGTCCACGCCCGCCTCGTCCAGCAGGCCGGCGAAGGCCGCGTCGTAGCAGGTCAGCATCGCGATCTTCTCGCCGCTGGCATGCATCTGCGCCAGGCGCGGCAGGGTCACGGGTTTGCGTTCGGTGGTCATGTGGTCCCCAGTGCGACGAGGCGGCTGCGCCGGCCGGCCGGCTGGGCGCGCCGCGCGTGTGCCGCCGTCTCCTCGCGAATAGTCGGTATAAACCCTGGTGGACTCCCCAGGGCGCGCGCAGTGTAGCGTTCGCCCCCATCCCGAGACGCCTTCCCCACCATGACCCTGACCGAGTTGCGTTACATCGTCGCCGTTGCCCGCGAGCGGCATTTCGGCCGTGCGGCCGAGGCCTGCTTCGTGTCGCAGCCGACGCTGTCGGTCGCGATCAAGAAGCTGGAGGAGGAGCTGGACCTGAAGATCTTCGAGCGCGGCGGCAGCGAGGTCAGCGTGACGCCGCTGGGCGAGGAGATCGTGCGCCAGGCGCAGTCGGTGCTGGACCAGGCCAATGCGATCAAGGAGATCGCCAAGCGCGGCAAGGACCCGCTGGTGGGCCCGCTGCGCCTGGGCATCATCTACACCATTGGCCCCTACCTGCTGCCCGAGCTGGTCAAGCAGAGCATCGAGCGCTTTCCGCAGATGCCGCTGATGCTGCAGGAGAACTTCACGGTCAAGCTGCTGGACATGCTGCGCACCGGCGAGCTGGACTGCGCCATCATGGCCGAGCCCTTCCCGGATGCCGGCCTGGCGGTGGCACCGCTGTATGACGAACCCTTCGTCGTCGCGCTGCCGGCCAACCACCCCCTGGCCACGCGCACCACCATCAGCGCCGAGGAACTCAAGCGCGAGACCATGCTGCTGCTGGGCACGGGCCACTGCTTCCGCGACCATGTGCTGGAGGTCTGCCCGGAGTTCTCGCGCTTCTCCAACGACGCCGAGGGCATCAGGCGCAGCTTCGAGGGCTCCTCGCTGGAGACCATCAAGCACATGGTGGCCTCGGGCATGGGCGTGACCGTGGTGCCGGCGCTGTCCGTGCCCAAGGAACCGCAGACGCATCTGCGCTTCGTGCCCTTCGAGGCCCCTGTGCCCAGCCGCCGCGTGGTGCTGGCCTGGCGGCGCAGCTTCACCCGCTACGAGGCCATCGCCGCGCTGCGCAACATGGTCTACGACTGCGACCTGGGCTGCGTGCAGCGGCTCAGCGAGTGACCTGACCCCGCGGGGTCTTGCCGACCCTCCCTAGACCTGCAGCCCACGACTACACAAGCCTGGTGATGGCGCGCCGCGGGGCGCTGCCGAGCATGCGGCCCTGCGCCAGACCGGCGCGCCCTGTGCGAGGTCACCATGCTGCTCCCTGTTTCACGCCCCTCCCTGCCCACCGTGCCCGCGCTGCTGGGCGCTCCCCTGCTGGCCAGCCTGGGCCTGCTGAGCGCCTGTGGCGGCGGCGGCTCGTCCGCCGATGTCGCCACGCCGCCGCCGGTCACGCCCAGTGCCGCCATCGCCATCGACGGCCGCGCGGTGGACGGCCCGCTGGCCGGTGCCACGGCCTGCTATGACCTGAACGACAACGGCAGCTGCGACAGCGGCGAGCCCAGCTCCGCGCCCACCGGCGCGGACGGCAGCTTCAGCCTGTCGGTGGCCGCGGCGGACGCCGGCCGCCACCGCATCGTCGTGATGGTGCCGGCCACCGCGGTCGACGCCGCGACCGGCGCGGCGGTGGGCACGGCCTATGTGCTGCAGGCGCCCGCCACCGGCACGGCCACGGCGCACAGCGTCTTCGTGAGCCCGCTGACCACGCTGGTGCAGGGCCATGTGGATGCCACCGGCGCCAGCCTGGCCGAGGCGGTGAGCCTGGTCACCGCGCAGGCGGGGCTGGGGATGTCACCGCTGGCCGACTTCACCGCCGCCAGCGGGCCCGAGGCCCAGCAGGCCGCGCTGGTGGCCCGGCTGGTACAGGCCACGCGCCTGGCCCAGGCCGAGCTGCTGAAGCCGCTGGCCGGCCAGACCGATCTCAGCGGCGCGGCCATCGCCGAGGCCGACCTGCAGAAGCAGCTCAGCAGCGCGCTGATCGCCGCCCTGCCCCATATCGCCGGCAAGAGCGCCGAGCCGGCCCTCAGCGGCGCCAGCGGCAGTGCGCTCACCAGCGCGCTGGCCGAGGCCGCGCAGGCGGTGATCGCCCAGGCCGGCCTGGATGCCGACAGCGCCAAGGCCGCGATAGGCACGGCCCGCCTGCCGGCTGACACCAGCCCGGCCAGCGCCACGGCCACCGCCCAGCTCACCGCGCTGCGTTATGTGGACGCGAACAACTGGTTCATGCGCAGCCTGCAGAGCAGCGTGGCCGACAACACGCCCGACGCGGCCGGCCTGGTGCGCTATGCGCCGGTCTACCTGCAGAGCCAGAGCAGCGGCTTCAGCGCCGCCGGCGTGACCCAGGGCTGGGCCCACGGCAGCAGCTATGCGCGCCGCGGCGATCTGCACTGGAACGGCGGCGCCTGGCAGGCCTGCCGCCTGGGCGACCGCGGCAGCAGCACGCTGCGCGACGCCCAGGGGCGCGCCAGCTACAACTACTGCGACGGCATAGAGAAGGGCCGCACCTGGCGCAGCGCGGTGGATCTGGCCGGCCTGCGCATCGCCGACGTGTTTCGCGACCGCATCCGCCCCTACCCCGGCGGCACCCAGGGCGTGGCCTATGCCAGCTGGGGGCCGAGCGACCTGGGCCTGTTCGGCAGCGCCAGCTTCCCCACCGGCGCCAAGCTGCACTACCAGACCAACACCGTCACCGAGACGGCGCTGGCCTACGACCCGCAGCCCGGCAATGTCGCCACCGCCTACGAGCCCGCGGTCGCGGCCGGGGGTGACAGCCGCAGCACGGCCGGCCTGGCCTGCGCGGGCACGACCAGCGCCAGCGCGCTGGCGACGCTGGAGGACCTGGTCGCCCGCAATCCCGGCAAGCCCTGCGTGTTCGCCAAGGCGGTCAGCGGCAGCGATGCCAGCCTGGACCCCAACGAATGGTGGAGCAACTCCACCGCCAGCCTGGCGGTGCTCAGCGATGCGGCCACCCGCCCGGCCGGCACCGGCGCCTGGTACAGCACCGACCTGCGGCTGCGCGTGGCCTTCGAAGGCGGCGACAGCAAGACCACGCGTTACTACAGCTGCCTGTCGCGCGCCAGCAGCGGCAGCGCCCGCAACTGCAGCCTGGTGGGCAGCGGCAGCTACAAGGTCCAGACCCTGGGCGACGCCCGGGTGATGAGCTTCAGCGGCCTGCCCGCGCTGATGCAGAAGGCGGGCTTCCAGCGCGTGTTCGTGGAACGCGGCGGCCAGGTCTACCTGGGCTTCCAGACGCTGGCCGGTGCCAGCACCAGCCAGCTGCGCCTCAACCTGGAGGCCGCCAACGCGGTGCTGGCCGCACTGCCCGGCATGCCGGCGATCAACCCCACCACCCGGCATGCCGACCTGCCGGCCGCCAGCCAGGCCGCGCTGGCCACCGCGCGCGGCGTGTGGTTCATCGCGGCGGACGACGGCAGCGAGCTCAGCGTGCTGCGCATCGGCGAGGCCGGGCGCTACCTGCTGGGCGCCATGGGCCCGCAGCAGACCGCCAGCCGCGAACAGAGCGGCCACGAGCTGGGCTGGATGGATTACGACGCCGCGACCCAGACCTTCCGCGCGCTGGTGGAGGGCAACTCGGAGCTGGGCCGGGGCCTGATGCTGCGCAGCCTGGAGGAACAGCGCAGCGAGCGGCTCGCCATCAGCGCCAGCGCGCTGAGCAGCAGCCTGGGCGACCGGCTGACCCGGCTGCCCAACGAGCCGGGCGGCCTGGTGGGCCTGTGGGCCGTGGGCTCGGCCACCGAGCTCAACACCCAGCACTTCGCCTTCCTGCCCAATGGCCGTGTGCTGATGATCGACCCGCTGGGCGACACCCAGCCCGGCGCCTGCCTGAGCCAGCGCAAGGGCCCGCCCGGCGCCGAGTACGCCCGCTACAGCTATGACGCCACCAGCGGCGCGCTGACCGTGTTCGACAAGCAGTACGACACCAATGGCTGCGCCGGCTTCTTCGACCAGGGCGCGCAGGTCACGCTGACGCTGCGACTGGCCGGCGACGGCCAGAGCGCCACGGTCACCGCGCCCGACGGCGACTTCATGCTCTACCGCATCGCACCCTGAGCCACAGCAAGGGACGGCCGGCCCGCGCCGGCTGTCCCGAGGTCGGCGCGGCGCCCCACCCCAAAGTGGGATGACAGTGCCGAGCCCCGGGACGGATGATTCAGCAGTCTTTTGTTTTCGCTATCTTCGAATTTTAATCAATTGATTTGTTCTAAAGGATCGCGAAACCTAAGCTTGGCACCCGCCAGTACGAACTGACGCCCACCGAGGAGTTGCTGATGAATTCGCCCGACAAGACCCCGGCTCAATGCCCCTTCCACCACGCCGCCGGCACCGGCACCACCAACAAGGACTGGTGGCCGAATCAACTGCGCGTGGACCTGCTGAACCAGCACTCCGACCGCTCCAACCCGCTGGGCGGCCAGTTCAACTACCGCGAAGAGTTCAAGAAGCTGGACTACGCCGCGCTCAAGGCCGACCTGAAGGCGCTGCTGACCGACTCCCAGGACTGGTGGCCGGCCGACTGGGGCAACTACGGTGGCCTGTTCATCCGCATGGCCTGGCACAGCGCGGGCACCTACCGCACGGTGGACGGTCGCGGCGGCTCGGGCCGCGGCCAGCAGCGTTTCGCGCCGCTGAACAGCTGGCCCGACAACGTCAGCCTGGACAAGGCCCGCCGCCTGCTGTGGCCGATCAAGCAGAAGTACGGCCAGAAGATCTCCTGGGCCGACCTGATGATCCTGGCCGGCAACGTGGCGCTGGAGAACAGCGGCTTCCGCACCTTCGGCTTCGCCGCCGGTCGCGAGGACGTGTGGGAACCCGACCAGGACGTGAACTTCGGTGACGAGAAGACCTGGCTGGCTCACCGCAACCCCGAGGTGCTGGCCAAGAACCCGCTGGCCGCCACCGAGATGGGCCTGATCTACGTGAACCCGGAAGGCCCCAACGCCAGCGGCGACCCCGCGTCGGCGGCCGCCGCCATCCGCGCCACCTTCGGCAACATGGCGATGGACGACGAGGAAATCGTCGCGCTGATCGCCGGTGGCCACACGCTGGGCAAGACCCACGGTGCCGGCCCCGCCAGCCATGTGGGCGCCGACCCCGAGGGCGCGGCCATCGAGCAGCAGGGCCTGGGCTGGGCCAGCACCCACGGCAGCGGCGCCGGTGCGGACGCCATCACCTCCGGCCTGGAGGTGGTGTGGACGCAGACGCCCACGCAGTGGAGCAACAACTTCTTCGAGAACCTGTTCAAGTTCGAGTGGGTGCAGACGCGCAGCCCCGCGGGCGCCATCCAGTTCGAGGCCAAGGACGCACCGGAGAGCATCCCCGACCCCTTCGACCCGGCCAAGAAGCGCAAGCCCACGATGCTGGTCACCGACCTGACGCTGCGCTTCGACCCGGCCTTCGAGAAGATCTCGCGCCGCTTCCTGAACGACCCGCAGGCCTTCAACGAAGCCTTCGCCCGCGCCTGGTTCAAGCTGACCCACCGCGACCTGGGCCCGCGTTCGCGCTACCTGGGCCCGGAAGTGCCCAAGGAAGAGCTGCTGTGGCAGGACCCGCTGCCCGCGGCGGTGCACGCGCCCACGGCCGCCGACATCGCGGCGCTGAAGGCCAGCATCGCGGCCTCCGGCCTGTCGGTGGCTGAGCTGGTGTCGGTGGCCTGGGCCTCGGCCTCCACCTTCCGCGGCGGTGACAAGCGCGGTGGTGCCAACGGCGCCCGCCTGGCGCTGGCCCCGCAGAAGGACTGGGCGGTCAACCAGCGCGCGGTGCAGGTGCTGCCCAAGCTGGTCGAGATCCAGAAGGCCTCCGGCAAGGCCTCGCTGGCCGACGTGATCGTGCTGGCCGGCGTGGTCGGCATCGAGCAGGCCGCCAAGGCCGCCGGCGTGAGCGTGGACGTGCCCTTCGCGCCGGGCCGCGTCGACGCCCGCCAGGACCAGACCGACGTCGAATCCTTCGCGGTGCTGGAGCCGGTGGCCGACGGCCTGCGCAACTACGGCCGCGGCCAGGGCAAGACCACGACCGAGTCGCTGCTGATCGACAAGGCCCAGCAGCTCACACTCACCGCGCCCGAGCTGACCGCGCTGGTCGGCGGCCTGCGCGTGCTGGGTGCCAACTTCGACGGCAGCGCCCATGGCGTGTTCACCAGCCGCGTCGGCGTGCTGAGCAACGACTTCTTCGTGAACCTGCTGGACATGGGTACGGCCTGGAAGGCTGCCGACGCCTCGTCCGAGGTTTTCGAGGGTCGTGACCGCAAGAGTGGCGCGGTGAAGTTCACCGCCACCCGCAACGACCTGGTGTTCGGCTCCAACGCGGTGCTGCGCGCCTATGCCGAGGTCTACGCCAGCGCCGATGCCCAGCAGAAGTTCGCGAGCGACTTCGTCGCCGCCTGGACCAAGGTGATGAACCTGGACCGCTTCGACCTGGCCTGACGCGCCCACCCCGGGGCCGGCTGCGGCTGGCCCCTGCCCCAGGCCCGGCGCGTCCGCGTGGCCGGGCCTGGCTTTTTCTCGAGGAGCACCCCATGAAACTGACCCAACGCATCCTCGGCGGCGTCATCTTCGCCGCCGGCCTGGCCCTGAATGCCGGCCAGCTGGGTGACTGGCTGCGCTACAGCACCTCTTGATTGACGTTGTGGCGGGGGCGGCCACAACGACACAATGGGTCGTCAGCGGGCGAGGCCGCCGGCCCCTGGCCGGCGCTGAGCACCAGGCACAGCGAGCAGATCCCGCCGGCGGCGGGGCCAGCCCCGGCGGCCCGGCCGACGGTGCACTCCCCCAGGAAGGCACCCATCCATGCGCGTCAACGAGCCCGTCACCCAGCGCGAATACCGCGTCCCGCCCCAGCTGCTGCTGGTCTCCACGACCGACACCCAGGGCCGCATCACGCACTGCAACCCGGCCTTCGTGGACACCAGCGGCTACAGCTACGACGAACTGATGGGCCAGCCGCACAACATCGTGCGCCACCCCGACATGCCACCCGAGGCCTTCAAGGACATGTGGCAGACCATAGGCCGCGGCCGCCCCTGGACCGGGCTGGTGAAGAACCGCCGCAAGAACGGCGACCACTACTGGGTGCGCGCCAACGTGACGCCGGTGCAGGACCAGGGCCGCATCGTCGGCTACATGTCCGTGCGCGAAGCCCCCAGCGAGGCCGAGGTGCGCGAGGCCGAGGCGCTCTATGCGACGCTGGCCGCGCAGCGCCAGGGCCGGGCCCGCATTCGCCTGCATGCGGGCCGCGTGCGCGGCACCGGCTGGCGCGACCTGCCGCAGCGCGTGCACCGCCTGAGCCTCAGCCAGCGCCTAGCCGCCGGCCTGCTGCTGATGCTGGCGGTGGGCCTGGCCGCCGGCTGGCAGGCCGGCTCGATCGGCAGCGCGCTGCTGGTGACCGGCCTGCAGCTGCTGACCGGGCTGGGCGTGCTCGCCTGGTTCCATGCCAGCATCCAGCGCCGCCTGGACCAGGCCGAGCTGGCCGCCAACAGCCTGGCCGCCTGCAATCTGCGCCAGACCATAGAGCCGCTGCATCCCCACCCGCTCAGCGGGCTGACGCGGGCGCTGGGGCAGATCCAGGTCAATCTGCGCGCCGTCATCGGCGATGCGCGCACCGAGGTGGACGGCACGGCCACCGTGACCGACGAACTGGCCCGCGGCGGGCACGACCTGGCCCAGCGCACCGAGCTGCAGGCCGGCGCGGTACAGAAGACCGCCGCGTCCATGGAGCAGATCGCCGGCACCGTGCAGCAGACCGCCGGCACCGCGGTGCAGGTGGCCGAGCAGGGCCAGCGCGCGGCCGACACCGCGCAGGGCAGCGGCAGCGCGGTCGCCACGGTCAACGAGGCCTTCCAGGGCATAGAGACCTCGTCGCGGCGCGTGGCCGACATCGTGCAGGTCATCGAAGGCATCGCGTTCCAGACCAACATCCTCGCGCTCAACGCCGCGGTGGAGGCGGCGCGCGCCGGCGAGCAGGGCCGCGGCTTCGCGGTGGTGGCCGGCGAGGTGCGCGCGCTGGCCCAGCGCAGCGCCGGCGCGGCTAAGGAGGTGCGCGAGCTCATCACCGCATCCACCGACCAGGTGGCCGACAGCTCACAGCGCATGCAGCGCGTGAACGCCGCGATTGCGCAGACCGTGGACGAGGTCGGCCAGATGGGTCGGCTGGTGCAGCACATCAGCCAGGCCGCGCGCGAGCAGTCGGCCGGCATCGCCGACGTGAACCGCGCGGTCGCCGAGCTGGATCACATGACGCAGGAAAACTCCGCGCTGGTCGAGCAGACCGCCGCGGTCGTGGACACGCTGCAGCAGCGCTCGGTGACGCTGAAGCGCTCGCTGCAGGTGTTCCGGATATGAACCCAGCGGGGCTTACGCAAGCCCCTTCCGAGTTACCACCGTAACCCGTGGTGGCAGGGCTTGCGACGTACAGTGCAGACCTGTCCCCCGGACCGCAATCGAAGGAGAAATCGAATGGCCAAGAGCAGCAAGTCCGTCAGCACGGCAATCAACATCGGCATCAGCGAAAAGGACCGCGCCACCATCGCGGCCGGCCTGTCCAAGCTGCTGGCCGAGACCTACACGCTGTACCTGACGACGCACAACTTCCACTGGAACGTCACCGGCCCGATGTTCAACTCGCTGCACGCGATGTTCATGGCCCAGTACACCGAACTGTGGAACGCGGTGGACCCCATCGCCGAGCGCATCCGCTCGCTGGGCCACGCCGCGCCGGGCAGCTACGCCCAGTTCGCCAAGCTCAGCGGCCTGCCCGACGCCCCGGCCACGCCGCCCAAGGCGATGAAGATGGTGGAGCTGCTGACCGAAGGCCACGAGGCCATCGCGCGCACCGCCCGCAGCCTGTTCCCGCTGGTCGAGAAGGCCGGCGACGAACCCACCGCCGACCTGCTGACGCAGCGACTGACGGTGCACGAGCAGACCGCGTGGATGCTGCGCAGCCTGATGGAAGACTGAGATCCCCGCTGGTGTCGCGCCCGCTGCACTTGATGCAGCGGGTGGCACCGTTGGCCCCGTTGTCGCACAGGCTGGGTGCCTCGCACCTAGTCTGCGTGCGGACCGATACGAGTCCGTCACGGGAGTTCGACACATGAGGTATTCCACCATCGCCGCCGCCCTCGGGGTTGGCGTACTCGCCACCGCGCTGGCCAAGCCTGCAGGCCTGCCCGCAGGCTGGCTGAAAACGGGCGACGCCACGACCTGCGAGGGCCAGGTCGTGCCGGCACAGGGCGCGCCCAGCCCCAAGGTCTTCAGTCTGGACTGCAAGGCGGGCACCACCGGCTTCTCGACGCTGATGCAGCAGGTGGCCGGCACGGATTACGCGGGCAAGCGCGTACGCCTGAGCGCCCAGGTGCGAGCGGACCAGCTCGCCGCCTGGGGCGGGCTGTGGATGCGCGCCGACATCGGCCAGCATGCCGCCGCCTTCGACAACATGTACAACCGGCCGCTGCGCGGCAGCTTCGACTGGCAAACCGCCCAGGTCGTGCTGGACATTCCGGCCGACGCCACCCAGCTCAGCTTCGGCTTCCTGCTCAACGGCGCGGGCCAGCTGCAGGCCACGGCCTTCCGGCTGGAGATCGTGGACCAGACCGTGGCCACCACCGGCGAGAACGGCGCGCCGGTGCTGCGCCGGCAGCCCCAGGACCTCACGCCGCCTTGAACGCCCCCCACCAAGTCGCGCTGGGCAGCGAGCTGGCTCAGGCGCTGCGGGAAGAGGGCATGGGCTGGCAGCGCCCGGGTCCGCTGCTGGCGGGCCTGCTGCTGTTCGCGCTGACCGCCGTCTGGTGGCGAGGCCATCCCGCCTGGGCACTGTCACTGGGCCTGTGGGCGGGCCATGCGCTCACCGACGGCTTGTGCGGCCTGCTGGCGGGTCGTCGGCGCTTCACGCTGCTGTTGCTGCCGCCCGCCTGGCTGACGGGCTCGTTGCTGGGCTGGGCACTGGAACAAGCGCTGACCGCCGAGACCATGGACCCGGCGCAGCGCCTCACCCGCCTCTGGCTGCACCTGGGCTTTGGCGCTGTCTTGCTGGCGCTGCCGCTGCTGCAGGGCCTGCGCCGCGTGCGTGCAGTGCGGCGCGTGGAGCAGGAACGCGCCCGGCTGAGGGCCGAGCTGCAGCGGCTGCAGGCGCAGATCGAGCCGCACTTCCTGTTCAACACGCTGGCCACGCTGCGCAGCTTCGTGCGCCAGGGCTCCGCTCAGGCCCTGCCGTTGCTGGACGCCCTCAGCGCCATGCTGGAGACCACGCTGGAGCGTGTGCGCCAGACCGAAAACTCGACACTGGGCCAGGAATGCGAGGTCGTGAGCCACTACCTGTCCATCATGGCCTTGCGGCTGGGGCCTCGGCTGCGCTATCGCCTGGACGTGGACGAGGCGCTGCGGGACCTGCCGCTGCCGCCGCTGATGCTGCAGCCCCTGGTGGAGAACGCCATCAAGCATGGCATCGAACCCTGTGAGGCCGGTGGCGAGCTGCTGCTGCAGGCCAGGCACGAGAAGGGCCTGCTGCGCTTGAGCATCACCAACAGCGGCCAGCCCCTGGAGGCTGCCGGCACCACCGGCCACGGACTGGCACTGGTCAATCTGCGTCAGCGCCTGCAAGCCCTGCATGGCGACCTGGCCGGCCTGCAACTGACCCGCACGGCCCAGGGCCTCACCGAGGCCGTGCTCATCCTGCCCGCCCCATGACCACCGCCCTGATCGCCGACGACGAGCCCCATCTGCTGGAAGAGCTGGAGCAGCAGCTGAACCTGGCCTGGCCCGACCTGCAGATCGTGGCCCGCGCCGGCACGGGCACCGAGGCGCGCCGCCTGCTCGACGAACACCGCCCCGACATTGCCTTCCTCGATATCCGCATGCCGGGCATAGACGGCCTGGGCCTGGCAGCGCTGGCGCCGGCCGGCACGCGTGTGGTGTTCGTCACCGCCCATACCGAGCATGCGCTGCAGGCCTTCGACCGCGGGGCGACGGACTACCTGCACAAGCCGGTCACCCCGGCGCGGCTGGCGGCCACGGTGCAACGCCTGCAGGCCGCGATGGCATCCACTGGCAGTGCCCGGCCAGTCCTGCGCTTCCTGCAGGCCTGGACCGGCCACACGCTGAAGCTGCTGGCCGTGGAGCAACTGGCCGCGCTGCGCTCCGAGCTGCGTCACACCCGCGCACTGAGCCAGCACGGCGAACAGCTGCTGCTGCGCACACCGCTGGGCGAGCTACAGCAGACGCTGGACCCGGAGCTGTTCTGGCAGATCCACCGGGGCTCGGTGGTCAACGCCCGGGCGATCGAGCGCGTGGAGCGGCGCGAGGACGGCGAGCTCTGGGTCCACGTGCGGGGGCTGGCGCAGGCGCTGCCGGTCAGCCGCAGTCATCGGCAGCGGTTTCGCGGCATGTAGGCCCAGGCCTCACGAGCCGCGGCGCAGGTTCACCTCGCCCCTGCTCTCGAAGCGCAGCGTGCCCAGCAGGCCGCCGCCCAGCTTGCCGCGCAGCACATAGGGCAGGCGCGGACCGGCCTCGTCGCCGTGGCGGGCCAGGCCCAGCAGCTGGCGCACCATGGACAGGCCGGACACGCTGACCGGCACGGCCAGCGTGGTCTCGCCGAAGCGCGGCAGCGTGCCGCGCGCCGCGCTCACGCCGCTCGCAAAGGGCGCATCGCGCAGCTCCACATCGAAGGACAGGCCGTCGTACGAGATGTCGATGTCGTTGGGGTTCTGCACCCGCAGCTTGACCAGGAAGCGCAGCTCCAGGCCCTCGCCGGGCAGGCTCTCCAGGCCCACCAGCTCGACCTTGGGCGGGTCGCGGTGCGGCAGCAGCGCGGCACAACCGGACAGGCCGGCCGCCAGCGCAGGCAGCATCAGCCGGCGCAGGCCGGCACGGCGGGAACAGGGGGTCACGGGCATGCGAGGTACTCCAGCCGGACCGACGGGCCCGGACGGGGTCAACGATAATCCAGCCCCGTCCGCCGACCTGCCCCGCCCCTCGCGGGCCCCCGCCGGTCCGCGCCCGTTCTCCTGCCGCCCACATCCCGTGTCCAACGAACTCGCCAGCCAGGTCCGGCGTCGCCGCACCTTTGCCATCATCAGCCACCCCGACGCCGGCAAGACCACGCTGACGGAAAAGCTGCTGCTGTTCTCGGGCGCGATCCAGATCGCCGGCTCGGTGAAGGCGCGCAAGGCCAGCCGCCATGCGACCTCCGACTGGATGGAGATCGAAAAGCAGCGCGGCATCTCGGTGGCCAGCTCGGTCATGCAGATGGAGTACCGCGACTGCGTGATCAACCTGCTCGACACCCCCGGCCACCAGGACTTCTCCGAAGACACCTACCGCGTGCTGACCGCGGTGGACGCGGCGCTGATGGTGATCGACGCGGCCAACGGCGTGGAGCCGCAGACGCGGCGCCTGCTGCAGGTCTGCCGCGCGCGCAACACGCCCATCCTGACCTTCGTGAACAAGATGGACCGCGAGGTCAAGGACCCGCTGGCGCTGATGGACGAGATCGAGGCCGAGCTGGGCATGACGGTCGTGCCCTTCACCTGGCCGGTGGGCATGGGCAAGCAGTTCCACGGCGTGATGGACCTGCGCCAGCAGCGCATGCGCGTGTTCGCGCCCGGCGAGGACCGCGTGGCCGGCACCGAGGAGGTGCTGGAAGGCCTGGACAACCCGGCCTATGCGGAGCGCTTCGGCCTGCAGTTCGAGAACGCGCAGGGCGAGATCGAGCTGGTCAAGGAAGCCGCGCCCGAGTTCGCCCTGGAGGACTTCCTGGGTGGCAAGCAGACCCCCATGTTCTTCGGCTCGGCGGTCAACAACTTCGGCGTGCAGGAGGTGCTGGACGCACTGGTGGAGCTGGCCCCGGCGCCGGCCGAGCGGCCCGCGATGCAGCGCGTGGTCAAGCCCGAGGAGCCCAAGTTCACCGGCGTGGTGTTCAAGATCCAGGCCAATATGGACCCGGCCCACCGCGACCGCATCGCCTTCGTGCGCGTGGCGTCCGGCCGCTTCGAGCGCGGCATGAACCTCAAGGTCGTGCGCTCGGGCAAGACGCTGCGGCCCAACACCGTGGTCACCTTCATGAGCCAGAAGCGCGAGCTGCTGGACGAGGCCTTTGCCGGCGACATCATCGGCATCCCCAACCACGGCGTGCTGCAGCTGGGCGACACCATCACCGAGGGCGAGGCGCTGCAATACACCGGCCTGCCCTTCTTCGCGCCGGAAATGTTCCGCAGCGTGGAAGTGGCCGACCCGCTGAAGACCAAGCAGCTCAAGGCCGGCCTGCAGCAGCTGGGTGAAGAGGGCGCGATCCAGGTGTTCCGCCCCATCGCCGGCAGCGTGCTGCTGCTGGGCGCGGTGGGCCAGCTGCAGTTCGAGGTGGTGGCGCACCGGCTGGAGCATGAATACGGCGTGAAGGCGCGCATCACCGCCAGCCGCTTCCAGGTCGCGCGCTGGGTGACCTGCGACGATGAGAAGGAGCTCAAGCGCTTCATCGACGCCAACGACCACCGCATGGCCTACGACGCGGTGGACGCGCCGACCGTGCTGGTGGAGTACGCGCCGGAGCTGCGCGCGATCGAGGCCAACTGGCCCAAGATCCGCTTCCATGCGCTGCGCGAGCATGCCGGCCTGGTGTTCCAGCAACGGCTGGACGGCTGAGCCTCGGGTGTTGACGCCGCCGCGCCCTCAAACCCCAGGCAGGCGCCGCTGACGTGAGGTCGGAGCGCGCGCCGCTGCGGCTGGACCGCCGCCAGTGCTGCCTGGTGCTGGCGGCCGGCGGCGTGCCGGTGCTCGCGGCGCCCGCCGAGCTGCAGGCCTTCACCGAGAACCTGCCGCCGCTGAACTACCTGGAGGACGGCCAGGCCCAGGGCTTCAGCTGCGAGCTGCTGCGCCTGGTGGCCGCCGAGGCCGGGCTGCCACTGCGCATCGAGGTGCTGCCCTGGCAGCGCGCGGTACAGGAAGCGGCGCGCCAGCGCGAGGGCCTGCTGTTCTCGCTGACCCGGCTGCCCGAGCGCGAGGCGCAGTACCAGTGGGTGGGGCCGATCTCGCAGCGCCGCATCCTCATTTACCGGCTCAAGGGCCGCGGCGACGTGCAGCCCGCCAGCCTCGCGCAGCTGGGCGCGCAGCGCATAGGCGTGGCGCGCGACTCCGCCGCCGCGATGCAGCTGCAGGCCGCGGGCCTGAACCCCGACACCAACCTGGAGCTGGGGCTGGACGATGTGCACAACCTGCGCAAGCTGCTGGCCGGGCGCATGGAGCTCATCGTGCTGCTGGACTGGGCCGCCGCCTGGCATCTGCGCCGGCTGCAGCTGCCGCCGGACACGCTGGTGCCGGTGCTGCCGCTGGATGTGGACAAGAGCTACTGGTACGGCCTGCCGGCCGGCGCCGACCCGGCGCTGGCGCGGCGCCTGCAGGACGCGCTGGACCGCCTCAAGCGCGACGGCCGCTACGAGCGGCTGCGCCAGCGCTATCTGGGCGGCGCCTGAGGCGGATGGCGATGGACTGGTTCTCGCCGGCCCAGTGCCTGGGCTATGTCGCCTTCGTGCTGGGCGTGGGCTGCTTCCTGCAGACCGACGACCGGCGCTTCAAATGGTTCATGGCGGGCGAATGCCTGGCCTATGTGCTGCACTTCGGCCTGCTGGGCAACCCCACGGCCGTGGCCAGCTCGCTGATCTCGCTGACCCGCTCCCTGCTGTCGCTGCGCACCCGCTCGCGCTGGGTCGCGGCGGCGGTGATCGCGGCCAACCTGGGCATGGGCCTGGCGCTGGCCCACCGGCCCAGCGACTGGCTGCCGCTGGCGGCCTCCTGCCTGGGGACGCTCGCGCTGTTCACGCTGCAGGGCGTGGCGATGCGGCTGCTGATGCTGTGCGGCACCGGGCTGTGGATCGCCAACAACCTCATCGTCGGCTCCATAGGCGGCACCGCGCTGGAGCTGGTCATCGCGGTGATCAACCTGAGCACCATCGTGCGCCTGCTGCGCCGGCCCGCCAACGCGGCGGGCTGAAGCCGCTCAGCGTCGGCGCGCGATACGGCGGCTCACCAGCAGCAGGCCGGCCAGCCACAGCGCGGCCGTGGCGGGCTCGGGCACCGGCAGGGGCTAGCGGCTGAGCCAGGTGGCGGCGTTCTGCACATGGGCAAAGAATTCTTCACCGCTGGTGGGCCTGAACGCGGCGAAGGTGTCCCGCCCGCAGCAGCGCAGCTCGGCGGCGGGCCTGAGAGAACAAGACGGACGTCATGCGAGCTCCTGGCGCAGCCCGGGCGCCGCAGCGCCGGGCAGGCAGCCCAGCGCGGTCAGCGTGGCCGCCACCGCCTCGTCCAGCGGCGTGTGCGCGACGCCGCCCGCAAGGGCCAGCTGCGCCTGAAGCCGGCGGCCGTCCAGCCGCAGCGGCCTGCGCCACAGATAGCGCATCTCGCGCAGCTCGCGAAACAGCGGCAGCAGCGGCGCGCCCAGCGTCACCGCCCACCACGGAAAGCCCGCGACGCGCGGCAGCCGGCCGGTCTGCTGCTGCACCACGCGCTGGATGGCCGCGGCCATCTGGCCGCCGTCCGCATCCCAGTGGCCATCGAAATGAAAGCGCGCGAACGCGTCCAGCCGCTCGCGCTGCGCGAGCAGGCGCACCACGGTCTGCGCCACGTCCGGCAGATAGGCCCACTGATGCCCCACGCCCGCGCGGCCCGGCTGCTGGATGCGCGTGACCGGCCGCCCCGGCTGCACCAGGCCCTGCGAGAACCAGTTGTTGGCCGCGCGCGGGCCGAAGAAGTCGCCGCAGCGCAGGATGAGCACGCGGATCTCGCCCGCCTCGGCCGCCTGCTGCAACCGCTGCTCCAGTTCGACGCGTATCGCGCCCTTGCGCGTCAGCGGCCGCTGCGGCGCGTCCTCGGCCGGCGCCGGGCCGGCGTCGGGCCCGTAGTTGTAGACCGTGCCGGGCAGCACCACCGTGGCCCGCTGCTCCCGCGCCGCGGCCAGCGTGCTGTCCAGCATGGGCAGCACCAGCTCGCTCCAGCGCCGGTAGCCCGGCGGGTTCACCGCATGCACGATGACGCTGCAGCCCTGGGCCGCGGCGCGCACCTCGGCCTCGTTCATCGCATCGCCGCGCAGCCACAGCAGGCCGTCGGCCCGCTCCGAGGGCGCAGCGAGGCCACGCTTGAGCGCGCGCACCTGCCAGCCGGCGTCGCGCAGCTGGCGCGCCAGCTCGCCGCCCACGCCACCGCTGGCGCCCAGCACCAGCACCGTCCGGTCACGCCGGGCCTCGGGGGAAGACATCGTTTCGTTCATGCCGCACTCCTGAAAGGGATGAAGGCATTCTGGAAAGCGCCGTGCCATTTTAAAATTGCCGAACATCAGCCAGCAGCCATACATTTATGCATGGACACGACGATTGACTGGGCGTGGTACCGCTCGCTGCTCGCCGTGCTGGACGAGGGCTCGCTGTCGGGCGCGGCGCGCGCACTCGGCCTGACCCAGCCCACGGTGGGCCGCCACATCGCCGCACTGGAGGCGGCGCTGGCCCAGCCGCTGTTCACCCGCTCACCCAGCGGCCTGCTGGCCACCGACGCCGCGCGCGCGCTGCGCCCCTATGCCGAGGCCATGCACAGCACGGCCGCGGCGCTGGAGCGGGCCGCACGCAGCCAGGGGCGCGGTGCGGACGGCGGCGTGCAGGGCGTGGTGCGCGTGACCGCCAGCGAGGTGGTGGGCGTGGAGCTGCTGCCGCCGCTGCTGGCCGCGCTGCGGGAGCAGCACCCGGCGCTGGTGGTGGAGCTGGTGCTGAGCAATCGCGTGCAGGACCTGCTGCAGCGCGAGGCCGACATCGCGGTGCGCATGACGCCGCCGCAGCAGGCGCAGCTGGTGGCACAGCGCGTGGGCGTCATCGAGCTGGGCCTGCATGCGCATGAGCGCTACCTGGCCCGCCACGGCAGGCCCGAGTCACTGGACGCGCTGGATGGCCATGCGCTGATCGGCTTCGACCAGCCCAGCGACTACCTGCGCCGGCTGGCGCGCCAGTTCAAGTTGCAGCGCGAGCACTTCGCGCTGCGCGCCGACAGCGACCTGGCCCAGCTCGCGCTGCTGCGCGCGGGCGCGGGCCTGGGCTTTTGCCAGGTGCCGCTCGCGCGGCAAGACCCGACCCTGCAGCGCGTGCTGCCCCAGGCCATCAGCATCCCGCTGGAAACCTGGGTCACGATGCACGAAGACCTGCGCAACAGCCCGCGCTGCCGCGTGACCTTCGATGCGCTGGTGGCCGGGCTGGGCCGTTACATCAACGCAGCGGCCCGGCCCTGAACCGCACTCAGAACTTGGTCGTGTAGTTCACCGGCAGCCAGCTGTAGCTCTTGCCGTTGGGCAGCACGCGGCCTATGCCCGGGAAGGGGATGTGGGCCACGGCCACCAGATAGCCCTGCTTGGCGGCGTCCGCAAAGGCCTTCTGGCGCTGCGGCATCGCGAGCTTGGAGTCGGTATCGAAGGCGATGGTCACGGTCGGGTCGGGGAACTGCACCGAGGCCACGTGCATCAGATCGCCCCAGACGGCCAGCTTCTGGCCCTTGCTCTCCACCACGTAGAGCGTGTGGCCGGGCGTGTGGCCGGGCGCGGCGGCGGCGCGCACGCCGGGCACCAGCTCCACATCCCCGCTGAAGGGCTTGATGCGGCCGGCGTCCTGGTAGGGCTTGAAGGCCGCGGCGGCGGCCGGGAAGAAGCCCTTGTGGCCTTCGGGCGCCTTGGCCTCGTTGGCCGGGTTGAGCCAGTAGTCCACATCGGCCTGGGCCATGCGCACCACCGCGTTGGGGAACACGATCTTGCCGCCCTCCACCAGACCGCTGACATGGTCGGGGTGGACGTGGGTGATGTAGATCTCGTCGACCTGCTCGGGCTGGTAGCCCGCGGCCTTGAGGTTGGCCACCAGCTTGCCCAGCGTGGGGCCGAACACGCCGGCCGCGCCGGTGTCTATCAGCACCAGCTTGGCGCCGGTGTTGACCAGGTAGCCGTTCACCGAGGTCTCGACCGGCGCGTCCAGATGCGCCTTGTGCAGCGCCTTCACGACCTCGCCCGGCTTGCCGTGCAGCAGCTGGTCCATGGGCAGCTCGACGGTGCCGTCGGACAGCGCGGTGATCTCGAAGTCGCCCAGCATCATCCGGTAGTAGCCCGGGGCCTGGTTCTTTTGCATGGGGCCGGCGGCGAGCGCCGGGACGGACAGGGCCAGCGCCAGGGCGGCGGGCAGCAGACGTTGCAGCATGGAGTTCTCCAATGGGGGTGGTGGCTGAGGCCGCGGCAGGATAACGAGCCCGTGCCTGGGGGCGCAGCCCACTTTTGGCCATGCTGCGTTGTCTGTTCGGTAGACAGTCGCCCCGTCCGACTGACTGCCAAACGGACGCTGACACCGCTGACAGCCGCCGCAGCAGGCCCAAACTCCAGGGTTTACGCGGACCTTCTTGCCACCGCGGGCGGCAGGCATGGCTTTTGCGCCTGAGGGCCTGGCTTCAAACATCAGACCAACAGGAGACAAAGCCATGCCCCGACGCCCCCTGGCGCGCTCGCGCCTGCATTTCGCCGTCCTCACCGCCCTGGGCGGCGGTGCCCTCAGCCCCCTGCCCGCGCTGGCCCAGGCCGCCGCGGCCTCGGAAGCCAAGCCCGCGGTCGCGACGCTGGAGGCCGTCAAGGTGACGGCGCGCAAGCGCGAGGAGTCGCTGCAGGATGTGCCGGTGGCGGTCACCGCGCTGTCCGCCGAGCGGCTGGACACGCTGGGCATCAAGGACCTCGGCGACCTGCAGGGCCAGGTGCCCAACCTCACCATCTACGCGGCGCGCGGCAGCAACACCACCATCACCACCTTCATACGCGGCGTGGGCCAGGCCGACCCGCTGTGGGGCGTGGACCCGGGCGTGGGCATCTACTTCGACGACGTCTACATCGCACGACCCCAGGGCGCGCTGCTGGACGTCTACGACGTGCAGCGCGTGGAGGTGCTGCGCGGCCCGCAGGGCACGCTGTACGGCAAGAACACCGTGGGCGGCGCGGTGAAATACGTGTCCAAGCCCCTGCCCACGCAGACCGAGGGCTCGGTGACGCTGGCGGTGGGCAACTACGGCACGGTCAACGCCAAGGCCGCGGCCGGCACCGCGGTGGATGATGGCCAGTTGCGCTTCCGCCTGGCCGGCGCCTCGCTGAACCGCGAGGGCTTCGGCAGGAACCTCACCGACGGCAGCCCGGTGTCCGACCAGGCGACGATGAGCGGCCGGCTGTCGGCCGGCTGGTTCCCCACCGGCAGCAGCTTCAGCCTGCAGGCCTCGGTGGACCACACCGAGGACGACTCCCACATGCGCGGCTTCCAGCGCCTGGCGGTGAACCCGTCCGATCCGGCCAAGACGCCGCCCAGCACCGGCCGCTACGACATCGCCAGCGGCATGCCCAACGCCAACCACACGCGCAGCGAAGGCGAATCGGTCACCGCGACCTGGGGCGTGACGCCGGACTGGACGCTGAAGTACATCGCCGCACACCGCGAGTCGCGCACCGACACGTCCATAGACTTCGACGGCCTGCCGGCCAAGATCGCCGATGTGCGCGCGACCTACATCGACAGCTCCGACAGCCACGAGCTGCAGGCCGCCTACGAAGGCGCGAACAGCTCCGGCGTGCTGGGCCTGTACTACTTCGACGGCCGCGCCGGCGGCACGGTGCGCAACAACTTCTTCAACCTCAGCTTCGGCACCACCAACGGCACGGTCTACACCGAGGGCAAGGCCATCTACGGCGACTGGAGCTGGCGCCTGACGCCGCAGTTCAGCGTCAGCACCGGCCTGCGCTACACCGATGAGAAGAAGCGCGCGGTGGTGCTGAACCAGGCCTTTGCGAACGACAGCTTCAGCGGCACGCCGCTCGCGATCGCGGCCAATTTCGACAAGACCCGCTCGGTGACCAACACCTCGCCGCGGCTGTCGCTGGAATACAAGCTCAGCGACGCCGTGAAGCTCTACACCACCGCCTCGCGCGGCTTCAAGAGCGGCGGCTACAACATCCGCGCCAACACGCTGTCCTTCCCCGCCTCGTCGCGCCCCTTCGACGACGAGAAGCTGGACTCGCTGGAGGTGGGCGCCAAGATGGTGCTGGACGGCGGGCGCCTGGAGCTCAACAGCGCGCTGTTCCACAACAAGTACAAGAACGTGCAGCTGTCGGTGTTCACCAGCTACACCCAGCCCAACGGCCTGCCCGGCTTCTTCGGCGACTTCACCAACGCCGGCAAGGCCACAGTGGACGGCGCGGAGCTGGAGTTCCTGTGGATGCCCAGCCCCGCCTGGCGCCTCAGCGGCAACCTGTCGGGCATCCACGCGAAGTACGACGAGTACATCGACCGCGGCGTCAACGTGGCGGACCAGAAGAAGTTCTCCAACACGCCCAAGTTCCAGGCTGCGCTCAACATCGAGCACAACGCGCAGGCGCCCTTCGGCGGGCTGCTGCGCTCGCGCCTGGGCGTGAGCTACCGCAGCAAGGTCTACCCGACCACCGACCTGTCGGAGTCGCTGGCGCAGAGCGGCTACGCGCTGCTCAACGCCGGCCTGATCTGGGAGAAGAGCAGCCGCCTGAGCTTCTTCCTGCAGGGCGCCAACCTCACGAACAAGGCCTACAAGACCGACGGCTACAACATCGCGTCGCTGGGTGTGCTGGACGCCTTCTACGGCCCGCCGCGCACCGTCACCGTGGGCGGCACCTACAAGTTTTGAAGCCCCTCGTCCGTTCGCGCCCCGCTGAACGCGGGCGATCACAGCCGGTCCCCCTGGGGGACGGCGATGCTTGCGGCCTAGAGCCGCAAGCACATCGCCATGCAGGGCCGGCTTGGGAGCGGCCCGGCGCTCGGCCCGACTGCGCAGGCTCGGCGCCATCTCTGGCGCGGTACATTCCGCCCGCCATGCCCCTGTCCAGAAACCAGACACCGCCGCCCGCCATCCCGCAGGATGTCGAGGCGCTGCTGCGCCTGGCCGCTCAGTCCATGTTCGACGTGCTGGCCCGCTCCACCGAGGGCATGATGGTGGTGGACCGCGAGCATCGCATCGTGTGGATCAGCGAGGGCTACAAGCGCTTCCTGCCGGCGCTGGGCTTTGCGGACGAGACCGAGTTCGTCGGCCGCCGCGTCGAGGATGTGGTGCCCAACACGCAGATGCTGCAGGTGCTGGAGACCGGCAAGCCGGTGCTGGTGGACCTGCTCACCAACAAGGCCGGCACCTTCCTGGTCAGCCGCCTACCGCTGCGCAGCGAGGCCGGCGAGGTGATAGGCGCGCTGGGCCTGGTGCTGCTGGACCACCCCGAGACGACGATGCAGCCGCTGATCACCAAGTTCGCGCGGCTGCAGCAGGAGCTGGAGGACACGCGCCGCCAGCTGGCCGCGCAGCGCCGGCCCAAGTACACCATCACCAGCTTCATAGGCGCGAGCCCGGCGGCGCTGGAGGTCAAGCGCCAGGCGCGCCGCGTCGCGCAGACCGATTCCACCGTGCTGCTGCTGGGCGAGACCGGCACCGGCAAGGAGCTGCTGGCCCACGCCATCCACGCGGCCTCGCGGCGCGCGCACAAACCGCTGGTCAGCGTCAACATCGCGGCCGTGCCCGAGACGCTGCTGGAGGCCGAGTTCTTCGGTGTCGCGCCCGGCGCCTACACCGGCGCCGACCGCAAGGGGCGCGACGGCAAGTTCAAGCTGGCGGACGGCGGCACGCTGTTCCTGGACGAGATCGGCGACATGCCGCTGGCGCTGCAGTCCAAGCTGCTGCGCGTGCTGCAGGAGCAGGAGCTGGAGCCGCTGGGCTCCAACACCGTGCTGCGGGTGGATGTGCGCGTGATCGCCGCCACCAGCCGCGACCTGGCGGCCATGGTGGCCGCCGGCAGCTTCCGCGCCGACCTCTACTACCGCCTCAACGTGCTGCCCATCCGCGTGCCAGCGCTGCGCGAGCGCGCCGACGACATCGAGGCGCTGGCCGAGGCGCTGGGCGAGGACATCGCGCGGCGCAGCGGCATGCCGCCCAAGCTGCTGAGCCCCGACGCGCTCGAATGGCTGCAGCGGCAGTCCTGGCCCGGCAACATCCGCGAGCTGCGCAACACGCTGGAGCAGGTCAGCCTGATGAGCGACGACCTGCAGCTGTGCGCCCGCCACTTCCGCAGCGAGCCGCCGGACGACTTGCCGGCCGAGCCGGTGCGCCCGGAGGTGGCGCCACCGCCGCAGCCAGGGTCAGGCATTGCCCCACTGCCCGAGCTGATCGAGGCGCTGGAGCGCGACGCCATCCGCCGCGCGCTGCAGGCCACCGGCGGCAACCGCATGGCCACGGCCCGGCTGCTGCAGATCTCCCGGGCCTCGCTGTACGACAAGCTGGCCCGCTGGCCTGAACTTTTGGGGCACTAAGGTCTTTCCACGGAGACGCTGGCGCGACGCCTGAGCTGAACCTAGCATCCGCCCACCCCATGGGCTGGATGCCACCCGCTGCCGACGCAGCGGCGTGCCGGCGGGGTCAACTCAAGGAGGCTTGCGTGAAGAAGCTGATGCTGGCCACCCGGCTGCGCCTGGCGGTGGTGTTGATCGTGCTGGCCTTCATGGCCCTGGTGGCGGTGCTCACGCAGCGCTCCACCGACAGCCTGATGGCCGTGAAGATGCAGGCCACCGTGGACCAGGTGCTGCAGGTCGAGCGCGCCGTCGAGGCGCTGCACGAGAAGGTGCGCAGCGGGGCCCTCAGCGAGACCCAGGCCAAGGCCGAAGCCGCGGCCATGGTGGGCAAGATCCGCTACGCGGGCAACGAATACCTCTGGATCAACGACATGGGGCCGCGCATGGTGATGCACCCCATCAAGCCCGAGCTCAACGGCCAGGACCTGCGCGGCAACAAGGACCCCAACGGCACGGCGCTGTTCGTGGAGATGGTGAACGTGGTGAAGGCGCAGGGCCACGGCTTCGTGGACTACATCTGGCCCAAGCCCGGCTCCACCGATCCCGAGCCCAAGCGCTCCTACGTGAAGGGCTTCGCGCCCTGGGGCTGGGTCATAGGCTCGGGCGTCTACGTGGACGACGTGAAGGCCGTGGCACGACGCGACGCCTGGGTGGCGCTGGGCCTGGTGCTGCTGGTGGGCGCGTTAGGGCTGCTGGGCGTGGAGCACCTGGTGCGCGGCATGCGCCGCCGCCTGGACGGCATGCGCGAGACCGTGGCGGCCGTGGCCGCAGGCGACCTGCGCAGCGCGATCGAGCCCGGCCAGCCCGATGAGCTGGGCCTGGTGCTGCGCGAGGTGCTGGACATGCAGCAACGCCTGACCCTGATCGTGCACACCATACGCCAGGCCACCGAATCCATAGGCGTGGCGTCCAACGAGGTGGCCCAGGGCAGCCAGGACCTGTCCTCGCGCACCGAGCAGGCGGCGGCCAATCTGCAGCAGACCGCCGCGTCCATGCAGGAGCTGACCGGCCAGGTCCAGCAATCGGCCCAGGCCGCGGGCCAGACCCGCGCGCTGGCCGACAGCGCCAGCGGCGAGGCCCACAGCGGCGCCGAGGTGATGAGCGCGGTGCAGCAGACCATGGACGGCATCGCAGCCTCCAGCCGCAAGATCGCCGACATCATCGCGGTCATCGACGGTGTGGCCTTCCAGACCAACATCCTGGCGCTGAATGCCGCGGTCGAGGCCGCGCGCGCCGGCGAGCAAGGGCGCGGCTTCGCGGTGGTGGCCAGCGAGGTGCGCGGCCTGGCCCAGCGCTCCGCGCAGGCGGCGCGCGAGATCAAGCAGCTGATCACCGAGTCGGTGGAGCGCGTGCAGACCGGCAGCCAGCAGGTGGGCCGCGCCGGCCAGTCCATGTCCGACATCCTGCAGGCCGTGGGCCGCGTGACCACCACCGTGGGCGAGATCAGCCAGACCAGCGCCGGCCAGTCCGACGGCATCGCGCAGATCAATCTCGCGATCGCCACGCTGGACGGCATGACCCAGCAGAACGCCGCGCTGGTGGAACAGACCGCGGCCGCCGCCGAGGCGTTGCGCCAGCAGGCCCGCGCGCTGAACGACACGGTGGCGGTGTTCAAGATTCAGGCAGGCGCCGGTTCGGCGGCGTATTGAAATCAGACAGTCCGGGGCGCGACGCCTCGGCCGAGGTCGCCATGAGCGCGCTCCAGGCGCCCAAAGCTCGCGTTTACCCGGAGCGTCAGACCCGCGGCATGGAGCTTGCGTAAGCGAGCATGCCATGTGCCCGCCAAGAGGCACATCACCGCAGGAGACAACCCATGACGCAAGCCCCGCGTTGGCGCCTCGCCACCGCTGCCCTCGCCCTGGCCGGCCTCGGCCTGGCCACGCTGGCCGCACCCGCCCTGGCCCAGGGCAAGGACATCCGCATCGCCCACGTCTACAGCAAGACCGGCCCGCTGGAGGCCTATGGCAAGCAGACGCAGATCGGGCTGATGATGGGCCTGAACTACGCCACCGGCGGCACCATGACCGTGGCCGGCCGCAAGCTGGTGGTGCTGGAGAAGGACGACCAGGGCAAGCCCGACGTGGGCAAGAGCCTGCTGGCCACGGCCTACGGCGACGACAAGGCCGATCTGGCCGTGGGCCCCACGTCCTCGGGCGTGGCGCTGGCCATGCTGCCGGTGGCCGAGGAGTACAAGAAGATCCTGCTGGTGGAGCCCGCGGTGGCCGACTCCATCACCGGCGAGAAATGGAACAAGTACATCTTCCGCACCGGCCGCAGCTCCAGCCAGGACGCGCTGGCCAATGCGGTGGCGTCGGACGTGCCAGGTCTTTCCATCGCCGTGCTGGCGCAGGACTACGCCTTCGGCCGCGACGGCGTGAAGGCCTTCAAGGAGGCGCTCAAGAAGGCCAAGGTCGTGCATGAGGAATACCTGCCCACGGCCACCACCGACTTCACCGCCGGCATACAGCGCCTGGTGGACGCGCTCAAGGACAAGCCCGGCCCCAAGGTGATCGCGGTCGTGTGGGCCGGCGCCACCACGCCCTTCCCCGCACTGGCCGCGCTGGACCTGCAGAAACGCTATGGCATCGCCGTGGGCTCGGGCGGCAACATCCTGCCGGCCATGGCGAGCTACAAGCAGTTCCCGGGCATGGAGGGCGCGACCTACTACTACTTCGGCATCCCCAAGAACCCGGTCAACGAGTGGCTGGTGGCCAACCACTACAAGCAGTTCAAGGCCCCGCCCGACTTCTTCACCGCCGGCGGCATGAGTGCGGGCATCGCGATCGTGGAGGCGCTGAAGAAGACCGGCGGCGACACGGCGACGAACAAGCTCATCAAGACCATGGAGGGCCTGAGCTTCGAGACGCCCAAGGGCCGCATGACCTTCCGCGCGGAAGACCACCAGGCGATGCAGTCGATGTACCACTTCAAGATCAAGGTGGACCCGGCCTTCCCGTGGGGCGTGCCGGAGCTGGTGCGGGAGATCAAGCCAGAGGAAATGGCCGTCCCCATCCGCAACAAACGATAGGGCTCGGCTACTGCGCGAGCGCTGCACGTCGTTGCGGGTCCTCCCATGAATCCTCACGACCAGGAAGGTCGTTCCGGTTCATGGGGCTCCCTGCCTCGCCCAGCGGGCTCGTCCTTCGGCTGGCACAAACAGTCCTCAGGACTGTTTGTGCCCCGCCTCAGCGCCTAGTCCTGCAACCGCTCGCTACGCCTCGATACGGCTTTCCGCGCTGAACAACGCCTCATGCTCGAAACCAAGAACCTGACGATCCGCTTCGGCGGCCATGTGGCCGTCGACGCGGTGTCGTGCGCCTTCCAGCCCGGCACGCTGACCGCCATCGTGGGCCCCAATGGCGCGGGCAAGACCACCTACTTCAACCTGATCTCGGGCCAGTTGCCGGCGAGTGCCGGCGAGGTGTGGCTGGACGGGGAGAACCTGTCCGCGCTGTCCGCCCCCGAGCGCACGCGGCGCGGCCTGGGGCGGGCCTTTCAGCTGACCCAGCTGTTCGCCCACCTGACGGTGCTGGAGAACGTGCGCCTGGCCGTCCAGGCCCGCCACGGCCAGGGGCTGAGGCTGTTCTCGACCTGGCTGTCGCACCGTACGCTGATCAGCGAGGCCGAGGCCATCCTGGCGCGCGTGCGGCTGGCCCACCGCGCCACCGACCTGGCCGCCAGCCTGCCGCATGGCGACCAGCGCAAGCTGGAAGTGGCCCTGCTGATGGCGCTGAATCCCAAGGTCTATCTGTTCGACGAGCCCACGGCCGGCATGAGCGTGGACGAGGTGCCAGTGGTGCTGGATCTCATCCGTGCGCTCAAGGCCGAGAAGCGCCACACGCTGCTGCTGGTGGAGCACAAGATGGACGTGGTGCGCGAGCTGGCGGACCGCATCATCGTGCTGCACCAGGGCCGGCTGGTGGCCGACGGCGACCCGGCCGAGGTGATCGCCTCGCCCATCGTGCAGCAGGCCTACCTGGGGCTGGCCGAGGAGGCCACGCCATGAACCTTGTTGAATTGAGCGGCGTGCACACGCATGTGGGCGCGTATCACATCCTGCACGGCGTGGACCTGGCCGTGCCCCAGGGTCAGGTCACCATGCTGCTGGGCCGCAATGGCGCGGGCAAGACCAGCACGCTGCGCACCTTGATGGGCCTGTGGACCGCGAGCCGTGGCACGGTGCGCTTCAAGGGCGAGGACCTCACGCGGCTGGCCACGCCCGACATCGCGGCGCGCGGCATTGCCTATGTGCCCGAGACCATGGGCATCTTCGGCGAGCTGAGCGTGGCCGAGAACCTGCTGCTGGCCGCGCGTCGCGCCAAGAGGCTGGCCGATCTGGACGCCCAGCGGCTGGACTGGCTGTTCGACCTGTTCCCCGCGCTCAAGACCTTCTGGCAGCACCCGGCCGGCAAGCTCAGCGGCGGGCAAAAACAGATGCTGGCCATCGCCCGCGCCATGATCGAGCCGCGCGACCTGCTGGTGATCGACGAGCCCAGCAAGGGCCTGGCGCCGTCCATGGTGCTGAACCTGATCGCCGCGCTGAAGGCCCTCAAGGCCACGCAGACCACGGTGCTGCTGGTGGAGCAGAACTTCCGCGTGGCCGAGGCGCTGGGCGACCAGGTGGCGGTGATGGACGACGGGCGCATCGTGCATGCAGGCGCGATGGCGGATCTGATTGCGGATGCGGACCTGCAGCAGCGGCTGCTGGGCTTGTCGTTGGGGGCGCATCAATGAGTGCCTCGTGCCGGTGGGGCTGCATTGACGATAAAGGTCTTCCCTCGTCGAATGAGGCAGATCATCCTGCTCTTGCTGCGAGCCTTTGGACTCGCAGCACCGCCGCGGGAATCCGCCCCGCGAGGGCGGGTAACTTTTCTCTGTCGCGCCAGAGAAAAGTCACCAAAAGAGGAGCGCTAATTCCACAGCCACTGCGAGCCCGCTTGATCGGGAGCAGCGGCCTGGAGGACAGAGGCGAGCCGCTGCGCTCTCGCGGTGGACTTGTGACGAGCACCAGCCATCGCACCTTCGCGCCGACTAAGGCGCGGCTGCACGCCGGCGCCTGCGGATGCGAATACAAAACCCAGGACCGCGCCGCCCGGGCGGCGCTGCATTGGTATTTGCTCGTGAGCACGGCGTGCAGCCGCGCGTTGAACGGCGCAGAGGTTCGAGCCCACCGGGCGATGACAAGTCCACCGCGAGCGCGCAGCGGCTCGCTTCAGCGCACACGGCCAGCGTCCGTTGAATTGGTGGACCGCGCAGGAGATCCCGAGCGCGGTGCGGTTCAGCGCATCTTCTTTGGTGACTTTCTTCTGGGCGCGACCAGAAGAAAGTTACCCGCCCGCCGGGGCGGATTCCCGGCGCGGTGCCGCGAGTTCAAAAGGCTTGTTGCAAAAGCAGGCCGCCCGTACGGTGCCGCGAGTCGCAAAGGCTCATTGCAACAGCAACCCCACACCGTGGCTCCAACAAACCCATCCGGCGCCGAGACATGAAACTCGACCCCAAACCCCTGGCCCTGCTGGCCACCCTGATGCTGCTCGCCCTGCCCCTCACCGGCAGCCCCAGCACCTGGGCCAACCTCACGCTGGCCGGCCTGGCCATGGGCCTCATCATCTTCGTGATCGCGTCCGGCCTCACGCTGGTGTTCGGGTTGATGGACGTGCTGAACTTCGGCCACGGCGTGTTCATCGCGCTGGGCGCCTTCACCGCCACCACGGTGATGGCGACGCTAAGCCCCTGGGCCGGCAGCCCTGACGTGTTGCCCAACCTCGCGGTGCTGGCCCTGGCCTGCAGCGCCGGCATGGCGGTGGCCGCCGCCGTGGGCGTGGTATTCGAGCGCGTGCTGGTGCGGCCGGTCTATGGCCAGCATCTCAAGCAGATCCTCATCACCATGGGCGGCATGATCATCGGCGAGGAGCTGATCAAGGCCACCTGGGGCGCGCAGCTGATCCCGCTGCCGCTGCCCGAGTCGCTGCGCGGCATCTTCCTGCTGGGCGACGTGGCCGTGGAGAGGTTCCGCGTGCTGGCCTGCGTGATCGGCCTGGCGGTACTGGTCGCGCTGCTGCTGGTGCTGAACCGCACCAAGATCGGCCTGCTGATACGCGCCGGCGTGCAGGACCGCGAGATGGTCGAGGCGCTGGGCTACCGCATACGGCGGCTGTTCGTCGGCGTGTTCGTGGCCGGCGCCGCGCTGGCCGGCCTGGGCGGCGTGCTGTGGGCGCTGGTGCAGCAGGGCGTGGAGCCGCAGATAGGCGCCAAGGTCAACCTGCTGCTGTTCATCGTCATCATCATCGGCGGCCTGGGCTCCACCGTGGGCTGCCTGGTGGGCGCGCTGCTGGTGGGCCTGGTGGCCAATTACGTGGGTTTCATCGCGCCCAAGGCCGCGCTGTTCTCCAACATCGCCTTGATGGTGACCGTCCTGATGTGGCGCCCGCAAGGCCTCTACCCGGTCGGAGCCAAGTGATGCTGCGCGCCCTGCTCTCCCACGACCTGCCGCGCAGCAAGCCGCTGGCGGTGCTGCTGATGGCCTGCTTCATCGGCCTGCTCGGCGCGCCGTTTCTGTTCCCGGGCACGCAGGCGCTCAACGTCGCGGCCAAGGTGCTGGTCTTCATCCTGCTGGTGGCCAGCTACGACCTGCTGCTGGGCTACACCGGCATCGTCAGCTTCGCCCACACCATGTTCGTCGGCATAGGCGCCTATGGCATCGCGATCGCGTCCACGCGGCTGGGGCCGGACTGGGGCTCGCTGGCCCTGGGCCTGGCCGCGGCGCTGGGCTTGAGCGCGGTGCTCGCGCTGGCCATGGGCCTGGCCAGCCTGCGCGTGAAGGCCATCTTCTTCGCGATGATCACGCTGGCCGTGGCCTCAGCCTTCATGACGCTGTGCTCCCAGCTCAGCGACTTCACGGGCGGCGAGGACGGTCTGAACTTCCAGCTGCCCGAGCTGCTGCGCCCCGCCACCGAGTTCGCCGAGGAGCCGGTGCTGGGCGTGATGCTGGACGGCCGGCTGCTGAGCTACTACCTGCTGTTCGCCGCGGTGACCGCGCTGGTGCTGCTGCTGCTGCGCATCGTGAATTCGCCCTTCGGCCGCGTGCTGCAGGCGATACGCGAGAACGAGTTCCGCGCCGAGGCGATCGGCTACCGGGTCGTGGTCTACCGCACCGGCGCCAACGTGATCGCCGCGCTGCTGGCCTGCTGCGGCGGCGCGCTGCTGGCGATCTGGCTGCGCTACACCGGCCCCGAGACCGCGATGAGCATGGAGATCATGCTGGACCTGCTGCTCATCGTCGTCATCGGCGGCATGGGCTCCATCTACGGCGCGGTCATAGGCAGCGTGCTGTTCATCGTCGCGCAGAACTACCTGCAGGCGCTGCTCAGGGCCGCGGGCTCGCTGGTGGACGGCGTGCCGGTCCTGAGCACGCTGGTCTCGCCCGACCGCTGGCTGCTGTGGCTGGGCCTGCTGTTCGTGCTCGCGGTCTACCACTTCCCCGGCGGCGTGGTGGGCCGGCTGCGGCTGGCCGCCTGGACCCGAGGGAGTCGTCGCCCATGAGCCCCCCACCCACCGCGATGCGTTCGCGCTACCTCAGCTGCCTGGGCCGGGAGCTGCACCTCACCGAATGGGGCGATGAGGCCGCGCCCGCGGTCATCGCCTGGCACGGCCTGGCCCGCACCGGCCGCGATTTCGACGACTTCGCCGCCGCCCTGAGTCCGCGCTGGCGCGTGATCTGCCCCGACACGCTGGGCCGCGGCCTGTCGCAATGGGCGGTGGAGCCCGCGAATGAGTACTGCCTCAGCTTCTACGTGGAGCAGGCCGAGGCGCTGCTGGACCAGCTCGGGCTGGCCAAGGTGCACTGGGTGGGCACCTCCATGGGCGGCGCCATCGGCACGCTGGGCGCGGCCACGCGGCTGCGCGGCCGCATACGCCGCCTGGTGCTGAACGACAACGGCCCCGAGCTGGCCGCGCCGGCGCTGGCCCGCATCAAGACCTATGCGGCCAACCCGCCCAGTTTCGGCACCGTGAGCGCGCTGGAGACCTATTTCCGCGAGATCTACGCCAGCTTCGGTCTGCTGTCCGACACCCAGTGGCGCGCGCTGACCGAGGCCTCGCTGCGCCGCCTGCCCGACGGCCGCGTGACGCCGCACTACGACCCGGCCATGGCCGCCCAGTTCGACCACCACCCCGACGACTACCAGCTGTGGGCCGCCTGGGACAGCCTGGACCTGCCGGTGCTGTGCCTGCGTGGCGAACAGTCCACGCTGCTGACCCCGGAGACCGCCCAGGCCATGCGCGAGCGCGGCCCGCGCGCGGCCGTGGCCACCATCGCCGGCTGCGGCCATGCGCCCGCGCTCAATACCGCGGAGCAGATCGCACTCATCGAACGCTTTCTCGCCGCTGACAGCCCTGCGCCGTCGCGTGCGTAGATGTCCGTAGCCCCAGCGCCTCGCGCAGGCCCTAGAGTCGCCCCCAAAACCGCCACGTGCTGAAAGCCATGAGCGAATACATCCTGGAGACGCAAGACCTGACCAAGGAGTTCAAGGGCTTCACCGCCGTGGACTCGGTCAACCTGCGCGTGCAGCGCGGCCACATCCACGCGCTGCTGGGCCCCAACGGCGCGGGCAAGACCACCTGCTTCAACCTGCTGACCAAGTTCCTGACGCCCACGCGCGGGCGCATCGCGTTCAACGGCGTGGACATCACCGGCGAGAGCTCGGCGCAGATCGCGCGCCGCGGCGTGATCCGCAGCTTCCAGATCTCGGCCGTGTTCCCGCACCTGACGGTGCTGGAGAACGTGCGCATAGGCCTGCAGCGCTTCACCGGCACCAGCTTCCATTTCTGGCGCGGGCTGTCGGGGCTGCAGAAGCTGGACCACCGCGTGCTGGAGTTGCTGGAGCTGGTGGACCTGCGCGACATGGCGGGTGTGAAGGCCGCCGACCTGCCCTACGGCCGCAAGCGCGCGCTGGAGATCGCCACCACGATGGCGATGGAGCCGCAGCTGATGCTGCTGGACGAGCCCACGCAGGGCATGGGCCACGAGGACGTGGACCGCGTGACCGAGCTGATCAAGCGCGTGGCCGAGGGGCGCACGGTGCTGATGGTGGAGCACAACATGCGCGTGGTCTCGCGCATCGCCGACCGCATCACGGTGCTGGCCCGCGGCGCGGTGCTGGCCGAGGGCGACTACGCGACGGTGTCCAAGCATCCGGCGGTGCTGGAGGCTTACATGGGCACGGAAGCGACCGAGTTGCAGGGGGCGCATTGATGGGCGCGGCGGGCTGCGTTGGTGCCGAGCAGTTGGGATCAGCGCTATGTGGCGGGAAGGCTGCTCTTGCGACGGACCTTTGGACTCGGAGCACCGCGCCGGGATTCCGCCCCGGCGGGCGGGTAACTTTCTTCTGGTCGCGCCCAGAAGAAAGTCACCAAAGAAGATGCGCCGAACCGCACGCCGCTCGGCCCCCGCGACCCAGTCCACCACTCCGACAAGCATTTGTCTCGCGCGTAGAAGCGAGCCGCTGCGCTCTCGCGGCGGACTTGTCATCGCCCGATGGACTCGAACCTGTGCGCCGTCCGACGCGCGGCTGCACGCCGTGCTCACGAGCAATCCGAATGCAGCGCCGCTCGGGCGGCGCGGTCCTGGGTTTTGCATTGACACCCTCAGGCGTCGGCGTGCAGCCGCGCCTTAGCCCGCGTGAAGGGGCTATGGCTGGCGCTCGTCACAAGTCCACCGCGAGAGCGCAGCGGCTCGCCTCGAGCCTGACGCCGGGCACTCTCGATCAAGCGGGCGCGCAGTGGCTGTTGAATTGGCGCCTCTTCTTTGGTGACTTTCTTCTGGCGCGACAGAAGAAAGTTACCCGCCCTCGCGGGGCGGATTCCCGCGGCGGTGCTCCGAGTTGCAAAGACTCACGGCAAGAGCAACCGCTCAAAACCGCGGGCTCAAGTCCAAAGGCTCTTCGCACGAGCACCCCGACACACCCAGCAGGCTGACACCATGGCCACCCCCGCCCTCGACATCCAGAACCTCCACGCCTGGTACGGCGAAAGCCACATCCTGCATGGCCTCAGCATCAGCGTGCAGCCCGGCCAGGTCGTCACGCTGCTGGGCCGCAACGGCGCCGGTCGCACCACCACGCTGCGGGCCATCATGGGCCTGACCGGCGCGCGCAAGGGGTCCATCAAGGTGCATGGCCAGGAGACCATCCACCTGTCCACCCACCGTGTCGCGCAGCTGGGCCTGGGCTACTGCCCCGAGGAACGCGGCATCTTCGCCAGCCTCACCACCGAGGAGAACCTGCGCCTGCCGCCGCTGCTCAAGAGCCGGCGCGGCAAGGTGATGAGCGAGACCGAGATCTACGCGATGTTTCCCAACCTCGCGGAACGCCGCCACAGCCCCGGCACGCGGCTGTCGGGTGGCGAGCAGCAGATGCTGGCGGTCGCGCGCATCCTGCGCACCGGCGCCGACATCCTGCTGCTGGACGAGATCTCCGAAGGCCTGGCCCCGGTCATCGTGCAGGCCCTGGCGCGCATGATCCGCGAGCTGAAGAAACAGGGCTTCACCATCGTGATGGTGGAGCAGAACTTCCGCTTCGCCGCCCCGCTGGCGGACCACTTCGTCGTCATCGAGCACGGCGAGGTCGTGCTGTCCTTCCCCGCCGCCGAGCTGAGCCGCCACCAGGCCCAGCTCGACGAGCTGCTCAGTGTCTGATTCGCACCCACTCAGGAGACAAACCATGAAAGCGATTCGCACCACCCTGGCCACGGCCACCCTCGCCGCCTGCGCCTGCGGCGCCCAGGCCCAGATCTCGGGCGACGTGATCAAGATCGGCTTCCTGACCGACATGTCCAGCGTCTACGCGGACATCGACGGCGCCGGCGGCGTGGAGGCCATCAAGATGGCCATCGCCGACATGAAGGGCAACATCGCCGGCAAGAAGATCGAGTTCATCTTCGCGGACCACCAGAACAAGGCCGACGTGGCCTCGGCCAAGGCGCGCGAGTGGATGGACACGCAGGGCCTGGACCTGCTGATAGGCGGCACCAACTCCGGCGCCAACCTGGCCATGGCCACGGTGGCGGCCGAGAAGAAGAAGCCCTTCATCTCCATTGGCGCGGGCAGCTCGGCCCTGACCAACGACAAGTGCACGCCCTACACCATCCACTACGCCTACGACACGGTGGCTCTGGCCAACGGCACGGGCGCGGCGGTCACCAAGGCCGGGGGCAAGAGCTGGTACTTCCTGACCGCCGACTACGCCTTCGGCCAGGCACTGCAGGCCGACACCTCGGCCGTGGTCACCAAGAGCGGCGGCACGGTCAAGGGCGCGGTCAAGCACCCGCTGAACGCCAGCGACTTCTCCAGCTTCCTGCTGCAGGCTCAAGGTAGCGGCGCACAGATCCTGGGCCTGGCCAATGCCGGCGGCGACACCATCAACGCGATCAAGGCGGCCAACGAGTTCGGCATCACCAAGAGCATGAAGCTCGCCGGCCTGCTGATGTTCATCAACGACGTGCACTCACTGGGCCTCAAGACCACCGAGGGCATGTACCTGACCGACTCCTGGTACTGGAACCAGAGCGCCGAGGCGCGCGCCTGGAGCCGCCGCTTCTTCGAGAAGATGAAGCGCATGCCCTCGTCGCTGCAGGCGGCCGACTACTCGGCGGTCACGCATTACCTGAAGGCGGTGGAAGCGGCCAAGACCGACGATGCCGACAAGGTGATCGCGCAGATGAAGGCCACGCCCATCAACGACTTCTACACCAAGGGCAGCATCCGCAAGGAAGACGGTCGCGGCATCCACGACATGTTCCTGCTGCAGGTGAAGTCCCCCAAGGAGTCCACCGAGCCCTGGGACTACTTCAAGGTGGTCACGCGCATCCCGGGCGAGGAAGCGTTCACCAAGCTGGCGGATTCGAAGTGCCCGCTGGTGAAGAAGTAAACCACCCCCTACCGGCTTCGCCGTGCCAAAGCCGGAGGCTTTGTCCTTCAGCAGGCACAAAGAGTCCTCAGGACTCTTCGTGTCCGGCCTCAGTCCCCTCAAGGGGGCGCACCCAGCGGCCCGGCAAAGCCGGTTCCGCGGGTGCCGCTGGAGGAGTCGGGCGCGCTGCGCGCGGCCCTTCAATGCGCTGATGCAACCACAAGACTGACATGACCGAACTCTTCGGTATCCCCCTCCCCGCCCTGTTGGGCCAGCTGCTGCTGGGCCTGGTGAACGGCTCGTTCTACGCGATGCTGTCGCTGGGCCTGGCGGTGATCTTCGGCATGCTCAACATCATCAACTTCGCCCACGGGGCGCTGTACATGATGGGGGCCTTCTTCGCCTGGATGGGGCTGGAGTACCTGGGGCTGAACTACTGGGTCATGCTGGGCCTGGCGCCGCTGGCGGTGGGCCTCATCGGCATCATCATCGAGCGCACCATGCTGCAGTGGCTCTACAAGCTGGACCACCTCTACGGCCTGCTGCTGACCTTCGGGCTCACGCTGGTCATCGAGGGCGTGTTCCGCAGCTTCTACGGCGTGTCCGGCCAGCCCTACCAGGTGCCGGACCAGCTCGCCGGCGCCACGAATCTCGGCTTCATGATCCTGCCCAACTACCGCGGCTGGGTGGTGGTGGCCTCCCTCGTGGTGTGCTTCGCGGTGTGGGCGCTGATCGAGAAGACCTCGCTGGGCGCCAAGCTGCGCGCGGGCACCGAGAACCCCAAGCTCGTGCAGGCCTTCGGCATCAACGTGCCGCGCATGGTGACGCTGACCTATGCCGGCGGCGTCGCGCTGGCCGCCTTCGCGGGCGTGCTAGCTGCGCCCATCCTGCAGGTGTCGGCGCTGATGGGCTCCAACCTCATCATCGTGGTGTTCGCGGTGGTGGTCATAGGCGGCATGGGCTCCATCCTGGGCTCCATCCTGACCGGCCTGGGCCTGGGCCTGGTGGAGGGCCTGACCAAGGTGTTCTACCCCGAGGCCTCCAACACGGTGGTGTTCGTCGTGATGGCCATCGTGCTGCTGGTGCGCCCCGCCGGCTTGTTCGGAAAAGAGAAATGAACAAGAAGCTGCTGGGCTACATCGCCCTCTTCATAGGCATCGGCCTGCTGCCGCTGCTGGGCGCCTATCCCGTGTTCGTGATGAAGGTGCTGTGCTATGCCCTCTTCGCCTGCGCCTTCAACCTGCTGATCGGCTTCACCGGCCTGCTGTCCTTCGGCCATGCGGCCTTCCTGGGCACGGCAGGCTATGTGTGCGGCCATGCGCTCAAGGTCTGGGGCCTGCCCACGCCGGTGGGCCTGCTGCTGGGCATGGGCGGCGCAGCGCTGGTGGGCCTGGTGTTCGGGCTGCTGGCGATACGCCGCTCGGGCATCTACTTCTCCATGATCACGCTGGCGCTGGCGCAGATGCTGTACTTCTTCTTCCTACAGGCACCCTTCACGGGTGGGGAGGACGGCCTGCAGAGCGTGCCGCGCGGCAGCTTCCTGGGCCTGAACCTGGAGAACGACCTGACCCTGTTCTACGTGGTGCTGGGCCTGTTCATCGCCGCCTTCTGGCTGATCTACCGCATCGTGCACTCGCCCTTCGGTCAGGTGCTCACCTCCATCCGCGAGAACGAGGCGCGCGCCACGTCGCTGGGCTACGACACCGCCCACTTCAAGCTGCTGGCCTTCGTGCTGTCGGCCGCGCTGGCGGGCCTGGCCGGCGCCACCAAGACGCTGGTGCTGGGCTTCGCGACGCTGACCGACGCGATCTGGACCACCTCCGGCCTGGTGATCCTGATGACGCTGGTGGGCGGCATGGGCACGCTGGTGGGCCCCATCGTCGGCGCGCTGGTCATCATCGCGCTGGAGAACAAGATCGGCGACCTGGGCAACCTGCTGGCCGACCTGACCGGCGTGACCTGGTTCAACAGCCTGGGCGAGTCGGTCAGTCTGGTCACCGGCCTGATCTTCATCGTCTGCGTGCTGGCCTTCCGCCGCGGCCTGGTCGGCGAGGCCGGCGCGCTGCTGGAGCGTCTGCGGCGCGCCTGACCCCAACCCGCACCAACGCCCAGGGCCGCGCCGGCACATGCCGCGCGGCCCTGCTGTTTTGGGCGCCTGGCGGGCCCGGATATGTCATTCAAATAATTTGCTTGATGGCTTGAAAATCACCGCAGCACCTGCTCGCAAGCTCCTCATAAAGTCTCTTCATCGCGCTGCAGTTCGTTGAATTTCTAACGAATCTAGGCCTTTGGACGTAGTTCATTTTTTTTGACTTTATCAAGGAGATCACCATGCCCGTCGCTCAAGCCAAGCCCGCCCAGTCCCTGCTGAACCCCGCCGACCACGCGCTGATCCTGATCGACCACCAGTCGCAGATGGCCTTTGCCACCAAGTCCATCGACATGGTCACGCTGCGCAACAACGCCGGCCTGGTGGCCCACGCCGCCGCTGAATTCAAGGTGCCCACCATCCTGACCACGGTGGCCGAGAAGAGCTTCTCCGGCCCCATGTTCGACGAGATCAAGGCCGCCTTCCCCGGCCAGGCCGCGATCGACCGCACCTCCATGAACACCTGGGAAGACGAGAACGTGATCCGCGAGGTGAACCGCATAGCCCGCGGCCGCATCGTGTTCGGCGGCCTGTGGACCTCGGTCTGCATCGTCGGCCCCGTGCTGTCCGCGCTGGAACAGGGCTTCGAGGCCTATGTGATCGCCGACGCGTCCGGCGACGTGTCCGACGAGGCCCATGAGCGTGCGATGCAGCGCATGATCCAGGCCGGCGCCCGCCCCATCACCTCGGTGCAATACCTGCTGGAGCTGCAACGCGACTGGGCCCGCGGCGAGACCTACGAGCAGACCACCGGCATCGCGAAGAAGTTCGGCGGCGCCTACGGCCTGGGCATCACCTACGCCAAGACCATGTTCGGCGCCCAGGAAGGCTGAGCCCCGCGCGGGCCGGGCTGAAAGGCCCGGCCCACCCCAGCCCTTGTGCAGACGACAGCGCACGCGCCGCGCCCTAGTCTGTGCGCCCCTGGCGGCCCGGCCGCCTGCTGCCCCGGATGCCCGCCATGACCCTCTCCTCCAACCGCGCCGCCACGCTGCTCGCCGCCGTCGGCGGCTATGTCGACACGCTGGGCTTTGTTGCATTGTTCGGCCTGTTCACCGCCCACGTGACCGGCAACTTCGTGCTGATAGGCGCCGAGCTGTCGCGTCCCCATCCCGGCCACGGCGTGCTGCTCAAGCTGCTGGCCTTCCCCGCCTTCGTCGCCGCGGTGGCACTGGCGCGCGTGGTGTCCAGGATCTGCGAGCGCCGCCAGCGCTCCTGCCTGGGCTGGCTGATGGGCGGCCAGGCGGTGCTGCTGACCGGCTTCATGGTGGCCGGCTGCCTGGCCCAGCCGCTCACTGGCGCCGAGGCACCGCTGGTGCTGCTGGCGGGCTGCCTGGGTGCGGCCGGCATGGGCCTGCAGAACGCAGCCGGCAAGCTGGCGCTGTCCAAGCTGACGCCGCACACCGTGATGACCGGCAACGTGACCCAGCTGGTGCTGGACGCCACCGACCTGGCGCTGGGCGCGGCCGAACCCGGCGTGCGCCAGCGCCTGTTCAAGCTGCTGTGGCCGGTGCTGGCCTTCGGCGGCGGCGCCATCGCCGGTGCGCTGGCCTATATGCACCTGGGCTTCATCGCGGTGCTGCCGGCCGTGCTGGCCGTGGCCCTGGTGGGCTGGGCCGGCGTGCAGGACTGAGCCCAGGCGCCGTCGCAGCCGGCTGGCAGACTGCCGGCATGCACACCATAGACCTCGTGCTGCTGGTGCTCCTGCTGGGAGCGCTGACCGGCATCGCGGCGCGCTATCTGCGCGCCATCCCGCTCCCGCTGATACAGATCGCGCTGGGCGCCGCCCTGTCCTGGCCCCAGCACGGCCTGCACATCCGGCTGGACCCCACGCTCTTCCTCGCGCTGTTCATCCCGCCGCTGCTGTTCGCCGACGGCTGGCGCATCCCCAAGCGCGAGTTCTTCTCGCTGCGCCGCCCCATCCTGCGCCTGGCCTTCGGCCTGGTACTGTTCACCGTGGTGGGCATGGGGGTGCTGATCCACTGGCTGATCCCGAGCATGCCGCTGAACGTGGCCTTCGCGCTGGCCGCGGTGATCTCGCCCACCGACGCGGTGGCGGTTTCGGCCATCACCCGGGGTCAGGCCATGCCCGCCAAGACCCTGCATGTGCTGCAGGGCGAGTCGCTGCTGAACGACGCGTCCGGCCTGGTGGCGCTGAAGTTCGCGGTCGCCGCCACGCTGACCGGCAGCTTCTCCTGGTGGGGCGCGGGCCGCGAGTTCCTGTGGGTGGCGCTGGGCGGTACCGCATTGGGCATGCTGCTGGGCTGGGGCTTTGGCGCGGCGCGCGAGGCGGTCACGCGCCGCGTCGGCGACGTGGCGGCCACGCAGATGGTGCTGCTGCTGGCGCTGCTGCCGTTCGCGGCCTACATGCTGGGCGAGCGCATCGGCGTGTCGGGCTTTCTGGCCGCCGTGGCCGCGGGCGTCACCACCAACCTGGCCGACCTGCGCCGCAGCGAGTTCATCGTCGAGCGCATGCAGACCCAGGGCCTGTGGACCATGATAGAGACCGCATTCAACGGCGCCATCTTCCTGCTGCTGGGCCTGCAGCTGCCCGCCATCATCGACACCACGCTGAGCCAGGCCGGCGGCCTGTGGTGGCAGCCGCTGACCCAGGTGCTGCTCATCAGCGTCGCGCTGCTGGGCTTTCGCTGGGTCTGGCTGACGCTGGGCGTGCGCGGCAGTCTGATGCGCGCGCACGAGGCCGGCCGCATGGCCGAGCGCCCCTCACCACTGCTGACGCTGGCCACCACGCTGGCCGGCATACGCGGCGCCATCACGCTGGCCGGCGCGCTGTCGGTGCCGCTGCTGCTGCCCGACGGCACACCCTTCCCGGCCCGCGAGCAGCTGATCTTCCTGGCCGCCGGCACCATCCTGTGCACGCTGCTGATCGCCAGCATCGGCCTGCCGCTGGTGCTGCGCCGCCTGCCGCCCATGGGCGAGCCCGGCGCGCTGCGCGAGGAACGCCTGGCCCGCCTGGCCGCCTGCCGCGCCGCCATCGCCCACCTGGCCGAGGAGCCCGTGGCCGACACGGCCAGCGACCCAGCCCAGGCCGCCTGGCGCCAGGAGGCCATGGGCCGGCTCACGCAGGACTACCGCAAGCGCATCGACCTGCTGGAAGACCCGGTCGAGAGCCATGCCCCCGAGCTGCAGGCCGAAGCCCCGGAGGCGGTGCGCCAGCGCCGCCTGCGCTACCTGCTGGAGCTGGAGCTGCGCCTGCAGACGCTGCGGGTGGAGCGCAGCGCGCTCTACGCCGAGCGCCAGGCCCAGCACATCAACGACGAATCGCTGCGCGCGCTGGTGGGCGAGATCGATCTCGCCGAGGTCTCGCTGCGCAAGCGCCTGGCCGTGGCCCGCAGCCGCACCGGCCAGGCCGGGGCGGCCGAGGACGGCAAGGCCTGACCCCGGCTCGACACGGTCAGCTGCGGCTCACGCAGACCACGCCGGCACAGATGAGCGCCACGCCCAGCCAGCGCAGCGCTCCCACCTGCTCGCCGGCCAGCAGGCCTATCACCACCGACAGCGCAAAGCCCAGGCCGACCAGCGGGTAGGCCTTGCTGACCTCCCAGCGCGCCAGCACCGAGAGCCAGACCACCGCGCTCAAGCCATAAAGCAGGAAGCCCCCCAGCACCAGCGGCTGCAGCAGCTGCTGCAGCAGCGAAGCCTCGGCCTGGCCGCGCATGCCGGCCTTGAGCGTGAACTGCGCGGCCACCGACAGCGACACGCTGATCAGCGCCATCACCCATCCCGGCATCATTCCCCTCCCCAGAGAAACAGGTGGGCGAGCACCGGCACCGCCACCATGCAAGCCACGGCCACCCGGCTGCCGCGGTCCGTCAACGCGAACACCACCGGGTCGTCGTGCATCTCGCCGCGCGAGGTCTTGACCCAGACGCGCGCCAGCCAGTAGATCAGACCCACGCCCACCAGCCACAGCACGCTGGTCTGCCCATAGCTGCGCTGCGCGTCCGGCGAACCTATGAACAGACCGAACACCAGCACCGCGCACAGCCCCGCGCCCACGCCCAGCGGCCACAGCACCGCCAGGTCCGTGACCCGGTAATCGCGCCCGGTGGTGGACGGGCGACCCTCCTCACCCAGCGCCACCAGCTCCGCACAGCGCTTCACCAGCGCCAGGCTCAGGAACAGGAAAACGCTGAAGGCCAGCAGCCAGGGCGACAGCTCGATGCCGGTGACCACGCCGCCGGTCACCACCCGGTAGGTGTAGAGCAGCGCCAGCGCCAGCACGTCCATCAGCACATAGGTTTTCAGCACCCCGCTGTAGACCGTGGTCAGCACCACGTAGCCGATCAGCAGCAGCAGCAGCGCCCAGGAGCTCAGCGCTGCGATCAGCAGCCCGGCGCCCAGCAGCAGGCCCGCCCCCAGCACGCCCTGCAACAGCGGCAGGCGCCCGCTGGCCAATGGCCGTTGGCGCTTGCGCGCGTGCTGGCGGTCGTTGTCCAGGTCCCAGAGGTCGTTCAGCAGGTAGGTGCCCGACGCGGTCAGCGAGAACGCCAGGAAGGCCAGCGATGCGAGCCCCAGCGCCCGCGGCTCCAGGAAGGCAAAGGCGGTCAGCAGCGGCACGAAGATCAGCAGATTCTTGACCCACTGGTGCACGCGCATCGCCCGCAGCCACAGGTGCAGGGAGGGCGCCGGGGCCGGGAACTCGCGCTCCGGCCGCGCCCCCGCGGCGCGCGCCTCGGCGGCCAGGCGCGGCGGCACGCCCACGAACACCGCGCTCTCGGCCGCGGCCCAGATGGGCAGGTCGGCCCGGCTGTCGCCCGCATAGCTGAAGCGGGCGCCGAGCCGGGCACGCAGCGCCTCCAGCTTGTGGCGGCCCTTGAGGTTTTGCGCCCCCTCGCTGGCCAGCACGCCGTCGAACAGCGGCAGCGCCGCGGCCACATCCTCGGCGATCTGGCGGTGGGCCGCGGTGGCCAGCCACACCGGCCGGCCGCGTGCACGCTCGGCGCGCAGCCAGTCGATGAACTCCCGCCGCCACGGCAGATGCTGCACCGGCAGCCGGCCGGCAGCCGCCACGCGGGCCTTGAAGCCGGCACGCCCCTGCAACAGCCACAGCGGCAACAGCAACAGCAGCCAGGGTCGCGCCCGCAGCAGCGCCACGACCGACTCGACCAGCGTGTCCGACGCGATCAGCGTGCCGTCGAGGTCCACGGCCAGCGGGCAGAGGTCGGCGCCCGGGGGCGGCGCAGCAGTCGTCTCGCTCATTCAAGGGGCTCCGGGTTGCGGCGCCGGAGCGCCTGGGGGTGCAAGGTCGTCGGGCGCGCAGATGCGCAGCGTGCCCAGGTAGGCCAGTTCGGCTGGCAGCGGGTTGCGGCCGGTCGGGCAGCCGGGCTCGGCCCGGGGCTGGAAGCGCACGCCGGCCTCACGCAGCCGCGCGGCGATGCCGATCTGGTTGCCCAGGTCCACCGACAGCGGGTGGCCGGTCGACTGCGCCTTCAACGCATGCAGCGTGGCTTGCCAGGCCTGCGTGCCGCGCACATTGGCCCGGGTGGTCGCGGCCACCGCGACGGCGGCGTTCAGCGCCAGCAGCGCCAGGCCGGCCACGCCCAGACGGCGCAGCGCAGGCTGAGGCAGGCTGGCCAGCAGCAACAACAGGCCGGCCGTCACGGCCCATTGCTGGGGCACATAGCGCGCCCACCAGTTCTGCGGGTTGATCAGCACCGGCACGGCCAGCACCGCGATCACCAGCAGCAGACCGCGGCGCGCCAGCCGCGCGCCCCGCAGGCGCTCGGCCCCGGCCCAGGCCAGGCCCGGCACCAGCAGGCCCAGCACCAGCGGGTAGAGCAGGCCGAAGCCGCCGATGCGGACGTCCGCCCCGCCCATCACCGCCACGCTTTCGGCGCGGAGCTCGCCACGCCAGACATAGTTGGGTGCCGAGGACAGCGGCACCGGCAGCGACAGATTGGCCATCCACCAGCGCTGCAACGGCCCGGCCTGGGCGATCAGGTCCGGCGTGTTCATGGACATGATGTCCACCTTGCCCGCCCCGAACAGCGGCCAGAATGGGTGGCCGCGCTCCAGCAGGTTGGACACATAGGGGTGCCAGCCCAGCAGCAGCACCGCCAGGGCCAGGCTCAGCAGCCCGCCCAGGGCCACCCGGCGCGCCCCCGCACGCTGGCCCGACCACCACAACGCGGCCACCGCGCCCGCGACGGTGATTGCGGCATAGATCAGGCCGGTGAACTTGAGGTTGGCAGCAAAGCACAGCGCCAGCGCCGCCGTCGCCAGCCACAGGGGCCGGTGCGTGCGCAGCCCGATCAGCCCTGCCGCCACGGCCACCACCAGCACGCTGTAGAGCAGCCCGTCGTTGTAGTTGCTGAGCGACTGCGCGATCACCACCGGGTTGGCGCCCACCACCGCGGCGGTCAGCCAGCGGCTTGCATCGCCCACGCCCGGCATGGGCCGCAGCGCCTCGCGCGTCAGCAGCACCGAGGCCAGACACCAGAGCAGGTTCTGCACCCGCGCCGCCTCCAGGTGGTTCAGCGCGCTGGCCCAGGCCGCACCCACCACCCAGCTGGCCGCCGGGTAGTGTTCTATCCAGAGCGCGTTGGACGCATCGACCGGCGCCGGCTGGCCGGCGCGCCAGCCCTGCAGCAGCGCGAGCATCGCACCCTGGTGGTAGGACTGACCATCGTAGGACAGGTCGTAGGTCGACAGCACGATCGCCAGCGCCGCCGCCAGCAGCGCCCAGGCCGCGAGCAGCGCACGGGCGCAGGCCCGAAGGCCCGACCGGCCAGCAAGCGCCAGGCCCAGGCCAGCCAACAACACCAGGATCAGCGGCACCAGTGCACGGGGTGCCGGCTGACCCAGCGCCCACAGCCCCACGCCCGCCCACTGCACACCGCACAGGGCCAGCACGAGGTAGAGGGCCGCCCCGGTGGTGCCCCGAACGCGTGATTCATCTGTGATCAACAACAGCTCCCTGCCGGCGGCACGCGCTCGTGCCGGCCTCCTCCATCACGCGGGGCCCCCGGTCAGCGGGGCTGCCGGATCCCTCATTCATGACATTCGAGAATAAGAAGTTCACTACGACCCAGCAAGCGCGCGACGGTGACGGGGGTGGCGTTTCCGCCCCCTGGACCGGGGGCTGGGCAAGCCCTGGCCCCACGCGTGCATCGGGTCCGGACAGCTGCATGCAGCTATCGTGCCTGCTGCATGACTCCACCCAACCTTCCCCGCCAAGGCCCGGCGCTGCTGCTGCGCGCGCTGCTGCATCGCCCCGGCCGGGGCGAGAGGCCGGCGCTGCTGCACCGGCTGACGGCGCTGGACCTCGCCCATGTGCAGCGCTTTCGCACCGCGCTGGGCTTCGACCGCCCCGATCCACCGCTGAGCTATGCCTACCTGCTGGCCCAGCGGGCCCAGCTGGCAGCCATGCTCGCGCCGGGTTTTGCGCACCGTATCGCGGGCCTGATCCATGTGAGCAACCGACTGCAACGGCTGGCAGCGCTGGACGACACCCAGCCGCTGGATCTTTGCACCCATGGCGAGGACGAGCCCGAGCGCGCCGACGGCGCCCGCTTCGTGTCGCTGCACGTGACCCTGCAGCAGCGGGGCCAGGTCGTGCTGAGCTGTCAGAGCCGCTACCTCAGCCGCTGGGGCCGGCGCGGTGAGCGAGCGCCAACCTCGGAGCCGAACGCCACCATGCCCCAGCGGGCTGAATGGACGCTGCCGCTGGACGCCGGCCGGCGCTATGCGGCGCTGTCCGGCGACTGGAATCCCATCCACCTGTGGGGCTGGAGCGCGCGGCTGTTCGGCCTGCGCCGGCCCATCATCCACGGCGCCCACAGCATGGCGCGCGCCCAGGCCGAACTGGAACGCCTCGGCGGCCGGCCGCTGCAGGCGCTGGCGCTGGAATTCCTGCGGCCCGTGCCGCTGGGCAGCACGGTGACCCTGCATGCGGACCCGGCCGCCCGGCGCTTCGAGCTGCGCGTGGCCGGCCGGCGCGCTGTGGCCGGAGCCTGGGACGACTGAGGGCCGGACGCGCTATCGTGCGGGCTGACGTTCTCACCCGCCACGACCCATGCGCGCCCTGCTCACCAGCCTTGCCCTGTGCGGCCTGCTGCCCCTCGCGGCCCAGGCCGATTCCTTCGTGTCCTCCGCGGCCGGCGCCGGCTCGGCCTCCAGCGGCAGCGTGTCGGACTCGCTGAAGGGCTCGTCCGCGAGCAGCAGCGAGGGCGGCCAGCGACGCGCCGAGGGCCGCTACCGCATCACCGACGTGGCCCAGGCCGATGCCGGCCGCCTGCGCCTGACGCTGGTGCGCGACGGCGCCGAGCCGCTGGCGCTGACCCTGCCCGCGCCGGCCGCCGCCGGCCTGGCCGTGGGCAGCGAGGTGCAGGCCACGCCGCGGCCCTACGGCATCGAGTTCGCCCACGCCGACACCGGCACGGCCTTCTTCCTGGTGCTGGAAGACGAGTGGCAGCGCGGCCTGCGCGCGCGCGCGGTGGGCGCCGCATCCTGAGCGCCTGGCAGCGCGCGGCCTCGGTGGCGGCCGCGCTGCTGGCACTGGCCGGCGGCGCAAGGGCCGGCTCGCCGGCCTGGGGCTGCGAGCGTCCGCTGACGCTGAGCGCCACCGATCAGGACCATCTGCTGCGCTTCGCGGCCCTGGTGCGCGACATGCTGGCCGCGTCGGGCGCGCCGCTGGCGCTGGTGTCGCGCTCCGGCACCGACCTGTCGCGCCTGGGCCTGCGCTACTCGCACACCGGCGTGGCGCTGGCCCAGGGGCTGGAGCGGCCCTGGGAGGTGCGCCAGCTCTACTACGCCTGCAGCGAGGGCCAGCCGCGGCTGTTCGACCAGGGCCTGGCCGGCTTCATCGCCGGCACCGACAACCCGCGCGTGGGCTTTGTGAGCCTGCTGCTGCTGCCGCCCGAGGCCGCGCCGCTGGCCGACGCCGCGCTGGACCGGCCGCGCGCGCTGGCGCTGCTGGGCGCCCGCTACAGCGCCAACGCCTACCCCTTCGACACCCGCTTCCAGAACTGCAACCAGTGGGTGGCCGAGCTGATCGCGTCCGCCCATGGCGCCACCAGCCGCGAGCTGGCCCAGGCCTGGCTGCGCGCGCAGGGCTACGCGCCCGAGCCGGTGCGCGGCACGCCCTGGCTGATGCTGGCCGCGCATGTCGTGCCCTGGGTGCATTTCGGCGACCAGCCGCCCGAGCTGCTGGCACAGAACGCGGTGCAGACCAGCCTGCCCGACAGCGTGGAGGCGCTGGCCCGCCAGCAATGGCCGGGCGCACGCCGCATCGAGCTGTGCCATGGCCCGCAGGGCCTGCTGGTACGCGAGGACGGCGGCCACCTGGCCGAGGGCTGCGTGCCCCAGCCGGGCGACCGTCTGCAGCGCTGGGACGACTGAGCCGCGCGGCTCAGTCGCGCGCCGGGATCTTGAGGCCGCGCTGCACCGCCGGCCGCGCCAGGAAGGCCTGCAGCACACGGTCCACCTCGCGGAAGTCGGCATAGCCCACCAGCTCGGCGGCGCCGTAGAAGCCGATCAGGTTGTTGACCCAGGGGAAGACCGCGATGTCGGCCACCGTGTAGTCGTCACCCATGAGCCAGGTCTTGCCCTGCAGCTGGCGGTCCAGCACGCCCAGCAGGCGGCGCGACTCGGCGGCGTAGCGGTCGCGCGGGCGCTTGTCCTCGATGTCCTTGCCGGCGAACTTGTGGAAGAAGCCCAGCTGGCCAAACATGGGCCCCACGCCGCCCATCTGGAACATCAGCCACTGCAACGTCTGGTAGCGCGCGGCCAGGTCGGTGGGCAGCAGGCGGCCGGTCTTGCTGGCCAGGTAGATCAGGATGGCGCCGCTCTCGAACAGCGCCAGCGGCTGGCCGCCCGGGCCGTCGGGGTCCAGGATGGCCGGGATCTTGTTGTTGGGGTTGAGCGACAGGAACTCCGGGCTGAGCTGATCGTTCGCATCGAAGCGCACCAGGTGGGGCTCGTAGGGCAGGCCCAACTCCTCCAGCGCAATGGAAACCTTCACGCCATTGGGCGTGGGCAGCGAGTACAGCTGCAGGCGCTCCGGGTGGGCGGCGGGCCATTTCTTCGTGATGGGGAAGGCGCTGAGATCGGACATGCGGGCTCCAGTGAGGCGACAAGTGCGCGAGCGACTGTAGTGGTGGCGCGCCGGCCCCGCCAGCCGCCGGGGCTTGGCGGGACAATGCGCGCCATGACGACCGCTTCCCCCGCCGCCCAGCCGCCCGGCCGGCTGGCGCTCTACCTGCAACTCATACGCTGGGACCGCCCGGCCGGCTGGCTGCTGCTGCTGTGGCCCACGCTGTCGGCGCTGTGGATCGCCGCCGATGGTTTCCCCGGCTGGCACCTGCTGGCCGTGTTCACGCTGGGCACCGTGCTGATGCGCTCGGCCGGCTGCTGCATCAACGACGTGGCCGACCGCGACTTCGACCGCCATGTGAAGCGCACCGCGCAGCGCCCGGTCACCACCGGTGCGGTGTCGGTGAAGGAGGCGCTGGGCCTGGGCGCAGCACTGGCGCTGCTGTCCTTCCTGCTGGTGCTGACCACCAACCCGCCCACCATCCTGCTGAGCTTCCCGGCGCTGGCCGTGGCCATCGCCTACCCCTTTGCCAAGCGCGTGCTGTCCATGCCGCAGGCGGTGCTGGGCGTGGCCTTCTCGTTTGGCATTCCCATGGCCTTCTCGGCCGCGCTGGGCGGCATGGAGTGGGGCTTGGGCTCGGTGCCGCGCTCGGCCTGGCTGCTGCTGCTGTCCAACCTGTTCTGGGTGCTGGCCTACGACACCGAGTACGCGATGGTGGACCGCGACGACGACCTCAAGATCGGCGTGCGCTCCTCGGCCATCGCGCTGGGCCGTTTCGACGTGGCCGGCATCATGGCCTTCTACGCGCTGCACCTGGGCCTGTGGGCCGCGGTGGGCCTGCGCCTCGGCCTGGGCCGCTGGTTCCTGGCCGGCATCGCGGTCGCCGCGGGCCAGGCGGTGTGGCACTACACGCTGATCCGCCGGCGTGAGCGCGACCCCTGCTTCCGCGCGTTCCGCGCCAACCACTGGCTGGGCTTCGCGGTGTTCGCGGGCACCGTGCTGGACCTGGCGCTGCGCTGACCATGGGCACGCGTCGCCAACTGCTGCTGGGCGCCGGGGCGCTGGCCCTGCCGCCGGCCTGGGCCCAGCCGGCCTCGGCGGTGGCGGCGCCCGACACCCCGCTGCGCCTGGTGGACGCGGTCTACCCGCCCTTCGTGAACCCGGCCGGCCACGCGGACGGCCCCGGGCTGGACATAGACATCGCCCGCCAGGCGCTGCGCCGTGGCGGCCACACGGGCGAGGTGGAGCTGCAGCTGGTGCCCTGGAAGCGCGCGCTCTTCCTGCTGGAGCATGGCGCGGCCGACTTCACGACCACGCTGGCCTTCAGCAGCGAGCGCGAGCGCTTCCTGCTTTACAGCCGCCCCTACCGCGCCGGCACGCGCTACCGCTTCTACAGCCGCCGTGGCGCGGGCCTGCAGATCCGCCGCCTGGACGAGCTGCGCGGCCACCGGCTGGCGCTGAGCAGCGGCTTCATCTACCCACCGGCCGTGCTGGCCATGGTCGGCCGCGAGCAGCTGGAATACGGCCGCGACGTGGGCGATGCGGTGCAGCGGGTGATGCGCGGCCGTGCCGAGCTGGTGATCGCGTCCACCTTCGCCGGCGGCTGGGAGATCCACGAGCTGGGCCTGGCGGACCAGCTGGAGCGCCAGCCGCTGGAATACGCGATCGAGCGGCCGGTGCACATGGGCTTCTCGCGCGCCAGCCCGGCGGCGGTGGCCGCGCTGGACGCGATGAACCGCGGCCTCGCGGCGCTGCAGCGCGACGGCAGCCTGGCGCGCCTGGAGCAGCGCTACACGCGCTGAGCCGCCGGAAAGCGCGCGCGTATCGCGTCCATCCAGCCCAGCAGCGCCAGGCTTTCAGCGTGCGGCATGCGCGCGCTCTCGATGAGGCCGGCGCCCACGCAGGCCTGCACCTCGGCGATCTGGCCCTCGAAGCCGTTCAGCACAAAGGGCGCCTCCACGCGCTCCACCGGCTGGCCGCGGCGTATCAATTCCACGCTCTGGCCCTGCGAGAAATTGTGCGGAAAGCGCAGGCAGCCGCTGCTGCCCATCACCTCGAAGGCATTCGCCGAGGCCGCGTCGAAGCCGCAGCGGAACTGCGAGCTGACGCCGCCGTCGAAGTGCAGCGTCGCGTCCACCACCGCGTCCACGCCGGTGGGTGCGAGCTGGGCCTGCACGTCCAGGCCCGCGGGTTCGGGGCAGTCACCGCCGTGCAGCTGCTGCATCACCCAGCGTGTCACCGCCAGGTTGTAGATGCCGATGTCCAGCAGCGCGCCGCCGGCCAGTGCCGGGTTCCACAGCCGGTTGCCGGGCTCGTAGGGCGCGGGGAAGCAGAAGCTGGAGCGCATCGCGCGCAGCTCGCCGATGGCGCCCTCGCGCAGCCAGCGCGCGGCCAGGTCGTAGGCGGGCAGGAAGCGGGTCCACAGCGCCTCCATCAGAAAGGCACCGCGCTCGCGCGACAGCGCCACCAGGCGCTCGCCGTCGGCCCGCGTGGTCACCAGCGGCTTCTCGCACAGCACCGCCTTGCCGGCGCGCAGCACCGCCTGCACGAAGGCGGCGTGCTCGGAATGCGGCGTGGCCACGTAGACCGCGTCCAGCGTCGGGTCGCCCAGCAGCGCATCGAGCTCGGTGACCACGCGCACCGGCGGCGCGTCGGGCTGCTGCCAGGCGGACGCGAAGGCCTGGCCCCGCGCGGCATCGCGCGCCAGCACCACGGCCAGCTGGGCGCCGGGCACGGCCGGCAGTGCGCCGGCAAAGCGCTGGGCGATGCGGCCCGGGCCTATCAGGCCCCAGCGGAACGGGGTGGGTTCAGAAAGCATGGTGGGTCGGGTGAGCACAGATCGCCGGGCGGACATCGCCCGCCGCGATTCTGCGGCCCCGCGCGGTACGGCGCGGTTTCAAATCGCAGCCGCCCTAACCACCCGCCGGCCCCGGGCCGGCCCGCCTCAGCCGCGGCCCAGCAGGCTGGCCAGCGCCACCTTGAGCTCCTTGGCCTCCTCGCGGCGCGCCTTGGTGGCGGCGCGCTGGTAGGCGGCCTCGGCCTTCTCGCGCAGCTTGATCGCGCGTTCCAGCGCTTCCGCATAGCGCTCGGCCGTGTAGGTGTTCTCGGTGCCGATGTAGACGCTGCGCGCCAGCGGCGTCTCGCCGAAGCGCGGCAGCGTCACCGCGAAGCTGCAGTCGCGCACGCGGCTGCCGGCGCGCTGGCGCACGATGGGGCCGGAGATGCCGGAGGGCAGATCGCTCTGCTTCTTGCGGCTGGGCGTGCGACGCAGCCGCGAGGGCGCGGGCAGCGTGGCGATGCGCTTCAGCAGCTCCTTGGTCGCCAGCGCCAGCGCGCGGCGGGCGCCGCTGCCGTCCTGGCTGTGGTCGGAGAACAGCTTGGTGCCGCCGTAGCGCAGCTGCCAACCGTGGGTGGAAAGGTGATCAATGCGTTGAATGCACTGCGGGACGATGAAACGTTCACCACTGAATATCACGACGCTGCGCGTGTTCATCACAAGCCTTTGAACTCTGCCCGTTGGATGGGGATGCCATCGCCGGGTCTTGTAACGCTTCCCCGTCGGGGTCAAGTCTAATCTGACTTCTGCACGCGTCGCGAATTTATGAGTGGCGAAAACACTTCCATCACCCTCAAGTAGGTGCCTAGGCGGTGGAAGGTGGAACTGCGCGACCACAGCATCTGGGCCGGCGGCTCGCAGCCGGTGGCCTCGCGCCACTGGCTCTCCAGCTGGCGCCGCGTGACGCCATGGCGCGCCAGACGGTGCACCTTCAGCGGGCTGCGGTGGATGCGCGGGTCGTCGTAGAGCAGGTGGGCCAGCGGCCGGCTGCCCAGGCCGCGCAGCGCCTTCCAGGGCCCGCGCGTGGCGCTCTGGTGCACGGCGGAGCGCGCCCACACCAGCGGCTGGCCATCCACGCTCAGCAGCACCTCGCGCACGATGACCAGGCCGCGCGTCGGCTGGCCCAGCGCCTGGCGCTCGCGGGCGCGCAGCGGCGCCACGCCCTGGAACAGCACGGTCACTTCGAAACGATGGCCCAGCCGGGCCAGACGGCGGCTCAGCGAGCCTGGCGCGTGCAGCCAGTCCCGCAGCCCCGATCGGCAGGCGATGCCCACGGGCGCGTCAGCCGAACTGCGCGCCGAGCTCGGCCGCACGCTGCTGCGCGGCCCGCACGGCGCGCCGTATCGCGGCGTCCACCCCCTCGGCCTGCAGCACGGTCAGCGCCGCGTGCGTGGTGCCGCCCTTGGACGTGACCCGCTCGCGCAGCGTGGCCGGCGACTCCTCGGACGCCAGGCCCAGCGCGGCCGCACCGGCACAGGTGGCCAGCGCGAGCTCGCGGCCCTGCTCGGCCGTGAGCCCCATGTCGACCGCCGCGGCCATCAGGGCCTCGACGAAGAAGAAGAAATACGCCGGCCCCGAGCCTGACAGCGCAGTCACCGCGTCCAGGTCGGTCTCGCGCGCCACCCACAGCGTGCGGCCGGTGGGCGCCAGCAGCGCCTCCACCTGGGCCCGTTGCTCGGCCGACACCGCCGGGCGCGCGAACAGGCCGGCCATGCCCTGGCCTATCAGCGCCGGCGTGTTGGGCATGGCTCGCACCACGTGCTCGCTGCCGCTGGCGGCCACCAGCGCGTCGCTGCGTATGCCAGCCATCACAGACAGCTGCAGCGCCTGGCCCAGCCAGGCCTTGAGCGGCGCGGCCGCCTCGGCAAACAGCTGGGGCTTGACCGCCCACACCACCACGGCCGCGCCCGCCAGGCGCTCGTCCCCCTGGGCCAGCGCCTGCACGCCATGCTCGGCGGCCAGGCGCTCGCGCTGCGCCGCCAGCGGCTCCACCACCAGCAGCTGCCCGGCGGCCCAGCCGGCACGGCGCAGGCCACCGATGATGGCGCTGGCCATGTTGCCGCCGCCTATGAACGCAATCTGTTCTTGCATGGGCGAAAGTCTAAGCGCGGGGGGAACTGCGCCGGACTCAGGCCTCGGCCACGACCCGGTTGCGTCCGGCCGCCTTGGCCGCGTAGAGCGCCCGGTCGGCGCGGCGGTACAGCGCCTCGAAGTCCTCGCCCGGCCGGGCCAGCGCCAGGCCGGCGCTGAGCGTGATGCGGCGCCCGTCGGCCGCGGCCAGCTCGCCCGCCACGCCCGCGCGCAGGCGCTCAGCGATGCGCTGTGCGCCCTCCAGCGGGCTGTCGAACAGCAGCACCGCGAACTCGTCGCCGCCCAGCCGGCCGGCCAGGTCACCGTCGCGCAGGCTGGCACGCAGCTGTGCGGCAAAGCGCACCAGCAGCGCGTCGCCCTCTGGGTGGCCCAGTTGGTCATTGATGGCCTTGAAGCCGTCCATGTCAGCCACCAGCAGGCAGACCGGCACGCGGCTGGCGCGCGCCTGGGTCAGCAGCACGGTGCTGGCCGCCTCGAAATGCGCGCGGCTGGCCACCTGGGTCAGACCGTCGATGTTGGCGCGCCGCTCCAGCGCCACCGTGGCCTGGCGCAGCCGCGCCTCCACACGGCCGTGCAGCAGCAGCAGCATCGCGGCCACCCGCAGCACCGCAATGGCGATGTCCACCGCCATCAGCGTGCTGAGCGGGTAGGTGGGCACGGGCTGGCCGGTGTGCAGATGGGGCCAGGTCTGCTGCAGCCGCCAGGCGTTCATCAGCGCGCCCAGCGCCGCCGCCAGCGCGATCAGCGCCAGCCCCTGGCGGGCGCCGCCCGGCGCCTCGCGCAGCAGGCCCGCGACCCACCAGCCCAGCAGCAGGCACTGCAGCACGCTGACGGCCGCGAACCAGACGGCCCGCGTGGCGTAGTCCTGACCGCCCAGCCACAACCCCGTCCAGCCCACCAGCGCGACGCCAGCCACCGCCCAGCGCAGGTCCATGGCCGGCCGCAGCGGCCGGTCAAACCAGCGCCGCAGGCCCAGCTCCAGCAACGGCGTGAACGCGAAATAGGCGGCGTTGTTGAAGCCCAGCACCCAGCCCTCGGGCAACACCGGCAGCGCCATCAGCGCCAGCGCGGCGCTGAACAGCAGCGCCTCGTTCAGCACCCACCAGCCAAAGCCGACCTCACCGCTGCGCCGGGCCGAACGCCAGAACAGGCCCAGCAGCAAGGCCATCAGCAGGTGGATGAAGGCATTGATGAACAGCGTGGTGACGAGATCGAGGCCGGCGCTCATGGGGGCAAGCATGCTAGCCGCCGGCCCATGAAGGCCTTGTGCAATGCATCACGCCCGGCCCGGCAACACGGGCCTCACCGGGTCGCGCTAAGGTGGCGGCCTCACGAACCTGCCGCCGTCATGACCGCTGCCCCGTTCCTGCCCACCTGCGCCGCCCTGCTGCTCACCGGCCTGCTGGCCGCCTGCGCGGGCGGGCCGCACGCCCACCATGCCGGCCGCCCGGTCGCGGATGCCACGCCAGCGGTGGCGCTGCAGGTCCAGGTGCTGGAGCTGGCCGGCCGGCCGCTGCGGCTCACGCGCTCGGCGGCCACGCCGGCGCGGGCGCCGGTGGTGGTCTTCGTGCCGGGCCTGGGGCAGGACAGCGACGCCGGCGCGCGCTGGGTGGCGGCCTGGGCCGCCGCGGGCTACGCGGTGCTGAGCGTGCAGCCGCGCGCCGAGGATGCCGCGGCCTGGCGCTCCGAACTGGCCCGCCAGGGCGAGTTCCGCGAGCTGGGCCGTCTGCACCAGGGCGAGGCCGCGCAGCGCGAGCGCCTGGCCGCGCTGCAGCAGCTGTTGACGCGGCTGCGCCAGCCGGGCGATGCGCCCTGGAGCGGCTGGGATTGGGGTCAGGTCGTGCTGGCGGGCTATGAGCTGGGCGCGCAGACCGTGCTGGACTGGCGTGCGGCCGACGACGGCTGGCAGCCGCGCGCGGTCATTGCGATCAGCCCGCCGCCCATGCAGCCGGCCACCACGCTGCCGGCGCTGCTGATCACCAGCGATGCGGACGGCGACCCGCTGGGCCTGGTGACCCGGCCGGCCGAGCGCCTGCGCAGCTTCGATGCGCTGGCGCCGGGTCAGGCCTGGCTGCTGGACCTGACCGCCGTGAGCCACGCGGGCCTGGCGGGCAACCTGGTCAGTGAGGCCTGGGCCGCACAAGACCAGCACCGTGGCGGCGACTTCATAGGCGGCGGTGGCGGTCGCCGCGGCCAGGGCGGGGGCACGAACGGCGCGAACGGCGCGAATGGCGGAGGTGGCGAAGGCGGGGGCCGGGCGGCCGGCGCCCCGCCGCGCGGGCCGCGGGCCGGCAGTGCCACCGAGGCCGCGCTGTCCGATCTGCGCCCGGCACTGCGGCTCAGCGTGGTGTTTGCCGAGCGGGTGCGTCAGGGACTGCCCGCCCCGGCCGACCCGCTGCTGCGGGCGCGCTGAGCGCGCGGCTCAGGCCTCCTCGCCCAGAAAGCCGCCGCTCTGGTGCGCCCACAGGCGCGCATAGATGCCGCCCGCGGCCAGCAGCTCGGCATGCGTGCCCTGCTCGACGATGCGGCCGGCGTCCATCACGATGAGCCGGTCCATGGCCGCGATGGTGGACAGGCGGTGCGCGATCGCGACCACGGTCTTGCCCTCCATCAGCGCATAGAGGCTTTGCTGGATGGCGGCCTCGACCTCGCTGTCCAGCGCGCTGGTGGCCTCGTCCAGCAGCAGGATGGGCGCGTCCTTGAGCATCACGCGGGCGATCGCGATGCGCTGGCGCTGGCCGCCCGAGAGCTTCACGCCGCGCTCGCCCACATGGGCCTCGAAGCCGCTGCGGCCCTTGGGGTCGGACAGCGCGGCGATGAAGTCGTCCGCATGGGCACGCTGGGCGGCGCGCACCATGTCGGCCGCGCTCGCGTCCGGGCGGCCGTAGAGGATGTTGTCGGCCACCGAGCGGTGCAGCAGCGAGGTGTCCTGCGTGACCATGCCGATCTGGCGGCGCAGCGAATCCTGCGTGACCTGGGCGATGTCCTGGCCGTCGATCAGGATGCGGCCGCCGTCGGGGGTCAGGTCATGCAGGCGCAGCAGCAGGTTGACCAGCGTGCTCTTGCCCGCACCGCTGCGGCCCACCAGGCCTATCTTCTCGCCCGGGCGAATAGTGAGCTCCAGCCCGTCCACCACCACCTTGCCGTTGGGGTAGGCGAAGCGCAGCGCCTCGAAGTGCAGCTCGCCGCGCGTGACCTGCAGCTCGGGCGCTCCCGGGGCGTCCAGCACGCGCGCCGGCTGGGTCAGCGTGGCCAGGCCGTCCTGCACCGTGCCCACATGCTCGAACAGCGAGGCCATCTCCCACATCACCCAGTGCGAGATGCCGTTGAGACGCATCGCCATCGCGGTGGCCGCGGCGACCGCGCCCACGCCCAGGGCCGACACGCCCCACAGCCACAGCGCCAGCAGCGCGGTCGAGCCCACCAGCAGCGCCGACAGCAGCGCGTTGACGATCTCGAAGCCGGTGACCAGGCGCATCTGGCCGTAGGCGGTCTGCATGAAGTCCTGCATCGCCGACTTGGCGTACTGGGCCTCGCGCCGGCCGTGCGCGAACAGCTTGACGGTGGCGATATTGGTGTACGCATCGGTGATGCGGCCGGTCATCAGGCTGCGCGCATCGGCCTGGGCCTGGGCCACCTTGCCCAGGCGCGGCACGAAGTAGCGCAGCGCCAGCAGGTACAGCGCCAGCCAGCCGGCAAAGGGCAGCATCAGCCAGGCATCGAAGCTCGCGACGATGGCCACCAGCGTGCCGAAATACACCGCCACATAGACCAGGATGTCCACCACGATCAGCCAGGCGTCGCGCACCGCCAGCGCGGTCTGCATCACCTTGGTCGCGATGCGGCCGGCGAACTCGTCACCGAAGAAGCTCAGGCTCTGCTGCAGCATGCGCTGGTGGAAGATCCAGCGCAGCCGCATCGGGAAGTTGCCAAACACGCCCTGGTACTTGGTGAGCGCCTGCGCACCCGCCAGCACCACACCGGCCAGCAGCACGCCCAGCAGCGCCAGCACCACCGGCTGCGGCCGGCTCCACAGCTCGGCCGGCTTGACGCCGGACAGCCAGTCCACCAGCGAAGCCATCAGGCTGAACAGCAGCGCCTCGGCCGCCGCGATGCCCGCGGTGAACAGCGTCACCGCAGCCAGGTGCGGGCGCACGCCATCGGCACAGCGCCACAGAAACGCGAAGAAGCTCCCCGGCAGCGGCTGGGCGCGCTCGGCAGACGCGGGATAAGGGTCGACGAGTCGCTCGAAGCGCTCGATCAGCGGACGGAACAAAGGCATGCGACAAGTGTCGCCGCGGCGGGTGACGGATGCGATTCGTCAGCGGCGGCCGCGCGGCGGGGTCTCGCGCCGCCGCCAGTACTGGAACTCGTCCTCATGGATCTCCAGGTCCAGCTCGGCCACGCGCTGGGCCAGGCGCTCCTGCACATGAGCGACGGCCTGGTTGTAGACCAGCGGTGCGATCTCCTCCAGGAAGAAGCCCAGCAGCGCGCCGGCGGCAATATTGCCGATGCGCTGGTCCAGCTCCTGCTCAAAGTAGCGTTCGATGGAGGCCACCGCCTGCTGGCGCAGCGCGCGGTCGAGTTCTATGGCCATCGCGCGGCCCCCCTCAGCGGCTGGCCGCCGAAGCCGGCGGCAGATTGGGCACGACGACGCCCGGCGCCAGCGGGATCTCGTCAGTCAGCGTGATGCCGGTGACGAAATAGCGGGTCTCGCCGAAACAGGAGCCGGGCAGGCCGACCTTCTCGCCGTAGTGCAGGCTGACGCGCTTGCCCATGACCTTGTTGATGGCCTCGGCCGTGGCCTCGTCATGCACGGTGAACTGGAACTTCTCCACCGTGGACGTGCCCGGCAGCGACACCAGCGCCAGCTCGCCCTCCCAGGTCTTGCACACCCAGCCCTTGCGCGAGAACTTCTGCACCCAGCCGGCGCGCTCGCCCTCGGAGTAACTCCAATGCCAGGCGAACCAGAACCAGGCGGCCAGCATCAGGGCGAGCACGAGGACGGACAGGGCAAAACGCAGGCGCATGGCTTCAGGGCGGGCAGCGGAGGACAGGCATTGTGGGGCTCAGCGGCCGGTGGCCCGCAGCGCCGGGCCGAGGTTGAGGCGCCCGGCGCGGCCGGGCCCCGCCTGCTGCGGCGCAGGCGGCGGCGTGGACGGCACGGCGCGCTGACGCAGCAGCGCGCCGCCGTAGACGATGTCCGGGCGGCCGTCGTCGTCCGCATCGCCCACGGCCACCAGGCCGGGGGAGTCGGTGCCGTAGAGGGAGGCCGGGAAGCGCTCGGGCCCGCCCAGGCTGCCGTCGCTGCGCTGGCGGTTCAGCACCACCGGGTAGCCGCCCCAGGCCGAGGACAGCACGTCCAGCCGGCCATCGCCGTCCAGGTCCGCCAGCGTGACGCGCGACGCGTTGGAAGCCGCCGCCACGCGCACCATGTCGGCCAGCGCCCCCTGCGAGGTCTGTGCCATCACGCCGACCTGGCCCGAGGGCGTCAGCGTGAGCACCAGATCGGCTCGCCCGTCTCCGCTCACGTCGCCCACGGCCACGCCCTGGACCGACTCGCCCGAGGGCCGCGCGATGTAGCGCGCCGGTGCGAAGCTGCCATCGGCCTGCTGCAACGCGATGCCGATGTCATGGCCCGGCCAGGCCTCGGTGCCGACGCTGACCAGGTCCGGCCGGCCATCGCCGTTCAGATCGCCCACGGCCAGATCGCCGAAGCCGTTGGACTCGAGGTCCACGGCCTGCGGGCTGCCGAAGCGGCCGTCGCTGCCCTGCAGCCAGATCAGCACCTGGGTGCCGATGAAGGGCCGGCCGATCAGGTCGGGCCGGCCGTCGCCGTTGATGTCGGCGACCTTGACCACATAGCTGGCGGCGGTGCTGAGGGTCTGGCTGTTGGCCAAGCTGCCGTCCGGCTGGCGCCGCATCACCTGGATGGCCGAGCCCGAGGCGCTGTAGACCACCGCGCGCCGGCCGGAGCCGTCCAGGTCCGCCGCGATCAGGCTGGTGATCTGGCTGCCGTAGCCGGCCACGGTGTCGTAGCGACGCTGCCGCACCCAGCGGCCGTCGGCCTGGCGGCTCATCTGCAGCAGCTTGAAGTCGTCCGCCGAGCCGAAGTTGTAGCCGCTGGCCAGCAGGATGTCGGTACGACCGTCGCCGTCGATGTCGGCGATGGCCGCGGCCGTGATGTCCAGGCCCGGCGTCAGCAGCACCGGTGCGGCATAGCGGCCCGGATCGGCGGTGAAGGACCAGCCCGCCGACGTGACATTGCCCAGCTTGTCCTTGATGCCGTAGATCAGCAGCGAATAGCGCTGGCCGGTCTTCAGCGGCTGGGACGGCGTCAGCGTGACGGTGCGCCCCGCCAGGCTGACCTGGGCCGGCACGAAGTTGCTGCCATCGCTGAGCTGCACGCTGCTGGTGTTGACGCTGGCGGGGTCGGGGTCTTCGTCCAGCGTGAACACCACCGCGCTGTCCAGCGGCACCTCGGACGCATCCGCCAGCGGCTGGACCGGCGTGGCCGCCGGGCCACTGACGTCCACCACGAACTGCCAGACGCTCTCCGCGGCCAGCGCATTGCCCAGGCGGTCCTGCGCCGCGGTCGTCACGCGGGCGCTGTAGCTGCCGCTGCGCAGCGAGCTCTGCGGGGCGAAGCTGACGCTCATGCCGTCGGCGGCCCAGTACAGGTTGCCGGACACGGGCTGACCATCCGGTCCGGTCAGCTGCACGACCGGCTGCGCCCCGGCCTCGGTGTCCATGGGCTTGCTGAAGCGCAGCGACAGCGTGGTGCAGCAGCCGCCCACCACCGCGCCGGCCTCGGGCGCCCGGCTGGTGAGCGTGGGCTGAGTGGCGTCGCTGCGCTGTGCACCGGCGCGCCAGGCCACGACCCGCGAGTCGCTGGTGCTCGCGGTCTGGCCGCTGCCGCTGCTGCTCAGCCGGCTGCGCACCAGGCCCACATTGGGCGCGTACCAGTCGTCCGACGTGGTGGTGCCGGTCAAGGTCTGGCCGCTGCTGGCGATGCGAACGCTCTGGTTGAGCACCGTCTGCACATGGGCGACGGCGCTGTAGCTCGTGCCCTCGACGTTCAGCGTCTCGTAGCCCACCACGGTGGCCTGTGCCCGCAGCGTGATGGTCTCGGGGCGGCCATCGCCGTCGAGATCGACCGTGGTGAGGGTCTGATCGATCAGCGTCCAGCGGTCTCCGCTCACCAGCGGCAGCTTGAGGATCTGCACCGAGCCCAGCGCCGCCGTGATCGCGTCCACCCCCGCGCCGGGCAGCACGCGCACCCCCGCGGCGTCGCGCACGTAGTAGTCATCGCTGGTGCCGTTGCTGTCCTGGGTGCGCACCACCAGTGCGGAGACGCCGCCGACGCTCTGCGTGCCGGTCACCTTGACCGTGGTCGCGATGCCCTGGCCCTCGGTGTAGAACCAGCGGTCCCCGACGTTCAACGGGAAATAGTCGGCGCCGGGCTGGGCGCCGGCCTGGGTCGGCGGGCTGCCGCCCCCCTCGGGGGCACCGCCGCCACCGCCACCACAGGCGCTCAACAGCGCGATCAGCCCCACGACCAGCCCCTGGCGGCCGGCCCTCCCGGTTCTTGTCACCATCCACGCCCCCTCCATCGGGCGCGGCAGTGTCCACCATCCCGGCGGACACCACCACCACGCGTCCTCGGGGCCACGGCCAGGTGACGACCGCAGGACCGCGGCCCTCAGTAGTCCAGCCGGAAGCGCTGGCCGCGCCAGGACAGCACCGCGCTGCGCAACTTGATCTGCTCCAGCACCAGACCCGGCGCCACCGGGTCACCCTCGTGATAGAGCTGGCCGTTGATGATGAGCAGGCGGTTGGCGGCGGTGTCGGAATACATCGCGCCGCTGGCGCTCAGCGGCGGCAGCTCGTGACGCAGTGCCTCGGGCAGTTCGCGCAGCGCGGGCACCGGCGCTTCGGCGGACACGGCCGGCACGGCGGGCCGGCTGGCGGCCGGGGCAGCCGTGGCCGCGGGGCGGGCAGGCTCGGCGCTGGCCAGCGTTGGTGTGCGCGCAGGTGCAGGTGCAGGTGCAGGTGCAGGCGTCTGGGCCAAGGGCATGGGCGCTGGCCGGGGCGACAAAGCGGGAGACGGCGTGGCGGCAGGCGTGAGCGGCTGGGGCGCGGGCGGAGGGGTCAGATCTTGCCGCGCCGCGGCGGCTGGCGCGGGCAAGGCGGGCGGCAGCACCGGGACGACCGGCGTCGCTGCAGGCTCAGGGGCGGCCATGAGTGGCGGCGGCGGCGGGACCGGCATCGTTGCAGCGACCGGGGGCAGCATCGCGGGCCGGGTCCACCAATAGGCGCCGGCGGCACCGCTCAACAGCAGGGCCAGGCCGGCCAGGCCCAGACCCAGACCACGCGGTGCCGGCCGGGGCCAGGCCGAGCCGGCGTCGGCCCCCGCGGGTTCGGTGGGGCCGGGCTGGGCCTGCAGCGTGGGCACGCGGCCGCGTTCTCGTTCGGCTTCGGCACGGCGCAGGGCATCGAGGATGTAGGACATGGGCGGGCCGCGCTAGTTCTTGGCGAGCGGGGTGGACGGAGTCGGCGTCTGCAGCCGCGGCTCGTCGATGTCGACGACCCGGTTGAGCTGCATCAGCGTGATGGGGCCGGCGCGGCCATCGGCGCGCAGGCCCTGGCTGCGCTGGAAGGCCGCCACGCGCGCGGCGCGGCGGGCCTCGGGGCCGCGGCCGTCGTCGGCCGGCGGCTCACCCAGCACGCGGGCGAGCTGCTGGTCCAGCCAATCGGCCAGCGGGCCATCGGCCGTGGCGGCCGGGTAACCGGGCGGCATGCGCCACAGCGTGACGAAGTCGCCGCGCCACTGGCGGCTGAGTTCGAGCAGGCTGAGCGTGCGGGGGCTGCCGCCCTCGCGCAGCAGCGCCTGCTGGCCGTCCAGGCCCAGCAGCAGCGCCGGGCGAGCCGCGGCCTCGCCGTCCTGCAGCATCAGCAGCGCGGGCCGGCCCAGCAGGCGCAGCTGGGCCAGGCCCTCGCCGCTGCGCAGGCATTGCAGCTGTGCCGGCTTGAGCGCCGCACAGACCTCCTCACCCGCGGGTGGCTCGGCGCCCCACAGGCGGGCCAGTGCGCGCAACGCGTCGGCCTCGTCGCGCCAGGCGGGCTCCGATGCGGCATTGGCCGACGCCGACGCGGCCTGCGGTGCCGAAGCCGCCGGGCGCGCCGCGGCAGGCGCCGGCGCCGGACTGCGCAGGCTCAGCGCATAGACCGCGGCGGCCAGCGTCACCAGACCGACGCCGGCGCCGACCGCCCAGGCCCGGCGCCGCGCAAGGCGCTGGCCGGGCGTGCCGAACACCTCGGCGGCCGCGTGATCCACGATGCGCCGGTCCACCTGGTCACGGCCCAGCGAGTAGGCGCCCAGCAGCGCGCGGTCACACAGCAGGTTGATGCGACGCGGCACGCCGCGCGCGAGCTGGTGGATGCGCCGGCAGGCCGCGCGGTCCAGCGGCAGGCGGCCGCTGTGACCGGCCACGGCCAGGCGGTGCTGGATGTAGTGCAGCGTCTCCGCCTCGGACAGCGCCTCCAGATGGAAGCGCGCGATCACGCGCTGGGCCAGCTGCTCCAGCTCGGGCCGCGCCAGCATGTCGCGCAGCTCGGGCTGGCCGATCAGGATGATCTGCAGCAGCTTGCGCTCCGGCGTCTCCAGATTGGTCAGCAGGCGCAGCTGCTCCAGCACCTCGGCCGACAGGTTCTGCGCCTCGTCGATGATGAGTACGCTGTGGCGCCCGGCCGCGTGCGAGCGCAGCAGGAAGGCGTTGATCGCGTCCACATAGGGCTTGAGCGCACCGTCGGCCGCGGCGGGCGGCGGGATGTGGAACTCCTCGCACACCGTCTGCAACAGCTCGCCCACGGTGAGCCGCGGGTTGAACACATAGGCCACGTCGCAGTGCTCGGGGATCTGCTCCAGGAAGCAGCGACACACCGTGGTCTTGCCCGCGCCTATCTCGCCGGTCAGCAGCACGAAGCCGCCACCGCCGCGCAGGCCGTAGAGCAGATGGGCCAGCGCCTCGCGGTGACGCTCGCTCATGTAGAGATAGCGAGGGTCGGGGGCGATGGAGAAGGGCTCTTGGCTGAGACCGAAGTGCTTGGCGTACATGCTGTGGCGGCGCGAGGGCGCCCATCCTAGCGAAGCGGGGCGCAGGCCCGGCTTTGCGAGTGCTCGCGCCGGCTGACAAGCCGGGTTGACCCGCAGAGACCCGCCTGCGCGCCGGGGCCGTCGTGGTCAGCCCACAGTTGGGTTAGCGCAGTGGCGGCTCATCCTCAACTTGATTGATGGCGACGCGGCGGACCGGCGCGCAATATTGGGCTGCTGACGCAAGACCTGACCCACGGGCCGCAAGGCCTGTCCCCGTGCAAGGCCGATGAATACGGGACTTGCGCGGCCCGGCGCCCTCCCGGCGCCTTTTTCGACAGCCATATGACAACGCTGCCATCGGGACTCACCCGGGGAGTGCTTCCCCCATCCGAGCATTAATTCACTATTCCTAGAATATTTTTTACGCAATCACGCGTGAGTTCTTTATCTGACGGAGTAGTTGAAATGAGCAAGCTATGGGCTGCCACCGCTGCGGCCGCGTGTCTCTGGGCCGGCCAGGCATCGGCCGTGACCACCTTCAATGACCGCATGACGTTCGCGTCCCATGGGCAAGGCAGCACTGCCTTCCTGACGCTCAACAGCCTGCAGGACACCCTGGGGGACGAACGCCCCATGCCGATCAGCGTGGGCCCGCTGGAGATCACCGCGGATTCGCCCACCAGCGCCTACTACTTCGCCGGCATCCACGCGGCCCACCCGGGCGTGCGCGGCGACGTGGACGGCTCGGCCTGGATCCAGATGCGCCTGGACCTCGGCAGCTGGGTGACCTGGAGCAGCGCCAGCGGCTTCCAGCTGATCGGCTTCGACATGCGGCCCTACTACAACGTCAATGACGACGGCAGCATCACCCACGACCTCGGCGAGACCATCTACTACGAGACCGACACCGGCGAGAACGGCAGCTTCAAGCTGTCGGACAGCAACACCTCGAGCTTCATCGGCCTGATGTTCAACGGCCCGGTGCACTCCATCACCTTCAGCAGCCTGGACTTCTACAACACGCCCAACGGCAATGGCAGCAGCTGGTTCGGGGTGGACAACCTGCACCTGTTCGCCAGCGCCGCGCCGGTGCCCGAACCCACCAGCCTCGCGATGCTGCTGGCCGGCCTGGGCACCGTGGGCCTGCTCGCACGCCGCCGCCGCGCCGACTGACGCCGCGGTCGCGCACCCCGTCACTTCAGCCGGCCCCCGTCCGGCTCACCCCATCCCGTGACCACCCCTTGCGGCGGCCACGTCTTCCTTGCGGAGGAATTCCATGACCAAGCTTCTTGCAGTCGCTGCGGCGACGCTGCTCCTGTGCGGCCAGGCCCTGGCCGGCACCACCTACACGGACCGTGCCAGCTTCAACGCGGTCGGCACCGGCACCAGCTTCTTCTCTGACCTCGAGGGCGGTGGCGACACCTTCTACCTGCCCTTCTACGTCGGTCCGCTCAACTTCGAAGGCCTGCAAGGCGGCGCCGCGAGCTACATCCCGGGCGGCAATCCCGACCTGCCGGCCGGCGAGGTGGGCAACGTGAACGGCAGCAGCTTCATCCAGGTGCGGCTGAGCAACTACCAGAGCTTCCCGGTCAGCGTCATCAGCGGCCCGCTGACCATCAACAACGATGCCGGCTTCCAGATGATCGGCTTCGACCTGCGCACCTACTTCGACTCCTGGGGCTCCAACAACGCCGGCGAGACCGTGCTGTACTGGACCAACACCGGTGAGAGCGGCAGCTTCAAGCTGCCCACCACCAACGACGTGGCCTTCCTGGGCCTGGCCTTCGATGCACCGGTGACCTCGCTGAGCTTCCGCATCCCGGCCACGCGCAACGGCCACACCTGGTTCGGCATCGACAACCTGCAGACCTATGCCTCGGTCAGCGCCGTGCCCGAGCCTGCCAGCGTCGCGCTGCTGCTGGCCGGCCTGGGCACCGTGGGCGTGGCCGCACGCCGGCGCCGCCAGGGCTGAAGCCTGCGTCCCCCAGCCCGCCGCGTTCGGCGGCGGGCACCCCAACGGAGCACCTCATGATCAAGCACCTGGCGGCTGCGGCCGCAGCCTGCCTGGCCTGCGGCCAGGTCGCGGCCACCACCTTCTACAGCGACCGGGCCAGCTTCGACGCGCGGGGCGCCGGCAGTGCCTACTTCAACAACCTGGACGAGCAGGGCGACACCGCACCCCTGCCCTTCGGCTTCGGCCCGCTGAGCTTCAGCGGCAGCTTCGGCAACGCCTTCTACTGGGCCAGCGACTGGCACGAGAACGCGCCCGGCGTGAACGGCAATGTGGACGGCACGGCCTGGGTGCAGGTACGGCTCAACACCTTCACCGGCGCGCTGACGCTGGCGAGCGATGAGCCGCTGCGCATGCTGGGGCTGGACCTGCGGCCCTATTTCGATGCCTCGGGCAACAGCGATGGCGGCGAGACCGTGCTGTTCAGCACCGACACCGGCGAGAGCGGCAGCTTCCAGCTGCCCGCCACCAACAGCCCGGCCTTCCTGGGCCTGGTGTTCGATGCGCCGGTCACGGCCATCAGCTTCTCGATAGGCGCGGACCACGGCAACGGCTTCACCTGGTTCGGCATCGACAACCTGCAGACCTACAGCGCGGTCAGCGCCGTGCCCGAACCCGCCAGCCTCGCGCTGCTGCTGGCCGGACTGGGCGGCGTGGGCGTGGCCGCGCGCCGGCGCCGCGCGGGCTGAAGGCGCTCAGGCCGCGTCCAGCTGCTGCCGGCACAAGCGGCCCAGCGTGCGCACCGCGTCGCGCTGGGCCGGCTCCATGGGCTGGCCGCAGTTGATGCGCAGAAAGCCGTCGAAGCGCTCGTCGTTGGAGAACATCGCGCCGGGCGACAGGCGCAGACCCTCACGCAGCGCCGCATCGAACAGTCGCAGCGACGACAGCCCCGACGGCAGCTCCACCCACAGCGCCAGGCCGCCGGCCGGCAGCGTCAGGCGCGTGCCCTCGGGCAGCTCGGCCGCCAGTGCCTCGGCCATCTGCAGGCGCTGCGGCGCCAGCCGGCGGCGCAGCTCGCGCAGGTGGCGCGGCATCTGGCCTGCGGCGAGGAAGCCCGCCACCATGGCCTGGCCCAGCAACTCGTTGGGCCGGCTCTGCGCATACTTGAGCATGCGCACCCGGTCCTGCCAGCGGCCCGCGCTCATCCAGCCCAGACGCAGGCCCGGCGCCAGGATCTTGTGCATGGACGCGCAGTGGATGACCCGCCCCTCGCGGTCCCAAGACTTCAGCGCCCGCTGCGGCGCATCGGTCAGCGGCGCGTAGCTGCCGTCCTCGATCAGGGCCAGGTCGTGCGCCTGGGCCAGCTGCAGCAGCGCCTGCTTGGCCTCGTCGGGCATCAGCGCGCCCAGTGGGTTCTGCAGATTGGGCACCACCACCACCGCACGCAGCGCCGGCTCGGCCCGCACCGCCCGGGCCAGCGCCTCCACGCTCAGGCCGGTGGCCGGGCTGGTGGGAATCTCCAGCGCACGCAGGCCCTGGGCCTCCAGGATCTGCAGCACGCCGAAATAGCTGGGCGACTCCACCGCCACCACGTCGCCGGGCCGGGTCACCGCGCGCAGTGCCAGCGCCAGCGCCTCGGTCGCGCCATGGGTCACCAGCAGCTCGTCCGGGCGCAGCACCATCTGCGCCTCCAGCGCCATCCGGGCCAGGCCCTCGCGCAGCGGCCCATAACCATCGGCCGGCGGCGGCACCGCCAGCTGCTCGGGCTGGCGCAGCAGGCGCTGGCCGTGCAGCGCCAGCGCCCGCGTCGGGTAGAGCGAGGGGTGGGCCACCGCCCCGGCGAGATTGACGCTCACCGGGCTGGACAGGCCGCGCGCCAGCAGGCCCGAGATGCGCTCATGGATGCCCACGTAGCGGGCCGGGTCGGGCGGGCCTATGCGCGGCTCGCGGGCCGGCGGCAGGCCGCGCGCCCGGCCGCGCTGCACGAAGTAGCCCAGGCGCGGCCGTGCCTCCAGCAGGCCTTCGCTCTCCAGGCTGCGGCAGGCCTGCAGCGCCGTGCTCAGGCTCACCTGGTGGCGCGCCATCAGCACACGCACCGACGGCATGCGGCTGCCCGGCCCCAGGCTGCCGCTGGCGATCGCACGGCGGTACTGATCGGCCAGCTGCTGGTACAGCGGGCCGGCCAGCGCGGGGTCATGCAGGGCTGCACTCATGGAGCGGCCATTCTGCGGCCGGTCGGAAGGGGCCGACCGGAACAGCCCGGGCCGACCCGATACAGAACAGCGCCACGGGCTCGCTGTTGCGCATCAAAACGCCCGGCGCTGTGCCTGTTGCGGCGGGGCGGCAGCTCGCAGACTGGGCCGGCCTTCCACTCCCGGAGTTCCCATGCGCACCGCGCTCAAGCCCTGGCCCCTGCTGCAGCTCTGGCTGCGCAGGCATGCACCCCGCGCCGCTACCCGTGCCAGGTCTTGCCCGACCCCCGACATCGCGCTGCAGCTGGCCCCCGGGCAGAGCCTGTGGCTCACGCTGGCGCGCGGCGAGGTGCTGCATCTGCAGCGCGGCCGGCTGGCGCTGAGCCCGGCGCCGCGCGCACTGGATGGCTGGCTGGCGCTGCCCCACCAGCCGCTGCGTGCCGGCGAGGTCTGGGTGGCCGAGCGCGCCGGCCGCGTGCTGCTGCAGGCCGCCGACCGCGCGGTCGCGCTGCTACGCCGCCCCGCCTGAGGGCTGAGCCGCCAGCCCGCGCTCCAGCTGCAGTGCCAGCGCGCCGCCGCGCTCGCGTATCGCCCGCACCGCGTCCAGCGTGCGCTGCAGATCGTGCGTATGCTCATCGGCCTTGAGCCGCGCGATCTCCGCATGGATGCGCCGCAGCTCCTTCAGCGGCGCCGAGTCGGCCGGCAGCAGCTCGGGCTGGCGCTGCAGCAGGTCCAGCAACAAGTCGGACAGCACACCCAGCTGATGGCCATAGCTGGCGACGCGAAAGGCCTGACCCTCGATACGGCCGTTGCCGGCGCGCGCGGGAATGGCGTTGAAGAAGGCGTCCAGGCGCGGCTCGATGTCCTGCGCGACATCGCCGCCGAGCGGAAAGCGGAACTGCGGCGCCCAGAACCAGAACAGAGGAAACATCGTCTTCTCCCGGCGAGCGCCCCCCGGCACCCCGGGCCCATGGTGCAGGCGGGCCGGGCCGCCCGCAAGCCGCCGGCTGGGGATGGACGCCCACCGTGGCAAGCTGCCGACCTCCGACACCACCCACCGCCCTGCCCCATGAGCACCCCTCACCGCCTGACCGCCGAGCTCATCCACACCGAGGCCCAGCTGCGCGCGCTGCTGGGCGAGCCCGCACCGCTGACCTGCGCCAAGATCACCGACCGGCTCAATGCCGCGACGCGGCGCTATGTGGAGCTGGCGCCGCTGGTGTGCCTGGCCACCAGCGATGCCGACGGCCGCTGCGACCTGAGCCCGCGCGGCGACCCGGCGGGCTTTGTGCGCATCCTGGACGAGCGCACGCTGCTGCTGCCCGAGCGCCCGGGCAACCGCCTGGCCGACTCGCTGCGCAATGTGATCGCCAACCCGCGCGTGGGCCTGCTGTTCATCGTGCCCGGCGCGACCGACACCTTCCGCGTCAACGGCCGCGCCTGCATCACCACCGATGCCGCGCTGCTAGCCCCCAGCACGCTGGAGGGCAAGGCGCCGCGGCTGGGCCTGCTGATCGACATCGAGGAGGCCTACACCCAGTGCTCCAAGGCGCTGCTGCGCTCGCACTTCTGGGACCCGGCCCGCTTTGTGGACCCGGCCGCGCTACCCACCGGCGGCGAGGTGCACCGCGCCATCCAGGGCGAGGGCTTCGACGCGGCGCAGTACGACGCCGAACGGGCCGAGCGCTATCGGCGGCGCGAGGGCTTCTACTGAAGCCGGTCGACGCGGGCATCGGGCCCGCAGTTGCCCATCGCGTCGCGACCATCGCCCGCGTCGTAATGCGATCGCAGGGCGTCCCGCACCGACGCCGTGGGCAGCACCGGCTGGGTGGGGTCGAACACGACCACCTCGGCGCCCGTGGCCGACAAGGCCCGAACGACGCCCGCCTGCTGGGCCGGTGCGGCCGCCACATACAGCCGCGCGCCCTTCAGCGAGGCCGCCGGCAGGCTGGCCAGCACGGGTTGGATGGCGGCCCACAGCGCCGCCGGGTCCGGCGCGATCAGCAGCAGCTCGCTGGGGGTGTCGCGCGCTGCGTCGAAGGCCTCTCGCAGGCAGGCCTGGACCTGGCGGCTATCGGCCAGCGCCGGGGCGTTGAACACGCAGCTTTGCAGCGCCAGATCGCCGTCCGGCGCGGGCCGCAGGCGCCTCAGCACCTCATCGCCATACTGCGTCCAGTCGGCCTGCGCCGCCGCGGGCGGTGGCGGCTCGCGCGGTGCCAGCTCCCGCTGTGACCACGCCACCTCCTGGGCACACAGCAGCGCATCGGCCTGACGGGCCTGGGCCAGCGCCAGTGCCCAGGCCGATGGCGCCTCCGGGTCCACCCGGCCGGTGTCGGCGTCGACGAGCAGGCTCACCCGCGGCGGCTTCTGCTCGACCGGCCGCGGACGCTCGGGGTCCGCGTCGGGCACGACCACCTGGAGCCGCAGCGCCCGGCCGTCGGCCGTGAACGCATGCTCGCCAGCCCACCAGACGGAGCTCACGGTCCGCGGCAAGGCATGCACGTAGGCGAGCGGCAGAAAGTCCGCGAGGCCCATCTGCCGCACGGGCCGGCCCTGCGTGTCGAACAGCACGACCACATCGTCGCCCCAGCCCACGCCATGCCAGTTGTCGAACGTGGCCACACGGCCGGTGTCCGACACGGCGGCGCGGACCGGGCTCACGGGGTTGCTCAGCTCATGCGCCCAGACCTGCACCCAGCCGTCGCCGCTGCGCCGCTCCAGCGTGCCGGTCGCCCGCTCGGGGCTGCTCGGCCGGGCGGCGAACTCGGGCTGCTGCGCAACGCGCGTGCACACGCTCGTGTCGACCCGGCCACTGGGCATGACGACGAATCGATAAGCCCCCGCGGGGGCCACATAGACCGCCGGACAGGCCGGCAACCAGCTGTCCGCGCGGACGGTGGCCAGGCACACCAGGCCCATGCCCAAGCCCAGGCCGGCGACCCGCGCCCGTCGTCGTGCAGATCCCGCTCGCTTGATCGTCGTCATGCCGCGACCTTAGCGCAGGCAGGCGGCGCCGCGCCTCAGAGGGTGAGAGGGAATCCGGCGTGCCCGAAAGGGCGTGCCAAGCTGCCCCGCTCTAGGCGCAAAGCACAGCCGTAGCTCGCGCTACGGCGAGCATTTGCAACGACGAGTGGGGCGGTTTGGGGCGGCAAGGCGGGCATGCTGGATTTGCTCTCACCCTCTCAGTGCATGCCCGCCAGCAGCGCCGCGTTGCCGCCGGCGGCGGCGGTGTTGACGGTCAGCGTCTGCTCGGCCGCGAAGCGGTAGAGCTGGCGCACATGGCCGGCGGCCACCACCAGCGGCAGGATGGCGCCGGCGCGCGTGGCCAGTGCCTGGGCCAGCAGGTGGGCGGCCGCTGCATCCGACGAGGCCAGCGCCACGCCGGCCAGTTGCGGCGCGGCCAGCACCGCAGGCAGTGCGGCATCGGGCGCCAGCGTCAGCGCCTGGGCCGGCAGACCGGCCTGCAGCAGCAGCTGGCGCGCGGACTCCGGGCCCCCCAGCCAGACCACGCTGTTGCCCGCCAGCAGCGCAGACACCGCCGCGGCCAGGCCGGCCTCGGCGCGGCCCAGCACCGCGAACAGGCCGCGACCATGGTGGCGCAGCGTGTTGCTCTCGCCGGTGGGGCCGGGCAGCTCGTGGTCCGCCAGCGCGGTCTGCGCGGCGTTCAACAACGTGCGCAGCGCGATCGCGGTGGGCGCGTCCAGCGTGTCGGCCGCGCGGCGCAGCGTGGCAATGCGTTCGGTCAGCGGCAGCTCGCGCCAGCTGGCCTCCACCGCCAGCGCGGGCGCGGGGGCCTGGCCGTCCAGCAGCAGCGGCGGCGTGATCGCCTCGAGGCGCGGCTCGGCCACGAAGCGGCGCAGATAGTCCGGCCCGCCGGCCTTGGGGCCGGTGCCCGACAGGCCCTCGCCGCCAAAGGGCTGCACGCCCACCACGGCGCCGATGATGTTGCGGTTCACATAGACATTGCCGATGCGGGCCTCGTCGGCCAGGCGCTGGGCGCGGCTGTCGATGCGGGTCTGGATGCCCAGCGTGAGGCCATAGCCCAGCGCGTTGATCTGCGCGATCACCTCGTCCACGCTGTGCTGGAAGCGCACCACGTGCAGCACCGGGCCGAAGATCTCCTCGCCCAACTGCTCCACCCGATCGATCTCGAAAGCCACCGGGCGGATCTGGCGCGGCAGCGTGTCGGCCACCGGGGCCTCGGCGATCAGCCGGGCCTCGCGCTTGAGGCGCTCCACATGGCGGGCGATGTTGGCGTGGGCCTCGTCGTCTATGACCGGGCCCACGTCGGTGGCCAGATTGGCCGGCTCGCCCACGCGCAGCTCGGCCAGCGCACCCTTGAGCATCTCGACCATGCCGTCCGCGATGTCGGCCTGCACGCACAGCAGGCGCAGCGCCGAGCAGCGCTGGCCGGCCGATCGGAAGGCGCTCTGCACGACGGCGTCTATGACCTGCTCGGGCAGCGCGGTGGAGTCCACCACCATGGCGTTCAGGCCGCCCGTCTCGGCAATCAGCGGGATGGGCGAGTTGGGCTTGGCCGCCAGCGCCTTGTTGATGATCTGGGCCACCGCGGTGGAGCCGGTGAAGCACACGCCGGCCGTGTGGGCGTGGGCCACCAGGCCGGCGCCCACGGTCTCGCCCGCGCCATGCAGCAGCACCAGCGCGTCGGTGGGCACGCCGGCGGCATGCAGCAGCTCCACCATCTTCAGCGCGACAAAGGGCGTCTGCTCGGCCGGCTTGGCGGCCACCGCATTGCCCGCCACCAGCGCGGCCACCACCTGGCCCGCAAAGATGGCCAGCGGGAAGTTCCAGGGACTGATGCAGACGAACACGCCGCGGCCCTGCATCAGGGCCGGGTCTTGCTCCGCACGGTCGGCGTAGTAGCGCAGGAAGTCCACCGCCTCGCGCACCTCGGCGATGCAGTCGGCCTGGGTCTTGAAGGCCTCCTTCACCAGCAGCGCGCAGAACTCGGGCAGGCGGGCGTCCAGGTCGTCGGCGGCACGGCGCAGCACGGCCGCGCGCTGCGGCACGGGCGTGGCGTTCCAGCCGGCGAAGCCGGCCTGCAGGCGCTGCATCGCGGCGTCCACCTGCTCGGCCGTGGCCTCGGCCACGGGCTGCAGCGGCGTGGCGGCCAGCGCGGCCTGCAGCGGCGCGCGCTGGGCGGGGGCGGTGAGGTCGGCGCCGCTGCTGTTGGCGCGGCCCTGGCCCTGGGCATCGCGGTAGAGGTCGGGCGGCAGCGGCAGCGCGCTCTTGGCGTGCAGGCGCTCCAGCGGCGAGCCCAGCAGCTCGGGCAGCTGCACGCTGGTGTCGGCCAGCTGGTGCACGAAGGAGGAGTTGGCGCCGTTCTCCAGCAGGCGGCGCACGAGGTAGGCCAGCAGATCGCGGTGCTCGCCCACGGGCGCATAGACGCGGCAGGGGATGGAGCCGTCCTTCAGCACCTCACGGTACACGCCCTCGCCCATGCCGTGCAGGCGCTGCATCTCGAAGGGCGCGCCGGCCGCACGCGCCATCTGCACGATGGCCGCGATGGTGCCGGCGTTGTGGCTGGCGAACTGCGGGTAGATCACGTCCTGGTGGCCGATCAGCGCCTGCGCGCAGGCCAGGTAGCTGACGTCGGTGTGCTGCTTGTGCGTGAACACCGGGTAGTGGCCCAGGCCCAGCTCCTGGGCGCGCTTGATCTCGCCGTCCCAGTAGGCGCCCTTGACCAGGCGCACCATGAAGCGCAGGCCGTGCTTGCGCGCAATCGCGGCCACCTCGTCCACCACCGCCAGCGCACGGGTCTGGTAGGCCTGCACCGCGAGACCGAAGCCGCGCCATTGCGGGTAGTGCTGCGCGATGCGCGCGGCCAGCACGTCCAGCACGTCCAGCGACAGCTCCAGGCGGTCCACCTCTTCGGCGTCGATGGTGAGATTGATGTTGGCCTCGGCGGCCAGCTCGATGAGCTGCCACACGCGCGGCAGCAGCTCGGCGAACACGCGCTCGCGCTGCAGCACCTCGTAGCGGCTGAACAGCGCGCTGAGCTTGATGGAGATGCCGTCCGAGCCCTCGGGGCTGTCGGCCCGGCGGCCGCCGGCGATCGCGCGGATGGCGGCCACATAGGACGCCTGGTAGCGCTCGGCGTCGTGTTCGGTGCGGGCGCCCTCACCCAGCATGTCGTAGCTGAACCTGAGCTGCTTCTGGATCTTGCGTGCCGCGTCGGCCTCGCCCATGGCCTCCTTGATGCTGCGGCCCAGCACGAACTGGCGGCCCAGCAGCTGGATGGCGCGCACCGTGGCGGCTACCACCGTCTGCGCGCCCAGGCGCTTGAACAGGCCGCCCTCGTCCTCGGCCCCCGGCAGGAAGCGCTTGGACAGCGAGATGGCCGAGGCCGACAGCGCGGCCAGCATCTTGTGCGGGCTGCCCTCGCTGGCACCGTCAAAGTCCGCGCGGCCCAGCTGGTCGGCGGTCAGCGCGATGGCGGTGGGCGCGTCCGGCACGCGCAGCAGCGCCTCGGCCAGGCGCATCAGGGCCAGGCCCTCGGCGCTGGTGATGGGGTATTCGCGCAGCAGCGACTCCATGGCCCAGAACGGCGCCGGGTTCTTGCGCACCTGGTCCACCCAGGGGCTGGCGGCGGCGATCACGGCCGGCCAGTCCAACGCGGCGCGCACGCGGGCGGCCAGGGTCTGCACCACGCCGGGCTCCGGGCGGTAGGGGTCGGGCAGGCGCGCGGCCTCGGGCGGGGCGATGAAGGGCGTGGTGGACATGTCGGGTCTCCTGGAGAGATGCCACTTTATCGAGCCGGATTCCGAATTAAATTCCGAGACTCAATCCAGCCTCAGAGACTTATCCCGTGGAAGACGCCATCCTCGACAAAATCGACGCCCGCATCCTGCGCGTGCTGCAGGCCGATGGCCGCATCTCCAACCTCAAGCTGGCCGAGGCCGTGCACCTGTCGCCCACGGCGGTGCTGGAGCGCGTGAAGCGGCTGACCCGTGACGGCTACATCCTGGGCTACGAGGCGCGGCTGAACCCGGCCAAGCTGGGTGCCTCCATGCTGGTGTTCATCGAGGTGCTGCTGGACCGCACGGTGCAGGACGTGATGGACAACTTCAAGGCCGCGGTCCAGGCCCGCCCCGAGATTCTGGAATGCCATCTGGTGGCGGGCGGCTTCGACTATCTGCTCAAGACCCGGGTGCGGGACATGGGCGCCTACCGCGAGTTCATCGGGCAGGTGATCTGGACGCTGCCGGGGGTGCGGGAGACAAGGACGTATGCGGTGATGGAAGAAGTGAAGTCGACGACGGCGTTGGCGATTTGATTGGGCCGTGCTTGGTTGATGTCGCTGCTGGTTTTCAGGTGAGGCCCAGGCACGGGCGGGTCTTGACAGCTAAGGATGTGACGCGGATGTGCAGCGACGCTTACGCAATAGCAACATCAGAAATTGCCCGCTGGTCAACATCAGCATGATGCCGTTATTATTCTTGGAACATTTGAGGTCCATGCCGATGACGATGAACAATAAGCAGGTTGAGAAACTTCAGGCTCAGCTTCAGCAGGAACGCCGCCTCGTTTCTTTTGACAATTACGACATCAGCGTAAAGCAACTAATTGACATGAGAAAGACTGGGGCCATTCATGTGCCCCCAGAGTATCAGCGTCAATTTGTGTGGGATGCGGCCAGAGAGTCTCAACTGATTGAGTCTGTTTTTCTCGGGATCCCCATTCCAAATGTGTTCATGGCCACGAATGAGGACTCGACATGGGAGGTCGTTGACGGTGTGCAGCGCCTCGGTACGCTCGCTCATTTCATTGGGTCAAAAGAGCTACTCGGCCAGGTGGAAAAAGATGCTCCCCTCGTTATCGAGGGACTTGAAAAACTTTCCGAACTCAACGGAAAGAAATTTTCAGATCTTCCAGGGACACTTCAACTGCTTTTTGAGACTAGGCCGCTTCGAGCGACGGTCCTGAATGACAAAAGCGATCTGAGTGTTCGATTTGACCTTTTTGAACGCCTCAACACGGGTGGAGTGTTGCTGACGAACCAAGAGATCAGAAACTGCATTTTCAGAGGCAAACTAAACGATCAGATTAAGAAACTTTCTAAGCAAGAAAACTTTTCATCATCAATCCGCTTGAAAGATACCGATCAAAACAATGGTACTAGCGAGGAGTTGGTTCTGCGCTTCTTTGCCTATCTTGAGTGCTATCAGGAGTTTGATCACAGCGTCAAGGATTTCCTGAACGACTACATGAGGCATCGTGCCGCCAAGCCACTGAAGCATACGTCGGTAGTTCTTTTTAACCAAACTTTTGACATCATTCGCGGAGCGCTGCCAAATGGCATCATCCGTGGCAATCGTGCTGTTACGCCAATCAATCTCTTTGAAGCAGTAGCTGTTGGCTGTGCTGTCGCCATTAAGGCCGGAAAGACACCCAGCCCTCAAAAAATAAAATCTGTCATTAATAGTAGCGGACTCAGGGCTCTCACGACGGGGGCAACCAACAGTAGATCTAGGGTTGCGGGTCGTATCGAGTTTGTAGCGAATGCGGTTTAATGTTCGAGGCGGAACAACTTTCGTTTGCAGAGCGCATGCGGGAAGTTCGCGCTCTGCATCAAATCATCTCCGAACTTGAGTCATCGGACCCGTTTCAGCCGGACTCTACTCGGGTAATAATTATTCGGGGGCTATTTTTTGTTTTACTTTATGCCGGATTTGAGTTTGCCGTAAACCAAATAATTAGCGCGACATTGCGAGAAATCTCTAGTGCAGCGGTGGAGACTGCAAAATTGGATCAGCCATTTTTTGCCTTGGCGTTAAGCCCTCAGCTCGACTCACTCGAGAATGGGGCCAGCGACACCAAATGGGAGCGAAGGCGAAAACTATTTGAGGCACAAACGCAAGAAAAGCCATGCATCATCAATGATTCATTGCTTTCTATGCATCTGCAGAATATTGGGCGCAAATCGCTTGAACAGGTATTCTCTTGCTTCGGCATAACTGATCCAGTCGTACCAACACCAAGGTATTTTGGCTACCTTGATGAACTAGTCGAGAAGCGTCGAGCCGTATCGCACGGCCGAACCGGCGCAGAAGATGCCGGACGACGTTATCGCTCAGGTGAATTGCTTCAACGGCTTGATGCCGTGATTGATGTGGTCGCACATCTCGAAACCACGTTTGCCACATACGTGTCTCAACGCAGGTATCTAGCGGCGGCCCACCGCTAGGAAACTGCGAACCCCAGCGACGCCGCAATGGCATTCCCCCGTGAGCACGGCGTGCAGCCGCGCGTCGGACGGCGCATAGGTCCGAGTTCACCGGGCGGTGACAAGCCCACCGCGAGAGCGCAGCGGCTCGCTTCTGCGCACACGGCCAGCGGCCGTTGGATTGGTGGACCGCGTTGCAGGCCCCGAGCGCGGTGCGGTTCAGCGCATCTTCTTTGGTGACTTTCTTCTGGGCGCGACCAGAAGAAAGTTACCCGCCATCGCGGGGCGGATTCCCGCGGCGGTGCTCCGAGTCCAAAGGCTGGCCGCAAAAGCAGCCCAACCACTCACTCTCCAAGCACACAACCCGCGAGCCCGGTTGGAGCTCGCAACTCCTGATCCCAGCCCACGGCGCTGCCTTCCCAGGCAACACCTGCCCCCCTCGTCACCCCACCTCACCCCCGTAATTCGACACCTCGATGAGATTGAGGTCCGGGTCGCGGAAATAGACCGAGGTGATGGGCCCCACAGCGCCCGTGCGGGCCACCGGGCCCTCCAGCACCGGCACACCGCAGGCCTGCAGATGCGCGATCACCTCATCCAGCGGCGTGTCGGTGATGAAGCACAGGTCCGCCGAGCCCGGCGTGGGCGCCTGGGCCTTGGGCTCGAACTCGCGGCCGTGCGGGTGCAGATTGATCTTCTGCTGGCCAAAAGCCAGCGCCTTGCGCCCACCCGCGAAGGTGACGACCTCCATGCCCATCACGCGCTCGTAGAAGCGGCAGGTGAGGTCGATATCGGCCACGGTGAGCACGAGATGGTCGAGGCGAAGAATCTGCACGGCAACGGGCTTTCCGGGTGAACAGCGAGCGGTGATGAGCAACCTGCCCGCCGCCTACACGGGCGGCGGTGATGGCGGGCCGCGGCGGGCCTCAGCCCAGCTGCTTCCCAAAGAACCGCATCGTGCGGTCCCACGCCCTTTGCGCCCACACCGGGTCGAACTGGCTGGTAGGCATGCGCCCCTGGCCCACGGCCGTCTCGTTGGCAAAGGCGTGGATCGCCAGATAGCGGTGGCCCTCGTAGCTCACGCCGGCCTCGGCCAGCTTGGCCTCCAGACGGTCCACGTCCTCGATCTTGAAGAAGGCGTCCTGCGTGGCCCAGTGGGCCTGCAGCGGGATCTTGATCTGGCTGGCGTTCACGTATTCCAGCGGCGGGAAGCCGTACCAGATCACGGCCGCGTCGGCCTCGGGCACGTTCACCGCGGCCAGCACGGTCAGCGCGCCGCCCATGCAGTAGCCGGTGACCCCCACCTTGCCGCTGCCCAGCTTCAGACCCTTGAGGTATTGCACCGCGCCGCGCACGTCCTGCGTGGCGGCGTCAGCGAAATTGAGGCCGTCCATCAGGTGGTGGGCCTCCTCGGCCTCCACGGTGCTCTTGCCGCGGTAGAGGTCGGGCACCAGCGCGGTGAAGCCGGCCTGGGCCAGGCGGTCGGCCACGCCGCGGATCTGGTCGTTCAGGCCCCACCATTCCTGGATCACCACCACCGCGCCCAGCGTCTGGGCGGCCTCGGCCAGGTAGCCGTTCACCACGGCGCCATCGGGGCGCTTGAATTCGATCATGCGAGCCATGCGGGTCTCCTTGCAGAAGAAAAAACGGCCGCCAGCCTAGCGCCGCGGGCTTGGCCATGCTTGAAAGCCGGCCTCTCGGCCCGAGTTATCCGGGTTAGCCCCAGGCGCTGGCCAAAAACGGGGTATCTTCGGCCCGCACCATGAAGATCGAACTCATCGTCTCCACCCGCCTCCCGACACCGTTCGGCGAGTTCACCATCCACGGTTTCCGCGAAAGCGACACCGGCCAGGAGCATGTGGTGCTGAGCATGGGCGATCTCACCGGCGACGAGCCGCCGCTGGTGCGGGTGCACTCCGAGTGCCTGACCGGCGAGGTGTTCGGCTCGCTGCGCTGCGACTGCCGACCGCAGCTGGAGGCGGCCATGCAGCGCCTGGCCGAGGTGGGCCGCGGCGCCATCGTCTACATGCGCGGCCACGAGGGCCGGGGCATAGGCCTGGTGCAGAAGCTGCGCGCCTATGCCGAGCAGGACGCGGGCGCCAACACCATAGAGGCCAACGAGGTGCTGGGCCTGCCGGTGGATGCGCGCCGCTACGACGCGGCCGCCTGCATGCTGCGCGCGCTGGGCGTGCACCGCATCCGGCTGCTGACCAACAACCCACTGAAGGTGCTGGCGCTGCAGGAGATGGGCATAGAGGTCGCATCGCGCGAGACCTCGCTGACCCCGCCCGGCCCCGAGAATGAGCGCTATCTGCGCACCAAGCAAAAGCAGATGGGGCATATGGCCCACTGGTTTGATTAGCCCCTCGAGGGGGCCGAGCTCGGACGCAGCGCGTCCAGTGGACGCGCTGCGCCTAGCGAGGGCCAAAGCCGCTGGCTTTGGCAGCACCCAACGGCCCGGCAGAGCCGGTTCCGTGGGTGCCGCTGGGTCAAGACCTGGCCGGGCGTGGTGGGGGAGCGCCAGTCTTCAGCAAGGCCGCTGACAGCGGACCTTCATGGCGGCGAGACTTGGGGCGTTTAGGCTGCGACCCCCATGGCCGACCGTCGTTTCTTTCCCCGCCCTGCCGTCGAGGCCAGCTTCAACCGCTGGGACTGGGCGCTGCTGCCGCTGGTGCTGGCGGTGCTGATCCTGCTCGCGCTGGCCGCGGCGCAGATGGCCAAGCCTTTCCATGTGGGCGAGGCGCTGCCGCTGAGCCTGGACCCGGCCAACCTGCCCTACTACCTGCTGCGCACCACGCTGCGCATGTTCATCGCACTCGCGGCGTCCGTCGTGTTCGCCTGCGTGTTCGCGGTGCTGGCGGCCAAGGTGAAGGCGGCCGAGAAGGTGCTGGTGCCGCTGCTGGACATCCTGCAGTCCATCCCCATCCTCGGGTTCCAGGCGATCGCGGTGGCGCCCTTCATCGCGCTGTTCCCGGGCAATCTGTTCGGCGTGGAGCTGGCGGCGCTGTTCGCGATCTTCACCAGCCAGGCCTGGAACATGGCCTTCAGCCTCTACCAGTCGCTGCGCACCGTGCCGGCCGAGCTGCAGGAGGCGGCACGCATCTTCCAGCTGTCGGGCTGGCAGCGCTTCTGGCGCCTGGAGCTGCCGTTCGCGATGCCGGGCCTGCTGTGGAACATGATGATGAGCATGTCCGGCGGCTGGTTCTTCGTGGTCGCGTCGGAGGCCATCTCGGTGGCCGGCCAGGACATCAAGCTGCCCGGCGTGGGCTCCTACATCGCGGTGGCCATCGAGGCGCGCGACCTGGGCGCGATCGGCTGGGCCATCCTCGGCATGCTGATCGGCATCCTGCTGTACGACCAGCTGTTCTTCCGGCCGCTGCTGGCCTGGGCGGACAAGTTCCGCTTCGAGGAATCCGGCAGCGAGAACGCGCCGCAGTCCTGGCTGCTGACCTGGCTGCGCCGCACCGCGTTGCTGCAGAAGCTGGGCGAGTGGCCCGCCCGCTGGCTGACGGCGAGCTTCCGGCCACTGCGCAAGACCTATGACGGCCGCTCGCTGCGCGCCAAGGCCAGGGCCCCCAACCCGCTGTGGGGCCGCGCCTGGGACGCGCTGGTGGCGGCGCTGGTGCTGTTCGCCGTGTGGCGGCTGGTGAGCTTCATCCACACCGAGGTGGGCTGGGGCGAGGCCGCCCATGTGTTCAAGCTGGGCCTGTACACGCTGGCGCGGGTGCTGCTGCTGATCGCGGTGGCCTCGCTGATCTGGGTGCCCATCGGCGTGTGGATAGGCCTGAACCCGCGCATCGCCGGCCGCGTGCAGGCGGTGGCGCAGTTCCTCGCGGCCTTCCCGTCCAACCTGGTGTTTCCGATGGCCGTGCTGCTGATCGTGAAGTACCGGCTGGACCCGGACCTGTGGCTGTCGCCGCTCATCATCCTGGGCACGCAGTGGTATCTGCTGTTCAACGTGGTGGCGGGTGCCTCCAGCATCCCCACCGAGCTGCGCCTGGCCGCGCAGAACCTGGGCCTCAGGGGCTGGCTGGCCTGGCGGCGCTACCTGCTGCCGGCGGTCTTCCCCAGCTTCGTGACCGGCGCCATCACCGCCAGCGGCGGCTCCTGGAACGCCAGCATCGTGGCCGAGTACGTGAGCTGGGGCGACACCCAGCTCCAGGCCCAGGGCCTGGGCAGCTACATCCAGCAGATGACCACCGCGGGCGACTTCCCGCGCATCGCGCTGGGCATAGGCGTGATGTGCATCTTCGTGATGACGCTGAACCACTGGGTCTGGCGGCGGCTGTATCGCGTCGCGGAAGAACGAATGCATTTCTAGACCACCCCGTACCGGCTTCGCCGGCCCCCTCAAGGGGGCGCCTCCGACTGCCCGGCGAAGCCGGATCAGCGCAGGCCGCTGGACGAGCGGCCCGCCCTTGGCGGCCGCAGAGACCGCAGGAAACCATCATGGAAGCATTGATCGAACTGAAGAACGTCGCCAAGGGCTTCAAGTCCGCGGATGGCAGCCTGCGCACGGTGCTGGAGCACGTGGACTTCACGCTCGCCAAGGGCGAGATCGTCGCGCTGCTGGGCCAGAGCGGCTCGGGCAAGAGCACGCTGCTGCGCATCATGGCCGGGCTGATCCCGGCGGACAGCGGCGATGTGCACTACCGCGGCCAGCCGTTGTTCGGGCCGGCGCAGGGCATCGCGATGGTGTTCCAGAGCTTTGCGCTGTTCCCGTGGCTGACCGTGCAGCAGAACGTGGAGCTGGGGCTGGAGGCCGCCGGCGTGGCGGCAGCAGAGCGCGCGCGGCGCGCCGAGGCGGCGATCGCGCTGATCGGGCTGTCGGGCTTCGAGGGCGCGCTGCCGCGCGAGCTGTCGGGCGGCATGCGCCAGCGCGTGGGCATGGCGCGCGCGCTGGTGATGGAGCCGCCGGTGCTGCTGATGGACGAGGCCTTCTCGGCGCTGGACGTGCTGACCGGCGAGCGCCTGCGCAACGAGATCCTGGAACTGTGGGACGGCGGCCAGATGCCCACGCAGGCCATGCTGGTGGTGTCGCACAACATCGAGGAGGCCGTGATGATGGCCGACCGCGTGCTGATCTTCTCCAGCAACCCGGGCCGGGTGCGCGCCGAGCTGCCCATCACGCTGCCGCGCCCGCGCCGCGCCGACAGCCCCGAGGTGCGGCTGCTGATCGACGAGGTCTACCGCCTGATGACCAGCGCCACGCCGCTGCCCGGCGCGGCCGGCGCGCACGAGGAGGCCGCCCGCCCCCACCTCACCGACCGCCTGCCCCAGGCCGAGGTGGGCCGCATGGAGAGCCTGCTGGAGCTGCTGGCCGACGAGCCCTTCAAGGGCCGCGCCGACCTGCCGCAGTTGGTGGAGGAGAGCGAGCTCACCGACGAGGACGTGCTGCCGTTGGCCGCCGCGCTGCACCGCCTGGGCCTGGCCCAGCTCAGCGGCGGCGACCTGCTGCTGACGCCGCTGGGCCACCGCTACGTGGAGGGTAGCCACGAGTTCCGCCGCCAGGTGTTCGGCCAGCAGCTGTTGGAACATGTGCCGCTGGCCGCCTTCATACGCCACAGCCTGGAGCAGGAGGCGGACGGCGAGCTGAAGGAGGAACCCTTCCTCAAGCTGCTCAGCGAGAGCATGGACGCGCACGAGGCCGAGCATGTGCTGCGCGTGGCCATCGAGTGGGCGCGCTATGGCGAGGTGTTCGAGTACGACTACCACACGGGCCTGATCCACCTGCCCGAGTCGGGCGAGGACTGAGCGGCCCGCGAGCCACGCCGGATGACAAACATGTAATCCGGCTGTTCGGTTCGCGACGCGGGGCGATTTCTAAAGTGATGGACATGCAGACGGCAATCACGCCGCTGCAGCAACCCCAAGCAAGGACATCACCATGAACACCCGCACCTCTCTCGTTCGCATCGCCGGTCTGCTCGCCATCGCGCTGCCCGCTTTCGCCCACGCCGCCTGCCAGGACCGCTTCGCCAACGGCATGTGCCTGTACGGCAGCTCGCACACGGGCCAGCAGGCCGAGCGCGTCATCGACGTCCAGAAGGCCGGCCACACCGTCGGCGTGAACTACGGCGAGACCGTGAAGTTCGTCGACGGCGACAAGTCCTTCACCTGGACCTTCAACGGCCTGGGCGGCCGCAATGTGGACGTGCAGCGCATCGCGCCGGCCGGCTTCATGACGCACGGCCTGAACGTCAGCGTGGACCGCGATCCGAGCAACATCTGAGCGCGGCCACGCCCCGCATGTCGCCCTGTCATTCATGCGCAGGCTGTCGGCCCGGACGGCCGTGGCCTGCCCCTGCCGAACACCCCACACCATGAACCGCCGATCCCTGCTGAGCCGCGCCAGCGCGCTGGCCGCCACCCTGGCCATCACCACCCTGTCCGCTGCCGCCCAGGCGCAGACCTCCATTACCGCGCCGGTGCCCGTCAAGAACGTGGTGCTGGTGCACGGCCTGTTCGCCGACGGCTCCAGCTGGGGCAAGGTGATCCCGCTGCTGCAGGCCCAGGGCCTGCACGTGACCTCGGTGCAGAACCCACTGACCAGCCTGGCCGACGACGCCGCCGCCGTGAAGCGCGTGCTGGCGCAGCAGGATGGCCCGACGCTGCTGGTCGGCCACTCCTATGCCGGCATGGTGATCACACAGGCCGGTGACGCCCCCCAGGTCGCGGGCCTGGTCTACATCGCAGCGCGTGCGCCCGATGCCGGCGAGGACTACCCCGCGCTGACCCGCAAGTTCACGCCGGCCCCGGCGTCCGCGGGCATCCAGTGGAGCGGCGACTGGGCCACGCTGACGGAAAGCGCCTTCGTGAAGGACTTCGCCGGTGATCTGCCCACGGCCGAGGCGCGCAGCTACTTCGCGGTGCAGCAACCCTTTGCCCGCGCGATCACGCAGGCCAGGACCACGGTCGCCGCCTGGCGCCTGAAGCCGACCTGGTACGCGGTCTCCACGCAGGACCGCACGATAGATCCCGACCTGCAGCGCTTCATGGCGCAGCGCATGGGGGCCAAGACCATAGAGCTGCCGGCCAGCCACGTGTCGCTGCTGTCACGACCCCAGGAGGTCGCGAACCTCATCATCAGCGCGGCCCAGGCGCAGCGCTGACCCCACACCGCAGGTGCGATCATGTGCAGCCCGCCCCACCCGGGGCAGCCACCGGGAGAAGAGATGAGGGTCCTCGTCGTCGAGGATGAGCCCAAGCTGGCCGACTACCTGCGCAAGGGCCTGACCGAGAACGGCTATGTGGTGGATGTGGCCACCGACGGCATCGATGGCCGCCACCTGGCGCTGCATGGCGAGTACGAGCTCATCGTGCTGGACGTGATGCTGCCGGGCGTGGACGGCTTCAGCATCCTGAAGGCGGTCAAGGCCGCCAAGGACGTGGCCGTGCTGATGCTGACCGCCCGCGACCGCGTGGAAGACCGCGTGCACGGCCTGCAGGAGGGCGCGGACGACTACCTGGTCAAGCCCTTCTCGTTCAGCGAACTGCTGGCCCGCATGACCGCGCTGCGCCGCCGCGGCGTGCGTACCACCGGCGGATCGGTCGACACGGGCACCCAGCTGGTGCTGGGCGAACTGCAGCTGGACCTGGCCCGGCGCAAGGCCTGGCGCGCGGGCCGGGCCATCGATCTCACCAACAAGGAATTCCTGCTGCTGGCCCTGCTGATGCGACGCCAGGGCGAGGTGCTGTCGCGCACCGTGCTGGCCGAGCAGGTGTGGGACATGAACTTCGACAGCGACACCAACGTGGTGGAGGTGGCCGTGCGCCGCCTGCGCGCCAAGATGGACGACCCCTTCGACACCAAGATGCTGCGCACCGTGCGCGGCATGGGCTACGTGCTGGAGCTGCCGTGAAGCCTCCCGGCGGCTTCGGCTCCATCGCGGCCCGGCTGGGCCTGATGCTGGCGCTGGTCGCCGTGCTGGTGTTCGCGGTGGCCGGCTTTCTGCTGCACAAGGCGCTGGAGCAGGTGCTGCTGGCCGACGAGAGCTCCGACTTGAAGGGCAAGACCCAGGTCGTGCAGCGCTTCATCGACGAGGTGCACAGCGCCGACGACCTGCCCATGCTGCGCCGGCACCTGGATGCCACCAGCATAGGCGGGCGCTACCGCTGGAATGTCTGGCTGGTTCGCAGCGACGGTACGGTCGTGTACGGCGCCGACCCCGTTCCCCCGACCTTGCAACCGGACGGCGACAAGCTGCGGCTGCGCCGCCAGGATGGTGTCGAGCTGCGCGGCACCAGCTACCACCTGGACGCCAGCAACCCGCTGCTCGCCGGCGTGCAGGTGCTGATCGGCATGGACCCGAGGCCGCGCGCCGAGATGCTCAGGCGCTACGACACCTTCAGCCTCGTGGTCTGCGCACTGGGCGTGCTGGGCACGGTGGGCCTGTCGCTGTTTGCGACCCGGCGCGGGCTGCGCTCCATCCTGCGCCTGTCCGACGAGGCCTCCGCGATACAGCCCGGCACGCTGTCGCGCCGGCTCACGCTGCCGCAAGGCAGCGCCGAGCTGATGCCACTGGCCGAACGCTTCAACGAGGTGCTGGAGCGCATGGAGGCCGCCTGGGGCCAGCTGGAGGGCTTCAATGCCGATGTGGCCCACGAGCTGCGCACGCCGCTGGCCATCATGATCAACGGCGCTGAGGTGGCGCTGGCCCGCGAGCGGCCGCTGCCCGAGCTGCGCGAGGTGCTGGAGTCCCACCTGGAGGAGCTGCGCTCGCTGGCCTACATGGTCAACGACATGCTGTTCCTGGCCCGCGCCGACCGTGGCGACGGCCCCGACCATCTGGAGAACATGTGCCTCAGCAGCGAGGCGCTGAGCGTGGGCGATTTCGTCGAGGCGGTGCTGGAGGACAGGCAGCAGCGCCTGCGGGTCCAGGGCGACGCCCAGGTCTATGCCAACCGCGTGCTGGTGCGCCGCGCGCTGGTGAACCTGCTGACCAACGGCTCCCGCCACGCGCCCTGGGGTGCCGAGCTGACGGTCCTGATCACCTGCGAGGGCCCGCTGGCCCGCGTCATCGTGCGCAACCCCGGCCCGGCCATCCCGGCCGAGGTGCAGCAGCGCATGTTCGACCGCTTCTGGCGCGGCGAGAGTTCGCGTGCCAAGTCCGGCGACCGCTTCGGCCTGGGCCTGGCCATCGTGCGCGCGATCGCCCGCATGCATGGTGGCGACACGCTGGTGCACTGCGAGGGCGGCTTCACCGACATCGGCTTCACGCTGAAGGCCTGAGCCCGGCCCCCGGGAAAGTCCCGGGCCGCGATCACATGAGTCAGGGGTGTCAGGACTTGCCTGGCGCGCGCAGACTGGGGCGTCATCCTGCAAGCAGTCTGGAGTTCGCATGCACGCCCCATCCCGCCTCTGTGTGACCGCCCTGCTGGCGCTGGGCCTGGCCCAGGCCGCGTCCGCCGCCGTCGTGAGCACGCCGCTGGCCACCCCGCTGACCACCGAGATCAACCCGGGCGGCGGCTACAGCGACGGCACCGGCGTGTGGTTCAACCCGCTGACCGGCTATGCCGAGTCACGCGGCTACTACTTCCCCGACACGCTGTACGCGGACGGCCTGTTCTTCCTGCTGCTGGACGCCTCGCAGAGCACGCCCGAGGCGCTGGTCTTCACGCAGGGCTTCTTCTCGCGCGGCAATGGCGTGATCTACGCGAGCAACATGAACCCGGCGCGCTTCGACGCGGGCGCGGTGATCGGCCCCGGCGTGGGCGTGCAAAGCCCCGGCGACGGCTACCCCGACCTGGGCCCCACCTATGGCAACTGGACGCCCGGCCGCGGCTACCTGGGCCTGACGATACGCGACGCCAGCGGCAGCTCGCCCAGCGACGTGTTCTACGGCTATGCCGACCTCACGGTGAACGCCGACTACTCGATCACGCTGAACGGCTTCGCCTACGAGAACGTGCGCGGCGCCAGCATCACCGCGGCGCCGGTGCCCGAGCCGGCCAGCTACGGCCTGCTGGCGCTGGGCTTGCTGGGCGTGGCGGCCGCAGTGCGCCGCCGCATGCCGCGCTGAGCCCCCTCAGGCCGGCGTGCGGCCGGCCGCCTGCTCGCGCTCCTGCAGCGTGCGCCACATCACCTTGCCGGCGCCGCTCTTGGGCAGGCTGGGCACGAACTCGATCAGGCGCGGCGCCTTGTAGGCCGCCATGTGGGCGTGGCACCAGTCGCGCAGCTCGGCCTCGGTCAGCGCCTCGAAGCCGGCGCGCTTGACCACCAGCGCCTTCACGGTCTCGCCGCGGTAGGCATCGGGCGCCGAGATCACGCAGGCCTCGGCCACGCCGGGGTGGCCGTGCATCAGGTTCTCCACCTCGGCCGGCCAGACCTTGAAGCCGCTCGCATTGATCATGCGCTTGAGGCGGTCGGTGATGAAGAAGTAGCCCTGCTCGTCGGTCGTGCCGATGTCGCCGGTGCGAAAGAAGCGCTTGCCCTCGAAGGTGATGAAGGCGTCGGCGGTCGCGTCCGGACGGCCCCAGTAGCCGTCGAACACCATGGGGCCGTGGATGATGATCTCGCCCACCTCGCCCGGCGCCAGCTCGCGCCGGGTGTCGGGGTCGATCACGCGTGCATCGCAGCTGAGGATGGGGATGCCCAGGCACTGCTGCTTGGGCGCGTCATAGGGGTTGGTGTGGCTGGGCGCCGCAGTCTCGGTGAGGCCGTAGCCCTCCATGTAGCGCAGGCCCCAGCGCTGCCACAGACGCTCGGCGATGGGCTGGGGCATGGCCGCGCCGCCGCCGCCTATCGTGATGAGGCTGGAGAGGTCGAAATGCTCGGCCTCGGGGCTGGCCAGCAGGTCGATGACCATGGTGGGGATGTTGGTCCAGCGGGTCACGCGGTGGCGGGCGATCAGGCGGGCCGCGTACTCGCGCTGCCAGCGCGGCATCATCACCAGGCAGGCGCCCAGCGCCAGCGTGCCGTGCAGCACGACGACGATGCCCGTGATGTGGAACATGGGCACCACGCCCAGCACCACATCCTCGTGGCAGCTGTTGCTCCACAGCGCACCGGACATGATGTTGTGCTGCAGGCTGCGGTGGCGGTGCATGCAGCCCTTGGGGTGGCCGGTGGTGCCGCTGGTGTAGGGCAGCAGCGCCAGCTCGTCCGCCCCGCCCTCCTGGGCCAGCGGCGGCGGCGGGGCGCCGCAGTCCATGGCCTGGGCCCAGCGATGCACGCCGGCCGGCAGCGCCGGGTCCGCGCTCAGCCACTCGGCCCAGCCGGGGGGCAGGTCTTGCGCCTCGGGGTGGTTCAGGTCACAGGCCTCGCCCAGCCGGGTCACCAGCAGGCGCTCGGGCGCGAAGCCCGCGGCCAGCCATTCGGGCAGCAGGTCGGCGCTGGTGACCGCGAAGATCGCGCCGCTGTCCGAGATCAGATGCTGCAGCTCGGCCGCACGGCACATGGGGTTGACCGGCACCAGCACCGCGCCGCAGCGCCAGATCGCGTAGTGCGAGATCGCCAGCTGCGGGCAGTTCTGCAGGTCCACCAGCACGCGGTCGCCGCGGCCTATGCCGCGCTGGCTCAGCCAGGCCGCGACCCGCTCCACCTGGGCCGCCAGCTCCGCATAGGTGGTGACCGCCCCCAGGAAGCGCAGCGCCGGGCGCTGCGGGTAGCGGCGTGCGTTGATGCGCAGGTTGTCGGGCAGCGCGGTGGCCGGCGGCTCGATCGCATGCGGCAGGCGGGCGGGCCACACCTGGTGGTGGGGTCGGGTCATGCTGTTGTCTCCTTCTTGGCGACGACCAGGTAGACGCCCAGCAGCGTCACACCCATGCCGACGATGGCTTGTGCCCCCAGTGTCTCGCCGAACAGCAGCCACGCCATCACCGAGGTGACAGAGGGCACGAGGTACATGGTGCTGGACACGGCCGTCACGCGGCCATGGCGCAGCATGTAGAACATCAGGCTGATGCCACCGGCGGTCAGCACCAGCACGCTCCAGGCCATGGCCAGCAGCACCTGGCCGTTCCAGACCACGCGCATGGGCTCGGTGGCCCAGGCCACAGGCAGCGTGGCGAGCAGCGCGGCGGCGAACTGCACGACCTGGCCGGTGCGCAGGTCGAACTGCGGCACGAAGCGCTTTTGGTACAGCGTGCCGCCGGTGATGGCCAGCAGCGCCAGCACGCACAGCAGCAGCGGCCCACCCAGGCCGGCGCCCAGGGTCAGCTTGTGCCAGATGACCAGCAGCACGCCGCCCAGGCCCAGGGCCACGCCCAGCCACTGGCGCGGCGACACCCGCTCGCCCACCAGCGGCGCCAGCGCGGCCACCAGCACCGGCTGCAGGTTCACGATCAGCGCGGCGCTGCCGGCCGGCAGGCCCTGGCGTATCGCCACCCACACGCCCCCCAGGTACACCGCCTGTATCAGCACGCCGGCCAGCGCCAGGTGCAGCAGGTCGCGCCCGCGCGGCCAGCGCGCGCCGGCCAGCAGCGCCAGCGCCAGCATCAGCACGACAACGCCCGCATAGCGCAGGCTCAGGAAGCTCAGCGGATCGGCGTAGGGCGCGGCCAGCTTGGCGACGATGTAGCCGGTGGCCCAGATGAAGATGAAGAGCGGTGGCGCAAGTCGGTCGAGCAGGGACATGGTGGCCGCATCATGCCTGCGCAGGCGGCGGCGTCGGGGTCACCGACGCGCCAGCCGCGAGCTCGCGCAAGCAGCGAACGCACAGGCAGGCGTCGTAGCGCCGCGCCAGCTCGGCCTGCAGCGCCTCACTCAGCACCAGCTCGAAGCAGTCGCAGTGGCCGCTGGCGGCGCCGCACTCGAAACCGCCGCCGCAGCGGGGGCAGGTCGACACCAGCGGCAGGGCCGCGCTCATGCGCCACCGCCGCGCAGCTGGGCCACGCGCAATGCGCACAGCTCGGCCAGCACGGCCGGGTCCACATCCGCCAGGCGCCTGAGGTAGAGGCAGCCCTTGCCCTGCCGGAACCGGCCCAGCCGGGCCAGCAGCGCCGCGCCGCAGTCGGGCAGGCTGGCCAGCTCCAGGTAGAGGCTGAGCTCACCCTTGCCGCCGGCCCCGCTGGCAAAGCCGATCTCGAAGATGTCGCCCGCGCGCCCGCTGGCGTGCACATAGTGGTGGTGGCCAAAGCCCACCATGCGCCCCCACAGCCGCGGCGGCTGGCCGCTGGCCTGCTGCATCAGCGCTGCGAGCGCGCGGCAATCGGCGGCACGCTCGGGCGGCTGCGCGTCGAACAACGCTTGGACATCGGCCGCCAGGGGCGGCGCGTCAGAGGCTTGTCGAGCCATGGGCGGGTCTCCGCAACACTCAGAGCGAGGATTGTGGATCCTCGTCCGGCCAGCGTTCGGGCGTGGCGCGCGCCAGCGCCAGCCAGGTCGCGAAGTCCGGCTTGTGTGGCCTCTTGGGCGCGGGCCGCGCGAGCTCCAGGTGGGCGTCGTGGCCTATCAGCACGCCGTACTCCGGCGGGATCTCCTCGGGCTGGGCAATGCCGGCCTTCAGCACGAACCAGCACTGGCCGCACAGCGCGCGGTAGGCGGCGGACTTGGCGGGCTTGCGCAGCTCGCCCAGCAGATCGGCGCGGCTGACCTTGATCTCGTGGATGGCGGGCTCGAGGTAGTCCTCCACCGTGCTGTGGCGGATGGAGAACACGTCGGGCATGGCCTGCACCCACTGGACCTTGCCGTCGTCGCCGGGCAGGCCGGCGCGCAGGGTCAGGCCTCGCCAGGCGATGCGGCCGGCCCGCTGCATCTCCAGCGCCACGCGCTGCACCAGGCCCTCGTGCGCATCGCGCGCGGCGCGGTTGCGCTGCAGCGAGTCCGCCAGCAGCGCGATGCCCGTGTCGGTCACGCGCAGGCGCTCGCGGCCATCGGGGTCGCGCAGCCGCTCCAGCCAGCCGGCGGCCAGCAGTTCCACCTCCACCAGGTCCTGGCAGGGCCAGCCGGCGCTGCGCCAGATCTGGCGCAGGCGTTGCAGGTGGATGCGGGTGGGGGTCGACAAGGACGAAGCCATGGCGACATCTTCGCGCGGCCGCACAAAGAAAAAGCCCCTCGGGCCGGAGGCGCGAGGGGCTGATTGCTCAGAGGCGTGTCGAGATCAACGATCCCGGATGAACATGCCGGTCGCACCCGGCATGGTGGGCGGCGTGACCGAGGTGTTCACGGTCGAGTCGCCCATGATGATGGCCGTGTAGACGCCATTGGCAATCAGCGGCGTCAGGCTGGTGGTGCTGCCGAAGGTGCCCGGGTTGTAGATCGGGCTGGAGCCGATCAGCGGCGACCAGACCTGAACCGTCGAGCCCGTGCTGGACGACAGCGTGCCGTCAGGGGTGGAGCTGGTGCCGGCGGCCAGGTTGGCGGCGCGCGTCGTGTTGTCCACCACCAGCGAGGCCAGCGGGTTGTTGTTGCCCGCCAGTGCGTTGATCAGACGGATCTTCACGTTGCCGCTGGTCGTCGGCAGGCGGTTGTCGTCGGTCAACACCGTGAACTGAGGCGCGGCGGCCGTGCCGTACAGCAGATAGGTGTAGTCCACACCGGCGGCCATGGTCGGCGCACCGCTGGGCAGCGTGATCGGAGAACCGTTGACGTTCACGACCAGGTTGCTGGCGCCCGAGGGCAGGCTGACGTAATCAACGCGGTTGGGCGCCGGCGAATTCAGCAGCAAGGTCTTGCCCTGAATGGTCGAGCTGGCATAGGCCGCACCGGCCAGGCCGTTGATCATGCGCACGCGGCTCAGCGTGTTGGTGAAGGACGTCACCGCGCCCTTTTGCACGAGCTTGGTGCCATTGACCAGCGTGCCGCTGCTGGTGGCCGAGAAGATCATCGAGTTGACGCTGGCGGAATCGAAGGTCACGGCCGGGATGTCCAGGCGCAGGTCGTTCTTGTTGCCCACGCCCGTGACGCGAACTCGGTAGGTGCCCGAGTTGATCTGGATGTAGCCGCTACCGGCAGCGCCCTGCAGGCCGCTGTAGAAGGGGCTGGAATCCGTCAGCGCGGCGTCCGCCGTGGTGATGTAGATGTCCAGCGAGCCGGCGTCCGGGGCCAGGTTCAGTGCCAGCACCTTGGCCTTGCCGGAATCCGGGGCGTCCTGGCTTTCCTGCAGCTGGCTGACGCGCGTGGCGCCCGAGAAGCCGTAGGCGATCAGCGTGTAGTTGTTGCCACCGGCCAGCGTCGGCGTCAGCGCGGCGACGCTGTTGCCCACGTCGCTGGTCAGGATCTGCGTGGCCGTGTTGTTGCTGTCCACGCCACCATAGCTGCCAACCTGGCCCTGGGCGACCTTGCTGTTGATCGTGGTGTTGTTGACGGACAGATCCAGCGTGGCATAGGACTGGGTGATGTTCAGCAGGCGCACCTGCGCATTGCCGCCACCGCTGCCACCGCCACCGCAGGCGCTCAGCAATGCCGTGGCCGACAGACCCAGGATCGTCGCCATCCGGGTGGCCCAAGGGGTAAATCGCATCGAAATCTCTCCAGAAAGCCGCCGGGCCTATCCCCAAACGCGCGGACCCGTGATTAGAACTCAACTGCAGGCTGGTGAATTTCCGAGTTGGCGGGCGGCGGTGAAGAACTGTTGCCGCCCCCGGGCAAGCCCCTTGGGGCCAACCCTGAGGCGCTGGGTAGCATGGCCGCCATGAGCTATCCGCACCTGCTGGCCCCGCTGGATCTGGGCTTCACGACGCTGAAGAACCGCGTGCTGATGGGCAGCATGCACACCGGGCTGGAGGACGGCCGCAAGCACTTCGACCGCATGGCCGCCTACTTCGCCGAGCGCGCGCGCGGCGAGGTGGGGCTGATCGTCACCGGCGGCTTCGCGCCCAATATCGAGGGCTGGGCCAAGCCCTTTGCCGGCACGCTGGCGACCTCGGGCGCCGCGCGACGCCACCGCGTGATCACGGATGCGGTCCATGCCGAGGGCGGCAAGATCGCGCTGCAGATCCTGCACACCGGCCGCTACGGCTATTCGCCGCTGTGCGTGGCGCCGTCACGCATCCAGTCGCCGATCACGCCGTTCACGCCACGCGAGCTCTCAAGCCGCGGCATCGAGCGCCAGATCCGCGCCTTCGTGCGCTGCGCCCGCCTGGCCCGCGAGGCCGGCTACGACGGCGTGGAGGTGATGGGCTCCGAGGGCTATTTCATCAACCAGTTCCTGGTGACCCACACCAACCAGCGCACGGACGAGTGGGGCGGCAGCTACGAGAACCGCATGCGCCTGCCGCTGGAGATCCTGGCGCGCGTGCGCGAGGCCGTGGGGCCGGACTTCATCATCATCTACCGGCTCTCCATGCTGGACCTCATCCCCGACGGCAGCAGCTGGGACGAGGTGCTGGAGCTGGCCCGGCGCGTGGCCCGTGGCGGCGCGACCCTCATCAACACCGGCATAGGCTGGCACGAGGCGCGCATCCCCACCATCGCGACCAGCGTGCCGCGCGCCGGCTTCGCGTGGGTCACGGCCAGGCTGCGTGCGCAGCTGCGCGCCGAGGGCATCTGCACGCCGCTGATCACCAGCAACCGCATCAATACGCCCGAGGTGGCCGAAGGCGTGCTGGCCGACGGCAGCGCCGACATGGTGTCCATGGCCCGGCCGTTTCTCGCCGATGCCGAGTTCGTGAAGAAGGCGCGCGAGGGCCGGGCCGACGAGATCAACACCTGCATCGCCTGCAACCAGGCCTGCCTGGACCACACCTTCAAGCAGCAGATCTCCACCTGCCTGGTGAACCCGCGCGCGGCCTACGAGCAGACGCTGGTGGTGCGGCCGGTGCAGGGCGCGAAGAAGCGCATTGCCGTGGTGGGCGCCGGCCCGGCCGGCCTGGCCGCGGCCACCACACTGGCCGAGCGCGGTCATGCGGTCACGCTGTTCGAGGCGGCCGAGGACATCGGCGGGCAGTTCAACATGGCGCGGCTCATCCCCGGCAAGGAGGAGTTCAGCGAGACGCTGCGCTACTTCCGCCGCCGCCTGCAGCTCGCCGGCGTGGAGCTGCGCCTGGGCACGCGCGCCGGCCCGGACACGCTGGCCGGTTTCGACGAGGTGCTGCTGGCCACCGGCGTCAGCGCACGCAACCCGCGCATCACCGGCCAGGCCGAGGGCGAGGCACGGGGTCAGGTCTTGAGCTACATCGACGTGCTGCGCCACCAGCGCACTGTGGGCGCGCGCGTGGCCATCGTCGGCGCCGGCGGCATAGGCTTCGACGTGGCCGAATACCTGCTGGAGGCCGGCCACTCGCTGACGCTGGATGCGGCCGCCTGGCGCCGCCACTGGGGCGTGGGCGACCCCGAGCGCCTGCGCGCCGGCCTGGCCCGCCCCATGCCCGACGCGCCCACGCGCGAGATCACGCTGCTGCAGCGCAAGGCCGGCAAGCCCGGCGCGGGCCTGGGCAAGACCACCGGCTGGATACATCGCGCGGCGCTGAAGATGAAGCGCGTGGAGATGCTGGCCGGCGTCAACTACGAGCGCATCACCGAGGACGGGCTGTGGGTCAGCTACGGCGAAAAGCGCGCCGACGCGCAGCTGATCCCGGCCGACACCATCGTGCTGTGCGCCGGTCAGGAGCCGCTGCGCGAGTTGGAGGCGCCGCTGCGCGCGGCCGGCCTGCGCGTGCACCTGATAGGCGGCGCGCTGGAAGCCGGCGAGCTGGACGCCAAGCGCGCGATACGCCAGGGCACGGAGCTGGCCTGCACGCTGTAGGCCACGAAGCCAGGGCCCGGGCTCAGGCCGCCTGCGGCAACGGCTCGGGCTGGGCCGTGGCCGGCAGCAGCGCCGACCGGCTGCGCTGCCGGTACTGCGCCGGCGACATGCCCACCACGCGCTTGAACGCGTGGCTGAAGGCGCTCTCCGACGCATAGCCCAGCTCGCCCACCCAGGCTGCCATGGGCCGGGCCTCCTGGCGCAACGCGCGGCGCGCCAGCAGCATGCGCCACTCGCTCAGATAGGCCAGCGGCGCCAGTCCCACCACCGCCTTGAAGCGCACCGCGAAGGCTGTGCGCGACATCGCCGCAGCGCCGGCCAGCTCCTCCAGCGTCCAGGCCCGGCCGGGCTGTTCATGCATGCAGCGCAACGCGGGCTGCAGGCGCGCATCGCCAAAGGCGCGCAACCAGCCGCAGTCCACTGCCTGGCTGCGGCTCAGGTGCAGGCGCAGCATCTGCACGAACAGCATCTGCGTGAGCTGCTCGGCCATCAGCCGGTGGCCGGGGCGCTGCAGGCTGCGCTCGCGCATCAGGCTCTCCAGCAGCCAGCGCAGCACCGGCGCCTCGGCCTCGTCAGCGCGCACCAGCAGGCACACCGGCAGCGCGCCGGCCATGGGGCCGCCGCAGTCCTCGCTCAGCGTCACATGGCCGCCGATCATCGTGAACTCGCTGCCATCGCCCAGGCAGACCCGCGGCCGCTGTGGATCGACGCCGACAAAGCGCAGCATCGCGTCCTCGGGCGGCAGCGCGGGGTCGCTGCCCACCACATAGGGGCCGCCGCGGTGCATCAGCATCAGGTCGCCCGGGGCCAGCCGGCGCGGTGCCTCGCCCGCCAGCGTTAGCCAGGCCTCGCCACGCACCACCGCGAACAGCTTGAGCCCCTGCGGTGGCGGGAAGGACAGGGACCAGGGGCCCTGGGCGTCCAGCTGGCCGGTCATTGCGGTCTGCACCTCGGCCAGGCGCAGCAGGTCGGACAGTGGGTCGGCCAGCAGGTCTGAACTATCAATCATGAAATCTGCACCCTGACGCATTCAAAGTTCAGATCAGCATAACCAGAATCGCGCCGATCCGCTGCTGGCCCCCACCCTGCCTCCATGACGCTGCCCCTGCTCCTGCTCTGCACCGTGCTCGCGCTGGCCGCGGCCGGCTGCGTGCTGAACCGCCGCCCGCTGGCCCATGCCGACTCGCCGCAGCAACGCGGCGGCCGCTTCAGCAACGCCCGCCCACCGCGGCCCATGGGCCTGGCCCAGGGGCTCAGGTTGTGGTGGATCTTCCTGTTCGACAAGCCCGCCGACACCCGGCCGGCGCAACGCTTCGAAGTACAGACCCTGGATGCCGCGCTGCTGGCCGCGGCACCGGACGGCACGCTGTGGCGCCTGGGCCATTCGACGCTGCTGATCAAGCTGGCCGGCGGCCTGTGGCTGACCGACCCGGTGCTGTCCGAGCGCGCATCGCCGCTGAGCTGGGCCGGCCCGGCGCGCTTCCATGCGCCGCCCATCAGCGCGCAGGATCTGCCGCCGCTGGCCGGCGTCATCCTGTCTCACGACCACTACGACCACCTGGACCGCGCCACCGTACGCACACTGGCGGCCAAGACCGCCGTCTTCCTGACGCCGCTGGGCGTGGGGGAGCGCCTGATCGCCTGGGGCGTGGACCCGGCGCGCGTGCGCCAGCTGGACTGGTGGCAGGCCGCCGAGGTTGGCGGCCTGCGGCTCACCGCCACGCCGGCCCAGCATTTCTCCGGCCGCGGCCTGGGCGACGCCAACCGCACGCTGTGGTGCTCCTGGGTGATAGAGGGCCAGGGCCTCAAGCTGTTCTTCAGCGGTGACACCGGCTACTTCGACGGCTTTCGCCAGATCGGCCAGCGCCTGGGGCCCTTCGACCTCAGCTGCATCGAATGCGGCGCCTACGACGAGCGCTGGCCGGACGTGCACATGCAGCCCGAGCAGACGCTGCAGGCCCACCGCGACCTGGGTGCCCGCTGGCTGCTGCCCATACACAACGGCAGCTTCGACCTGGGCCTGCACGCCTGGACCCAGCCCATGGAGCGCATCGCCGCCCTGGCCGAGGCCGGCGGTGCGGCGCTGACCCAACCCGCCATGGGCACGGCCGTGGACCTGCGCCAGCCCCGGGCCGGCGGCCACTGGTGGCGCGAGCTGGGCTGACCCCGCCATGGGCCTGACCCCCCTGCCCCTGCTGGACGAGGCCCGCCACGCGCGTGGCGCCGACGGCGAGCACCGCGTCCACACCAGCGTGGTGATCCCTGCGCCGGCCGAGCAGGTCTGGCAGGTGCTGACCGACTTCGAACGCATGCCGCGCTGGAGCCCCAGCCTGCTGGGCGTGCGCGGGCCCTGGCAGCACGGCGCGGCCGTGGTCGTGTGGCAGCAGCTGATGGGCGAGGCCTGGGTGCTGCCCCAGGTGCTGCAGCTGGGGCCGGGGCTGCGCTTCGGCTGGTCCAGCTGGTGGCATGGCGACTACAGCCGGGTGCGCGACGAGCATGTGTTCGAGTTGCAGTCGCTGGCGCCTGGGCTGACCCGGCTGGTGCAGCGCGACCGCTTCCACGGCCCGGACGCGGCGGCGCTGGGCGAGCCCCTGGCCCGCGCCGCGCTGGCGGACTACGCCCGCTTCAACCGCGCGCTGCGCGACGAGGTGGTGGCCCGCTCACTGCGCGAGCCGCCAGAGCTGCAGCAGGCTGTCGTCGTCCTGCTCGCAGACCTCCAGGCCACGGGCCAGGTCCAGGCTGGAATCCAGCCAGCCGCAGGCGCCCGGCTCGGACGCGACGGCCGCTGAGGGCAGCGCCTCCGCCGGGCCGCTCAGCGGCAGGCCGACCAGCTGGGACAGCGAAGACATGAGCACGGTGGACAAGGACATGGCGAACTCCCCGGCGCTTGGGCCCGGATGGCGGGCCTGACCACTACAGATTCGTCGCCACGCCCCCCGCTCACCATCACCCCGAGGGCGGCGCCGCGGGGGAGCCGGGGGAGAGCCAACGCCCCCAACCTCCCCCGTCGGGGGGATCAGCCCGCGCGGCGCAGCAGCTCGCGGCGGGCGTCCAGGCCCACCCAGCGCGCCGGCCCGGGTTCGCGCGCAGCAAGCTCTTCAGCCAAAGCGAGCGCCTGCTCACGCAGTCCCGGCGAGCGCTTGCCGATCTGGCGCAGCGCCCAGTTCACAGCCTTCTTCACGAAGTTGCGCGGGTCGTCCGCGCCGGCGCGTATCAGCGGCAGGCGGGCTGCGAAATCGGCGTCCGGCCGGGCCTTGTGGTGCACCGCGGCCACCGCCAGCAACGCAAAGCCGGCGCGCTTCTCGAACTCGGCCTGGCGCACCGCCCAGCGCGGGATGGCGTCCCACGCCAGCGGGCTCTTGGAAAAAGCATTCAGGCAGGCCTGGTCGCACACATCCCAGGCCTGCATGCCGGCGACCCAGTGGTCCATCTGGGCCTGCGTGAAGCGCGCCGGCTCGGCCAGCAGGCCGGCCAGCAGCTGGGCGTCGGGAATGCCGGTATCCCACAACTCCAGCGCCAGCTCGTGCTCACGCCCCAGCTCGCGGGCCAGCGCGCGCAGCGTGGGCACGGCCAGGCCCAGGCGACCCTCGCCCGTGAGGCCGAAGCGCGCCAGGCCGGCCAGCGCCTCGGGCCGCGCCCGCTCGTGCAGGGCCGCCAGCGCCAAACTCAGCCGCTGCGCGTGCTTATTCGTCATGCGCAGATTCTGTCGGGCGTGGCTGGCCGCAGAATCCAGGTTTTGCCCCCAACCCTTCCCGCCGCTCGATGAAGAAGCTCGCCCCCCTGTTCGCCGCGCTCGCCACCGCCCTGGTGCTGGGTGCCACGCCAGCCGTTCATGCCAGCACCGGGCCGGGCGTGGCCTGGCAGGCCGCCGCGGCCGATGCCGACATCGAGCGCTACTTCGCGCTCGCCAAGACCGAGAAGAAGCCCGTGCTGCTGTACTGGGGCGCCAAGTGGTGCCCGCCGTGCAACCAGCTCAAGGCCACCCTCTTCAACCGCGCGGACTTCATCGAGCAGAGCAAGGCCTTCGTGGCCGTGGGCATCGATGGCGACGCGCCCGGCGCGCAGAAGCTGGGCACGCGCTTCAAGGTGCGCGGCTACCCCACGCTGATCCTGTTCAGCCCCACGGGCCAGGAAGTCACCCGCCTGCCCGGCGAGGCCGACGCGGCCCAGGTGATGAAGGTGCTGCAGCTGGGCCTGTCCAGCGGCCGCCCGGTCAAGACCGTGCTGGCCGATGCCAAGGCCGGCAAGAAGCTGTCCGCCAATGAATGGCGGCTGCTGGGCTTCTACGGCTGGGAGACCGACGAGCAGCAACTGGTGCCCGCCGAGCAGCGCGCCGCCACGCTGGCCCAGCTGGCCAAGCTCAGCGAGGGCGTGGACGCCGAGACGACGACGCGGCTGTGGCTGAAGTCCCTGGGCGCCGAGGGCAAGGCCGACGCCGCCCAGCTGGAGCGCGTGCGCGCGGTTCTGGCCGACCCGGCCCAGGCCCATGCGCAGATGGACGTGCTCACCAACGAGGCGCCCGACATCATCAAGGCCGTGGCGCCCCAGCCCGGCGAGGCCCGCCAGCAGCTGGTGGCCGCCTTCGACGCGGCGCTCAAGCGCCTGAACGCCGACACCACGCTGTCGCGCGCCGACCGCCTGAACGCGCTGCAGGGCCGCATCGAGCTGGCCCGGCTGGACCAGCCGCGCGAGGCGGTCAACCCCACCGGTCTGCCGCCCGCGCTGCTGGCCGAGGCGCGTGACCAGGCCGGCCGCGCCAACCGCGAGATCACCGACGGCTACGAGCGCCAGGCCGTGGTCACCGGCGCCGCCTATGTGCTGGGCCGCGCCGGCCTGTGGAAGGAGAGCGACGAGCTGCTGAAGTCCGCGCTGGCGCGCAGCCACTCGCCCTACTACCTGATGAGCCAGCTGGCCGGCAATGCGAAGAAGCAGGGCCACAAGGCCGAGGCGCTGCGCTGGTCCGAGGAGGCCTTCAACAAGAGCGAGGGCCCGGCCACGCGGCTGCAGTGGGGCTCCAACTACCTGGGCCTGCTGATCGAGCTGGCACCCGAGGACAGCGCCCGCATCGAGAAGACCGCGGCCCAGCTGTTCGCCGAGGCCGAGAAGGACCCCGGCGCCTTCTACGAGCGCAGCGAGCGCTCGCTGAAGAAAGTGGCCACGCTGCTGAACGGCTGGGCCAAGAGCCCCGCCCAGGCCGCCGTGCTGGGCAAGCTCAAGACCCAGGTGGACGGCGTCTGCGGCAAGCTGGACGCGGGCGACACCAAGGCCAAGAGCGCCTGCCAGGGCCTGTTCAAGGCCAAGGCCTGACGCCCACCGTTCCATACCCAGGCCGCGCCACCACAAGGGGCGCGGCCTTTTTCTTTGTTTGACAGCGATCAAACCCGCCCGCCGCCGCGGGCCGCAGACTGGCGTTCCACGGTTTTGCAGGGAGCGCGACATGGCACAGAAGATGAAGGCGGCGGTGGTGCATGAATTCGGCCAGCCGCTGGTGATCGAGGAAGTGGACGTGCCCGAGGTGCCGCCCGGCCAGGTGCTGGTGAAGGTAGTGGCCTCCGGCGTGTGCCACACCGACCTGCACGCCGCCGACGGCGACTGGCCGGTCAAGCCCAGCCTGCCCTTCATCCCCGGCCACGAGGGCGTGGGCTATGTGGCGCGCGTCGGCGCCGGCGTGAAGTTCCTGCGCGAGGGCGACCGCGTCGGCGTGCCCTGGCTGCACACCAGCTGCGGCCACTGCGAGCACTGCATGGGCGGCTGGGAAACGCTGTGCGACGAGCAGCAGATGACCGGCTACACGGTCAACGGCGGCTATGCGGAATACGTGCTGGCCGACCCCGGCTATGTGGGCCACCTGCCCGCCAACCTGGACTTCGCGCCAGCCTCGCCGGTGCTGTGTGCCGGCGTCACGGTCTACAAGGGCCTCAAGCAGCTGGACTGCAAGCCGGGTGACTGGGTGGTGATCTCCGGCGTGGGCGGCCTGGGCCACATGGCCGTGCAATACGCCAAGGCCATGGGCTTTCATGTGATCGCGGTGGACGTGGCCGAAGAGAAGCTGGCGCTGGCGCGCTCGCTGGGCGCCGAGGTGGCGCTGAACGCCGCCACGCAGGACGTGGTGGCCGAGGTGCAGAAGCAGCTGCGCGGCGCGCACGGCGTGCTGGTCACCGCGGTGTCGCGCTCGGCCTTTGCGCAGGGCGTGGGCATGCTGCACAAGCGCGGCACCATGTCCCTGGTGGGCCTGCCGCCCGGCAGCTTCGAACTGCCCATCTTCGACGTGGTGCTCAACGCCAAGACCGTGCGCGGCTCCATCGTCGGCACCCGGCTGGACCTGCAGGAAGCGCTGCAGTTCGCCGGCGAGGGCAAGGTGGCCTCGCACTACTCCACCGACCGCCTGGACAACATCAACGCCATCTTTGGCGCGATGAAGCAGGGGCGGATCGACGGGCGGGTGGTGTTGGAGTTTTGAGGCTGGGGGCAGCCGCTTGGCGGGATGGCTGTCCACCGATGGCCTCGTTCCGGAATGCCCGGCCAGGAGCGGCCAGTCGCGATGGGCTGCTGTCGGCCAGGCCAGCATGCCTGCCGCCGACTGCCTGACGTGACTTTCGTACACATCGATTTGCCGATCCCTTGCTCGCCGACGCAACCGTTGGGCTGCTTCGGTGGCGTGGTCGGTGGAAGACCAAGCACTGGTTGGAACTTGCCACACTGGAATGGGTCGCCTGGTTCAACCACCGCCGATTGATGGCACCACAGGGCTAGGTCCCGCCGGCCGCGTTGGAGGCCCATTACCACCGACAACGCGCTGATCAGGCCGCGACCGCCCGACTTGAACCAACGGGCCTCCGTGATTGCCAGGGCGGTTCAGGGACACCCCTCCCATTGCACACGAGGGAGGTCATCCGCAAGCTTAGAGATTCCTGTTTTCCCGCTGAGGCATAACGTTGTCATCGGTGTCCAGCGATGCTGGACCGAGTCGCTTCCATCCCCGTGCATGGCGCCGCGCCCGGCGCGAGCGAAGGAATGCCCATGATCCAGCCGCTGCCCGGCATCGACCACATCGTGGTGCTGATGCTCGAAAACCGCTCGTTCGACAACCTGTTCGGCGGACTGTATCCAGCCGGACCGGGTTTCTACGGACTGACCGGGAAGGAATCGAACGTCAACACGGTCCCGCCCGGCGGCACCTGCAAGGTGTGGCAGGCCGAACCCGGTCCCGGTACCGGCGCCATTCCCAATCCGGATCCTGGCGAGTTGTTCACCGACATGAACCTCCAGTTGTTCGGGACCGCCACGCCGCCGCGCTGCCCAACGGCGACCATGTCGGGATTCGCGACCAGCTACGCAAGCCAGCCGGGCACGCGGCCGTCCATCCGTTACCCAAGCGTGCCGCCGGTGCCACGCAACATCATGCAGTACTTCAGCCAGCAGACCCTGCCGGTGAGCTTCGCGCTGGGATTGCGCTATGCGGTTTGCGATGTCTGGCATGCGGCCGCGCCAGTGCAGACCATCTCCAACCGCGTCTTCACCCACACCGGCACCGCCTCGCTGCTCCCTCAGCCGTCTTCGCCGCGCCCGACGACGCCGAAATCTAGGGTCAACAACGGCGACTACACCTCGGGGCTGAGCTTCAGCGCGATCATGAGTGGCCAGTTCGTCGCGCCGGTGACGGACACCACGATCTTCGAATTGCTCGACGAAGCCAGGCCCGCCGGCAAATCAGGCGCATGCAGCGATTTCTTCGGCGGCGACCCGAAACTCAACTGGAAGGTGTACTACCACGACGCGCCGCTGTCGGTGCTGTGCGACTACGTCTACCAGAACTGGTGCCCGGCGCACCTGTACGGCGGCAATGTCTTCCGCTATCAAGAGCACTTCAGCGACGAGACCAATTTCGAGTACGACATCCGCAAGGGCCTGCTGCCTGCCTACAGCTTCATCGAACCGGCCTATACCAGCGTCGAGTACACAGCCAACAGCAATCACCCGGGCGGCTCGATCCCAGACCCGCTGGATCTCAACGCACAGAACTTCCAGCCGCCCATCGACGTGATCGATGGTGAGAGGTTGCTCGCGGACGTGTTCAGCACCCTCACCAAGTACCCGGACGTTTTTGACCGCACGCTGCTGATCGTCACTTACGACGAACACGGCGGCACGTATGACCACGTGCCGCCAGGGCCCGCGGTCAGCCCCTTCGCTTCGCCCGTCTCCAACTTCAACTACGACCGCTGCGGCGTGCGCGTGCCGGCGATCCTGATCAACCCGCGGGTGGTCCGCCCGGTCTTCCGCCCGAGCGACGGCAAACCGGCCACCGGCCCGTGCGGCGCGTTCGTGACCGGGCTGGATCACACCTCGATCATCCGCACGCTCTGCGACCAGTTCGGACTGGGCGAACCGCCGACACCGCGGGCAAGGATGGCGGCAAGCCTGGCCGGTCTTGTCACGCAGGCCGCCGGTACCGCGCGCAATCCGCCCGAGGAGGTGTGCACGCTCGCTGCCGAGGTGGCCGCTGAACGGCGCAATGCGACACGTGACCTGGGCAAGTCGGCGCGCATCCGGGCGTGGCACGCACAACGCACTCAGGACGTCTTCGACGGCGACAGCCTCAACAACGCGATCTTCGCGACCTCCACACTCGCCTGGCACGGCAGGCTGCGCGCCGAGGCTTACCCGCTGCGCGAAATCGTTGGCCTGGACGCTGCCGCCGAGGACTCACTGCATGCGGCCGGCATCCGCGACACCGGCACGCTGCTGGCGGCGCTCGGGGGAGCGAGCGTCGATATCGCGAAGATCGCTTCGCTCGCCGGGCGGACGCCGGCGCAGGCGCAGCGCTGGGCGGAACAGGCCGGACTGCTGCGCGTCTCTGGCGTGCTCGGCGACGACGCGCACCTGCTCGCCGCCGCCGGCGTCGCCACCCGGGAACAGTTGGCCGCCAGCGCGCCAGCGGACTTGCACGCGCGATTGCTCGCCGTCGCCGCCAGCTTCGGCATTGAAGACTACACGCTCGATCCCCAGGTCGTGGCCATGTGGATCAGGGCAGCGGCTTGAGGATCGCAAGCTTCGCGTTGGCGTATGGATTCTTTTGCTGTGACTTCCATGTTTTCAGCGAAGAAGTTCAGCTGACCGGCGGCTTCAGGGCGACGAACTCAAGGGCGCGGATGTCGGGTAGGAGGGTCGATAGCTGTCGGCGGTGAAGCCAGGCGCAAGTAACCACCATCAGCCCGCCCCAGACAGTTGCGCAGCAAACCCCGCGCGTGCGGTGAATCAGTCGCGGCAGACCAGGTGAGGCTCCAGCCCCCACGCCTACAAAACCTGACCCCACCGCCGCTCACCCCGCCACGCCGCCGCTCATGCGGCGCCCCCTGCCATTCGGGCAATTCGTGAGCCGGGGCGCCCCACCCCGCCGAGATACTGGCCGCCTCGTTAGGCTTCCAGGACCCCTGGCATGTTGCGAATCCCTAGGCGCGGCCTGGCCCGCGCCACCCTGCTCAGCGCGCTGGTGCTGCTGGCGGTGCAGGCCCTGCCCGTGCAGGCTGCGCCGTCACCCACCGCGGCGCTCAAGCCCTGCCGCATTGCCGGCATTCCCACCGAGCTGCAGTGCGGCAGCCTGCAGCGCCCGCTGGACCCGGCGCGGCCGGACGGCGTGAAGATTGATGTGCACTACCTGGTGGTGCCCGCGATGGCGCGCAACAAGCAGCCCGACGCGGTGCTGATGCTGGCCGGCGGCCCCGGCCAGAGTGCCGTCAGCCTGGCGGCGCGCGTGCTGCCGCGCTTTGCGCGGCTGAACAACCGGCGCGACCTGGTGTTCATCGACCAGCGCGGCACCGGCCAATCCGCCCCGCTGCAATGCCCCGAGGACCGCGACGACGACGCGCCGGTGGACAACGACAGCCAGATGCGCCGTCTGGACGCCTGCCGCGCCGCGCTGGAGCAGCTGCCCTATGGCCGCGACGGCGGCATGCGCTTCTTCACCACGACGATCGCGATGCAGGACATGGACGCGGTGCGCGAGGCGCTGGCCATTCCGCAATGGGATCTGATCGGCGGCAGCTACGGCACGCGCGCCGCGCTGGAGTACCTGCGCCTGTTCCCGACCAAGGTGCGCCGCACCGTCATCGACGGCGTGGCGCCGCCGGACATGGTGCTGCCGGTCAGCTTCTCGCCCGACACCCAGGCCGCGCTGGACGCGCTGCTGCAGGCCTATGGCAAGACCCACCCCGACCTGCGCGCGGACTGGGACAAGCTGCGCGCCTCGGTGCCGCGCCAGGTGACGGTGGCCCAGCCGCTGACCGGCAAGCCGGAAACCATCACGCTGGACCACTCGCTGCTGATGCGCCTGCTGCGCCTGCCGCTGTACCAGCCGGCGCTGGCGGCGGCCCTGCCCGCGGCGCTGCATGCGGCCGCGCAGGAGGGCCGCTTCGAGAGCCTGTTCGGGCTCAGCACCTCGTTCGCCAGCAGCCCGTCCACCCGGCTGGCCGCGGGCATGCATTTCTCGGTCGTGTGCGCCGAAGACGGCCCGCGCATCGCCCAGGCGAGCGACCGCCCCGGCGCGGACTACGGCCGCATGGACGCCGAGCTGTATGAGCGCGTGTGCAAGACCTGGCCCCGCGGCGCGGTGGCGGCGAACTTCTACAAGATCCCGCCCGCGCCCAGCCCGGTGCTGCTGCTCAGCGGCGGCGCCGACCCGGTGACCCCGCCGCGCCATGCCCAGCGCGTGGCCCAGGCGCTGGGCGCCGGCCACCCCGAGCGGGTGCAGCACGTGGTGGTGCCCGAGGCCGGCCACGGCGTGATGGGCCTGGGCTGCATGCGCGACCTGCTGTTCCGCTTCATAGACGCCAAGACCGACGCCGAGGCGCTGCCGCAGGACGCGGCCTGCGCGATCCGCATCCCCCGCCCCACGGCCTACGCGCCGGTGCAAGGGCCTCAGAAGACCCCGGCGGCCAAGAAGGAGGCGGCGCCATGATCCACATCCAGGACCTGCACAAGCAGTTCGTCAGCGCCGGCAGCGGCGGCCTGCTGAAGAAGGCGCCCAAGCGCATCGTGCACGCGGTGCAGGGCGTGAGCCTGCACGCGGCCGACGGCCAGATCACCGGCCTGCTGGGCGCCAACGGCGCGGGCAAGACCACCACGCTGCGCATGCTGGCCGGGCTGTTCAAGCCGGACGCAGGCACCATCCAGGTCGACGGCCTGGATGTGCTGCGGACCCCGCGGCCGGCGCTGGCACGCATGGGCATCCTGGGCGACGCCCATGGCCTGTACCCGCGGCTGACCGCGCGCGAGAACATCGTCTACTACGGCCGCCTGCAGGGCATGGCGCCGGAGGCGGCGAACACGCGCGCCGAGGAGCTGGCGCGGCTGCTGGACATGCAGGCGCTGCTGGACCGCCGCGCCGACGGCTTCAGCCAGGGCGAGCGCATGAAGACCGCGCTGGCCCGCGCACTGGTGCACGACCCCGCCAACATCGTGCTGGACGAGCCCACCAACGGGCTGGACGTGCTGGCCACCCGCGCGCTGCGCGAGGCGCTGCGCTGGCTCAAGAGCCCGGCGGGCGGCGCCAAGTGCATCGTGGTGTCCACCCACATCATGCAGGAGGTGGAGCTGCTGTGCGACGAGGTGGTGGTGGTGTCCAAGGGCCGCAGCGTGGCCACCGGCAGCGTGCCGGCGCTGCTGGCCCAGGCGGGTGAGAGCCGCTTCGAGGATGCGTTCGTGAAACTGGCCTTCCCCGAGGAGATCGCGGCATGAATCAGGCGTGGATTGTTTTCACCAAGGAGCTGGTCGACGCGCTGCGCGACCGCCGCACGCTGCTGCGCATGCTGCTGCCGGCGCTGCTGATGGGGCCGCTGGTGCTGACCGCGCTGTCGGGCCTGATCGCGTCGCTGGAGGCGCGCGCCGACAAGCGCGAGCTGATGGCCGTGGGCATGGAGCATGCGCCCACGCTGGCCAACTTCCTGGAGCGCCAGACCTACACGCTCAAACAGGCGCCCGCCGACTACGAGGCTCGGCTGCGCGACAGCAAGCTGCAGGAGCCGGTGCTGGTCGTGCCCCAGGACTTCGAGGCCAAGCTGCTCAGCGGCGAGCCGCCCACCGTGGAGATCGTCAGCGACAGCGCCAACCAGCGCGCCAGCGCCGGCGTGGGCCAGGTGCAGCGCCTGCTGCTGGGTTTCAACCGCGAGCGCGCCTCGCTGAACCTGGCGATGCGCGGCGTTTCCATGCAGCTGCTGGAGCCGGTGGACGTGCAGGAGCGCGACCTGGCCGGCGTGCAGGCGCGGGCCGCCAAGCTGACCGTGATCCTGCCCATGTTCATCATCATGGCAGTGCTGTACGGCGCGCTGACCGCGGCGCTGGACAGCACGGCCGGCGAGCGCGAGCGCGGCTCGCTGGAGCCGCTGCTGATGAACCCGGCCCCGCATGGCGCCATCGTCGCGGGCAAGTGGGGCGCGGTCGCGCTGCTGAGCATGGCGGTTGCGCTGCTGTCCAGCTTGAGCTTCATCCCGGCGCAGTGGCTGCTCAAGAGTGACAGCCTGCAGGCGATGTTCCAGTTCGGCAGCGGCGAGGTGCTGGCCTTCTGGCTGCTGCAGATCCCGCTGGCGGCCGGCCTGTCGGCGCTGCTGATGGCGCTGGCGATTCGCTCCAAGACCTTCAAGGAAGCCCAGGCCAGCAGCGCGCTGGTGATCACCGCGATCAGCCTGATGCCCATGGTCAGCATGTTCAACCCGGGCGGCGAGGCGCCGTGGTATCTGTGGGTGCCGGGCCTGGCCCAGAACACGCTGATGATGCTGGTGCTGAAGGGCGAGGCGCTGCGTTGGGGTCAGGTCTTGCCTGGCGTGGTGACCGGCGTCGTGATGACGGTGGTGGGGCTGGCCTTCGTCGCGCGCTCCATGCGCAGCGCGGTGGCGCGCTGAATGCGCGGAGGGCGCCGGCCGCTCAGGCGGCCGGCTGCGCAGCGGCCTGGTGCGCCAGCAGGCGCGTGATCTCCAGGCCCGACGAGGGCATGGCCAGCAAAAAGCCCTGCACCTCGTCGCAGCCGTCCTCCAGCAGCAGGTCCAGCTGCTCCTGGGTCTCCACGCCCTCGGCGGTGACCGACAGGCCTATGGCCCGGCCCAGCGCCAGGATGGCCTGCACGATGGGGCGGGAGCTGTCCGAGGTGGTGAGGTCGCGCACGAAGCTGCGGTCCACCTTGATGACGTCGAACGGGAAGTTGCGCAGGTAGCTCAGCGAGGAGTAGCCGGTGCCGAAGTCGTCGATCGCGAGCTTGACGCCCAGCTGCTTGAGCGCGCCCAGCACCTCCAGCGCGCGCCGGCTGTCGGCCAGCAGCACGCCCTCGGTGATCTCCAGCTCCAGCCGGTGGGCCGGCAGGCCGGAGCGCTGCAGCGCCTCGCTGACCTTGCGCACCAGGTCGTCGTCGCCGAACTGCACCGGCGACAGGTTGACCGACACGCCTATGCCCGGCCAGGCCGCGGTGGCGGCACAGGCCTGGTTCAGTATCCATTCGCCCAGCGGCACGACCAGGCCGCACTGCTCGGCCAGCGGGATGAACTCCGCCGGTCCGATGCGGCCGCGCTCGGGGTGGGACCAGCGCACCAGCGTCTCGACGCTGCGCACGCGGCGGCTGGCGGTCTCGAAGCGCGGCTGAAACTCCAGGTAGAAGTCGCCCGCCGCGAAGCTGTTGCGCATGTCCTCGATGAGCTTGCGCTGGCCGTAGAGCTTGGCGTTGAGCTCGTCGGAGAAATAGCTGCGGCAGCCGCGGCCGTTGCGCTTGGACGTGGCCAGCGCGGTGTCGCCGGCGCGCAGCAGGTCGTCCGGCGTGCTGCCGTCGGTGGGCGCCAGCGCCACGCCTATGGACACGCTGACGCTGACCTCCTCGTTCTCCACCGCCAGGATGGGCTCGGCCAGCTTGTCCAGCAGCACCTGGCAGAAGCGCTCCACCACGGCCGCGCCCATGCCGGGGGCGGCGATGACGAATTCGTCGCCGCCCACGCGGGCCGCCATCTGGTCTTCGCGCAGCAGGCGGCGCATGCGGTCGGCCAGCTCGGCCAGCACGCGGTCACCGGCCAGGTGGCCGTGCTGCTCGTTGATGCGGCTGAAGTGGTCCACGTCCACATAGAACAGCGCCATCGTGCCGGTGGCGTCCGCCAGGTGGGTGCCCAGGAAGGTGGTGAGCTTGGCGCGGTTGGGCAGCGAGGTGGCGGCGTCCAGCTGCGCCAGGCGCTTGGTCTCGGCGAAGGCCTCGGCCAGCGCGATGTTGGCGCTGACATCGGTCGCGAACTTCACGACCTTGGAGGGCCGGCCGTTGAGGTCGAGGATGGGGTTGTAGGAGGCCTGGATCCAGATCTCCTTGCCGCCCTTGCCGACGCGCTTGTACAGGCCCGCATGGTGCTGGCCGGCCTTGAGCGCACGCCAGAAGGCCAGGTACTCGGCGCTGCCGGCCACCTCGCGCTCCACCAGCATCGCGTGGTGCTGGCCCACCAGCTCCTCGCGCTCGTAGCCCACGGTGGCGAGGAAGCGCGGGTTGGCGTCCAGGATGGTGCCGTCCAGTGCGAACACCACCACGTCCTGGGACTTGTGGATGGCCTCGATCTGGCTCTGGTAGTCGGCCTGGCGCAGCTTGGCCTCGGTGACGTCGGTCGCGTACTTCACCACCTTGAACACGCGGCCGTTCATGTCGCGTATCGGGTTGTAGGTGGCCTGCAGCCAGATCTCGCGGCCGTCCTTGGCCACGCGCTTGAACTCGCCCGAACGGTGCTCGCCGCGCGCCAGGTCGCGCCAGAAGCCACGGTATTCCTCGCTGTCCGCCACCTCGGGCGACACGAACTGCCGGTGGTGGTGGCCGCGCACCTCGGAGAAGCGGTAGCCAGTGGCGCGCAGGAAGTTCTCGTTGGCGTCCAGCACCCGGCCTTCGAGGTCGAAGGAGATCACGCACTGCGCGTTGTTGATCGCCGCGATCTGGCCCTGGTGCTCGGCCTGCAGCAGCTGCTCCTCGGTGACCACGGTGGCGTACTTCACCACCTTCACCGGCTTGCCCGCGGCGTTCAGGATGGGGTTGTAGGTGGCCTGCAGCCAGATCTCGCGCCCGCCCTTGGCAAAGCGCTGGTACAGGCCCGCATGGTGCTTGCCGCGGCGCAGCTCGCTCCAGAAGGCGGCGTACTCGGCGCTGTGGGCGTGGCTGGGCTCCACGAACATGCGGTGGTGGCGGCCCAGCAGCTCCTGGCGGCTGTAGCCGGTCTCGGCCAGGAAGAGCTCGTTGGCGTCGACGATGCAGCCGTGCATGTCGAAGGTGACCACGCAGTTGGACTTGTGGATGGCCGTCACCTGGGACGCGTAGTCCGCCTGGCGCAGCTTCTGCGCGGTGATGTCGGTGGCGTACTGGACGATCTTGGTGGTGCGCCCGGCCGGGTCCAGGATGGGCACGTAGACCGACTGCAGCCACAGGTCCGCGCCCCCCTTGCCCACGCGCCAGTACTCGCCGGACTCGTGCTCGCCGGCCACCAGGCGGGCCCAGAACTCGTCGGTGCTCTCGCCGCGCAGATCGGGCGGCACGAACAGCGCGTGCGTGGCGTCCAGCAGCTCGACGCGCTCGTAGCCGGTGACGGCCAGGTAGGCGTCGTTGACCCACAGCACGCGGCCATCGGGCGCGAAATGCGCGACCGCATGGGTGGACTGCACCGCCTGGATCTGGCCGCGCAGCTCGGTGTCCTGCTCCAGGCGCGCGGAGATGTCCTCGGCGATCTGCACGATGGCCTCGACCTGGCCGCTGGCGTCCACCACCGGGATGAAGCGCGACTCCAGCCACACCTCGCGGCCGCCGGACGCAATCCACAGCCGGATCTCGCGATGGCGCTGGCCGCCGGCCAGCTTGGGCCAGAGGTCGGCCAGGCGGTTGCGCGTGTGGGACTTGGACAGGAAGCGGTTGACGTCCTGGCCGACCAGCTCGCCAAGGTTGCAGCCGAACAGGCGCAGGAACTGGTAGTTGGCCGCGCGCACCTTGCCGTCGCGCGAATACGTGACCACCACAAAGGCCTGGTTCAGCGCACGGCTGTCCAGGCCTCGCAATCTGCCGCCCCCGTCGAGGGCGGACGCGCCCAACTGCGCGGCGCTCGAATCGACGTCCCAATCCACGAAAAACCTCGGTCACGCGACCCCGACCGGCAGGGGTGCGGACTGGGGAAGTTGGGGCTGGATGCTAAGAAGAAGTCTGGCCGGATAGCCATGACAAATCGCCCCAAGCGGCAATCCCGCACGCTCACCCCGCATTTGCGCGGGCGGCCCGCCCGGGGCATGGGGTCTGGGTTAGCGCTTAAGCTGCGGCCGATGAAAAGCTCTCTCTGCCTTGCGGCCTGCGTCGCCCTGCTGGCCGGCTGCGCCAGCTTCGAACCCGCGGCCCCCGCGGACTACCAGGGCCCCACGGTCAATGTCGCCGACCAGGTGCTGCCGGTCAGTGGCCAGCTGGTGCATGTGTTCGAGATCCGCCGCGTCGACGGCCGGCGCCTGCTCAGCAGCAGCATCGCGACGCTGAACGCCAACCAGGGCCGCGGCTTCAGCGTGACGCCGGTCGCGCTGAGCAACGAGCTGCCGCTGCGGCCCGCGCGCCTGCAGCTGCTGGCCACCACGCAGTGGGCCGCGCCCATCCTCGCCATGACCCACCCGACCTGCCAGACCGAGGGCGAGGTCAGCTTCACGCCGCAGGACGGCCGGCACTACCGCGTGGCCGGCCGCATCGCGCCGGACGAATGCGCCGTGTGGGTGGAGGACATCGAGAGCGGCCAGCCGGTCACGAGCAAGGTGACGGGCAAGGGCACGGGGCGCTGAGGGCTCAGCCGCCGGGCGCCGTCTGCTCTTCCATCCAGCCCAGCCAGCGCATCGCCTGCTCGCGGCTGTCGCCGCACATCAGTTCGCTGGGCTGCAGCGAGCCGCACACCGCGGGCCGCTCGGGGCGGCCGAAGATGCGGCAGCGCAGCTCGTCGTCCAGCTGCGCGCAGCGCACGCCCGCCGGCTTGCCCTGGGGGTGGCCGGGAATGGGCGAGCTGATCGAAGGCGCGATGCAGCAGGCGGCGCAATGGGGGCGGCAGTCCATGACGCGATTGTCCGTGGAGCCGGCTTCAGGAAACCCTAAGGCCGGCGGCCCAGCATGAGGACTCCGCACGACAGGAGCCCGCCATGGATACCGCCACCCCCACTGCCCCGCCCCCGGCATCAACCCCCACCCAGGCGCTGTGGGATGCGCCGGTGCGCCTGCTGCACGCGCTGATGGCGCTCAGCATGGCCGGCGCCTGGCTGACCGCCGAGGCCGAGGGCTGGCGCACGCTGCACATCAGCTTCGGCCTCACGCTGGCTGGCGCGGCCACGCTGCGGCTGCTGTGGGGCCTGGTGGGCACCTGGCCGGCCCGCTTCACGAGCTTTGTGCGCGGCCCGGCCGCCGTGCGGGAGCACCTGCGGGCGCTGCTCGGCGGCCGGGCCGGGCCGCATGCCGGCCACAACCCGGCGGGCGGCTGGGCGGTGCTGGCCCTGCTGGGCACCAGCCTGCTGGTGGCCGGCAGCGGCTGGCTCACCTACAGCCGCGGCGAGGCCTGGGAGGACGTGCACGAGGCGCTGGCGAACGCGCTGCTGCTGCTGGCCGGCCTGCATGTGGCGGCCGTGCTGCTGACCAGCTGGCTCAGCCGCGACCGTTTGGTGCCGGCCATGCTGAGCGGCCGCAAGGCCGTGCCCGCCGGCACCGCGCCGGTCCGCATGCACCGCGGCCTGGCCGCGCTGCTGATCATCGCCGTGCTGGGCTTCTGGGCCTGGAGCCTGAGCCCTGCAGCACCCTGGCAGGGCAGCGGCGACACCCGGCACGAGGGAGCGCATCATCACAAGCACGACCGAGACGACGACTGACGATGCGCATCCTGCTTGCCGAAGACGATGCCCTGCTGGGCGATGGGCTGCGCAATGGCCTGCGCCAGCAGGGCTTTGTGGTGGACTGGGTCCGCGACGGTGAGGCCGCGGAGCGCGAGCTGCGGGCCACGCCCTATGCGGCCGCCGTGCTGGACCTGGGCCTGCCGCGGCTGGACGGCCTGGAGGTGCTGGCCCGCGTGCGCGGCGCGGGCTGCGTAGTGCCCGTGCTGGTACTGACCGCCCGCGACGCCCTGCCCGACCGCCTGCGCGGCCTGGACGGCGGCGCGGACGACTACGTGATCAAGCCTGTGGACTTGCTGGAGCTGGGCGCGCGGCTGCGCGCGCTGGTGCGGCGCTCGCACGGCCAGGCGCAGGAGCGCCTGGTCTGGCGCGACCTGACCCTCGATCCGGCCGCGCGCCAGGTGAGCCGCGCGGGCGCCGAGACGGCGCTGTCGGCACGCGAGTTCGACCTGCTGGAGCTGCTGCTGCGCCAGACCGGCCGGGTGCTGAGCCGCGAACAGCTGGAGGAACGTCTCTATGCCTGGGGGCAGGAGGTGGACAGCAATGCGATCGAGGTCCATGTGCACCATCTACGGCGCAAGCTGGGCGCCGGCCTGATCGAGACCGTGCGCGGCGTCGGCTACCGGGTGCCGCCCGCATGAGGCCGGCCTCTCTGCAGGCGCGGCTGCTGGCCGGCTTGGCCGTGGTGGCGCTGGGCGTGGGCGGCCTGATGGCCCTGCTGGCCACGCGCTGGGGCGGCCATGAGCTGGACGAGCTGCTGGACGCCCACCTGGCGCAGGCCGCCGCGCTGCTGGTGGTGCAGCACAGCAACCCGCTGGCCCATGACGACGATCGTGTGCTGGATGCCCCCAGCCTGCACCGCTATGCGCCGCGTGCGGTGTTCCAGGTCTTCCACGAGGGGTCGCTGGCGCTGCGCTCCTCGCAGGCGCCCATCGCGCCGCTGGTGCCCGACATGGCCAGTGGCTTCCACACCGTGAAGCGCGGCGACGTGAGCTGGCGCGTCTTCGTCACCCGCGGCGCCAGCCAGGACGTGACCGTGCTGGTAGGCGAGCGCGCGGCGGCGCGGCAGGAGATCCTGTCCGCCGTGCTGGGCCCGCTGCTGGCACTGGGCCTGGCGGCGCTGCTGCTGATGCTGCTGCTCGGGGCCGGGGTGCTGCGCTGGGGGCTGGCACCGCTGCGCACGCTGAGTCAGCAACTGGCCGCGCGCCGCCCCGACCAGCTCGCCGCGCTGGCGCTGCCGGGCGCACCCACCGAACTCGCGCCCGTGCTGGGCGCGCTGAATGCGCTGTTCGCTCGCATAGAGGCCCTGCTGCAAGGTGAGCGCCGGCTCACCGCAGACGCAGCCCACGAGCTGCGCACCCCCGTCGCCGCGATACGCGCCCAGGCGCAGGTGGCGCTGGGGGCGCATGACGACGCCGAGCGCCGCCACGCGCTGAGCGCCACGCTGGCCGGCTGCGACCGCGCCGCCCGGCTGATCGAGCAGCTGCTGATGCTGGCCCGGCTGGAGGCTGCCAGCGCACCGCCGCGCACACCGCTGGCCCTGGCTGAGCTGGCACGCCAGGCGCTGGCCGACGCGGTCGAAAGCCCCTTGAACCAGGGCCATGCGCTGGCGCTGGACGCACCCGCCCCGGTCGCGGCCGAGGGCGATCCGCTGCTGACCCAGGTGCTGCTGCGCAATCTGCTGGACAACGCGCTGCGCTACAGCCCGCCCGGCAGTCCGGTCACGCTGACTGTGGAGGCCGGTGCCGCAGGCGACTGGCAGCTGCGCGTCGAGGATGGCGGCCCGGGCCTGGACGAGGCCGGCCTGGCCCGCCTGGGCCAGCGCTTCCAGCGCGGCGCCGACAGCCACGCGCCCGGCAGCGGCCTGGGCTGGTCCATCGTGAAACGCATCGCCACGCTGCAGGGCTGGAGCGTGCGCGCCGGCCGCTCATCGTCGCTGGGCGGGCTGAGCGTGAGGCTGACGCCGGAGAAGCCTGCCGGGTGACTTATCCACAGCCACTTCGTAAAATTCGGGGTTTGCCCGCGCCACCGTCCACCGGCGCCCAACCTGGCACCCCACCATGCTCTATCCCAAGGAATTCGACGTCATCGTCGTCGGCGGCGGCCATGCCGGCACCGAGGCCGCACTGGCCGCGGCGCGCATGGGCGCGCAGACCCTGCTGCTGACCCACAACATCGAGACGCTGGGCGCGATGAGCTGCAACCCCAGCATAGGCGGCATAGGCAAGGGCCACCTGGTGAAGGAGGTCGACGCGCTGGGCGGCGCAATGGCGCTGGCCACCGACGAGGGCGGCATCCAGTTCCGCATCCTCAACGGCTCCAAGGGCCCGGCCGTGCGCGCCACCCGCGCCCAGGCCGACCGCATCCTCTACAAGGCCGCGATACGCCGCCGGCTGGAGAACCAGCCGAATCTGCAACTGTTCCAGCAGGCGGTGGACGACCTGATGGTGGAAGGCGACCGCGTGGTGGGCGCGGTCACCCAGGCCGGCATCCGCTTTCGCGCCCGTGCGGTGGTGCTGACCGCCGGCACCTTCCTGGACGGCCGCGTGCACGTGGGCCTGCAGAACTACGCGGCCGGCCGCGCCGGTGACCCGCCGGCCGTGAGCCTGTCGGCCCGGCTGAAGGAACTCAAGCTGCCGCAAGGGCGGCTCAAGACCGGCACGCCGCCGCGCATAGACGGCCGCACGATCGACTTTGCCAAGTGCGAGGAGCAGCCCGGCGACCTGGACCCCGTGCCGGTGTTCAGCTTCATGGGCAACACCGCGATGCACCCGCAGCAGGTGCCCTGCTGGATCACGCACACCAACGAGCGCACGCACGAGATCATCCGCAGCGGCTTCGACCGCAGCCCCATGTTCACCGGCGTCATCGAGGGCGTGGGCCCGCGCTACTGCCCCAGCATCGAGGACAAGGTCAACCGCTTCGCCGACAAGGACTCGCACCAGATCTTCCTGGAGCCCGAGGGCCTGACCACGCACGAGTTCTATCCCAACGGCATCTCCACCTCCCTGCCCTTTGACATCCAGCTCGCCGCGGTGCGCAGCATCCCCGGGCTGGAGAACGCCGACATCCTGCGCCCCGGCTACGCCATCGAGTACGACTACTTCGACCCGCGCGGGCTGAAGGCCTCGTTCGAGACCAAGGTGATCCAGGGCCTGTTCTTCGCCGGCCAGATCAATGGCACGACCGGCTACGAGGAGGCTGCGGCCCAGGGTCTGTTCGCCGGCCTGAATGCCGCACTGCAGGTTCGAGGCGATGGCCCCTGGACGCCCGCACGCGACCAGGCCTATCTGGGCGTGCTGGTGGACGACCTCATCACCAAGGGCGTCACCGAGCCCTATCGCATGTTCACCAGCCGCGCCGAGTTCCGGCTGCAGCTGCGCGAGGACAACGCCGATGCGCGTCTGACCGAGACCGGCCGCCAGCTGGGCCTGGTGGACGACGAACGCTGGGCCGCGTTCAACCGCAAGCGCGACGCTGTTTCACGTGAAACCGAGAAGCTCAAGAGCACCTGGGTCCACCCCGGCATCCTGCCGGCGGCCGACGCCGAGCGACTGGTGGGCAAGGCGCTGGAGCGCGAGTACAGCCTGGCCGATCTGCTGCGCCGCCCCGGCGTGAGCTTCGACACCGTGGCCGAGGTGGCCGGCATCGCCAAGCCGGAGGCGGGTGTTTCACGTGGAACACTGGTCGATGAGCTGGGTGCCGAACTGGCCGGGCTGGTGGCCGAGCAGGTGGAGATCAGTGTCAAGTACGCCGGCTACATCAACAAGCAGGTGGACGACGTGGCCCGCGCGGCTCACTTCGAGCACCTGAAGCTGCCGGAGGACCTGGACTACAGCCTGGTCCACGCCCTCTCCTTCGAGGCGCGCCAGAAGCTCAACACCCACCGACCCGAGACGCTGGGCCAGGCCTCGCGCATCTCCGGCATCACACCGGCCGCGATCTCGCTGCTGCTGGTGCACCTGAAGAAGGGCAAGTTCAAGGGCTTCACGGCCGACGAGGCGGTGAGCGCATGAGGGCCACGCTGGAGAACGCGGCCCGCACGCTGGGCCTGGCGCTGAGTGACACGCAGATCGACCAGCTGCTGGCCTACCTGGCCCTGCTGCAGAAGTGGAACAAGGTCTACAACCTGACCGCGGTGCGCGACCCGGCGCAGATGCTGAGCCACCACCTCGTGGACAGCCTGTCGGCCCTGCCGCCGCTGCTGCGCCACGGGGCGCCGGCCAGACTCATGGACGTGGGCGCAGGCGGCGGCCTGCCGGGCGTGGTCATCGCGATCTGCTGCCCGAGCACCGACGTCAGCTGCGTGGACGCGGTGGCCAAGAAGGCCACCTTCATCCAGCAGGTCGCTGCCGAGCTCAAGCTGCCCAATCTGCACGGCATGCACAGTCGCGTCGAGCAGCTGGCCACCGAGGCCTTCGGCGTCATCACCTCCCGCGCCTTCGCGTCGCTGCTGGACTTCGCCACCCTCACCCGCCAGCACCTGGCGCCGGGTGCGGTCTGGATGGCGATGAAGGGCCAGCATCCCACCGACGAAATCGCCGCCCTGCCGGCCGACGTCGAGGTGTTTCACGTGGAACAACTGACGGTGCCCGGGCTGGACGCCCAGCGCTGCATCGTCTGGATGCGGCCACGCTGAGCACGAAAAGCCGTCGGTTCGGGGTCAGTCCCGGCCGGCGCACGCCGCTTCCCCGCTAGGATGCCGGCTGACCCCTGAAGCGACTCCATGGCCAAGATTTTCTGCATCGCCAACCAGAAGGGTGGCGTCGGCAAGACCACCACCACCGTCAACCTGGCCGCCGGCCTGGCCCTGATCGGCCAGCGCGTGCTGGTCGTGGACCTGGACCCCCAGGGCAACGCCACCATGGGCTCGGGCGTGGACAAGCGCAAGCTGGAGCTGTCGGTCTACGACGTGCTGCTGGAATCTGCCTCCATTGCTGAGGCCAAGGTCCACGCCGAGAAGGCCGGCTATGACGTGCTGGGCGCCAACCGCGAGCTGGCCGGCGCCGAGGTCGAACTGGTGGAGCTGGAGCGCCGCGAGGCCCGGCTCAAGGCCGCGCTGAACGCCGCCGATGCGGACTACGACTTCGTGCTGATCGACTGCCCGCCGTCGCTGTCCATGCTGACGCTGAACGGCCTGTGCAGCGCCCATGGCGTGGTCGTGCCCATGCAGTGCGAGTACTTCGCGCTGGAGGGGCTGACTGACCTGGTCAATACCATCAAGCAGATCCACGCCAACCTGAACAACGACCTGCAGATCATCGGCCTGCTGCGCGTGATGTTCGACCCCCGCATCACGCTGCAGCAGCAGGTCAGCGAGCAGCTCAAGGCCCACTTCGGCGACAAGGTGTTCAACAGCGTGATCCCGCGCAATGTGCGCCTGGCCGAAGCGCCCAGCTACGGCCTGCCGGGCGTGGTGTTCGACCCCAGCTCCCGCGGCGCCCAGGCCTTCATCGAGTTCGCCAAGGAAATGGTCGCCCGCATCGGGACCATGAAGTGATGAACCACGCCGGCTTGAGCGAGCTCGCGCTGCGCGCCGAACTCGCCGGCCTGGACGCCTCCGCCCCGCCCCAGCAGACCGACATTGACGGCTGGCTGATCCGCCTGTCGCCCGGCAAGGCCAAGCGCTCGCGCTGCATCAACGCGCTGCGCGAAGGGGCACTGCCGCTGGACGATCTGCTGGCCCGCTGCCAGCGTGCCTATGACGCCGCCGGCCTGCCGCTGGCGGTGCGCGTGACCCCCTGGAGCCGGCCGGCCGACCTGGACGCCCGCCTCGCCGCCAAGGGCTGGGGCGCATTCGACGCCGCCGATGTGATGCTGCTGGAACGGCTCGTGCCCGAGCCCGCCCCGGCCGCGCTCCAGGCCCTGGAGGCGCCTGCCTACGCCGCGCTGGTGGGCGCGCTGCGCGGCTCCACGGTCACCGCCATTGCCGCCCACGCGGAGCGCATCGCCAGCGCGCCGGTGGCCTACCAGGGCTTTGCGCTGAAGGACGAGGCTGGCACCTTGCTGGCCTGCGGGCAGATGGTGGTGGCCGGCGGGCTGGTCGGGCTCTACGACATCGCGTCCGCCGTGCCGCGCCAGGGGCATGGCGAGCGCCTGTGCCGCGCGCTGCTGGCCCTCGCCCACGCCCAGGGCGCCCGCCAGGCCTATCTGCAGGTGGGCAGCGACAACGCGGTGGCCCAGCGCCTCTACGCCCGCCTGGGTTTCCGCTTCGCCTACCGCTACCACTACCGCAGCCCCGAGGCCGAACTGACATGAGCCTGATGCGCCTGCGCCGCCTGGCGCCCAGTGACCTGGCCGCCTTCCAGGCCTACCGCCAGGACCCCGAGGTGGGCCGCTGGCAGGGCTGGACGCCCTGGCCCGACGCCCAGGCGCTGGCCTTTCTGCAGGAGATGGCCAGCGCCCCGCTGCTGCAGCCCGGCCACTGGAGCCAGCTGGGCATTGCCGACCCGGTCAGCGACGCGCTGCTGGGCGATGTGGGCCTGTTCGTCAGTGCCGACGGCCGGGAGGCCGAGCTGGGCTTCAGCCTGGCCCGCGAGGCCCAGGGCCATGGCATCGCCAGCGCCGCGGTGCGGGCGGCGGTGCAGCTGCTGCTGGCCGACACCCCGGTGCAGGTGATCCACGCGCAGACCGACGCGCGCAACCTCGCCTGCCTGCGCCTGCTGGAACGCCTGGGTGCGATCCAGGTCACACGCGTGGAGACCGAGTTCCGCGGCCAGCCCTGCGTGGAGTTCCGCTACGAGCTGGCGCGGCGCTGAAGCGCAGCAGCCGGGTAGCGCCACGAACGCCGCCCTCAGGCCCCCTGGAGGCGGGCGCAACGCCCCACGGCACGGGCCCGGGCCGCGAAGGCCCCGCTGAACAGGCCCAGCGCCGCGCTGACCGTGGCGATGAAGGCGGCCTGGTGCAGCAGCGGCGAGCCGGTGCCGGTTGCCATGCCCAGCGCGAACCTGCTCAGGAAGATGCCCAGCATCAGCGCCAGCGGCAGCCAGCTGCCCGGCAGGCGCACCGCCTCGCCCTCGCGGGACAGCCCGCGCGGGGCGAACACCGCGCCCGCCGGGCCCAGCGCGGCCGCAAAACCCAGGCCCCAGGCCAGCACCGGCAGCAGCGCGGCGCCAAAGGCCGAGGTCACGCCGTACAGCGACAGCGCCAGCATCCCCAGCGCCACGCGGGCCAGCGTGCCCGGCCGCACCAGGCGCTCACGCGACTGGCGCCAGCCCAGCGCCACCAGGGCGGCCAGGATGACGAAGGGCCACAGGGGCAGGGAGGAGGCGGTGGTGGTCATGGCGGGCTTTCAAGGCGGGTGGCGATGGCCGCACTGTGCCCACCCGCCCTGCCCGGCCCCAGCGGCCGGCGACGAGTCGACAGCCGGGCCGGCGAATCGCCAGCGCGCGGCGCCGGCCCGCGCTGGGCCTCAGACCAGGCCCAGGCTTTCCTCGACGCCCAGGTGCACGTTCATGCTCTGCACCGCCGCGCCGCTGGCACCCTTGCCCAGGTTGTCCAGGCGGGCGATCAGCAGCACTTGCGTGTCGCTGGCGAACACGAAGAGGTCCACGCGGTTGGTGTCGTTGCAGGCCTGCACGTCGAAGAAGCCGCTCTCCAGCGTGGCGGCGTCGCGCAGCGGCAGCACGCGGATGAAGCGCTCGCCGGCATAGTGCGCGGCCAGCGCGGCCTGCATGGCCTCCGGCGTGGTGCCGGGCTTGAGCTGGCTCAGGTGCAGGGGCACGCTCACCGCCAGGCCCTTGTAGAAGCTGCTGACGATGGGCATGAACACCGGCGGCGTGGCCAGGCCGGTGTGGGCCATCATCTCGGGCAGGTGCTTGTGCTTGAGGCCCAGGCCATAGGGGCGCGGCGCGCTCAGCTCGGCCGGCAGCGGCTGCTGCTGGTACTCGGCGATCATGCTCTTGCCGCCGCCCGAGTAGCCGGTAATGGAGGTGGCGCTGACCGCCGCGTCGCGCGGCAGCAGGCCGGCATCCACCAGCGGACGCACCGCCAGGATGAAGGCGCTGGCATGGCAGCCCGGGTTGGCGATGCGCTTGGATGCGCGGATGGCGTCGCGCTGGCCCTGGGCCAGCTCGGGCAGACCGAAGGTCCAGCCCGGCACCGTGCGGTGCGCGGTGCTGGCGTCGATCAGGCAGGTGTTGGGATTGGTGATCATGGCCGCGGCCTCGCGCGAGGCCGCGTCCGGCAGGCACAGGAAGGCCACGTCGGCCGCGTTCAGCAGGCGGGCGCGCTCGGCCGGGTCCTTGCGCTTGTCGGCGTCTATCTTCAGCACCTCGATGTCGCTGCGGGCCGCGAGGTACTCGTGAATCCGCAGACCCGTCGTGCCTTCCTGGCCATCCACAAACACCTTGAACGTCATCGCCGCTGCTCCAAGCAAAATCCAGCCGCGCAGGATAAGGGCAAACCATGAACGATCACCGTGTACTGCTACTCCCCGGCTGGCAAAACTCCGGCCCCGAGCACTGGCAGACCCGCTGGGAGCGCCTGCACGGCGACACCCGCGTCGAACAGCACGACTGGCACTGGCCGCGCCGCGGCGACTGGATGGCACAGCTGGACGAGGTGCTGCTGCAGGACGATGCGCCGGCGCTGCTGGTGGCGCATTCGCTGGGCTGCCAGCTGGTGGCCAGCTGGGCCGAGCACTCGCAGCACACGGCCCGCGTGAAGGGCGCGCTGCTGGTGGCCCCGCCCGACACCGAGCGCGAGGACATGCCGCCGCAGTTGCACAACTGGCGACCGATACGCCGCGGCCGCCTGCCCTTCCCCAGCCTCACGGTGATCAGCAGCGACGACCCCTTCGGCGCCGCCGAGCGCAGCCTGCAGATGGCGCAGGACTGGGGCTCCAGCGTGGTGATGGCGGGGCCCCGCGGCCACCTGAACGCCGACTCCGGCCTGGGCGACTGGCCCGAGGGTCGGGTCTTGCTGCAAGGCCTGGCGCAGCGCTGAAGGACAATGCCGCCATGGTCACCAAGAAACCCAAGGGCCTGGGGCTGGGCCTCGAAGCCCTGCTAGGCCCCAAAGTCAGCGACACGCCCGCGCCCGAGCGCGAAGGCACGCCCAGCACGCTCAAGCTCGAACAGATGCAGGCCGGCAAGTACCAGCCGCGCACCCGCATGGACGAGGGCTCGCTGTACGAGCTGGCCGAATCCATCAAGGGCCAGGGCATCATGCAGCCCATCCTGGTGCGCCCCATCGCGCCCAACGGCAGCGTGGCCTACGAGATCATCGCCGGTGAACGGCGCTTTCGTGCCGCCAAGCTGGCCGGCCTGCGCGAGGTGCCGGTGCTGGTCAAGGCGGTGCCGGACGAGTCCGCCGCCGCGATGGCGCTGATCGAGAACATCCAGCGCGAAGACCTCAACCCGCTGGAAGAGGCCCAGGGCCTGAAGCGCCTGACCGACGAGTTCGGCCTCACGCACGAGCAGGCCGCGCAGGCCGTGGGCCGTTCGCGCAGCGCCGCCAGCAACCTGCTGCGCCTGCTCAATCTGGCCGCGCCGGTGCAGAACATGCTGATGGCCGGCGACCTGGACATGGGCCATGCGCGCGCGCTGCTGCCGCTGGACGGCGCCACGCAGATCACCACGGCCAGCGAGATCGCGGCCAGGAAGCTCAGCGTGCGCGAGGCCGAGAAGCTGGTCGCCAAGACCCAGGGCGCGGCGCGCCAGGCGCCGCTGCTGCGCGTGAAGAGCGACAAGAGCCGCGACGTGCTGCGCCTGGAAGAGGAACTCGCCGACGCGCTGGGCACGACGGTGGAGATCCGCGTGAAGAAGCGCAGCAAGCGTGGCGAGCAAAGCGGCGAACTGGCCATCCACTTCGACTCGCTGGACGGCCTCTCCGGCCTGCTGGACAAGCTGCGCCCGGCCGATTGAGCCTCGGGGCGGGCCCCCTGCCCGCCGGCAGTCAGCTTCATTACATTTCGTTCATGAACCTGCTGCTCGCTGAAGACGACGCCCTGCTCGCCGACGCGCTCGCCGCCCAGCTGCGGCGCGCCGGTTTCGAGGTCGAACACGCGCCCAATGGCGCGGTGGCCGAATACCTGCTGAGCCGCCAGACCTATGACGCGGCCATCCTGGACATCGGCCTGCCCATGATGGACGGCCTGGCCGTGCTGGAAGGCCTGCGCCAGACCCGCCCCACGCTGCCGGTGATGCTGCTGACCGCCCGCGACGGCCTGGAAGACCGCGTGCACGGCCTGAACGCGGGCGCCGACGACTACCTGACCAAGCCCTTCGACTTTCCCGAGCTGGAGGCGCGGCTGAACGCGCTGCTGCGGCGCTCGCGCCTGCAAAGCCCGGCCAAGGGGCTGGAGCTGGGCCGGCTGAGCCTGGATGGGGAGTCGCGCCGCGCGCTGGTGGCCGGCCAGCCGCTGGAGCTGAGCCCGCGTGAATGGCTGCTGCTGGAGCTGCTGCTGCAGCACCGCGGCCGCGTGATCACCAAGGAACAGATCCTGCAGTCCTGGGGCCAGGACGCCAACGCCAGCAACGCGATCGAGGTCTACATCCACCGGCTGCGCAAGAAGCTGGAGGGCGCGGGCGTGGCGGTGCGCACAGTGCGCGGCCTGGGCTATCTGCTCGAGGCCAGCCCATGAAGGGCGGCGCCAGCCTGCGGCGCCAGCTGCTGCTGTGGCTGCTGGCACCGCAGCTGGTGCTGTGGCTGGCCGGCGCGGCCTTCACCTACCGGCTGGCCGAGCGCTACGCCACCGAGGCGGTGGACGCCAGCCTGCTGCAGGCCACGCGCACACTGGCCCGGCAGATCAAGCCCATGGGCCACGGCCTGCTGATCGACCTGCCGCGCGCGGCCCAGGACGTGCTGGAGGCCGACCCGCGCGACAAGCTGCTCTACACGGTCAGCTCGCCGCCGGGTGAATTCATTCTCGGCAACGCGCTGCTGCCCACGCCGCCGCGCGAGCCCACGCCGGACCAGCCGCTGGTCTACGACGGCCGCATCGACAACCCCGAGGGCCGGCAGCAGCTGCGCGTGGCCGCGCTCACGCTGATCGCCAGCGACGGCCTGGGCCCGGGCACGCGCATGCGGGTGCAGGTGGCGCGCTCCAGCGCCAACCGCGAGGAGCTGGCGCGCCGCCTGCTGCTGGACACGCTGCTGCCGCTGTCCATGCTGATGCTGGCGCTGAGCGCTCTGGTGTGGGCCGGCATACGCGCCGGCCTGGCGCCGCTGCAGGGCCTGCGCCAGGCGGTGGAGGGCCGCGCGCCCAACGACCTGCGGCCCATACAGATCAACACCGCGCCGACCGAGCTGCGCTCGCTGGCGCTGGCCATCAACCACCTGCTGGAGGCGGTGCAGACCACGGTGCAGGGCCAGCGCCGCTTCATCGCGGACGCGGCTCACCAGCTGCGCACGCCGCTGGCCGGACTCAAGAGCCAGGCCGAGCTCGCGCTGGCCGATGCCAGCCCGGGGCCGCAGCGGGAGCGGCTGCAGCGTGTGGTGGAGGCCGCCACACGCAGCGCCCACCTGGTGGGCCAGCTGCTGAGCCTGGCGCGCGCCGAGCCCGAGGCGGTGGGCGGCCAGCGCGGCTTCGAGCCGCTGGACCTGGCCCGCCTGGCCCGCGAGCTCACCGCCGAATGGGTGCCGCGCGCGCTGGCCGCCGGCATAGACCTGGGCATGGACGATGCCAGCGTCTGCAACGCGCAGGTGCGCGGCCAGCCCACGCTGCTGCGCGAGGCGCTGGCCAACCTGCTGGACAACGCGCTGCGCTATGCCGGCAGCGGCAGCCTGGTCACGGTGGCGGTGATGCCCGGCGAGGCCGGCCACTGGCTGCTGAGCGTCAGCGACACCGGACCCGGCCTCGCGCCCCACCTGCACCCGCAGGTGCTGGAGCGCTTCGTGCGTGCCACCCACGAGGGCACGGGCTGCGGCCTGGGCCTGGCCATCGTGCGCGAGATCGCCGAGCGCCACGGCGGCCGTGTGCGGCTCTCATCCGTCGAGCCCCATGGCCTGAGGGTGGAGCTGTTGCTACCAACCCTTGGTGTTGTTAGTTCATGATCTATTAAGGTAATTACCTATCTATTAACATGAACGTATCATTAACATTCGCGCCGCTAGCAAACCAAGAAAACTGCTGAGCGTCGGGCCCCGGAACTCGACGCGTCAGCGTCAAGAACCTGGAGACAACGATGCAAAAGCGCTGCGGCCTCGCGATGGCCAGCCTGTTGCTGCTCGGGATGAGCGGCACTTCCCAAGCCCTGGACTGGAGCGGCTACTGGCGCGCCGGCCCGGGCCTGACCGGACATTCCACCAACCGTGCCTGCTACGCCCTCAACGGCGGCGTCTCGGGCATGAAGTACCGCCTCGGTAACGAGTGCGACATCTTTGGCGAGTTCATGCTCAGCCAGGATTACAAGAAGGATGGCCTTGAATACAAGGTCAACCTGATGACCAGCCACTACACCGGCAACACCGATACCGACGGCAAGGGCCTGGGCATCGAGCAGCTGTGGGCCGAGGTCAAGGGCATCGATCTGCTGCCCGAAGCCACCTTCTGGATAGGCAAGGAACGCGGCCGCCGCGGCGACGTGCACATCGTCGACACCTTCTTTACCGAGATGAAGGGCGTGGGCGCCGGCGTGAAGGGCATCACGGCGCTGGGCGGCAAGCTGGGCGTGGCCTACTACAAGAACGACGACACGCCGGACAAGCCCGGCCACCGCATCAACGTGGAACTGCTGTCGCTGCCGGCCAACGAGGGTGGCGCGCTCAACGTGTTCACCACGGCCACCAAGGGCCAGTTCAGCGGCGGCACCACCGGCGCCGGCGTCGCGATCCGCCACGACCAGGAAAACCTGCTGGGCACCGGCCTGACCAACAACCTGTGGGTGCAATACGCCCAGGGCTCGGCTGGCCTGAACAGCAACTTCGGCGACCTCACCGCCGGCAGCAATGCCAAGGGCTGGCGCGTGGTGGAAAGCTTCAACGGCCAGATCGGCCGCGTGGGCGGCCAGGCCATGGTGCTGTTCGCCAAGGAAACCAACAAGTTCGGCCAGGACGTCACGTCCTTCTCGGTCGGCGGTCGGGTCAGCTACGGCATCAGCCGCAACTTCAAGTTCATCACCGAACTGGGCCACAGCCAGTACAAGCCCGAGGGCGGCGCCACCGCGCGTCTGGACAAGCTGACGATTGCCCCGACGCTGTCGGTGGACAACACCTTTTGGTCGCGCCCGGAGCTGCGCTTTTACGTGACCATGGCGCGCTGGAACAAGGCCGCCGGCAACGTGACCGGCAACCCCGCGCTGGCCAACGAGACCTCGGGCACCAGCGCTGGCGCGCAGGTCGAATGGTGGTTCTGACCCCCAGCCAAGGAACAACGATGAAATTCACTCTGAATCTGATGGCCGCGAGCGCTGCGCTCGCGCTGAGCCTGTCGGCCCAGGCCGGCGAAGTCGAGGTGCTGCACTGGTGGACCAGCGGCGGCGAGGCCAAGGCCGCCCAGGGCCTGAAGGCCAGCCTGCAGGCCAAGGGCCACACCTGGAAGGACTTCGCGGTGGCCGGCGGCGGTGGCGACTCCGCGATGACCGTGCTGAAGAGCCGCGTG
>NZ_CAJYPS010000028.1 GCF_913777145.1 uncultured Roseateles sp.
GTGCGGTGAAGGTTTCGCTGGTGATGATCTGACGGTCCAGCAGGATGTTGGCGAAGATGATCATGATCAGCGCCTTGGTCTGCAGCAGCCAGCCGATCAGGCCGGCCTCGCCGGGCGCCCAGCGCAAGACCCGGCCCGCCAGGTGAACGCCGGCCAGCTTGCCGGCCACCGAGGCCAGCAGCAGCCAGGCCGCCGCCAGGAAGACGGCTGAGCCGCCCACCGCCCAGTTGGTGCGCAGGCCGGTGGACAGGAAGAACACCGGCATCAGCACCAGCAGCACATGGCGGCGCAGGCCGTCGAGCTGCTCGCGGTCGAACCACTCGGCGTCCAGGCTGGCACCGGCCAGGAAGGCGCCCACCATGTAGTGCAGGCCCGACCAGTCCGCCCCGAAGGCACAGGCGGCCAGCCAGATCAGCGCGGCATACCAGCGGTCGGCCGCCGGCAGGCGGCGCATCAGCGCGCGGAACGCCAGGCCCACCAGCACGAAGGCCAGCAGGAAGGCGAGCTGGCGGCCCACGCGCTGCCAGTCCAGCAGGATCAGCGCGAGCACGCCCCAGATCGCGATGTCGTCCAGGCTCGCATAGCGCAGGATGCGCTGGCCCAGCGGCGTGCGCAGGATGTGCAGCTTCTCCAGGAACAGCACGAGGATGGGCAGCGCGGTCACCGCGCAGCTCATGCCCACGCCCAGCACGAACTGCCAGGCCGTGGCCGCCGGGCCCTGCCAGCCCGGCGCGGCCAGCAGCACGAGCGCTGCGCCGCAGCCCAGCAGCAGCGGCAGGCCCAGCGCCAGGCCCGAGGTGATGCTGCTCTCGCGCCGGTGCTGCCAGGCGGCTTTCAGGTCCAGCTCGATGCCGGCGATGCAGACGAACAGCATCACCGCCCACCACGCGAGGCCGTTCAGCGCCGCGATCACCGGCGGCGCGAACACGAAGCGGTAGTAGTCGGGGAAGGCCGCGCCCAGCACGCCCGGCCCCAGCAGGATGCCGGTCAGGATCTGCACCACCACCAGCGGCGCGAAGTACTCGGTCCTGAACACCCGCCACAGCAGATAGGGCACGCTCAGGATGATGAGCATCGCGATCAGGAAGACTTCGGTGGTGTTCATGGACGGCGGGCGCAAAAAGGGGCTGCGACAGCAGCCCCGGGGAACAGGTGGAGAAGCCTAACCGCGGCGCTGCGCGGCTCAGCCCGGTAGTTTCAGCAGGGCAAACGGCCCGCGGCCGGCAGCCGCGGTGATCAGGCCCAGCACGCGGGCGGGCTCGCTGCCCAGCCAGTCCCAGCGGAAGCGCCAGCCCCAGTTGCCGCCCAGCACGCCGGGCACGTTCATGCGGTGCTCGCTGCCCAGGCCCAGCACGTCCTGCAGCGGGTAGACCGCGATGTTGGCCACCGAGTTGGCGCAGCCGCGGATCATGGCCCAGTGCACGTCGTGCTCGCCGCAGGGCAGGTAGGAGCCGGCGAACGCGCGCTCGCGCGGGCTGGCCTGCATCCACCAGCCGCGCACCGTGTCGTTGTCGTGCGTGCCGGTGTAGGCCACCGCCGCGCGCGGCCAGTTGTGCGGCAGGAACTCGTGGTCGCCCTCCCCGCCAAAGCCGAACTGCAGGATCTTCATGCCGGGGAAGCCGCAGCCGTCGCGCAGTTCATGCACGTCGTCGGTGATGAAGCCCAGGTCCTCGGCCACGATGGGCAGCGGGCCCAGCGCCTGCTTGATCGCGTCGAACAGTGCCATGCCCGGGCCGGTCACCCAGCGGCCCTGCGTCGCATCGGGGCTGCTGCCCGGGATCTCGTAGTAGCCGGCAAAGCCGCGGAAATGGTCGATGCGGAACACGTCGGCCTGGCCCAGCGCGCGCTTCACGCGGGCGGTCCACCAGGCGTAGTTCTCGGCGGCCATGCGGTCCCAGCGGTACAGCGGGTTGCCCCAGCGCTGGCCGGCCGCTGACATCGCGTCCGGCGGCACGCCGGCCACCACCGAGGTCTGGAACTCGTCGTCCAGGTGGTAGAGGTCGGGACGCGACCAGCAGTCCGCGCTGTCGTGCGCGACGAAGATGGGCAGATCGCCCATCAGGTGCACGCCACGCTCGTTGGCATAGGCCTTGAGCGCGCGGGCCTGCTCGTCGAACTGCCACTGCACGAACTGCCAGAAGGCGACTTCGCCCGCATGCTGCTTGCGCGCGGCCGCCAGCGCCTTGGGCTTGCGGCGCTTGAGGCCGTCCTCCCAGGTCCACCAGGGCTGGCCGTTCAGCGGCGAGCGAATCGCCATGAACAGCGCGTAGTCGTCCAGCCAGCCGGCCTCGGCCTGGCACCAGGCGGTGTAGCGCTGCCGGTCGGCCGCGCTGGCGCCCGCGAAGAAGCCGGCGGCGGCGGCGCGCAGCTGCTGCTCGCGCCAGGGCGTCACGCGGCCATAGTCCACGCGCTCGGCGCAGAAATCCGGCACCTGGGGCGCGGCCAGCCAGCCCTTGGCCACCAGCGGCTCCAGCGCCACCATCCACTGGCTGCCGGCAAAGGCGGACACGCCCTGGTAGGGGCTGTCGCCCGGGCCAATGGGCGTGGTGGGCAGCAGCTGCCAGATGGACTGGCCCGCACCCTGCAGCCAGTCCACGAAACGGTAGGCGTCGGGGCCGAAGTCACCCATGCCGTGCGGGCCGGGCAGCGAGGTGATGTGCAGCAGCACACCGGAGGAGCGTTGGTTCAGGTTCATGGCTTGCAGAGCAACAGGAGGGAGCGGGCCGGCACGTTCAGCGGCTGGCCGGCGAGGATGGGGCCGGGCTGGGACTCGCCGCTGCTGTCCAGCCGCAGCTGCCAGGGGCCGTGGCACAGCGTGAAGGGCAGCGACTGCGGCTCGGGGTTGAACACCAGCATCAGCCGCGGTTCGTCGGCGCCGGCGGCGCGCAGCTGGGCGCAGAAGGCGTGCTGGCCGGCGTCATGCCAGTCGTGCGGCTGCATCTCGTGGCCGCTGGGCGCGTACCAGGCGATGCAGGCATCGCCCTGCCCGCCCGGTGGCGGCGCGAACCAGCGCGGATGGCGCAGCAGCGGCTCGGCCGCACGCAACGCCAGCAGCTCGGCCACCCAGGCCTCGGTGTCGCGGGCCTCATCGTCGGCCGCGGCGCCGGCCCAGTCCAGCCAGGTCGTGGGGTTGTCCTGGCAGTAGGCGTTGTTGTTGCCGCCCTGGCTGTTCACGATCTCGTCGCCCGCGCACAGCATGGGTGTGCCCTGGGCCAGCAACAGCGTGACCAGCAGCGCGCGGCGTACGCGGCGGCGGGTGTCGCGGATGGCGGGGTCGTCGGTCGGCCCTTCCGCGCCGAAGTTGGCGCACAGCTCGCCATCGCGGCCGTCGCGGTTGTCTTCGCCGTTGGCGTGGTTGTGCTTGGTGGAGTAGCTGGTCAGGTCGGCCAGCGTGAAGCCGTCGTGCACCGACACGAAGTTCACCGACGCGGCCGGCTGGCGCTGGCCGTGGTGGAACACGTCGCTGGACGCCATGAAGCGGCGCGCGAACTCGCCCCGCCCCACGCCGCCGGACTGCAGCCAGTAGCCGCGCGCGGCATCGCGGAACTTGTCGTTCCACTCCAGGAAGCGGCCCGGGAAGCGGCCCACCTGGTAGCCGTCGTAGGCGGCGTCCCAGGGCTCGGCGATCAGGTGCACGCCGGCCAGCACCGGGTCCTGCCGCAGCGCGGTGAAGAAGGCGGCGTTGGGGTCGAAGCCGTGCGACGCGCGGCCCAGCACCGGCGCGAGATCGAAGCGGAAGCCATCCACGCCCATCTCGGCCACCCAGAAGCGCAGCGAGTCCAGCACGAACTGCGCCACCCGCGGCGCCGAGCAGTGCACCGTGTTGCCGCAGCCGGTGAGGTTCTCGTAGCGGCTCCAGTCGCCGCTGACCAGGCGGTACCAGGTCTTGTTGTCCAGCCCGCGGAAGCTCAGCGTGGGACCGAACTCGTTGCCCTCGGGCGTGTGGTTGTAGACCACGTCCAGCACCACCTCCAGGCCGGCCTCGTGCAGCGCATCCACCATCGCGCGGAACTCGGCGGCCACCGCCGTGGGGTCGTCGCGGTGCGCCGCGCTGGCCAGGCGCGGGTCGGGGCAGAAGAAGCCCAGCGTGTTGTAGCCCCAGTAGTTGCGCAGCCGGCGCTCGGCCAGGTGAGGCTCGTCGATGCAGTAGTGCACCGGCAGCAGCGACAGCGTGGTCACGCCCAGGCGCTTGAAGTGCGCAATCGCCGCCGGGTGGGCCAGGCCCGCATAGCTGCCGCGCAACGCGGCCGGCACGCCGGGATGCTGCTGGCTGAAGCCCTTCACATGCACCTCGTACAGCACCACGTCCTGCGGCGCGCGGCGCGGCCTGTGCAGCCGCGTGTGCGGCACGGGCGGGGGCGCCACGCGGGCCTTCAGCGCCTGGGTGGCGTTGTCGCGGCTGTCGAAGGAACGCGGGCCGTCCGGGTGGCCCAGCTCGTAGCCATGGTGCTCGGCGCGCCAGCCGAAGTGGCCGACGATCTCGCGCGCGTAGGGGTCCAGCAGCAGCTTGTGGGGGTTGAAGCGATGGCCCTGCTCCGGCGCGTAGGGGCCATGGGCGCGCAGGCCGTAGACCAGGCCCGGCCCCACGCCGGGCAGGAAGCCGTGGAACACGCCGTCATGCGGGCCCTGCAGTGCATAGCGGCGCAGCTCGCGCTGGCCTTCGGCATCGAACACGCACAGCTCGATAGCGCTGGCATGGTCGCTGGCGACCGCGAAGTTGACGCCGCCGTCGCGCGCCAGCGCGCCCAGGGGTTCGTGCCAACCGGCTTGGAGTTCGGGGAGATGGGGCATCGCTGGACAGCCTCAACGCAGACGATGGATCAGGCGGGCACGAGGAACAGCGTGCCCAGCGGGGGAAGGGTCAGGGACAGCGACGCGCGCCGGCCGTGGGCCGGGCGGTCGCTGACCGGCAACGGGCCCACGCCGTTGCCGACGTTGCTGCCACCGTAGTAGGCGGAGTCGGTGTTGAGCACCTCGCGCCAGGCGCCGATGTGCTCGGGCACGCCGATCTCGTAGCCCTCGCGCGGCACCGGCGTGAAGTTGCACACCACCAGCACCAGCTGGCCGGTGCCGTCGCGGCGCAGCCAGGCGAACACCGACTGCTCGCTGTCGTGCGACACCAGCCACTCGAAGCCTATGGCGTCGCAGTCCAGCCGGTGCAGCGCGGGCCGCTCGCGGTAGAGGCGGTTGAGGTCGGTCACCAGGCGCTGCACGCCGGCATGGCGCTCGTCCTGCAGCAGCGCCCAGGGCAGCGGCTGCTCGTGGTTCCATTCGGCGCGCTGCGCGAACTCCTGGCCCATGAACAACAGCTTCTTGCCGGGGTGGCCCCACATGAAGCCGTAGTAGGCGCGCAGGTTGGCGAACTGCTGCCACTCGTCGCCCGGCATCTTGGCCAGCATCGCGCCCTTGCCGTGCACCACCTCGTCATGCGAGATGGGCAGCACGAAGTTCTCGCTGAACGCGTAGACCAGGCCGAAGCTCATCTTGTCGTGATGCCAGCGCCGGTTGATCGGGTCCTCCGCCATGTAGCGCAGGGTGTCGTTCATCCAGCCCATATTCCACTTGTAGTGAAAGCCCAGGCCGCCGGCATAGGTGGGCGCCGACACGCCGGGGAAGCTGGTGCTCTCCTCGGCCACGGTGATGGCACCGGGCAGTTCGCCGCCCACGCGCTCGTTCATCTCGCGCAGCAGCGCGATGGCTTCCAGGTTCTCGCGGCCGCCCTGCGCATTGGGAATCCATTCGCCGGGCTGGCGCGAGTAGTCGCGGTAGAGCATGGAGGCCACCGCGTCCACGCGCAGCCCGTCCACACCCCAGCGCTCCAGCCAGTACAGCGCGCTGCCGACCAGGAACTCGCGCACCTCGGTGCGGCCGAAGTTGTAGATCAGCGTGTTCCAGTCGCGGTGGAAGCCCTCGCGCGGGTCCGCGTAGTCGTAGAGATGCGTGCCGTCGAAATCGGCCAGGCCGTGGGCATCGGCCGGAAAGTGCGCGGGCACCCAGTCCAGCAGCACGCCCAGGCCCTGCTCATGGCAGGCCGCGACGAAGCGCGCGAAGCCCTCGGGCGGACCGAAGCGCGCGCTGGGGGCGTACATCCCCAGCGTCTGGTAGCCCCAGGAGCCGTCGAAGGGATGCTCGCTGACCGGCATCAGCTGCACATGGGTGAAGCCCAGCTCGGCCACGTAGGCGGGCAGCTGCTCGGCGAGCTGGTCCCAGTCCGGAAAACCACCGTTGGCCCCGCCGCGCCAGGACGGCGCATGCACCTCGTAGATGCTGATGGGCGCGTGGCGCTCGTTGGCCCGGGCGCGCGTGCGCGGCAGCGGGCTGGCCGGCGGCAGCGGCGCGACGATGCTGGCGGTGTCGGGCCGCAGCTGGGCGCGGCGCGCATAGGGGTCGGCCTTGAGCGGCAGCAGGCGGCCGTCGGCGGCCAGGATCTCGAACTTGTAGAGATCGCCCTCGGCCGCATGCGGCACGAAGATCTCCCACACGCCGGCCTCGTGGCGGCGGCGCATGGGGTGGCGGCGGCCGTCCCAGTTGTTGAAGCTGCCCACCACGCTGACGCGGCGCGCGTTGGGGGCCCACACCGCGAAGCGCACGCCGGCCACGTCGCCATGCGTGAGCGCCTGCGCGCCCAGCAGCTCCCAGGGCCGGCCGTGCTGGCCGGCGGCAAAGCGCTGCAGCTCGGCCTCGGCCAGCTGCGGCCAGAAACCGTAGGCATCGGCGTACACGCCCTCGCCGCCACTCAGCCAGCGCATGGCCAGCCGGTAGTCGAAGCGGTTCTTGCGCCGCGGCACCAGCGCCTCGAAGAAGCCCTCGCGGCGCGGCGTCAGCTCGACGATGGGCTTGCCGCTGCCGGCGTCCAGCAGCGTGACCGCCGCCGCATCGGGCTGCAGCGTGCGCATCCACAGCCGGCCGTCGGCGGCCGGGTGCAGGCCCAGCACCGCGAAGGGGTCGGCATGCCGGGCCCCCAGCAGCGCGTCGAGATCGGCCTCGCTCAGCATGCCCGCGCGTCAGCCCAGGCTGGCGCGCGACCAGACGCGCTCGACATACTCGGCGATGGTGCGGTCCGACGAGAACCAGCCCATGCCCGCGATATTGAGCAGCGCGCGCTCGGCCCAGGCGGCCGGGTCGGCGAACAACGCATCCACCTTGGCCTGCGTGGCCACGTAGTCGGCGAAGTCGGCCATCAGCAGATAGCTGTCGCGGCCCAACAGGCTGTCCACCAGAGAGCGGTAGCGCTCGGTGTCGCCGTTGCTGAAGGCACCGCCGGCGATCGCGTCCATCACGCGCTTGAGCTGGCGGTTCTCTTCCACATAGAGCTTGGGGTCGTAGCCCAGCGCCTTGATCTTGGCCACCGCGTCGGCGCGCAGACCGAACACGAACATGTTCTCCACGCCCATGGCCTCGGCCATCTCGATGTTGGCGCCATCCCAGGTGCCAATGGTGAGCGCACCGTTCATGCCGAACTTCATGTTGCCGGTGCCCGAGGCCTCGGTGCCGGCGGTGGAGATCTGCTCCGACAGGTCGGCCGCCGGGATGATGCTCTCGGCCAGCGTGACGCTGTAGTTGGGCAGGAACACCAGCTTGAGCTTGTCGCCCACGCGCGGGTCGCTGTTGATCACGCGGCCCACGTCATGCGCCAGGCGCACGATGCTCTTGGCCGTCTGGTAGGCCGACGCGGCCTTGCCGGCGATCACCACGGTGCGCGGCACCCAGGCGGCCTGCGGGTTGTCGCAGATGGCCTGGTAGCGGCTGATCACGTGCAGCAGATTGAGCAGCTGGCGCTTGTACTCGTGGATGCGCTTGATCTGGATGTCAAACAGGCTGTCCACGCTGACGGCCACGCCCAGCTCTCGGCGTATCAGCGCCGCCAGGCGCTCCTTGTTGGCCCGCTTGACCGCCAGAAACTGCCGGCCCAGCTCGGGATCGGCCGCCAGCGGCTTGAGCGCGGCCAGCCCGGCCAGGTCCTTGCGCCAGCCCGTGCCCAGGCGCTCGTCCAGCAGGCCGGAGAGCTGCGGATTGGCCTGCTGCAGCCAGCGCCGCGGCGTGACGCCGTTGGTGACGTTGTGGAAGCGCTCGGGCCAGATGCGGGCGTAGTCCGCGAAGATGGTCTGCACCATCAGCTCGGAGTGCAGCGCGGCCACGCCGTTCACACGGTGCGAGGCGACCAGCGCCAGCGAAGCCATGCGCACGCGGCGCTCGCCGCCGTGGCTGCCCTCGTCGATCAGCGACACGCGGGCCGCCAGGCCGGGGTCGTTCGGGAAGCGCGCCTTCAGGTCCTGCAGGAAGCGGTGGTTGATCTCGTAGATGATTTCCAGGTGCCGCGGCAGCAGCGCCTCGAACATGCGCACCGGCCAGGTCTCCAGCGCCTCGGGCATCAGCGTGTGGTTGGTGTAGGCCACGGCCTGGCAGGTCAGCTTCCAGGCCTCGTCCCAGCCCAGGCCGTGTTCGTCCAGCAGCAGGCGCATCAGCTCGGCCGGGGCCAGTGCCGGGTGCGTGTCGTTCAGGTGGATGGCGTTGGTCTTGCCCAGGTTGTGCAGCGAGCCGAACTCGCGCAGGTGGCGCGCGATCAGGTCCTGCAGCGAGGCGCTGACCAGGAAGGCCTCCTGCTTCAGACGCAGCTCGCGGCCGGCTTCCGTGGAATCATCCGGGTAGAGCACCCAGTTGATCGCATCGGCCAGCACCTGGTGGCGCGCGGCGCGGGTGTAGTCGCCCTCGCAGAAGGGCTTGAACGCAATGGGCGCGGCCGTGGCCTGCCACTGGCGCAGCGTGGACACGCGCTCGCTGTGGTGGGCGGGCACGACAAAGTCGAAGGCCTGGGCCTCGATGCGATCGGCCGGCAGCCAGCGGCGCACGCCGGAGGCATCCACCTCCACGCGGCCGCCAAAGCCCACCAGATAGCGCAGCTCGGGGCGCGGCAGCTCCCAGGCCGGGGTGTCGCGGGTCCAGTCGTCGGGCTGCTCGGTCTGGCGGCCCTGGCTGATCACCTGCGCGAAGGTGCCGTAGCGGTAGCGCAGGCCGTAGCCGAAGGACGGCAGCTCCAGCTCCGCGAAGGAATCCAGGAAGCAGGCCGCCAGCCGGCCCAGGCCGCCGTTGCCCAAGGCGGCGTCGGGCTCGCGCTCCAGCACCTCGCCCAGCGTGTGGCCGGTGACGGCCAGCTTGGCCTCCAGCGCGTCGCGCAGGCCCAGCGCGGCCAGCGCGTTGGACAGCGCCCGGCCCATCAGGAATTCCATGGACAGATAGTGCACGCGGCGCACCGCGGCATCCTCGCCGCGGCGGGCATCCTGCGCCTGGGTGGCCGCCCAGCGGCTGGCCAGGTGCTCGCGGCAGGCGATGGCCGCCGCATGCAGCGCGGCCTGGGGCGTGGGGCCCACACTGCTTTGGGCCAGCTCGCGCTCGTAGGCTTGCTCGAAGGCGGCCTGCAGCGCGGGGACAGCGGAGGGGGTCGACTTCATCGCAGCAGCCTTGGTGGAACGGGCGCGGGACGGCGCGGAGCGGGAGGAAGAGGTGGTATTCATGCGGGCCGGCCCGCGTCAGGGCGCGGGCGAGAATGCTAACTGAGGCTAGCCAAGCCTCAAGTATCGGGCAGCTCGCGGCGCATTTGTAGTTTGACTACATCGGGAAAACCCGCGCCAGCGTTTAAGGCCTTGATTTTAAATGACTTGCCAAGCAGCTTCACAGGCAAGCCCTGTTGTTGGCCCGGCCCGACGACTGTATATTCTCTACAGAACCTGGCGCAGCCCCGAAAAGCAGCGCCTCAAACAACGTGAGACAAGCGGCCCGCACCGGCCGCAGAGAAGGGTGAGCCAAGTGGCAGAGGTCAGACTGAGCGGCGTGGAAAAGGCCTATGGCGACGTCCGCATCCTGCACGGCATCGACCTGGACATCCGTGACGGCGAGTTCATGGTCTTCGTCGGCCCCTCGGGCTGCGGCAAGTCCACGCTGCTGCGCTCCATCGCCGGGCTGGAAGAGATCACCGGCGGCCAGCTGAGCATAGGCGGGCGCGTCGTCAACGACGTGCCGCCGGCCGAACGAGGCATTGCGATGGTGTTCCAGAGCTATGCGCTCTACCCGCACATGAACCTGTTCGACAACATGGCGTTCGGCCTGAAGCTGGCCAAGGTGCCCAAGGCCGAGATTGAGACCGCGGTGCGCCATGCGGCCAAGATCCTGCATATCGAGCATCTGCTGGACCGCAAGCCCAAGGACTTGTCGGGCGGCCAGCGCCAGCGCGTGGCGATTGGCCGCGCCATCGTGCGCAAGCCCGAGGTCTTTCTGTTCGACGAGCCGCTGTCCAACCTGGACGCCGCGCTGCGCGTGCGCATGCGCTACGAGTTCGCCAAGCTGCACGAGGACCTGAAAACCACCATGGTCTACGTGACCCACGACCAGGTGGAGGCGATGACGCTGGCCGACCGCATCGCGGTGCTGTCCGCCGGCCGGCTGGAGCAGGTGGGCTCGCCGCTGGAGCTGTACGAGCACCCTTGCAACCTGTTCGTGGCCGGCTTCATCGGCAGCCCCAAGATGAACTTCATCGCGGGTGAGCTGGTGGGCCTGGCCGACGGCCAGGTGGATGTGAAGCTGGCCGGCGGCCAGGTGGTGCTGCGCGCCCGCGTGGACGGCAGCGCCGCCCGCCTGGGCGACAAGGTCACGCTGGGCGTGCGCCCCGAGCACATCCGCCAGGGCGACGCCGGCCAGGGCAATCTGCTGCACAGCACCGTGGCCTTCGTGGAGTCGCTGGGCGGCACCACCTTCGCCTACTGCCCCTACCCCGGCGTGGAAGAGGCGCTGACCTGCCAGTTCGAGGGCCGCAACGGCAGCGACCGCCTGCGCAGCGGCCAGTCGCTGGCGCTGCACCTGCCGGCCGAAGCCCTCTATGTGTTCGACGCGGAAGGCCGCGCGCTGCGCCGCCTGGCGGCGCCGGAGCTTGCGGCATGACAAGGCCCCTCGTCCCGTCACGCCTCGCTGAACGCTCGCCTGCCTGGCCGGTCCCCCGCGGGGACGGCGATTCATGCCGGATCGACCGGCATGCACATCGCCTGACGGGCCGGCTTGGGAGCGGCCCAGCGCTCGGCCCGCTGAGAGTCTCAGCCGCGAAAGCGCTGCTGGCGCTGATCGCCGTTCAACTCTGTGTGCCGCTGGCCGTGCAGGCGGAAACGCCGCGCCTGCTGGTCTGGATCAATGGCGACAAGGCCTACAACGGCCTGCAGAAGGTGGGCAATGCGTTCGAGAAGGTCTCGGGCGTCAAGGTGGTGGTGGAGCACCCGGTGGATGCAACCGACAAATTCCAGCAGGCCGCCGGCGCCGGCAAGGGGCCGGACATCTTCTGCTGGCCGCACGACCGCGTCGGCGAATGGGCCAAGGCCGGGCTGCTGACGCCGCTGCGCCCGTCGGCCCGGCTCAAGGCCGAGGTCGAAGACCAGGCCTGGAGCGCCTTCACCTACCGCGGCCGTCTGTGGGGCTACCCGATCGCGATCGAGACCACCGGCCTGATCTACAACAAGGCGCTGGTGCCCCACCCGCCCGCCACCTGGGCCGAGCTGATGGCGCTGGACCGCCAGCTGGCCCAGCAGGGCAAGCACGCCATCCTGTGGGACTACAACAAGAGCTTCTTCAGCTGGCCCATCCTGGCCGGCCCGGGCGGGCGCATCTTCGAGCGTGATGCGCAGGGCGACTTCGACCCGCGCCGCGTGGGCGTGAACAACGCCGGCGCGCTGGCCGGTGCCGAGGTGATTGAGCGCCTCATCAAGGACGGCCACATGCCCCGGGGCGCTCGCTACGCGGAGATGGAGTCGGCCTTCGCGCGCGGCGAGATCGGCATGATGATCTCCGGCCCCTGGGCCTGGGACAACGCGCGCCGCGCCCGCATAGACATCGGCGTCGCCCCCATTCCCGCGGTGGTGGCGGGCAAGCCCAGCAAGAGCTTTGTCGGCGTGCTGGGCTGCATGATCGCCGCGCCCAGCCGCTACAAGGACATCGCCAAGGAGTTCATAGAGAACCACCTGATGCGGCCCGAGGCGCTCAAGGTACTCGACGCCGACGTGCCGCTGGGCGTGCCAGCCAACAAGGCCTTCTACAACGAGCTGTCGGTCAACCCGCTGATCAAGGCCAGCATGATCAACGCCCGCAACGGCGAGCCCATTCCCAACATCCCCGAGGTGGGCCGCTTCTGGACCGCGATGGACGCGGCGCTGGAAGCCATCACCAACGGCCTGCAGGCGCCCAAGGACGCACTGGACGGCGCCGCCGCCCGCATGCTGCTCAAGCCATGACCGCCCTCCCCGCCTCGCCCGCCCCCTCGGGCGCGCCCGACCTCGACGCCTCGCCCATCACCCGCGCGGGCTACTCCGTGCGCCCAGCCACCTGGCTGGAGCGCCTGGCCACGCTGCTGCGCTGGCCGGCCACGGCCGCGCTGCTGCTGGGCATGCTCTACCTGGTGTTCCTGATCTACAGCGCCGGCCAGACGGCCTGGGCCGCCGGCGTGCTGACGCTGGGCAGCGCGGCCGCCTATGTCTACCTGTCGCGCGGGCCCTTCGCCTGGCGCTACCTGTTCCCGGGCCTGGCCGGCATGGGCGTGTTCATCGCCTTCCCGCTGCTCTACACCGCGCAAATCGGCTTCACCAACTACTCCTCCACCCACCTGCTGGGCGAGTCGCGCGTGCGCGCCTACCTGCTGGAGCAGCAGGATGCGGTGGAGAGCCAGGTCTTGCGCTACAGCCTGCACGCGGACGGCGCCGAGTTCCGGCTCGCGCTGCGTGACGCGGATGCGGCCGACGACGCGCCGCCGCGCTGGGTGTCGCCGCCACTGGCCCTGCGCCGCGCCGGCAAGCCGCTGACGGTGGCGCTGACGCCGGCCGCGACCGAGCATCTGCCGCTGCAAAGCCCGCTGCAGGCCGCGCTGCCGCTGACCGAGCTGATCAAGCACCGCGACGCGCTGGCGGCGCTGACGCTCACGCTGCCCGACGGCAGCGCGCTGCACTACCTGGGCCTGCGCGAGTTCGGCCCCACCCGACCGCTGTGGACCGCGCAGGCCGCCGGCAGCCTCAGGCGCGAGGCCGACGGCGCGGTGTTCCTGCCCAACCGCGACACCGGCTTCTTCGAGCGCCCGCTGCCAGACGGCGGCGTGGAGACGCTGCAGCCCGGCTTCAAGGCCTTCATAGGCTGGGGCAACTACGCCCGCATGCTGCTGGACGCCGACTTCCGCGGCCCCTTCCTCGCGATCTTCAGTTGGACCGTGGTGTTCTCGGCGCTGACCGTGCTGTGCGCCACCGCCATCGGCATGCTGCTGGCCGTGCTGCTGAACTGGGAGGGGCTGAAGTTCCGCACCACCTACCGCACGCTGCTGTTCCTGCCGTATGCGGTGCCGGGCTTCATCTCCATCCTCGTGTTCAAGGGCCTGTTCAACCAGAACTTCGGCGAGATCAATGCCATCCTGGACGCGCTGTTCGGCGTCAAGCCCGCGTGGTTTGCCGACCCGCTGCTGGCCAAGCTGATGCTGCTCATCGTGAATGTGTGGCTGGGCTACCCCTACATCATGATCCTGTGCTCGGGGCTGCTGAAGGCCATTCCCGCCGACCTCTACGAGGCCTCGGCCCTGGCAGGCGCCGGGCCGCTCACCAACTTCTTGCGCATCACCGCGCCGCTGATCATCAAGCCGCTGGCGCCGCTGCTGGTGAGCGCCTTCGCGTTCAACTTCAACAACTTCGTGCTGATCGCGCTGCTGACCGACGGGCGGCCGGACTTCCTGTCCACCAAGATCCCGGCGGGCCAGACCGACATCCTGGTCAGCTACACCTACCGCATCGCGTTCCGCGACTCGGGCTCGGACTTCGGACTGGCCGCGGCCATCTCCACGCTGATCTTCATCCTGGTCGCGGCGCTGTCGCTGATCAATCTGCGTCTGTCGGCGCGCGCACAACGAAGCTGAATCATGGCCATCGTCCTTGGCAAACAGGCCCGCTGGCGCACGCTCGCCGGCCACGCGCTGATCTGGGTCTTTCTCGCGCTCACGCTGTTCCCGCTGCTGGCCGTGGTGTCCATCTCGCTGCGGCCCGGCAACTTCGCGACCGGCAGCCTCATCCCCACCGAGATCAGCCTGGAGCACTGGAAGCTGGCACTGGGCATCCCCTACCAGGCGGCCGACGGCCACCTGGTGCAGCCGCCCTTCCCGGTGCTGACCTGGCTGTGGAATTCCATCAAGGTGGCGCTGCTGTCGGCCCTGCTGATCGTGGGCATCTCCACCAGCGCGGCCTATGCGTTCGCGCGCCTGAAGTTCCGCTTCGACCGCGCGGTGCTCAACGGCATGCTGCTGCTGCAGATGTTCCCGCCGGTGCTGGCGCTGGTGGCCATCTACGCCATCTTCGAAACCATTGGCAGCTACATCCCGGCGCTGGGGCTGGAGACGCACGCGGGCCTGGTGCTGGCCTATCTGGGCGGCATAGGCACGCATGTGTGGACCATCAAGGGCTACTTCGAGACCATTCCCGTCGAGATCGAGGAGAACGCCAAGGTGGACGGCGCCACGCACTGGCAGGCCTTCTCCCGCGTGCTGCTGCCCATGGCCGTGCCCATCCTGATGGTGGTGTTCGTGCTGGCCTTCATAGGCTGCATCATCGAGTACCCGGTGGCCTCGGTGCTGCTGCGGGAAGAGTCCCACCTCACACTCGCGGTGGGCTCCAAATACTTCCTGCACGACCAGCGCTTCCTGTGGGGCGACTTCGCCGCCGCGGCCGTGCTGTCCGGCCTGCCCATCACCGCGGTCTTTCTGCTGGCCCAGCGCTGGATCGTGTCCGGCCTGACCGCCGGCGGCGTCAAGGGCTGACCCCGATGATGACTCTGATGACCCGGGCGCTGGCCGCCCTGCTGAGCCTCGCGCCGCTGCTGGCCAGCGCCGCCTGCATCGCGCCGCCGCTCGGCGACACCACGCTCTACCTGCGCGGCGGTCTGAACAACTGGTCGGCCGACGACGACTACGCCTTCCAGTTCCACTGCGACGCCTACTACCTGAACCTCAGCGCCGACCGGCCGCAGGAGTTCAAGATCGCCGACGAGGCCTGGACGACTGCCGCCACGCTGGGCGCAGACGCGCAAGGCCGCGTCGCCCGCGGCGCGGCCGCGGTGGGCAATCTGCGCGGCGACTTCCACGGCGCCCACACGCTCAAGCTGGCCTTTGATGCCCAGGGCCAGCCCAGCCTGAACATCGGCCCGCCCAGCTTCAAGCCGACGCGCAGCGCCGCGGCGCTGGACCCCATCACGCGCGCCGTGCGCTTCGACTCGCGCGAGCCTCAGCACAAGGCCCCGTTCGGCGCGGTGAGCGCCGGCACCACTGTGCAGTTCGCTCTGCAGGGGCCGGCGAACCTGAGCGATGCCACGCTGGTGATCGCGCGCCGCACGCTGACCGGCAACCAGGAGCAGCTGGACTACAGCGAGCTCGCCCGCGTGCCGCTGAAGCGCGAGCGCGGCCTGTGGCGTGCGAGCTGGCATTTCGAGCAGCCCGCCGTCTACGGCTACCTGTTCGAGTTCAAGCACCGCGGCCAGACCTGGGTGCTGCAGAACAACCGCGACCCGGTCTACTGGACCCGTGAGAAGGGCAGCATGGGGCCAGGTCTTGTCGAACCCCGCCCGGCCGCAGCCAGCCGGCTGCGCTGGTACCGCCAGACGGTCTATGCGGCCGACTTCCAGGTGCCTGCCTGGGCGCGCGACACGGTCTACTACTACGTGTTCCCGGAGCGCTTCCGCAACGGCGACGCCAGCAACGACCCCCGCCCCGGCGGCGGCCGGCCACAGGACCGCTACCAGAACCATGACGTGGAGCACCACGCGCGCTGGAACGAGCGGCCCTCCCGCCCCGCTACATCCGGAGAAAAGGGCGACGGCTCGGACGGCCTCTACAACAACGACTTCTTCGGCGGCGACCTGGCCGGCCTGATCGAGAAGCTCGACTACATCCAGGGCCTGGGCGCTAACGCGATCTACATGACGCCGGTGTTCCGCGCGGCCAGCAACCACAAGTACGACACGGCCGACTACAAGACCATAGACCCGGCCTTCGGCAGCAACGCCGACTTTGAGCGCCTGTGCGCCGAGGCCGCCAAACGCGGCATACGCGTGATTCCCGACACCTCGCTGAACCATGTGGGCAGCGACTCGCCCTACTTCAACCGCTTCAACAACTACCCGGCGGGTGGCGCCTTCGATGGCGGCCACCCCAACCCGGCGTCGCCCTATGCGAGCTGGTTCAAGTTCAAGGCCGGCGAGACCGAGCCCGACAAGCAGTACCAGGGCTGGGTGGGTGTGGCCGACCTGCCGGAGCTGGACAAGAACAGCCCCGCCTTCCGCGCCTTCGCCTATGGCGACCCGGACTCCGTGACCCGGCTGTGGCTGCAGCGCGGCGCCGCCGGCTGGCGCATGGACGTGGCGCCCTGGGTGCCGGACGACTTCTGGCGCGAATGGCGCCGCGCGGTGAAGGCCACCAAGCCCGACGCGCTGACCATCGCCGAGACCTGGTTCGATGCGTCCAAGTTCTTCCTGGGCGACGAGTTCGACAGCACGATGAACTACATCTTCCGCAACGCGGTGCTGGACTACGCCAGGGGCCTGTCCGCGCGCAAGGCCTATGCGTCGCTGGAGCTGATACGCGAGGCCTACCCGCCGCAGGCCTTCTTCGCGCTGATGAACCTGCTGTCCACCCACGACCAGCCGCGCGCCCTCCACCACTTCGGCGCCGACGACCACAGCAGCGCGCAAGACCTGGCCCAGGCCAAGCAGCGCCTGCGCCTGGCGCTGCTGTTCCAGATGAGCTATCCCGGCTCGCCCACGATCTACTACGGCGATGAGGTGGGCCTGGGCGGCGGCGAAGACCCGGACAACCGCCGCCCCTACCCCTGGGCCGATCAGGGCGGCCAGCCCGACGAGGCCCTGCTGGCCGACGTGAAGCGCCTGGTCGCACTGCGCCAGCAACTGCCGGTGCTGCGCCATGGCCGCCTGCTGGCGCCGGTCTACCAGGACGATCAGGTGCTGGTGCTGGCCCGCCAGGATGGCAACACCTGGGCGCTGACTGCGTTCAACAACAGCCCTTCGGCACGACGCGTGCGGCTCACGCTGCCCTTCCAGGCGGCCACCCTGCGCGATGCGCTGGGCGGCCAGACGCTGCGCCCGCAGGGCCGACGCCTGACGCTGGACCTGCCGCCGCTGTTCGGGCGCGTGCTGATCGCGCCCTGACCTTGTGCGCGTGCCGGGCAAAGGCCGGCCGCCGGAAAGTTCACGCGGCGCTGGCATCATGGCGCGTCATGCCCGCCCCAGACCGCCGCCGCTTTCTTGCCGCGACGCTGCTCGCGCCCAGCGCGTGGGCGGCAGAGCAGACCGCCGAGGTCACGCTGCCACGCCACCTGCGGGCGACCGATCCGCAGCTGCCCTATGTGCGTCAGCTGGTGCAGCTGGCGCTGAGCAAGGCCGGCAGCCCGCGATCGGTTCGGCTGATCGATCTGGAGATGGCCCAGGGCCGCAGCCTGGTGGAACTGGCCCAGGGCCGCAGCGCCTTCGACCTGATGTGGACCGTGACCGACCGGCAGCGCGAAAGCTCGGGCCTGATCCCGGTGCGCTTTCCCATAGACCGCGGACTGATGGGCTGGCGCCTGCTGCTGGTACGCGCCCGCGAGCTGCCGCGCTGGCGCCGCGTCGACCTGGACACGCTGCGCCAGCGCACCGCCGGCCAGGGCCATGACTGGCCGGACACCGCGGTGCTGCGTGCCAACGGCCTGCCGGTGGCCACCAGCAGCAGCTACGAATCGCTGTTCCGCATGCTGGGCACCGGCCGCTTCGACTACTTCCCGCGCTCCATCCTGGAGGTGGACGCCGAGCTGGCCGGCAACGCCCAGCCGGAGCTGGCCATCGCGCCGGGCGTGCTGCTGCACTACCCGGCCGCGGCCTATCTGTTCGTGAGCCCGCGTCGCCCGGAACTCGCCGAGGAGTTGGCCCGCGGCCTGGACCTGGCCGCGGCGGACGGCAGCTTCCAGCGCCTGCACCGCGACTTCTTCGGTCCCCTGCTGCGTGCCCACCCGGTGGCGCACGAGCTGGTGATACGCCTCAACAACCCGCTGCTGCCCGACAAGACCCCTCTGCAGCGCCACGAGCTGTGGCTGCAGCCGGGCGAGGCCTGAGCGAGCGGTTCAGGGCCGCGGCGCGGCGCAGTGCTGCGCGATGAACTGCTCGTGCGTGGGCATCACGTCCACGCAGTTCGCGATCACCTCGCGCACCCCCTGCAGGTAGGCCTCGGTCTCGCGCTCATCGATCAAGTCGGCCAGCGGGTGGTAGCCCTGGGCATGCAGGCCCTGACCGTGCATCACCTGCAGCCAGCCCACCTCGGCGAACAGCTCAGCCCCCTCGCGCACGATGCGGCCGCGGCTCTGGTACAGCGCCAGCTTGGCGGCCAGCGTGTCGGGGATGCTCATGTGCCGGCAATGACGCCAAAACTCCGCGTCCTCGCGCTGGTTGACGTGGTAGTGCAGGATCAGGAAATCGCGGATGCGCTCGTACTCGAAGCGGCTCAGCCGGTTGTATTCGGCGATATCGGCCTCGTCCCAGTGCGTGGTCGGGAAGAACTCGATCAGGCGCGCGATCGCGGTCTGCACCAGGTGGATGCTGGTGGACTCCAGCGGCTCCATGAAGCCGCTGGCCAGGCCCACGGACACGACGTTGCGGTTCCAGGCCTGGCGGCGCATGCCGGTCTGGAACTTCAGCAGCCGCGGCTCGGCCGTGGGGCGGCCGTCGAGCTGGCTCATCAGCACGCGCTGGGCCTCGTCCTCGGCCATGAAGCTGCTGCAGAACACATGGCCGTTGCCGGTGCGGTGCTGCAGTGGAATGCGCCACTGCCAGCCCGCGCTGTGAGCGGTGGAGCGGGTGTAGGGCAGCAGCGGGCCGGCGCTCTCGCAGGGCACGGCCCAGGCGCGGTCACAGGGCAGCCAGTGTGACCAGTCTTCAAAGCCGGTGCGCAGCACCTGCTCGATCAGCAGGCCGCGAAAGCCCGAGCAGTCGATGAAGAGCTGGCCGCCAACCTCGCGACCGTCCGCCAGCTTGAGCGACTCGACGCGCCCGCTCAGCCCGCTCAGGCGCGCATCCACAATGCGGCCCTCGAGGCGGGTCACGCCACGCGCCTCTGCATAGCGGCGCAGGTAGCGCGCATAGAGGCCGGCGTCGAAATGGAAGGCGTAAGCAATCTCGCCCAGTGGCGAGTTGCCGGCATCGGCCACCGGGCGCATGAAGCGGTTCTTCAGCGCGGCGGCCCGGGTGATGGAGTAGTCCGCCAGATCACCGGCACGGCCCTGCAGATGCAGCTTGCGCCAGTAGTGCTCGAAGGCCACGGTGTTGAGCGTCTGGCCGATGCGGCCGAAGCCATGCATGTAGCGATCGCCGACGCGGCCCCAGTTCACGAACTCGATCGCGAGCTTGAAGGTCGCCTGCGTCTCGCGCATGAACTCGTTCTCGTCGATCTCCAGCACCTGGTTGAAGCGCTGGATCATGGGAATGGTGGCCTCACCCACCCCCACGGTGCCGATCTCGTCGGACTCCACGACGGTGATCCGCACCTGCTGCTTGAGCAGCTTGGACAGCGCCGCAGCCGCCATCCAGCCGGCCGTGCCACCGCCGACGATGACGACCTCGCGCACCAGGGCTTGCGTGTCTTGCATGAACAACTCTCCGTTGAAGCGAAACAGCCCCTGGCCGGACATGCCGGACAGGGGCCGTGGACGCGACCCGTTGCGGGATCAGAACTTGTAGTTCACGCCCATCAGATAGGTCTTGCCGTACTTGACGTTCTTGGACGGATCCAGCGGCGACTGCTTGTACTCCGTGTACGGCTCGTTGTTGACGTTGTTGGCCTGCAGCAGCAGGGTCACGCCCTTCAACCAGCCGTCGCGGAAGTTGTAGGAGATCTGCGCGTCGGTGATGCGCTCGGCCTTGATGTAGATGAGCTGGCTGTCACCGTACTGGTCGCTGATGGAGCCGACGAAGTCGGTGCGGTAGCGCTGGCCGACGCGGGCCTCGAAGCCCCACTTCTCGAAGTACAGCGCCCAGCCACGGGTCTCCTTGGACAGGCCCGGCATGGGCAGCGTCGCCGTGGTCAGGCCGCTGTTGAAGCCGGAGCTGGGCAGCTTCAGCGCGCTGTTGGTGCGCGAGTAGTTGCCCTGCACGCCGAAGCCGTCCAGCCAGGAGCTCAGCAGGTTCAGCGGCAGCGACGCGGCCAGTTCCACACCGCTGATGTTGCCGCCGTCGCCGTTCACCGGCGCGGTGCGCAGACCCACCGGGCTGGCCGGCGTGGGCGTGTTGGCCGTGATGTAGGGCGAGAAGTCATACACCTGGGGCACGCGCAGGATGTAGGTGCTGAGCTTCTTGTAGAAGCCGGCCACGCTCATATAGGCCTGCTTGCCCCAGTACTTCTCGTAGGACAGGTCCAGTGCGGTCGCGCGGAAGGGCTTGAGCTCGGGGTTGCCGCCGTTGCCGGTGATCAGGCGGCTGGTGGCGTCCACGTTGAAGTCCAGGCTGGCGCGCATGTCGTCCAGCGTCGGACGGGCCAGCTGACGCGCCAGGCCGAAGCGCAGCGTGTTGCCGTTGCCGAAGTCACCCACCAGGTTCATGCTGGGCAGCACGTCGTAGTACTTCTTGCCCAGCGTGACCGTGCCGAGGTTGCAGACGTCGTTGGGGCAGGCCTGCGTGCGGTCGGCGCTGAAGGCGGTGGAGCTCTGGTCGGTATGCACCAGCTGCGCACCGGCATTGCCGCGCACCGGGATGCCGCCGATGGTGCTGTCGATGGAGAACTTGGCGTAGCCCGTGGCGACCTTCTCGCTGACCACCCAGTTCTTGTTCGCGATGTCCGGCACCAGCTTGGACGCGATGGTGTAGACCGTGCCGACCGAGCCGTCCGGGTTCCAGGCCACGTAGGGCGTGCCGGTCTGGGGTGCGACCGCGGCCGCGCCGCCGGGCACCGCGACCGCAGCGAACGGATCGTTGGCCGCCCCCACCAGCAGACGACCCTCCACATAGGTGCGGGTCTTCTTGCGGTCGGAGTAGTTGAAGCCCAGCTCCATCTCGCTGAACACGCTGCCGCTCAGGCTGCGCTTGCCGCTCAGGCGGAAGGCGTTCAGCTTGTCGTCGGTGCTGGCGACCTTGGAGTAACCGGCCTGCGGCAGCGCCGCGCCACCGCCCCAGCCTTCCACGTCGGTCAGCTTGATCTTGTTCAGGTCATCCAGGCCGTAGGGGAAGGTGTACTTCGCGCTCTGCACGCTGGTGCCGTCGAAGCCGGTCCAGGACACATTGCCGCACAGCGCCGGGTTGGCCTTGCAGTTGCCGGCCAGGCCGGCCGTGGTTTCCAGGTGGGGGGCGTTGCGCTTGGCCTCGGAGGTGGCCAGGTCCAGCACGCCGGTCCAGTCGCCCATCACCAGCTGGTTGTTCCAGCCAATGGAGTGCACCTTGTCGTGGTTGGCATTCACGTCGTTGCGCGACACGGCCTTGAAGCCGTTGATCGAGCCGGCGGTGATGACGCCATTGGTCACGGTGGTCGGCGTGACCGTGGTGCCGCCGTAGTTCTGGCCCCACTCGGGGAAGGCCGGCGCCAGCGGGATCTGGGCGCCCTGCTCCAGCTGCGTGGAGTCGAACTTGGTGGCGAACACGTCCAGCGTGCTGCTGAAGTTCTTGTTGGGCTTGTACTGCAGCGTGCCCATGAAGGCGTCGCGCTTCTGATCGCCGCTGTCCACCAGGTCATTGAAGCCGCCCGGCGCCTTGCCCAGAGTGGCCACGGGGCAGCCGTTGTTGTTGCCCTGCGGGCAGACGTCGTTCACGCCCCAGGACTCGAACTTCTGCTGCACGCCCAGGGTTTCCTTCAGGCGCGCAAAGCCCAGCGCCACACCGATGGTGCGGTCGGCGAACTGGTCGATGTAGGCGAGGTTGACGCGCGAACCGCTGCCGGCCGGCGTGCTCAGGCCCTTGCCCAGCTTCACGTCGCGATAGTTCACCGCCACCACGCGATTGGCGAAGTTCAGCGGGCGGGCGGTCTCCATGTTGATGGTGGCCGACAGCCCCTGGCCCACCAGGCCAGCATCCGGCGTCTTGTACAGCGTCACGCCGCTCATCAGCTCGGACGGGTACTGGTCGAACTCGACATAGCGGCTGTCACCGGTGGAGACCTGCTCGCGGCCGTTCAGCAGCGAGGTTGCGAAGTCGGGCGCGAAGCCGCGCACGCTGATCGCCGACGCGCGGCCGTTCACACGCTGCGCCGCCACGCCCGGCAGGCGGGCGATGGACTCGGCGATGCTGGTGTCGGGCAGCTTGCCGATGTCCTCGGCCGAGATCGCCTCGACGATGGAATCGCTGTTGCGCTTGACCGAGATTGCGTCCTCGATGCCCTTGCGTATGCCCGTGACGGTCACAGTCTCCAGCTGCTGTGCGGGCGCCTGGGCCTGCTGGGCACTGGCGGCCGCCGCGGCCGCCAGCAACATGCAGCCCACCGCCACCGGGCGGCTGCGGAACCGCTCACCCGCCTGGGCGCGACCCGACGCGCATTTCTGCGTGCTCTTGCTCATCCTTGTCTCCTTGGTTTCTTGCTCACCGGCAAGCAGCCCCGATGCATTGCAGCGCTCACGCGCCCTCTGGACACCGAAAACCCATAGCCTCAAGGCCAATTTGTACCAAAACTAGATTTTGGACTTTATTTGCGTAAACCCTAGGCGTTGCGACAAAACGACCTGATTTCGGGTCGATACCAAGGGATAACCCGCATATAACGCATTGCAATCGATAAAAACAAAAGGCGACACACCCTGGGGTGTGTCGCCTTTGTAGTGTGACTACAGAAACTACGGAAACCCGACTTCAGGCCTCCGACTGCTGCAGCGCCAGCGCAGCGCCTGACAACGCTGCCAAGGTGTCGGTGATCAGCGCGGTCGGAATGCCGGCCAGGAAGGGCTGGAAGCGCCCCTTGGCCTCGAAGCGACGGCGGAACTCGGACTGGAAGAAGCGCTCACCCAGGCGCGGCACGATGCCGCCGCCTATGAAGACGCCACCGCGCGAGCCCAGCGTCAGCGCCACATTGCCGGCAAAGCTGCCCAGCAGCGCGCAGAACAGGTCCAGGCTGCGGTCGCACACCACCGACTCGCGGCTGAGGCCGCGCGCGACGATCTGCTCGGTCGTCAGCGTGGCGACCGCCTCGTCCGAGCCCAGCGCCGCGGCCACCGAGCGGCACAGCACCGGCAGGCCTATGCCCGACAGCAGGCGCTCGGCCGACACATGCGGAAACTCGCGGCGCGCCTGACGCAGCACCTCGCTCTCGAAATCGTCGCCGGCCGGCAGCGTCACATGGCCGCCCTCGCCCGGCAGCGCCACCCAGCGCGAACCGGCGCGCACCACGCCGCCCACGCCCAGGCCGGTGCCCGGGCCGATGACGGCCATCACGGTGCCACTGGGTGCAGCGCCCGGTGCGGCCGGCAGCTCGCCCCAGGCTCGCAGTTGGGCCGCGCCCAGCCGCGGCAGCGACAGCGCCTGAGCCTCGAAGTCGTTCAGCCACAGCAGTGTGTCCAGGCCCAGTTCGGCCTGGGTCTCGCGGCGCGAGAAGCTCCAGGCGGCGTTGGTCAGCTCGATGCGGTCGCCCTCCAGCGCGGTGGCCAGCGCAAAGGCCGCGCTGCGCGGCCGCTCGGCACCGGCCGGCCGGCCCTGCAGATAGGCCTGGGCGGCGCTGGCCGGCCCGGCATGGCCTGCCACCGGCAGCACGCGCACGTCCTCGACCGGCGCGTCCGGCCCGGCCACGATGCCGAAGCGCGCGTTCGTGCCGCCGATGTCGGCCACCAGCCAGGGGTAGGCGGCACTCATGGGCGGGCTCCCGGCGAGCGGGTCGCACAGGCGCTGCGGGCGGGCTCGCGCGGGCGGCGCGGCACGAATGAAATCAGGAGGTCTTTGGAGGTCATTGCGGCTGAAAAATTGGCCCGGCACGGTAGCAAAACTACATGTTTCACACAATAGACAAGCACCCCAGCCAGCCGCTAGCGGTCAATCGCCACAGGCTTTTTCGGTGGCGAGGGCTGTAGTGCAGCTACAGCCCCAGCCCCATGCACCCAGCCGGCGTCGCGCGGGCCTTGCGCATAATCGCCGCCTGCCCACGCGCCCCCTGGACCGCACTGCCATGCCCCGTTACGACAGCCCTCGCCTGCTTGCCGACATCGGCGGCACCTATGCCCGCTTTGCGCTGGAGCTGGCGCCCGGCGAGCTGAGCCAGCGGGCCTCGCTGCTGTGCGCCGATCACGCGGACTTCCATGCGGCGGTGCGCGCCTACCTGGACGGCGTGGACCGGCGCGAGATTGGCCCTGAGCCAGTGCTGCATGCGGCGGTCGCGATCGCCAACCCGGTGGAGGGCGACCGGGTGCGCATGACCAACTACCACTGGCAGTTCTCCATCGACGAGATGCGCCAGCGCCTGGGGCTGGACACGCTGGTGGTGGTGAACGACTTCACCGCGCTGGCCATGGCCCTGCCCCGGCTCAGCGACACCGAGGTGCGCCAGATCGGCGGCGGCCAGGCGCGCCGGCCCAGCGTCATCGGTCTGCTGGGTGCGGGCACGGGCCTGGGCATGTCGGGCCTGATCCCGGCCGGCGAAGGCTGGATCGCGCTGGGCACCGAAGGCGGCCATACCAGTTTCGCGCCGCACGACGAGCGCGAGATCGCCATCCTGCGCCACGCGTGGAAGAGTTACGACCATGTGTCCTTCGAGCGCGTGCTGTCCGGCCCCGGGCTGGAGCTGATCTACCGCGCACTGGCCGAGTTCCACGGCCAGGCCGTGGCGCCGCTGGGCGCACCCGAGATCACGCAGCGCGCGCTGGAGCAGCAGGAGCCGCTGTGCCTGGAGACGCTGGACGTGTTCTGCGGCCTGCTGGGCACGGCCGCGGCCAACCTGGCGGTGACGCTGGGCGCGCTGGGCGGCATCTTCATAGGCGGCGGCATCGTGCCGCGCCTGGGCGAGTATTTCGACCGCAGCCCCTTCCGCGCCCGCTTCGAGGACAAGGGGCGATTTCGCGACTATGTCGCGGCCATGCCCACCTTCGTGATCACCGCGGAGAACGCCACCTTCAAGGGCGTGTCGGCCATCCTGGAGAACCAGCTGCGCGCGCTGCAGGCCTCGCCCGGCTCGGCCATCCTGGGCCAGATCCGGCGCGCGCGCAGCGAACTGTCGCCAGCCGAGCTGCGCGTGGCCGACCATGTGCTGGCCCACCCGCGCGCGGTGCTCAACGACCCCATCGCCGAGATCGCCCGCGCCGCCAACGTGAGCCAGCCCACGGTGATCCGCTTCTGCCGCTCGCTGGGCTGCGAGGGCCTGTCCGACTTCAAGCTGCGCCTGGCCTCGGGCCTGACCGGCACCGTGCCGGTGACCCACACCCAGGTCACCAGCAGCGACTCCATGCTGGAGATGGGCGCCAAGGTGCTGGGCAACACCGCCAGCTCCATCCTGCAGATGCGCAGCCACCTGAACCGCGACACCATGGACCGCGCGATCGCACTGCTGCTGGGCGCCAGCCGCGTGGAGTTCTATGCGCTGGGCCACTACAGCGTGGTGGCTCAGGACGCGCAGTTCAAGTTCCTGCGCTTCGGCATGCCCTGCGGCGCCTACACCGACCCGCGCCTGCAGCTGCTGGCGGCGGACGTGCTGCGCCCCGGCGACGTGGCGGTCATCATCAGCAGCGGCGGCAAGCTGCCCGAGCTGCTCGCGGTGGTGGACAAGGTGCAGCAGCGCGGCGGCCGCGTGGTGGCCATCACCGCCAACCAGAGCCCGCTGGCCAAGAAGGCCGATGCGGCACTGATCGTGGACCACATCGAGGACGTGGCCACCCACCTGCCCATGGTCAGCCGTGTGCTGCACCTGCTGATGATCGACATCCTGGCCGTGGGCGTGGCGATGCGCCGCAACCCGGACGCGGTGTCGGCGCTGGCCAGCACCACGGCGGATGACGAGCCCCGCCCCGGCGCCCGCACCGCGGCCCCGGGCGTCAGCCTGGCCACACCGCTGTCGCGGCTGACTTCGCACAGCCGCTGAGACTCAGGTCGCACCGGGCGCGCAGACCTCCGCGCCCTGGTCGAACACGATCTCCCAGTCGCCCACGGCCTTGCGCCGCCACACCGACTGGAAGCGGGCGATCACGCGGCCCTCGGGGTTGCTGACCGGCCCGCTGCTCTGCGCCAGCTCGCCGCTGGGCAGCACCAGCACCAGGTCGGGCTTCCACGCGAAGGGCGCCTGCGGGCCGTCGAAATAGCGGCCCCACACCGCCATCACCGCGTCCGGCCCCTGCAGCGGCTGGCGGCCGTTGGCGAAGATCACATCCGGCGCCAGCAGGCGCCTGAACCCGGCCGCATCGCGGGCGGCCATGCGCGCCGCGAAGCGCAGCTCCACCGCGGTGACCTCGGCCACGCGGCGCTGGATCTCGTGCGCGGGCGGCCATGCCCCGGGCGTGCCGGGCGTCTCGGGCGCGGCAGATGCCGCGGCGGGCAGGCTGGCGGCGGCCAGCAAGGCATGACGGCGTGAGGGCATGAGGGGCTCCGGCTGTAGGCGGCCCCAGCATGCCGCGCGGGCCGCGGCCTGCCTCAAGTCATGCTCAGAACGCGGCGATGCCGGTCTGCGCGCGGCCCAGGATCAGCGCATGGATGTCGTGCGTGCCCTCGTAGGTGTTCACCACCTCCAGGTTCACCAGATGGCGCGCAATGCCGAACTCGTCGGAGATGCCGTTGCCACCCAGCATGTCGCGCGCCATGCGGGCGATGTCCAGGCTCTTGCCGCAGCTGTTGCGCTTCATGATGGAGGTGATCTCCACCGCGGCCGTGCCCTCGTCCTTCATGCGGCCCAGGCGCAGACAGCCCTGCAGGCCCAGCGTGATCTCGGTCTGCATGTCGGCCAGCTTCTTCTGGATCAGCTGGTTGGCGGCCAGCGGCTTGCCGAACTGGCTGCGGTCCATCACGTACTGGCGCGCGGTGTGCCAGCAGTCCTCGGCGGCGCCCAGCGCCCCCCAGGCAATGCCGTAGCGGGCCGAGTTCAGGCAGGTGAACGGGCCCTTGAGGCCGCGCACCTCGGGGAAGGCGTTTTCCTCGGGCACGAACACCTTGTCCATCACGATCTCGCCGGTGATGGACGCACGCAGGCCCACCTTGCCGTGGATGGCGGGCGCCGACAGGCCTTTCGCGCCCTTCTCCAGCACGAAGCCGCGGATCTGGCCGCCATCGTCCTTGGCCCAGACGACGAACACATCGGCGATGGGGCTGTTGGTGATCCACATCTTGGCGCCGGTCAGCTCGTAGCCACCCGGCACGGCGCGGGCGCGCGTGACCATGGAGCCGGGGTCGGAGCCGTGGTTGGGCTCGGTCAGACCGAAGCAGCCTATCCACTCGCCCGAGGCCAGCTTGGGCAGGTATTTGCGCTTGGTGGCCTCGCTGCCGAACTCGTTGATGGGCACCATCACCAGCGATGACTGCACGCTCATCATGGAGCGGTAGCCCGAGTCCACCCGCTCCACCTCGCGGGCGATCAGACCGTAGCTCACATAGTTCAGGCCCGCGCCGCCGTACTCGGTCGGGATGGTGGGGCCCAGCAGACCCAGCTCGCCCATCTCGCGGAAGATGGACACGTCGGTCTGCTCCTTGCGGAAGGCATCCAGCACGCGGGGCTTGAGCCGGTCCTGGCAATAGGCAGCGGCCGCGTCGCGCACCATGCGCTCGTCGTCGGAAAGCTGCTCGTTCAGCAGCAGCGGATCGTCCCAGTGAAAGCTTGCCTTGGTGGCCATGACGGCGGTCTCCGGTCGCGGCGCGGAGGCGGGCAAGACCCGGCCCCTCGCGGGATGTGCATGGAATGCGGGTTGAACAAGGGCGCTGGGCGTTGCAGTCGCAGCCAGCGCGCCGACGCCCCCAGTATTCCGCCGGCGACGATTCGTGTCCAATTCAAGAAACGACTTTGACGATTCGACATGCCTATGGAAACCCCGGCCGGCCGCGCACTGGAATTCCGCCACCTGCGCTACTTCCTGGCGCTGGCCGACGAACTGCACTACGGCCGCGCCGCCCAGCGGCTGGCGATCTCGCAGCCGCCGCTGTCGGTGGCCATACAGCAGCTGGAGGCCAGCGTGGGCGCGCGCCTGTTCGACCGCGACAGCAAGGGCGTGGCGCTGACCCCCGCGGGCCTGGCCTTCCGCGGCCGCGCGCAGGCACTGCTGGACCAGGCCGAGGACGCCTGCGCGCTGGCACGCGAGGTGCAGGCCGGCGAGGTGGGCCGGCTGCGCCTGGGCTTTGTGGGCTCCACGCTGTTCAACGGCCTGGCCGGCTGGCTGCAGCAGTTCCAGGCCGGCCGCCCCAAGGTGGAGGTGGTGGTGGTGGAGCTGAACTCGCAGGACCAGATCGACGCGCTGCTGGCGGATGAGCTGGACCTGGGCCTGATCCACACCGACCGCCTGCCGCCAGCGCTGGCCTGCACGCCGCTGTACCGCGAGCCCTTCCTGGCCTGCCTGCCCGCCGCCCACCCGCTGGCGGCCCAGGCCCGCATCCCGCTGGCCGCGCTCAGCGAGCAGCCCTTCATCCTGTTCTCGCGCAAGGGCTCGCCGGACTACCACGCCCGCATCGTCGAGATCTGCCGCCAGCAGGGCTTTGTGCCGCGGCTGCAGCACGAGGGGCGGCACTGGCTGTCGGTGGTGTCGCTGGTGGCCCAGGGCCTGGGCGTCAGCCTCGTGCCGGCGGCCTTCGAGCGCTCGGGCATACAGGGCGCGGTGTTCCGCCCGCTCAGCGATGCGGTCGAGCCGTCCACCGTGTTCGCCGCCTGGCGCGCCGGCAGCGACGGCGTGCTGCGCGAGCAGTTGCTGGCGGCGCGGCAGGGCTGAGCGCGGGCCTCAGCTGGCCGACCAGGTCTGGGTGCGCGCCACGCTCAGATCGGGCCCGTCCTGCAGCAGGTGCACCCGTGGCCGCTCGCGCGCCAGCACGTGGATGACGCGGTCCTCGCAGCGCAGAACAAACTCCGCCACACCCTCCGTCGCCAGCTGCTCGATCGTCGTGCCTGCAGCGGCGAAGGACCTGAAGGCCGAGTCCTCAAGCTCTGCCAGCACCCGCCCCTCCCCCATCTGCGCCGACGCATCCTCGTCGGCAAAGGACTCGTCCACGACGACAAAGGCGATCACCGCCGGGAAGCTCACCAGCACGCACTGGCTGCCGGCCTGCACGCTGACCGGGAAGTACGGGCCCAGCCGGGTGTCGTCCACCTCCAGGTACTCGCGCTCGGCACCCTTGATGCCTTCCACCAGGCGCACGGCCAGCGTGCCGTCCAGCGACTGGCTCAGTGAATCGAAAAACCAGGTGCTGGCGGCGTCGAGAACGGGATTCATGGCGATGGCTTGGTTGCGAGAGCTGCATTTCAGCACCACCGCACCCGGCCCTGCGGCGTATCAACCTTGACACCCAGTTGGATTTAACCGACACCACAAGGCCGCCGCCGACGCTATGGTGCCGCCCGCCATGAGCCAGTACGCCCCGCCCTCCGTCCCGCCGCCCGTCCTGCCGCGCCTCTGGGACATCTCCCCGGTCATCGCGCCCGATGCGCCCATCTTCCCCGGCGACGAGCCCTACCGCCTGAGCTGGACCGCCCGGCTGTCGCCCGGCTGCCCGGTCAACCTCAGTGCGGTAACGATGAGCCCGCATGTCGGCGCCCATGCGGACGCGCCGCTGCATTACGCCCACGACGCACCGTCCATAGACCTCGTGGACCTGCACGCCTACCTGGGCCCCTGCCGGGTGATCCACGCGATCGGGGCCGCGCCGCTGATCACGGTGGACCACCTGCGGCATGCCGAAGCCGGCCTGCCGCCGCGGGTGCTGGTGCGCTGCTGCGAGCGGGCCGACACCACCTGGAACCCGCAGTTCACCGCCTACGCGCCCGAGGCGCTGCAATGGCTGGCCGAGCGCGGCGTGAAACTGGTGGGCCTGGACACACCCAGCGTGGACCCGGCCGACAGCAAGTCGCTGGACAGCCACCAACAACTGCACAGGCTGGACCTGCGCGTGCTCGAAAACCTGGTGCTCGACGACGTGCCCGAGGGAGACTACGAGCTGATCGCGCTGCCCCTCAAGCTGCAAGGCGCCTGCGCCTCGCCGGTGCGAGCCATCCTCCGTTCACTCAGGACGTAAGCCATGAATCTCGACGACGCCCAGCGGCTGGATGCCGCCGACCCCCTGCGCCCGCTGCGTGAGCGGTTCTCGCTGCCGGAGGGCATCACCTACCTGGATGGCAACTCGCTGGGCGCGCTGCCCAGGGCCACGCCGGCGCGCGTCGCCCGCGCGGTGCAGCAGGAATGGGGCGAGGGCCTGATCAAGAGCTGGAACAGCGCCGGCTGGATAGACCTGCCGCGCCGCCTGGGCGACCGGCTCGCGCCCTGGCTGGGTGCGCGCCCCGGCGAGGTGCTGGTGGGCGACTCCACCTCGGTCAACCTCTACAAGGTGCTGCACGCCGCGCTGCAGCTGCAGCAGGGCCAGCGCCGCGTGGTGGTCAGCGAGCGCAGCAACTTCCCGACCGACAACTACATCGCGCAGAGCGTGGTGCGCGCCCATGGCGGCGAGCTGGTGCTGGTGGACTCGCCCGACGAGATCCCCGCGCTGCTGGATGAGCGCTGCGCGGTGCTGATGCTGACCCATGTGAACTACCGCAGCGGCCGCATGCACGACATGGCGCTACTGACCCGCTGGGCCCACCAGGCCGGCGCGCTGGCGGTATGGGACCTGGCCCACAGCGCCGGCATCGTGCCGGTGGACCTGCTGGGCTGTGCGGCCGACTTCGCGGTGGGCTGCGGCTACAAATACCTGAACGGCGGCCCGGGCGCGCCGGCCTTCGTGTGGATGCACCCACGCCACGAGGGTCAGGTCTGGCAGCCGCTGACCGGCTGGCTGGGCCATGCCCACCCCTTCGACTTCGACAGCGAATACCTGCCCGCCCCCGGTATCCAGCAGTACCAGTGCGGCACGCCGCCGGTGCTGGCCATGACCGCGCTGGAGACCGCGCTGGACGTGTACGACGAGGCCCAGAAGCTGGGCGGCATGAAGGCGCTGCGCGCCAAGTCGCTGGCACTGACCGAGGCCTTCATGGCCAGCGTCGAGGCCCGCGTGCCGGGCGCGGAGATCCACACGCCGCGCGACGCGGCGCTGCGCGGCTCGCAGGTGTCGCTGTCCCTGCCCGCGGGCGTGGACGGCTATGCGGTGATCCAGGCGCTGATCGCGCGCGGCGTCATCGGCGACTTCCGCGCCGGCGTGCCCGAGCTGCTGCGCTTCGGCTTCGCGCCGCTCTACAACGGCTACGCCGACGTGGTGCGCGCGGTCGACGTGCTGGCCGAGCTGCTGGACAGCGGCGCCTGGAACGCGCCCGAATTCACGACCCGCTCCAAGGTGACCTGACCCCCTCCATGCGCCGCGCACGCCCCTGAAGGGCACGGCGCCAGGGCCCGGCAAGGCCTGACCCCGGCGGTCGCGCGGCAAGCTTCTCGACTGGCATGACCACACTAGACCACCACGGCGCGCAGCTCGATTTCTCGCGCGACATGAGCTACGGCGACTACCTGAAGCTCGACCAGATCCTGAGCGCCCAGCAACCGCTATCGCCGGACCACAACGAGATGCTCTTCATCGTGCAGCACCAGACCTCGGAGCTGTGGATGAAGCTGATGCTGCACGAGCTGCAGGCCGCCGTGGCCCAGGTGGCCGCCGACCAGCTGCCCGAGGCCTTCAAGATGCTGGCCCGGGTGTCGCGCATCATGGAGCAGCTGGTCCATGCCTGGGACGTGCTGGCCACGATGACACCGCCCGAGTACTCGGCCGTGCGGCCCTATCTGGCCAGGAGCAGCGGCTTCCAGAGCGCGCAATACCGCCGCATCGAGTTCATGCTGGGCAACAAGAACCCGGCCATGCTCAAGCCCCACGAGCACCGGCCCGACCTGCTGGCCCAGGTGCAGGCGGCCTATGAGGCGCCGTCGCTGTACGACGAGGTGCTGCAGCTGATGGCGCGGCGCGGCATCACCCTGCCCGCCAGCCACCTGCAGCGCGACTGGACCCAGCCCTACGCGGCGGACGACGGCGTCAAGGCCGCCTGGCTCACCGTCTACCGCGCGCCCCGCGAACACTGGGATCTCTACCAGATGGGCGAGGAGCTGGTGGACCTGGAAGACGCCTTCCGCCTGTGGCGCTTCCGCCATGTGACCACGGTGGAGCGCGTGATCGGCTTCAAGCGCGGCACCGGCGGCACAGGCGGCGTCAGCTATCTGCGCAAGATGCTGGACGTGGTGTTGTTCCCCGAGCTGTGGGCGCTGCGTACCGAGCTGTGAGGCGCGGTTGACGCCTCAGCGCCCCAGCAGCAGGTAATCGAACAGCTGCGTGCCGCCCGCGCCGCCCAGCGGCACCAGCAGCGCCTTCAGCAGCGGTTGGTCGAAGAAGGGCGCGAAGGCGCCGGTCTGCATGCCCTCCACCTGCGCGATCAGGCGCTTGTAGGGCTCCACCAGCTCGGCCAGCGGCTTGCCGCTGCCGGCCAGCCAGCGCAGGTCGGCCTGCATGGAGGCCAGCGCATGGCGGCGCGTGGTCTCGGCCGCCTGCTTGAGCAGCAGCGTGAGCCCCACCAGCACGGCCACATAGAAGCACACCGCGATCGCGATCGCCGGCGTCAGCGACCAGTTGTCGAACAGCCGGCTGCGCGCCACCACCAGCAGCGCCAGCACCACGAAGGGGCCGATCACCAGCCGCGCCACCGGCGCGCTGCGCCGTGCCACCACCTGCACGTCTATCCAGTCGTCCAGCAGCGTGTGCACCGCGAAGCCGCCGCCCTCGGCGCTGCGCTCCTCGGGCCGGGCGCAGAAGCGCTGCATCCACAGCGACTTCTGCGCGTCGCCCAGCCCCTGGGCGAAGGCGGCGATGGTGGCCTCGGGGTAGAAGCTGCGGCCCACGTTGAGGTGCTGCAGAAAGCGCACCAGCAGCACGGTGGTGTCGGCCACCGCCACCACCAGCAGCGGCAGCAGCAGCAGGATGGCGTAGAGCGTGGTCTGCACGATCTGGCGGTGCTCGTCGCCGCGCACCGGCACCTCGGGGATCTGGCCCTCGGACAGCCCCAGGAAGATCAGCCCCACCAGGCCCACGGTCAGCGCATACCAGACCAGCGTGCGCGCCGCGCGCGGCCGGGCCTCGGCACGCTCGCCGTACTCCAGCCACAGCTGGCCGAAGTCGCAGCTGTAGCCCACGCCGGGCTTCCAGAACAGCACGCTCACATGCTCGAACCAGCCGCGCCACAGCTGGCCCAGGTCGCGCCGCGCCGGTCCTTGGGCGCCCGGGCGCGGCAGGTGCAGCCAGTCGGCATCGCAGCGCTGCTGGTTCAGCGTGTCGGCCCAGGCCCAGTCCAGCGTCCACAGGATGGCGAACAGCGCCAGCAGGTGGATCAGGTGCGAGGGCCAGGCACTGACCCCTTCCAGCCAGGTCACCGGCTCGCAGCTGTCGCAGGGCGGCATGTGCAGGCCGCCGCCGGGCCAGGCCAGCGCCAGCCAGGCCAGCAGCACCAGCAGCAGCACCACCAGATGCAGGCGGTCCACGCCGGCCGGCTGGTCGGGCGGCGGCGGCTGGTCGCGGCGTGCGGCCAGCAGCGCCGGCAGCACGGCCAGTAGCGCCCCGAAGGCCGCCAGGCAGGCCAGCAGCAGCGCATGCACGAAGTCCAGCTGGCTGGGCAGCACGAACTCGATCAGGCTGGCCACCACATAGGCCAGCAGCGCCGCATGCAGCGCCACCAGCACGATGGCGGTCAGGTCCATCTGAGGCTGGTTGGCCAAAGTGGGCTCGCGCAGAAAGGCGCGTCGCGCCTGCCGCAGCGCCGGCGTGGACGGCCAGACCAGCAGCGCCGTGCCCATCAGGCCCACCATCAGCACCGCGGCCAGCAGCCGGCCCGCGCGGCTGCTGGGCGGCTTGTCGTCCAATGCATAGCCGGACAGCGGCACGCTGTGGCTGCGGCCTATCTCGTAAAGCGAGGTGTTCTTCAACACCTGCTCCAGCGCGCCGCGCTCGGCCGCCTTGCAGGGCTCGCTGCGGCAGCCGGCACGACGGGCGGCGGCATAGGTGCTGGTCTGGTAGATGTCGCGCAGCGGCGGCGTGCCGGCCTGCAGATCGGGCTGGCCCGGCCGGCTGGGCGGATAAAAGGCCAGCGGCAGGCTGCTGGCCACCACCAGGTTGCGCGTGAAGGCCTGGGTGCGCGGGTGCAGGTAGCGCGCATCCATGTCGGTGGTGAAGAACATGCGGTCCGAGAAATCCTCGTGCAGCGCCTGCAGCACCAGCAGCTTGTCGTGCACGTCGTTCGCGAAGATGCCGATCGCGCCTATGGCCGGCAAGTGCGGGTTGGACTCGCTGAGCTTGAGCGAAGAGCCCAGGCGGCGCAGGTAGTCCAGCTGGTCGCGGCTCTCGGGCCACTCCTGCACCGCCACAGCCGGCTTGGCCGCAGGCTGGGTGGCGGTGCTGTCGCGCCCGGTGATGCCGTCCAGCCCGCGAAAGAAATACACCAGTTCCAGGCTCAGCCGCGGGTCGTCCGCCAGCCGGTACTTGAGTTCGGCCACCAGGGACTGCGCATACAGCGAGTCGCGCTCGGCCACCACCACCACGCGGCGCTGGCCGTGATGAGGCAGACGGCGCTTGATCTCCACCTCCAGCTGGCGGATCAGCTCGCCGTCGTGGCCCACGGTGCGCTGCATCAGCACCGGCCGGCGCGGGTTCTCGCCGGTGATGCGGTTGAACTGCTCGGTGACGAAGGCGTCCAGGTCCTGCCGGTCCAGCTCGGCCAGCATGCGGTTGGGCGCGGTGGACGCGGCGTTGTAGAACTCCGCCCGCGACAACAGCGCGTAGCCCTGCCGCACGTCGTCCTCCAGCCCGCGCCCGCCGCCGGGGCCACCGCAGCGCGCCGCGGCGGCCCGCGCCGCGGGGCTGCTGTCGTCCAGCGCACCCAGGCGGCGGTCGGCCGCACAGCGCAGGTCCGCCAGCGCCTCGCGCAGCGCGTCGGTGGACGAAGGGCCTATCACCGCCAGCGCCGGGGGCTGGGGCTGCACGCCACCGTCCTCGCGGCCCAGCAGACGCTGGGCCAAGCGGGCCAGCGCGTCCAGCTTGCGGCGCGGCAGCGCGTTCTCGTCCACCCACAGCACGGCCACGCGCGCATAGCGGCTGGGCTCACCGCGCGCACCGGGCTTGTCGCGGTGGCCGGTGCGCAGCGACAGCAATTCGTAGGGCACGACGAACGGTGCCCGTGCGCGCGCCGGCGGTGCACCGCGCCCCGCGCTGGCGGCTGATGCCGGCGCCGAGGCGGCGGAAGGCGCGGAAGCTGCGGAAGCGGCCGTAGAAGCCTGCGGCTGCAGATCGAACTCCAGCAGGCTCAGGCGCTCGGCGTCGTCGGGCACGTAGTCCTGCGCCAGCAGGCCGGCCAGCGTCGCATAGCGCAGCCGCCGGCGCGCCTCCTCGGCGCCGACGAAATCGGCGCCGGGCAGCAGGCCCAGCAGGATCAGCGTGTCGTCCAGCCGCCCGTCATGGTCTCGGTCCAGTCGCGCCAGCAGGCGCCGCGGATCGCGCGCCTCGGCGACCTGCTCGCGGCAATCCACGTCGACCTCGCGCGACACCTCCTTGCGAAAGCGCTCGCAGCGCTCGGCGCGCTCGCCCTCGTAACGGCGCAGCGCGGCGAAGGGGTCTTCCCACAGGCGCGCACTGACTTCCAGCTCGGGGTCCAGCGGCGCCTGGGCGCGCGGCTTCTCGGCCGGCCGCAGCGCCTCGAAGGCATGGGGCGCGAGCTGGGTGCTGGCCACAAAGGCCACCAGCACCGCCGCACTGGCCCATGGAAAGCTGCCCAGCACCCCCGACTTGGCATCCGCCATCACCCGCTCCTTGCGCCCGGAAGGCGTGTGAGCGGGACTGTGCGAGCTGGCCGGGCGGCGTCAATCCCGCGAGGCGCGAACCCTGCGGGCGCTCTCCCCAAAACTGGGGCCAGGACTTGCGCCGCCTGTTGCGCGGCGGCGACTCACTGCAGCGTGCTGCTGCCCGCGGGCTGGTCGTTGGAGCCGGCGAACAGCTGGCCCACGTCCACCGCGTCGAAGCGGTAGTGGCGGCCGCAGAAGTCGCAGCCCACCTCCACCTCGCCACGCTCGGCCAGCAACTCGTCGGACTCCTGGCGGCCCAGACCGCGCAGCATGTTGGCGACACGCTCGCGCGAGCAGGTGCAGGCGAAGCTCGGGGTCAGCGGCTCGAAGCGCGTGGTGGGCTCCTGCCAGAACAGGCGGCGCAGCACGGTGTCGGCGTCCAGCGTCAGCAGTTCCTCTGGCGTCAGCGTGGACGCCAGGATGCTGATGCGGTTGAAGGCCTCGGACAGGCCGATGTCGTCCTCGTTGCGCTTGCCTTCCAGGTTGGCCTCGCCCTCCACCGGCAGGCGCTGGATCAGCAGGCCGGCGGCGATCTCGTCGTTGGCGGCCAGCACCAGCTTGGTATCCAGCTGCTCGGACTGCAGCATGTAGTGCTCCAGCACCTCGGAGAGCTTGTGCAGCGGCTCGCGCTGGTCGTCATGCAGCGGCACCACGCCCTGGTAGGGCTGCTGGCCGGGGAACTTGTCCTTGGGGTCCAGCGTGATCACGCAGCGGCCTTGGCCACTGACATTGAGCATGGCCTCCAGGCCCGCACCGGGCGCCACCTCGCCCACGCACTTGGCGGTGGCACGGAAGCTCAGGTCGTGCTGGGCCTCGGCCACGGCCAGCTTGACCGGGCCGTCACCCATGATCTGCAGCACCAGCGCGCCGTTGAACTTGATGTTGGACTGCATCAGCACCGCCGCCGCACTCATCTCGCCCAGCAGATGGCGCAGCTCGGGCGGGAACTGCTGGCCGGGCTCGCGACGCGTCAGCACCTCGCGCCAGGCGTCGGTCAGGCGCACCAGCATGCCGCGCACCGGCAGGCCATCGAACAGGAATTTGTGGAGTTCGGACATCGATACCTCAAAGCCCACCGGCCACCCCAGCGGGGCGAGTCCGGATCAGGCGATCTTCTTGAGGCCGGCGCGATAACGCCGGCCGTTGTTCACGTAATGAGCAGCGCTGGCCTTGAGCCCAGCGATCTGCTCGGGCGTCAGCTCGCGCACCAACTTGGCCGGCGCCCCGACGATGAGGCTGCCGTCCGGAAAACTCTTGCCCTCGGTGACCAGCGCGCCGGCGCCGACGATGCAATTGCGGCCGATGCGGACGCCATTCAAGACCACCGCACCGATGCCGATCAGACTTTCGTCGCCGATCACGCAGCCGTGCAGCATCACCTGGTGGCCCACGGTGACGCGCTCGCCGATCTGCAGCGGGAAGCCGGTGTCGGCGTGCAGCACCGAACCGTCCTGGATGTTGCTGCCCGCGCCCACGGTCAGCGTGTCGGAATCGCCGCGCAGCACCGCGTTGAACCAGACGCTGACGTCCTCGCACAGCGTCACGCGGCCGATGACCTCGGCGCTGTCGGCCACCCAGGCCGAAGCCGCCACGCAGGGCATGAAGTCGTCCAGCTGATAGAGGGCCATGGCGCAGCGAAAGATGTACCGGACAACCCGGCGCGAGATTCTAGGCTGGCAGGCGCCAAGCCCCTTGCCAGCGGCCCGACGCCCCTGCCAGCGAAGAGCCTCCCGGCGCAAGCCCTGACCCCGCGCCTAGGGTTTCCATCACCCGTGATTACGTGGCTTGCAGGAAGCTGTCGATGACGGAAAGATTCGCTCCACGCACCGTGACATTTGCACGGCAAAGCACGGTTCCTCCATCCACCTTCGGGAAGTAGTCGCGATGAATGTGAAGAAGTTCCTGGCCCGCATGGCCACCGCCGCCGCCCTGACCGCCGCTGCCGCAGCCGCCCAGGCCGACACCTACCAGTTCACGCTGACCGGCGCCTACAACGCCAGCTGGCAGCTTCAATCGACCGTGACTCCCGATGAGGTCTACGACGGCCAGGGCTTCATCCTGTATGACCAACTGGGCTTCCCGGGCGCCAGCCAGGGCTATGTCGACCTGTATTTCTACAACGCCGACCTCGAAGGCGGCGGCCTGGAGATTTACGACTACTACGGCGATGTGTCGCTGATGGCGGGTCTGGGCGCCCAGCTCTACAGCGGTACGGAAGACAGCCCGACCTTCAATGTCGGCACCTACACGCTGACCCAGTACCAGAGCACCGAGACCTACACGCTGACCATCACCAACATCTCCGCCGTGCCCGAGCCGGCCTCGATGGCGCTGCTGCTGGGCGGTCTGGGCCTGGTCGGTGCGGCCGCGGCCCGCCGCCGTCGCAGCGAAAATGAGGAAGCCCTCGACAACGCCTGACGCGCCCTCGCGCCAAGAACGGGCCGCTGCACGCCTCGCGTGCGGCGGCTTTTTTCATGACCGCGCCGCGCCCCGACCCGATGGATCTCCGCCGCCGCGCGCTGGAACTGCTGCAACTCACCGACCCCACGGCCAAGGCCCAGGCCACCCAGGCGCTCGCCCGTGAGCGGGCACAGGGCCGCTGCACGCTGGACCCGGCCGCCCCACTCACGCCCGCGCCCGAACAACCCCTGCCCGGCCGGCCGGAGCGGCCGCGGCTGGTGCAGGTGCTGCAGGTGCCCAAGCGCTCGCCCTTCACGCCCGAGGGCCGGGCAGCGCTGATCCATGCGATCTGCCACATCGAGTTCAACGCGATCAACCTGGCGCTGGACGCGCTCTGGCGCTTTGCCGGCCTGCCCGACGACTACTACCGCGACTGGCTGCGCGTGGCCGATGAAGAGGCGCTGCACTTCCAGCTGCTGCACGCCCATCTGCAGTCCCTGGGCTTTGCCTACGGCGACTTCGATGCCCATGACGGCCTCTGGACCATGGCCCAGCGCACGGCAGGCGACCCGCTGGCCCGCATGGCGCTGGTGCCGCGCACGCTGGAAGCGCGCGGCCTGGACGCCACGCCGCCCATGCAGGCCAAGCTGGCCCGCGCCGGCGACCAGCGCGCGGTGGAGATCCTGGACGTGATCCTGCGCGACGAGGTGGGCCATGTGGCCATCGGCAACCGCTGGTACCGCTTTCTGTGCGAACAGCGCGGGCTGGACCCGGTGGCGATCTATCCCGGCCTGGTCACGCAGTACGAGGCGCCGCGGCTGCGGCCGCCGTTCAATCTCGAGGCCAGGGCCTCGGCCGGCTTCTCGCCGGAGGAGCTGGCGCAGTTGCGCGACTGAGAAGCCTGGAGCCGGGACCGCCGGCTACAGTGACGGGTTTTGCCCGCCCGCCATGTCCCGACTGCAAGCCAATCTGCTGCTGACCCTGATCGCGCTGATCTGGGGCTCGGCCTTCGTCGCCCAGGCGCGCGGCATGGAGCTGGTGGGGCCGCTGCAGTTCACCGGCGTGCGCTTCCTGATTGGTGCCCTGGTGGTGGCGCCACTGGCCTGGCGCGAGTGGCGGCGGCTGGCACGTGAGCAGCGGCCGCTGACGCGCGTTGACGGCGGGCACATCGCGCTGCTGGGCGGCCTGATGACGCTGGGCGCGGTGCTGCAGCAGGTGGGCATACAGCACACCACGGTCACCAACGCCGGCTTTCTGACCGCCCTGTACGTGCCGCTGGTGCCGGTGCTGGGCTGGCTGCTGCTGAGCCAGCGCGCGCATGGCTCGGTGTGGCCGGCGGCGGCCGGCTGCGTGGCGGGCGCCTTTTTGCTGTCGGGCGCGCACGAGCTGCGCCTGGCGCTGGGCGACCTGTGGGTGACCGCCTCCGCCCTGCCCTGGGCGCTGCATGTGCTGATGGTGGGCCGCTGGGCCGATCGCATGGGCGCGCCCTTCCTGGTCGCCTGCGGGCAGTTCCTGGTCTGCGGCGTGCTGTCGCTGGCAGCGGCGCTGTTCAACGAGCCGCTGGCGCTGGACCGCCTGCTGGCCGCCAGCGGGCCCATCCTCTACACCGGCGTGCTGTCGGTGGGCGTGGCCTTCACCGCCCAGGTGGTGGCGCAGCGCTACGCGCACGCGGCGGACGCGGCCATCATCCTGTCGTCCGAAACCCTGTTCGCGGCCGCCTTCGGCCATGTGCTGCTGGGCGAGCGCCTGAACGATGCCGGCCTGCTGGGCTGCGCGCTGATGCTGGCCTGCATCCTGATGGTTCAGCTGCTGCCCTTGCTCAGCTGGCGGTCGAGCAAGCTTGCGCGTTAATTCTGACTAGGGCGTCAGATTTTTCGACCTAGACTAGCCCGAGCTTTGGAGGACCCCGCATGAGTGCAGATGTTTCCAGCGACGCCGGCCATGACGCCCGTCTTGACGCCTACTGGATGCCGTTCACGGCCAACCGCCAGTTCAAGCAGTCGCCGCGCCTGCTGACCGGCGCCGACGGCATGTTCTTCCGCGATGACAAGGGCCGCGACGTGCTGGACAGCATCGCCGGCCTGTGGTGCGTGAACGCCGGCCACAACCGACCGCGCATCGTCAGGGCCATACAGGAACAGGCGGCCGAACTAGACTTCGCGCCGCCCTTCCAGATGGCCCACCCCAAGGCCTTCGAGCTGGCCGACCGCCTGGCCCAGATCGCACCCGCCGGGCTGAACCGCGTGTTCTTCACCAACTCGGGTTCCGAGTCGGTGGAGACCGCGCTGAAGATGGCCATCGCCTACCACCGCGTGCGCGGTGAAGGCGCGCGCACCCGACTGATTGGCCGCGAGCGCGGCTACCACGGCGTCAACTTCGGCGGCATCTCGGTGGGCGGCATGGTGGCCAACCGCAAGATGTTCGGCCACCTGCTGGCCGGCGTGGACCACATCCGCCACACGCACGACCCGGCCCGCAACGCGTTCTCCATCGGCGTGCCTCAGCACGGCGCCGAGTTCGCCGACGACCTGGAGCGCCTGATCGCGCTGCACGACGCGTCCACCATCGCCGCCGTCATCGTCGAGCCGGTGGCCGGCTCCACCGGCGTGCTGATCCCGCCGGCCGGCTACCTGCAGCGCCTGCGCGAGATCTGCGACAAGCACGGCATCCTGCTGATCTTCGACGAGGTCATCACCGGCTTCGGCCGCACCGGCCAGCCCTTCGCGGCCCAGACCTTCGGCGTCACGCCGGACCTGATGACGGTAGCCAAGGGCATCACCAACGGCTGCGTGCCCATGGGCGCGGTGTTCGCGCAGCAGAAGATCCACGACGCCTTCATGACCGGGCCCGAGCACCTGATCGAGTTCTTCCACGGCTACACCTACTCGGCCCACCCGCTGGCCTGCGCGGCCGGCATCGCCACGCTGAACACCTATGCCGATGGCGACCTGCTGACCCGCGCCGGCCGCATGGAGGCCGAGTTCGCGCAGGCGCTGCACTCGCTGCGCGATGAGCCCAACGTCATCGACGTCCGCAACATCGGCCTGGTCGGCGGCATCGAGCTGAAACCCATTCCGGGCGAGCCGGCCAAGCGCGCGTTCAACGTGTTCCTGGATTGCTGGAACCAGGGCCTGCTGATACGCACGACCGGCGACACCATCGCGCTGTCGCCGCCGCTGATCATAGAAAGCCAGCACATCGAACGCATCATCGCCACGCTGCGCGACGCGCTGCGACGCGCGGCCTGACAATCCCCCCGCCCCGCCACGGGCCGCCCGCCGGGCGGCCCGTGGCTTTTGTGATGTTCCGTGTTCCTCACACCATGAAGTTCCGCGCTCTGCCCACCCTGATCCCCGCCCTGCTGCTGGCCCTGGCCGCCAGCGTCCAGGCCCAAACGCTGAACTACCTGGGCCAGCAGGTGCTGCCCACGGGCAGCAGCTACCAGGGCCTGCCGGTGGGTGGCCTGTCCAGCCTGGACTACGACGCCGCCAGCGACCGCTACCTCGCGATCAGCGACGACCGCAGCGAGATCGCGCCGGCCCGCTTCTACGAATTCAAGCTGGACCTCGGCCAGTTCAAGCGCAGCCCCCAGCCCGGCCACGCGGGCGTGAGCTTCACCGCAATGACCACGATGCAAGACCTGGACGGCAAGCCCTTTGCGCGCCGCAAGGTCGACCCCGAGAGCCTGCGCCTGGACGGCCGCCGCGGCCTCATCTACTGGAGCAACGAAGGCCAGCGCAAGGCCGGTGACATGCAGAGCCCCACGGTGCGCCGCATGACCCGGGACGGCCGCCCGGCCGGCGAATTCCCGGTGCCACCCTACTACTTCCCCAGCGGCAGCGCCGCCGGCCGCGCGCCGGGAGACGTGGGCGTCTACGACAACCTGGCGTTCGAGAGCATCGCGATCACGCCCGACGGCCGCACGCTGTGGACCATGAGCGAGAACGCACTGGCCCAGGACGACGCACCCGCCACGCCGGAGCACGGCAGCCGCGCCCGCATGCTGTCCTTCGACCTGGACAGCGGCCGCGCCGGCGCCGAGTACGTCTACGAGGTGGGCCCGGTGCCGCTGGCGCCGGTGCCGCCAGGCGGCTTCAACACCAATGGCGTGTCCGACATGCTGGCGCTGTCCGACCACGAGTTCATCGCGATCGAGCGCGCGTTCGCGGTGGGCGCGGCGACGCTGGGGCTGTCGCCGGTGAACGGCAAGCCCACCGGCAACACCATACGGCTGATCCTGATCGACACCCGCGGCGCCACCGACGTGTCGGGCTGGGCCAGCATCAAGGGGCGTGACCTGACCCCGGTGACGCGGCGCCTGCTGCTGGACCTGTCCACGCTGAAGAACGACGACGGCAGCACGCTGGCGCTGGACAACGTCGAGGGCATCACCTTCGGCCCCATGCTGAACGGCAAGCGCACGCTGCTGCTGATCTCGGACAACAACTTCAGCACCGAGCAGTTCACGCAGTTCCTCGCCTTCACCCTCGACTGACCGCGCCCGCGCGGCGCGCCCCTGGCCGCCGCACGGCAGTTCCTGTTCAAGCATGTCTCCCGTCCCCTGGCGCGCCTATGCGCTGCTCGCGGCCAGCACCAGCCTGATAGGCAGCTATGTGGGCCTGTCCAAGCTGCTGGTCGCGGCCTTCCCCATCTTTTTGCTGGCGGGGATGCGCTTCGCCATCGCTGCCGTGATGATGGCCGGCTGGCTGAGAAAACCCGCCGACGAGGCGCCGCTGGACGGCCGCGCCAAAGGCCTGTTGTTCCTGGAATCCTTTCTGGGCAACTTCCTGTTCTCCATCTGCATGCTGTTCGGGCTCAAGCTGAGCTCGGCGCTGGTGGCCGGCGTCATCATGGCCGGCATCCCGGCCGCGGTGGCGCTGCTGAGCCGGGTCTTCCTGCGCGAGCGTCTGGGCGGGCGGGTGCTGGCCGGCATCGCCTGCGCGGTGGGCGGCATCGCGCTGGTGGCGGCCCTGCGCCACGGCGATGGCGAGACCTCGCCGCTGGGTGCGCTGCTGCTGCTGGGCGCCGTGCTGTGCGAGGGCAGCTATGTGGTGATAGGCAAGTCCCTGACCGCGCGCCTGGGACCCAAGCGCATCAGCGCGCTGGTGAACCTGTGGGGCCTGGCGCTGGTGACGCCGCTGGCGCTGTGGCAGGCGCGGGACTTCGACTTTGCCGGCGTGCAGCCGCTGCACTGGGGCCTGCTGCTCTACTACGCGGCCGCGGCCAGCATCTTCACCGTGTGGCTGTGGATGAGCGGCCTGCGCCATGTGCCGGCCTCGCGGGCCGGGGTCTTCATGGTCTTCCTGCCCGTCAGCACCGCACTGATGGGGCTGGCGCTGGGCGAGCAGATGTCCGGCCTGCATGCACTGGCCTATGGCCTGGCCTTATTGGGGGTGCTGCTGGCGACATGGCCGGCGCGCAGCAGCGCTCGTTAGGATGGCGTGATGTCTGTCCAAGCCGATCTCGCGCGCTGGCGCGAGCACCTGACCCGATTCGCCGCCCTGCTGGGCAACCCGCCGGACGCGCAGGCGCCGGCCCTGGCTCCAACCCAGGCCCCGGCGCCGCAGGTGCTGGTGTTCGCGCCGCATCCGGATGACGAGTGCATCGTCGGTGCGCTGCCGCTGCGCCTGCAGCGCGAGGCCGGCTGGCGGGTCACCAATGTTGCGGTCACGCTGGGCAGCCATACCGAGCGCCGCGCCGCGCGCTGGGCCGAGCTGCAGGACGCCTGCGCGGTGCTGGGCTTTGGCTGCGTGCGGCCCACGCCCGAGGGCCTGAGCGACGTGCGCGCCGACACGCCCGAGCGTGCGCCCGCGCTATGGGCTGCCCATGTGCAGGCCATCGCGGCGCTGCTGCGCGAGCACCGGCCCGCGCTGGTGCTGGCCCCGCACGAGCGCGACGACAACCCCACGCACCGCGGCGTCTACCGCCTGGTGCGCGATGCGCTGGCCGCCGCCGGCAGCGACACCGTGCTGGCCCAGACCGAGTTCTGGTCCACCCAGGCCGCGCCCAATGCGCTGGTGCAGACCGGCATCGCCGACACGGCCACGCTGATCACCGCGCTGGAACGCCACACTGGCGAGATCGCCCGCAACCCCTACCACCTGCGCCTGCCGGCCTTCCTGGCCGACGCGGTGCGCCGCGGCGGCGAGCTGGTCAACGGCGCCGGCGAGGCGCCGCCCGACTTCGCGTTCGCGACGCTTTACCGCCTGCAGACCGTGCAGGCCGGCCGGCCCGGCGCCGACCTGCCGCGCCGCATCTTCCCGGCCCGCGAGGCCCTGAACCCCGACACTCTGCTGACGCCATGAGCCACCAGCCCACCCACCTCCGCGTCCACCAGTACCTGGGCCTCAAGCCCGGCCCGCGCTTCATCGTGACCGCCGCGGTGCACGGCAACGAGATCCACGGCACGACCGCGATGGCCGGCATCATGGACCAGCTGGACCGCGGCGAGCTCACGCTCAAGCGCGGCACGCTGACCCTGGTGCCCATCGTGAACCCGCTGGCCCACCAGCTGAACCGCCGCGAGGGCGACCGCAACCTCAACCGCAACCTGCGCCCGCCCGCGGTCATCCACGACTTCGAGGACCGCATCACCCGCCAGCTCTGCCCGCTGCTGGCCGCGCACGACGGCCTGCTGGACCTGCACAGCTTCCAGGGCCAGGGCCCGGCCTTCGCGATGCTGGGCCCGCGCAACAACGACGGCGACCTGGAACCCCATCAGCACGAGGCCATCGAATCGGCCCTGGGCGCCCGCCTGGGCGTGGGCCGCATCGTGGAAGGCTGGCTGTCCACCTATGCGCTCGGGCTGCAGCGTCGCCAGCAGCGCGTGAACGACGGCTCACGCCGCGCCGCGCTGATCGCCGACCCGCACTACGGCGTGGGCACGACCGAATACATGCGCTCCACCGGCGGCTGGGCCATCACACTGGAATGCGGGCAACACCTGGACCCGAACGGACCGGAGGTCGCGCGCCTGGCCATACTGCGCTCGCTGGTGCACCTGGACATGCTGGATCAGAGCGCGGTCGAGCCGCACCGCCCCGCGCAGCCACCCGAGCTGCTGCAGCTCTACGACGTGATCGACCGCGAGGACATGGGCGACCAGTTCGCACGCGAGTGGGCCAGCTTCGATGCGGTGGAGGCCGGCCAGCTGATAGGCACGCGCGCCAGCGGCGAGCCGGTGCTGGCGCCCTCGGCCGGCCGCATCGTGTTCCCCAACACCAAGTCGCAGCCGGGTACCGAATGGTTCTACCTGGCCCGCGCCAGCGACCGGCAGCTGGGCTGAGGCAAGACCGCGGCCCTAGCCCATGGTCCCGCGCGCCTGCATGGCCTCGCGCCAGCGGCGCAGATGCGGGTGCTCATCGCCCGGCTTGATCTTCACCGCGCGCGCGAAGTCCACCGCCACCACCGCGGTGATGTCGGCAATGCTGAACTGGCCGGCGGCGATGAAGTCGCGCCCCGCCAGGTGGGCGTCCAGCGTGCTGAAGAACTGGCGCACCCGCGCCAGACCGCGCTCGGCCAGCGCGGGGATCTGCGCATAGTTGACCGGCCCGGGCAGCGCCCGGTCCGCCATCGCCGGGCTGCTGTTGCGCAGCGCCTCGGCGATCGCGATCAGGCCCTCGAACTCCACGCGCCACTGCCAGCCGGCGATGTCCGCCTTGTCCAGCGGCGTGCGGCCCAGCAGCGGCGGCTCGGGGTGGCGAGCCTCCACATAGGCCGCGATCGCGGCGTTGTCGGTCAGCACCGGCCCCTCCTCGGTGACCAGCGCCGGCACGGTGCACTGCGGGTTGATACGCCGGAAGGCCTCACCCAGCTGCTCGCCGTTGCGCAGATCCACCTGCACCGTGTGGTGGGTCACGCCCTTCTCGGCCAGCAGGATGCGCGCACGGCGCGGGCTGGGCGCGGTGGCGCAGTCGTAGAGGGTCATCATGGGGCCAGGTCTCCTCAGGCGCTGGGCGGCGCGAGCTTGTCTTGGGTCTTGGTGTCGAAGTCGCTTGCCTCATGGCGCTCATGCAGCTGCGAGGCCGGGTCGCCCTGCACGCGGTTGACCATGCGGCCACGCTGCACCGCCGGGCGCTGCGCGATCTCGTCGGCCCAGCGGATCACATGGGGATAGTCCTGCACCGACAGGAACTCGCCCGCGCCGTACATCAGGCCCTTGACCAGCGCGCCATACCAGGGCCAGGTCGCGATGTCGGCCACCGTGTAGTCGTCGCCCGCCAGGTAGCGGCGTTCGGACAGCAGGCGGTTCAGCACGTCCAGCTGGCGCTTGACCTCCATCGCATAGCGGTTGATGGGGTATTCCTGCTTGGTCGGCGCATAGGCATAGAAGTGGCCAAAGCCACCGCCCAAAAACGGCGCGCTGCCCATCTGCCAGAACAGCCAGCTCAAACACTCGGCCCGCGCCGCGCCGCCTGCCGGCAGGAAGGCGTTGCCGAACTTCTCGGCCAGATACATCAGGATGGCACCCGACTCGAACACCCGCACCGGTTGCGGCCCGCTGCGGTCCAGCAGCGCCGGGATCTTGGAGTTGGGGTTGACCGCCACGAAGCCGCTGCCGAACTGCTGGCCCTCGTTGATGCGTATCAGCCAGGCGTCGTACTCGGCGCCCGCATGGCCCAGCGCCAGCAGCTCCTCCAGCATCACGGTCACCTTGACGCCATTGGGCGTACCCAGCGAATAGAGCTGCAGCGGGTGGCGGCCCACCGGCAACTCGCGCTCGTGCGTGGCACCGGCGATGGGGCGGTTGATGCTGGCAAAGGCGCCGCCGTTGGCCTGATCCCAGGTCCAGACGCGCGGGGGTTGGTAAGTGGACGTATCGCTCATGGGAAAAACCTCTCCTTGGGGCCTGCATCCTCGGTCAGACCTCGGTTCGCTGCGCACTGTAGGGGCAAGGCCCTCAGGCCCGAGAATGGGACATTCCCTTTGCCCTACTCCCCATGCGCATTGATTTCATCTCCGACGTCGTCTGCCCCTGGTGCGCCATCGGCCTGCACGCGCTGGAAGCCGCCGCCCGCCGCATCGACGGCCTGACGCTGGAGCTGCACTTCCACCCCTTCGAGCTCAACCCCGGCATGGGCGCCGACGGCCAGGACATCGACGAGCACCTGCAAGAGAAGTACGGCGGCCCGGCCGAGCAGTTCGCCGCATCGCGCGAGGCGATACGCCGCAGGGGCGAGGAGCTGGGCTTTGCGTTCAACATGGACGCACGCAGCCGCATCTACAACAGCTTCGACGCCCACCGCCTGCTGCACCTGGCCGGCACGCTGGATGCGGGCCTGCAGCGCCGTCTCAAGGGCGAGCTGTTCAAGGCCTATTTCACCGAGGGCCGCAACATCTCGGACCCGGCCGAGCTGCTGGCGGTGGCCGCGGTGGCCGGCATGCCGCCGGTGGAGACCCGCGCGGTGCTGGAGAGCAACCGCTATGCCGAGCACGTGCGCGCCGCCGAGCAGGAGTGGCAGCGCCTGGGCATCAGCTCGGTGCCGGCGGTCATCCTGGACCAGCGCCTGCTGGTGCCGGGCGGCCAGCCAGTGGACGTGTTCGAGCAGGCGCTGCGTCAGGCCATGCAGACGCCGGCAAGCGGCGCCTGAGCTGCGAGAATCACGGCCAACCCAGCCCGCACCCGCGGGCTTTCCGTTTCTGGGCCCGCCACGGCGGGCTGCTGTCCTAGAGATCTGCTAAGTGTTCAAGAACCTCATCATCTATCGCATCGGTGAAGGCTGGCAGGCCGACGCCGACGCCGTCGAGGCCGAACTGGCCAAGACCCCCTTCCAGCCCTGCGAGCCCACCCAGCCCTTCGCCTTCGGCTGGGCGCCGCCGCGCGGTGCCGAGCATGGCCGCCTGGTCGAGGTGGTGGACGGCCACTGGCTGCTCAAGCTGCAGCGCGAACAGCGCCTGCTGCCCGGCTCGGTCGTCACCGAGCGCGTGGACGAACTGGCCGAACAGATCGAGCACCAGACCGGCCGCAAGCCCGGCAAGAAGGCCCGCAAGGACCTGAAGGAGCAGGCCGCCCACGAGCTGCTGCCGCGCGCCTTCACCAAGACCGGCGCCACCCGCGTCTGGATCGCGCCCGCCCAGCGCCTGCTGCTGGTGGATGCCGGCAGCGTGGCGCGGGCCGACGAGGTCACGACGCTGCTGACCAAGGCCATTCCGGGCCTGATGCTGCACCTGCTGCAGTCCGCCGAGAGCCCGGCCGCCTGCATGGCCGCCTGGCTGATGGACGGCGACACGCCCGAGGGCTTCCAGATCGAGCGCGAGTGCGAGCTCAAGTCCAGCGACGAGCAGAAGTCGGTGGTGCGCTACGCCCGCCACGCGCTGGACATCGACGAGGTGCGCGCCCACCTGACCAGCGGCAAGATGCCCACGCGCCTGGCGCTGAGCTGGAAGGAACGCGTGGCCTTCACGCTGACCGAGACGCTGACGCTGAAGAAGATCAGCTTCCTGGACCTGGCCTTCGAGGGCCGGCCCGAGGTCAGCGGCGACGAGTCCTTCGACGCCGACCTGGCCCTGGCCACCGGCGAGCTGGGCACGCTGATCCCGGCGCTGATCGAAGGCCTGGGCGGCGAGCACGACTTCACCGCCGCGGCGCTGGGCACCCATGCCAGCGCCAGCCCGGCGGGTGCCCCGGCCGCGCCGGCCGCCCTGCCCTCCATCGCTGACGCGGTGGTGGACGACACCCCGCCCTGGTGACACCGCGGCGCCCGCCGGTCGGCCGGTGGGCGCCCGCACGCAAGACCCGGCCCTAGAAGCCCCGCTTCAACGTCAGCCGCAGCGTGCGCGGTTCGGCCGGGTGGATGTGCCGGTCCGCCACCGGCGCCGCCTCGCCCGGCAGCTGCGACTCGTAGTAGTACTCGATGTCGTTCACGCGCCGGTTCGCCACATTGAACACATCCAGCACCAGCTCGCTGCCCCGCCCCCAGCCCGGCAGCGCGCGGCTGAGGCGCAGATTGGTGGTCAGCGAGCTGCGTGAACGCTGGCTGTTGTCCTCGATCAGCGCGCCCGAGCCCAGATAACGCCACTGCAGGCTGGCCGACCATAGGCCCAGCTCGCGCGCCGTGACGGCCAGCGACGCGACCCGGTCCACCGCATTCGGAATGCGGCTGCCCGCCGGGTCGGCATCCGCGAAGCGCGCATGGGTCCAGGCCAGGTCGGCGTCCACCAGCAGCCAGCGCAGCGGCACATAACGGTTGTTCCACTCGACGCCGCGACGCTTGCTGGGCCGGTTGGCCTCGGTGGCGCCCGCGTCGCCCACATAGACCAGCTCGGAATCGAAATCCAGCTTCCAGAGCGCCAGCGAGGACTGCAGGCCCGGCACCCACTCGGTGCGCGCGCCCAGCTCCAGTCCACGCGCGGCGACAAGACCTGGCACCGGCTCGACCGCCTCGCCGGTCTTGGGGTCGACCCGCGCGGTCGTGCCGCGGGCGTCGTTGCTGTGGAAGCCACGCCCCGCATTGAAGAAGAACTCGGTGCGTGCCCAGGGCCCGGCGATCAGCGACAGCTTGGGGCTGAACAGATGGGCCGAGCTGCGGCCGGAGTTGGCCGCGTTGCTCAGCGCGTCGACGCTGAAGCGCGCCTGGTCCGCACGCAGGCCGACGATGCTGCGCAGCCAGGGCGCCAGCTCCAGCTGGGTCTGGGCGTAGACGCCCATCTGCGTCTCGCGCACCTTGTCGTCGCGCGTGGTGGCCAGCACGCGGCGGGCCTCGGTATCGAACAGGCCCACGCGGATGCGGTCCTGGCGCAGTTGCAGGCCCAGCTCGCTGTGCGCGGGCAGCCCGGCCAGGCGGTGATCCAGCGCATGGCTCGCATTCAGGCCGTAGACATCGCGGCGGTCCTGCTGCGAGAACTGGTCGCCGGTGTCGGGCCGCTCCATAGCATAGGTGAAATTGGAGAACAGCTGCAGCCGGTAGCCCATCCAGTAGGCGGCCACCCGGCTGGATTCGCCCTCACCCTCGCGGTGCCATTCCCCCGACAGGCTGGTGCGGCGCGTGCTGCCGCCGTCGCTTGCATCGATCGCGTCGAAGCGACCGAAGGGGCGGCCCTGGTCGTTGCCGGCCTCGATGAGGCGCTCGGGCACCTGGTCGGTGGAGCGCCAGCGGGCGTCATAGGCCATGGCGCTGGCGCTCCAGCCCTGGCCGCGCGTGCCGCCGGACAGCGTCAGCACCGCATTGTTCTTGCGCAGATGCTCGGCCAGCGTCCAGGGGCCGTCGTTGTGCTGGGCCTCGGCCACGGCCAGCAAGGTCTGGCCCCCGGCCAGCGCCGTGGAGCCGCCCGCGACCAGACGCTGGTAGCCGCGCTGACCCAGCGTGAGCTGCACGAAGGGCTCATCCAGGCGGGTGCGGTAGGCGATGTCGGCCGAGCCGGCGGCCGAGAAATCGCCATTGCGCGCGAAGTACGGCCCCTTGCGGTAGTCGATACGCTCCACCAGCTCGGGGATCAGGAAATTCAGGTCCGAATAGCCCTGGCCGTGGCCGTGCGTGGGCATGTTGACCGGCATGCCACTCACGGTGGTCGCGAAATCGGTGCCGTGGTCCAGGTTGAAGCCGCGCAGGAAGTACTGGTTGGCCTTGCCGTCGCCGCTGTGCTGCGTGACGATTAGGCCGGGCACGAACTCCAGCACCTCACCGGGTCGCAGCGCCGGCCGGCTCTTGAGCAGCTCGGCACGTATCGTGCCCTGCGAGGCGGCATCCGAGCTGCCCACTGCGTTGTCGTAGTGACGGCCTTCGACCTCCACGCGCTCCAGCGCGGCCGGTGCCGCGCCGCCCTCGGCCTGGGCGCGGGCCTCGGGCAGGCCGCCGCACAGCAGTTGCACGGCAAGAAAACAGGCGGTCGGCAGCAGCGACCGCGGCACTGCGCGAGGCAGTGAACGCAAGACGGACATGGGGACTCTCGTGGACGAGCCGACACGCGTGCCGGCCGCATCGATGACGCGGCTCGTGGCACGGGGGCGAGGATCAGCAAGGGCGGCCGCCTCGGGGCGCAGCGCGCCCGGGGCTGGCCGGGAACCGACGGCCGGGCTCAGGCCCGGGGCGGTGCCAGCGGCGGTGCGACCCAATGGTCGCGCCAATCGGGCGTCAGGCCCTCGGGCGCCTCGCCACGTGCTGCGGCCGCCAGCCGCGGGGCCCCGGGCAGCCACGCGAGAAAGACGGTGGCCCCGGCCTGCGGGCCGTCATCGGGGGACTCGCCCAGGTCCTGGGCGTCGGCGGTCTGCGCGCTGTGGCGATGCACCAGCGCGCCGTGACGGTGCTCGCCCAGCGCCAGGCTGCGCGCCTGCGCCCAGGCGCCGGGCGTGGCGGCCAGGCGCGGGTCGGGCAGCGTGTGCAGCTGATCCAGCACCGCACGCAGCGGCGCCAGCCAGGCCGGGGCCGCGGCGGCACGCGGTGCGGCCAGGTGCACGTGGTGGCGCCCCTGCAGGCCGGCCACCAGCTGCACCACGCCCTGCACGGGCAGCACCAGGGCCAGCAGCATCAGCAGGCTGGCACGGGTGGAGCGACACAGCGGGGCGAAAAAGTCGGGCAAGGCGGGAGGTCCGAGGGTTGCAGGCCTGGCTGCATGCAAGACCTGGACCCATAGTCGGCGGCCGCCATTGCCGGCGTGTGACAGCCCATGTGTGACAGCCGGGCGGCCAGGCGCCCGCCTACCAGTTGCTGTAGGGCCGCACCGCCAGATTGGCGTTCACGTAGCGCGCATCGCCGGTGACTTCGGCCCCCAGCCAGGCGGGGCGCTCGAAGGCCTGGTCCTCGGACTGCAGCTCGATCTCGGCGACCACCAGGCCCGCATTCGCGCCCAGGAACTCGTCCACCTCCCAGCACAGGCCGCCCACCCACAGCACATGGCGGATCTTGTCCACCACCGGGCCGTCACACAGCGCCAGCAGCTGGGCCGCGTCGGCCGGCGGGATCTCGTACTCGAACTCGGCCCGCGTGGCACCCACGGTCGCGCCCTTGATGGTCAGGAAGGCGCGCTCACCCGCCAGGCGCACGCGCACCGTGCGCGCCGGATCGCGGCTCAGATAGCCCTGGCTGAAGCGGGTCTGGGCCTCGGGCGGTTGGCGCCAAGCCTGGCCCTGCACCAGGAACTTGCGCTCGATCTCAAGCCCCATCGCCCTGCTCCCTGGCCGCGGCTGCGGCGGCCTCGCGCAGCTTGTCCTTCTTTCTCTTGCGCGTCGTGCTCTTGATGCCGCCCGTGGCCTGGGCCTCGCTGGCCACCGCCTTCGGCACGAAGCCCGGCAGTTGCTCGCGCGGCACGCGCTGGCCCTGGCGCTTCTCGATCAGCCGGAAATGGCTCTCGGCGTTCTCGGCACTGTCCGCGCAGATGAAGCTGACCGCCTCACCCTGCGCGCCGGCGCGGCCGGTGCGGCCTATGCGGTGGGTGTAGTCGGCCGCGGAGCGCGGCAGCTCGTAGTTCACCACCGCGTCCAGCGCGTCCACATGCAGGCCGCGCGCGGCCACATCGGTGGCCACCAGCACGTTCACGCTGCCGGCCTTGAGCGCGGCCAGCACGTCGCGGCGCGCGCCCTGGCTCAGCTCGCCATGCAGCACGCCGGCCTTGAAGCCGTGCGCATGCAGCTTCTCGGAGACCAGGTCCGCCGTGTAGCGGCTGGCCACGAAGACCAGCACGCGCTCCCATGGCGCATCGCGCAGCAGCTGTCGCAGCGCGGGCAGGCGCTGCGCACGGTCCAGCTGTATGGCGCGCTGCGTGATCTGCGGCGGCGTCTCTGCGATCTCTATGCGCACGGGGTCGCGCAACAACTGCGTGGCCAGGGCCTCGACCGCCGGCGGGAACGTGGCCGAGAACAGCAGCGCCTGGCGCCGCGCGGGTAACAGCGCCAGCAGGCGCTGCAACTCATCGGCAAAGCCCTGCCCCAGCAGCCGGTCGGCTTCGTCCAGCACCAGATGCTGCACGCCGGCCAGCGTCAGGCCGTTGTGCGCCAGCAGGTCCAGCAGCCGGCCCGGCGTGGCGACCATCACGTCGCAGCCGCCGCGCAGGGCCATCAGCTGTGGATTGATGGACACGCCGCCGAACGCCAGCGCAACCCGCGGCCGGTGCAGCAGCAGGGCGGCCAGCTCGCGCAGCAGTTCAGCGGTCTGGGCTGCCAGCTCGCGAGTGGGCGCCAGTACGAGCACGCGTGGCTGAGCCTGCGGTGGCGAATCGACCAGGCGCTGCAGCAGCGGCAGCGCAAAGGCGGCGGTTTTGCCCGAGCCCGTCTGCGCGAGCGCCAGCACATCGCGGCCCGCAAGAATGGGCGGCAGTGCCGCGGCTTGCACGGCGGTCGGAGCGTGATAGCCCTGTTCGCGCACGGCGCGCAACAAGGCGGGCGACAGGCCCAGGGAAGCGAAGGACATGCGCGATTGTCGTCGTGCTGGCGTCAGAACAAGGACTGCTGATCACCCGTCAGCTGGCCCGCTGCGCGGGCCTCGATGAGCAGCAGACGCCGCTTGGTCTCGACACCGCCAGGGGCAGAGAAGCCCGTGGGGGCCCCGCCCGCGCCCAGCACGCGGTGGCAGGGCACGATGGGGGCAAAGGGGTTGTGACCCTCGGCGCGCCCCACGGCGCGGGCGGCGCCGGGCTCACCCAGGGCCAGGGCGAGCTCACCATAGCTGCGCGTCTGGCCAACAGGAATCTCGCGGGTCAGCGCCAGCACCTGGCGCTCGAAGGCGGGCACGGCGCCATCGTCCAGCGGGATGGCCAGCAGCTCGCGGTGATCAGCCGTCTCGCCTGCCAGCAGACGCTGTATGGCCTGCCGCGCCTGCGCGACCATGGCGGGCGCGCGGTCAGGGGTCAGCTCTTGCGCGCCGGGAAAGCGCCTCAGCATCAGGGCGCGCAGCGCAGCGCCGTCCGCGGCGGGCAGCTGCGAGCCGCACAGACCCCGGGCGCCATCGCCGCGCCAGGCCAGCGCCAGTTCGCCCAGCGCGCTGTCGAACACCACGAAGTGCACGCCGTCGTCCATGCCGGCCGTTCCGCCTCGGGGCGACTCAGGCCGCGGCCAGCGCCGCCGCACCCAGGCGGGCGGCCGTGGCCTGGGCCGCGACCTCGCGCGGCGCCAGGGTCTTGAGGCGGTGGTCGCTCCACACCTGACGCCAGCGGCGCGCGCCCGGCGTGCCGTTCCACAGGCCCAGCGCATGGCGCATCGCATAGGCCCAGGACACACCGGCCACATGCAGGCGATCCAGGTATTGCAGCCACTGCTCCTCGACCTGCTCACGGCTGGCCGCGGGGTCGGTGGCGCCGAAGAAGCGCGAATCCCACTGCGACATGCTCCAGGGCTCGTGATAGGCCTCGCGGCCCACCATCACGCCGTCCACCAGCGCCAGCTGCTCGGCGATCTGCTCGGGCGTCTTGATGCCGCCATTGATCGCGATCGTGAGCTGCGGGAAGTCGCGTTTGAGCTGGGCCACGAGCTCGTAGCGCAGCGGCGGAATCTCGCGGTTTTCCTTGGGCGACAGGCCCTGCAGCCAGGCGTTGCGCGCATGGACGATGAAGACCTCGCAGCCGGCCGCGGCCACGGTGCCGACGAAGTCGCGCACGAAGTCGTAGCTCTCTATCTTGTCTATGCCTATGCGGTGCTTGACCGTGACCGGCAGCGCGGTCGCGTCGCGCATGGCCTTCACGCAGTCGGCCACCAGCTGGGGCTCGTTCATCAGGCAGGCGCCGAAGGCGCCGCGCTGCACGCGTTCGCTGGGGCAGCCACAGTTGAGATTGACCTCGTCATAGCCCCAGCGCTCCGCGAGGCGGGCGCATTGCGCGAGGTCCTCGGGCTCGCTGCCGCCCAGCTGCAGCGCGACCGGGTGCTCCTCGGCGTTGTAGTCCAGGTGGCGGCCCTGGTCGCCGTGGATCAGCGCGCCGGTGGTCACCATCTCGGTGTAGAGCAGCGTGTGCCGCGTGATCAACCGGTGCAGGTAGCGGCAATGGCGATCCGTCCAGTCCATCATGGGCGCGACGGACAGGCGCCAGGGACTGGAAGTGCTCACGCCAGATCCTTCAGCGGGTGGTCCTGCGCGGCCCAGGGGCTCGCGAAGAAGGCCTGCACTTCGGCCGCGTCGATGGCGTCCACGCTGGGGGGCTGCCAGCGCGGTGCATGGTCCTTGTCCACCGCCAACGCGCGTATGCCTTCCACGGTCTCGCTGCGGGCCGCGCCGCGCAGGTGGAAGCAGTGGTGCACCAGGTCGCGCTCCAGGCGGAGGTCATCTGCCAGGCTGAGTGTGCGGCCGCGGCGCACCAGCTCCAGCGTGACCGCCATCATCGTGGGCGAGCGCTTCAGCAGCGTGGCGTGCGTGTGGCGCGCCCAGTCGTCGTCGGACGCGGCCAGCGAGGCCAGGATGGCGCCCAATGTGGGCTGGCCGAAGTGCTGGTGGATGCGGTCGGTGGCGGTCTTGGGCGCGGACGCGGGTGCCAGATCCACGCGCTCCATCACGGTGGCCACCACATGCTCGGCACTGGGCTGGGGCTCGCTGCGCAGCGCGGCGATCAGGCCGGGCATCTGCTCGCTGCGCACATAGACGTCGCCCAGGCCCCATTCGATCGCGTCGCCAGCGCCTATGGTCTCGCCGGTCAGCGCCAGCCATTCGCCCACATGGCCGGGGCACTGGGCCAGGAACCAGCCGCCGCCCACGTCCGGGAACAGGCCGATCGCGGTCTCGGGCATGGCCAGCCTGGACTGCTCGGTCAGCACGCGCAGCTTGGCGCCCTGGCTGATGCCCATGCCGCCGCCCATCACGATGCCGTCCATCAGCGCGATATAGGGCTTGGGGTAGGCGTGGATCAGGTGGTTGAGGCGGTATTCCTCGGTGAAGAAATCCTCCAGCGCCGCATCGCCCGCATGGGCGGCCTGGTGGAAGAAGCGAATGTCGCCGCCGGCGCAGAAGGCCGGCGCCTTGCCGGGGCGGCCGGCGCCCAGCACCACCACCGCCTTGACCTGCTCATGCGCCTGCCAGTGGCGCAGCAGCGTCGTGAGGTCGCGCACCATGGCCAGCGACAGCGCGTTCAGCGCCTGCGGCCGGTTGAGCGTGATCAGGCCGAGACAGCCATTCACCTCGGCCAGGATCTGGCCATCGGACAGCAGGGGCGGGATCAGGTCGTTCATGCGTTCTCGGGTTCGGAGGAGACGTTGGAAGGGGCCAGCACTTCATTGCACACCAGCGCGGCCAGCACCAGGGCCCCGCCCTGCAGGGCCGCGCTGCCGGGCGACTCGCCGGCGAACAGCCAGGCCCACAGCACGCCAAGCAGGGTTTCGGTCAGGCCCAGCAGGGCCAGCTCGTGGCCGGGCAGCTCGCGCGCCAGGCGCACGGCCAGCAGGCAGGGAATGGCCAATTGGAACAGGCCCAGGCCGGCCAGCAGGGCCAGGTCGTGCGCGCCGGCCTGCAGCGGCCAGGCCAGTGGCAGCGTCGCCAGGGCGGACAACACAGCGCCCAGCAGCACGGCAGGCAGCATATCGCCGCCCTGCCCGCCCCGCGAGCGCTGGTACTGCAGCAGACACCAGTTGCAGGCGGCGGCCAGCGGCACGCCCAAGGCGACCAGCACGCCCAGCAGGCTGCCGCCCTCGCCCGCATGGCGGCCGAACATCCAGGCGATGCCCAGGCCGGCGGCGATGATGGCGCCCCAGGTACGCGCCGGGATGCGCTGGCGCAGCAGGCCCCAGGCCAGCAGCGCGGTCAGCAGCGGGCCCAGTGCCATGGTCACCAGCACATGGGCCACGCGGGTCAGCGACAGCGCCACCATGAAGGCGGTGAACATCACCGCCCAGCACAGGCCCGAGGCCCACACCGCCGGCCCGCGCAGCGCCGCCCACAGCGCCCGGCCGCGCATCGCGCCCAGGATCAGCAGCAGGGCCAGCGCATTGAAGGCACTGCGCCAGAAGGTGATCTCGAAGCTGCGGGCCTGCTCCAGCTGCCGCGTGACCACGCCCGCCGAACTCCACATCAGCGTGACCAGCAGCATCAGCAAGACGGCGCGGCGGTGAGTCATCAAGCAAGAACGCCCCTGGGCAGGGGCGCATGGCAAACAGGCGGAACCAGGCCCCCGTCAGCGGGGGCCGGGCGGCATCAACCGCCGCGCGCAGCGCGCTTGCGGTCGTGCTCGGACAGGTGACGCTTGCGCAGGCGGATGCTCTTGGGCGTGATCTCGACCAGCTCGTCGTCCTCGATGAACTCCACGCCGTATTCCAGCGTCAGCTCGATGGGCGGCGTGATCTTGATCGCGTCTTCCTTGCCGGACACGCGGAAGTTGGTCAGCTGCTTGGTGCGGGTGGCGTTCACGACCAGGTCGTTGTCGCGGCTGTGGATGCCGACGATCATGCCCTCGTACACCGGATCGTTGGGCTTCACGAACATGCGGCCGCGGTCGTCCAGCTTGCCCAGTGCGTAGGTGAAGATCTCACCGGCGTCCATGGAGATCAGCACGCCGTTCTTGCGGCCGGCGATCTCTCCCTTGTGGGGCTCGTAGCCGTCGAAGATGTTGCTGATCAGGCCCGAGCCGCGGGTCAGGTTCAGGAACTCGTTGCTGAAGCCGATCAGGCCACGCGCCGGGATGCGGTACTCCAGGCGCACGCGGCCACGGCCGTCCGGCTCCATGTTGACCAGTTCGCCCTTGCGCTCGCCCAGCGCCTGCATCACGCCGCCCTGGTGGGCTTCCTCGACGTCGGCGGTCACCAGCTCGATGGGCTCGCACTTCTCGCCGTTGATCTCCTGGAACACCACGCGCGGCTTGGACACGGCCAGCTCGTAGCCTTCGCGGCGCATGTTTTCCAGCAGGATGGTCAAGTGCAGTTCGCCGCGGCCCGACACCTCGAAGATGCCGTCCTCGTCGGTTTCCTTCACGCGCAGCGCGACGTTGTGCTGCAGTTCCTTCTGCAGACGGTCCCAGATCTGGCGGCTGGTCACGTACTTGCCTTCACGACCGGCCAGCGGGCTGGTGTTCACGCAGAAGTTCATGGTCAGCGTGGGCTCGTCCACCTTCAGCATGGGCAGCGGCTGGGGATTGGCCGGGCTGGTGACCGTGACGCCGATGCCGATTTCCTCGATGCCGTTGATCAGCACGATGTTGCCGGGGCCGGCTTCCGTGACCTGCACGCGGTCCAGACCCTGGAAGGTCAGCACCTGGTTCACGCGACCCTTGATGGTCTTGCCGTCCGGGCCTTCCATGACGACCACGTCCATCGCGGGCTTGATCGTGCCCTGGCTGATGCGGCCCACGCCGATGCGGCCCACGAAGGTGGAGTAGTCCAGCGCGGAGATCTGCAGCTGCAGCGGCGCGGCCGGGTCGCCCTTCTGGGCCGGCACATGCTTGAGGATGGTGTCGAACAGCGCCGACATGTCCTCGCCCCACTTGGCGCCCGGGGCGCCTTCTTCCAGCGACGACCAGCCGTTGATGCCGGAGGCATAGACCACCGGGAAGTCCAGCTGCTCGTCGGTCGCGCCCAGCTTGTCGAACAGGTCGAAGGCCGAGTTGATGACCGCGTCGGGCTTGGCGCCCGGCTTGTCCACCTTGTTCACCACGACGATGGGCTTGAGACCCAGGGCCAGCGCCTTCTTCGTGACGAAGCGCGTCTGGGGCATGGGGCCTTCCTGCGCATCGATCAGCAGCACCACGCCGTCGACCATGGACAGTGCGCGCTCCACCTCGCCGCCGAAGTCCGCGTGTCCGGGCGTGTCGACGATGTTGATGTGCGTGCCCTTCCAGCTGACCGCGCAGTTCTTGGCCAGGATGGTGATGCCGCGCTCACGTTCGATGGCGTTGTTGTCCATCACGGTGTCGACCACCTTCTCGTGCTCGGCGAAGGTGCCGCTCTGGCGCAGCAGTTGGTCGACCATGGTGGTCTTGCCATGGTCAACGTGGGCAATGATGGCGATGTTGCGGATCGGGGTGGTCATGGGACTTGCTTGGTGTTACCGGATTTCAGGCGGACAGAAGTGCCTGGACCTCCGGGGGGGTCAGCAGGCGGTCGGCGATCAGTTCGCCGGCGGTCACATGGGCACTGCCCAGGAAAGCGCGCGGCTCGGGCCCGTAGACGCGCACCAGCGGCGCATCGGGCGCCTGCACGCGGCGTCGGACGCCCGAAAGAAAACGGGTGGCCTCGGCCGCGCTGAGGCGCACCTCGGGGGCGTCGGCCAGCAGGCGGTCGGGTGAGGTCAGCAACGCGGCGCGCTGCTCCTCGGGCAGGGCCTCCAGCGCGGACAGCGAGATGCTGCCCTCCAGCGTCAGGCCGCCGGACGCGGTACGGCGCAGCGCCGCCAGCGACGCGCCACAGCCCAGCCGGGCACCGATGTCCTCGGCCAGCGTGCGGATGTAGGTGCCCTTGGTGCAACGGACGTCCAGCGTCACGGTGCCAGGATGCATGTCGACGATGTCGATGGCGTGAATCGTCACGCGGCGCGGCTTGCGCTCTATCTCAACGCCGGCTCGGGCGTATTCGTACAGCGCCTTGCCCTCGTGCTTGAGCGCCGAGTACATGGGCGGCAGTTGCTCGATCTCGCCCACGAAGGCCGCGCAGGCGGCGGCGATCTGCTCGCGGCTCAATGCCACGTCCTGGCGCTCCAGCACCTCGCCCTCGGCGTCGCCGGTGGTGGTGCGCACGCCCAGGGCCATCGTGGCCAGGTAGCGCTTGTCGGCGTCCAGGCTGAGCTGGCTGAACTTGGTGGCCGCGCCGAAGCACAGCGGCAGCAGGCCGGTGGCCAGCGGGTCCAGCGTGCCGGTGTGGCCGGCCTTCTCGGCGCGCAGCAGCCACTTGGCCTTCTGCAGCGCATCGTTGCTGGACAGGCCCAGCGGCTTGTCCAGCAGCAGCACGCCATGCAGCGGCCGGCGTGCCACGCGCACGCGCGGCGCACGCTCGGGGCGCGCCTCGGCAGTGGCTTCAGTCGTTGGGTTCATCGGTGTCCAGTGCACGCTGGGCGTTGGCCTGGGAGATCAGCGAATTCATCTCGGCCGCGCGCTCGGTGGTGCGGTCGAACTGGAAGTGCAGCGTCGGCACGGTGTGGATCTGCAGGCGCTTGAACAGGCCGTTGCGCAGGAAGCCGGCAGCCTCGTTGAGCGCCTCCTGGGTGCCGGCGGGGTCGCCGATCAGCACCGAGAAGAACACCTTGGCGTGGGCGTAGTCGGGCGTGACCTCGACGCCGCTGAGCGTGACCATGCCGATGCGCGGGTCCTTGAGCTCGCGGATCAGCTCGGCCAGATCGCGCTGGATCTGGTCGGCGACGCGGAAGGAGCGGTTGGGGATGGCGCGTTTGTGTCGCATGGTGGTTCCTCAAAGGACAAACCCCGCCCCTGAGGGCGGGGTCTGCGGGAGCGAGCCCGTCGAGTGATCGATCAGAGCGTGCGCGCGATTTCCTTGATCTCGTAGATCTCCAGCACATCACCCTCGGAGATGTCGCTGTAGTTCTTGAGCTTGATACCGCACTCGAAGCCTTCCTTGACCTCCTTGACGTCGTCCTTCTCGCGGCGGACCGAGTCGATCTCGCCGGTGTAGATGACGATGTTGTCGCGCAGCAGGCGGAACTTCGCGCCACGGCGCACCAGGCCGGAGGTGACCATGGAGCCGGCCACCGTACCGATCTTGGACGCGACGAAGACCTTGCGGATCTCGGCCGTGCCCAGCGCTTCCTCGCGCTGCTCGGGCGCCAGCATGCCGGACATCGCCTTGGTCACATCGTCCACGGCGTCGTAGATGATGTTGTAGTAGCGCAGGTCCACCGCATTGCCCTCGGCCAGCTTGCGCGCGCCGGCATCGGCCCGCACGTTGAAGCCGATGATGACCGCCTTGGACGCGATCGCGAGGTTGATGTCGCTTTCGCTGATGCCACCGACCGCCGCGTGCACGATCTGCACCTTGACCTCGGCATTGCTGAGCTTGAGCAGCGAAGCGGCCAGCGCTTCCTGCGAGCCCTGCACGTCCGCCTTGATGATGAGGGGCAGCGTCTGCACGTCGCCCGCACCCATCTCGTTGAACATGTTCTCGAGCTTGGCGGCCTGCTGCTTGGCCAGCTTCACGTCGCGGTACTTGCCCTGACGGAAGGTGGCCACCTCGCGGGCACGACGCTCGTCGGCCAGCACCATGAACTCATCACCCGCCTGCGGCACCTCGGTGAGACCCTGGATCTCCACCGGGATGGACGGACCCGCCTCGTTGGTGGGTTTGCCGTCTTCGTCCAGCATGGCGCGCACGCGGCCATAGGTGGAACCGGCCAGCACCACGTCGCCACGCTTGAGCGTGCCGCTCTGCACCAGGATGGTCGCAACCGGGCCACGGCCCTTGTCCAGGCGGGCTTCGATGACCAGGCCCTTGGCCAGGGAATCCTTGGCCGCCTTGAGCTCCAGCACCTCGGCCTGCAGCAGCACCTGCTCCAGCAGCTCGTCCACGCCCTGGCCGGTCTTGGCCGACACGCCGACGAAGGGCGAATCACCACCGAACTCTTCCGGCACGACCTGCTCGCCGACCAGCTCGCTCTTGACACGCTCCATGTTGGCGTCGGGCTTGTCGATCTTGGTCACCGCGACCACGATGGGCACACCGGCCGCCTTCGCGTGGTGGATGGCTTCCTTGGTCTGGGGCATCACGCCGTCGTCACCCGCCACCACCAGGATGACGATGTCGGTGGCCTTGGCGCCGCGGGCACGCATGGCCGTGAAGGCCTCGTGACCCGGGGTGTCCAGGAAGGTGACCATGCCGCGCGGCGTGTCGACGTGGTAGGCGCCGATGTGCTGCGTGATGCCGCCGGCTTCGCCTGCGGCCACGCGGCTGCGGCGGATGTAGTCCAGCAACGAGGTCTTGCCGTGGTCGACGTGACCCATCACGGTCACCACCGGTGCGCGCGGCAGCAGCTCGTGCTCGGCCTCGGCGGCGGCGCCCTCTTCTTCCAGGAAGGCATCCGGGTCATCCAGCTTGGCGGCAAACGCCTTGTGGCCCATTTCCTCGACCACGATCATGGCCGTTTCCTGGTCCAGCTGCTGGTTGATGGTGACCATCTGGCCCAGCTTCATCAGATGCTTGATGACCTCGGCAGCCTTGACCGACATCTTGTGCGCCAGGTCGGCGACCGAGATGGTCTCGGGCACGTGCACTTCCTGGATCTGCTGCTCGGCCGGCGGCACGAAGGCCGGTGCACCGTTGCGGTCACCACGGTCGCCACGGCGGCCCGCGGCACCACGCGCCGGAGCGCGCCAGTTGCCACCACCCGGGCGGCCGGCGCCGGCCGGGCCGGCACCAATGGTCTTGAGGCCACGCTTCTTGGCAGCGTCATCGGCCCAGCTGGACGACAGCTTCTCGGACTTGACCGACTTCTTGTCGCCCGGCTTGCCCGCACCACCGGCCGGTGCGGCCGTGGCCGGCGCCGGAGCGCCCGCCTTCTTGTGGATGGTGCCCTTGATGCCTTCGGCCGGCTTGGGCTCCTCGGGCTTCTTCGCGACCAGCACCTTCTTGGGTGCGTTCATCATCGCGCGGATCTTGGCGGCCTCGTCCTCGGCGGCCTTGCGGCGGCGGGCGAGGTCGTCCTGCTTCTGCTTCTCTTCCGCGGCCGCGTCGACGGCCTTCACCACGCGCAGCGCGGGCTTGGGCGGCTCGACCGGGGCGGCAGCAACAGGCGCTTCCACCGGGGCGGCGGCCGCCGGCGCAGGCGCAGGCGCCGCCACCGGGGCCGGTGCCGGCTCGGGTGCCGGCGCCACCTTGACACCGGTGCGCTTGGCGGACGCAGCCTTGTTCAGCAGCGCGGCCTCGGCAGCAGCAGCAGCAGCGGCACGGGCACGGGCGTCGCTCGCGGCCGGCTTGCTGGCGGCCTTGGCCGCTGCAGCTGCAGCCTCGGCAGCCGCCTGGGCTTCCGCAGCAGCGCGCGCCTCGGCCTCGGCACGGGCAGCCGCCTCGGCCGCACGACGCTCGGCCTCTTCGCGAGCCAGGCGCTCGGCCTCCTCGCGAGCCTTCACCTTGGCGGCCAGCTCTTCTTCCTGGCGGCGCAGCGCCTCGGCCTGGGCCTGGGCTTCTTCCTCGCGGCGGGCCAGATCGGCCTCGTCCGGGCCGGAAGAGGCCTCGTCGACACCATCCTCACGCTTCACGAAGGTGCGCTTCTTGCGCACCTCGACCTGGATGGTGCGAGCCTTGCCAGAGGCATCGGCCTGCTTGATCTCGGTGGTCGACTTCTTGACCAGCGTGATCTTCTTGCGCTCGGCACCAGCGGTGCCATGGGCACTGCGCAGGTGGTCGAGCAGGCGTTCCTTGTCGGAATCGCTGAGCGCGTCCTCGACGGAAGACTTCTTGACGCCCGCGGCTTGCAGCTGCTCCAGCAGCGTGCCCGCCGGCTTGTTCAGCTCGGCGGCGAATTGGGCGACGGTAGTCACGGCCATGTGGGGATCCTTCAGATTGCTTTCGGTGCGGCGCGGTGGGGCGATCAGGCGTTGAACCAGTGTTCACGGGCTTTCATGATCAGCGCGCGTGCGCCGTCTTCGCCCAGGCCGGTCAGCTCGACCAGCTCGTCCACGGCCAGGTCGGCCAGGTCGTCACGGGTGTGAATCCCGCCCTCGGCCAGCTTGGACAGCAGCTCGGGCGTGATGCCTTCGAGATCGCGCAGATCCTGCGACACCTCGTCAACCTTCTCTTCGCGGGCGATCTCCATCGTGAGCAGCGCGTCCTTGGCTCGCGTGCGCAACTCGGTGACCGTGTCTTCGTCAAAGGCCTCGATCTCCAGCATTTCCTGCATGGGGACGTAGGCCACTTCCTCGAGGCTGGTAAAGCCCTCGGCGATCAGGATGTCGGCCACCTCGGCATCGACGTCGAGCTTCTCGACGAAGAGCTTGCGGACCGATTCCGTTTCTTGCTCGTGCTTGGCGGCGGATTCTTCCGCCGACATGATGTTGATGCGCCAGCCGGTCAGCTCGGACGCCAGGCGCACGTTCTGGCCGCCACGGCCGATGGCGATCGCGAGGTTCTCCTCGTCCACCACCACGTCCATCGCATGGCGCTCCTCGTCCACGACGATGGACTGCACATTGGCCGGCGCCAGCGCGCCGATCACGAACTGCGCGGGGTCTTCCGACCACAGCACGATGTCCACGCGCTCGCCGGCCAGCTCGGTGGTCACGCCGTTGACGCGCGCACCGCGCACGCCGACGCAGGTGCCGATCGGGTCCACACGGCGGTCGTGGCTGACCACGGCGATCTTGGCGCGGCTGCCCGGGTCACGGGCACAGCTCTTGATCTCCAGCAGGCCCTGCTCGATTTCGGGCACTTCCTGCGCGAACAGTTCCTTCATGAACTCCGGGCTGGAGCGCGACAGCATGATCTGCGGGCCGCGCTGCGTCGGGTCCACGCCCAGGATGACCGCACGCACGCGGTCGCCGCTGCGCAGGTTTTCCTTGGGGATCATCTCGTTGCGCTTCAGGCGGCCTTCGACACGGCCGCTCTCCACGATGATGTCGCCCTTGTCCAGGCGCTTCACCGTGCCGACCATGATCTTCTCGCCGCGCGACATGAAGTCGTTCAGCAGCTGCTCGCGCTCGGCGTCGCGGATTTTCTGCAGGATCACCTGCTTGGCCGCCTGGGCGCCGATGCGGCCGATGGGCACGGACTCGACCGGCTCCTCGATGTGGTCATCCACCTCGATGTCGGCGATCTGCTCCTGCGCTTCGAACAGCAGGATCTCCGCATCGGGGTTCTGCAGGCCGGCCTCGTTGGGCACCACGTGCCAGCGACGGAAGGTCTCGTACTCGCCGGACTCGCGGTCCACGCTGACGCGAATGTCGGCTTCACCGCCGTAAATCTTCTTGGTGGCCGAGGCCAGCGCAGCTTCCACCGCACCAAACACGACATCGCGATCCACGCTCTTCTCGCGCGAGATCGCATCCACCAGCATCAACATTTCGCGGTTCATTGATCCAAACCTCCGTCAACCTTGTCTTGGCCGGGTGCCGCCGCCTCGGCATCACCCTGTGTTTTCTTGGCATTGGCCTTCTTGGCCGGCTTCTTGGGCTTGATGACGCCGCGCTGCCCGGGCTTGCGGTCGGGAGCGCGATCGCCCCCGCGGCCCTTGAAGCTGATGACCGGCACCAGCTTGGCGTCGCGCACTTCGTCCAGCGTGAAGTCCAGCGCCTGCTCGGCCTGGCCGTCGTCGAAGACCAGGCGCCAACCGCCCGCCCCGTCCGGCCCGGCATGCAGCACGCCGCTGTATTTCTTGCGCCCCTGGAACGGCTGGCGCAGCGTGATCTCGACCTCCTCGCCGACGAAGCGCGCATAGTGCGCCGCGGTCTTCAGCGGGCGATCCAGCCCCGGCGAGGACACCTCGAGCCGGGCATATTCGAAAGCCTCAACCTCCAGCACATACTGCAGCTGGCGGGTCACCTTCTCGCAATCCTCGACCGTGATCAGCTCGCCGGCCGCGGCGGCCTCGGGCAGTTTGTCTATCGTCACGCGCAGCAATCCACCCGCACTGCGTTCGCAGTCCACGAGTTCGTAACCCAAGCCGGTCACGGTGGTTTCCACAGCGGTTTGCCAAGTCATGCGTGCTTCAGAGATCCGGGGCGTCAAATTCGAAAAAGCAAAAAAAATGGGCAGCAAAATGCGCCCACCTCATTCACCAAACTCTGCGCCGTGGGATGCCAGCCGGTGCAGTCGTCATATCTGGTGAAGCTCGGATTGTACTGTGCAAGCTCCGTGCCCGCAAGCTACCCGGCGCTGCTCGTGCCAGAATCCGCGGCTGTTCTGAATCCGACTGGAGACATCAATGGGCTTTCTCGCCGGCAAGCGACTGCTGATCACGGGCGTGCTGTCCAACCGCTCGATCGCCTACGGCATCGCGCGCGCCTGCCACCGTGAGGGCGCCGAACTCGCGTTCAGCTACGTGGGGGAGCGCTTCAAGGACCGCATCACCGAATTTGCCGCCGAATTCGGCTCCAAGCTGGTGTTCGACTGCGACGTGGCGGACGACGCCCAGCTCGAAAAGCTGTTCGCCGACCTGGGCGAGGTCTGGCCGGAGTTCGACGGTTTCGTGCACTCGATTGGCTTTGCGCCGCGCGATGCGATCGCGGGCGACTTCCTCGACGGCCTGACGCGCGAGAACTACCGCATCGCGCACGACATCTCGGCCTACAGCTTCCCGGCCATGGCCAAGCTGGCCGCGCCGCGCCTGCGACCGGGCTCGGCGCTGCTGACGCTGAGCTACCTGGGCGCCGAGCGCTACGTGCCCAACTACAACACCATGGGCCTGGCCAAGGCCAGCCTGGAAGCCAGCGTGCGCTATCTCGCCCACTCGCTGGGCGCCAAGGGCGTGCGCGTGAATGGCATTTCCGCCGGTCCCATCAAGACGCTGGCCGCTTCGGGCATCAAGGACTTCGGCAAGCTGCTGAACCAGTTCGCCGCCTCGGCACCCATCCGCCGCAACGTGACCATCGATGATGTCGGCAATGCCGCGGCCTTCCTGCTGTCGGACCTGGCCGGCGGCGTCAGCGCCGAGATCATGTACGTGGACGGGGGCTTCAGCCACGTGGCGCTGGCCGGGGAGTGATGCCCGCCGCCCGCTCGGGCGACCGGCCATGAAAAACGGGACCTCGCGGTCCCGTTTTGCTAGGAGCGATGACCCGCGGGGTCAGCTCTTGACGCAGTCCACGAAGTACTGGCCGCGACCGGTTTCCTCGTCCACCTCGTGCACCAGGCCATGCACATCGGTCGCAAAGCCCGGGAACTTGGCGTTGAAGCTGCGCGTGAACTTCAGGTAGTCCACGATCTTCTTGTTGAAGCGCTCACCCGGGACCAGCAGCGGGATGCCGGGCGGGTAAGGCGTCAGCAGCGAGGTGGTGATGCGCCCCTCCAGCTCGTCGATGCCCACGCGCTCGGTCTTGCGCTGCGCGATGTGGGCGTAGGCGTCGGTGGGCGTCATCGCCGGCTGCAGGTTGGACAAATACATGTCCGTGGTCAGGCGCGCGATGTCGCCCTCGGCGTAGGCCTGGTGAATGCTCTGGCACAGGTCGCGCAGACCCATGCGCTCGTACTTGGGGAACTGCGCGCAGAACTCCGGCAGGATGCGCCACAGCGGCGCATTGCGGTCGTAGTCATCCTTGAACTGCTGCAGCGCGGTCACCAGCGTGTTCCAGCGGCCCTTGGTGATGCCGATGGTGAACATGATGAAGAAGGAGTACAGGCCCGTCTTCTCGACCACCACGCCGTGCTCGACCAGGAACTTGGTCACCACCGAGGCCGGGATGCCGGTGGCGGCGAAGTTGCCCTCCATGTCCAGGCCGGGCGTGATGATGGTGGACTTGATCGGGTCCAGCATGTTGAAGCCCTCGGCCAGACCGCCGAAGCCATGCCACTTCTCGTCGGCATGCAGCATCCAGTCCGCCGACACCGGCTCGCTGCCCTCCTCCTGGCGCAGGAAGTCCGGGCCCCAGACCTTGAACCACCAGTCCGCACCGTAGTCGCCCTCGACCTTGCGCATCGCGCGGCGGAAGTCCAGCGACTCGCGGATGCTCTCCTCCACCAGCGCTGTGCCGCCGGGCGGCTCCATCATGGCCGCGGCAACATCGCAGCTGGCGATGATGGAGTACTGCGGGCTGGTGCTGGTGTGCATCAGGTAGGCCTCGTTGAAGAGGTGCTTGTCCAGTTTGACCGTCTGCGAGTCCTGCACCAGCACCTGCGAGGCCTGGGAGATGCCCGCCAGCAGCTTGTGCGTGGACTGGGTCGCATAGACCACGGCCTCCTTGGGGCGCACGCGGTTCTTGCCCATCGCGTGGAACTGGCCATAGAAGTCGTGGAAGGCCGCGTGCGGCAGCCAGGCCTCGTCGAAGTGCAACGTCGGGATGTAGCCGTCCAACTTCTTCTTGATGGTCTCGGTGTTGTAGAGCACGCCGTCGTAGGTGCTCTGGGTCAGCGTCAGGATGGCAGGCTTGACCTTGTCCGGATCCACACCCTTGAGCAGCGGGTTGGCCGCGATCTTGGCGCGTATCGCCTCGGGGCTGAACTCGCTCTCGGGGATGGGGCCGATGATGCCGTAGTGGTTGCGCGTGGGCGGCAGGAACACCGGAATCGCGCCGCACATGATGATGGCGTGCAGGTTGCTCTTGTGGCAGTTGCGGTCGATCACCACCACGTCGCCCGGCGCCACCGTGTGGTGCCACACCATCTTGTTGGACGTGGACGTGCCATTGGTGACGAAGAAGCAATGGTCCGCATTGAAGATGCGTGCCGCGTTCTTCTCGGACGCGGCCACCGGGCCGGTGTGATCCAGCAGCTGGCCCAGTTCCTCCACCGCATTGCAGACGTCGGCGCGCAGCATGTTCTCGCCGAAGAACTGGTGGAACATCTGACCCACCGGACTCTTCAGGAAGGCCACGCCGCCGGAGTGACCGGGGCAGTGCCAGGAATAGGAGCCATCCTGCGCGTAGTCCATCAACGCCTTGAAGAAGGGCGGCGCCAGACCGTCGAGGTAGCTCTTGGCCTCGCGGATGATGTGGCGGGCCACGAACTCCGGCGTGTCCTCGAACATGTGAATGAAGCCATGCAGCTCGCGCAGCACGTCGTTGGGCAGATGCTGGCTGGTGCGCGTCTCGCCGTAGACGTAGATCGGGATGTCCGGGTTGCGGAAGCGGATCTCGCCGATGAACTTGCGCAGATTCAGCACCGCAGGGTCCAGGTCCGGGCCGGGCGTGAACTCCTCGTCGTCGATGGACAGGATGAAGGCCGAGGCCCGGCTTTGCTGCTGCGCGAACTGCGACAGGTCGCCGTAGCTCGTCACGCCCAGCACTTCCATGCCCTCATTCTGGATGGCCTCGGCCAGCGCGCGAATGCCCAGGCCCGAGGTGTTCTCGGAGCGGTAGTCCTCGTCAATGATGACGACGGGAAAGTGAAAACGAATCATCGCGGCCTCCAGCGGGCGGGCATTCAAAAAACGAAGCCGCGAAGTGTAGGGCCGCAAGATGTCAGCCGCTGCGCGCGCACCCTAAACTGCCTTGTAGACCAACAAGCACGGAGGAGCCATGGACTGGAGTGCAAGCACGACCTGGTGGGTGATCGCCGGCGCCCTGGTGGCTGCCGAGCTGACCAGTGGCACCTTCTATCTGCTGATGCTGGCGCTGGGCGCCGCAGCGGCGGCCTTGGGGGCACTCCTGGGGCTGCCACTGAGCAGCCAGCTGCTTGCGGCGGCCGTGGTGGGCGGCAGCGCGGTGGTGGTGTGCCTCCGACGCCGCAGCCGGCGCGCCCATGCCCTGCCCGCCCAGCGCAATCCCGATGTGAACCTGGACATCGGCCAGCGCGTGCAGGTCGCCCACTGGCAAGACGACAAGACCACCCAGGTCCACTATCGCGGCGCGGCCTGGCAGGCCCGCTTCGTGGGCCATGGCGAGGCCAGCCCCGGCCTTCATGTCATCCACGCCATCGAAGGCAACTGCCTGCTGCTGAGCCGCTGATCCCCATTTAGTTCGCCGAGAAAAGCTCGCCATGGAAATCGCCTTCATCCTCCTCGTGATCGCCGCCATCTTCGTGGCCCGCTCGGTCAAGGTCGTGCCACAGCAGCACGCCTGGGTCGTGGAGCGCCTCGGTCGCTACCACGCCACACTGACGCCCGGCCTCAACTTCCTCGTGCCCTTCGTCGACCGCCTGGCCTACAAGCACTCGCTGAAGGAGATCCCGCTGGACGTGCCCAGCCAGGTCTGCATCACCAAGGACAACACCCAGCTCACCGTCGACGGCATCCTGTATTTCCAGATCACCGACGCGATGCGCGCCAGCTATGGCTCCAGCAACTACATCGTCGCGATCACCCAACTGGCCCAGACCACGCTGCGCTCGGTCATCGGCCGCATGGAGCTGGATCGCACCTTCGAGGAGCGCGACGCGATCAACAGCGCCGTCGTGCAGGCACTGGACGAGGCGGCACTGAACTGGGGCGTCAAGGTGCTGCGCTACGAGATCAAGGACCTCACGCCGCCGGCAGAGATCCTGCGCTCCATGCAGGCACAGATCACGGCCGAGCGGGAGAAGCGCGCACTGATCGCCGCGTCCGAGGGCCGGCGCCAGGAGCAGATCAACATCGCCACCGGCGAGCGTGAGGCCGCCATCGCACGCTCCGAGGGCGACAAGCAGGCCGAAATCAACAAGGCCCAGGGCGAGGCCGCAGCGGTCACCGCAGTGGCCGAAGCCACGGCCGAGGCGATCAAGAAGATCGCGGCAGCCATACAGCAACCCGGCGGTGAGCAGGCGGTGCAACTGCGCGTCGCCGAGCGCGCGGTCGAGGCATACGGTCAGTTGGCCCAGAAGAACAACACCATGATCGTGCCCGGCCACATGGGCGAAGTCGCCGGCCTGATCGGCACGGCCATGGGCCTGCTCAAGGGCAGCAAGACGGGCACCTGATCCGTCGCTGCGCCCAAAAAACTTGCCCGCGAGCACCCCGAATGGAGCGGTCGCGGGCAAGGGACTTCGCTTTCGCGATGGAGGCTATGGGCCCCGCTTTCCTCCCGTCATCTCTTAACTTCAACCGCCGGTATAAGGAAAACCCAGCAGGTCGGCAATGAATTTCAGCATGTTGCGCTCCATTCGGCCTTGGCCGCGTCGTGAATCCATGGAGCACAGTCTGTCCAAACCCCTCGGCACGGGGAACTACAAACCCTGGTAGGGACCAACGCCACTGGACTCAGAGCAAGCCCAATTCCAGCGCCTTCAACACGGCATGGTGTTTCGTCGAAACATCCAGTTGCCGAAATATCTGCTTCAGGTGGTAGTTCACGGTGTTTTCGCTGATGCCCAGCAGATTACCCACCACCCAGGCACTCTTGCCTTCCATGGTGAGTCTGAGCACCTCCAGCTGACGCGGCGCCAGCGTCGGCAATGAACCGGCAGAGCCCGTCAGCAGGCGCGCCGCCGCGTCCTGCGCATGCACGGCTAGCAGTTGCAGATCGGCAATCAGCCGGTTGAGCTTGACCGGGTGGCGGGGCAGCGCCCGGTCCCGATCCATGCCCAGCATCAACCGGCGGTAGCCCGGCATGTGCAGCGCGACCGCGATGCCGGTGCGATAGCCGAACGGCGCCTGCATCTCCCACAGATCTCCGGCCCCGCCCGCGACATAGAACGACTGGTCGTAAATCAGTGGCGTGGCCTGCGTCATCAACCGCTGATGCACCGGGTCACGACGGGCGTTGTCCGGGTCTCTGGAGGCCGCCAGAAAGGCCTCCGGCGTATTGCCCACGGAAACGAACTCGGTATGCCCGCCCGGCCCCCGATGCCCGGTGGCCAGCACGCCGACCACCAAGCCGAAATCAAGCTCGTTGGCGAAGTCGATCAGCCCGCGACGCAACGACTCAAGATCGGCAGCCTGACTGACCTGCTCATACCGCTGGAAATTCATCACCGGTTCCGGAGTGAACTACAAGGGTTGGTAGGCGCGACCGGGCAGCCGTCAATCACAAACTGCGCGCACAGCCACGGGAGGAGATTCAGATGCAGACAACAGCCTGGCGGGTTTTCGCCTGCGAGACACTTGTGAAGACTGTAAACGAGTTTGAAAAAGCGGCACGTGATCTGCATCAGATCGGTTGCAGCATGCATGTCGATCCGGGCCGGCAAGGCCTGAGGTCAGGGCAGACCGTGTGGGCAGGCGGCGTCGGCCCCGTGCAGATCGCCTGGGAATGGACCGAACTCCAGCCGGAGGTCGTGGCCCTGTTCGACCCCATGAGCATCCTCTGCAATGTCGCACTGGTGGACCGGGAAGGTCGCACGCTGGGACGGTCCCGGCGCATGCTGCACCTGAATCAGGTCGTGCACCGCCTCCCCTGGCGCGAAGCCCTGCCGTTACGACGTTCAACAAGACGCAGCATTCTTGCGGCCTAGCTGTTTTTTAGGCTACACTAGCAGGCTTGCAGGAGAGGTGGATGAGCGGTTTAAGTCGCACGCCTGGAAAGCGTGTGTGGGTTAATAGCCCACCGCGGGTTCGAATCCCGCCCTCTCCGCCAGCAAACTTTTATCGCCGACCTCACCGTTGGCAGCCAACGGACCCTTCAGGGTCCGTTTTGCTTTGTGGCGACCCCAAGACTGCAATGCGTTTCCGCATTTCGGTCGCCGCAAAGCGCAGTTCGTCGCGTCGCGCTGGCGTTCACCGCGGGAATGACCAACACTGTCGAACTTCGCAGCCTTGAGCTGCCATGGAGCATCTTGATGACGCAAGTCGGCAAAGTCTGGGCAAGCATGGGATTGGCGGCAGCCGTCCTGATCGCCAGCCCCTCCACACAGGCCAGCGAGGTCGTCAAGCTGGCCCGCCTGGTCGTTGGCGGCAAGCGCACCGCGGCAGAACCTCCGCGCACCACCCCACCAGAACCCCGCAGCAGCAGCGGCAATCCACAAGCTCACGGCACAGGCGGCGGCAGCACGGACGACACCGGCACCGCGCCCGCGCCGTCTCGCGGCATTTCCTGAGCCGCTTTGACCCGCTGATCCCCTACTGGCCACTCTGTGGGCGACCAATCCGTCGCACACGGGGCCATGCACAGCCCACCGGCGGAAGCGACATTCAGATTCATGGCCAAAACAAGGCCAAAAGAAAAAGCCTCGCAAATTTCTTTGCGAGGCTTTCAGTATTTGGCGGAGTGGACGGGGCTCGAACCCGCGACCCCCGGCGTGACAGGCCGGTATTCTAACCAACTGAACTACCACTCCGCGTGGGATGATTTCAGTTTCGCATCGCTGCAAAACCCAAGCTCAT
>NZ_CAJYPS010000029.1 GCF_913777145.1 uncultured Roseateles sp.
TGGCGATCAATCTCGCCGGCCAGATCAATTACCCAATCCAGCCTCTTCACCAAACCCTCCGCACCGCCAGAACTCTTCAGCCCCGAACCGCGCTTTGTGATCAGCGAAGCCCGCAACTGTAGCACAGCTTTTTCGGGCCGTGCAAGCACTTCGTGGAGTCGGATGGAGAAAGAGGGTGGTGCGCAGTCGCGCACCACCCTCTTTCTTGATTTAGCGGCCAAGCACCGGCTGCGCCTGACCAGGATCCTCAGTGCAATGACTTGCCCTGCGCTCCTCGCAGCGCGCAGAACTCCCGCTCCGCGGTCGCCTCCGGGTCTTCGCTCTCCAGGATGGCGGGCAGGCAGGCCGCCAGCCGCACGCTGTCGGCGCGCAGCACACGCTGTTTGACCGAGGAGATCTGCGACGGATGCATGGAGAAGCTGCGCAGCCCCATGCCCAGCAGCAACTCGGTGAAGGCCGGGTCACCCGCCATCTCGCCGCAAACACTGACCGCCTTGCCGGCCTCGCGGGCATGCGCAATGGATTGCCCCAGCAACTGCAGCACGGCCGGATGCCAAGGGTCGTAGAGGTGGGCGACCGACTCGTCGGCCCTGTCGATGGCCAGCGTGTACTGGATCAGGTCGTTGGTGCCTATGGAGATGAAGTCCACATACTTCAGCAGCAGCGGCAGCATCAGCGCCGCGGCCGGGATCTCGATCATCACGCCAAGCTCCACCCGCGTGTACGCGTGGCCGGCATCGCTCAGTTGCTGCTGAACGCGGCGCATGGTTTCGTGGATCTGCCGCACCTCGCCCAGGTGGGCGACCATGGGGATCAGCAGCCTCACCTTGCCGAAGGCGCTGGCGCGGTAGATGGCACGCAGTTGCTGACGGAACATGCTGGGCTCGGCCAGGCTCCAGCGGATTGCGCGCAGGCCCATCGCCGGGTTGAGCACATGCTCGTGGCGCAGATCCGAGATGCTCATGCGGTCCAGCGGCTTGTCCGCGCCCACGTCCACGGTGCGTATCGTGACCGGCATGCCGCGCATGGCCTCGACGGCGGCGCGGTAGGCCTGGAACTGCTCTTCCTCGCTGGGCAACTCGCCCTCGCGGTTCATGAACAGAAATTCGCTGCGGAACAGCCCGACGCCGGTGGCCCCGGCCTCGACCGCCGCATGGGCGTCGGCGGGCAGCTCGATGTTGGCCTGCAGTTCTATGACCTGGCCGTCCAGCGTCACCGCCGGCGTGTGCCGCAGGCGCGCCAGGCGCGCACGCTCCAGCTCGCTCTGGCGCTGACGGAAGCGGTATTCCTCCAGCACGATGGGCGAGGGGTTCACGATGACTGTGCCGGCGTCGCCGTCGATGATCACCCAGTCGTCCTGCATGATGAGGCGGGAGCCCTCGCGCGTGCCGACCACCGCCGGGATGTCCAGGCTGCGCGCAACGATGGCGGTGTGGGAGGTCTTGCCGCCGATGTCGGTGATGAAGCCCTGGAACACGCTGCGCTTGAACTGGATCATGTCGGCGGGCGCAATGTCGGCCGCCACCAGCAGCAGCGGATCCTCGCCGCCGAAGTCGCGTGCGGCGATGGCCGGCTGCGCGCTGCCCTGCTCCCGTGCGAGCGCGCCCAGCACACGCTCGACCACCTGCTCCAGATCGGCCTTGCGCTCACGCAGGTAGTCGTCCTCCATCTCGTCGAACTGGCGCGCCAGCACCTCGAGCTGGGCGGACAGCGCCCATTCGGCATTGAAGTGGCGCTGGTCTATCCAGTGGCGCGCGCCGCCGGTGAAGGCCTCGTCGTGCAGCAGCATCAGGTGCACGTCCAGCAAGGCAGCGAGTTCGTGCGGCGCATCCTCGGGCAGATCCAGCTTGAGCGCCTCCAGTTCCGCCACGACCTCGTCGCGCGCACGCAGCAGGCGGGCGAACTCGGCCTCGACCTGATCGGCCGACACGAAGTAATGGGCCACATCGACCCGACTGGACGCCACCAGCACCGCGCGCCCTATGGCCACGCCCCGCGACACCGCTATGCCGAACACCTGGAAGCTCATGCACCCTCCTCAGCCACCGTGGCAATGTAGCGCCTGCCGGCCGTCACCGTTTTTTCACGAGGGCTTCACCGGCCGGTCAAACCGCGGGGCCAGCATGGCGGCTCATGGACTCCCTCACCATGCTCTCGCCCGCTGCCGGCACGCCCGGCGCGCTGCTCACCCCCAACCGCCGCCTCGCGGCCCCCAGTCTGCAGGTCAGCTGGGCACACAGCGAAGCCGAGGTACGCGAGGCCCAGGCGCTGCGCTACCAGGTCTTCGCCGAGGAAATGGGCGCCCGCCTGCAGACCCCGCGCGACGCACAGCCGGGGCTGGATGTGGACCTGTTCGACGCGTTCTGCGAACACCTGCTGGTGCGCGCACAGACCGAGGACGGCGAGCCCGGCCCGGTCGTGGGCACCTACCGCGTGCTGACTCCGGCCGCGGCCAAGCGCGCCGGCGGGCTCTACAGCGACACCGAGTTCGACCTGACCCGGCTGCGCACGCTGCGCCCACGGCTGGTGGAAATCGGCCGCTCCTGCGTGCATGCCGACCACCGCAGCGGTGGTGCCATCCTGGCGCTGTGGGGTGCGCTGGCCGAGTTCATGACGCGCAACGGCCTGGACACGGTGATCGGCTGCGCCAGCGTCAGCATGCGCGACGGCGGCCATTTCGCGGCCAGCCTGTGGCAGAAGCTGCAGGCCAGCCACCTGGCACCCATCGACTGCCAGGTGCGCCCGCGCCTGCCGCTGCCGGTGGAACATCTGCGCCAGGATCTGGCGGTGGAGCCGCCCGCGCTGATCCGCGGCTACCTGCGCTGCGGCGCCCGCGTGATGGGCGCGCCGGCCTGGGACCCGGACTTCAACACCGCGGACCTGCCGCTGCTGCTGCGCACCGCCGACCTGCCGGCGCGCTTCCGCCGGGGCGCCTGAGCGCGGTGGGCCAGGGCCTTACTGGCCCTCGCCGAACTTGTCGTTCACCAGCGCGGTGATCGCTTCCTGCGCGGCCTGCTCGTCGTCACCCTCGGTCTCCAGTTCCACCGTGGAGCCAAGCCCGGCGGCCAGCATCATCACGCCCATGATGCTCTTGGCATTCACGCGGCGGCCGTTGCGGCTCATGTGGATGTCGCACTTGAAGCTACCGGCCAGCTTGGTCAGCTTGGCGGAGGCGCGGGCATGCAGGCCCAGCTTGTTGCTGATGGTGAGGGTGGACTTGATCATGCGTCGGGCAGCAAAGGGGGTTGGGCCTCGAGTCCGGAGATGCCCCCCTGGACCGCGCGCCGGGTCAGTTCATCCAGCGGCTGGGCGCAGCTGTTGCCGGCATAGCAGAGCGTGCGCCACAGCAGCGGCACGCTGACGCCGCTGAGCACCTGCACGCCCTCGCCCGACAGGCGCAGCGCGCCGTTGCTGGGCGTGGCGCCGGGCACGTCGGTCAGCACCAGCCATTCACGCCCCGGGGTCGCCGCCATCAGGCCGCGCGCTGCGGTCTCGACGTCCTCGGGGGCCATGCCGGGCGGCACGTCCAGCACTGACAACATGGGCGCGCAATCCGGATAGACGTGCTCGGCCACCTGTCGCAACGCCGAGGCGAGCGGGGCATGAGCGATCACGAGCACTTTGACCATGGCGACATGTTAGCCGCCGGGCCGCGGCGCCTCGCCCAGGCGCAGGCTGCCAAGAAAGGTCTCCCAGGCCGAGGCGTCGTCCGCCGGCCCCAGGCGCAGCGCCTGGTAGACCCGCGGGCCACGCGAAAAAACCGCCAGCCGCGCCGTGCTGCCGCCCCCCTTCAGCAGGTACTGAGCCGCCTGCGCCTGCGGCGTGGCGCCGGGCACGACCAGCGCAGACGGTGCCGGCAAGGGGCTTCGCAGCTTGAGCGCCAGCGCCCGCGGCATCTCGGCCAGCGCAGCGCCGGCGGCCGAGGGAACGGGCAACTCGGCCCAGGACACGGCATAACGTGCGCCGCCCGTCTCGCACTGGGCCAGGCCCATGCGTTGGCCGGCCGCACCGCGCTGCTCGACGTCGGGCTTGCAAGGGAACAAGGCCTGCAGACCGCTGTCGGGCGGGCGCACCTCACGCCAGTTCAGCCCCGGCTGGCAGGCGGACAGCGCCAGCAGCGCCCCTAGGGCAAATCCGGCGGTGCGGGCGTGAAGCATGACCGGATTATCGGCAGCACGCCGCGGACAATGGCCGCATGTCCCAAGCTGCCTCTCCCCTCGCCCTGGCCGGCGTGCGCGTGCTGGATCTGTCGCGCGTGCTGGCCGGCCCCTGGTGCACCCAGACGCTCGCCGACCTCGGCGCCGATGTGATCAAGATCGAGCGCCCCGGCACGGGTGACGACACCCGCGCCTGGGGCCCGCCCTACCTGAAGGACGCCGACGGCCGGGACACCTCCGAGGCCGCCTACTTCCTGGGCGCCAACCGCAACAAGCGCTCGCTGGCGGTGGACCTGGCCACGCCCCAGGGCCAGGCCATCGTGCGCAAGCTGGCCGGCCAGGTGGACGTGCTGGTGGAGAACTTCAAGGTCGGCGACCTGGCCCGCTACGGGCTGGACGCGCAAAGCCTGCTCGCCGAGCACCCCGGGCTGGTGATCTGCTCCATCACCGGTTTCGGCCAGACCGGCCCCTACGCCGACCGCGCCGGCTACGACTACGCGGTGCAGGGCATGGGCGGCCTGATGAGCGTGACCGGCGAGCGTGACGACCTTCCCGGCGGCGGCCCGCAGAAGGTGGGCGTCGCGGTGGCCGACCTGTTCACCGGCATGTACGCCACCGTGGCCATCCTGGCGGCGCTGCGCCACCGCGACGCCACCGGCCAGGGTCAGGTCATAGACATGGCGCTGCTGGACACCCAGCTCGCGATGCTGGCCAACCTGGGCAGCAACTACCTGTGCAGCGGCAAGGTGCCGGGACGCATGGGCAACGCCCACCAGAACATCGTGCCCTACCAGGTGTTCGAGGCCCGCGACGGCCACCTGATCCTGGCGGTGGGCAATGACCGTCAGTTCGCCAAGTTCTGCGAGATCGCCGGCCACCCCGAGTGGGCGGCGGACGAGCGCTTCGCGACCAATGCCGAGCGCGTGCGCCACCGCGCCACGCTGGTGCCGCTGCTGGAGCAGGTCATACGCGGCCGGCCGCGCGGCGACTGGCTGGCGGCGCTGGAGGCGGCCAAGGTGCCCTGCGGCTCCATCAACTCCATCGCCGAGGCTTTTGCCGATCCGCAGGCCCAGGCCCGCGGCGCCGTGGTGGACCTGCCCCACCCGCTGACGCCCGACCTGCGCCTGGTGGCCAGCCCCATGAAACTGTCGGCCACGCCGGTGACCTACCGCCATGCGCCGCCGCTGCTGGGCCAGCACAGCGACGAGCTGCTGCGCGAGGCCGGCTGCAGCGCCGACGACATCGCGGCCTGGCGGGCAGCGGGGGTGATTGCCTGAGGGCTTACCCACCCCTGAACCAAGGGTTTCCCCCTGGCTGGGGGATGGAGCGTCAGGCCGTCAATCCCGAGCATCACCCCCGCCCCAGACCCCAGCTCTAACTCGTCAAACCACCGCCCAGGGATAGCCGTCCATCGGGAATGTCCACGCCACCCTCACCCGCCCCAGCGAATGCTGCAAACGATGTCATGCCTGAACCGACGCCGGTGCAGTGGGCAGAGATCGTCCAGCAGTTGGGGGCCGAGATCGCCGGACCGCTGAGCGCCGCGCTGGAGCAGATCAACAAGCTCGCGACCACCGGCCAGATCGACCGACGCGGGCTGCGGCTGCTCAAGCGCAGCGTGGACGAAGCCCGCACCGCGGGCATGCTGGGCCAGCAGCTGGCCCGCCTGTCCTCGGGCCGCCTGCGGCTGAACCGCGAGCGCCAGAACCTCACGCAGATGCTGCGCCATGTGCTGGCCCAGCGCAGCCGCGAGACCCAGAACCGCGGCGTGCAGGTGCGCCAGTCGCTCAAGCCGGTGGAGATCTGGGCCGATGGCGCGCTGCTGTTCTCGCTGCTGAACGCGCTGATGGACTGGGCGCTGTCCAACACCCACTCCTCGGTGGACCTGAGGCTGGACCTGACCCCCTGGCCGGTCAAGGCCCGGCTGAGCTGCCGCTTCGCACACCGCACGCTGGAACTGCTGGGCGATGAGGGCGAGCCCGGCGACGAGGCGCGCCTGGACTCGCTGGCCTGGCGGCTGGTGGAACAGACCGCGCTGACGCTGGGCGTGCTGCCGCTGCGCGAACAGGAGGCCGGCATCACGCTGCTGACGCTGGAGTTCACCCAGCTCGCGCCCGAGCCCCAGGCCGGCGACGACCAGCGCACGCAGGCACAGCTGGACGCACAGACCGAGCGGCTGGACGGCAACTCGCGGCCGCTGGCCGGCTGCCAGCTGCTGGTGCTGTCGGCGAGCCGCGAGCTGCGCGCCGACACGCTGGCCGCGGTGCGCCACATGGGCCTGCTGGTGGATGTGGTGGCCAGCGTGCCCGAGGCCGAGCAGTTCTGCCAGGACGGCCTGCCGCACGCGCTGCTGTTCGACCACGCGCAGATGGGCGAGCCGCTGCAGCAGCTGATCGCCGGCATCCACCGGGACGTGCCGGACTTCGTGTTCGTGGAGATGTTCGACCGCGAGCACGGCACCCAGCTGTCCACCGCCACCGGCGACGGCATCGCCCGCATCGCGCGCCGCCACATGGCGGACGCCCTGCCCTCGCTGCTGATGTTCGAGCTGTCCAAGAGGACTTGAGCTTTTTCCTAGAATCGCGGCCATGCTGAGTCGCCGCCATCTCTTCTCCGCCGCCGCGCTGCTGGGCCTGCTCACGCTGACCGGCTGCGCCCGCGACCGCGCGCCCACGGTCGACTATGTGCTGCTGAACGGCCAGGCCGGCAACTCCCAGCAGTGGGGCGGCAAGGTGATGCTGGTGAACTTCTGGGCCACCAGTTGCACCACCTGCGTGAAGGAGATGCCGCAGATCGTCGCCACCCACGACAAGTTCAAGGCCCGCGGCCTGGACACGCTGGCGGTGGCCATGAGCTACGACCCGCCGGCCTTCGTCGCCAAATACGCCGAGACCCGCAAGCTGCCCTTCGGCGTGGCCATAGACAACACCGGCGCCATCGCCAACGCCTTCGGCCAGGTGCAGATGACGCCCACCACCTTTGTGATCAACAAGCGCGGCGAGATCGTGAAGCGCTATGTGGGCGAGCCCGACTTCCCGGCGCTGCACGCGCTGATCGAAAAGCTGCTGGCCGAGGCCTGAGGCCCCGACGCCCAAGAAAAACGGCCCCTCGGGGCCGTTGCTGTTTCAGACGCCGCCGTTCAGCGCCGCGTGGGCCTGCTGGTCCGCGTGGTAGCTGGAGCGCACCATCGCACCCACCGCCGCGTGCGTGAAGCCCAGCTCGTAGGCTTCCTTCTCGAACTGCTTGAACTGCTCGGGCGTCACGTAGCGGCGCACCGGCAGGTGGTGGCCGGACGGGGCCAGGTATTGCCCGATGGTGATCATGTCGATGTTGTGCGCGCGCATGTCGCGCATCACCTGGCGGATCTCGTCGTCGGTCTCGCCCAGGCCCACCATGATGCCGCTCTTGGTCGGCACGCCGGGCACTTCTTCCTTGAAGCGCTTCAGCAGGTTGAGGCTGAACTCGTAGTCCGAACCCGGGCGCGCTTCCTTGTACAGGCGCGGCGCGGTCTCGAGGTTGTGGTTCATCACGTCCGGCGGCGCGGCCTTCAGGATGTTGAGCGCGCGGTCGGCGCGGCCACGGAAGTCGGGCACCAGCACCTCGATCTGCGTGCTGGGGCTCAGCTCGCGCACCTTGGTGATGCACTCGGCGAAATGGCCGGCGCCGCCGTCCTTCAGGTCATCACGGTCCACGCTGGTGATGACCACGTACTTGAGCTTGAGCGCCGCGATGGTCTTGGCCAGGTTCTCGGGCTCGTTGACGTCCAGCGGGTCCGGGCGGCCGTGGCCCACGTCGCAGAACGGGCAGCGGCGGGTGCACTTGTCACCCATGATCATGAAGGTGGCCGTGCCCTTGCCGAAGCATTCGCCGATGTTGGGGCAGGAGGCTTCCTCGCAGACCGTGTGCAGCTTGTGCTCGCGCAGGATGTTCTTGATCTCGTAGAAGCGGGTGCTGGGCGAGCCGGCCTTCACGCGTATCCAGTCGGGCTTCTTCAGCACCTCGGCCGGCACCACCTTGATGGGGATGCGCGAGGTCTTGGCCTCGGCCTTCTGCTTGGCGGTGGGGTCGTAGGTGGTGTCGGACATGGTCAGGGGGTCAACTGCGCCGAGAGCCGCTCGGCAAGCCGGCCGGCCGCGGTGGACCAGTCGGTAGAAACGCCGATTTTATCGAGCGAGGTGGTTTCCAGCCCCGCATAGCCGCAGGGGTTGATGCGCTGGAAGGGTTGCAGGTCCATCGCGACATTGAGCGCGAGGCCATGGAAGGTGCGGTGGTTGCTCACCTTGATGCCCAGCGCCGCGATCTTGGCCAGGCCGCGGAAGGGGTCGGCCGGGTCCACCGGGCCGGCCAGCGCCGCATGGGCGCCGGGCTCGGCCGGCCGCACATAGATGCCGGGCGCGCCGGCCACGCGCAGGCCGGTCACGCCGTAGCTCTCCAGCGTCTGGATCAGCGCGGTCTCCAGGCGGAACACATACTCCTTCACATAGATGCCCAGGCGCCGCAGGTCCACCAGCGGGTAGGCCGTGACCTGGCCCGGGCCGTGGAAGGTGACCTGGCCGCCACGCTCGGTCGGCACGACCGGGATGTCCCCCGGCAGCAGCAGGTGCTCAGGTCTGCCGGCCAGACCTTGCGTGAACGTGGGCGGGTGCTCGCACAGCCAGAGCTCGTCCGGCGTGTCCGCGCTGCGCGCCGCGGTGAAGGCGCGCATGGCCTCCAGCGTGGGCAGGTAATCCACCCGCCCCAGTGTCTTGACGATCATGCAGGCATCATAGGCAGGCGCTGTAAGCCCTGGCGCGTCTGAGCCGACTCCTTGCCATGACCAAGACCCTGCTCGCCACCCTGCTGATGATCGCGCCGCTGGCCCAGGCCGCCAGCCTGTCCGACGCGCTGAGCGCCTATGACGACGGCGACCACCGCGCCGCGGCGCGCGGCTTTGCCGAGTCGGCCGCGCGGGGTGAGGCGCTGGGCCAGTTCAACCTGGCGATGATGCATCTGCGCAAGGAATTGCCCGGCGCCAGCGACGCCCAGGCCTGGCGCTGGCTGCAGCGGGCCGCGGCCCAGCAGCATGCGCTGGCCGAGAACGCGCTGGGCGAGATGGTCGAGCAGGGCCGGCATGGTGCGCCCGATGCGGCCGCCGCCTGCGACTGGTTCGGCCGCGCGGCGGCGCATGGCAGTGGCGATGGTGCGCTGTCCTATGGCACCTGCTTCTACCTGGGCCGCGGGCGGCCGCAGGACATGGCGCAGGCGCAGCACTGGTATCTGGAGGCCGCCAAGGCCGGCGACGTCGGTGCGCAGTACCTGGTCGCGTCCATGTTCGAAACCGGCCTGGGTGTGGAGCCCGACCGGCGTCTGGCGCGCTACTGGTACGAGGCGGCCGCGCGCAACGGCGACGTGGCGGCCCGCGCCAAGGTGCTCGCGATGGACCGCGAGCTCTGAGCGTCGCTCAGAGCACCACCTTCACCATGGGATGGGTGGTCAGCGTGCGGTAGAGCTCGTCGAGCTGCTCGCGGCTGGTGGCGGTGACCGTGATGGTCAGGCCCAGGTAGTTGCCGCCCTTGCTGGGGCGGTGTTCTATCGTCGCCGCGTCGAACTCGGGATCGAACTGCTGCGCGACCATGACGATGGCCTCGACGAAGCCCTCCACATGGGCGCCCATCACCTTGATCGGGAAGCGCGACGGGTACTCGATCAGCGACTGCTCGGGCGGAATCTCGGGCATCTGCGGCGGCTGGTTCATGACATCTCTCACTTGATCCACAGGCGGATGGAATCCCAGGCCCGGCCCAGCAGGCCCGCGCCCGGCACGGCGTCCTGCACCACCAGCGGCACCTCGGCCACCGGGGTGCCGGCGGTGGTGGTCACGCGCAGCGTGCCCACGCGCTGGCCCTTGTTGAGCGGCGCCACCAGCGGATCGGTGCGCTCCACCTGGGTCTGCAGCCTGGTGGCGTCACCGCGCGGCACGGCCACGAAGACCGCATCCGGCGCGCCCAGCTTGGCCTCCTTGGCCTGGCCCTTCCAGACCGGCACGGTGGAGATGGTCTTGCCGGCGTCGAACACCTTCACCGCGTCATAGGCGGTGTAGCCCCAGTTCAGCAGCTTCTGGCTTTCGCTGGCGCGGGCCTCCTTGGACGCCGTGCCCATCACGATGGACAGCAGGCGGCGCTTGCCGTTGGGGAAGTCGCGGTTGGCGCTGGCCACCAGGCAGTAGCCGGCCGTGTCGGTGTAGCCGGTCTTCATGCCGTCCACGGTCGGGTCGCGGCGCAGCAGCAGGTTGCGGTTGTCCTGGCGGATCTTGTTGAAGGTGTAGTCGCGCTGCGAGTAGTAGCCGTAGTACTCGGGGAAATCCGTGATGATGTGGGACGCGATGATCGCGATATCGCGCGCGCTGGCCTTGTGGCCGGGCTCGGTCATGCCGGTCACGTTCTTGAACTCGGTGTGCTTGAGGCCCCAGGCCTGAGCCTGGCGGTTCATCAGCTGCACGAAGCTCTCGACCGAGCCGGCCACGCCCTCGGCCAGCGCCACCGCGGCGTCGTTGCCGCTCTGGATGATGAGGCCGCGCAGCAGCTCATCGACCTTGGGCGTCATCGTGGTGTCGATGAACATCAGCGAGGGGTCGCCCTTGCGCTCGTCCCAGGCGCGCTTGGACACCGGCAGCGTCTGCTCCAGCGTCAGCTTCTTGTCGCGTAGCGCGCCGAACACGACATAGGCCGTCATCAGCTTGGTCAGCGAGGCCGGGTCGCCGGGCGTGTCGGCATCGCGCTCGGACAGCGTCTTGTGCGCGGTCAGGTCGATCAGCACATAGCTGCGCGCGGCGATCTCGGGAGGCTGGGGCGTCTGGGCCTGGGCCGTCAGCGACAGCGCGGCCAGAAAACTGACAAGTAGACGTTTCATCGGACCAATACAGGCGGGCGGCTCACAGACGCGCAGGGTCGAAAGCGCGCACCACCAGGGACTTGAGCAGCGGCAGCTGCCCATGGAAAAAATGGCCCACGCCGGGCACGACCGTGACCGGCAGGCTTTGCGGGCGGGCCCAGTCGAGCACCGAGCTCAGCGGCACCACATCGTCGACCTCGCCATGGATGACCACGGTGTCGGCCGGCACCGGCGCGGTGTCGAAGCGGCTGGTGGCAGGCCCCACCAGCACCAGGCGCCGTGCCGGCTCGGCCACGCGCTGCGCGGCCTGCGAGGCGACATAGCCGCCGAAGGAGAAACCCGACAGCACCAGCGGCTCGCCCGGCGCCCGCTGCACGGCCAGCACGGCCAGCGCATCGTCGATCTCGCCGCGGCCTTCGTCCCAGCCGCCCTGCGAGCGGCCTATGCCGCGGAAGTTGAAGCGCACAGCCCGCCAGCCCAGCTGGATGAAGGCGCGCGCCAGGGTCTGCACCACCTTGTTGTCCATGGTGCCGCCCTGAGTGGGGTTGGGGTGGCAGATCAGCGCCATCCCCAGCTCGGGCGTGCCGGCCGCGGGGCGGTCGATCGCGATCTCCAGCTCACCGGCCGGGCCGGCGATCAGCAGCTTTTCGGTCTGCGCGTTCATCGCAGCCTCAGCGTCCGACGTGATCCGGCAGCACCAGGCGCTCGACCACCTCGCCGCGCTGCAGATGGCGCTCGACGATCTCGTCCAGGTCGGCCTGGTCCACCCAGGTGTACCAGACGGCCTCCGGGTAGACCACGCCCACCGGGCCGCCGGCACAGCGGTCCAGGCAGCCGGCCTTGTTGACGCGCACGCCGTCCTTGCCCGCCAGGCCCAGCGCCTTCACGCGGGACTTGCAGTGGTCGAACGCCGCCTGCGCGTTGTGGTCGGCGCAGCAGGCCTCGCCGTTGGCGCGCTGGTTGGTGCAGACGAAGAAATGACGCTGGTAATAGCTCATGCGGGAATTCTCTCATTCCCCTCTCTGCACCAGCCGCGCCAGCAGCCAGGCCAGCGCCACGAAGGGCCAGGTCCAGGCCAGCCAGCGGGTCAGACCGTAGAGGTTCACAAAACGGCCGTTTTCCCAGGCCTGCACGTTCAGCGCCAGGTAGGGGTCGCTGGGCGCCAGGCTGACGATGGAGATCAGCGCGCACAGCGCCAGCGCTCCCAGCGCCGCGCAGACCCGCGACGGCAGCAGGCAGGCCAGCAGCGCCAGCACGCCACCCAGCACCAGGCCGGGCCGGGTGGCGTCGGTGAGCCAGGCCCAGGCGTGGTCCGGGCCTATGTTCATCGCGGTGGCCGTGGCGGTGCCCAGCAGACCCAGGCCCAGGCCGCCCAGGATCAAGGCCACGCGGCGCAGGCCCGGCCGCGCGATGGCCAGCGCCAGCAGCATGGGCGCCAGCACGCCCAGCGCGGTCGCCAGCGCCTCCAGGCCCGGGGGCAGGTCGTGCTGCAGCGTGACCGCCGGCCCCCAGTGCAGCGCCCAGGGCGTGCCGTCCAGCGTGTCCACCAGGGTCTCGCGCCACCAGGGCAGCCACTGGCCCAGGCCGAAGGGCAGCGGCGTCGGGTACAGCAGCGCCAGCGGCCACAGCGCCAGCAGCGCGAGCGCAGGCGCGCTGCTGGCGCCGAACCAGTGGTCGCGCAGGTCTTCCCAGTGCCGCAGCCCGCCCAGCGCGTGCAGCACCAGGCCCAGCAGCACGCCCAGCGTGCTGCCGGCCGAGTTCAGCGCCCAGTCGGACAGCGAGGGCACACGCCCGGGCAGGAAGAACTGCAGCGTCTCCATCTGGAAGGACAGCAGCGGCCCCGGCAGCAGGCCCAGCAGCAGGCCCGCGCCGCGGCCCCAGCCGGAGCGCACCGCGGCCGCATAGCCCAGCAGGCCCAGCGGCACATAGCCCACCAGGTTGACCTCAAGGTCGAAGCTCCAGAAGCGCTGTGGCCAGGGCAGGCTCAAGAGCCAGGGCAGGCCCATGCCCGGCGGCCAGCGCCAGGGCCAGAACGGATACAGGCTGGCATACAGCACCAGGCCCACATGGGCCATCAGCAGCCAGGTGGCGGAGCTTTGTCGCCTCAGCATGGAGCGGCTACCCACCCGCCAGTACAACAACGGGGCGCGCCCATGCTCAGAAGGGCTTGACCGTCACCAGCACCACGATGGCGGTGAACAGCAGCACCGCGGTCTCGTTGTAGACCCGGAACCAGCGGTGGCTGCGGCGGTTGGCGAGCTGCTCGAACTTGCGCAGCAGCCGGCCGTTCGCGTGGTGATAACCGATGGCCGCCACCACCAGCGCCAGCTTGGCATGCAGCCAGTGGCTGCCGGCAAAGCGCGTGGCGCCGAAGCCCAGCCACACCCACAGGCCCAGCAGCAGCGCCACGATCATCAGGCCGGCGCTGAAGCGGTGCAGCTTGTGCGCCATCAACAGCAGACGCTCACGCTCGGCATGGCTCTCGGCCGGCACCATGGCCAGGTTCACGAAGATGCGCGGCAGGTAGAACAGGCCGGCAAACCAGGCCGCGACGAAGACGATGTGAAAGGCTTTGACCCAGAGCATGTCCGCATTATGGGCAGCCCCCGGAGCGCCCGGCGGGGAGTCGGGCCAAGGCCTTGCGCACCGCGCGAGGCCAAAAAAAACCCCGGCCAAGAGCCGGGGCGAGAAAGCCTTACCGCTGTCATCACGCTAAGGCTCCTGCTCAGGGAGGAAAAGCAGGGGACAACCACCTTGCGGCTATCATCCACTGGCAAGTTTAGCGTGCTTGGGCGGCAGCGTCACGAATAAATGACGCCCTGATTGTGGGGTCCGTCACACGCAGGGTCGCACCAAGCCATCACAGGATGCCGTCGTGACCCGTTTCTCCGCCCTCCCCGCCCCCTACCCCGCATCGCGCCCGCGCCGCCTGCGCCGCGACGCCTTCACCCGCGCGCTGGTGCGTGAGCACGCGCTGCTGGCCAGCGACCTGATCCTGCCGGTGTTCGTGCACGAAGGCGAGAACCGCGTGGAGCCCGTGCCGTCCATGCCCGGCGTCTCGCGCCTGAGCATCGATGCGCTGCTGCGCACCGCCGAGCAATGCGTGAGCCTGGGCGTGCCGGTGATCGCGCTGTTCCCGGTGATTGACGCGGCACTGAAGACGCCCGACGGCGCCGAGGCACTGAATGGCGACGGCCTGGTGCCGCGTGCGGTGCGGGCCCTCAAGAAGCATTTCCCGCAACTGGGCGTGCTGACCGACGTGGCGCTGGACCCCTTCACCAGCCACGGCCAGGACGGCGTGCTGGACGAGAGCGGCTACATCATCAACGACCGCACCGTGGAGATCCTGACCCAGCAGGCGCTGGTGCAGGCCGAGGCCGGCGTGGACATCGTCGCGCCCAGCGACATGATGGACGGCCGCATCGGTGCGATACGCCAGGCGCTGGAGGCCAAGGGCCACATCCACACCCGCATCATGGCCTACAGCGCCAAGTACGCGAGCGCCTTCTACGGCCCCTTCCGCGACGCGGTGGGCTCGGCCGCCAACCTGGGCAAGGCCGACAAGAAGACCTACCAGATGGACCCGGGCAACAGCAACGAGGCGCTGCGCGAGGTCGCGCTGGACCTGGCCGAGGGCGCGGACATGGTGATGGTCAAGCCCGGCCTGCCCTACCTCGACATCGTGCGCCGCGTGAAGGACGAGTTCGGCGTGCCGACCTTCGCCTACCAGGTCAGCGGCGAGTACGCGATGGTCAAGGCCGCCGCGGCCAACGGCTGGCTGGACCATGACGCGGTGATGATGGAAAGCCTGCTGGCCTTCAAGCGCGCCGGCGCCGACGGCGTGCTGACCTATTTCGCGCTGGACGCCGCGCGCCTGATCAAGCAGGGCTGAGCCGCGTGCGGGTCTTCCACATCGGGCCGGGCGGCTTCCACGAGCTGAGTGCGCTGCCCGAGTCGCTGCCCGAGCGCGGCTTTCTGTGGCTGGGCTATGGGCGGCGCGAGTTCGAGGTCGGCGAGGCCACGGTGCAGCAGGCGCTGACGCGCTGGGACTGCGGCTCGCTGGTGGACCTGCATGTGTCCGACCTCATCAACAACCAGCTGCCGTCGCACTTCGACACCACGTCCTGGTACGACCTGCTGGTGTTCCGCCGCCTGGCCGCGGCACCGGGCAGCCAGGAGCTGTTCGTGGACGACGAGCACGGCACGCTGGCCTCGGCCCAGCGCGCGCTGCGCGCCATAGACACCAGCCCGGTGGGCTTCGCGGTGTTCGACCGCGTGCTGGTGACCGTGCACCCCACCGACTGCCAGGTGCGCGAGTTCTTCGCGCAGAAGCTGGACCGCCTCACCGAGGGCCGCGACAAGCGCGACCTGCGCGGTGGCAACCGCCTGCCCACCAGCCCGGCCGACCTGATGCTGCGCATGGTCAACCACATGGTGGACAGCTATCTGGAGCTGCGCCGCCTGCTGACCCGCCAATTGACCACGCTGCAGCGCGTGCTGCTGGACCAGAACAGCGAGTTCAACGACTGGCCGCTGCTGCTGGAGAGCCGTGACGCGCTGCACCGGCTGGAAGACACCTGCGAAGACCAGCGCAGCGCGATGCAGGAGTGGATAGACGCGCTGGACGAATGGCCCGCCACCGACGACCCGCAACTGCACCGCGAGCGCGAGCTGCTGCGCGTGCGCTCGCGCGACGTGCTGGAGCATGTGGAGCGCGTGCTCAGCCATGTGCGGCGGCTAGAGTCCTCCGCCGAGTCGGCGGTGCAGATGCACTTCAGCGCGCTGGGCCACCGCACCAACAGCATCATGCGCACGCTGACCGTGCTGACCGCCATCTTCCTGCCGCTGAACCTGATCACCGGCATCTTCGGCATGAACTTCGACTGGATGCCGCTGATCCATGCCGCCGGCGGTTTCTGGGATGCGGCGCTGCTGATGGGGGCGGTGGCGCTGGGCTTGTTCTTCTTCTTCCGCCGCAAGCGCTACCTGGGCGGGCGCTGAAGCGCGCGACGCCGCAGCGCCGGCCTCAGACGCGCCTGGGATTCAGGTAGGGGTCGGCAAAACCCAGGCCCAACATGATCTCGGTCTCGCGGGCCTCCATGCACTCGGCCTCGTCGTCCTCTTCGTGGTCATAGCCCTGCGCATGCAACGTGCCGTGCACCAGCAGGTGGGCGTAGTGGTCCAGCAGAGGCATGCCCATCTCGGCCGCCTCGCGCTCCACCACGTCGGCGCAGATCACCAGGTCGGCCGCGACCACGGGCTCGTGCGCGTAGTCGAAGGTCAGCACATTGGTCGCGTAGTCCTTGCCTCGGAACTCGCGGTTCAGCGCCTGCCCCTCCTCGGCATCGACGATGCGCACCGTGATCTCGCCCGGCAGCTCGAGCGCGGCACGGATGTAGCGCGCCACCTTGTGGCGGGGCAGTTGCTCGCGATGGCGGGCATCGGCGAATTGCAGGGACAGCTGGAGTTCGGGCTTCATGGGGTCAGGCCTCGCGGGCTTCGCGCTTGGCGCGGGCTTCATAGGCTTCGACGATGCGGGCCACCAGCGGGTGGCGCACCACGTCCGCGCTGGTGAAACGGGTCATCGCGATGCCCTTGACCTTGGCCAGCACGCGCTCGGCATCCACCAGGCCGGACATCACGCCACGCGGCAGGTCGATCTGGCTGGTGTCGCCGGTCACCACGCAGCGGCTGCCAAAGCCTATGCGGGTCAGGAACATCTTCATCTGCTCGGGCGTGGTGTTCTGCGCCTCGTCCAGGATCACGAAAGCATGGTTGAGCGTGCGCCCGCGCATGAAGGCCAGCGGCGCGACCTCCAGCTGGCCCTTCTCGAAGGCCTTGGTCACGCGGTCGAAGCCCATCAGGTCGTAGAGCGCGTCGTAGAGCGGGCGCAGATAGGGGTCGACCTTCTGCGTCAGATCGCCGGGCAGAAAGCCCAGGCGCTCGCCGGCCTCCACCGCGGGGCGCGTCAGGATGATGCGCTGCACGCTGGCACGCTCCAGCGCGTCCACCGCACAGGCCACGGCCAGGAAGGTCTTGCCCGTGCCCGCCGGCCCCAGGCCGAAGGTGATGTCGTGCGACAGGATCTGCTGCAGGTACTGGTGCTGACGCGGCGTGCGGGCCGACAGGTCGGCGCGGCGGGTGCGTAGCACCAGCGGGCCGTCGCTGCCGGGCTTGGGCGCCGTCGGTGCCTGAGGCGTCTTGGCCTCCACCAGCGCCAGCTGCAGGGTCTCGGCCGGCAGCGGCCGCCGCGCGCGCTCGTACAGCGCTTCCAGCAGCGACTGCGTGCGCTGGGCCGCGGTCTTGGCGCCATCGATGCGGAAGTCCCCATCGCGGCGGCTGATCTTCACGCCCAGCGCAGCCTCGATGTCGCGCAGGTTGGCGTCCAGGCTGCCGCACAGGCGGGCCAGGCGGGTGTTGTCCAGGGGTTCGAGGCTGAAGCGAAGGATCACGGCGGGCATTCAAAAGCGCAGGTGCGGATTGTCGCTGGTGCATTCCCCGCCCCGGCGGGGGTTGGGCCTCCCGCACAATGCCGGGCCATGAAATACTTCGTTACACCGTCGGGCCCGCCGCGGCTCACGCGGTGGCTGCCGCCTGCGCTGCTGCTGGCGCTGCCGGCCGCCGCCCAGGCGCAGTCCACGGGCCTGCTGTGGGCGGCCACCGTGCACGGCTGGATGGCCGCGATGCTGGCGCTGATGGCGGCGGTGCTGGGCCTGGTGGCGGGCCTGCATGCGCGCGAGCGGCCGGCCAACTTCCTGATCGGCATGATGCTGAGCTGGGTGATGCTGCGCGCCGCGTCCGGCCCCGGCTCGGCCAGCCTGCGCTCTCTACTGATGACGCTGCTGGTACTGTGCGGCACGCAATACCTGCTGCGCCAGCAGAACTGGAAGCGCGGCTGGATAGACCACGCACTGCTGATTCAGTGCCTGGTCGTGCCCGCCAGCCTGCTGCTGACCGGCGGCCAGGGCGGCCTGCTGGATGAAATTTGGCACGCGGTACTGAGCCTGGAGCTGGTGGTCGCCATGGGTTGGGCGCTGCACCTGGCCCGCCGGCCGGGCGAGGCCGATGCCCCGGCGCCCTGGGGCTGGCAGGCCGCGCTGCTGCTGCCCACGATGGCTGCCCTTTCCGCCGAGCTGGTGCTGGCCCTGCTGGCCCCCGGCTTGTGGTGGGACTGGTCGCCCTGGCTGGGGCTGATGCTGCCGGTGCTGATGCTGGGCCTGGGCCTGCAGGTGATCAACGGCATCGCGCAGGCCCGCGTGGCCGCCGAACGCCAATTGGTGGCGATGGAGCAGCACCTGCAGGAACGCGTGGCCGAGGTGGAGCGCAACCACAGCGTGCTGGCCGAGCAGAAGCTGGAGCAGGTGACCGAGCGCGAGCGCAAGCGCATCGCGGCCGACCTGCACGACGACCTGGGCGCCAAGCTGCTGACCATCGTGCACACCAGCGAGTCGGACCGCATCTCCACGCTGGCGCGCGAGGCACTGGAGGAGATGCGCCTGTCGGTGCGCGGCCTGACCGGCAAGCCGGTGCACCTGATCGACGCCCTGGGCGACTGGCGTGCCGAGGTCGTATCCCGGCTGGGCCAGGCCAACATCCTTGCGGAATGGAAATCGCCGTCCGAGGAGGTCACCCACACGCTGCAGGCCCGGGCCTATGTGCAGACCACGCGTATCCTGCGCGAATCCGTGTCCAACATCATCAAGCACAGCGGTGCCACGCACGCGACCATCAGCAGCGCGGTGCAGGATGGCGACTTCATCCTGAACATCCAGGACAACGGCCAGGGCATCCCCACCGAGCTGGATGGACGGTTGGATAGAGGCCACGGTATGGCGAGCATGAAATCACGGGCCAAGCAGATGCATGGCCAATGTCTGGTGGAGTCGGGCCCCGGCTGGGGTACGGTGATCCGCCTGACGATCCCCCTTTGATCGCGGAGCTCCTTATGAACCACATCCTGCTGCTCGAAGACATTCCTGAGATACGCGCCTGGCTCAAGGCCCTGGTCAAGCAGGTGTTCGCCAATGCACAGATCACCGAGTGCTCGCGCGTCCAGGACGCGCTGGCCCTGGTCAACAGCCAGCGCTTCACGCTGGCCCTGCTGGACCTGGGCCTGCCCGACGGCTCGGGCGTGGACGTGATTGCGGCACTGCGCGAGAAGCAGCCCGAGGTGCAGTCGGTCATCGTGACCATCCACGACGACGACGAGCACCTGTTCCCCGCGCTGCAGGCCGGTGCCTTCGGCTATTTGCTGAAGGAACAGTCGCGCGAGCTGCTGGTCGAGCAGCTGCAGCGCATGAGCCAGGGCGAGCCGCCGCTGTCGCCGTCCATCGCGCGCAAGGTGATTGCCTATTTCGCGGCGCACGCCAAGCCCAGCTCGCAGGCGCTGCTGCACGAGGTGTCCCTGACCGACCGCGAGACCGAGGTGCTGCTGCGCGTGGCCAAGGGCTTCACGCTGCCCGAGATCGGCGTGCAGCTGGGCCTGTCGCGCCACACCATCGCGGACTACGTGAAGCAGATCTACCGCAAGCTCAATGTGAGCTCGCGTGCCGAGGCCGCGCTGGAGGCACAGCGCCTGGGGCTGTTCGGCCGCAACTGAGTCGTGAGAAACGGTGGGGCGGTGACCTAGCGCCCACGGGCCGACTCGCGCCGGCGGCACGCCGCGGGGCGTCACAATCCGTGGATGATCGGACGACTCAGCGGCGTCATTGCCGAGAAAACCCCGCCCCAGGTGCTCATAGACGTGGGCGGCGTCGGCTACGAGGTCGACGTGCCCATGAGCACCTTCTACAACCTCGGTGCACTGGGCGAGCGCACCGTGCTGCTGACCCATTTCGTGGTGCGCGAGGACGCGCAGCAGCTGTTCGGCTTTCTCACGCAGGAAGAGCGGGCGACCTTCCGCCAGCTCATCAAGATCTCCGGCGTGGGGCCCAAGATGGCGTTGTCGCTGCTGTCCGGCCTGTCGGTGCCGGAGCTGGCCCAGGCCGTGTCGCGCCAGGAGGCGGGCCGCCTGACCAAGGTGCCCGGCATAGGCAAGAAGACCGCCGAGCGCCTGCTGCTGGAGCTCAAGGGCAAGCTGGGGCCGGATCTTGCGCTGCCGGCGACCGTCGCCAGCGACGCGCAGGCCGACATCCTGCAGGCGCTGATCGCGCTGGGTTACAGCGAGAAGGATGCGGCCGCCACGCTGAAGGTGCTGCCGGCCGACGTGGGCGTCAGCGAGGGCATCAAGCTGGCGCTGAAGAAGCTGTCCTGAAGGCCCGCGCATGAGCATACAGACCGACGACTTCAGCCCCCAGCCTCAGCAACAGCGCCTGGTGGCCGCCGGCCCCACCTCACCGCGCGAGGAGGCGCTGGAGCGCGCGCTGCGCCCCAAGCAGCTGGACGACTACGTGGGCCAGGCCAAGGCGCGCGAGCAACTGGAGATCTTCATAGGCGCGGCACGCAAGCGCCAGGAAGCGCTGGACCATGTGCTGCTGTTCGGCCCACCGGGCCTGGGCAAGACCACGCTGTCCCACATCATCGCGGCCGAGCTGGGCGTGAACCTGCGCCAGACCTCGGGGCCGGTGCTGGAAAAGCCCAAGGACCTGGCCGCCATCCTGACCGGCCTCGAGAAGAACGACGTGCTCTTCATCGACGAGATCCACCGGCTCAGCCCCATCGTCGAGGAGATCCTGTACCCGGCGCTGGAGGACTACCAGATCGACATCATGATCGGCGAGGGGCCGGCCGCGCGTTCCATCAAGCTGGACCTGCAGCCCTTCACGCTGGTGGGCGCCACCACGCGGGCCGGCATGCTGACCAACCCGCTGCGCGACCGCTTCGGCATCGTTGCGCGACTGGAGTTCTACACGCCGGCCGAACTGCAGCGCATCATCACGCGCTCTGCCGGCCTGCTGGGTGCGCCCATAGACCCGGAGGGCGCGCTGGAGATCGCGCGCCGCTCACGCGGCACGCCCCGCATCGCCAACCGACTGCTGCGCCGCGTGCGCGACTATGCCGAGGTCAAGGGCGACGGCCGTATCGTCGCCGGCATCGCCGACCGGGCGCTGGCCATGCTGGATGTGGACCCGCAGGGCTTCGACCTGATGGACCGCAAGCTGCTGGAGGCCGTGGTGCACCGTTTCGACGGCGGTCCGGTCGGGCTGGAGAACGTGGCGGCAGCCATAGGCGAGGAGGCGGGCACCATCGAGGATGTCATCGAGCCCTACCTGATCCAGCAGGGCTTTCTGCAACGCACGCCGCGTGGCCGGGTGGCGACGCTGGCGGCCTACCGCCACCTGGGGCTGGCGCCACCCGCCAAGGCGGGGCCGGACTTGTTCCAGAGCTGATCGCCCAGCCAGGCATGAAAAAAGCGCCCCGAGGGGCGCTTTGTCTTGTCCGATCGCGAGGATCAGAAGTTGTGGCGGATGCCGGCGGCCAGGGACGAGAAGTCGCCCACCTTACCCGGTGCCTTGTTGTCGATGGCCGTGTAGAAGCCGTAGATCTTGGTGCGCTTGCTGAGGTTGTAGTTGTAGCCCAGCGTGTACTGACTCGCACCCGTGTTGCCGAAAGTACCACCGGACTTGGTGCCGCCCACGTTGATGTGGAACTCCTGGGCACCCACCACATACATCGCCGAGATGCGACCGATGTCGCGGCTCTTGCGGCCCGTCACCTCTTCGCGCTGGGCATAGCCGCCGAACACGAAGGGACCCATTTCATACAGGCCGCGCAGCGCGTACTGGCTGAAATCGCCTTGCTTCTGATAGCCAAAGCCACCATGCAGCGGGCCTTGGTCGTAGTTCACGGCCACGTCGATGATGCGCGGCGTCACGGCGCGCTGGTGCACGGCACGCTCGGCGGCCGTCGCAGCCGTCCCCTCACCGGCCGACACGGCCAGTTCGACCTGGAAGCCGGAAATCGTCGGCGAGAAGTAGGCCACCTTGTTCTGCGTGGCGCTGGCAAAGTTGCCAAATGCGTAGAGCGCATCCGACGAGGTGCCGGTGTCGTGGTTGTGCATGCTGACATAGTCAGCCGTGGCGAAATAGGAGCCCGGGAACCACTTGCCCAGACGGATCGAGCCGGTGTCCGCGGTGCCCAGTTCCACATAGGACGCGCGCGACCAGAAAGTACTGGCCGGGGCACCGAAGGTCTGGACGGTACCGGTGTCCGAATTGAAGCCGTGTTCCAGCGCGAACGATGCCTTCAGCCCACCACCCAGATCCTCCGTACCCTTCAGGCCCAGACGCGAAGAGTTGTTCTGGAGAACCGCCTTGCGGTCTTGATTGCCTTCCTTCTGGCTTTCGACCGTGGTGTTGATCCGACCCCACAGCGTGACCGAGCTTTGCGCGAAGGCCGGTGCAGCGACAGCTGCCAGAGCGGCGACGAGAGCGATCTTCTTCATCGTGGACCCTTTTCTAAGTGGTTGCGTCCGGTTTGTTTCCGGGACGTGAAGGACTGATGACGTTCAGTATAGGAGCGGGTTATGGGCCCATCAGATCCTGCGACGCGCGGATGCAACAGTCCAGCAACGCACCATCCACTCAAGCGCTGATGTCGTCCGCCGACAAGCCCGCCAGATGATGGTCGTCGTTCCAGCCCACCAGGCTCAGACCCTGGGGCGTGGCCAGCAGCCGGTTGATGGACGCATTGCCCAGCTGCCAGCTGCGCGGCGCGTCCAGCGCCACGCGCGTGGCGGCGCGGTACACGCAGTCCAGCACACCACCATGCGCCACCACCGCGATGCAGGCGCCGCCATGGGCCGCCGCGGCCCGCTCCAGCGCCGCCACGCAGCGGGCACTGAAGACGGTCAGGCTCTCGCCGCCGCCCACCGGGAAGTCCGGCTCGCGGCGCCGCCAGCGCTGGGCCTCCTCCGGATGGGCACTGGCGATCTCGTCCCAGCTCAAGCCCTCGAAGCGACCGAAGCTGCGCTCGCGCAGACCGGCGTCCAGCACAGGCGTCAGTCCCCGCGCACGTGCCAGCGGCGCGGCGGTCTGGCGGGCCCGCAGCAAGTCGCTGCTGTAGATCGCGGCCAACGGCTCATCCGACAGCGCGTCGGCCAGGCGCTCAGCCTGGACCTCACCCAGCGCACTCAAAGCGATGTCGGTGTGGCCCTGAATGCGACCACTGCGGTTCCAGGAGGTTTCGCCGTGACGGATCAGCAGGATGCGGGTGGGCTCACCCGTCATCAGACGCCCCAGACGACGTCGGCCCCTTCGCGCTGGCTGTGCAGCATCAGTTCGCGCAGCGGCCAGGCGCGCTGGCGCAGACTCACGCCGCTGCGGCGCGGTGCAGGCTCACCGGCGGCCTGAGCGGCGTCCACCGCGCGCTGGAACTGCGCGTCGTCGTCGGCCACCGCCTGCTCCAGGCGCTGCACCAGCGCCGGCAGGTCGGCGATCTGGAAGAGGCCCTGCGCCGCGGGCTCGCGGCCCAGCAGACGCAGCAGCACTTCGGCCGCGTCACCCAACATCACGACATCGGCACCGGCCGGAGAACGGAAGCGGTAGAGCATGCCAACGATTGTGCGCTCAGCCGGCGCTCGCCAGCCCCAGCCAGCCGCTCACCGCCGGTTCCACGACCACACTGCGGCGCGGCCGCACGCGCTGCACAAACTCTTCGGGCCGAAGCGGCGGCGCGAACAGGAAACCCTGGAACTCGTGGCAGCCGGCCTGGGCCAGGAAGTCGCGCTGCGCCTCGGTCTCGACGCCCTCGGCGATGACCTGCAGTCCCAGCGCCCGCCCCATCTGCACGATGGCGTTGGCGATGCCGGCATCACTGGCCGCGCCGGGCAGACCCTGCACGAAGCTGCGGTCTATCTTGAGGCGCTGGATGGGGAAGCGCTTCAGATAGGCCAGCGAGGAGTAGCCGGTGCCGAAGTCGTCGATGGACAGCGTGACGCCCAGCGCGGCCAGCGCGCTCATGCGGCGCAGCGCCTCCTCGGCATCACCCAGCAGCACGCCCTCGGTCAACTCAAGCTCCAGCAGGCTGGCAGGCAGCGCTGCATCGCGGAGCGCGTTGGCCACGGTGTCGACGAACTGGGCCTGCTGGAACTGCAGTGCCGACACGTTGACCGCCACCGGCATGCGCAGGCCCTGGCTGAGCCAGCTTGCAGCCTGCGCGATCGCCTCGCGCAGCACCCAGTCGCCGATCGCAACCACAAAGCCGCTCTCCTCGGCCAGCGGGATGAACTCGGCCGGCGAAATCTCGCCCCGCTGCGGGTCGCGCCAGCGGATCAGCGCCTCGGCGCCGATCACGCGGTCGCTGCCCAGCTCGACCTGGGGCTGGTAGTGCAGGCGAAAACCGCCCTCCACCAGCGCCTGGCGCATCGCGTGATCCAGCCGCATGCGCGACAGCAGGTCCACCTCGCGGCGCGGCACGTGGAAGCGGAAGCCGGCCCGGCCGCCCTCCTTGACCCAGTGCATCGCGCGCTCGGCGCTGGCCATCAGCTCGTCGGGCGTGTTGCCGTCGCCCGGGTAAAGCGCGATGCCGCAGCTGGCGGTCACGGTGAAGCTCAGCGTGTCGAAGCTGAACGGCAGCGCCAGCTGCTGCTGTACGCGGCGAGCGCTTTCCTCGGCGGCGACAGCATCGGCACCGTCGATCAGCAGCGCAAACTCGTCACCGCCCAGCCGCGCCAGCGTGTCGGCCGCACCGACCGCACCGCGCAGCCGCACCGCAACCTCGCGCAGCACACGGTCGCCATAGCTGTGGCCCAGCGTGTCGTTGATCTGCTTGAAGCGGTCCAGGTCCACATGCAGCAGCGCAAAACCTGTCGCCGGGGCACCGTCACCCAGGCTGGCGATCTGCTGCACGATGCGGTCGGACAGCGCACGCCGGTTGGGTGCGCCGGTCAGCACGTCGGAGCGGCCCAGCTCCTCGATGCGCTGGTGAGCCGCCAGCTTCTCGGACAGGTCCCGAAAAGAGAACACCCGGCCTATGGGCTCGCCGCGGCTCATCTGCGGCAACGACACCTGTTCCAGCACGCGGCCATCGGCCAGGCGCAGCACGTCGCTGGAGCGCATCAGCGGCGCCTCCAGCAAGGCCTCGATGCGGGCGCGGTACTGCTCGCCGTCGCGCATCACGCGCTGCAGGCTCAGCCACAGGCCGGCGTCGCCGGGCTCGTGCTGCAGCCCGCCGGGCAAGCCCCAGAGCTTGGCAAAGCGGCGATTGAAGCTGCGCACCCGGCCCGCGAGGTCCACGACCAGGATGCCGTCGGCGGTGGATTCCAGCGTGGCCCGAAGCTCGGCCAGCAGCGTCTCACGCTCGGCCTCGGCGCGGCGCCGGCGGGTCTGGTCGTGCAGCAGTACCAGCCAGTAGTGGTCACCGCCGGGCAGGTGCAGGGGGCTGATGCTGCGGCTGACCCAGCGCGGGTGGCCATCGCTGTGGGTCAGCACCGTGTCGGAGCGTATGCGGGCGTAGGGATCCTGCTCGGCCCCCATCCAGAAGGTTTCGTCTTCGAGTGAGCCGCACAGCAGCGTGGGCCGCACGCCCAGCGCGCGCTCGGGCTTGAGCCCCAGCAGGCGCAGCGCCGCACGGTTGATGCCGCACACCGTCAGGCTCTGGCCGTCGACCAGCCACGCGGCCTCGGGGAGGCTGTCGAGCAACGCGTCCACCAAGGGCGGCGCGCTCAGCGGGCTCCGCGATGGCAGCGCGTGGGCGAAGTTCACGCAGCCAGCTCCCCGGGCGCGTTGCTGGCCGAGTCGAAGAAGTAGGCGATGCGGGAGCGTGGCGCCAGATAGTCCAGCGCACTGCGCGGCAGAAACTGCGGCTTGAGGCTGCGGCGTATGCCGAGGTCGGGCGTGTCTTCAAGATTGAGCACCAGCGCCTCTTCGCGCGGCACGCGCGGGTCATGCACCATCACGCGCGGCTTCAGCGGCCGCCCAGGGTTGACCGACATCACCAGCGCATAGCGGTCATCCGTCAGCTGCACGGTGGAGCCCGGCGGGTAGACGCCCATCATGCGGATGAAGGCGTTCAACATGGTGGAGTCGAAGCGGTTGCGCCCCTGCGCGAACATCAGCGACAACGCCTCATGGGGCGTCAGCGCCTTGGAGACGATCATGGGGTTGCACAGGCCGTCAAAGCGGTTCACCAGCGCGACGATGCGCGCACCGGTGCTCATGCGGTCCATGTTGATGCGCTGCGGGAAGCCGCTGCCATCCGCGTGTTCGTGGTGCTGCGCAATGATGAGCAGCGGCCCGGGTTGCAGGCCCATGGCCTGGCCCATCGCGACGCCCTTGACCACGTGCTGCTGATAGGCCTGGGTCTCGGCGGACGTGAAGCTCTCGTCACGATGACGCAGGCGCGGGGCCACCTCGAGCTTGCCGATGTCGTGCAGCAGCGCGCCGACGCCCAGCTCCATCATCTCCTCGCGGCCCAGGCCGAAGGCCCGACCCAGCAGCAGCGAAATGATGCAGACGTTCAGCGCATGGGCAGTGGAGCGATCTCCGGCGGCCTCGTTCAAAAGCCGCATGTTGAGGTCGTCTTCGACCAGCATCTTGTCCAGCAGCGCGGCCGTCAGGCTCTCGGCCTGGTCGCGGGCCTCCTGCGGCACCGCCTGCACCAGGCCCATCATGCCGCGCAGGCCCTCGACCGCCTCACCGTACTGGGCCTCGCACAGGCGCAGCGCCTCATGCTGGGCCGCCAGCGCACGCCGGTGCGCCTCGCGAGCCAGCGCCTCGGGGTCAGGTGTCGCGTCGGCCTCTGACTTGCTGGCCTGAGGGGCCGGCAACGGCGATGCGGCAGGCTGCAGGGTCAGGTCGCTCTTGGAGGGGCTCCAGCGCACCTGGGTCAGGCCGAGGCGACGCAGCACCAGCAGTTGATCAGCCGACGTGATCTTGAAGCTGGACAGCGGGAACGGATGCGACATCCAGCCCAGGTCGAGATGGATGAACATCCCCACCGCCAGTTGGTTGACGTCGATCAATGGATCTGTCGTTCTGTCCTGCATTCGCTCAACTCATCCGCACTGTCCAGGGCGACGCTCGACACATTCTCGCGACCCGGCGACCGAGGCATTCCCCCTCCTCCAGCGCAGAGCCGGATCGGCCGGCAGCGCGCGGACGCACGGAATTAATCACCCTCGCAGCTTAGCGCCTGAAAGTGACTGATTGACCGTTGCCGAGTCGGGGCAAACGCGGAGGAATGCATGCGCCACGCAACAAGTGGCCGCCCGCCTGCCGCTGACAGGTCCGCGCCAGCCTGGCGCGCGCGCCAACAGCCCTCCGGGATAACGAGAACAGGGGGCCGAGGACACCCTGGTGACGGATTGTCGCCCCACCGCCCCACCCCTCAGGGAAATCCCGCAAGAGCCGACCCCCAATTCCTGCACGCCCCGAAAGCCCCACCCCCTCATCTCGGGGCATGACCTGACCCTGAGCGCCGCCAGCTCTGCGCAGACGCCCAAACCGTCGGCACAGATATGGGCAGGCAGATCAGATCAGGCGGGCGAGCCGGCCCGCGGGCTCAGCGCCGCGCGCCGTGACGCGCGATCAGGTCCTGGTACCAGTGGGCGCTGTCCTTGGCCACGCGCTGCTGGGTCGCGTAGTCCACATGGAAGAGCCCGAAGCGCTTGGTGTAGCCGGAGTTCCACTCGAAGTTGTCGAGCAGGCTCCAGTAGAAATACCCGCGCACGTCCACGCCCAGCGCGATCGCGGTGGCCAGCGCCTGCAAGTGGCGGCTGAGATAGGCGATGCGCGCCTCGTCCTTCACACGGCCTTCGACAACGCTGTCGGCGTTGGCCATGCCGTTCTCGGTGATGTAGATGGGCGGCAGCGCGTATTCGCGCGACAGGCGCACCAGGTGCTGGGTCAGCGCCAACGGGTAGATCTCCCAGCCCATGTCGGTGAAGCCCAGTTCACCCGGCGCAGGCAGCGGCGGCTGGCGCGTGCTGATGAAGCTGCGCGTGTAGAAGTTGATGCCCAGGAAGTCCAGCGGCTGGCGGATCAGTGCCAGGTCGCCGCTGGCGATGCGCGGCGCATCCGCGCCCAGGTGCTCGATCAGGTCGGCCGAGTAGGCCCCCCGGAAGATGGGATCCATGTACCAGCGCACGCTCAGGCCGTCGTTGATCTGCGCGGCCTGGCGGTCTTCGTCGCGCGGCTCGGCCGGGTAGGCCGGCGTGTGGTTGAGCACGATGCCCAGGCGGGTCTGGGTGTGCGTACGCATCGCGCGTATGGCCTCGCCATGCGCCATCATCAGGTGGTGAGACACCTGCGAGGCCTCGGCACGGCTGGTGTGGCCGGGCGCGAACTGCGCGGTCTCGTAGCCCAGCGTGGCGACGCACCAGGGCTCGTTCAGTGTGGCAATGCTGGCCAGGCGGTCCCCGAAGCGGCGGGCGATCTCGGCCGCGTAATCGGCGAAGCGCGGCACGATGTCGCGCGACAGCCAGCCGCCCATGCCGTCGTGCAGCGCCTGCGGCAGGTCCCAGTGGTAGAGCGTCGCATGCGGCTGGATGCCGGCGGCCAGCAGCTCGTCCAGCAGGCGATCGTAGAAAGCCAAGCCGGCTTCGTTCCAGGCGCCCTGCCCCTGCGGCTGCACACGCGGCCACGAGAACGAGAAGCGGTAGCAATCCAGGCCCAGGCCCTTCATCAGGCCCACATCCTCGCGGTAGCGGTGGTAGTGGTCGCAGGCCACGTCGATGTTGGAGCCGTCGTTGATTCGACCGGGCTGACGGCAGAAGCTGTCCCAGATGGATGCGCCCTTGCCGTCCTCGAAGGCGGCGCCCTCGATCTGCGCGGCGGCGGTCGCCGCCCCCCACTGGAAGTCGGGCGGGAAGGCCTGCGCGAGGTGGGCGGCGTCGAGTTGGGTGGGGTCGAAGAGCTTCATGAGAGGGAACGGGGCAACGGGAACGAAGGAATCAGCCCTTGACCGCGCCGGCCGCCATGCCGGCGACCAGCTTGCGGGCGCTGAAGAGGTAGACAACGAGCAGAGGCAGCAGCGCCAGCGCGCTGCCCAGCATCAGGGCGCCCCACTCGGTGTTGTTGGGGCTTTGCATCGCGCGCAACGCCAAAGGCAGCGTGTAGTTCTCGACCGCACGCATGACCACCAGCGGCGCCATGAAGTTGTTCCAGCTGGCGATGAAGGTGATCAACGCCAGCGTGCCCAGGGCCGGGCGCAGCAGCGGCAGCACCACGCTCCAGAACACCCGCCATTCGCTGGCGCCGTCCATGCGCGCGGCCGACAGCAGCTCGCGCGGCACCGATTGCAGCGCCGCCTGGCGCATCAGGAACACGCCCAAAGCGCCGCAGGCCGCCGGGATGTAGAGCGCACGCGGCTGGTCCAGCCAGCCCAGCCACTGCATCACCATGAAGCTGGGGATCATGTTCAGGAAGCTGGGCACCATCATGGTGGCCAGCACGAGGCCGAACAGCTTCTCGCGGCCACGGAACTGCAGCAGCGCGAACGCATAGCCGGCCGCCGAGCAAAAGAGCAGGTTCAGCACCGTGGTGGCCAGCGCCACGTAAAGCGAGATGGAAAGGTTGCGCCAGAACGGGATGCTGCCCAGCAGCAGGTCCAGGTTTTGCGCGGCAGCATCGCCGAACCACAGCGGCGGCGGGATGTTGAAGATGCTGCTGCGCTGGTGGGTGCCGAACACGAAGGTGAAATAGAACGGCGCCAGCACCAGCAACGCGCCGGCGCCCAGCACCAGCCAGGAACCCCAGGACGGGGAACGGGCCTCACGCATGGGAGCCTCCCTTGCCAAACAGCCGGGCATTGGCCCAGGTCAGCGCCGCAATCAGTGCGAACAGCGCCCAGGCCAGCGCGGACGCAGTGCCGAAGTCGCCGTCGTTGAACGCGGTCTGGTACATGAAGATGGCCGCCGTCATCACCGAGCGGGCCACGCCCTTCTCGGTGTCCACCAGGATGAAGGGCTCCTCGAACAGCTGCAGCGAGCCGATCAGCGTCAGCGTGACCGCCAGAAAGACCATGGGCCGCAGCTGGGGCAGCGCGATGCTGAAGAACTGGCGCCAGGCCCCGGCGCCGTCCAGCTTGGCGGCCTGGAAGATCTCGTCGTCCAGCGTCTGCATCGCGGTCAGGTAGAGCACCAGGTTCCAGCCGAGATACCGCCAGAACACCACGAAGGCGACCGCGGGCTTGGTGTAGGCCGCGTCGCCCAGCCAGTCCGGCAGGGAGGCCGGGTCAAAGGGCAGCCAGGCGCCGATCAGCGGCACGCGCGTGAGTTCGGCCAGCGCGGCGTTGATGAGACCGTAGTCCTTGGAGTAGAGCGTCGCGAAGATCAGCGCGATCGCGACGCTGGAGCTGATGTAGGGCACGAAATAGGCGCCCACCACCAGGTCACGGCCGCGACGCACGCGGCGGTGGATGAAGAAGGCCAGCGGCAGCGCCACCAGGTGCTGGGGCAGGCCGGCGGCCAGGCCCAGCCACGCGGTGTTCCACAGGCCCTGCAGGAACCAGGGGTCGGTCAGGCCGAAGGCGTAGTTCTCCAGGCCCACCCAGCGCATCGCGGCCAGGCCCTCGGAGGGCTCCCACTGGTGGAAGGACAGCCACAGCGAGAACAGCATCGGGAACAGCGCGAACACCGCGAAGAGCACGAAGAAGGGCGCGATGAACGCGTAGGGCAGCAGCTTTTTCATCGGCGGGCTCGGCGGATCACCAGGTCGCGGGCTTCGGCCAGCGCCTCGGGTATGGGACGGTTCTGGGACACCACGTCCTCGAAGGCGCTGCGCACCACGGCCGTGGCCAGTGAGTCGTGCTTGTGCACCGGCGTGGCCGGCACTCGCCGCGCGATGTCGCGCCACAGCAGCCGGGCGCGCTGGCCGCCCAGGTAGGGAATGGGCTCTTCCATCACCGCGTCATCCTGCGCGGACAGCAGCGCGGGGAAGGCGTCCAGCACGCGCAGCGACTGCAGCTGCGTCGCGCGGTCGAACACCATCTGTCGTATGAAGGCCCAGGCCGCGGCCTTGTTGGGCGCGTGGCGCGGGATGGCATAGAAGCTGCCGCCATAGCTGGCCACCAGGCCGCCGGGCAGCGGCGCGCTGCGCCACAGGCCGGCCTGCTCGGGCGCCAGCCAGTTCTTCAGGTGGCCGGCCAGCCAGCAGCCCATCATCTGCGTGGCGACGCGGCCCTGACGGAAGGCCGCGCCCCATTCATTGGTCCAGGACGGGGCCTTCAGGTCCAGGCCCGCGCGGCGCACCGCCAGGCCCAGCTCGAAGGCGCGCTGGAAGCGCTCGTTGCCCACCAGCACCTCGCCCTGGCGGCCGAAGTAGATGCCCTCGCCATCCTGCAGGCCCACGCGCAGCAGGATGTCGCGCAGCTCGGCCGCGTCGGTCAGCAAGGCGGCGCCGGTGGCACGCTTGAGCTCGCGGCCGGCGGCGATGAAGCCGGGCCAGGAGGCAGTCAGGTCGCTCTCCTGCAGACCGGCGCGCTGCAGCAGGTCCTGGCGGTAGAGCAGCGTGCCGGGGCCGATGTCGGTGGGCATGGCCACCAGCGCGCCCTTGGGCGAGCGCCCCTGGGCGACCGAGAAGCGCGGCAGCCGGTCCAGCAGTTCGCCGGCGCCATAGGCCGGCGCCAGCAGGTCTTCCAGACCGCCGCCGGCGGCGAACTTGCCGATGAAGCGCAGGTCCAGCGCCATCACGTCGGGCTGGCCGCTGCCGGTGGCCAGCACCGCGCTCATCGCGTTGTGGTGGTCGGCATAGTTGCGCGACACCACGCGCAGCGGCGTGTCCGGTTGGGCACGGTCCCAGTCGGCCTGCGCGGCCTTGGCGGCACGGTCGAGGTCGGGGAAGCTGGCCAGCGTCAGGGGCGCGGCGCCGGTGGCACGCGCACCCGGCCAGCTCAACGCCAACGGCGCGGCCAGCAGCGTGCGGCGCGCCAGGCGTGGGGATTCGGTCGCAGACATGGGCATGGGAAAAGGGCGGGAAGCGCGCATTGTTCTGCGTCAGTGCGGCCACCCGCCCGGGTCGCGGAGATCGCTGGGCGGGCTTAGAAGTCCGTCCCCACGTTCAGGCCTATGGTGCGCGGCGGCTTGTACTGCGCGGTGAACACGCCGTTGGCGCCGCCACCGGCGCTGGTCTTGACCTTGCCGTCGCTCACATTGCGCACGAACAGGTCCGCATACCAGTTCTTGGCCGTGTAGCGCGCACCCAGATCCAGGCGGGCGTAGGACTTCTGCATGTCGCCGTCGGTCACGCCGCCGTATTGCGCGGGGTTGTAGCGGCTGTTGCCCGAGGCCAGGTTGAACACCGACAGGTAGCTCTTGGTCTCGTAGTGCAGCGCCATGCGCGGTGCCAGCGTGGCCTCGTTGGCCAGGCGGAAGCTGTGCTCCCACAGCAGCGTGGCACTGAAGGTGGGCGCGTGCGGCATCTTGTTGCCGGTCACGTCCAGGCAGTTGGCGCTGATGTAGCCGCTGGTCGGGTCGCCCGGCTTGTTGTAGGCGCGCGGGTCGCTGCAGGGCGGCAGCGTGTAGTCGTTGGAGAAGCCGATCAGCTCGCCCAGCTTGCTCTTGGTGAAGGCGCCGGACAGGTGCACGCGGTCGTTCGCGGTCGGGTTCACCGCGACCTCGAATTCCAGGCCGCTGACCTTGGCGCCCTTGGCGTTGGAGAAGCCGAAGAAGCGGGCGCCGGTCGGATCGATGGCCGGCGCGCCGAACTGGAAGTCGCGGAAGTTCAGGTGGTAGACCGCGGTGTTGAAGGTCATCGCCCCGTCCAGCAGCGTGGTCTTGTAGCCGGCCTCGTAGCTGGTCAGGTTCTCGGGCTTGTAGCTCGCGCCGCGGTCCTGCAGGCCGCCGGACTTGTAGCCGGTGGCCACGCTGGCGTAGACCATGTCGGTCTTGGAGACGTCGTAGCTGACGCGCGCCAGCCAGGTGGCCTTGCTGCCGGAGTAGCGGCCGTCGTTGACGTCGCCCTCGCCGAAGCCGCAGCCGCCCTTGCCGTTGGGGCCGTGGGTGTCGCAGCCCGGGTCCACCGGCACGGCCGGGAAGGCCGGGTCATAGGCCCAGCCGTGACCACGGCCGCCGCGGTTCTCGCGCACGTCGCGGGTGTAGCGCACGCCACCGGTCAGGTGCAGCGCCTCGGTCAGGTTCCAGGTCGCCTGGCCGAACACGGCCTTGGTGTCCACGGTTTCCTTGGGCTGGATGAAGCTGCCCTGCCAGCTCACCGTGCCTTCCTGCGTGCCGTTGAAGATGGGGATGTCGAAGCGGATGCCGTTGTTCTCGGCACCGTAGTACAGGCCCAGGATCCAGTCCAGCTCCTGCTTGCCGGTGGACTGCAGCTGCAGCTCATGGCTGTGCGAGCGGTACTTGCTCCAGTTGGTGCGGTCTTCCTGGAAGCCCGCGCCGCCGGTCGCGAAGCTGGTGGGCGAGCCGCCCTGGCCCATGTCCTGGTCGAAGGTGCCCGAGCCCGAGAACTTGCTGACGCCCGCCACATAGCTCAGGCGCATGCCGGCGTTGAGGTCGTAGTCCACGCGGCTGCGGATCACGTCCGAGTCGCGGTGCAGGTAGGGCGCGGTGTCGATCAGCGCGGACCAGAACTTCTGGCCCGGGCGCGGGTTCTGCACCAGCGCCATGGACGGCGTGCCGCGGTCCTGGAAGCGCTCATAGGAGATGTCCCAGTGCAGCTGCGGCGTGGGCTCCCACACAAAGCTCACCCGGGCGCCGGTCTGGTTCTGCGAGGAGTACTTGGTCCCGCCCTGCACGAACAGGTTGTAGTTGATGGGCTTCCACTGCGCGAGCGTGTTGCTCGCGCTGGCGGCCAGCCAGGCCGCCTGCTGCTGGGCCACCGTGTAGCGCACCGGGTTCTGGTAGTCCACATAGCCGTCGTGCTGCTCATGGGCAAACGCGAAGCGCACCGCCATGTCCTTGTCCAGCGGCACATTGAAGTGGCCCCGCAGACCCAGGCGGCCATAGTTGCCCATGCCCACCTCGGCATTGCCGGACTGTTCCTTCAGCTTGGCGGGCGCGGTCTTGAAGTTCACCGCACCGACCGTGGAGTTGCGCCCCCACAGCGTGCCCTGCGGGCCGCGCAGCACTTCCACGCCGGCCATGTCGAACATCAGCGCGGCCGCGCCTTCCGGGCGGGCGGTGTAGATGCCGTTCACGAACAGCGCCACCTCGGGGTCCGCATATTCGGTCTTGGCGGTGTCGTTGCCGATGCCGCGCAGCGTCATCGTGGTCACGCCGTGGTCGCCCTGCGCCGTCGCCTGCAGGCCCGGCACCAAGTGCACGATGTCCAGGATGGTGGACATGTGGGCGTCTTCCAGCGTCTCCGCGCTCAGCGCGGTCACGGCCACCGGGGTCTTCTGCAAGGACGTGGTCTTCTTGGTCGCGGTGACCACCACTTCGGGAAGCTTGTTGTCGGCTTGCTTGACGGGCTGGGTCTGCGCCCAGGCCGGCACCGTGCCCGCCAGCAGGGCCAGCACGGCCAGTTGAGTCGGGGTGCCCCGGGCCGCGCGGGCCGGGCGAAGGCTGCGTTTCATGTTGTCTCCTAGATGGATTGGTCGCGCTGCGGCGCGCTGGATTCGTCGACCCAGTGCAGGCATCCTGCCCAAGCCTGACAACGCTGTCAACAGTGAATGACAGCGGTGTCCACATCCGCGCTACCATCCCCCACGGAGACACAGGGAACGCCTCGGGTTTGTCCTAGGTGCCTGATTCACAAAGGAAATCGCGCCATGATGCCGATTCGCAACATCCTCATCGTCGGCGGCGGCAGTGCCGGCTGGCTGGCCGCGGCCTACCTGGCTCGCACGTTGGGCGCGGGTGACCCCGAGGGGCCCCGCATCACCCTGGTGGAGGCGCCCGGCATCCCCACCATAGGCGTGGGCGAGGGCAGCTTCCCGTCGCTGCGCGGCACGCTGGCCGCCATCGGCATCGCGGAAGACCGCTTCATCCGCGACTGCTCGGCCACCTTCAAGCAGGGCATACGCTTCGACCACTGGGTGCGCCCGCCCGGCCAGCCTGGCGCGGACCACTACTTCCACCCCTTCAGCCAGCCCAGCCAGCGCCCCGGCGGGCCCGAGCTGCTGCCCTACTGGCTGCTGGGCGAGGCCGGCGAGGGTCAGGCCTTCGCCGAGGCTGCAACGCTGCAAAAGCGCGTGGCCGATGCGTCGCGCGCGCCCAAGCGCCCGACCGACGCGGACTATGTCGGCGCGCTGAACTACGCCTATCACTTCGACGCGGGCCGCTTCGCCGGACTGCTGGCCGAACAGGCGCAGGCGCTGGGCGTGCAGCACGTGGCCGCCACCGTGGAGCGCGTGGAGATGGGCGACGGCGGGCTGATCGCCGCGGTCCACACCCGCGAGGCCGGCCGGCTCGCGGCCGAGCTGTTCCTGGACTGCACCGGCTTTCATGCCGCGCTGATAGGCGGCGCGCTGGGCTCGCCCTTCAAGAGCCTGGCCGACCAGCTGTTCGTGGACCGGGCGCTGGCCATCCAGCTGCCCTACCCGCGCGTCGACGCGCCCATCGCGTCCTACACCATCTCCACCGCCCAGCCTGCAGGCTGGATCTGGGACATCGGCCTGCAAGAGCGCCGCGGTGTGGGTCATGTGTACTCCAGCCGCCATGTGGACGACGACCAGGCCGAAGCCCAGTTGCGCGCCTACCTGGGCCCGGCGGCCGACGCGCTGAGCGCGCGCCGCCTGGAGCTGCGCATCGGCTACCGCGAGACGCAGTGGGTGGGCAATTGCGTGGCCGTGGGCTTGTCCTCGGGCTTCATCGAACCGCTGGAGGCCTCGGGCCTGGGCCTGGTGGAAGCGGCGGTCTACCTGATCGCCCACCTGTTCCCGCACGGCGGCGAGCTGGACGCGGCGGCACGCCAGTTCAATGCGCAGATGCGCACGCGCTACGAGCGCATCGCCGACTTCGTGAAGCTGCATTACGGCCTCTCGCAGCGCCGCGACAGCGCGTTCTGGACCGACAACACCGCGCCCGAGAGCTTCTCGCCGCTGCTGCGTGAGCAACTCGCGATGTGGCGCCAGCGCGCGCCGCACCGGCTGGACTTCATCGCCGACCTGGAGATGTATCCGCCGTCGAGCTGGCAGTACGTGCTCTACGGCATGGAATACCCCACGCGGCTGGCGCGCAACGCGCTGGCCTGGCCGCGCGCGGCCGAGGCCAGGCAGGAGTTCCAGACGCTACGCCAACTCGCGCCACGCGCGATTGCCGATCTGCCCACGCACCGCGCGCTGGTGGAGCACCTGTGCGCCCGCGCGAACGCCGCGCCTCCGGCCGGGGTCAGGTCTTAAGTAGGGAGGAGCGCCGGGCCGCTCAGGCCTTGGCGCGGGTGGATTCGCGCACCACCAGTTCGTGCGACAGCACGCGGTGCAGTTCCGCCTCGGGCAGCGGCTCCATGTCGGCGCGCGGCGCCGCCACCAGCATCTCCACCGCGGTGCGCGCCATCTCGGCGACCGGCTGGCGTATGGTGGTCAGCGGCGGCCACACCAGTGCGGCGGGCGGCGAATCGTCGAAGCCGGCCACCGACAGGTCGCCCGGCACCGCCAGGCCCAGCCGGTGTGCCGCAGCCAGCACGCCCAAGGCCATGTCGTCATTGCTGGCGAACACCGCGGTCGGGCGCTGGCGCCGGCTCAGCAGCTGGAAGGCCGCGTCACGCCCGCTGTCGAAGGTGAACAGCCCGGGGGAGATCAGCTCCGGGTCGGGCTCCAGCCCGTGCGCGCGCAGCGCGTTCAGATAGCCCTGGGTGCGCAGCGCACTGGCGGACTGGTCCGCCGGCCCCTTGATCAGCGCCACGTGGCGGTGACCCAGGCTCAGCAGCAGGTTGGTGATCTCCTCGGCCGCATGCACATCGTCCATGCGCACCGAGGGCATGCCCTGCAGGTCGCGCTCGGGCGAGATCTGCACGCAGGGCGTGCCGCTGTCGCGCAGCGCAGCGAGCACCTCGGGGTTGTCGCACAGCGGCGGCGTGAGGATCATGCCGTCGGGACGCAGCGCCATCACCATGCGGTCCACCTGCTGGCGCAGGTCGGGCGCATCGTTGTGCAGCGATTCGACGACCAGGTGATAGCCCAGCTCGCGGCAGCGCAGCGTCGCGCCCTGCTGCACGCTGCCCACGAAGGATGCGCTGGGGTCGTAATAGAGCAGGCCGATCAGGAAGGAACGCCCGCCGGCCAGACTGCGCGCCGACTGCTTGGGCCGGTAACGCAACGCCTCCACCACCTTCAGCACCTGGGCCCGGGTGCTTTCGTGCACGCCGGGCTCCTGGTTGAGCACACGCGACACCGTCTTGATCGACACGCCCGCTTCGCGGGCGACGTCGACGATGGTGGGGCTGGAGCCGCGCGCGCTCACACGGGGCCTGATTACTTCTTGGCCTTGGCAGCAGGCTTGGCGGCCGGCTTGGCAGCGGCCTTCTTGGCAGCGGCCTTGGGGTCCACGGCGGCCTTGAAGCCAGCGCCCGGGGTGAACTTGGGCAGCTTGGCGGCGGCGATCTTGATCTTGTCGCCGGTGCTGGGGTTCACGCCGTTGCGGGCGGCACGGGCGTGCTGCTTGAAGGAGCCGAAGCCGGGGATCGCCACGGTGCCACCCTTCTTGACGGTGGTAACGATCGCGTCCAGCAGGGTCTCGATGATGCGGCCAGCCTCGGCCTTGCTCAACTCATGGTTGGCGGCCAGGTGTTCGATCAGTTCGGTCTTGTTCATGCGGGGGGTCTCGAAATAACGCGCCCGAACGGCTCGGGCGGCCGGATTGTGGCTCAATGCGCGACCTCTGGCGCCCAGGCTTCACGGAACACTTCACACCTTGTCCTGGCGCAAACCCCGTGGCGATGGGGTTTGGAGGCCCATGAACCCCTGGCAAGACCTGACCCCTGAGCTTTTCGACCCGGTTCGGCGCGATCCTCGACGCCTCCCGGCGCCCCGCGGGAAACACACCCTGAAACAAAGTCGCGCGACCGTCGCCACAGACTGGCCCCACGCAGGTCAGCAAGACCTGACACCCAAGGCTTGCCGCAGCGGCTCGACCCGCATCGAAAAAACGGCGCCGGAAAAACGCAAAGGGCCAGCACTTTCGTGCTGGCCCTTTTTGTTTGGTGCCCAGGAGAGGACTCGAACCTCCACGGAGTTACCCGCTAGTACCTGAAACTAGTGCGTCTACCAATTCCGCCACCTGGGCTCTCAGGCAAGACCGCCACTATAGCCTATTTTTGGCGGCCTTCAAGAAAAAACTTCAGATATCGAATTTGACGCCCTGCGCGAGCGGCAGCTCGCTGGAGTAGTTCACCGTGTTGGTGGTGCGACGCATATAGGCCTTCCATGCATCCGAGCCACTCTCACGGCCGCCGCCGGTCTCCTTCTCGCCACCAAAGGCGCCACCGATCTCGGCGCCCGAGGTGCCGATGTTCACGTTGGCAATGCCGCAGTCGCTGCCAGCCGCGCTCATGAAGGCCTCGGCCTCGCGCAGGTCGGTCGTGAAGATGGCCGACGACAGGCCTTGCGGCACGCCGTTCTGCAGCGCGATCGCCTCTTCCAGCGTCGAGTACTTCAGCGTGTAGAGGATGGGCGCGAAGGTCTCGTGGCGCACCACCTCGGTCTGTGCAGGCATGCGCACCAGCGCCGGCACCGCGTAGAAGGCCTCGGGGAAGCGCTCGGCCAGCGCGCGCTCGCCGCCCGACACCTGGCCGCCCTGGGCCTTGGCATCGGCCAGCGCGGCCTGCATCGCGTCAAAAGCCGCACGGTCGATCAGCGGGCCGATCAGCGTGCCCTGCTCCAGCGGCGAACCGATAGGCAGCTGCGCGCGGGCACGCTCCAGGCGCTCGACCAGCGCGTCATGGATGCTCTCGTGCGCGATCACGCGGCGCGTGGTCGTGCAGCGCTGGCCGGCCGTGCCGTAGGCGCCAAACAGGATGCCGCGCACCGCCAGCTCCAGGTCGGCGCTGGGCGTCACGATGATGGCGTTGTTGCCACCGAGTTCCAGCAGGCAGCGGCCGAAGCGCGCCGCCACGCGCGGGCCCACGGCGCGGCCCATGCGGGTGGAGCCGGTGGCCGACACCAGCGCCACGCGGGCATCGTCCACCAGCGCCTCGCCCACATCGGCGCGGCCGATGACCAGCTCGCTCAGGCCCTCGGGCGCGGCATGGCCGGCGGCGCGATAGGCCTTGAGCGCGCGCTGGAACAGCGCCTGCGTGGCCAGCGCGGTCAGCGGCGTCTTCTCGGACGGCTTCCACACGCAGGCATCACCGGCCACCAGCGCCAGCGCCGAGTTCCACGCCCACACGGCCACGGGGAAGTTGAAGGCCGAGATGATGCCCACCACGCCCAGCGGCAGCCACTGCTCCATCATGCGGTGGCCGGGGCGCTCGCTGGCAATCGTCAGGCCGTGCAGCTGGCGGCTCAAGCCCACCGCGAACTCGCAGATGTCGATCATTTCCTGGACTTCGCCCAGGCCTTCGCTGGTGACCTTGCCAGCCTCTATGGACACCAGCGCGGCCAGCTGCGCCTTGTGGGCGCGCAGCTCCTCGCCGAACAGGCGGATCAGCTCGCCGCGCTTGGGCGCGGGCACCACACGCCAGGCCAGATAGGCCGCATGCGCGCGGCCCACGGCGGCTTGCATGTCGGCGGCGCTGGCGGTGGGCAGTTGGGCCAGCACGGCGCCGTCTATGGGCGAGCGCACGGTCAGGTCGCCGGCGCCGGAGAGGTGGACGCCCAGGGCGTCCAGAACGGAAAGGGCTTGTTGCTTCATGGCCGGCATCTTAGGAAATCGACTCGACCTGGCGCGACTGCTGGTAGGCCGAGCCGAAGCGGTTGGCCAGAAAGTCCGGCAGCGCGACCTGCTCCTGGCGGATGAAGCCCGACTGCGGCAGCTTGCCCGCGCGGAACAGGTCCACCGCGGCGCAGATGCCGGCGGCGGTGGTGATCTGGATCGCGCTCAGCGGCTGGGCGCCATCGCGCGTCGCGAAGATCTTGCGCGCGAACACCTCCTGCAGCAGCACGCCGTTCTTCATGCCCGACACGGTCACGAACACCAGCACCACATCCTGCATGGTGGCCGGCATGCTCTTGCGCATGATGGCCTTGAGGTTCTCCTGGTCGCCCTTGAGGCCCAGGTCGCCCAGCAGGAACTGCATCAGGTCGCGATGGCCGGGGTAGCGCACGGTCTTGTAGTCGAGGTTGCGCACCTTGCCCGCCCAGGTCTCGCACAGGGTGCCCAGGCCCCCGGAGGTGTTGAAGGCCTCGTATTCGGTGCCGTCCAGGCTGAAGTGCTCCAGGCCCTCCAGCGGCAGCGCGGCGATGGTCTCGCCCTCGTGCACCGCTTCGCAGGGGTGGCAGTACTCGTTGATCAGGCCATCCACCGACCAGGTCAGGTTGTACTTGAGCTTGTTGGTGGGGAAGGCCGGCAGCGCGCCCACGCGCATCTGCACGTCGCGCACCTCGTCGAACTGGCTGGCCAGGTGATGGGCCACGATGCCGATGAAACCCGGCGCCAGGCCGCATTGCGGCATGAAGGCGGTCTTGGCGCCCTGGGCCAGCTTCTTGATCGCCTTGGTGGCAGCCACGTCCTCGGTCAGGTCGAAGTAGTGGCAGCCGCACTCCAGCGCCAGCTCGGCCGCGGTGATGGCCAGGTGGTAGGGCAGCGCGTTGACGACCGCATCCTTGCCGCGCAGCTGGGCGGCGAGCGCGCCGCGGTTGTCGCTGTCCACCTCGGCGGTGGCAATGCCCTCGGCGGCCAGCACCTTCAGATAGGACGGGTTCTTGTCCAGCACGGTGACCTGGTAGTCGCCGGTGGCGTGCAGCAGGCGGGCGATGGTCTGGCCGATATGGCCGGCGCCGAGCAGGGCAACTTTCATGGGGTACTCCGTGAAGCAAGAGGGATGAGGATTGGCCCGCACTCTAGGCAGGGGTGGTGACGAAAGAAAGCGATACTTCGACGAAGTCAATGCTTGATTCGTCATATCGACCATCGAATTCGCCGCTATGGATGATTCAGGGGTAAACACCAGGGCCGCATCGGACGAGCTGGACCGCCGCCTCATCCTGCTGCTGCAAGCCAATGCGCGCGAAAGCACGGCCACGCTGGCGCGCAAGCTGGGCGTGGCGCGCACCACGGTGGTCGCACGGCTGGCGCGGCTGGAGGCCAGCGGTCGCATCGTGGGCTACACCGCGCGCCTGGGCGGCAGCGAGGCCGGCCGCAGCGTGCAGGCCTTTGTGGGCATCACGGTCAGCCCCAAGGCCGGCCGCGAGGTGGTGAAGCGCCTCAGCGCGCTGCCCGAGCTGCGCCAGCTCGCGTCGGTCAGCGGCGAGTTCGACTACATGGCGCTGCTGAGCGCCGACACCACTGCGCGCCTGGATGCACTGCTGGACGAGATAGGCGAGATCGACGGCGTGCTGCGCACCAACAGCTCGGTGGTGCTGGCGCTGCGCGTGGACCGGCAGACCTGACCCCCGACACCCCCGCGCGCGGCCAACTTGCGGCAGCATCCGGCACTCACCCAAGGAGACTCACGATGACCTGGTTGGCCCTCGGCCTGGCCCTGTTTCTGGGCATACACCTGACCCGCGCCTTCACGCCCCGCTGGCGCGAGGCCCAGATCGCCCGCATGGGCGCGCTGGGCTGGAAGGGCTTCTACACCGTCGTGTCGCTGATCGGCTTCCTGCTGATCCTGTGGGGCTTCCAGCAGGCCCGGCTGCAGCCGGTGGTGCTGTGGGCACCAATTCGCGGCATGAACCACCTGGCCGCGATGCTGACGCTGGTGGCCTTCGTGCTGCTGGCCGCGGCCTATGTGCCGCGCAACCACCTCAAGGCCAGGCTTCAGCATCCGATGACGCTGGCGGTCAAGACCTGGGCGCTGGCCCACCTGCTGGCCAACAACACGCTGGCCGACCTGATGCTGTTCGGCAGCTTCCTGCTGTGGTCGGTGCTGGTGTTCCGCGCCGCGCGCCGCCGCCCGGCCCCGCCCCAGCCTGCGCCCACCGCGGCGGGCACGGCCGCCACGGTGGTGGTGGGTATCGCCGCCTGGGCCGCGATGGCCTTCTGGCTGCACGCCGCCTGGCTGGGCATCGCACCGCTGGGGCGCTGAGCGCATGAGCGCTGTCCGCATACGGCCGGTGCAGCCGGCCGACGAGGCCGCCTTCGTGGCCGCCGCCCGGGCCAGCCGCCGCCTGCACCGGCCCTGGGTGACGGCGCCCGACAGCGCCGAGGCTTTCTCACGCTATCTGCAGCGCTTCGATGGCGAAGCCCACCACGGCTTCCTGGTCGAGACGCCCGAGCGCCTGGTGGGCGCCATCCACCTCACCAACATCGTGATGGGTGCCTTCCGCAGCGGCTATCTGGGCTACTACGCGTTCGCCGGCGCCACCGGCCAGGGCCTGATGACCCAGGGCCTGAACGCGGTGGTGCGCCACGCATTCAAGCAACTGGGCCTGCACCGTGTGGAGGCCAACATCCAGCCGGCCAACAGCGCGTCCATCGCGCTGGCCCGGCGCTGCGGCTTCCAGCTGGAGGGCTATTCGCCGCGCTACCTGAAGATTGGCGGCCGCTGGCGCGATCACGAGCGCTGGGCCCGGCTGGCCCCCTGAATTCCCCAGGGCAGCCCAAGCCCTGTCCACCCCTAGACTGACCCGGTGCCCACCCTCGCCGCCCGCCTTGCCCGCCTCCGCCCGCTGCGCTGGGCGCTCGCGCTGCTGCTGGTGGCGCTGAGCCTGCCCGCGGCGGCACGCAGCTTCACCGCCTGCGCCGAGCCGGGCGAGGGCCCGCCGCTGCTGTACCGCTCGCCCAACCAGCCGGCCCTGCTGCTGGGTTTCACCGCCGAGTTCTGGCCCCAGTTGTTCCGCGGCATGGGGCATGAGCTGCGCCTGGTGGACCTGCCCTTCAAGCGCTGCCTGCACGCGGTGAGCACCGGCGAGGTGGACTTCGTGCTGGGCGCCTACCGTGACCCCGAGCGCGAGCGCACGCTGGTGTTTTCGGTGCCGGTACGCACGCTCACACCCCAGGTCTTCTTCCGCCGCGACCGGCCGCTCGCGCTGCACAGCCGCATAGACCTCAAGCGCTGGCATGGCTGCGGCCTGGCGGGGGCCAGCTACGCCCACTATGGCCTGGCACCCGGCGACCTGGACCAGGGTGCCCGCAGCTACCGCACGCTGATGGAGAAGCTGATGCTGGGCCGCTGCGACTACATCGTCGAGGAGCTGGAGGTGGTGCAGCGCCTGGGCCTGGGCCCGGTGGACTACCTGGCCCAGCCCTGGCTGGGCCACGGGCCGGTGCCGGATGCGCCCGCGCCCACCATCCACGTGGCCGCAGCCCAGGGCAGCGCGGCAGCGGCGCTGATGCCGGCACTGGACGCGGCCTTCGCGCGTGCGCAGAAGTCCGGCGAGCTGATGCGGGTGTGGCGCCGCCACGCCGGCGACCTGCCGTTCTGAGCCGCCCACTTCAAGCGTGGGGGGCCTCTTGCCGGGGCCGGAAGCGCTGTCGATCATGCGCGGGCCACCGGAGACAAGCATGGCCACCACCCGCAAAGCCCGCGCCGCGGCCGCGTCGAACACGCCGCTGCCGCGCCTGGATGCCCGCCCCGACCGCCTGGACCTGCGCGACCTGCCCTACCGGCCGCCGCTGCGCTCGCTGCCGCCGCGCTGGCCGCTGGACGCCGACCTGAAGAAGCTGCTGCCCGCCTATGTGAAGGCCGGCCGCATCCTGGACCAGGGCAACGAGGGCGCCTGCACCGGCTTCGGCCTGGCCTGCGTGACCAACTACCTGTACTGGCTGCGCCACCTGCAGGCCGGCGGCCGCACGCCCCCTGAGCTGGTCAGCCCGCGCATGTTCTACGAGCTGGCCAAGCTCTACGACGAATGGCCGGGGCAGGACTACGAGGGTTCCTCCTGCCGTGGCGCACTCAAGGGCTGGCACAAGCACGGCGTGTGCAGCAGCACGCTGTGGCCCTATCCGGTGAGCGCCCGGGGCGAGGGTCAGTTCGTGCGCCCGCTGCCCGGCTGGGACGACGACGCGCCCCGCCGCCCGCTGGGCGTGTACTACCGCGTGGACCGCCGCTCCGTCGTCGACCTGCAGGCCGCCATCCTCGAGATCGGCGCGGTCTATGTGTCGGCCGAGGTGCATGAGGGCTGGTCGCTGGCCGCCAGCACCCAGCCCATCAACCACGACCAGCTGCCCCGCATCCCCGCCCGCGCGCGCAACACCGGCGGCCATGCGTTCGCGCTGGTGGGCTACAACGAGCGCGGCTTCGTGGTGCAGAACAGCTGGGGCACGGGTTGGGGCGCCAGCGGCTTTGCGGTGCTGGGCTACGAGGACTGGGCCAGCAACGGCACAGACGCCTGGGCCGTGGCGCTGGGCGTGCCGCAGGACCTGTCGGACCTGCATCCCGCCGCGCCCAAGACCCGCGGCAAGGCCGCGGCCACCGCCCCGACCAGCGGGTTCCGGGTCGCAGCCGGCCAGGGCCTGGGCGCGGTGGGCTCCACGCTGCGGCAGGACGACAACCCGCGCGACGACCCCTGGCCGGTCAAGCACGACTTCCTGCACAAGCCCTACCAGCCACTGCGCACCGACCAGGCCTACACGCACACGCTGGTGTCGGGCAACAACGGCCAGCTGATGGCGACCGACTTCACCCGCGCCCGCGACGATCGCCTGGGCCTGGCGCGCGAGATCCTGGTCGAGCGCCCGCTGGCCTGGACCGACGGCGGCAAGACGCTCAAGCTCGTGCTCTATGCCCATGGCGGGCTGAACGCCGAGAACGAGTCGGTGCAGCGCATCCGCGTGCTGGCGCCCTATTTCCTGGCCAACGGCCTCTACCCGGTGTTCTTCACCTGGAAGACCGGCCCCGGCGAGACCCTGCTGGACATGCTGGACGACCTGCGCCGCCGCGTCATCGGCGGTGACCGCAGCGAGGGCTGGCTGGACCGGCTGCGCGAGGCCGCGGCCGAGGCCAAGGACCGCGCGATCGAGGCCGTGGGCCGGCAGTTCGCGCGCGGCATCTGGAGCGAGATGCGCGAGAACGCGGCCGGCGGTGCCACGCCCGACCATGTGCTGGACCTCAGCGCGCGGCTGCTGCGCGAGCTGCAGGCCGGCCTGGCAAAGCGCGGCCGCCAGCTGGAGCTGCATCTGGTGGGCCACTCGGCCGGCTCCATCCTGCTGGGCCACCTGCTGGACCGCCTGGCCGCCCCCAAGCCGCTGGCGGTGCGCAGCTGCGAGCTCTATGCCGCCGCCTGCTCCAGCGGCTTCGCGGTGCAGCACTACGGTGGCGCCCAGCAGGCCGGCGTGCTGGCGCTGCAGGACCTGCGCCTGCATGTGCTGACCGATGCCAACGAACGCGCGGACGGCCTGCCCACCGCTGCGGTGGACATCTACGGCAAGTCGCTGCTCTACCTGGTGTCGCGCGCGCTGGACGACATCCGCAAGCAGCCGCTGCTGGGCATGGAGCGCGCGCTGGTCAAACCTGACCCCGCGTGGGCCGCCGACCAGTGGGACGCCAACGCGGCCCGCGACGTGGCGGCCTGGCTCAAGCTGTGGCCCGCCGCCGACCTGCTGCACCGCGTCAGCACGCCCAAGGTGCGCACCACCCGCACCGGCGACCAGATCGCCGCCAGCCATGGCAGCTTCGACAACAACATCGAGGTGCTGACCGGTACGCTGGAGCGTCTGCGCGGTGGGGCGCTGGTGGCGCCTATGGAGTGGCTGGATTACTAGACCACCCCCTACCGGCTTCGCCGGCCCCCTCAAGGGGGCACCGCCGACGGACCGGCAGAGCCGGATCCGTGGCGGTCGCTGGGTAGTTCGAAGGGTGGGGGTTGATCGACCGCGGGGTGGTGTGGCAACCCCACAGCCCCTGTGATGCTGGTGCGTGAACGAAAATCCGGCTCATGAAATACCTGCACACCATGGTCCGCGTCGAGAACGTCGAGGCGTCGATGCGTTTCTATTGCGACGCGCTGGGTCTGCGCGAGGTCAAGCGCTTTGACAGCGAAGCCGGCCGCTTCACGCTGATCTACCTGGCCGCGCCCGGCGACGAGGACGCCCAGGTCGAGCTGACCTACAACTGGCCCGATGCCGACGGCAAGGGCGAGACCTACACCGGCGGCCGCAACTTCGGCCATCTGGCCTATGCGGTGGACGACATCTATGCCGCCTGCCAGAAGCTGCAGGACCATGGCGTGCTGATCAACCGCCCGCCGCGCGACGGCCGCATGGCCTTTGTGCGCTCGCCGGACGGCATCTCGGTGGAGCTGCTGCAGGCCGGCCCCGCGCTGCCGCCGGCCGAGCCCTGGGCCTCCATGCCCAACACCGGCAGCTGGTAAGCCGGCAGCGCCTGGCGTCTCAGAGCGCCAGGCTGTCGGCCCAGATGTTGTCGGCCCAGCCGCGCGCATAGGCCGCCTCGGCCTCGCTGGCCAGGGCCGACACCCCGCCCGCGCCGGGCACGGCCTTCATCAGCCGCTCGGCCGGGTCGTAGCGGTGCACCGAGGCCACATGACCGGCCTCGGTCGCGCTGAAGAAGCTGTAGCAGGTGTTCATCAGCAACGGGTCGGGGTTCACCGCCTCGCCCTTGAGCAGCTGCAGGATGGCCGCGGCGGCCAGCTTGGCCTGCTGGTTGGCCAGATGGGCGGACTTGGGCATCAGCGGCGCGGAGAACAGCGCATCGCCCAGCACGTGCACGCCAGGCGCCCCGCGCGCCTCCAGGCTCAGCCAGTCCACCCCCACCCAGCGGCCGTTGACGTCGGCCAGGCCGCTGCGCAGCGCCAGGTCGCCGGCGCGCTGCGGCGGGATCAGGTTGAGCACATCGGCGCGCACCTCCTCGAACTCGAAGCGCGCCACCTCGCCCGCCACCTCGCGCAGCTCGGCATTCGGCTGGTAGCTCAGCACGCCGCGGTAGCGCCCCGCAAAGGCGCGCTCGAACAGCGCCCGCTTGCTCTGCACCTCGGGGTTGGCGTCCAGCACCAGCAGCTTGGCGCGCGGCCGGGTGCGCAACAGATAGTCGGCGATCAGACAGGCCCGCTCGTAGGGGCCGGGCGGGCAGCGGTAGGGCGCCTTGGGAATGCTCATCAGCACCACGCCGCCGTCGGGCAGCGCCTGCAGCTGGCGGCGCAGCAGCTCGGTCTGCGCGCCGGCCTTCCACGCGTGGACCGCACGCTGCATGGCGATGGCCTGCTCAAGACCCGGCACCGCCTCGGTCATGAAGCCTATGCCGGGCGCCAGCACCAGGCGGTCCCAGCCCAGGCGCTGGCCGTCGGCCAGCTGCAGGCTGCGGCCGGCAGGGTCCAGCCCGGTGGCCTCGCCCTGCAGCACGCGCACGCCCAGCGCCCGCAGGCCCGCGTAGCCCTGGCGCAGCGAGGCCGGCTCCGCCAGGCCGGCGATCACCAGGTTGGACATGGGGCAGGACAGGAACTGCGGCTCGCGCTCCACCAGCACCACCTCCACCGCGTCGCCGCCCCAGTGCTTCAGGTAATGCGCCGCCGTGGCGCCGCCAAAGCCGCCGCCCACGACGACGACCCGGCCCAGGCGCGGCCCGCGGGCGGCGGGCGCTGCACAGCCGGCCAGCGCCAGGCCCGAACCGGCCGCCAGCAGACGGCGCCGCGTCAGCGGCGCGGGCGCGGCGCTCATCGCCGCCCTCCTGCCACGACCGCGGGCTGGGCCGCAAGGTAGCGGGCGATCTGCTGCAGTTGCTCGTCGCTGTAGCCACGCAGGATCTGCGGCATCACGGTGCCGGCGCGGGTGCCAGCCTTGTACTCGGCCAGCAGCGCCTGCAGCTCGCGCTGCGGGCGACCCGCCAGCACCGGCAGACCGGCGCGGGCGCGGCCGTCTGTGCCATGGCAGTTGGCACAGGTGGCGGCCAGCATGCGGCCGGGGTCCAGGTCTTGCGCCGGCAGCGTGGCCGGCATCATCAACAGCAGCACGGGCAGGCGCCAGCAGCGCATCTCGACTCCTCCTCGCCCGTTACGCCGGGCCGGCGCATGATGGCCGCTTCCGGCGCCGGCCGCTAGGGCCGAGCTCAGAGCTTGTGGGAGCGGTCGCCGCGCACAAAGCCCAGCGCGTCGAAGCTGCCGCCGGGCGCCGCAAAGCCAATCACCTTGAACAGCTCGCCCATCTCGTGCTCGGCCATCAGCCGGTGGGCCATCGCACGGGCCGGCAGGTCGGCGTCGGCCATCAGCTCGGCCAGGCCGCAGTTCAGCAGGAAATGCCCCTGGCTGGTGTAGCCCAGCACCTCCAGCCCGGCCTCCTGGCCGGCCAGCGCGATGCCGGTGAAGTTCACATGGGCGGTGATGTCCTTGTCGCCCACGTCCACCAGCGGGTCGGGGTCGGCGCGGTGGGCCTGGTGGCACATCAGCGTGCCGCCGTGGCGCTGCGGCAGGTAGTACTCGGCCTCGGGAAAGCCGTAGTCGATCAGGAACAGCGCACCGCGGCGCAGATGGCCGGCCAGCGTCGCAACAAAGGCCTCGGCCTGCGCATGGATCTCGGTGACCGTGCCGGGCACGTAGGCGGCGTCCAGCGGCGGGCGCAGCGAGGTGTCGCGGTCCTCGAACGCAAAACCTGCTCCCGCACTCACCACACCGCGCTCGCGCCAGCGCTGGCCGTCGAAGGCCAGCAGCTGCACAGGCATCGCATCCAGCACCTCGTTGCCCACGCAGACCGCCTCCATCGTGTCGGGCAGCGCGTCCAGCCATTCCACGCGATCCGCCCAGCGCGCGAGGCGCTCGCGCTGGCGCTCGCGCAGCGAGGCCGACAGCTCGACGATGCGGTAGCGCACCGGGCCCACGCCCAGCGCATCCAGCTCGGCGATCAGCTGTGCGGCCAGCGCGCCGGAGCCGGCGCCAAACTCCACCACCTCGCGGCAGCCGCTGTGCTGCAGCGCCTGCGCGACCTGGCGCGCCAGCGCGCGGCCGAACAGCGGCGACAGCTCGGGCGCGGTGACGAAGTCCGAGCCCTGCTCGGGCATCAGGCCGAACTTGCGGCGCCCGCCGCTGTAGTAGCCCAGCCCCGGCGCATACAGCGCCAGCGACATGAAGCGGTCAAAGCCCAGCCAGCCGCCCGCCTGGGCGATCTCGGCATGCATCAGTTCATTCAGAGTCATCGGGTTCGGGCCCAGGCCTCGAAGGTGGCCGCCGGCATGGGCGGGCCGATCAGCTCGCCCTGCAGCTGGCCGCAGCCCCAGCCGGACAGCAGCTGCCATTGCTCGTTGGTGCGCACGCCCTCGGCGGTCACGTCCAGGCCCAGACCCGTGGCCATCTGCACGATGGCACGCGTGATCGCCTGCGCGCCACGGTCGGCCGGCAGGCGGGCCACAAAGCTCTGGTCGATCTTGAGCTTGTCCACCGGCAGCTCGGTCAGATGGGCCAGCGAGGTGTAGCCGGTGCCGAAGTCGTCCATGGACACGCTCAGGCCCAGGCTGCGCAGCGCGGCCAGCGTCTGCGGCGCATGCTCGATGTCGTCCACCAGCATGCGCTCGGTGAGCTCCAGCTCCAGCCACTCGCCGCGCGCGCCGGTGTCGCTCAGCACCTCGCGCACCGTGTCGATGAAGCCGTCCAGCTGGAACTGCATGCTGGAGAGGTTGACCGCGATGCGCACGTCGGCCAGCCCCTGCTCGCGCCAGCGGCGCGCGGTCAGCGCGGCCTGGCGCAGCACCCAGCCGCCCAGGTCGTGCATCAGCGGATGGCGCTCGGCCACCGCGATGAAATGGTCGGGGCCCAGCAGGCCGCGCTGCGGATGGCGCCAGCGCAGCAGCGCCTCGGCGCCGCTGAGGCGGCCGGTGGTGGCGTCCACCTGGGGCTGGAAGAACAGCTCGAACTCGTCGCGCGTCAGCGCCTGCACCAGCTCGGCCTCCAGCACCAGGTCCGCATAGGCGGTCTCGGCCAGCGCGGGCTCGAAGAACTGGTAGGTCGCGCGGCCGCGGGCCTTGGCGCGGTACATCGCGGCATCGGCGTGCTGTATCAGCTCGTCGGCATGGCGGCCATCGTCCGGGTAGAAGGCCACGCCTATGGACGGGGTCACCGACAGCGCGCGGCCGTCGGCACGCACCGGCACCTCCACCACCGACAGCAGCGCCTGCAGCACGACCTTGGCGTCCTCGCGGCTGCTGAGGTCGGTCAGCAGCACGACGAACTCGTCGCCGCCGAAGCGGCCCACCAGGTCGCTGTCACGCAGCGCAAAGCTCAGGCGCTCGGCCACGGTGACCAGCACCTGGTCACCCTCCAGGTGGCCCAGCGAATCGTTCACGCGCTTGAAGTTGTCCAGGTCTATGAACAGCAGCGCCAGCATCTCGCCGTCGCGCGAGGCGCGCTCCACCAGCGCCGCCATGCGCTCCATGAAGGCCGCGCGGTTGAGCAGGCCGGTGAGGCTGTCGTGCAGCGCCAGATGCTGGATGCGGGCCTCGCTGTCCAGCCGGTCGCGGATGTCGCGCACGATGCTCATGCGCTGCTTCTCGCCGCTGCGCTCCAGCGTGCGCACGATGACCTCCACCGGCAGCGGGCTGCCGTCCCGGTGGCGGGCACAGGTCTCGTAGCGGGTCTCGCGTCCGGCCAGCATCACCTCGCGCACCTTGGGCACCTCGTCGGGCATCAGGAACTCGAGGATGTTCCGCCCCAGCAGCTCGTCCAGCGCATAGCCGGTCAGCGCGCACAGCGAGGGGTTGGCATCGGTGATGACGCCGTCCTTGTGGAATACGATGCCCTCGGCCGACGCGTCCAAGAACTTGGCCAGGCGCGCCTCCGACTCGCGCACCCGCTGCTCGGCCAGGCGGTGGCGCGTGATGTCGTTGACCAGCACACAGCAGCCCAGCAGCGTGCCGTGGTCGTCGAAGTGCGGGCTCAGGTGCACCTCGATGAAGCGCGGTGCGCCGCCGCCCGGCGGCAGCTCGCGCTCGTAGATCACCGACACCTGCTCACGCACCACCCGGTCCACCGCCGGCTGCACCGCGGCCAGCGCCTCGGCACCGACGATGTCGCCGAAGGTCTTGCCCACGATGCTCTGCTCGGTCAGCCCGAAGGCCTCGGCATAGCCGCGGTTGGCGAACAGGCAGCGGTAGCTGCCGGCCTCGTAGAGCGCGATCCAGGCGGGCACATGATTGGCCACCAGCCGCAGCCGGGCGGCATGCAGATCGGCCAGCGCGCGTGCGTTCAGCGGGTCAGTATCGAATGGGCCAGACACAGGTCATCCCAGGCACCGGCCTTGTCGGCCGGGGAACGCAACAGATAGGCCGGATGGTAGGTGACGACCAGCGGCGTCTGCTGCCACTGGTGCACCCGGCCACGCAACCGGCCCAGAGGCTCGGCCAGGCCGGTGAGACGGCGCGCCGCCAGCGGGCCCATGGCCAGCACCAGCTGCGGCTGCAGCAGCGCCAGCTGGCGCGCCAGCAGCGGTTCGCAGGCCGCCAGCTCGGCCGCGTCGGGCGCACGCCCGCGCGCCGGGCGGCACTTGATCAACGGGGTCACGAACACGCCGGGCGTCTCGCCGCCGCGGCGCTCGCCCACCGCGGCCAGCATGCGGTCCAGCAGGCGGCCCGCCTCGCTGACCAGCGGCTGGCCGGCCGCGTCGTCGGCCTCGTCGGGCGGATCGGTCACCACCAGCCAGCGCGCCGCCGACACCGCACCGGCGCCGAACACCGGCTGGCGGCGCTGCTCGCACAGCCCGCAGGCGCGGCAGCCGGGCACCGCCCCGCGCAAGGCCTCCAGGTCCAGCGTGGCCAGGTCGGCCAGCGGCTCGCGGCCCGGCAGCGCCTGGGCCAGCACCTCGGCCGCAGCGACGGGGCGGGCGGCGGGGCGTTCGTCCACGCGCCGCGGCGCGGGCTCAGGCGCGCGCTCAAGGGCCGGCGCAGACACCGGCTCGGCCGCGCGCGGCGCGGGGCGCTCGGTCGGCGGCTGGGGCGCGCGAGCGCGGGTCTCGACCGCATCGTCTTCGGGCGCCGGCTCGGCCAGCGCAGGCGGCGGCAGCCGGTAGCCCATCTCGGCCAGCATCGCGCGCTGGCGTGCATCCCAGCTCATGCGGCCTCTCCGATCGGGTCCAGCGGCAGGTTCATCAGCAGCGCGTCCTCGCGCGGCCCCTGCAGCACCGGGTAGTAGCCGCGGCGCAGGCCCAGCTGCTGAAAGCCGTAGCGGCGGTAGACCGCCTGCGCACGCTCGTTGCTCTGACGCACCTCCAGCCACAGCTGCGACAGGCCCTGGGCACGGGCGGCCGCCACCAGGCGGTCCAGCATCAGCACCGCCAGGCCGCGGCCCTGCCAGGCCGGCGCCACCGTGATGTTGAGCAGGTGCATCTCCTCGTAGCCCGGCATCGCGACCCAGTAGCCCAGCAGCTCGTGGCGCGGGCCGCGCAGCACCTCGGCCGGGTAGCCGGCGGCGAGCGAATCGACAAAGTTGCCATGCGTCCAGGGCACGGGATAGGCCTGGCGCTCCACCACCATCACGTCGACCAGATCGGGCACGCGCATCGCCGCCGCCTCCCAGGCCGGCAGGCCGCGCTCGGGCAAGGCGTTCATGCGCGTTCCCGCTCCGCCGTGGTCAGCGCCACCTTGTCGCGCACATAGAGCGGCAGCGCGTCGGCCGGGTCCAGCAACTCGCCACGCTGCCAGGCGGCCTGCGCAAGCGCCCCCAGCGCCGCGGCGCGCGAGCGGGCGCGGGGCCAGGCGTTGCGGAGCTCGCCCAGCACGGCCGCGTATTCGGTCAGCGCCGAGCCGGCCACGGCCAGCGGCTCACCCTGCTCGGCCCAGCGGGCCAGCAGCGCGACTGGTGCATACAGCGCGGGGGCCTGCAGCACCTGCCAGCCCGCGGGCGTGAAGCGGTAGTGGGCGGCGTAGATCTCGCCTATGCGCGCGTCCATCGCGACCCAGACCTCGTCGCCCGCCCCTTGAGCACGCGCGTCCTCGGCCACCAGCATCAGGCTGTCTATGGCCAGCACCGGCTTGCCGGCACCGAAGGCCAGGCCCTGTGCCACCGCGCAGGCGGTGCGCAGGCCGGTGAAGGCACCCGGCCCCTGGCCGAACGCGATCGCGTCCAGCTGGCCCAGCGCCAGCCCCTCGGCGGCCAGCAGCGCCTGCACCTCGGGCAGCAGGCGCGCCGATGCCTGTGCGCCCCCGGCCACCTCGCAGCAGCGGGTGCCGGCGGGCGTCACAAGGGCCAGGGCCAGGGTGTCGGTGGCACTGTCGAGAGCAAGCAAAACGGGCATCGAGGCAGTTTACCGTCGCCCCCTCGGGCGTCGCCCCGCAGCCCGGGGGCTCACAGCAGCTGCGGATTGAGCTGCCAGACCGTCCAGGTCAGCACCGACGCGAAGCTCACCCAGGCCAGGTAGGGCAGCAGCAGCCAGCCCGCGGCGCGGCGGATGCGCCCGAAGCGCCAGGCCGTGGCCGCCACCAGCGCCAGCAGCAGCAGCACGTCCAGCATCGCCAGGCCGCCGTCGCGCCACGCGAAGAACAGCCAGGACCACAGCGCATTCACCGCCAGCTGCACGACAAACAGCCCCAGCACCGCGCGCCGCGCCGGCGCGGCGGACTCGCGCCACACCAGCCAGGCCGCCACCGCCATCAGCGTGTAGAGCAGCGACCACACCGGCCCGAACACCCAGGCCGGCGGCGCCCAGGCGGGCCGCGTCAGTTCGGCATAGAACACCGGCGCACTGCGCGAGGCCTGCGCCCCCAGCGCCGCGGCGACGGACACGAACAGCAACCAGCCCAGCAGGCCCAGGGCCTGGGCGACACGAGACGGACGGGACAACAGCAGCATGGCCAGCAACTCCAGAAAACGCAGGACGCCAGCCCCAGGCGGCGCCCCGCAACACCTGGCGCCAAGCCTAAGGCAACGCTGAATAAGTCGCCGCGCGCGAGGGACTTGTTCAGCGTTGCCCTAAGGCGAATCGCATGGGCCGAGGGCCCATCGGGTCATCGTCGGCCGCCACTCAGGCGCCCCGCGCCGCCATTCGCCGCAGCCCACACCCCGCCTGACCCGCCGCGCATGAGCATGGACGCCATGATGAAGCGCCTCCCCCCTCTTCGCCCGCTGCTGCGCGAGCAGCGCGGCTTCTTGATGTTCCTGCTGAGCTTTGCGCTGCTGCGCACCGCGGTGGCCGACTGGAACCCCATCCCTTCCGGCTCCATGCGCCCCACGCTGAAGGAGGGCGACGTGGTGCTGGTGAACCGCCTGGCCTACGACCTCAAGCTGCCGCTGACCGATGTGGTGCTGCTGCCGCTGGGCGAGCCACAGCGCAGCGACGTGGTCACCTTCCGTGCGCCGGACACCGGCACGCGGCTGATCAAGCGCATCGTGGGCCTGCCCGGCGACCGCATCGCGCTGCACGACGACCGCCTGTGGCTCAACGGCAGCCCGCTGGGCTATGACGCGGCCCAGCGCGGCGGCGAGTGGCTGGCGCCCGGCTGGGCCACCGACGCGCTGCGCGCCACCGAACAACTGCCCGGCCGGCCCCACATGGTGCAGTGGCTGCCCCAGGTGCCGGCGCGCCGCGACATGGCCGAGATCACGCTGCCGCCTGGCCAGTTCTTCATGATGGGCGACAACCGCGACAACAGCGCGGACTCACGCGCCTTCGGACCCGTGCCGCGCGAGGCCCTGATAGGCCGCGCCCACCATGTGCTGGTCTCGGCCGACTGGCTGGGCGAGGACGGCTGGCGGCTGGCGCCACGCTTCGCGCGCTGGGGGCGCGCGATCCGCTGAAGAAGCTCATTCCTCCCAGCGAAAGCGCCACACCGCCACCGCCGCGAACAGCGCGCTGAAGCCCAGCATCACCGCACAGGGCAGCAGCGCCGCCGCGAAGGGCTGGCCGCGCCAGGTCATCGCGTCCAGCGCGTCCACCGCCCAGCGGGTGGGCACGGCCAGCGACAGCGTCTGCAGCCACTCCGGGAAGATGAAGGCCGGCACCCAGGCGCCGCCCAGCATCACCATCAGCAGCGTGGCCAGGATGGCCAGGCCGCGGGTGGCCTCGGGCGTGCGGCCCAGGGCGGCCACCAGCAGGCCGAAGCAGGCGGTCAGCAGCGAGAAGCTCAGCAGCACCAACACAAAGCCGGCCGCGCTGCCCAGCAGGCGCACGCCGAAGAACGCGAAGGCCACCGCGTAGACCACCGCAAACACGACCAGCGCGATCAGCGTGCCGGCCACGATGCGGCTGCCCAGCAGCTGGCTGCGGCTCAGCGGCGCGGCGCGCAGCCGCTTCCACAGCCCCAGGCGGCGCATCATCAGCAGGCCCAGCGCCAGGTCCACGCCCGACATCAGGATGAACTGCACGCCCATGCCTGCAAAGGAGTGGGCATAGCTGTTGTAGGCCACCGGCAGCGCACGATCGTCGGCCTGCACCGCCTCGACCTCGTGCGTGGTGTAGGGCAGGGACAGGCCGCCGGCCGCCGAAGCGGCGCTGGCCGGGGCCGGGGCGGACGCGGCCGTGCCGTTGGCCTCGGCAATCGCGTCGAACATGCGGGTCAGCGACGCGCGGCGCTCGGGCGTCAGGTCTTGCGCGCCCTGCACCTGCTGGCGGAAGTCCTGCAGCCGCGCGGGGCTGAAGGTCTGGCGGCCCACTTCCTGCATCAGCGACTGCGCCAGCAGCCCGCGCACCACGGCCAGCGACTGCGCCTGGGAGGGGTCGTAGTGCAGCGTGATCTCGGGCTTGCGGCGCGCGCCGAACATCGCGCCGCCCGCCTGCTCGCCCAGGCCCTGCGGCAGCACGACCAGCGCCTGCAGCTTGCCGGCGCGCACCAGCGGCAGCAGCTCGTCCTCGCGGCCGACCTGGGTCTTGAGCGTGCTGTCGGCCTGCAGCGCGGCCACCACCTGTTGCGACAGCGCGCTGCGGTCGAGGTCCGTCACGCCGACCGGAATGCCCGCGGGCTTGCTGCCCGAGCCACCGAACAGCGCGCCGAAGAACGCGGCGATCAGGATGGGCGCGACGATGCTCATCAGCACCGCGCGCCGGTTGGAGAAATAGAGCTTGAGTTCGGCACGCACCAGCGCGATCAAGGCAGTCATGGCTCAACCCTCAGTCGGTCAATCAAGGGGGATTCGATGTGGCGCGGGCTCAGTCCCGCAGCTGGCGGCCGGTCAGCGACAGGAACACGTGCTCCAGCGTCGCGCGCTCGGAGCTGAGCCGGCGTACCGCCACGCCACGGCGGCTCAGCTCGGCCAGCAGCGCGGCGCTGTCGGCGGCGATGTCGGTCACGCTCAGCGCCAGGTGCTGGCCGCTGCGGCGCACGCCGGCCAGGCCGGCCAGCGCGGCATCGCTGACCTCGCCGTCCAGCTCGACCTGCAGCGTCTGGGCCGCGGGCAGGCGCGCGAACAGCTCGGCCTGCGTGCCGCGGGCCACCACGCGACCGTGGTCAATGATGGTCAGGTGGTCGGCCAGGCGCTCGGCCTCCTCCATGTAGTGCGTGGTGTAGATCAGCGCCTTGCCGGCGGCCTTGAGGGCCTCCAGGTGGTCGAAGATCGCGTTGCGGCTCTGCGGGTCCACGCCCGCGGTGGGCTCGTCCAGCAGAATGATCTCGGGGTCATGCACCAGCGCGCAGGCAATGTTGAGCCGGCGCTTCATGCCACCGGAAAAGGTGGCGGGGCGGTCGGCTGCGCGGTCCAGCAGGCCGACCTGGTCCAGCACCTCGTCCACGCGGCGCCGCAGCAGCGCAGCCGGCAGGCCGTAGAGCGCGCCGAACAACGCGACGTTCTGGCGCGCGGGCAGGTCCTCGTAGAGCGCGATGTCCTGCGGCACCAGGCCGATGCGGCGCTTGTAGGCGGCCGCGTCGCCGCTCAGGCTGAGGCCGCCGCGCAGTTGCACCTGGCCGGCGTCAGGCGTGGTGAGGCCGCTGATGATGCCCACCGTGGTGGACTTGCCCGCACCATTGGGCCCCAGCAGGCCCAGCACCTCGCCGGGCCGCAGCTCAAAGCCGACATCGGCCACCGCCTGCCGCGCGCCATAGGCCTTGCGCAGGCCGCTGACCCGCAGCGCGGGCTCCGTCGCCACCATGGAACTCATGGGCTCACCTCCTGGAATGACGGCATGCTAGGCGGCTGCCCCCCGCACTGCGCGCTCGCGGCGACCAACGGCAAGCCGGTGGTGCGAATCGACGACAGCGGGCGTGAAGCGCGCCATACTGGCCCCATGGCACAACGAGTCGGCATCATCGGCACCGGCTGGGTCGGCACCAGCGTCGCGTTCTCGACGCTGATGACCGGCGCGGCCACGGAACTCTGGCTGAACGACGCGCGGGGCGCGGTCGCGGAGGGCGAGGCGCTGGACCTCGCCGACGGCGCAGCCTTCTACCCGCGCTGCGCGGTGAAAGCGGTGCCGCTGGAGCGCATGCGCGAAGCGGACGTGGTGGTGATTGCGGCCGGCCGCAACGGCCGACCCGACGAATCCCGGCTGGACCTGCTGCGCGACAACGCGCGCCTGGCAGCCGACATCGGCCGGCTGCTGCAGGGCTTCGGCGGCCTGGTGCTGGTGGTCAGCAACCCGGTGGACGTGCTGGTGCGCGTGGTGGCGCAGGCCAGCGGCCTGCCGCCGGAGCGGGTGCTTGGCACGGGCACGCTGCTGGACAGCGCGCGGCTGCGCGAGCGCCTGGCCCAGCGTCTGGGCGTGGCGGCGCAGGCGGTGCATGGCCAGGTCATAGGCGAGCACGGCGACTCGTCGGTGCTGCTGTGGCATGGCGCCCGTATAGGCGGCGTGGCGCTGCGCGACTGGCCGGGCTGGCAGGCCGAGGATGAGAGCCGCATCGCGCAATCGGTGCGGCGCGCGGCCTACGAGGTGATACAGCGCAAGGGCGCGACCAACCATGCAATCGGCCTGGTCACCGCGCGCCTGATTGCCGCGGTGCTGCGCGATGAACGGCCGCTGCTGCCGGTGTCGCGGGTGCAGAACGGCGTGGCCGGCCTGCACGGCGTGGCGCTGTCGCTGCCGGCGCTGATCACGCCGGCCGGCGCGGTGCAGGTGCTGGAGCCCGACATGGACGCCGCCGAATGCGCGGCGCTGGCGGCCTCGGCCGCGGTGCTGGACAAGGCCTACGCCCAGCTCTCCCCGAGCTGAGGGCCGGCCCGCTCCCCCGGCTTGCGGACGCCCGCGGCGAGCAGCCGCAGACAAGCGGCCCGGTGCTGGCTAGCTTGTAGAGGTCGAAATCCTCGACGTCCATGGAGCTGCCATGAATGCACTGATCCCCACGCTGCTGGCACTGGCGCTGGCCGGCACATCGACCTCAGGCTGGGCCCAGGAGGCCAAACCCTACAAGGACGGCCCGGTGACCGAGGTCTCCTACATCAAGGTCAAGCCCGGCCGCTTCGACGACTACATGCAGTTTCTGGCCACCACCTACCGCGCCAATATGGAGGCGCAGAAGAAGGCCGGCCTGATCCTGGGCTACAACATCTACGCCGCCCAGGCCAAGACGCCGCACGAGCCCGACCTCATCCTCACCATCACCTATGCCAACATGGCCGCGCTGGATCGCACGGACGAGGCCGAAGCCGTGATGGCCAAGCTGCTGGGCAACCAGGCCGCGCAGAACAAGGCCACGATAGAGCGCGGCCCCATGCGCGAGGTGCTGGGCAGCGAGCTGATCCGGGAGCTGGTGCTGAAGTGAGGCCCGCGGGCGCGGAACAGGCTCAGGCCAGTGCGCGCCCGATCAGGATCTTCTGCACCTCGCTCGTGCCCTCGTAGATCTGGCACACGCGCACATCGCGGTAGATGCGCTCGACGGGGAAGTCGCTCAGGTAGCCATAGCCGCCGTGAATCTGGATGGCGTCGGAGCACACGCGCTCGGCCATCTCGCTGGCGAACAGCTTGGCCATGGCGGCCTCCTTCAGACAGGGCTTGCCGGCATCCTTCAGCGCGGCCGCATGCCAGATCAGCTGGCGGGCCGCCTCGAGCTGGGTCGCCATGTCGGCCAGCTTGAACTGCACCGCCTGGTGCTCGAAGATGGGCTGGCCGAAGGTGACGCGGTCCTTGCTGTAGCGCAGCGCCGCCTCGAAGGCCGCGCGGGCCATGCCCACGCTCTGCGATGCGATGCCTATGCGCCCCCCCTCCAGGCCCGACAGCGCGATCTTCAGGCCCTGGCCCTCGTCACCCAGGCGGTTGGCCACGGGCACGCGGCAGTTCTCGAACAGGATCTGCGCGGTGTCGCTGCTGTGCTGGCCGAGCTTGTCCTCGATGCGCGCCACCGTGTAGCCGGGCGTGGCCGTGGGCACGAGGAAGGCGCTGATGCCCTTCTTGCCGGCAGCCTTGTCGGTCACGGCCATCACGATGGCCACGTCGCCATGCTGGCCGCTGGTGATGAACTGCTTGACGCCGTTGAGCACGTAGTGGTCCCCGTCGCGCGTGGCCGTGGTGCGCAGGCCGCCGGCCTCGGAGCCGACATGCGGCTCGGTCAGGCAGAAGGCGCCCAGCATGTCGCCGCGCGCCAGCGGCTTGAGAAAGCGCTCCTTCTGGTCGTCGTTGCCGAAGGCCATCAGGATGGAGCAGACCGGGCAGTTGTTGACGCTGACCACCGTGCTGGTGCCGCCATCACCCGCGGCGATTTCTTCCAGGATGACGGCCAGCGCCAGGTAGTCCAGGCCCGCACCGTCCCACGCGGTGGGCACGGCCACGCCATAGCAGCCCAGCGCGGCCAGGCCCTTGAGCTGCTCGGCGGGGAAGTGATGGGCCTTGTCCCAGGCCGCGGCATGGGGGGCGATCTCGGCCCGCACATAGGTGCGGATGGCGTCCTGGACGGCCAGGTGGTCGTCACTCAGCAACATGGGGTCTCCTTGTGTTCTTGTGGTGTGAGCGCGGCGCTTACCAGTCCAGCCGCTGCCCGTCGTAGTTGAAGAAGCTGCCGGTGTCGGTCGGCTTCACGGCCGCCAGCACGGTGCGCATGCCGGCGATGCTGGTGGGGGCGTCGATGTCGGCGCCCTCGCCGCCCATGTCGGTCTTGACCCAGCCAGGGTGGAAGCTGATGACGGTGGCCTTGCCGGCCAGCGCCAGCGACGCGTCCTTCATCACCGAATTGACCGCCGCCTTGGATGCCCGGTAGAGCCAGCCATGCGTGCCGTTGCGCAGGCCGATGGAGCCCATGCGCGAGGAGATCAGCGCCAGCCGCGCGCCCGGCGCCAGCGCGTCGGCCAGCTGGGGCAGCACGCGCATGGGGCCCAGCACATTGGTGCGCATCACGGTGTCGAAGTCGTCCTGCGTGGGCGCCTCCAGCGCGCCGGCGCGGGGGCCGAACACGCCGGCGTTGATGACGACCACGTCGAAGGCCTCGCCGTCGATCTGCCAGGCCAGACCCGACACGCTGACGGCGCTGGCCACGTCCAGCGTCAGCGGCTTGGCGCCCAGCTCGGCCAGGCGAGCACGGCCGGCGTCATCACGCGCGGTGGCGGTGACGCGCGCACCGGCAGCACGGTACTGGCGGACGAATTCGAGACCCAGGCCGCGCGAGGCGCCGATGATGAGGACGTTCATGGTTTGGTGAAAGCCAGCCTGGCGGCCAGCAGAGTGAAGAGCCCGGCGCCGCCGAGCTTGAGCGCCCGCCCCACCCCGGGGCGCGGACGGCTGCGGCGCAGCGGGGCCACCAGCGCGATCAGCGCCAGCAGGAAGCACAGCCCCTGCACGATGAACCAGGCGCCGAGGAACAGAAAGGCCAGCGTCTTGTGCGGCGCCTCGGCCGCGATGAATTGCGGCAGCAGCGCCAGGAAGAACAGCGCCACCTTGGGGTTGAGCGCATTCGTGAAGAAGCCCTGGCGCGCGGTACGCCACAGCGACGGCGGTGCCACCACCTCGGCGGCGGCCGCCGCCGGCCTCAGCCCGGCCCGCGCCATGCCGTAAGCGACATAGAGCAGGTAGGCCGCGCCGATGAGCTTGAGCGCGGTGAAGGCTTCGGCCGACGTGGCCAGCAGCGCGGCCAGCCCGAAGGCCGCCGCCAGCGTGTGCAGCACGCAGCCGGCCATGATGCCCAGCGCAGCGGCCAGGCCCTGGCGCCAGCCGCCGCGCAGCGTGCTGGCCACCGTGTAGGCCATGTCCACGCCCGGCGTCGCGTTCAGCACGAACACGGTCGCGCTGAACAGGGCCAGGTCGTGAACGCCCAGCGTCATGGCCTCAGAGCATTTCCACGGCCAGCGCAGTGGCCTCGCCGCCGCCTATGCACAGCGCAGCCAGGCCCTTCTTCAGGCCGCGGGCCTTCAGCGCACCCAGCAGCGTGACGACGATGCGCGCGCCGCTGGCACCGATGGGATGGCCCAAAGCGACCGCGCCGCCGTTGACGTTGACGATCTCGTGCGGCAGCTTGAACTCGGCCATGGCCGCCATCGTGACCGCGGCAAAGGCTTCGTTCACTTCCCACAGATCCACGTCGCCGGCCTGCCAGCCGGCCTTGGCCAGCGCCTTCTGGATGGCGCCGACCGGGGCGGTGGTGAACCACTCGGGCGCCTGGGCGTGCACCGCATGGCTGACGATGCGGGCGATGGGCTGCAGGCCGCGCGCCTTGGCCGTGCTCTCACGCATCAGCACCAGCGCGGCAGCGCCGTCGGAGATGCTGGACGAGGTGGCGGCGGTGATGGCGCCGTCCTTCTTGAACGCGGGCTTGAGCGTGGGGATCTTGTCCAGCTTGGCCTTGAAGGGCTGCTCGTCGTACTTGATGACCGTGTCGCCCTTGGGCGAGCTGAGGGTCACCGGCGCCATTTCCCAGTCGAAGGCGCCGCTCTCGTTGGCGGCCTTGGCGCGCTGGGTGGAGGTGATGGCGTACTGGTCCATGGCCTCGCGCGTGAAGCTGTACTTGCCCACGCACTGCTCGGCGAACACGCCCATGGCCTTGCCGCGCTCGTAGGCGTCTTCCAGGCCGTCCAGCGCCATGTGGTCGTACACGGCGGACGCACCGTACTTGATGCCCTTGCGCGCGAACATCAGGTGGGGCGCATTGGTCATGCTCTCCATGCCGCCGGCCACCATGATCTCGGCCGAGCCGGCCGCCAGCATGTCGTGGGCAAACATCATGGTGCGCATGCCGGAGCCGCACATCTTGCTCAGCGTGACCGCCCCGGCGGAGTCGGGCAGGCCGGCGCGGCGCAGCGCCTGGCGGGCGGGCGCCTGGCCCTGACCGGCCATCAGGCAGTTGCCCATCAGCACCTCGTCGACCGCATCACCCGGCACGCCGGCACGTGCCACTGCCGCCTTGATGGCCACGGCGCCCAGTTCCCAGCCGGCCAGGCTGGCGAAGTCGCCCAGCAGGCCGCCTATGGGCGTGCGGGCAGCGGACACGATGACGATGGGGTCGGACATGGCAGTCTCCTGAGTTGAAACGAATCCCGCCATTCTGCTCGCTTTGGTTGACGTTCACGTCAATCGCGAGAAATCCGACGGCGCCGGGAGGCCTTCCCGGCCGCCCCGACTTCCGGGCAGGCACGGCAACATAGCGGCCATGAGCCACGCTGCCTGGGACGATCTGCCCGCCCACCCCACCCGCTGGTGGGGCCTGCCGACGCTGAGCGCCATGCGACGCGACTACCTGGCCGTGCTGGCCCGACAGCGCACGCTGGGTGATCTGGTGGCGCAGCGCCTGCTGACCGAGCGCGCGGTCGATGTCTTCCACCCCGATCTGGTGCGCGCCCTGATGGTGGAGCAGGCCGAGGCGATGGTGCGCTGGGAGCGCGGGCCGGAGGTGTTCTCGGACCTGATGGGCCAGTCGGTGCTGGTCACCGAGGGCGCGACCTGGCAGCGCCAGCGCCGCATGCTGATGCAGGCCTTCACGCCCAGGCGCGTGGCCGGCTACGCGGCGCTGATGACCGCAGCCGCGGTCGACGGCCTGGCGCGGGTGCCCCCGGGCGAGGTGGCGATGGACCGTCTCTACAGCCACCTGACCATGGATGTGATCTCTCGCACGCTGTTCAGCACGCCCATTGGCGACGACACCGCGGCCGCGGCGGATGCCGTGCAGGTGTTGAGCGAGACGGCGCTGGCGGAGATGTTCTGGCCCATGACGCTGCCGGACTGGCTGCCCCTGCCCGGCAAGGCCGCCAAGCGCCGGGCCAGCCGGCTGCTGCATGGGCTGCTGGCCGGCCACATCCATGCGCGCCGCGACACGGCCGACGAGCGGCCCGACCTGCTGGGCATGCTGAAGGCCTTGCGCGACGAGAGCACCGGCGAGGCGCTGTCGGCCCAGGAGATCTACGACCAGTGCATGGTGAGCTTCCAGGCCGGCCACGAGACCAGTGCCACCGCGCTGCTGTGGTGGAGCTGGCTGCTCGCCACCCACCCCGAGGCGCAGGCCCGCGCCCGCGCCGAGGTGGACGCGGTGCTGGCCGGCCGCGTGCCAACCGCGGACGATGCCGCGACCCTGCCCTGGCTGTCGGCCACGCTGAAGGAGGCGATGCGGCTCTACCCGCCGGTGGCCGCGCTGATGACGCGGCGGCTGACGCGGGCGGTGATGGTGGCTGGCGTGCGCCTGCCGGCCCGCACGCTGGTGCGGGTGACGCCCTGGCTGCTGCACCGCGACCCGCGCTGGTGGCCCGAGGCCGAGGCCTTCCGGCCCGAGCGCTTCCTGGACGGCGCGCCGGAGATCCCGCGCGGCGCCTACATCCCCTTCGGCCTGGGGCCGCGGGTCTGCCTGGGCCAGCACTTCGCCGTGCTGGAGATGACGCTGATCGCAGCGCTGCTGCTGCAGCGCTTCACACTGAACCCCATGGGCGACATGCCCCCGAAACCGCGCATGGCGGTCACGCTGCGGCCCGAGGGCGGGCTGACGCTGAGGCTGGCCGCACGACGCAAGCAAGCGTAGCGAGGCGACCCAGGGCCGCGGCCGCCCGGCCTTGATGCGGGCCGAGCGCCGGGCCACGCCCAAGCCGGCCCGTCTGGCGATGTGCGAGCGCGGCACGCCCCGCGAGCATCGTCGTCTCTTCAGTGGGACCGCCCAGGCTCACGCGCATTCAGCGCGGGCGGCCCGGGCGAGGGTTCAACGGTAGAAGGCCTCGACCTGGCCCTTGAGCTTGATGCACAGCGGCCGGCCCTTGCGGTCCAGCGTCTTGCCGGCGGGCACCTTGACCCAGCCTTCGCTGATGCAGTACTCCTCGACGTCGAAGCGCTCCTTGCCGTTGAAACGGATGCCGACATCGAACTCGAAGACGGCGGCCACGTGGTGGGGGCTGCGCGGGTCGACGCTCAGGTGATCGGGCAGCGGGGGGCGGGTGTCGCTCATGACGGGAAAGTGGGAAATTGAAAACCAGCCACCATTGTCCCAGGCCGCGCCCCCGGCGATGGAGGCCACCCTGGGACTTTCCCGATGTGGCCTGCGGCACCCCGGCCCGCTGGCCTGACACTGCGCGGCATTCCAACCCAGGAGGACCCATGTTGCAGACCACCCGCCGTGCGGCGCTCAGTCTCGTCGGCGCCGCCAGCCTCGCCCTGGCCGGCCTGCCGGTGCTGGCCGCGCCCGCCGCCCAAGCCGACCAGTGGCAGATCCCCGTCCACGTCAAGAAGCTGGCCAATGGCCTGACCGTCGTCATCTCGCCCGACGCCAGCAGCCCTACCGTGGGCCTGAGCGTGGTCTACAAGGTCGGCATGCGGCTGGAGCCGCAGAACCGCACCGGCTTCGCCCACCTGTTCGAGCACCTGATGTTCCAGGGCACGCCCAATGCGCCCAAGGGCGTGTTCGACCAGGTCATCACCTCGGGTGGCGGCAACAACAACGGCTCCACCCGGCCCGACTTCACCAACTACATCGAGACCGCGCCCTCCTCCGCGCTGGAAGCCATGCTGTGGCTGGAGTCCGACCGCATGAAGACGCTGGACTTCAACCCCACGACGCTGAAGAACCAGCAGGACGTGGTGAAGGAGGAGATCCGCGTCAATGTGCAGAACCAGCCCTATGGCGGCTTCATGTGGATAGACATAGGCGGTCTGGCCTTCGACAAGTGGGCCAACAAGCACGATGGCTATGGCAGCTTCGTGGACCTGGACAACGCCAACCTGGATGACGTGCGCGCCTTCCACCGCGACTTCTACGGCCCCAACAACGCGGTGCTGTCCATCGCCGGCGACGTGACGCCGGCCCAGGGCTTCGCGCTGGCCGAGAAGTACTTCGGCAAGATCCCTGCGCGCGCCACGCCCAAGCCCACGGACTTCAGCGAGGGCCTCAACACCGCCGAGCGCCGTCTGACCCAGCCTGACAAGCTGGCCCAGGTGCCGGCCATCGCCGCGGCCTGGAAGCTGCCCGAGCGCGGCAGCAAGGACCAGGCCCCGTTCGCGGTGCTGGGCCAGCTGCTGGCCGGCGGTGACGCCTCGCGCTTCTACCAGGGCCTGGTCAAGGGCCGCGAGCTGGCGCTCAACCTGGACTCGCTGTACGGCCTGACCAGCATCTGGGAATACGACGGCCCCAGCATCTACACGGTGTTCGCGCTCTACAAGCCCGACACCACGGCCGATGCGCTGCTGGCCGCGATGGACGAGGAGATCGCCCGCGTCGTGAAGGACGGCGTGGACGACGCCACGCTGAAGAACCTCAAGACCGCGCTGCTGGCCGACTGGTACAACGGCCTGGAGATGTTCCTGAACCGCGCCGACCGCCTGGCCAAGCTGCAGGCGCTGTGGGGAGATGCCCAGGTCGCGAACAAGGTGCCCGGCTGGATACAGGCGGTGAGCTCGGCCGACGTGCAGCGCGTGGCCGCCACCTACCTGACCCGCGCCAACCGCTCCGTCATCGACCGCAAGCCGGCCGCGATGCTGGCCGCTCCGGCTGCCTCCGCAGCCTCCAAGCCCTGAGCCCGGGAGGAACCAGATGAACAAGCTCTTGAACCCGCTGTCCAAGCTGCGCCCCACGCTGCTGTGCGCGGCCCTGCTGTCCACCACGCTGCTGGCCGCCACGGCCCAGGCCGCGACCGTGAAGTTCCCGGCCGAGCTGCCGCCCTTCGGCCAGGACAAGCCGCTGACCGTGCCCAAGATCACCCAGCAGACCCTGCCCAACGGGCTGCAGGTCTGGGTCGTGCCCAAGCAGGGCGTGCCGCGCGTGGACTTCGTGCTGGCGCTGCGCGGCGCCGGTTATGGCGCCGACGCCGCCAGCGAGCCCGGCCGCGCCAAGCTGCTGGCCGGCCTGCTGACCGAGGGCACGGCCCAGCGCAGCTCGCGCCAGATCGCCGAGGCCGCCCAGGGCATGGGCGGCGGCGTGGGCGCCAGCGCCAGCAATGACGGCATCAGCCTGAACGCCAACGCGCTGGCCTCGCATGCCGAGGGCATGATGAAGCTGCTGGCCGAGGTGGCCCGCCAGCCGGCCTTCCCGGACGCCGAGGTGCAGCTGGCCAAGGCCAATGCGCTGCAGGGCCTCAAGGTCAGCAGCGGCCAGCCCGCCTTTCGCGCCGCCAAGGCGCTGAACCAGGCCATCTACGGCGACCACGCCTACGGCCGCACGCAGGAGACCGAGGCCTCGATCAACGCAGTCAGCGCCACCGCGCTGCGCGCCGAGCATGCGCGGCGCTTCCGGCCCGACCACGCGCTGCTGGTGGTCACCGGCCGCATCACGCCCGAGGCCGCGCTCAAGCTGGCCCGCGAGGCCTTTGGCGACTGGAAGGCCGACGGCCCGCCGCTGCCCGAACTGGCTGCGCCGCCGGCGCAGCGGCCGGTGCAGCGCCTGCTGCTGGAGCGCCCGGGCAGCGTGCAGTCCACGCTGCGCCTGGGCCGCCCCGGCATGGCCGCCAGCGGGGACGAGCAGGTCGCGCTGCGCCTGACCAGCACCATCCTGGGCACCGGCTTCTCCAGCCGCGTGAACACCAATCTGCGCGAGGAGAAGGGCTACACCTACGGCGCCCGCGCCGGCGCCCAGTCCTGGCGCGTGGGCGGCGCCATCACCGGCGGCGCGGACGTGCGCAACGAGGTCACCGGCGCAGCCATGACCGAGTACCTGAAGGAGTACCGCCGCATCGGCAGCGAACCCGTGCCCGAGGCCGAGATGGCGATGAACAAGCGCTACATGGCGGGCAGCTACCTGGTCAGCACCCAGCTGCAGGGCGCGGTGGCGGGCCAGCTGGCCAACAACTGGCTGATCGGCCTGCCGGCCGACTTCCTGGGCAAGTTCGTGCCCGCGCTGCAGAAGGTCTCGGCCGCCGAGGTGCAGGCCATGGGCAAGAAGTATTTCAACCCCGACGAGCAGAGCTGGGTGGTGGTGGGCGATCCCGAGAAGATCGCCGAACAGCTCAAGGCCTTCGGCGAGTTCAAGAGCTACAAGCCCTGAGGCCTGGTGGGCGGCCGATGGCCGCCCTTCTCTCACTCACCCGCACGGCAAGCACTGACCCCACGATGACCCAGTCCTTTCCCCTCCCGCGCTGCCGGCTCGCGCTGGCGGCGATCATCACCGGATGCACGCTGGCACCCGCGCTGGCCCAGCAGGCTGCGACGGAGCCGGCCGACGCGGTCTGCCAGATCGGCCCTGTCGCCACACCGGAGGTGGACTGGCATGGGCTGGCCCGCTACCGGGCCAAGGCCATCGTCAAGGACGGCCGCGTCGTCAACATCGAGGTGGTCGCGCTGACCCGGGACGTGGAGCGCCGCGCACAGCGCCGCCTGATCACCAGCTTCACCGACCAGCTGCTGCAGGCCCGCTGCGCACCGGGCGACCATGTGATCGAGCGGGAGTTCTCCTTCGACCTGCGCGCGGCCCCGGCCAGCGCCCCGGCGTCGGCCGGCTGAGCGGCCGGGCCGCGCGTCAGCGCGCGTCGGCCTCGCCGCCCAGCAGCTTGAACATGGACACGGCCTGCACCAGCGTCTGCGCCTGACCGCGCAGGCTGGTGGCCGCGGCGGCCATTTCCTCGACCAGCGCCGAGTTCTGCTGCGTGCTCTGGTCCATCTGCGCGACCGCGGTGCCCACCTCGCCCACGCCGGTGGCCTGCTCCTGGCTGGCCTGGCTGATGCTGGTCATCACCTCGGTGACCTGGCGGATGCTGTCGCCCAGTTCGGCCATGGTCTGGCCGGCCTGGTCCACCAGCGTCGAGCCGGCTTCCACGCGCTCCACGCTGGCCGCGATCAGGGACTTGATCTCCTTGGCCGCGTCGGCGCTGCGCGCTGCGAGGCTGCGCACCTCGGTGGCCACCACCGCAAAGCCGCGGCCCGCCTCGCCGGCCCGGGCCGACTCGACCGCCGCGTTCAGCGCCAGGATGTTGGTCTGGAAGGCCAGGCCGTCGATGATGGCCGTGATGTCGGCGATGCGGCGGCTGGAGGCGCTGATGTCCTTCATGGTGAGCGCGACCTGGCCCATCACCTCGCCGCTCTTCTGCGCCACCTGCGAGGCCTGGCGGGCGCGCTGGTCGGCGTCCTGCGCGAAGCTGGCGTTCTCCTGCACGGTGGCGCCCAGTTGCTGCATGGCCGACGAGGTCTGCTCCAGCGCAGCGGCCTGGCTCTCGGTGCGGGTGGAGAGGTCCTGGTTGCCCTGCGCGATCTCCGAACTGGCCATGGCCAGGTTCTCGGAGTTGCGGCGCACCGACTCCACCAGCGTTGTCAGGTTCACGCCCACCTGGTTGATCGCGCCGATCAGGCGGCCCACCTCGTCACCACGCTCGGAGTGCAGGCGCACTGTCAGGTCGCCGCCCGCGATGGCCTCGGCGGCCTGTTGCACCTGGCGCAGCGGCCGGCTCACCAGGCGGCGGATGGCAACGTAGGACAGGCCGGCGATCAGCACCAGCAGCGCCGCGGCCAGCGCCAGCACCATGTTGCGCACCTGGCGGGTGCCGGCGGTGAACTCGTCCACATAGCTGCCGCCGCAGATCAGCCAGTTCAGGTCGGCCACGGTGCGGAAGGCGACGATCTTGTCGCGCGGCTGGTTCTCCTTGAGCTCCTTGTTGATCCAGCCATAGGTCAGCAGGCCAGACTGGCGCTCCAGCATCTGCTTCACGACCGGGGCACCGCTGGCGTCCTGGGTCTCCAGCAGCACGCTGCCCTCCTTGGCCGGGTGGACCAGGGCCGTGCCCAGCGTCTTGCCGGGCTTGGCGTCCAGCACGAAGAAGTAGCCGGTCTGGCCTATCTTCATGCGGCGTATGGTCTGCTTGATCTCGCCCATCAGCTTGGTGAAGTCCAGGCCCACGAAGCGGATCGCGATCACGCGGCCGGACGCATCCATCACCGGGTCGTACTGGGTCATGTACTGGCGGCCGAACAGCGTGGCCGCGCCGACGAAGCGCTGGCCGCTGCTGACCGCCTTGTAGCCCGGGTGCTCGCGGTCCAGCAGCGTGCCGACCGCGCGCTCGCCCTGGTCGTTCTTGACCGAGGTGGTGACGCGCACGAAGTCATCGCCGCTGCGCACGAACAGCGTGGCGACCGAACCGGTCGCGGCGCTGAAGTCGTCCACCACCGAGAAGTCCAGGTTGACCGGCTTGCCGCGCAGCGCCAGCACCGGGGTGGCGCGGCCCTTGATGTCCACAGCGCCGGCGCCCAGTTCCAGCTCGCCATGCAAGCTGCTCTGGTAGGCCTGGGCCAGCGCGCCGGCGCGCTCCTTCAGGTCACGGGCCGAGGCGCTGATCATGTCGGTCAGCACCTCGGTCTGCATCTCCAGGTCCTGGGTGGACTCGGTCTCCACGGTGCGCGTGAAGGCCAGCGACACCAGCATGGCGAAGGCGCCCACGAGCAGGGCGGTCAGAAGGATGTTGGCGCCCGTCAACTGGGCGCCGAGACTGAGGCGGCGCAGTCGGCTGTAGGTCATGGCTGTGGGAGGTGACGCGTAAGAACCCTGCACCACCACGCAAGGCCGGCAGGCAGGAGGCGGGATTCACGCGGGGTCGTCAGAGGGACGCACCGCCCGGCAGGAACCCGGGACGATTCACCTCGCAAGGTGAATAAGTCAACTGACTGAATCATATTTGACCCAGATCAAATGACCCAAGCCAACTACTTCACAGTCCTGCCCTGCGCCAATATCCATTGATAAGGGAGGCATGCAAAATTCTCATGAAACCCGCCAGCAAGGCTCGAGCGCCGGAGTCGACGCTGTCCGCCACCGGACAGCCCCAGTGATTCAGACGCTTTAATATCGCCTCATGGACTCCGCGACGCTGCCCCCCGCGCCCGCGCCGACCCCGCCCGACGGGTTGGCCGCCATGACTGCGCCGGACCGGCTCAACCCCACCGCGCTGCACATCCTGGACGTGGCCGAACGCGAGTTCAGCCGCCACGGGCTGGAAAAGGTGTCGCTGCGCGAGCTGGGCGCGGCCAGCGGCCAGCGCAATGTGTCGGCGGTCAGCTACCACTTCGGCTCGCGCGAGGGCCTGCTGGGCGCGCTGCTGTCGCGCCGCATCGGCCAGCTCGACAGGATGCGCCAGCAGCGCCTGCAGCTGCTGGCCCGGCTGGACAAGGCTGGCGACCCGCATGCGGTGATAGGCGAGTCCTTCCGCGTGCTGGCCGACACGGTGCGCCACGAGGCCTGGGGGGCCGACTTCGTGCGCGTGCTCGCGCAGGTGCTGCTGCACCCGGAGCTGGACTTCCACGCGCTGGTGCCGGACACGCTCACCGGCGGCTACCGGCTCTCGATGACGTTGGTGCAGCCCGCACTGGCGCATCTGCCGGCGGCCACGCTGCAGGAGCGGCTGTCCCTGGCCTACCACCACGGCACCTACGTGCTGGCGATGTGGCTGCACACGCACGGCCCCGTGAGCCCGGCCAACGAGGCAGGCTACGAGGCCTTCGTCAGCGACACGGTGGACTTTCTGGTCGGTGGCGTGATGGCGCCGGTCTCGCGCCGCCCGGCCTGAGCCGGGCGCCGGCCCTCAGGGCTCGTAGCGCAGCTTGACCTTGGCCAGCGCCCGCTTGAACGCGGGCTCGACCGTATCCGCGCTGGCAGCGGTGATCTGCAGGTCTTCCAACAGGCCGTTGTGCAGGCCGTAAACCCAGCCATGCACCACCACCTCCTGGCCGCGCGCCCAGGCGTCCTGGACCACGGTGGTGCGGCAGGCATTGCGCGCCTGCTCCAGCACATTGAGCTCGCACAGCGCATTGACGCGCTGGCCCACCGGCAGGCTCATCAGCCAGTCCTGGTGGTCGTTGCGCACGTCCTGCACATGGCGTATCCAGTTGGACACCAGGCCCACGCGCGAATCGTTCAGCGCAGCCTGCACCCCACCGCAGTTGCTGTGGCCCACGATGATGATGTGCTTGACCTTGAGGTGGTCCACCGCGAACTGCATCACCGACAGGCAGTTCAGGTCGGAGTGCACCACCACGTTGGCCACGTTGCGGTGCACGAACAGCTCGCCCGGCAGCAGGTCCACCAGTTCGTTGGCCGGCACGCGGCTGTCGGCACAGCCTATCCAGAGGTATTGCGGCGTCTGCTGCTTCAGCAAGCGTGAGAAGAAGCCGGGTTCGCGCTGCTCGGTGTCGCCGGCCCAACGCTTGTTGTTGTCCAGCAGGTCCTGCAGGTCGTTCGGGGAGGTGCTCATGCCCGCATTGTCCACCGCCCCCCGCGAACCGGCCCGGCGCGGGCCGGGGCTTACATCGTCTCGGCGAACAGCTCGCGCCCTATCAGCATGCGGCGGATCTCGCTGGTGCCCGCGCCGATCTCGTAGAGCTTGGCGTCGCGCCACAGGCGGCCCAGCGGGTACTCGTTGATGTAGCCGTTGCCGCCGAAGATCTGCACGCCCTCGCCCGCCATCCAGGTGGCCTTCTCGGCGGTCCACAGGATCACGCTGGCGCAGTCCTTGCGCACCTGGCGCACATGCTCGGCCCCGAGCATGTCCAGGTTCTTGGCCACCGTGTAGGCGAAGCTGCGCGCCGCCTGCAGCACGGTGTACATGTCGGCCACCTTGCCCTGGATGAGCTGGAACTCGCCGATGCTCTGGCCGAACTGCTTGCGGTCGTGGATGTAGGGGATCACGTTGTCCATGACCGCCTGCATGATGCCCAGCGGGCCGCCGGACAGCACCGCGCGCTCGTAGTCCAGGCCCGACATCAGCACCTTGGCGCCGTTGTTCACACCGCCCAGCACATTCTCGGCCGGCACCTCCACGTTCTGGAACACCAGCTCGCCGGTGTGCGAGCCGCGCATGCCCAGCTTGTCGAGCTTCTGCGCGATGGAGAAGCCCGGCATGCCCTTCTCGATCAGGAAGGCGGTCACGCCGCGTGCGCCCAGCTCGGGCTCGGTCTTGGCATAGACCACCAGCGTGTCGGCGTCGGGGCCGTTGGTGATCCACATCTTGGTGCCGTTGAGCAGGTAGTAGCCGCCCTTGTCCTCGGCGCGCAGCTTCATGCTGATCACGTCCGAGCCGGCGCCCGGCTCACTCATCGCGAGCGCCCCCACATGCTCGCCGGAGATCAGCTTGGGCAGGTACTTGGCCTTCTGCGCCTCGTTGCCGTTGCGCTTGATCTGGTTCACGCACAGATTGCTGTGCGCACCGTAGGACAGGCCCACCGACGCGCTGGCGCGGCTGATCTCCTCCATCGCGATCATGTGGGCCAGATAGCCCATGTTGGCGCCGCCGTACTGCTCGGGCACCGTGATGCCCAGCACCCCCAGCTCGCCCATCTTGCGCCACAGGTCCATGGGGAACTGATCGCTGCGGTCGATCTCGGCCGCACGCGGAGCGATCTCCTGTTGCGCAAATGCGGCTACCGCATCGCGCAGCGCGTCGATATCCTCGCCGAGTAGGTGATTCAGGCCGGGCAGATTCATGATGTCTCCTGGGTCAGGCGCAAGACCTGGCTCGCTTCTAATTGACGTAAACGTCAACTGTAGTCCAAGCCCGGCGCCCATGGAGGTGTGTGCATGTTGAACCGTCTCAGCTTCAAGCGGCGCGTCGCGCTGCTGCTCGCCGTGGCCATGCTGGGCATCGTCGTGCTGGTCGCGATCAATGCCTTCAAGAGCTACCAGGACATCCTGGACGCGCGGCGGGAGCTGCTGAAATCCGCCGTGCAGTCGGTGGCCAATCAGGTACAGGCCCAGCAGCAGCAGGCGGCCGAGGGCAAGCTCGCGCAGGACGCCGCCCAGGCCGCGGCGCGCGAGGCGGTGCGCAGCGCCCGCTTCGGCGGCGCCGACGGCCGCACCGAATACTTCTACGCCTGGACGCTGGACGGCGTGGGCGTGATGCACCCGATGAAGCCCGAGTGGGCCGGCCAGAACATGGCGGACAAGCTGGTGGACGGCAAGGGCCGCAAGACGCTGCAGGACATGACGGCCGGCGTGCGCCGCTCGGCCAACGGCCAGGCCTTCGTCGACACCGACTTCGCCCGCCCCGGCGGCGGAGAGCCCGTGCCCAAGCTGCAGTACGTGGTGGGCATCCCGGGGTGGAACTGGCTGGTGGGGTCAGGTCTGTACATGGACGACATCCGCGCGCTGGTGTGGCGCTCGGCGCTGCAGCAGATCGGCGTGGGCCTGGCGGTGCTGGCCGCGGTCACGCTGCTGGGGCTGGCGATCGCGCGCAGCGTGCTGGCCCAGCTGGGCGGCGAGCCGCGCGACGCGATGGCCGCGATGCAGGCCATCGCCGCCGGCGACCTGTGCGTGCAGCTGCGGGCCAGCTCGCCGCAAAGCCTGATGGGTCAGATGCAGGCAATGGCGGACGGGCTGAAGGCCACGGTCAGCCAGGTGCGCGCATCGGTCGAATCCATCACCACCGCGGCCGGCGAGATCGCCCAGGGCAATCACGACCTGTCGGCCCGTACCGAGCAGTCGGCGTCCAGCCTGCAGCAGACCGCCAGCTCCATGGAGCAGATGAGCGGCACCGTGGCGCAGTCCGCCGACACCGCCCACCAGGCCAACCAGCTGGCGGTCAGCGCCGCCGAGGCCGCGCAGCGCGGGGGCCAGGTCGTGACCCAGGTCACCCACAGCATGCGCGAGATCAGCGACAGCTCGCGGCGCATCAACGACATCATCGGCACCATCGATGGCATCGCGTTCCAGACCAATATCCTGGCGCTGAACGCGGCCGTGGAGGCGGCGCGTGCCGGCGAGCAGGGCCGCGGCTTTGCGGTGGTGGCCGGCGAGGTGCGCACGCTGGCCCAGCGCTCGGCCGCCGCGGCCAAGGAGATCAAGACGCTGATCGGCACCTCGGTCGGCCAGGTGCAGCAGGGCGAGGGCCTGGTCGACCAGACCAGCGTCGCGATGCAGGACATCGTCGCCAGCGTGAAGCGCGTGGCCGACCTGATCGGCGAGATCGCGGCGGCCGCGGGCGAGCAGCGCGACGGCATCCACCAGGTCAACCAGGCGGTCACGCAACTGGATCAGATGACCCAGCAGAACGCCGCGCTGGTGGAGGAGTCGGCCGCGGCCGCCCAGTCCATGAAGGAGCAGGCGCTGAAGCTGGCCGACGCGGTCAGCGTGTTCCGCCTTAGCTGAGGCCGCGCGTGGGCAGCAGGCGCTTGAGCAGCGGGTGGCCCACGCGGCGCTCGGTGCCTATCGCGAAATAGGGCTCCACCACGCCCTCGCAAGGGCCCACGCAGGCCAGGCCGTAGCGCTCCAGCAGCTTGTGCTGCATGCGCTCGGACGCCGGGAACACGCCCATGCCGGCCGCGCCGAAGGTGGCCAGCAGCGCGCTGTCCTCGAACTCGCCGGCGATGCGCGGGCGCAGGCCGCGCGCTTCCAGCCAGGCCTCCAGCGGCGCACGCACCGCCGCATGCGAGGTGGGCAGCAGCAGCGGCACCTCGGCCAGTGATTGCGGGAAGTTCTGCTGCGCGGCCTCGGCCCAGCGCGGCGCCGCGAACCAGGCCAGCGGCGAATGCCCCAGCTCGTGGCTGTAGACCCGCAGATTGGGATTGGCCGGCGCCGGGCGGTCGGCCAGCACCACGTCCAGCCGGTGCAGCGCCAGCTCACCCAGCAGATCGTCGAACTCGCCCTCGTGGCACAGCAGCCGCAGGCGCGGCGTGTCCAGCACCGGCGCCAGCAGGTCCAGCACCTCCAGCTTGGACAGGCCGTCCGAGATGCCCACCGCCAGCCGCACCGTGGCCGTGCTGCCCACATCGCGCACGCGCTCGGGCAGGGCCTCGCCCAGCTCGAAGATGCGCTCGGCCTGGGTCAGCGCCACCCGGCCGGCGTCGGTCAGCGTGAGGCCACGGCCGGCCGGCTTCAGCAGCGCCGCGCCCAGCGCCTGCTCCAGCTCCTTGACCTGGGTGGACACGGTCTGCACCGACAGGCCCAGGCGCTCGGCCGCCTTGGTCAGGCTGCCCTCCTTGGCCACGGCCCAGAAGTAGTAGAGGTGTCGGTAGCTGAAGGCCAGGCTCATATTCAGTCTTGGGCTGATCGTCTCTTCCTGATTTTCCGCTTTTTTCTACATGACGCCAGCCCTAGGCTGTCGCTCCCTTTCCCTCCTTCAGGAGATCATCATGTCCGTCACCACCTCGTCCACCCCGGTCACCGTGCTGCGGTCCGGGGCACTCGACCGCGTCGGACAGCAGCGCGTGCTGCGCAACACCTACGCGCTGCTGGCCATGACGCTGCTGTTCAGCGCCGGCGTCGCAGGCGCCGCGGTCGCCTTCAAGCTGCCGGCTCCCGGCCTCATCCTGACCCTGGTGGGCTATTTCGGCCTGCTGTTCGGCATCCACAAGCTGCAGAACCGCGGCGCGGCCGTGGGCCTGGTGTTCGCGCTGACCGGTTTCATGGGCTGGACGCTGGCTCCGATGCTGAGCCGCTACCTGGCCCTGCCCGGCGGCGGACAGACCGTGATGCTGGCGCTGGGTGCCACCGGCGCGGTCTTCCTGGGTCTGTCGGCCTGGGTGCTGACCACGCGTCGCGACTTCAGCTGGATGGGCGGCTTCCTGTTCGCCGGCATGATCGTCGCGCTGGTGGCAGGTCTTGCGTCCGTGTTCCTGCAGATCCCGGCGCTGGCGCTGACCGTGTCGGCCGTCGTGGCCCTGCTGTCGGCCGGCATGATGCTGTTCGAGACCAGCCGCATCGTGAACGGCGGTGAGACCAACTACGTGCTGGCCACGGTCAGCCTGTACGTGTCCATCTACAACCTGTTCACCAGCCTGCTGAGCCTGTTCGGTTTCGCCAGCAACGACGACTGAACCCGGACCGGCCCGCGATGAAGCTGCAGGAACTGGCGGGCCGGCTGCGCGATGCAGCCGGCGAGCTGCCGCCGGGCCCGGTGTCGCTGGGCACGCTGGCCGAAGCCCATGGCGGCGCCTGGCAGGCCAGCCTGCTGCTGCTGATGTCGGCGCCCTGCCTGCTGCCCATCCCGGGCGTGGGCACGGTGCTCAGCCTGGGGCTGGCACTGCTGGGCCTGCTGCTGTGGCGACCGCCCCAGACCGAGCTGCCGGCGCGCATCGCACGCCTGGCCCTGCCCCGAGAGGGCGCGGCGCGCAGCCTCTCGCTGCTGGCGCGCTGCTACGAACTCACCCACCGCGTCAGCCGCCCCCGGCTGGCGGCGCTGGCCGGCCCGGCGGCCCGCTGGTGGCTGGCCCCGCTGACGCTGGCCATGGCAGGACTGATCTTCCTGCCCATTCCCTTCGGCAACCTGCTGCCGGCCCTGACGCTGATGCTGGCCGGCCTGGCGCTGGCGGCCCGCGACGGTCTGCTGATGCTGGGCGCTCTAGGCCTGGGCGCCGGCGCGCTGGCCAGCTCGGCCGCGTTGGTCCTGCTGGGCTGGCAGGCGGGGGCGACGCTGCTGGGCTTCAGCGCCTGAAGCCCCCGCCCCCTCTGTCCGGCTCAATCGGCCTCAATCGGCTTTGAGCCGCAGCAGCCAGCGATACAGGCCCAGACCCACGCCCGCGAAGGCCGCCAAGCCCAGCCACTGCGCGACGCCGGCAAAGCTCTCACCCACCAGCGCCAGCGGCGCGCCCTGGCCCGAGAACACGACGACGGCCGCGAGGATCACCCCCAGCAGGCTCTCGCCGACGATCAGCCCCGACGCCATCAGCACGCCCAGCTGCTTCCTGGCCTCGGGCTGGGCGCTGCGCTCGGCGCGGCGGTCGAACCACCAGCCGGCGATCGCGCCCACCACGATGGTCAGCGTGCTGTTGAGCGGCAGGTAGATGCCCAGGCCCACGGCCAGCGGCGCCAGGTGCGCGCGGCCGCCGGACCGGCGCTTGATCAGCTCGTCCAGCACGATGCAGACCACGCCGATCAGGCCGCCCAGGCCGATCAGGTTCCAGTTCAGATCGCCCTGGATCACGCCCTTGGCCAGCGCCGAGATCAGCGCGGCCTGCGGCGCGGCCAGTGCGGTCTTGGCATCCACGCCGGGCGCGCCCGCAAAGCCATAGGCCTTGTTCAGAAGGTCCAGCACCGGCGGAATCACCAGCGCGCCGGCCAGCACGCCGATGATGAGCGCCGCCTGCTGGCGCCACGGCGTGGCGTCCACCAGCTGGCCGGTCTTGAGATCCTGCAGGTTGTCGTTGGAGATGGTGGCGACCGCGAACACCACCGCGGTCACGAACAGCGCGAACGCCACCAGCGCCTGGCCCGCCGTGGCCGGCAGCAGCGGCTTCACGCCCAGCGCCAGCAGCAGCGACGCGCCGATCACCACCAGGATGCCCACGCCCGACAGCGGGCTGTTGGACGAGCCGATCAGGCCGGCCATGTAGCCGCACACCGACGCGACGAAGAAGCTCATCAACAGCACATAGACCACGCCGCCCACCACCAGCAGGCCCAGTTGGTCACCCAGGCCGGCGCTGCCGGCGAAGTTCGCGAGCATGAAGCCTATGGGCAGCATGCAGGCCAACGTGATCAGGCCCACCAGACCGATGGGGATGTCACGCTCGACGCGCGGCAGCGACTCGGCCTGGCCGGCCCGGCGCACGCGCGCGGCCGCGGCGGCCGACTTCAGACCGTTGAACACCGGCCGCGCGAGCTTGAGCAGCGTCCAGATCGCGGCCACCGCGATGGTGCCCGCGCCTATGAAGCGCACCTGCTTGCTCCAGGTCGTCAGCGCCACCGCCTCGGCGGCACCCTCCACGCCCTGGCTCAGCAGCGGCACACCCAACAGCCAGCCGATCGCCGCGCCGGCCAGGATGGCCAGGCCCACCCACAGGCCGATCAGATGGCCCACGGCCAGCAGCGCGAAGCTGAAGTTCAGGTCGTAACCCGTGGCCCCACTCTTCTCGCCGCCCGGCAGCCGGAAGTACTGCGCCAGGTTGGCCGCGAACAGCTGGGTGGCCACCACCACGCTGAAGCCGGCCGACACCAGCGCCCCCACGACGATGGCCGCCAGCCCCTGGCGGTTGCCCGCGCCGCTGTCGCTGGCATGGCCCACCTTCAGCACCTCGGCGCAGGCCACGCCCTCGGGATAGGGCAGCGGCGAATTCGTCACCAGCGCACGGCGCAGAGGGATGGAATACATCACGCCCAGCACGCCGCCCAGGGCGCACAGCGTGGCCGACATCCAGTACGGGAAGCCGGTCCACCAGCCGATCATCACCAGGCCCGGCAGCACGAAGATGATGGACGACAGCGTGCCCGCAGACGACGCGATGGTCTGCACGATATTGGTCTCGCCTATGGAGTTGCCACTCGCGCGGCGCAGCAGCGCCATCGCGATGACGGCGGCGGGAATGGAGGTCGCGAAGGTCAGCCCGGCCTTGAGGCCGAAATAGACATTGGCCGCGGTGAACACCAGCGTGATGACGATGCCCAGCAGGATGCCGCGCAGGGTCAGCTCGGTGCCCAGCGCCGGCGTGGAGGAAGCGGTCGCGCTCATGGAAGGGAGGGGGAAATTGGCGAAGCGCGCATCATCGCGGCAGCCGGAACGGCGCCCTTGCGCGGTTAACCCTAGCGCGGCGACGCACCTCAATTGACGTTAACGTCAATTGGCGCCCCTAGAATCGCCGCAAAGCCAAGCCGCGCCCCGGGTCAGGGGCCTCAGGAGACAGCCATGACCGACCTCGCCGCCGACCACCAGGCGCTTGCCAACTACCGGCCCACGCACAAGGTGCGTTTCGTCACCGCCGCCAGCCTGTTCGACGGCCACGACGCGTCCATCAACATCATGCGGCGCATCCTGCAGAACATGGGCGCCGAGGTCATACACCTGGGCCACAACCGCTCGGTGGACGAGGTGGTCACGGCCGCGCTGCAGGAAGACGCCCAGGGCATCGCGGTCAGCTCCTACCAGGGCGGCCACGTTGAATACTTCAAGTACATGGTGCAGCTACTGCGTGAACGCGGCGGCGAGCGCATCCAGGTGTTCGGCGGCGGCGGCGGCGTCATCGTGCCGGCCGAGATCCGCGAGCTGGCCGAGCATGGCGTGCGCATCTTCAGCCCCGAGGACGGCCAGCGCCTGGGCCTGCAGGGCATGATCGGCGAGATGGTCATGAAGGCCGACCAGGACTTCAGCCTGCACGCGCCGCAGGACCTGTCCGCCATCACCGGCCACACCGAGGCCGCCTGGCGCTCGTTGGCCCAGTTGCTGACCGCGCTGGAGAACGGCAAGGCCGACGCCGCCCTGGTGGACGCACTGCGCTCGCAGGCCCAGGGCCTGAAGATGCCGGTGCTGGGCATCACCGGCACCGGCGGCGCCGGCAAGAGCAGCCTGACCGACGAGCTGATACGCCGCCTGCGGCTGGACCAGGCCGACAGCCTGCGCGTTGCGCTGATCTCCATCGACCCCTCGCGCCGCAAGAGCGGCGGCGCGCTGCTGGGCGACCGCATCCGCATGAATGCCATCGGCCCGTGGCAGAGCGGCGCGCGCGTCTTCATGCGCTCGCTCGCCACCCGCGACTTCGGCAGCGAGATCTCGCCCGCCCTGCCCCACGTGATTGCCGCCGCCAAGGTGGCAGGTTTTGACCTGGTCATCGTCGAGACCTCGGGCATAGGCCAGGGCGACGCGGCCATCGTGCCGCATGTGGACCTGCCCATGTATGTGATGACGCCCGAGTTCGGCGCCGCCAGCCAGCTCGAGAAGATAGACATGCTGGACTTCGCCGAGTTCGTCGCGATCAACAAGTTCGATCGCAAGGGCGCGCTGGACGCACTGCGCGACGTGGCCAAGCAGGTGCAGCGCAACCGCGAGGCCTTTGGCCAGTCCCCCGACACCATGCCGGTGTTCGGCACCATGGCCAGCCGCTTCAACGACGACGGCGTCACCGCGCTCTACCAGGCCCTCAAGCCCCGCCTGGCCGCGCTGGGCCTGCGCCTGGGCGAGGCGCGCCTGCCGCAGGTGAACACGCGCCACAGCACGCACCAGACGCCCATCGTGCCGCCGGCCCGCACACGCTACCTCAGCGACATCGCCGACAGCGTGCGCGGCTACAAGGCACGCGTGCGTCGCCAGGCCGCGCTGGCGCGCGAGATCCAGCAGCTGGAAGCCAGCCGCGACATGCTGCTGGCCGACAACGCCGGCAAGCACCGCGCCCGCGATGCGCTGGCCGACCTGGCCGGCCAGCGCATCGCCCGGCTGGACGGCGATGCCCGCCAGCTGCTCGCTGCCTGGCCCGACATGCAGAAGGCCTACGCGGGCGACGAGTACGTGGTGAAGATCCGCGACAAGGAAATCCGCACGGCCCTCGTCACGCAGAGCCTGTCGGGCACCAAGATCCGCAAGGTGGCGCTGCCGACCTACGAATGCCACGGCGAGCTGCTGAAGTGGCTGATGCTGGAGAACGTGCCGGGCAGCTTCCCCTACACGGCCGGCGTGTTCGCGTTCAAGCGCGAGGGCGAGGACCCCACCCGCATGTTTGCCGGCGAGGGCGACGCCTTCCGCACCAACCGCCGCTTCAAGCTGGTCAGCGAGGGCATGCCGGCCAAGCGCCTGTCCACTGCGTTTGATTCGGTGACGCTGTACGGCGCCGACCCCGCGCCGCGGCCCGACATCTACGGCAAGGTTGGCAACAGCGGCGTGAGCATCGCGACGCTGGACGACATGAAGGTGCTGTACGACGGCTTCGACCTGTGCAATCCGAGCACGTCGGTGTCCATGACCATCAACGGCCCGGCACCCAGCATCCTGGCGATGTTCATGAACACCGCCATCGACCAGAACCTGGCCAAGTTCAAGGCCGACAACGGCCGCGAGCCCACGGCCGACGAGGCCGCCAAGATCAGGGACTGGGTGCTGGCCAATGTGCGCGGCACGGTGCAGGCCGACATCCTGAAGGAAGACCAGGGCCAGAACACCTGCATCTTCTCGACCGAGTTCTCGCTGAAGGTGATGGGCGACATTGCCGAGTACTTCGTGCACCACAACGTGCGCAACTTCTACTCGGTGAGCATCTCGGGCTATCACATCGCCGAGGCGGGGGCCAACCCGATCAGCCAGCTGGCACTCACCCTCTCCAACGGGTTCACGTTCGTGGAGGCCTATCTTGCGCGCGGCATGCACATCGACGACTTCGCGCCGAACCTGTCCTTCTTCTTCAGCAACGGCATGGACCCCGAGTACACCGTGCTCGGCCGCGTCGCGCGCCGCATCTGGGCCGTCGCCATGCGCGACCGCTACGGCGCCAATGAGCGCAGCCAGAAGCTGAAGTACCACGTGCAGACTTCGGGCCGCAGCCTGCATGCGCAGGAGATTGCCTTCAACGACATCCGCACCACGCTGCAGGCGCTGATTGCCATCTACGACAACTGCAACAGCCTGCACACCAACGCCTTCGACGAGGCGATCACGACGCCGACCGAAGACAGCGTGCGCCGCGCGATGGCCATCCAGCTCATCATCAACCGCGAGTGGG
>NZ_CAJYPS010000030.1 GCF_913777145.1 uncultured Roseateles sp.
ACCTGGTGCGCAGCAAGATCAAGATCAAGAGCCTGAACTTCATGCGCGGGCGCACCTTCCTGAACAAGTTCGTCATCATCGACGAGGCGCAGAACCTGACGCCCAAGCAGATGAAGACGCTGATCACGCGTGCCGGCCCCGGCACCAAGATCGTCTGCCTGGGCAATCTGGCGCAGATCGACACGCCCTACCTGACCGAGGGCAGCTCGGGCCTGACCTTCGCGGTGGACCGCTTCAAGGGCTGGGCCCACAGCGGCCACGTGACGCTGGCGCGTGGCGAACGTTCGCGCCTGGCGGACTTTGCGTCGGAGGTGCTGTGACCCCCGCCGGCATGAACCGGCGCCGCCTGCTGTGGCTGGCGCCGGCCCTGTGTGCCGGGCGAGCGCTGGCGCAGAGCCAGAACCTGCTGCAGGAGAGCGACGACGAGGCCAAGGCCACCGGCTACCGCGCGGACGCCAGCCAGGTGGACCGGGCCAAGTTCCCCAAGTACGCGCCGGGCCAGACCTGCGCGAACTGCTCGCTGTTCGCGCCCGACGGCGACAAGCCCAGCGGCGGCTGCGCCCTCTTCTACGGCAAGGATGTGCTGGCCAAGGGCTGGTGCAACAGCTGGGAGAAGCGCGCCTGACACGCGCGCACCGGGCCGGCCGCGGCCGGCCTCACGGCCTTCACTCGTCGCGCTGCAGCCGGGTGGAGAAGCGCTTCACCACCTTGTCGCGCGCCACCGCCTGGCGGCCGGCCTGTATCAGCTGGTCGATCTGCTCGGTGGGCAGCTTGAGCCGCGTGGGGATGGCATTCAGCACCGCTTCCTGGTCCTCGGGCATGTCGGCGAAGCTGATCTGCGTGACTGCGAACTTCACGTCCTCGCAGCGCCATTCGGGGTTGAGCGCGCGCAGGGCCGCCTTGCGCTCGTCGGGCAGGCTGCAGCGGTAGGTGACGATGTCGCGCTCCCAGTCGCGCATCATGGGCAGAAAGCTGGAATAGCTCATGCGCATGGTGCTCTCGATCGCGGTGTCCACCGCGCCGGACGCGATGTCTATGGCCGAGGGCCCCGACACCTCGTGCGCCCAGTCGGAGCTGGGGCCCTGCCCCGCGTCCACCACGACGAACAGCAGCCGCCTCATCGTGGCGGCGTCGTTCTCGCTGATGGGGCCATAGGGCGTGTTCAGCAGCACCCGGCTCTGCAGTATGGCCACCAGGCCCAGGTTGTCGGTCAGGCCACCGTCCACCAGCTTCAGGTAGCGGCCCGCCTTGGCGTTGCGGTTCTCCTTGTACAGCCGCGCCAGCGCCAGGCGCATGCGGTGCTGCTCGTCGCGCTCGTCGCTGCGGGCCAGCAGGCCGGGCGGCAGCGCGGTGTCGTTGCAATGCTCCGGGAAGCGCTCCAGCACCACCGGCGCAAAGAACAGCGGCACGGCCATGGACGCGGCCACCGCCTCCGAGACCGGGTAGCTGGGCAGATCGCTGCAGATGGCCTCGAACGCGCGTTCGTGGAAGGGGAAGGCGAGCCGGTACTGCACATTGCTCGCGTTGATCCAGACCGCGGGGCGCTGCTGGCGGAACATGTCGGCAAAGGTCGCGCCCTTGAACACGTCCTTCTCCAGCCAGTCGTTGAAGTCGCTGCGATCGTTCAGGCCGCCGGCCAGCAGGCGGCGCAGGTTGTTGGGGTTGAGCAGGCTGAAGCGCAGGCCGGCCTCGCCGTCGCGCAGCAGCACCTTCTCGCGGAAGTCGGTCAGCCCGGCCGTGCCGTGCAGGCCGAAATAGGCGGCCGTGATGGAGCCGCCGGACACGCTGGTGACAAAGCCCACCTCGTCCAGCAGATTGCGCGAGCCGCGCGAGGGCTGCTCGCGCAAGCCCTCCAGCACGCCATAGGCGAAGGCCGCGGCGCGCAGCCCGCCGCCCGAAAAGCTCAGCGCGACCTGCACATCGCCGCCCAGCGACTTGCTGCTGCTCAACACGGCCTTGGACTGCGGCTGCGCCGGCTTGTTGCGCGGCGGATTCAGCGGCGCGCCGGCACAACCCGCCAGCAGGCAAGCCGCCATCCACAGGACCAGGCATCTCAAACTCAACACAGGCTCTCCCGACTTCTCCCGCGCGCGATCCTAGCGGCGCCGCTCCCCACTGCCCATAGCTCCGGAGACAGGGGCAGACCTTGCTGCCAACTGCTGTCAGTCGGCGCGCGGACAATCCCTGCCCATGGAGCCCCCCCGACGCTGGATCGCCCACCTCGACATGGACGCGTTCTACGCGTCCGTCGAGCTGCTGCGCTACCCGCAGCTCAAAGGTGAGGCGGTGGTGGTGGGCGGGCGCCGCGCCAGCGCGCCGCGCCAACTGGACGACGGCCGCTGGGAGTACTCGCGGCTGCGCGACTACACCGGGCGCGGCGTGGTCACTACCAGCAGCTACGCGGCGCGCGACCTGGGCGTGTTCTCGGCCATGGGCCTGATGAAGGCGGCACTGCGCGCGCCCGACGCCATCCTGCTGCCGGCGGACTTCGATGCCTACCGCAAGTACTCGCGCCTGTTCAAGGCCGCGGTGGCCGAGCTGGCGCCGGTCATCGAGGACCGCGGCATCGACGAGATCTACATCGACCTCAGCGAGGTGCCGGGCGTGCACGACACCGTGGGCCACGACCCGCTGGGCGGCGTCAAGGCGGTGGCGCGCGAGCTCAAGAACTCGGTGCTGCGCGCCACCGGCCTGAGCTGTTCCATCGGCGTCACGCCCAACAAGCTGCTCAGCAAGATCGCCAGCGAGCTGGACAAGCCCGACGGACTCACCGTGCTGACGCTGGACGACATCCCGGCCCGCATCTGGCCGCTGGCGGTGCGCAAGATCAACGGCATAGGCCCCAAGGCGGGCCAGAAGCTGCAGGCGCTGGGGCTGGAAACCGTGGGCGACCTGGCCGCGGCCGCCCCGGCCTGGCTGATCGAGCAGTTCGGCGCGCGCTATGGCGCCTGGCTGCATGCGGCCGCCCATGGCCGCGACAGCCGCCCGGTGGTGACGCACAGCGAGCCGGTCAGCGTCAGCCGCGAAACCACCTTCGAGCGCGACCTGCACGCGGTGCGCGATCGCGCCCAGCTGGGCCGCATCCTGGACGAGCTCTGCGCCCGGCTGGCCGACGATCTGGCCCGCAAGCGCTACCGCGGCAGCACCGTGGGCATCAAGCTGCGCTTCGAGGGCTTTCACACCGTCACGCGCGACCTGACCCTCAAGGCCCCGATACAGTCCGCCGCCGAGATCCGCCACGCGGCGGGCCAATGCCTCAAGCGGGTCAGCTTCGACAAGCGCCTGCGGCTAATGGGTGTGCGCATAGGCAAGCTCAGCCACGCCGGCCGCGACACCACGGCGGCCCCCTCGCCTGCGCCGGCCAGCCCGGCCGCCGCCCCCGAGAACCTGCCGCTGTTCTGACCTAGACCTTTGGCGATAGGCCACCGGCCAACCAGCTGGGGATGCCCGCCCGCCCCTGCCCGCCGCACACTGCCCGCTTTGCAGCCGCCAGGAGCGTGCCCATCATGACGACCGAGACTTTCGATGCCATCGTGCTGGGCGCGGGCCAGGCCGGGCCAGCCATCGCCGCGCGCTGCAGCGCGCAGGGCCTGCGCACCGCGCTGATCGAGCGCAGCCATTTCGGCGGCACCTGCGTGAACGTGGGCTGCATCCCGACCAAGACCATGGTGGCCAGCGCACGCGCCATCCACCTGGCGCGCCGCGGGGCCGAGTTCGGCTTCTCCACCGGCGAACTGCGCGTGGACATGGCACGCATCAGGGCCCGCAAGGAGGAGGTGCTGGGCCAGTCGCGCAGCGGCGTGGAGGCCTGGATGCGCCGCCAGGACCGCCTGGAGCTGATCCATGGCGAGGCCCGCTTCGTCGCACCGGCCACGCTGGAGGTGAACGGCCGCCGGCTCAGCGCGCCGCGCATCTTCCTCAACGTGGGCGGCCGCCCGGCCCGGCCCGAGCTGCCGGGGCTGGACCAGGTGTCCACGCTGGACAACGCCTCGCTGATGGAGCTTGAGCGGGTGCCCCGCCACCTGGTGGTGGTGGGCGGCAGCTACATCGGGCTGGAATTCGCGCAGATGTTCCACCGCTTCGGCGCCGAGGTCACCGTGGTGGAGCGCTCGCCGCGCCTGCTACCGCGCGAGGACCAGGATGTGTCGGACGCGCTGCGCGCCATCCTGGAAGCCGAGGGCGTGCGCTTCGTGCTCGGGGCGGAATGCCTGTCGCTGGCGCCGGGCGCGGGCGGCGACGGCGTGGTGGCGCAGGCCGGGGGCCAGGCGATCGCGGGCAGCCATGTGCTGCTGGCGCTGGGGCGCCGCCCCAACACCGATGGCCTGGGGCTGGAGCTCGCCGGCATCGCCACCGACGTGCGCGGCTACATCCAGGTGGACGAGCAATGCCGCACCAGCGCCGAGGGCGTGTGGGCTGTGGGCGACTGCAATGGCCGCGGCGCCTTCACGCACACGGCCTGGAACGACCACGAGATCGTCGTGGCCAACCTGTTCGACGCCGACCCGCGCCGCCTCAGCGACCGCATCCCCTGCTACGGCCTCTTCATCGACCCGGCGCTGGGCCGCGTGGGCCTGACCGAGACCGAGGCGCGGGCCACCGGCCGGCCGCTGCTGGGCGCCAAGATGGCCATGCAGCGCGTGGGCCGGGCGCGCGAGTCCGGCGAGACCCAGGGCTTCATGAAGGTGGTGGTGGACGCCCAGACCCAGCGCCTGCTGGGCGCCGCCGTCCTGGGCCTGAACGGCGACGAGGTGGTGCACACGCTGCTGGCCCACATGGCAGCCGACCAGCCCTGGACCGTGCTGTCGCGCACCGTGCAGATCCACCCCACGGTGTCCGAGCTGCTGCCCACGCTGCTGCAGCAGTTGCAACCCCTGAGCTGAGCACGGCGGCGCGGGCCGCTACAGTCTCGCGCCGTGACGACTGCTCCCCCGCCCGCCGCCCCCGAGCCGGCGCCCCCCGACGCCGCCGGCTGGCACTACACGGTGTCGGTGCGCAGCCTGTGCGAGTTCACCGCCAAGCAGGGCGACCTGGACCGCCGCTTCAGCCCCTCGGCCACCGCGCTGGAGGGCCAGGCGGTGCAGCTGGCCGTGCTGGCCCGCCGCGGCGAGGGCTACCAGACCGAGGTGGCGCTGGAAGGCTCATGGGGCGGCCTGCGCGTGCGCGGCCGGGCGGACGGCTATGACGCTGGCGTGAACCGGCTGGAAGAGCTCAAGACCATACGCGGCGCGGTCAGCCTGATCACCGAGAACCGCCGCGCGCTGCACTGGGCCCAGCTGGAGACCTATGGCGCGCTGCTGTGTGCCGAACGCGGTCTGGCCGAGCTGGAGCTCGCGCTGGTCTATGTGGACGCCGACTCGCAGACCGAGACCGTGCTGCACGACACCCTGCCCGCGGCCGAGCTGCAGGCCCGTTTCACGGCCCGCTGCGCGCTGTTCGCGGCCTGGGCCGAGCAGGAGGCCCGCCACCGCCAGGCGCGCGACGCCGCGCTGGCCAAGCTGGCCTTTCCGCTGGGCGAGCTGCGCCCGGGCCAGCGCGTGCTGGCCGAGGCGGTCTACCGCGCGGCCAGCCACGGCCGCTGCCTGCTCGCGCAGGCGCCCACCGGCATAGGCAAGACGCTGGGCACGCTCTACCCGCTGCTGCGTGCAATGCCGCGCCAGCAGCTGGACAAGATCGCCTACCTGACCTGCAAGGGCACGGGCCGCCTCACCGCGCTGGACGGCCTGCGCCGCCTGCGCGAGGCCGCGCCCGGCCGGCCGCTGCGCGTGCTGGCGCTGGTGGCCAAGGACCAGGCCTGCGAGCACCCGGGCAAGGCCTGTCACGGCGAGGCCTGCCCGCTGGCCGCCGGCTTCTACGACCGCCTGCCCGCGGCCCGCGCCGAGGCGGTGGCTAACGGCTGGCTGGAGCCCGCCACGCAGCGCCGCATCGCGCTGCGCCACGGCGTCTGCCCCTACTACCTGGGCCAGGAGCTGCTGCGCTGGGCCGATGTGGTGGTGGGCGATGTGCACCACGGTTTCGACCCGCACGGCCAGCTGTGGAACCTCGCCCAGGCCCAGGGCTGGCAGATCGCGCTGCTGGTGGACGAGGCGCACAACCTGGTGGACCGCACCCGCGACATGTACAGCACCCAGCTCTCGCTGGGCCAGCTGCGCGCCGCGGCCGACGCCGCACCCAGGCCGCTGCGCGCGCCGCTGGCCCGCCTGGCCCATGAGCTGGGCCAACTGGGCCACCCCGACGAGGCCTTCTCGCCCGAGGGCTACCGCGCGCTGGAGGAGCTGCCCGAGGAGTTCGGCGACGCGCTGCAGCAGGCCCATGCGGCGCTGGGCGAGCATGTGCTGCGCCACCCGCTGGACACCGGGCCCATGCTGGACATCTTCTTCCTGGTGCTGGGCCTGCAGCGCCTGCTGGACCGCTTCGGCACGCACTCGCTGCTGGACCTGCAGCGCAGCGAGCAGGCCCGCGCCGCGCCCACGCCAAGTGGCAGCGCACAAAACCTCTCGCTGCTGGAGGATGGCGACGCGCTGCTGGCCCGGGGGCAAGACCTGACGCTGTCACTGCGCAACATCGTGCCCGGCGCCTTTCTGAAGGAGCGTTTCGAGGGCTTTCGCAGCGTCACGCTGTTCTCGGCCACGCTGGGCCCGCCCGACTACCCGCGGGCGCTGCTGGGCCTGCCGGAAGATACCGCGTGGCTGGACGTGCCCTCGCCCTTCCCGCCCGAGCACCTGGTGGTGCGCGTGGCGCAGCAGCTGTCCACCCGCTACGAGCACCGCGCCGCCTCGCTGGACGCGCTGGTGGACCTGATCGCCACCCAGTACGCCGAGCATCCCGGCAACTACCTCGCGTTCTTCAGCAGCTTCGACTACCTGGACCGGGCCGCGGACCGCCTGGCCGAACGCCACCCGGCGTTGCCGCAATGGCGCCAGGCGCGCAGCATGAACGACGGCGCCCGGCGGGCCTTCCTGGAGCGCTTCGTGCCCGAGGGCCAGGGCGTGGGTTTTGCGGTGCTGGGCGGCGCCTTCTCCGAGGGCGTGGACCTGCCGGGCTCGCGCCTGATCGGCGCCTTCATCGCCACGCTGGCGCTGCCGCCGGTGTCGCCGCTGCAGGAGCGCATACGCGAACGCCTGGCCGCGCTGTTCGGCATCGACCAGGGCTATGCCGACCGGGTGCCGGGCCTGCAAAAGGTGGTGCAGGCCGCGGGCCGGGTCCTGCGCTCGGCCGACGACCGCGGCTGGGTCTGGCTGCTGGACAGCCGCTACCGGCGGCCCGATGTACGCGCGCTGCTACCGGCCTGGTGGCGGCTCTGAATCCTGGCGGGGCTGGCCTGGGGCGGCCTGCGCCGCCTGGCGGCTGCCGGCGCAGCATGCGGTTGTCCTGCATCAGCCCCAGCACCAGCAGCCCGGGGAACGCCTGCTGCTCCGCCCACTCGAAATAGGCCCAGCTCAACGCCGCACACAGCAGGCCGCAGGCCAGCAGGCTGAAGCGATCAAGAAGCCCAGGCACGGTGCCATTCACGCCCTCTGCGCGCAAACACGCTCGCCGCGCACCGCACAAATCGCTAGGCTGGAGCGCTCAACTCGCAGCGGAGCCCGCATGAAACGCGTCACCGGCCTAGGCGGCATCTTCTTCAAGTCCCAGGACCCCAAGGCCCTGGCCGAGTGGTACCGCGTGCACCTGGGGCTGCAGGTGGAGGACTGGGGCGGCGTGGCCTTCCGCTGGGCGGACGACAGCCCCACGGGCACCACCATCTGGAGCCCGTTCAAGGCCGACAGCAATTACTTCGCGCCCAGCACCGCGCCCTTCATGATCAATTTCCGCGTCGCCGACCTGAAGGCGCTGATGGCCGCGCTGCGCAGCGAGGGCTGCCAGGTGGCGGACGAGATCAGCGACTCGGAGTTCGGCAAGTTCGCATGGGTGATGGACCCCGAGGGCCACAAGCTGGAACTCTGGGAGCCGCCGGCCGGCCGCTGAACCCCCGGCAGGCGCGGGCCGCGCGGCTACAGTGCCGCGCATGCTGCCCACCAAGCCCACCCGCCTGCCCTCGCTGGATGCGCTGCTGGCCTTCGAGGCCAGCGCGCGGCTGGGCAGCTTCGAAGCCGCGGCCGGCGAGCTGGCGCTGACCGCCAGCGCCATCGCCAAGCGCATCGCCGGTCTGGAGGAGCGGCTGGACCAGCCGCTGTTGCAGCGCCACAGCGGCAAGGGCCTGAGCCTCACACCGGCCGGCCACGAATACCTGCCCCAGGTCCGGCAAGCCCTGACCCTGTTGCTGGCCATGCCCCAGCACCAGCGCGGCAGCCGGCCACGCGAGCGACTGCGCATCAGCTCCACGCCCACCTTTGCGCGCCAGCTGCTGGTGCCCGCCCTGCCCGACTTCGGCGCCACCCATCCCGAGGTTGAGCTGGAGCTGACGCTGAGCGTGCCGCTGCTCGCCGAGGGCGATGCGGGCGCCGACCTGGAGATACGCCATGGCGCGGTGCCAGCGGAGATCGCGCCCGAGCAGGTGTTGTTGCAGGACCGCCTCGCGCCGCTGGCCGCGCCGGCGCTGCTGGCCCGCCATGCGCCGCTGCGCACGCCCGCCGACCTGCTCGCCCTGCCGCTGCTGCGCACGCCCTTGCAGCCCTGGGCGCCCTGGCTGCGCGCCGCCGGGCTGGCCGACGCACCCGAGCCCGAGGACGGTCCGCGGCTGGTGGACCTGGGCCTCACGCTGGCAGCTGCCCTGGCTGGCCAGGGCGTGGCGCTGGCACGGCTCAGCCTGGCCCGTCACGAGCTGGCCGAGGGCCGGCTGGTGCAACTCTTTGCGCTGACCGTGCCGGCAGAACGGCACTACGGGCTGGTGTGTCACCGGCCCAGCCCGGCGGCGGCGGCCTTTGCGGCCTGGCTGCATGGGCACTGCCGGGCGCTGGCGGAAAGTTCTTCCGCGTCGGCCTGAGGTTTTTTCCGGGGCGCGACGGCACGGGCGGGCCTAGCATCGCGGCCATTGCCAAGAACCACCGCCACCATGCCCGTCATCACCTGCATAGAAGACCTGCGCCAGCTCGCCGAGAAGCGCGTGCCGCGCATGTTCTACGACTACGCCGATTCCGGTTCCTGGACCGAGACCACCTACCGCGAGAACGAGAGCGACTTCCGCGCGATCAAGCTGCGCCAGCGGGTGGCGGTCAACATGGAGAACCGCAGCACGGCGGTGAACCTGGTGGGCCAGGCGGCCGCGATGCCGGTGGCGATCGCGCCGGTGGGCCTGACCGGCATGCAGCATGCCGACGGCGAGATCCACGCAGCGCGCGCGGCCGAGAAGTTCGGCATCCCATTCACGCTGTCCACCATGAGCATCTGCTCCATCGAGGACATCGCCGAGCACACCTCGGCGCCGTTCTGGTTCCAGCTCTACATGATGCGTGACCGTGACGCGATGGCGCGCATGATCGACCGCTGCAAGGCCGCCAAGTGCTCGGCCCTGGTGCTGACGCTGGATCTGCAGGTGATTGGCCAGCGCCACAAGGACCTGAAGAACGGCCTCACCGCGCCGCCCCGCCCCACGCTGAAGAACCTCCTCAACCTCGCCACCAAGCCGCGCTGGGTTCTCGCCATGGCCGGCACGCGCCGCCATACCTTTCGCAATCTGGTCGGCCATGTGAAGGGGGTCAGCGACATGCGCTCGCTGTCGGCCTGGACCAACGAGCAGTTCGACCCGCGCCTGTCCTGGGCCGACATCGCCTGGGTCAAGGAACGCTGGGGCGGCAAGCTCATCCTCAAGGGCATCATGGAGGTGGAGGACGCCCAGCTCGCGGTGCAGGCCGGCGCCGACGCCATCGTGGTCAGCAACCACGGTGGCCGCCAGCTGGACGGCGCCCCCAGCAGCATCCGCGCGCTGCCGCCCATCGTCGCGGCCGTGGGCTCGCAGATCGAGGTCTGGATGGACGGCGGCATACGCTCCGGCCAGGACGTGCTGAAGGCCTGGGCGCTGGGCGCACGCGGCACCATGATAGGTCGCGCGATGGCCTACGGCCTGGGTGCCATGGGCGAAGCCGGCGTCACCAAGGCGCTGCAAATCATCCACAAGGAGCTGGACGTCAGCATGGCCTTCTGCGGCCACACCCAGCTCACGAACGTGACGCGCGACATCCTGGTGCCGGGCAGCTACCCCGGCGCCTGATCAGTCGTCCAGACGCGCGTGGAAGTCGGCCGCGCCCGGCTTCCAGTAGGCGGCCACCTTCATCGCCTCCTTGGGGTGGTGCTTCTCGTTCAGCAGCACGGCACGCAGCTCGGCCATCAGACCTGCCTCGCCGGCACACCACACAAAGCCCTCGCCGCCCGGCCAGGGCTGGTCGCGTAGCGCCTGGCGCAGCGCGTCGGCGTCGGCCAGCTGGCGCAGGCGGCAGGCTGCCGGCATGCGCGCGGGCAGCGGCACCTCGCCGGCACACAGCAGCAGGACCTCGACCCGGGCCCGCCCGGGCAGCTCCTCCAGCCGGCGTTGCATGGCCGGCCAGGCCGAGTCGTCGCCCACCAGCAGATGCCAGTCGTAGTCGGCGGGCACGATCATGGAGCCCCGCGGCCCGGCCACCACCAGGGTCTGGCCTGGCTGGGCCTGACGCGCCCAATCGCTGAAGGGCCCGCGCCCATGCAGGGCGAACTCGACGTCCAGCTCGCCCCGCCCGGTGTCGAAGCGGCGTGGCGTGTAGTCGCGCATCAGCCAGCCGCCCGCGCCGTCGGGCAGCATGAGCTTGACGTGATCGTCGAAGGACAGCGACACGAAGCCCTTCAGCGATTCGTCGCGCAGCCGCACCGACACGAAGGACAGGCCCAGCGGCTGAACCGCGACCACCGTGGTCTCGCGGCGATGGATCTCGTGGCGCACCCGCTCGATGCGGCGGGTCGTGGGGGATGAGGACATGGCGGTCGATTTAGTTGACAATATCACCAATCATCCAAAAACAAGTTGATCATGTCAACCAAAAAGGGGCCGACAGCGCTCGCGGCCGAGATCTTCGAGACCATTCACACGCTGATGCACCTCTACCGGGGCCAGCAGTTCCGCGCGCTGCGCGACGGGCCCCAGGCGATCACGCACATGGAGGCCAAGGTGCTGGGCTTCTTCGGCCGCCACCCGGGCGCCACACCCAGCGAGCTGGTGGCCCACAGCGGGCGCGACAAGGCCCAGATCACCCGGCTGCTGGCCGGCCTGCGGGAACGCGGCCTGCTGGTGGCCCGGCCGGACGAGCACGACCGGCGCAGTCTGCGGCTGGAGCTGTCGCCGCAAGGCCGGGCGCTGCAGCAGGAGCTGCGGGAACAGGCGGAGCGGCTCGCGACCCTGGGCACCCAGGGGCTGAGCGCGGCCGAGCAGGCGCAGCTGCTGCAGAGCCTGTCGCAGCTGCAGGCCAACCTGCAGGCCGCGGGCAGTGATCACCCGGCCTGAATCATCCGGCCTGGCCTGCGTCGCCGTCCTCGGACCGGATCACTCCGAGGCTGCGCGCACCAGGCGCACCGGCAGCTTCTCGCGCTTGGGCATGTCGCCGCGCGACTCGCCAGTGTCGGGCTGGGCCACCCAACCGCGCATGGGGTCGATCAGCGTCTGCGGCCCGCCGGTCGCACCGCGCTCCACGTTGCGGTAGGCATAGGGGTTCAGCGACTCGGTCTCCAGCCGCACGCTGCTGGTCCAGTACCAGCCCGTGGGCGCGGCCGGGAACAGCCGGGCCGCGGGTTCGCGCGATTGCGCGAGGTGTTCGGCCAGCTGGCGCAGCTCCAGCACACGAGGCACGCGCCACAGCCGGCCATCCGCCTGGCTGCGCGCTCGCGCCAGCGCCAGCGCCTGGGCGTGCGAGACCCGCTGGGCCTCGCCGCGGCACTGGTGCCCGTCCCAGCTCATGCCCTCGGCGCAACGCGACCAGGCCAGGCCCGACGCTGCGTCCAGCACCAGCGCGCCGTCGGCGGAAGGCTTCAGGCGCGACGCCTCGTCCGCAGCCCCGGCGGTGCCGGCCAGCAGCAGGCCTAGCACCAGGCTCACCAGGCTCGTCCGGTGATGCATGGCGCGCATCGCTCAGTCCTCCAGTGGCGCCCAGGCCGCCAGCAGCGCGTCGGCAAACTCGGGCCGGGCGCTCAGCGTCAGCGCCACCGCGATCCAGCCGCCGGGCTCCTCGCTGATCTGCAAGTCGTGGTGCCAGGTCATGCCTTCCTCCAGCGGCCCTTGCTGGCCCGGAAACTCGCGCTCCGCCCAGTCCAACACGGCCTGAGCCTCGGCCCGCACCGCCTCATGCTGGGCGGCGCGCGTGGAGGCCAGCGCATCCAGCGTGACCGAGCCGTCGTCGCCCTCGCTGCGCTCGAACAGCAGGAATTGCAGCGTATTCATCGCCCGGCCGCCTCCACCAGCGCCTGGGCCTCGGCCGCGCTGACCGGCGTGCCGGCCGCCCCCAGCTCCACCACCACCAGATAGCCCGCGAGGTCGGCCGGCGCGCCCGCCGCCGCGTAGACCTGGGCCAGGCGCAGCTGCCGGCTCGCCAGCAGCCGGCCGCTGGCCGGGTCCCAGTCCTCCTGCGACACCAGGCAGCCGGCCTGGGGCGCGCCCGGGTAGAAGGGGCTGCCCGCGTAATAGGCCGGGTTGAGCGTGTTGCCATGCACCAGGATCTCGTCGCGCCCCGCACGGCCGGCCAGCCAGGCCTCATGGATGGGCGCCCAGCCCCGCCAGGAGGGCGGCAGAAAGCTGTTGTAGACCTCGGCGGTCCAGGCCAGCGTCAGGTCGGCATGCTCGAACTCGGCCAGCGTGGCCTCGATGGGCAGCTTGCTGTGCAGATAGGGCACGGGGCCGATATCGGGGTTGGTGGCCGTGCCCGCACCGACGATGGCGAACAGGCCCTGTGGCGTGTTGCCGTTGGTGATGGTGCCGGGCAGGCCGCTGCGCGCGCGCGCCAGCTGCGGTGACGTGAACAGGCGGCCGTCGGCCTCGCGCACAAAGCGCCCGTCGGCGCCGCGCACCAGCGCCAGGCCCATGTCGTCGCGCCCGGGGCGCTGCAGGCTGAAGATCACCGGGTAGCCGGGCCGCAGCGGTGCGGCCAGCAGCTCGGCCAGCGGCGGCGCGGGCGCGTCGCCCGGCTGCAGGCGCAGCATCAGCGCGACCAGCCGCGCGTCCTCGCCCCAGGCCGGGAACTGCTGCGGCAACTGCTCGCGCAGCCGCGTGGCCGTGGTCGGGTCGGCCTGCAGCAGCGTGTAGGCCGCGATCGCGAAGGGCTTGCTGGCCGTCAGCTGCGGCAGCAGCGGCCACAGCAGCGGCGCGGACTCTTGCGGATAGAGCGTGTAGGCCGCGGTCAGCAACGCGCGCTGGGCGTCGGCATCGCGCGCGGCCAGCCCGGGCAAGGCGGCCAGCAGCAGCGGCTGCGCGGTCGCGATCTCGGCGTTGAAGCGCATCACCTGCGTCAACAGGGCCGGCAGCGCGGCATCACGCTCGGGGCCGGGCTGGGCGAGTCCAGCGCGCAGCGCAGCCAGCGCCGCCTCGTGCTGGGCCTGCTCGGCCGCCTGAGCGGCGGCCGGCCAGCTGAAGGCCTCGGGGCGCAGCGCCAGCAGCTCGGCAGCGCTGTAGCGCTTCTCGCTCGCCGGTGCCGGCGGGCGCAGCGGGGCGCAGGCGGCGAGCACAAGGCTCAACAGGACGGTCAACGGAACGAGTGGCAGGCGACGGCGCATGGGCAGTTGTCGAAACCCCGGGGGCTGAGGCGTCGTAGTGTCAGGCATCCTGCCGCGACCGCGGTGCAACGCACCGGAAAGGACTTTGATGAAACCCTTCACCCTGATCGCAAGCCTCGCACTGGCCGGCCTGCTGCCCACGGCCCTGGCCGCCCCGGTGCGCTACGAGCTGGACCCCACCCACACCTACCCCAGCTTCGAGGCCGACCACATGGGCCTGTCGGTCTGGCGCGGCAAGATCAACAAGAACAGCGGCAGCCTGGTCTACGACAAGGCCGCCGGCACCGGCACGGTGGAGGTGCAGATGGACCTGGCCAGCATCGACTTCGGCCTGGACGCGATGAACGCCTGGGCGCGCGGCAAGGACTTCTTCAACCTCGAGAAGAACCCCGCCACCGCGCTGTTCAAGGGTCGGCTGGACGCGGTCCGCGCGGGCCTGCCCACCCAGGTGGTGGGCGAGCTGACGCTGAACGGCCGCACCCGGCCGGTGACGCTCACCATCCACCAGCTCAAGTGCCTGCCCCACCCCATGCTCAAGCGCGACTGGTGCGGCGCCGACGCCACCGGCACCTTCAACCGCGAGGACTTCGGCCTCACGGCCGGCAAGGACTGGGGCTTCAACATGGCCGTGAACCTGCGCATCCAGGTCGAAGCCGTCGCCGCCGAATAACGAAGAAGGGCAGCCCCAGGCTGCCCTTCTTGTACTCCGCATTTCGGGCCGAGCGCCGGGCCGCCCCAAGCCGGCCCGCGCAGGTGAGGCGCTCGCGGCTCGATGCCGCGGGCCTCACCGTCCCCTCGGGGGACCGATCAGGCTGGCCGCGTTCAGCGGGGCAGCCTGAGCGAGGGGCCAGTTACTTCACACCCATTTCCTGCAGCACCCGCGTCGCCTTGTCGACCACGCTCATCTGCCACAGCATGTAGCGCGCATCCAGCACGATGCTGCGCACATTCTTGGGGTTGTAGTCCCAGTCGGAGATCACCGCGTCCAGCGTGCCGTCGAACAGCAGACCCACCAGCTCGGCGTTCTTGTTCAACACCGGCGAGCCGGAGTTGCCGCCGGTGGTGTCCAGCGTGGCCAGGAAGTTCACCGGCACCGAGTCCAGGCTCTTCACATAGTAGTTGCCGTACTGCTTGGCCTTGATTGCGGCCAGCTGCTCGGCAGGCGCGTTGAACTCGTCCGAACCCGGCTGACCCGGGCCCTTGGCCTTCTCGACGATGCCACGCAGCGTGGTGAACGGCGTCCAGGCCGTGCCGTCGGCACCGCCGTGGTCGCGGCCCTGCACCTTGCCGAAGCTGATGCGCAGCGTGCTGTTGGCGTCGGGATAGACCACCTCGCCGCGGCTGGCGTGGAAGTCGATCATGGCCTGCTGCGTGCCGGCATAGGCCTTCTGCAGCTTGCCGGCCAGTTCCTTGTCGCGGTCCTCACGGGCGCGGTCGTCCTCATACAGCGCGACGGCCATCTTGATGAAGGCGTCGTCGCTGGCCTTGAAGGCGGCCACGTCCTTGTCCAGCCAACCCATGCGGGTGGCGGTGTCGGCCAGCTTGCTGGCGGCGTAGACCACGTCCAGGCGGGCGCGGATGCTGGCCTCGTCCTGGCCGGCCTTCAGGCCCCAGGCGTTCAGCAGCGCGGCATTCAGCGTGCCGGCCGGCTGGGCCAGGTACTTGGCCAGGAAGTGGGCCACCAGGCGCTTGTCGGTCTGCTCGTCGTAGCGGCGGTCCAGCTGCTGCAGGCCGGCGCGCAGGCGGGCCAGGTCGCGGTCCTGGTAGCCGGACTTGCGCTCGGCATCCGGCTTGGTGCGCTCCTGGGCCAGCTGGTAGAGCTGGCGGGCCGAGCCCAGCATGGACGGGGTCGAGAAGCCCAGCAGGTACTCGGCCTTGGCAATGGCTTCGCGCTCGCCCAGCAGGCTGTCGGTGGCGGCGATGTCGGCGCCGTAGCGTTCCTTGCGTTTGGCGTCGGCATTCACCCAGGCCTTGAGCTGGTCGAAGGCCGCGGTCTTGCGTGCCAGGATGTCGCTGCCGTCGTAGCTGGCCTGTTGGCCCTGGCGGTTCTTGTAGTAGTTGTTCAGGCCCTGCATGCGCGCGGCCATCTTGATCTCGGCGTCACGGCGGCCGGCGGTCTCGGCCTTGATCAGGTCGATGGACTCGCCCATCGCGGCGACCACGGCCTTTTGTTCCCAGCCGAAGGTGAAGTCCACCTCGCGCGGCAGGCGGTGGCGGTTGGTGCGGCCCGGGTAGCCGGTGACCATCACGAAGTCGCCGTCGTTCAGCGGGGTGGACGCGATCTTCAGGTGGTACTTGGGCTGGTAGGGCTTGTTGTCCTTGCTGTAGTCGGCCGGCTTGCCGTCCGGGCCCACATAGGCGCGGTAGAAGCTGTAGTCGCCGGTATGGCGCGGCCACATCCAGTTGTCGGTGTCGCCACCGAAGCGGCCCACCATGTCGGCCGGCGCGTGCACCAGACGCACGTCGCGGATCTCCAGCTGCTTGATCAGCTGGTACTGCAGGCCGCCGAAGAAGGGGTAGACATTGCAGCGATGGCCTTTGTCGGCCTCGCAGGCCGCGACGATGGACTTCTCGGCCGCCTCGATCGCGTCGGTGCGGGCCTTGCCGGCCAGCGCCAGGGTCTTGGCGTTCAGCACCTGGGCGGTGACGTCCTTCATGTCCACGGTCACCAGCACGCGGCTGCCCGGCGCGGCCGGCAGCTCGTCGGCCAGCGTGGCGGCGTAGAAGCCGTTCTTGATCAGGTCACGCTCGGGCTTGGAGTTGTACTGGATACTGCCGTAGGCGCAGTGGTGGTTGGTGACCACCAGGCCTTGCGGCGACACGAAGCTGGCGGTGCAGCCACCCAGGCTGACGACCGCGCCCATGGGGAAGGTGGTCAGGTCCTGCAGCTTGTTGGGGTCGATCGCGAGGCCCGTGGCGCGCAGATCCTTGGCGATCTGCGGCAGTTGCTTGGGCATCCACATGCCTTCGTTGGCCTGGGCGACACCGGCGGCGGCCAGCGAGGCGGCCAGCAGCGTGAGAGAGATGGATTTCATGCAGTTCGACAGGGAACAAAACGCGAAGCTGCAAGACTAACCGCGGGGCGCGGCACCCCGTCAGTGTGAAAAGGCAGGGGGGATAACCCGAGGCTATGCGCCGATGCGCGGCCGGCTCAATGGGCCAGGCCTATCCACTCGCCCGCGGCCTGGTAGGCTTCGAACAGCTCCAGCGCCAGCGCGGCAAGCGCGTCGTCCGCCGCCGCGCGACCCTCGGCCAGGCTCAGGAAGGCGTAGCGCCGGTCGTAGAGCATGCGCGTGGGGTTGATGGGCTGGCCGGCATGGGCCATCAGCTGCGCGAAGCGCAGCAGGTCGGCGGTGCGCACCGGCGCATGCTCCGCGCCGGCCGCCCCGGTCAGCGGCGAGCCCAGCGCACGCAGGTCGCCCAGGTGCCAGCCCGGCGCGATATGCAGGCCGCTGACCTGTCCGGCCACATGGCCGGGCTCGTCCAGCAGCAAGGGCTCGTCGGCGAGCGGCGGGATCAGGTGCAGGGGGATCAGCATGGCGGGCGGCGGCACATCGGGGGATGACCGATGGTGCCGACCGCTCGGCCGCGCCAAGCCCGGATAAAGGCCGAAAAGACCGCCCTATCCAGCGTTGATGCGGCTCAAGTGCCGCCGCGGGGGTCAGGTCTTGGGCAGCGTGACCCCGACCTGACCCTGGTACTTGCCGCCGCGGTCGCGGTAGCTGGTCTCGCAGACCTCGTCGCTCTCGAAGAACAGCACCTGGGCGCAGCCCTCGCCCGCATAGATCTTGGCCGGCAGCGGCGTGGTGTTGGAGAACTCCAGCGTCACATAGCCCTCCCATTCGGGCTCGAAGGGCGTCACGTTGACGATGATGCCGCAGCGCGCATACGTGCTCTTGCCCAGGCAGATGGTCAGCACATTGCGCGGGATGCGAAAGTACTCGACGGTGCGCGCCAGCGCGAAGCTGTTGGGCGGGATGATGCAGACATCGCCCTGGAAGTCCACAAAGCTCTTCTCGTCGAAGTTCTTGGGGTCCACCACGGTGCTGTGCACATTGGTGAAGATCTTGAACTCGGGCGCGCAGCGGATGTCGTAGCCATAGCTGCTGGTGCCGTAGCTGACGATCTTGCGTCCGTCGGCCTCGCGCACCTGGCCGGGCTCGTAGGGCTCGATCATGCCGTGCTGTTCGGCCATGCGCCGAATCCACTTGTCGCTCTTGATGCTCATCGCAGTCCTCTAGAAATTCAGCGCGGCACGCCGCGGTTGGCCAGCGCATCGGCGCGCTCGTTGCCGGGGTCGCCCGCATGGCCCTTGACCCAGCGCCACTCCACGTGATGGAGCTTCCTCAGCGCGTCCAGGCGCTGCCAGAGGTCGGCATTCTTGACTGGCTTGCCGTCGGCGGTCTTCCAACCACGCCGCTGCCAGTTCAGGATCCACTCGGTGATGCCCTTGCGCACGTACTCGCTGTCCAGGTAGATCACCACATCGCAGCTGCGCTTCAGCGAAGCCAGCGCCTCGATGGGCGCGGTCAGCTCCATGCGGTTGTTGGTCGTGCCGTGCTCGCCACCGAACAGCTCCTTCTCGTGGCCGCCACTGACCAGCCACGCGCCCCAGCCGCCAGGGCCGGGGTTGCCCTTGCAGGCCCCGTCGGTATAGACCGTCACCTGCGGGCGCTTGATCGCGGCCGCGGCGGCGGGTTTCGTGTTTGTTTCAGTCATTTCTTGTTGTGATGGTTGAGCGCCACGGCCGGCGCCTTCTTGGCCGCCAGCCGCTTGCGCTTGGCCAGGCTGATCAGGCGCATGCCGTGCACGCGCTTGACCGCCTGGATGAAATACACCGCGCCCAGCACCGGCCACCAGCGCGAGCCTATGGGCTCCACCCACTGCCAGCGGTTCAGCCACAGCTCGGTGCTGAGCGGCGGCCGGTAGAGGCCGAAACGGGCCTTCTCGACGTCGAAGGACAGCAGCTTGAGCCAGTCCCGCAGCCGCCAGTAGCCCAGGAACTCGCCGCTGCGCGGCAGGTAGCAGGGCCGGCCGGGCCGCAGCCGCCCCAGCTTCTGACGCATGCCCCACAGGCTGGCCGGGTTGAGGCCGAACACGATCAGCCGGCCTTCCGGCCGCAGCACGCGTTCCACCTCGCGCAGCAGGTGGTGGGCGTCCGCCGCATGCTCCAGCACATGGGGCAGCACCACCAAGTCCAGGCTGCCCGACCCGAACGGCAGCGCGTCGGCATCGCAATGCAGGTCCACGCCCACGACCCAGCGATGCGGCATGCGATTGGCCTGCAGTGCCTGCAGTGCGGGCAGACCCAGTTGCAGCGCGTGAAAGCCGAACAGGTCCGCCACCGCCGCGTCCGCCTGCGCCTGTTCCCAGGCCAGCAGGTATTGCCCCGGCGGGGTCTGCAGCCAGGCCGTCAGCTCCGGGGCAGTCTCTATACTCGGCGCTTTATCCGTCATGGGGTTTCAAGGCAGCATGAATCAGGGGCAACCCACGGTCAGCTCGCAGATCGCCACGCCACCCGGCGCACTGACGCTCACCCCGCTGCCCGCCTTCGACGACAACTATCTCTGGCTGCTGGACAACGGCCGCGATGCCCTGGTGGTCGACCCCGGCGACGCCGTGCCGGTAGCCGCCGAGCTGGACCGCCGGGGCCTGAAGCTGGTCGGCATTCTATTGACCCACCACCACGGCGATCACGTCAGCGGTGTCGAGGCGCTGCGACCGCGGCTGCGGGGTCAGGTCTACGGTCCCCGCCACGAACGCCTGCCCGAGCCGGTGCAGCGCGTCGGCGGTGGCGCCCATGTCGAGTTGCTGGGCCTGCGCTTCACGGTGCTGGACGTGCCGGGCCACACGGCCGGCCACATCGCCTACTACGCACCTGCGGTGGCGGCGGCCGACGGCAGCGCGCCGCTGCTGTTCTGCGGCGACACGCTGTTCAGCGGCGGCTGCGGCCGGCTGTTCGAGGGCACGCCCGCACAGCTGCATGCGTCGCTGCAGGCGCTGGCCGCACTGCCCGCCGCCACGCGGGTCTGCTGCGCCCACGAATACACGCAGTCCAACCTGCGCTTCGCGCGCGAGGTGGACCCCGACAACACCGCCCTCGCCGCCTACGCCGACTGGTGCGCCACCGAGCGCGCCGCGGCGCGCCCGACGCTGCCGGCCCGGCTGGGCCGCGAGCGGCTGATCAATCCTTTCCTGCGCTGCGAGCAGCCGGCCCTGCAGATGGCCGCACTGCGCCATGCGCCCCACCAACTTCCCGCCCAACCCGGCCCCGTGGCCGTGCTGGCGACGCTGCGGGAATGGAAGAACAGCTACCGATGAGCCTGACACGACTCACCCCCCTGGCCTTGGCCCTGCTGCTGGCGGCCTGCGCCACCACCACACCGCCGACCACCCCCGTCACCGCCGCCCCACCCGGCGGGCGCGACCAGCTCCCCACCGACCTGGCCCCGCCGGCTTCGGCGCAGACGCTGGCCGGCGCCGACAAGCCCGCTGCCGCCAACCGCAATGCCGCGGCTTCGCAGTTGCTGGAAGACAACCTCGACCCGGACGGCAAGGTGGACCTGGACGCCCCGGACGCCAATGCCGACCTGTGGGTGCGGCTGCGCCAGGGCTTCCAGCTGCAGGACCTGGACGACGACTGGGTGCGCAAGGCCGAGGCCTGGTACGGCGCCCGGCCCGACTACGTGGAGCGCATGACCACGCGCGGCAGCCGCTACCTCTATCACATCGTCGAAGAGGTCGAGAAGCGCAACATGCCCACCGAGCTGGCGCTGCTGCCCTTCGTGGAGAGCGCCTTCGTCACGCATGCCGTGTCCAGCACCAAGGCCACCGGCATGTGGCAGTTCATGCCCGCGACCGGACGCGACTTCGACCTGAAGCAAAACATCTTCCGCGACGACCGCCGCGACGTGATGGCCTCCACCCGCGCCGCGCTGGACTATCTCGGCCGGCTCTACAAGATGTTCGGCGACTGGCATGTGGCGCTGGCCGCCTACAACTGGGGCCCGGGCAATGTGCAGAAGGCGATCGCGCGCAACCAGCGCCAGGGCCTGCCCACCGACTACGCCAGCCTCAAGCTGCCCGACGAGACCCGCTACTACGTGCCCAAGCTGCAGGCGGTGAAGAACATCGTGATGGCGCCCGAGCGCTATGCGCTGAGCCTGCCGCCGGTGGCCAACCACCCCTATTTCCTCAGCGTCAAGATCGAGCGCGACATCGACGTGGAGCTGGCCGCCCGCCTGGCCGGGCTGACGCTGGAAACCTTCCAGCAGTTCAACCCGCAGATGAACCAGCCGGTGATCCTGGCCGCCGCCACGCCGCGCGTGCTGCTGCCCTACGACCAGGCCAGCACCTTCGCCGAAAACCTCGAGCGTCATGTGAGCCTCAACCTGGGCCCGCTGGCCAGCTGGACCGCCTGGGTCGTGCCCAAGACCATGAGCCCCGCCGAGGCCGCCAAGCGCACCGGCATGCCCGAGGCCCAGCTGCGCGAAGTCAACAAGATCCCGCCCAAGATGCTGGTGAAGGCCGGCTCCACGCTGCTGGTGCCGCGCGACGAGAAGGTGGTGGCCGATGTGTCCGGCCACCTGGCCGACACCGCCAGCCTGGCGCTGGCGCCCGATGCGCCGCCGCTGCGCCGCGTGGCGCTGAAGGCCGGCAAGGGCGATACGCTGGCCGGCATCGCCAGCCGCTACCGCGTGAAGGCCGAGCAGGTCGCGCAGTGGAACAAGCTGACGGGCAACAGCCGCCTCAAGCCGGGCCAGGCGCTGGTGGTCTACACCGCCTACACGCCCAGCGCCGCACCGGTGCGCCAGGCGGCGGCCAAGCCGACCGCGGCCAAGGGCCGCAAGCTGGCGGCCGCCAAGCCCGCCACGGCCAAGACCAAGGTGGTCAAGGCCGGCGGCAAGGGTCGCAACAACGTGATGGCGTCCGCCGCCCCCTGAGCCGGCGGGCTCAGCCGACGAAGAACAGCGCCACGCAGCAGGCGAAGCCCAGCGTCCAGGCCGCCGAGCGCAACGTCGCCCGGTCGGCCAGGTAGGCCGCGACGAACACCAGGCGGCAGGCCAGGAAGCCCAGCGCCAGCAGGTCCACGGTGGCCGGGGCCGCCTGGTGCTGGCCGGCGACGAACAGGCCGGCCAGCAGCACCGGCAGCGCCTCCCAGCAATTCGCCTGGGCCGCGTTGGCGCGCGCCTGCCAGCCCTGCTGGCGGGCCAGCCACTCGCGGGGCAGATGGTTGTCGAAGCCGCCCTCGCGGCGGCGCCGGCCAAAGCCCGGCGACTTGGCCAGGCCGGCGCACAGCACCGGCATCAGACAGCTCACCAGCAGGCAGATCTGCGCAAGGCTCATGGAGTCTCCAGGCTCATCGCCGGTCGCTGAGGGCATGGGCGATGGTGCCCAGGTCCACGTATTCGAGCTCGCTGCCCACCGGCACGCCACGCGCCAACCTCGTGGCCTTGCGGCCCTGGGCACGCAGCGCCTCGGACAGCGCGTAGGCGGTGGCCTCGCCCTCGGCGGTGAAGCTGGTGGCCAGGATCACCTCCTCCACGCCGGGCTCGGCGGCGCGCGCCAGCAGCTCGGCCGCGCCGATCTCGCGCGTACCCACGCCGTCCAGCGGGCTCAGGCGGCCCAGCAGCACGAAATAGTAGCCGCGGTAGGAGCCGGTGCGCTCCAGCGCCGCCTGGTCGGCCGGCGTCTCGACCACGCACAGCAGGCGCGCATCGCGCTGCGGGTCTTCGCAGACCGCGCACAGCGGCGTCTCGCTGAAGGTGTGGCAGCGCTCGCAGTGCTGCACGCCCTGCTGCGCGCCGCTCAGGGCCTCCGCCAGCCGCCCCATGCCCGCACGGTCATGCTGCAGCAGGTGGTAGGCCATGCGCTGGGCCGACTTCTGCCCCACGCCCGGCAGGCGCCGCAGCGCCTCGATGAGGGTGTCGAGCGCGTTCATGGGCCGCCCCCCGCATCAACAGATGATCGCCGCCGCAGGCGAGATACCATCCAGCGGCAGCCGTGGAACTGGCTTTGCCAGGCCACGGGCTGGCCTTGCAGGCCGCGCTGGGCGTTACCGCCCAGCCCCTCGCCAGGCACAAACGCTCCACCGGAGCGTTTGTGTCCAGGCTCGACCCCCTTGAGGGGGAGGCGCGCAGCGCCTCGGGGGCGGGTCATCAAAACGGGAACTTCATGCCCGGCGGCAGCGGCAGGCCGGCGGTGAGCTTGCCCATCTTCTCGGCGCTGGTGGCCTCGGCGCGGCGGGCCGCGTCGTTGAACGCGGCGGCCACCAGGTCTTCCAGCATGTCCTTGTCATCGGCCAGCAGGCTGGGGTCGATGGTGACGCGGCGGACCTCGTTCTTGCAGGTCATCACCACCTTCACAAGGCCAGCGCCGCTCTGACCCTCGACCTCCACATTGGCCAGTTCGTCCTGGGCCTTCTTCAGGTTGTCCTGCATCGCCTGGGCCTGCTTCATCAGGCCGGCGAGTTGTCCCTTCATCATGGTCGTGTCCTTTTCAAAGAGTGGGGTTCAGGGGCTCGATCGAGCCCGGCAGGATGCGCGCGGAGGGGAACTGCGACAGCAGGGTCCGCGTCATCGGGTGTTCATGGGCCAGCGCCTCGGCGGCCCGCTGGCGCGCTTCGGCGCGGGCGGTGGCGCGCAGCGCGATGGAGTCCTCGGCCACGCCGGGCTCGGCCTCCACGCGACCGCCCAACGCGGCTTCGAGCTTGGCGACCAGCGCCGGCGCGCGCAGCGAATCGCGCTCCACGCGCAGCCGCCAGACCTCGACGCCATCGCGCATTTCCATGCCCAGCGCCTGGGCCTGCCAGGCCAGCTCGCGGGTCAGCGCGGTCAGGCCCAGCGGCTCCACGCGCGCCGCCCAGCGCTCGCCCTCGGACGTCTCGACCAGGCGGGGACGCTGGGCAGCCTGCGCCGCGGCATGGCTGCGGCCGGGCGCCGAGCCCTCGGGCGCTGCGGCGCTCATGGCCGGCAGGTCATCGGCGTCCAGCCAGGGCGGCGGCGCGTCGTCGGGGGGCGCGTCACCCGGCAGGTCCGCGGCCTCCTCCTGCTCGGAGGCCAGCACCGGCCGCGGCCGCAGGCGGTCGCTGGCCTTGGGCGCGTCGCCCGCCGCGCGGGCAGGCGCCAGCGGCACGGCTGTGACCACCGCAGCCGGCGCGGGTTCGGGCGCACTCACCGGCGCCGGCGGGGTCGGCTCGGCCACGGCCTCATGAGGGGGCTCGAACTCGGGCTCGAGCTCGCGCAACACGGGGGCAACGCTCACCGGCGCAGGCGCAGGCGCCGCCGGAGCGACCGCAGCCACCGGCTGAGGCAGCGGTACCGCGACCACGGCCTTGGCCACGGCCGCCGGACGCACCAGAGGCGCGGCCTTCAGCGGTCGCGGCTGGGTGCCGGCGGGGCGGAAGTTCAGCATGCGCAGCAGCACCATCAGCAGGCCGGCGTATTCGTCGGGCGCCAGGTGCAGCTCGGCACGGCCATGCAGCGCCATGCTGTACATCAGCTGCACCTCGTCGGCCGGCAACAGCGTGGCCAGGCGGCGGATCTCGGCGGTCTCGGGGTCGGCGTCGTCCAGCGCGGCCGGCGCGGCTAGCGCCAGCGCCATCTGCTGGAACAAGGTGGCCAGGTCTTCCAGCGTGCCGGCGGCCGACAGGCCGGCCGCGCGCAGCCCATCGGCCGCGCTCACCACCGCCTCGCCGCTGGCCGCGGCCAGCGCGTCGACGATGGCCACCACATGCGAGCGATCCACGCTGCCCAGCATCTGGCGCACGCCGGCCTCGGTCAGCTGACCGGCGCCGAAGGCGATGGCCTGGTCGGTCAGCGACAGCGCATCGCGCATGGAGCCACGCGCCGCCCGCGACAGCAGGCGCAGCGCACCGGCCTCCGCCGGCACCTGCTCCGCACCCAGCACATTGCCCAGGTGCATCTGCACGTCGGCCGCCGCCATGGGCCGCAGATTGAACTGCAGGCAGCGCGACAGCACGGTGACCGGCACCTTCTGCGGGTCGGTGGTCGCGAGCACGAACTTCAGGTATTCGGGCGGCTCCTCCAGCGTCTTCAGCATCGCGTTGAACGCGGTGTTGGACAGCATGTGCACTTCGTCGATCATGTAGACCTTGAAGCGCCCCACGACCGGCTTGTAGACCGCCTGATCCAGCAGCTGCGAAATTTCCTCGACGCCGCGATTGGACGCCGCGTCCAGCTCCACGTAATCCACGAAGCGGCCGGCATCGATGTCGCGGCAGGCCGCGCAGACGCCGCAGGGCTGGGCCGTGATGCCGCCCGAGCCGTCGGGTCCGGTGCAGTTCAGACTCTTGGCCAGGATGCGCGACACCGTGGTCTTGCCGACACCGCGGGTGCCGGTGAACAGATAGGCGTGATGCAGCCGCCCCTGGGTCAGCGCATTCGCCAGCGCCTGCACGACATGCTCCTGGCCGACGAGCTGCTCGAAACTCTGCGGACGGTATTTGCGGGCCAGGACCTGATAGCTCATGGGCGGGATTCTAGAAGTGCGCGCGCCCCGGTCCGGCGAGCGCGGCGCCCCGAGCGGGTTGGCGCACCGATAATCCACCCCCATGACCTCCCAAGCTCCCCTCACCTACGACCAGGCTGGCGTCAACTACGACTTGATCGACCCGCTGAAGATCACCGCGCAGCGCGCCGCCGCCGCCACGGCCTCCCACCTCGCCGGCCACGGCTTCAGCGAGGTCAAGGCCTCGCGCGGGGAGTCCGCCTACGTCGTGGATGTGGGCCCCTTCTACCTGGCCTCCATCGTCGAATGCCTGGGCACCAAGACCCTGGTCGCCGACGAGATGGCCAAGCTGACCGGCAAGAGTTTCTTCGCGGGCATTGCGCAGGACACGATCGCAATGGCGATCAACGACCTGATCACGGTCGGCGCCACGCCGCTGGTGGTGCAGGCCTACTGGGCGGCCGGAGGCAGCGACTGGTTCGGCGACGCGCAGCGCGCACAGGCGCTGGTGGCCGGCTGGAAGGCCGCCTGCGACACCTGCGGCGTGGCCTGGGGCGGCGGCGAGACGCCCGCGCTGGCCGGCATCGTGGAAGACGGTCGCATCGACCTCGCCGCCTCCTGCACCGGCCTGATCAACCCGCGCGAACGCCTGTCGGTGGGCGACAAGCTGGGCCCGGGCGACGCCATCGTGCTGCTGGCCTCCAGCGGCATCCATGCCAACGGCCTGAGCCTGGCGCGCAAGCTGGCCGAGCGTCTGCCCCAGGGCTACCTGACCGAGATCGCGCCGGGCCTGAGCTATGGCGAGGCCCTGCTGGCCCCGACCGCGCTGTACTCGCCGGTCACCGAAGCGCTGTGGAAGGCCGGCATCGCACCGCACTACTGCGCCAACATCACCGGCCACGGCTGGCGCAAGCTGCTGCGCCACCCGAGTGCATTGACCTACCGCATCCACACGGTGCCTCCCAAGACGGCCGTGCTGGACTTCATCCAGAAGCAGGCCGGCCAGGACGACCGCGAGGCCTACTCGACGCTGAACATGGGCGCTGGCTTTGCGATCTTCGTCAGCGCCGAGGACGCCGAGCGCACCGCCCAGGTGGCGCGTGACTGCGGCATTGAGGCCTGGGTCGCCGGCCGTGTCGAGGCGGGCGAGAAGCAGCTGCTGATCGAGCCGCTGGGCGTGCGCTTCGGCGAAGACGACCTGCACCTGCGCTGACGTGACCCGCTCGCAGCCTCAGCGGGCCAAGCCCCAGCAAACACGCCAGGTGCAGCGCGAGGGCCGACAAGGGGGCATGCCATGAGTTGGTTCTACTCCCAGATGGTGGACTGGCACGCGCTGCTGGCCTGGTGCAGCGTGCTGCTGTTCTTCTCGCGCGGCCTGCTGTTCCAGTTCGGCACGCCGCGGCTGCAGGAGTTGTCCAGCGACGCGCGACTGATGGTGCTGGTGTTCGGCGTGAACACCTGCCTCGTGGTGTCGGGCCTGAGCCTGTGGGGCTCGCTGGGCTACAACCCGCTGGTGCAGACCTGGCTGGGCGTGAAGATCGTCGCGCTGCTGGGCTACTGGGCCTGCGGCCACTGGGCGCTGTCGCAGAACCGGCTGCATGTGCTGGGCTACGCGGCGGCGCTGCTGCTGCTGGCACTGGCCATGGCGGCCGCCTACAACCCCGACATCTTCGGCGGCTGAGCCCCGCGGGGCGGTTAGAATGCGAAGCGACGGGCCTCCTCGCATGGAAGCGCGGCCAACTGGGTCAGGTGGGGAACCAAGCAGCCCTAACCGTTGCAACCAGTGCCGGGGTCAGGCTCGTCACCCTCCCCTTCTCCTCTGAACTCAGCCCCGTCAGCTGAGCAGCCGGGCCTGACTGGCCAGGCGCGCATTGCGTGTGCGCTCGCGCACGCCAGCCACGGTCTCGCCGTGCCGCGTCAACCATTCCAGCACGCCGGACTGCCATTTCAGGTGGTGCACGAAGGTGGCCAGGAAGACCGGCACCATCTCTGCCGGCGCCGCACCGCCGTCGGCGCTCGTGAAGCGCGCATTGACCTTGATGCCCATGGGATTGCGCAGAGCCACCACCCGGGGCTTGACTTCCACCCACTCGAACCACACCTGCAGACCCTGAGGATTGCCCCAGACGCTGAAGCCCGTGATATTCCGCACACGCGTGGAATCCGGTTCCAGCAAACCGGTGTCCACATGGGAAAAATCATGCCGCCATACTTCGACCAGCGCCCAGGGGTCGGAAAACAAAGTCGGGATGGCCCGGGAGAAGCTTCGTAAATCTGTCATGACAGCATGCCTCGTTTTTTCGAGGTTCTACTGTCACCCGGGCCTGCCATACTCGTCACCTGTCAACCTTGCCAGCGCCACCGGCGCTTTTCAGCCTCCAGGCTCACGTAATGCAAAACATCGCTGTCCGCGACCTCCTAGACATCAGCTGCGCACCCGATGTCGAGTCGCTGAAGACACGTTTGGTTGCATTTGCAAACAGGTTGGATTTCGGTCTGATGTCGGCCGTGCTGATCAACGGCAACCTGAACAGCCCGAATGTGCAGGGACGCTCGATCTCCAACACGCCCGAGGCCTTCATCGAGATCTCGCGCTCGCTGGATACCGCGCGCCGCGACCCGGTGATGCAGTGCCTGATGCGCCAGGACCTGCCCTTCATCTACGACCAGCGCACCTACGCCGAGGCCGACGCCGGTGACCTGTGGGAGATGCAGGCGCCCTACGGCTACTCCACCGGCATCGCGGTGGCCATGCACCTGTCCAAGGACAAGCATTTCCTGCTGGGCGTGGACCGCCCCACCAAGCTGCCCCGCAAGGAAGAGACGTTGACCTACCTGCTGGACAGTGTGCAGACGCTGGCGGTGCACGCGCAGGCCGCGGCACAGCGCCTGATCGGTGACGAGCTGAACACGCCCCGCCCCAAGCCCAAGCTGACCCCTCAGGAACTGGAGTGTCTGCGCCTGAGCATGGACGGCCGCAGCGCCTGGCACGTGGCCCAACTGCTGGGCATTTCGCCCCGCACGGTGAACTTCCACATCCAGTCCAGTCTCAAGAAGCTGGGCGTGGCCACCAAGATGCAGGCGGTGATCACCTGCCTGGAGCTGGGCCTCATATAGCCCAGCCTGAACAGGTCGCCACCTGTCAACCTGAACAGGTGTCGAAAATCAATCCCTTAGGCATAGTTCCTCCATCACTTTTTGGAGCGCAACATGAGCCTCATCAACCTGATTTGCGAAGTCCTCGGCCTGCCCTACACCGGCTTCTAATCAAAATATTCAGGGTCACACCCTGAATCCTGCTCAGGGACGTCGCCAGGGTCTGAACGGATAAATAAATATTCTTCCGCCGCGCGCTCAGCGCCCCGGAATCCGGCAGATTCACCGACATATGTCGCCGGCATCTCACCCGAGATGCCGGCGATTTCTTTATTCGCCGCCGACGCCGTGCATACCCCGCCCAGCGCTCAACCCGCGGCCTGGCGGAAAGCCATCACGGCCTGGTTGCGCAAGGTGCGCAGCAGCGCCAGCTGCTTCTCGTCGACGACGATGCCGCCCGCGCGTTCATGTTCGGCATAGATCAGCCCGAAGGCCGCCCCCTTGACCATCAGCGGCAGCAGCAGGAAGGCCGGCGCGCGCAGCTCGCCCTGGCACCACGCGGGCAGCCGGGACGCGATGTTGGCCGCCGCAGCATCCTGGATCAGCGTGTCTGCCCCTTTCTGGCACACGGCCGCGAACAGATCGGGCGGCTGCGCCAGCAGGTCGATGCGCACCAGCGGCGCCAACCGCTCCACCTCGGCACCCACACCCAGTCGGCCCGCCAGGCTCTGTCCACGCGCATCGCGCAGGCAGAAGATCACGCGCCGGCAGCCCAGCGAACGGTAGACCGTCTCCAGGATCATGCGCAGCACCGCATTCAGCGGCAGCTCGTTGACCATGGCCTCGGTGACCTCCTGAATGCCGGCGGCCAGCAGCTCGCTGGTGCGCTCGGGCAGGCGCAAGGTGCCGGGCTCGCCGCGCTCCAGCACCTGGGTCGGCGCCAGCTCGTGCGCGGTGAGGGAATCCAGCGCCGAGGGCTGCAGCGGCGCCAGCAGGCGCTGAGCGCGTGAGTCGCGCGGCAGGCGCAACTCCAGCGCCTCGGTCATCTGCGCCAGCCGCTGGCGGGCGGTGTCGGCCGCCTGGGCGAACTGGTCGGCGCTGACGCCCAGTGCGCGCGCATGACGCTGAGCCAGCGCCAGCACGCGCGCGTGGGTCTGCTCGGCCGGCGTGTTCAGAATCATGTCGGCCATGTCGTTGCAGGCCCGGGACAGCCAGCGCAGGTGCTCGGCCGGGTCATCCAGGCGGCGTGACGGCGGATCGCCGACCGGCCGATTCATGGAACGCTGCAGGCTCTCGGGCAGGCCCCATTGCCGCGCCACGCCCAGGCCCAGCGCCTCGTAGCTCATGCCCAGCACCTGGGCCGACGCCACCGGCTCGCTGAGCGCCGGGCCGGCCTCGTCCGCGCTGCGCATCAGGCGGCGCACCGCCTCCGCCTCCTCGGGGAAGTAGAACTCGGTCAGCGCCCGCCCCAGGTGGTGGAACATGCCGCACAGAAAGGCCTCCTCGCCATCGCGCGGACTCAGGCACAGCTCACGTGCCAGCGAGGCGGCCAGCAGCGAGCGCAGGAATTCCTCGCGCAGGCGCTGCGCGTGGGCCTTGTTCTCCATGCGTTCCAGCAGCACCAGGCTCATCGCCAGGTTGCGTATGCCGGCAAAGCCGATCAGCGCGACCGCACGCGACACGGTGCTGATGCCGCCGCTGGCCGCATGGCGGTACTGCGGCGTGTTGACCAGTCGCAGCAGCTTCTGGGTCAGCGCCACGTCCTTGAGGATCTCGTTGCTGAGCGCGGCCAGGCTCTCATGCTCGGACTCGGCCAGCTTCTGGATGCGCCCCATCGCGTCGGACAGCGCCGGGAAGTCGCTGCGGTGGCGCATGCGGCGCAGCAGGAAGTCCAGCACCGGCGCGTCGGCATCGGAGGGCGGCGGCGGTGCCACCGGCCGCAACCACTCGGCCAGCGCCTGGCGCATGGCCAGCGCACCGGGCCAGCGGGCTGCCGGCGCACGCGCCAGCCCCCGCTGCACGATGGCCCGCAGCGCGTCATTCACGTCGGCGCCCAAGGCCTCCGGCAGCAACAGCTCGGCCTCCTGCGCCCGCTGCAGCGCGCGCATGGGGTCGCGCTCGCTGATCAGGCGCTCGCCACTGAGCATCTCGGCCAGCACCACCGCGGCGGCGAACACGTCCATCTGCGGATGGGCCGGCGCGCCACGGGCCGCCTCCGGCGAGATGTAGCCCGGCGTACCGACGATGCGGGCCGGCGCGGCCGTGCCCGGCGCCACGCGCGCCGCGATGCCGAAGTCCATCACCCGCGGCCGGCCGCGCGCATCCAGCAGGATGTTGCTGGGCTTGAGATCGCGGTGCACCAGGCCGGCCGCATGGGCGGCGGCCAGGCCGTCCAGCACGCCCAGCATCAGCGTGACCGCCTCGGCCGCACTGAGCCGCGGGCCGGCCCGCAGGCGCTGGGCCAGCGTGTCACCGGCCACGTACTCGAACACCAGATAGGAGTGACCGCCCTGGGTGTCGGCCTCGAACACCGGCACGATGTTGGGATGGGTCAGGCGACTGACCGCGCGCGCCTCGTGCAGCCACTCGTCCACCGAACTCAGCGCCATGCCTGCATCGCTCTTCAGCAGCTTAAGCGCGACCTCGCGATCCAGCAGCGGGTCGTGGGCCAGCCAGACGGTGGCCTGGGCGCCCTCGCCCAGACGGTGGAGCAGCTTGAAGCGGCCCAGTTGGCGCTGGTCGTCGATCATGTCAGCCGCCGCTGCGCGGCGTCAGCTTGGCCCGCAGCGGCGACAGGCCGGTGGCCGACACCTCGGCCGGACTGGGCGCCGCGGCCTCGTCGGCAGGCGGCGGGGCACTGGGGCGCGGCGCCTGGGCGGCGCCCGGGTTGAGCGCGGCCAGCACGTCGGGCAGGCCCAGGCCCAGCGCCCGCGCGTAGCGACGTGTGGCCAGCTCCACGCCCAGGCGGCGACGGTGCTCGGGCTGGCCCAGCGCGTCGATCAGCTCGTTGGCCAGGCTGCAGGTCAGGCGTATGAGCTCGCCGTCGCTGCGCGTGGGGTGGACCGACGCGTCCAGCGGCTGGCGGCGCACCATGTGCACCAGCTCATCGCCCAGGCCCCAGTAGCGCACCACGGCCGCGCCCAGCGTGTCGAGATCGCAGCCCAGCACCGCGTAGGCCGCGGCCTGCTCGGTCATGGGTGCGGGGTTGGGCTGCTCCTCGGTGGGCTCGGGCGGCACCATCAGCTGGCGGATCTGCTGCGCATCGTCGGGGCTGTGGTACTGCAGCAGCAGCCGGCCCAGGTTCTGCATCACGGTGACCAGGAACACCACCTCGGCGTCATAGCCGGCCGGGCGCAGCGCCTGCGCCACCTGCCCGGCCTTGACCACCCGCGCCATCTGCAGGCGCAGCAGCTCGGCCTGGGCCGGCTGCAACAGCCCCGGCCAGGGCTTGAGCGCGTTGGATGCGCGCTGCACGCCCTCCAGGCCCAGCATCTGTATGGCCCGCTGCATGTTCAGCACCGCCTCGCCCTGGTGGCCGTTCTGGCGCAGGCTGAGGTTGACGCGGCGCAGCAGCTCCAGGCTCAGCGCCATGTCCTTGAGCACCGCGTCCGACAGCGCGCTCGCGTGCGTGCTCTGCGCGGCGGACGACGCAAAGCGCTGCGCACCGGTGGTGCTCAGCGGCAGGTGGCCGCCGCGCTGCATCTTGTCCAGCAGCAGCGCCACCGGGCCGCCGCCGTCCTGGCTGGCCGCGACCCGCCAGCCATCCAGCGCGCGCCAGAAGCTGCGCGCCTGGTGATAGCGCTGGCGCGCCTGGCGATCGGTCGCGCGGTTGCAGATCGCGCGCAGCGGCTCGGGAATGGGGTGCGGCGTCTCCCAGCCCAGGCGCACCACCTCGCGCCCCTGCGGCTGCATCTGCTGGATCACGGCCTGCAGGTCGTTCAGTCCCAGCACCGGGCGGCCGGTCAGCAGGCGGTGCAGCAGCAAACCCGCGGCCAGCACGTCTTCCTCGGCGGACTCGCGCACCGCACGGCGCGTGACGGTGTTGAAGTCCACGTTCGCGGGGAAGACCTCCTGCGCGACCTCCAGGCCCACCAGGCGCACCTTGTCGGCCGCATCGATCAGCACGCTGCAGCCCTGCAGGTCACGGTGCGCGTGGCCCGCCTCATGCGCGAAGGCCAGGCCCTCCAGCAGCTGGCCCACCCACTCGGCGGCCTGCACCGGCAGCGGCGCGGCCTGGCGGGCCAGGCGCTCGTCCAGCGTCTCGCCGAGCTGGCGGTCATAGGCGGCGTAGGGCCAGTTGTCGACCTGGCCGACCTCGAACACCGGCGCCAGGTTGGGATGCTGGACCCGCGCCCCGGCCTGGGCCGAGCGCTGCCAGTGCTCCATGGCCGCGGCGCTGTTGGGCTGTTCACGCGGCAGGCACAGCATCAGGTCCAGGCCGTTGCGCGGGTCATGGACCAGCCAGGCCATGCCACGCGTGGTCTTGGACAGCAGCGCGCGCAATTCGAAACGGCCGAAGCTGCGCAGCGGCGGGGCGGAGGGACTGGGCTCGGGCACGGCGACGGATGGGCTCGGGTCGATGAGAAATGACTGCCTGGATTGGACTCCAGCTTGGCGCGCCCAGGCTTGCTGGCAGACGTCGAAATACGACGGATTTTGGCCCCAGCTGCGGCGCGGGCCGGCTTATAAGCGAGGGTGCCCACCTACCCGCCCCGCGGCCGGCCTCGCGTCAGCTGCTGATCTGCGCCCAGACCTTGTCCAGGCGCTTCACGCTGACCGGCTGGGGCGTGCGCAGCTCCTGCGCGAACAGGCTCACGCGCAGCTCCTCCAGTTGCCAGCGGAAGTCCTCCAGCCGGGCGTCGCGCACGCCCTTGAGTTCGGCCAGACGGCGGGTGTAGCGCTGCTCCAGCGGCTTGCACTCGGCCATCAGCCTGGCATCGCGGGCGGGGTCGGCGCGCAGCTTGTCCAGCCGCGTGGTGACGGCCTTGAGGTAGCGCGGCAGATGCTGCAGCTGGGGCCAGGAGGTCTCCAGCGCGAAACGCTTGGGCACCAGGCGCTGCAGCTGGGCCGCGATGTCGTCCGCCACGTCCTTGGCCGGGCGCGAGTCCTTGAGCTTGCGGCTGGCATTGGCCCATTCCTGCAGCACCGCGTGCACCGCGCGCGCCACCTCCTGCGCGATCAGGTTGAGCCGGCTGCGGCCCTCCTCGATGCGCTTCTTGAAGCTCATCGCGTCGGTGGGCAGCGGGTCGGCCAGGAAGGCGCGATCCAGCGCCACGCCGATGATCTGGTCGCGCAGTTCCTCGGCCGTGCCCAGACTCATGAAGAGCACCGACAGGCGCTGCAGGTCGGGGATGTTCTTCTCCAGGAACTTCAGCGGCTCCTTGAGCTGCAGCGCGATCAGCCGCCGCAGGCCCGCGCGGTGCCTGGCGGCCGCGACCTCGGGCTCGTCGAACACCTCGATCTCCACATGGGCGCCCTTGTCGATCAGCGCTGGGAAGCCGATCAGCGTCTGGCCGCCCTTGCTGACCTCCAGCAGCTCGGGCAGCTCGCCAAAGCTCCAGTCCGTATAGCGCTGGCTGGCATCGCGCGCCGGTTCGGGCTTCTTCACGACCTCGGCCCGCACGCCCTTGCCGGCCACCGGGGCCGGCGCCGGCTTGGGCGCGTCGGCGGCCTGCGCGGCCGGCAGCTTGAGCGCCGCCAGCGCCTGGAAGGCGGAGCGCGCCTTGCCGCCCAGCTCGGCCTTCAGCGCGGCGAGCTGGCGCCCCTGGCCCAGCTGGCGGCCGTGCTCGTCCACCACGCGGAAGTTCATGAACAGGTGGGCCGGCAGCTGCTCCAGCTTGAAGTCGTTGCGCTGCACCGCGAGCTGGGTGCGCTCGCGCACCGCCTTCAGCAGCACCTCGACCAGCGCGCCCTGCGCAAACGGATGCAGCTCGATGAACTCGGCCACGAACTCCGGCAGCGGCGTGAGCCGCGCACGCGGCTTCTGGTGCAGGCTCTTCAGCAGCGCCGAGACCTTGGCCGCCAGCATGCCGGGCACCAGCCATTCGGCGCGCTCCTCGCTGACCTGGTTGAGCGCGAAGATGGGTACGGTCACGGTGACGCCGTCGCGCGCATCGCCGGGCTGGTGCAGATAGGCCGCGGCACAGTCCACGCCACCCAGGCGTATGACCTTGGGGAAGGCCTCGCTGGTGACGCCGGCCGCCTCGTGGCGCATCAGCTCGTCCTGGCTGAGATGCAGCAGTTTGGGCTCGGCCTTGCTGGCCTCGCGCCACCATTTCTGCAGCGTGAGGCCGGAGTACACGTCGGCCGGCAGGTGCTGGTCGTAGAAGGCGTAGATCAGCTCGTCGTCCACCAGCACGTCCTGGCGGCGCGACTTGTGCTCCAGCTCCTCGACCTTGGCGATCTGGCGCCGGTTGTGCGCCAGGAAGGGCAGCTGGCGCACCAGTTCCTCGGGCAGCTCGCCGCCCACCAGGCCCTCGCGGATGAAGATCTCGCGCGCGGTCTTGGGGTCGACGCGGCCGAAATTCACGCGCTTGCCGCTGTAGAGCACGATGCCGTAGAGCGTGGCGCGCTCCAGCGCCACAACCTCGGCGGCCTTCTTCTCCCAGTGCGGCTCCAGCAGCTGGGTCTTGATCAGGTGGCCGGCAATGCCGGGCAACCATTGCGGCTCGATATTGGCCAGGCCCCGGCCGTACAGGCGTGAGGTGTCCACCAGCTCGGCCGCGACGATCCAGCGGCCCGGCTTCTTGCTCAGGTGGGCGCCGGGGTGGCGGTAGAACTTGATGCCGCGGGCCCCCAGGTACCAGTCCTCGTCGTCGCTCTTGCAGCCGATATTGCCCAGCAGGCCGGCCAGCATGGACAAGTGCACCTGCTCGTAGGTGGCCGGGCTCTGGTTCAGGCGCCAGCCATGCTCGGTGACCACGGTCTGCAGCTGCGAGTGCACGTCGCGCCACTCGCGCACGCGGCGCGGGCTGACGAAGTGCTCGCGCAGCAACGCCTCGTGCTTGCGGTGGGACAGCTTGTGTTCGCCCTCCCCGCCGCGGCTCTCGCCCAGCCACTTCCACAGCTTGAGATAGCCCATGAACTCCGACTTCTCGTCGTCGAACTTCTTGTGCTTCTCATCCGCCGCCTGGGCCGCCTCCTGCGGCCGGTCGCGCACATCCTGGCCACTCAAGGCGGACGCGATCACCAGCACCTCGGTCAGCGCCTGGCGGCTGCGCGCCTCCAGGATCATGCGGCCCACGCGCGGGTCCAGCGGTAGGCGCGACAGCTCGCGGCCCAGCGGCGTCAGCTCGTTGTTGTCGTCGGTCGCCCCCAGCTCACCCAGCAGCTGGTAGCCGTCGGCGATCGCCTTGGGCCGTGGCGCCTCGATGAAGGGGAAGCGCTCCACCTCGCCCAGGTGCAGCGACTTCATGCGCAGGATCACGCCGGCCAGGCTGCTGCGCAGGATCTCGGGGTCGGTGAAGCGCGGCCGCTCGTTGAACTCCTTCTCGCTGTAGAGCCGGATGCAGATGCCGTTGCTGACGCGCCCGCAGCGCCCGGCACGCTGGTTGGCCGCGGCCTGGCTGATGTTCTCGATCAGCAGCTGCTCGACCTTGTTGCGATAGCTGTAGCGCTTCACGCGCGCCAGGCCCGGGTCGATCACGTAGCGTATGCCGGGCACGGTCAGCGAGGTCTCGGCCACATTGGTGGCCAGCACGATGCGGCGCGCGCCGTGCGGCTCGAACACCTTGTTCTGCTCGGCCTCGGACAGGCGCGAGAACAGCGGCAGGATCTCCACACCGGGCGGGTGGTGCTTGCGCAGCGCCTCGGCCGCCTCGCGGATCTCGCGCTCGCCGGGCAGGAAGACCAGCACATCGCCCGAGCCCTCGCGCCAGAGCTCGTCCACCGCATCGCAGATCGCGTGGTTGAGGTCGTACTCGCGGCTCTCCTCGAACGGTCGGTAGCGCTGCTCCACCGGGAACAGCCGCCCCGACACCATCAGCACCGGCGCCGGCCCCTTGGCCGACTCGAAGTGCTTGGCAAAGCGGTCGGCGTCGATGGTGGCCGACGTGACGATGATCTTCAGGTCCGGTCGGCGCGGCAGCAGCTCGCGCAGATAGCCCAGCAGGAAATCGATGTTGAGGCTGCGCTCGTGGGCCTCGTCGATGATCAGCGTGTCATAGGCCTTGAGCAGCGGGTCGCTCTGCGTCTCGGCCAGCAGGATGCCGTCGGTCATCAGCTTGACCGAGGCGTCGCGCGACAGGCGGTCCTGGAAGCGCACCTTGTAGCCCACCACCTCGCCCAGCGGCGTCTTCAGCTCCTCGGCGATGCGCTTGGCCACGCTGCTGGCGGCGATGCGGCGCGGCTGCGTGTGGCCGATCAGGCCGCCGCCGTTGAGCCGGCCCCGGCCCATGGCCAGCGCGATCTTGGGCAGCTGCGTGGTCTTGCCCGAGCCGGTCTCGCCACAGACGATGACGACCTGATTCGCGGACAGCGCAGCCTCGATCTCGCCGCGGCGGGCCGAGACCGGCAGGGACTCGGGGAAGGTGATGGAAAAAGCCGGCTTCACGGGCCGGCTCTCGGGGGCGGAGGAACTCATTGCGGGCGCATTGTCCCGCAGCCGCTCAGTTCGCCGGCGGCGCGTAGCTGATGACCTGGATCACCGCGCCCTGCGGGTCCTGCAGCACGGCCATGCGGCCCACGCCGGGGATGTCGAAGGGGCCGGCACAGACCGTCGCGCCCAGGCCACGCGCCCGCTCGACGGTGGCGTCGCAGGACGCCACGGTCACATAGCTGCCCCACTGGGCCGGCCCGGGCTGCTGTTGCGCCATCACGCCACCCACGGCCGTGTCGCCCACCTTGATCACGTGGTAGTCGCCCTGGCCCAGATTCATGGTGTCGTAGGTCCAGCCGAACAACTGGCCGTAGAACTCACAGGCCGCCCGTGGGTCCGGGCTGGACAGCTCGCTCCAGCTGAAGGCCCCGGGGGTCTGGTAGATGTCGTTGAACGCCTGCATCGCGGTCTCCTGGCAGTGGAGCGGCCATGCTCGGCGCCATGCCGGGCCGGTGTCAACCGCGAAACTGTCACGGCACGGCAGCAGGGGTCGGCACAATCCGGGCCCATGACCGGTCTCGTCTTCCCCCACACCTTTGTGCCGTGGTTCCGTTCCGTGGCGCCCTACATCCATGCCTACCGGGGCGAGACCTTCGTGGTCGGCATGCCGGGCGAGCTGGTGGCGGCCGGCAAGCTCAACGCCTTTGTGCAGGATCTGGCCATCATGCACGCCATGGGCATCAAGCTGGTGCTGGTGCACGGTTTCCGGCCCCAGGTGAACGAGCAGCTGGCCGCCAAGGGCCAGACGCCGCGCTACAGCCACGGCCGCCGCATCACCGACGCGATCGCGCTGGACTGCGCTCAGGAGGCCGCCGGCCAGCTGCGCTTCGAGATCGAGGCCGCCTTCAGCCAGGGCCTGCCCAACACGCCCATGGCCAATGCGACGGTGCGCGTGGTGTCGGGCAACTTCCTGACTGCCCGCCCGGTGGGCATCGTCGACGGCGTGGACTTCCAGCACTCCGGCCTGGTGCGCAAGGTGGACGCCGCGGCCATACAGCGGGCCATCGACATAGGCGCCATCGTGCTGCTGTCACCCTTCGGCTTCTCGCCCACCGGCGAGGCCTTCAACCTCAGCATGGAAGACGTGGCCACCCATGCCGCCATCGCCTTGCAGGCCGACAAGCTGCTGTTCGTCTGCGAGGTGCCCGGCGTGCCCGAAGACCCCAACGACCCCGACAGCGCGATAGACACCGAGCTGGCGCTGGCCGACGCCGAACGCATGCTGGCCCGTGCCAACCCCACGCCCGAGCCCACCGACGTGGCCTTCTACCTGCGCCACTGCGCCGAGGCCTGCCGCGCCGGCGTGGAGCGCACGCACATCATCCCGTTCTCGGTGGACGGCGCGCTGCTGCAGGAGGTCTACACCCACGACGGCATAGGCACCATGGTGGTGGACGAGAAACTGGAGAGCCTGCGCGAGGCCAGCTCCGACGACGTGGCCGGCATCATCAAGCTGATCGAGCCCTTCGAGCGCGACGGCACGCTGGTCAAGCGCAGCCGCACTGAGATCGAGCGCGACATCGAGCTCTACACCGTCATCGAACACGACGGCGTGATCTTCGGCTGCGCCGCCCTCTACCCCTATGTGGAGGCGCGTACCGCCGAAATGGCGGCGCTGACTGTGTCCAACGAGGTTCAGGGCCAGGGCGACGGCGACCGCCTGCTCAAGCGGGTGGAACAGCGCGCCAAGGCCATGGGGCTGGACAGCATCTTCGTGCTCACCACCCGCACCATGCACTGGTTCATCAAGCGTGGTTTCCAGCAGGTCGACCCGGAGTGGCTGCCCGAGGAGCGCAAGCGCAAATACAACTGGGACCGCCGCTCCCAGGTGCTGGTGAAACGCTTCAACTGAAGCCCTGCCACCACCCCGACCACGGCCGGCGCGCTACAGTGCCGGCCGTTTTCATACGTATCCACAGGAGAGCCCCATGCCCCGCACCGTCCAATGCGCCTATCTGAAAAAAGAAGCGGAAGGCCTGGATTTCCCGCCCTACCCGGTCCACACCGAACTCGGCAAGAAGGTGTGGGAAAACGTCAGCAAGGAAGCCTGGGCTGCCTGGATGAAGCACCAGACCATGCTGGTCAATGAAAACCGCCTGAATCTCGCCGATCTGCGTGCACGCCAGTATCTGATGCGCCAGGCCGAGCAGTTCTTCTTCGGTGCCGGCGCCGAGCAGGTGGCTGGCTACGTGCCACCGTCGGCCTGATACCCTCCCATTTGCTGCCGGGCGGCGGGCGCGTGCCCCCCTGCGCACAACGCGCCGGCAGCACCGCAGCGGCCAACTTCAAATCCGAGTTCGCTCAGCCGATCGTCATACTCCCGGCACAATCCCGCCCATTCAGCGCGGGTTATCGGCCCGAAACCGGGTCGACATTCCTCCTGGGCGCCCGCATTGCGGGCCGGCCCGCAGGCAAACTCCAGGGGGCAACCGCCGGCCATTCCCCGCGGCCACGCGCATCACCAGCGCGCGCCTGCGGACCGCCGCGAAAATCCCCACGGCCGCGCCATTAGAGCCACCCGGGTATTGGTGTTTAGCCTGAGTCGATGGCCAATATCGCACCGGCCCGACAAAAAACCTTGCCTCCAACCGCGCAAAGCGATTTAATCCACAGCACGGAGATAATCGGCCTGCAAGCAGTCGTGCGACTCCGACGCCCCTCTCATCCGAGCTGGCGTCAACTGGTTTAATCGCAAGAGGAATAGCACCATGTCCAGTCTCAAGGAACTCCTGGCCCAGCGCGCCGCACTCGACGAGCAGATCAATCAAACCAAGGATCGCGAGCGCGCCGAGGCTGTCAGCAAGATCAAGAGCCTGATGAGCGAATATGGCCTGAGCCTGGCCGACCTCAGCGTGCGCACGCCCAAGGTCGCCAAGGTCTCCAAGGTGGCAGCCAAATACCGCAACCAGGCCACCGGTGAAACCTGGAGCGGTCGCGGCCTGCAACCCAAATGGCTGAAGGCCGCGATTGCCAGCGGCGCCCAGCTCAGCGACTTCTCGGTCTGAGCTGCAGACCTCCCCAGTTTCGAGAGCGCCCCCATGGCGCCTAACGGCAACCCGCTGCCGAAGCTGCAAAAGGCCATCGCACGATGGCCTTTTTTCATGCGCGGGCCCAATCGCGTCCGCGCAAGCCCCCGACCCCGGGGGGCCTCAAAGGGTTTCACCGTGTGGCGGCGTTGCCTTTATGCCGCAAGGATTTCAGATTGATACGTTTGCCTCCCCAGGCAGACGCTCGACATGGATTCCGACTTCAATTCACGGTCTCGGCCACCCGAGACCGCCTCGCCGGCGGTCAGGCCGCGCCGCATCCGCCCGCGACGACGCAGCGCGCTCCAGTGGACGCGGCTGCTGGGCGGCCTGCTGGCCACGCTGCTGACACTGTCCCTGCTCTCCGGCTTGAGCGCCTGGCTGGGACCGCAGGCGAATGCGCTGCCCGGGCTGTCCGCCCCCGGTGGCATCCTGTTGCCCATGGCGGCCGTGGCCCTCGCCTGGGCAGCACGCACCCGCCTGGGCCCGTGGGCCGGACCGGCGGCGGCCCTGGGACTGCTGGCCGGCACGCTGCCGGCCACGCTGACCGGCGGCTCATCGGGCTGGCTGGCCGCCTGGGCCCGCCCCGAGGCCCTGCCCGCGGTGCTGACCGCGCTGGCCCTGCCCGTGCTGACCGCCCTGACCAGCCGCCCCTTGCTGCGCAGACTGCGCCTGCAGCAGGCACGGCCACCTGCCGCGCGTCGCCGCTGGCTGGCGGCGGCGCTGCTGGTCGGGCTGGCGGCACCGCTGGCCGGTCTGGCGCTGGCCCTGGGCGTTCTGGCGGTGCTGGAGCAGGCGGCGCCACCCTGGCAGCAGGGCGTCGCCATCGCTCTGGGCTGGGCGCTCGGCGGCCTGGGCGCCGCCGCGCTGCTGCTGGCCAGCCCCACGGCCCGCGACGGCCGCCGGCTGGGCTTCGCGCTGCTGGCCATGCTGGCGCTGGCCGCCACCGTGCTGCCGGGTATGGGCGAGGGTACGGCCGAGGGCCCTGACGAGGTCGCCGCGCCGCTGACCCTGTTGCCCCACCTGCTGCTCGCGCTGCTGGCGCTGCGGGCACCGGCACGCCGGGTCGCGGCGCTGGGCCTGCTACTGCAACTGGGCTGGCTGGCCCTGCGCCCCCTCTCGCTGAGCAACGCGCCGGTGGCCATCGCACTGGGTCTGCTGCCGCTACTGGTGACCGCCCTGCAGGCGCGCGCCCGGGCGGCCCAGCCCGACTGGCTGCAGGCGCTGGACGACCACGGCCTGGCGCTGGCCGAGTGGCGCTGGCCAGGGGGGCTGCGCCAGGCCTCGGACGGCTGGATGGCGTTGACCGGTGACGCCGCGGCCGATGACAGCACGCCCGTCAGTGGCTCACCGCTGGCCTGGCTGGCGCGCGTCCACCCGCGGGACCGCGATGCCGCTCGCCGCTCGCTGCGCCAATTGCTGAGCACCACCGAGGCCGACACCCGCCGCCTGACACTGCGCCTGGCTCCCGGCGGCGGTGACTGGCAGCCGCACGAACTGGTGATGAACGTGACGCGCCGCGATCGTCGCGGCCGCGCGCTGGGTGTGGTCGCCACGCTGATGAACGTGGGCTGGCGCCAGACCGCCGCCGACCGCGAGCGCATGACGGCCACGCTGTTCGAGCAGGTGGACACCGGCATCGCCGTGGTCGACGGCCAGGGCCGACTGATGGAGGCCAACCCGGCCTACTGCGCGCTGATGCACACCCACCGCGAGCAGTTGGTCGGTCGCACCGCACTGCCGCTGGCCGGCGCCACACTGGCGCGCAACGGCCTGAGCAACGCCCAGGTGCAGGCCACACTGAAGGCGGGCAAGACCTGGGTCGCCCAACTGGAGCTGGAGCTGGAAGATGGCACGCCGCTGCTGCTGGCGGTCCAGTTGGGCAGCGTGCCCACTCATGAGGGTTCGCCGCGCTGGCGCGTGCTGACGCTCAGCGACCTCAGCGAGACGCAACAGCTGCGTGAGCGCCTGCGCCGCACCCGCCGCTTCGATGCCGCCACCGGCCTGCCCAACCGCGAGGAATTCATGCGCCTGCTGCAGCAGGCGCTGGCCCGCGCCACGTACGACGAGCTCAAGCTGGTGATCGCACTGATCGACCTGGACGGCTTCGGCCGGGTCAACGAGGAGCACGGCCAGCTCGCGGCCGACGCGGTGCTGCACGAGCTGAGCGCCCGGCTGCAATCCGCGCTGCGCAGCGGCTCGGCCCGCAACCACCAGGCCGGCGACCTGATCGCGCGCCTGCACGGCGACGAGTTCGCGGTGCTGCTGCATGTGCAGACGCCGGAGGAAGGCCAGCGCGCGCTGGACCGCCTGCAGGCGCTGCTGGCCACGCCGGTGGCCTTGCGCGAGAGCCAGATCGGCCAGACCGCGGCGCTGGAGATCAGCGCCAGCCTCGGGGCCACGGTCTTCCCCTTCGACAACGCCGACCCCGAAACGCTGATGCGCCACGCCGAGCACGCGCTCTACCGCGCCAAGCAGGCCGGCCCGGGCGGCAGCCAATTCCACGACCCGACGCTGCAACTGCAGGACGAGGCCGGCCTGATCGCGCTGGCGCGACTGCAGCGTGCGCTGGACGGCGGCGAGCTGCTGCTGCATTACCAGCCGCTGATCGAGCTGCACAGCGGCCAGGTGGTGGCGGCGGAAGCCCTGCTGCGCTGGCAGCATCCCGAGCGCGGGCTGCTGGCGCCGGCGCACTTCCTGCCGCTGGTGGGGCACAGCGGGCTGGCAGTGCAGATCGGCGACTGGGTGCTGGAGCAGGCACTGGCCCAGGCCGCCCGCTGGGCCGAGGTCGGGCTCAACCTGGGCCCGCAGGGCTGGCGCGGCCTGCCCATCTGCGTGAACGTGGGCGTGCGCCAGCTGCAGCGCCCCGACTTCCCGCAGCGTCTGCAGGAGCTGGTGCAGCGCCAGCCGCCGCAGATCGCCGCGCTGCTGCAACTGGACCTGCTGGAATCCGATGCGCTGGCCGAGCCGGCCGCCGCCCAGGCCCTGATCCAGCGCTGCCAGGCGCTGGGCATCAGCGTCGCGCTGGACGATTTCGGCGCTGGCTACTCGCGCCTGGCGGCGCTCAAGCGCCTGCCGGTGGACACGCTCAAGCTGGACCGCAGCTATGTGCAGGGCATGCTGGGCGACGCCCAGGACCTGTCCCTGGTCGAGAGCGTGCTGCAGCTGGGCCGCAACATCGGCTGTCGCGTGCTGGCCAAGGGCGTGGAAAGCCGCGCCCATGCGCGCGCGCTGCTGCGCCTGGGCTGCCGCCTGGGCCAGGGCAATGGCATCGCCGCGGCCATGCCGGCAGCCGAGTTGCCCGGCTGGCTGGACGAGTTTGCCCGCGCCGACTGGCCGGCCCGGCTGCGCCCGCCGGCGCAGGAGCCACCTCCGGACGGCCGGACACCGGCCACCCCGTAGACTGCGAGGGTGATCCCACCCAGCTTCATCCAGGACCTGCTGTCCCGCGTCGATATCGTCGATGTGGTGGGCCGCCATGTCGAGCTGAAGAAAGCCGGTATCAACCACAAGGGCCTGTGCCCCTTCCATGGCGAGAAGACGCCCAGCTTCACGGTCAGCGCCAGCCGCCAGACCTACCACTGCTTCGGCTGCGGCGTGCACGGCAATGCGATCGGCTTCCTGATGGAGCACACCGGCGCCGGGTTCGTCGAGGCGGTGGAAGACCTGGCCCAGCAGGTCGGCATGCAGGTGCCGCAGGACGAGCGCAGTCCCGAGCAGCGCGAACGCGCCCAGGCCGAGAAGGCCCGCCACCTCAGCCTCACCGACGTGCTGGCCCGCGCCGCCGACCATTACCGCGCGCAGCTCAAGAAGAGCCCGCGCGCGATCGACTACCTGAAGCGCCGCGGCCTGACCGGCCAGATCGCCGCGCGCTTCGCACTGGGCTATGCGCCCGAGGGCTGGCGCTCACTGGCCAGCGGCTTCCCTTCCTATGACGACCCACAGCTCGTCGAGGCGGGCCTGGTGATCGAGAAGCAGGCCGACGACGAAGCCGGCCCGAGCGCTCCCGAGGGACCGGCCGACACCCCCGGCGCACGCGTCGCAGCCTCCCGGCGCTACGACCGCTTCCGCGACCGCGTGATGTTCCCCATCCGCAATGTGCAGGGCGAGGTGATCGGCTTCGGCGGGCGCGTGCTGGACAAGGGTGAGCCCAAGTACCTGAACTCGCCCGAGACCCCGGTGTTCCACAAGGGCCGCGAGCTCTACGGCCTGTACGAGGCCCGCACCGCGCTGCGCCAGCGCGGCTATGCGCTGGTGGTCGAGGGCTATATGGACGTGGTCGCGCTGGCCCAGCACGGCCTGGGCAATGCGGTCGCGACGCTGGGCACAGCCTGCACGCCCGACCATGTGCACAAGCTGTTCCGCTTCACCGAGAACATCGTGTTCAGCTTCGACGGCGACGCCGCCGGCCGGCGCGCCGCGGTGCGCGCGCTGGAAGCCGCCCTGCCGCATGTCAGCGAGGCGCGCAGCGTGAAGTTCCTGTTCCTGCCCACCGAGCACGACCCGGACTCCTACGTGCGCGACCTGGGCGCCGAGGCCTTCGAGCGCTGCGTGGAGGGTGCCGTGCCGCTGTCCCGCCAGTTGATCGCGGTGGCCGGCGACGGCTGCGACCTGGCCACGCCGGAAGGCCGCGCCCGCATGCTCAAGCAGGCGCGCCCGCTGTGGGAGCTGCTGCCCGACGGCCTGCTGCGCCGCCAGCTGCTGGGCGAGATCGCCCGCCAGGGCCAGCTGCCCGAGGCCGAGCTGCAGGGCCTGTGGCTGGGCACGCCCGCACCCACGGCCGGCGGCGAGCCGCCCGCGACGGCGGCCGGCCCCGGCGAGGGCCGGCGCCAGCAGCGCGGCGACTGGAAGACCGAACGCCGAAAAGGCGAATGGAAGCCCGGCGACTGGAAATCCGGCAAGTGGAAGGGTCGCGACGCCGAAGCCCGCCCCGCGGGCCCGCGCGTGCAGCCCGCCACCGCGGCCGACCATGCGGTGCGCCTGCTGTTGCAGCACAGTGCACTTTGGGAGAGCCTGGCCGAGGAGGATCGCGCCCTGCTGCATGAACTCGGCGGTCCCCACGGCGAGCTGATCCACTGGCTGGAGCGCCACCTCACCCACCAGGGCGCCAGCCCCTGGGCCGTGGTGCAGGCCGGCCTGGCCGCCGACGGCCTGGCCGACGCCGCCCATCGGCTGTCCCGCCCCACGCAGGAGCTGGGTATAGAGGAAACCGACCCGGCCGGCGATCTGGCGCGCGCGGTCACCGAGCTGCGTTCGCGCGCGCCGGCCGTGCTGCCCGGCGGCGCCACCGCGTCCGACGAGGAGCGCCGGCTGGCGCTCGAGGCCCTGGCTCGGCTGCGCGAACGTCACGGCATCACCCCCGGCTGAAGCGCCCCGCCAGGCCGCTTTTTTGCAAACCGATGCCAGATCGCAGATAATCTGATGTTTTCCGCGCACGTCAACAAGAGTGACGGCAGAGAGATGCCGGGCCCGGCCACCCAGCGACACTGGGCACCCCAAGCGGGTTTTACAGGCCACTTCATCCGCCAGCTCTGCACACCAAACGATCACGCCAGCTTGTTCGCGCCACGCTCGGTGACCGCCGGCCCCGGATTGATATCCGGCCCGGCAGACCCAAGTGATGAAAGCCACTGCCCTGCGCCCCGCCGGTTTGCCGACCGGCCCGGGCTGCTTGCGGTGGCTGCCGCATTTCTGCGTTGATTCCTCAAAAGACCGCGCCACCCGCCGAAGGACCTGCATGACCGCCAAGAAGACCGCGACCAAGGCCAGCCCCGCTGCCGAAGAGCCCAAGAAGAAAACGGCCGCCAAGGCAGCTGCGGCGGATGCGCCCGCCAAGACCACCAAGGCCAAGGCCGTGAAGGCGACGACGGACGAGGACAAGCCCAAGCGCGGCCGCAAGCCCAAGGCGGCGACCGAGAACAAGAAGGCCGGCAAGAAGGCGACCGAGGAAGAAGAGGAAGACTTCTCCGACATCGACGCCGAGATCGAGGGCGACGAGCCCGAGGCGGTCGAGGAAGTCGCCGCGGTCGCGGAAGACACGCCCAAGGCCAAGCCGCTGCGCATGAAGGTCAGCCGCGCCAAGGAGCGTGCGCTGATGCGCGAATTCGGCCTCGAAGAGACCGCGCTGACCGAGGAAGAAGCGGTCAAGCGTCGCAGCGAGCTGAAGACGCTGATCAAGATGGGCAAGACCCGTGGTTTCCTGACTCACCAGGAAATCAACGACCACCTGCCCGAAAAGCTGATCAACGAGGAAATCCTCGAGGCCATCGTGTCCATGCTCAATGACATGGGCATCGCGGTCTATGAGCAGGCACCCGACGCGGCCACGCTGCTGATCCAGGGTTCGGCCACGACCACGTCGACCGAGGAAGAAGCGGAAGAAGCCGCCGAAGCCGCGCTGTCAACGGTGGACTCCGAGTTCGGCCGCACGACCGACCCGGTGCGCATGTACATGCGCGAGATGGGCACGGTGGAACTGCTGACCCGTGAAGGCGAAATCGAGATCGCCAAGCGCATCGAAGGCGGCCTGCAGGCCATGATGCTGGCGATCTCGGCCTCGCCGACCACCATCGCCCACATCCTGGACATGGCCGGCAAGATCCGCGCCGGCGAGCAGCAGATCTCCGACGTCGTGGACGGCTTCGTGGCCGAGGATGAGGCCGACGACTATGTGGCCGAGGAAGACTTCGACGAGTTCGACGAGGACGACGACGATGACGGCAACGGTGGCTCCAAGGCGCTGACCAAGAAGCTCGAAGAGCTGAAGAACGCCGCACTGGTGAAGTTCGACCTGATCTCGACCAGCTTCGACAAGATGCGCAAGGCCTTCGAGAAGGAAGGCTATCGCTCGCCCGCCTACGACAAGGCTCAGCACGCCATCAGCACCGAGCTGATGACCATTCGCTTCACGGTCAAGACCATCGAGAAGCTGTGCGACATCCTGCGCTCGCAGGTCGACGACGTGCGCCGCTACGAGCGCGAACTGCGCAAGATCGTGGTCGACAAGTGCGGCATGCCGCAAGAGCACTTCATCAAGACCTTCCCGCCCAACGCACTCAACCTGAAGTGGGCCGAGAAGGAAGTCGCCGCCGGCAAGAACTACAGCGTGATCCTGAGCCGCAACCTGCCCGCGGTGCAGGAGCTGCAGCAGAAGCTGATCGACATCCAGGCCAAGGCCGTCGTGCCGCTCGATGACCTCAAGGACATCAACAAGCGCATGAACGAGGGCGAGAAGGCCTCGCGCGACGCGAAGAAGGAAATGATCGAGGCCAACCTGCGCCTGGTGATCTCCATCGCGAAGAAGTACACCAACCGCGGCCTGCAGTTCCTGGACCTGATCCAGGAAGGCAACATCGGCCTGATGAAGGCGGTGGACAAGTTCGAATACCGCCGCGGCTACAAGTTCTCGACCTACGCGACCTGGTGGATACGCCAGGCCATCACGCGCTCCATCGCCGACCAGGCCCGCACCATCCGCATCCCGGTTCACATGATCGAGACGATCAACAAGATGAACCGCATCTCGCGCCAGCA
>NZ_CAJYPS010000031.1 GCF_913777145.1 uncultured Roseateles sp.
CCGGCGGTGGCCGCTGCCCCGGTGACGGTGCTCAGCTGCAGGCCGCGAACCACCGCCGCGCTGTCGTTGTACTTCAGCTGGCTGGCGTCCACGGTGAAGCCCAGCGTGGGGTCGGCCGCGCCATAGACCTTGGCCGCATCGGCCGCGGTCAGGCGCAGCGTGGCCTTGGACACGGCCAGCGTGCCGCCGGTGGCGACGATGTCGTAGTTGTCGGCCGAGCCACCCGAGGCGGTGATGGCATGGGTGCCAGCGGTGGCGGCCGCACCGGTGACAGTGCTGAGTTGCACGCCGGAGACCACGGCGGCGGTGTCGGCGTACTTCAGGTCAGCGGTGTTGACCGTGAAGCCCAGCGTGGGTTCGGCCGCGCCGTAGACCTTGGCGGCGTCGGCCGCGGTCAGACGCAGCGTGGCCTTGGTCACGGTCAGCGTGCCGGCCGTGTAGCCCCCGATCTGGTAATTGCCGTTGTTCACCACCAGCGTGCCCTGCGTGATGGCATGGGTGCCCGCCGTGGCGTTGGCTCCGGTGACGGCGCTTAGGTTGCCGGAGAAGACGGTGGCCAGCGTGTCGTTGCCGACCAGCCCCAGTCCACCCACGCTGAAGGCGAGCAGGGGGTCGAGATCGCCATAGACCTTGCTCAGATCCTGCGCGGTGATGCTGAGGCTGCGCGGCGTGATGTCGGCCTGGGTGCTGAAGCCGGCCAGCGTGTAGTTGCTGGCGGCCGCACCACTGAGACTGAGGCCCGAGACACCGACCGAGATCAGGTGCCCCACGTCCGCGCTGGCAAAGCTGGCGGAAGCCGTGCCGCTGAGGCCCACGGCATCGCTGCCCACGACGCCGCCGAGGCTCGCTGTACCGCTGAGCGTGGCGGTGGTGGTGGCGTCATAAACCTTGTTGCTGGCGCTGATGCCGCTGAGTGTGAGCGTCTTGGGCGTGATGCTGGCGGCCTGCGTGCCCAAGCTCAGCTGGTAGTCACCCGCATCGCTGCCGCTGAGCGTCAGACCGCCGAAGCTGACCGTATGGGCACCCAGCACGGTGGTCGCGTTGTAGCTGCCGGTGGCGGTGCCGCTGATGCTGATGGTGTCGCCGGTGTAGGCCCGGCCATCTGTGCTGTTGCCGGCACCGGGTGCCAGGCGTGTCAGCAGCGCGGCGGTCCCGCTGACACTGGCGCCGTTGTTGCCGTCGTAGACCTTGCTGGCGGCAGCGCTCAGCCCGTCCACAAACAGCGTCTTGGGCGTGATGTCGGCCGTCACCGAGCCCGGGTTGATGCTGTAGTTGCCCGCATCGGCACCGCTGAGCGTCAGCCCGCCTATGGTGACCGTCTTGCCGGTGCCTGCATGGCGGTCCGCAAAGTTGCCGCTGGCCGTGCCACTGAGTTGCACCGTGTCGCCGTTCAGGTAGCGGCCATCGCCGTCGCTGCTGCCCGAGCCCGACAAGCTGGCCGTGCCCGTCATCGCGACGGTGGTCGTGCCGTCATAGACCTTGGCGGATGCCGCCAGACCTCCGAGGTTCAGCGTCTTGGGCTGAACGGTCAGTGTGCTGCTGCCCGGCGTGAGGTTGATGGTGTAGCCCAGGCTGGTCGTGAAGCTGCCCTGACCGTTCAGCGTCAGCGTGTAGCTGCCCACCGGGATGAAGCCTGCACCGCTGGGCGTGTAGCTGGACAGCGTGGAGTTCAGCGTGCCGCTGGTGGCGCTTGCGGCCGTGTCGCCATCGATGAAGCCACCGAGGGTGACTGCGGGAGACGCGGAGCTGCTTCCGTAGGTGATGGTGCTGCCGCTGCCGACGCTGATGTTCAGCGTTGGCGCAATGCTGTAGAGGAACCAGTTTCCCGTGCCGGCATAAGACGGCGTGCTGCCCGAGTTGTAGCTCTGCGCGTAATGCTTGCCATAGCCGCTCATGGCCTCGGCGCTGGCGGAAGGGTCGGCCGAATAGACCAGATAGCGACCGGTGCCGGTGAGCAGCCCGGTGTCCAGTGCGTTGTTGTTGATGAAGTTGCGGCCGGCGGCCAGCACCAGGTCGCCGCTGGCGTTGGAGACCGTGTTGTTCAGCGTGATGTCGGCGGTGGCGCCGACCACCTGGACAGTCAAGCCGCTCTGAGTGGCGAGTCCGCCGTCGACATTGCCCAGCGAGATGCTGCCATTGCTCTTCAGGGCCAACTGGTCCAGATTGCCGCGCACGGCGCCGACTGTGTTGGTGCCTGCGGTCAGCGTGGCCGTACCGGACCCTCCCACCAGAAGCAGGGGCGTGGACAGCACCGCGCCGCTGGCCTGGCTGGCCGTGGAGGAACCCTGCAGGCCGAAGGACAGCCTGCCGCTGCCGGCGGTAAGCGATGCGGTGGACGTGAGCGTGAGGGCTCCGTCCCAGAGCGTGAACTCGATACCGCGATCGCCACTGGAGCCGGACTTCACCTGGCCGTCTATCGTGATGCCCCCGCTGCCGCTCTGGAAGGTCAGGTTCAGATCCAGCGAGTTGCCACCGCGCTGCATGAAGGACTGCGTGAAGTCCAGTCCATGCACGGTGGTCAAGCCGGCCTGGCTGCCGGTGCCGAAGGCCAGGCTGTCAAAGCCTTGCGATTGATAGACGATGGCGCCGAGTTCTGCCGCGGTCATGCCCAGACCGGTGGCGTTGCTACCGCCGAAGGTCACGGCCAGCGCATCATTGGCGGCGCCGACGAACATCGTGCCGCCGGAGTTGCCGATCAGCAGGGTGTCCGACTGCAGCACGATGCTGCCGCCGGTGCCGCTGCTGCCCCGGGCGAGCAGCGTGATGTAGTCGGTGCCGCTATTGCCCAGCACGGCGCCCGGCTGGAAGCGCAGGCCCTGCCCATGGCCGGACAGGTCGACCCCATCGTTGCTTGCAGTGATCTGGCTGGCGCTGACGGAAGCCAGCGTGATCACGCCGGCGTCAGAGAAGGTCTTGCCGCTGCCGTCAGCCAGCATGAAGTAGGCCTGGCCGCTGCCGGTGGTGATGGTGGTGCCGGCCTGTTGCTTCAGTACCGCCGTGCAGACCGCGCAATCCGCGTTGACCACGCCGCTGGCCAGCGACTGGTTGGCCCGGGCATTGAAGTTGCCGCCATCCGTGTTGATGTCCGCGCGCAGGTTGATGGACCGGCCCGCTTCCAGTGTGAGGTCGCCGCCCAGGCCCCCAGCCGACACGTTGATCGCGCGCAGCACGGTGATGTCGTTGCTGGCTTGCAGCGTCACATCGGTGCCGGCGCTCAGCAGGGCCGTCAGCATGGCGGGCGTGATGACCACGTCATTGCCGGTGCTGGCCGAGTAGCCCAGCGTCGCCCCGCTGCCGCCCAGCGTGCTCAAGGCCATCGCACTGCCCGCGAAGCGGCTGCCCGACCAGTTGGCGTTGCCACCGACACCGTTGATCTGGTCGGTCGAGATCGGCGAGCTGGCGTTGTCGGCCAGCGTGGTCAGTACCAGGGCCCGGGTTGAGTTCTTGCCGCTGTCTGCATTGGGCGCGGCCCACACGAAGGGTCGGTAGGCCACCTGCTCGGCCGAGCCGACCTGCGTCGGCAGCAGCGTGGCATGCACGTCGCTGGTGTAGGCCACGTAATTGGTGTCGAAGGTGGTGGTGTTCTGGCCGGCACTGGACGAGGCCAGGCCGATCATGCTGTTGCGCCAGCTGACCGGGCCCGCCGCGCCGTGGCTGCCAGACATCAGTGTGATCGCACCAGCGCCGGGGTCATCACAGTATTGGTAGTTGCTGAGCAGCAGCACGTCGCCGCTGGCCACCATGCTGTTGCCGACCTTGCGGGTCAGCATGATGAAGGGGCTGCCCACGTTGTCACCGCTGTTCTCGCCAACGATGCTGTTGTTGGCCGTGACGGTGGCCCCGGACTGGATTTCCCCGTAGGCCCGGCCATTGCCGCCGTTGACCCAGGTGACGGCGCCTGCACCCGCGCCGTTGCCGCTGAAGGGGTTGGCCCAGTCGATGCTGCGGACCAGGTAGTTGATGCCGCTGCCGGTATCCAGGGCCACGACGCCGGCGTCTATGCGCACGGCATAGGTCACGATGTCGTAGCTGGACAGGGCGCGCCCGACATGGTCACCCGCGCTGCCGCCCACCAGGCTGTTGCCGCTGCTGACGGTCCCGGTGATGCCACCCGCGGCACTCCAGGTCACCGCGCCGGCACCGCTGGCGCTGCCGTTGCTCCACCATGGGCTGGCAACAGCGTAGGCCCCTGCCGCCAGTGCGGTGACGCTGCTGATGGCGTAGTGGACGCCGCTGTAGGGGTCCACCCAGGCCTGATAGCCGACGGCGTCGCCGGACTGGCTGCCCACAAGGCTGTTGCTTGCGTTGATGAGGCCGCCCATGCTGCCACCCCGCAACTGGCCATTGCTGCCGTTCAGCCAGGTGGCGGCCCCCAGCGAGCTCGGAGCGGCCAGTTGGGTCCAGGGGGTGCTTTGCGTCCAGAGCGGTGAACTGATGACGGCGTTGCCGTCGGGCAAAGCGGTCACGCCGCCGTAGCCGACGCGATCGCCCTGGAGGTCGGAGCTGCGGTCCACCCAGTCGCTGTTGAGCGTGCCGGCTGTATCGACGATGCGATAGACGCCGTTGCTTGCGCTCACCAGGCCCAGGCTGGCCGACGGTGTGCTGCCGACAAGGCTGTTGGATGCGGACACCGTGCCGGTGACGCCGGCGCTGCCGCTGCCCCAGGTCACCGCACCGCGCTCGCTGTTCCACTGCGGGTTGATCAGCACGAAGTTGCCATTGCTCAATTGAGCCAGGCCGTCCACGGGCAGGCGCAGGCCAAGCAAGTCACCGGTGTTGCTGCCGACCAGGCTGTTGCTGGAACCCAGCGTGCCCGCGCTGGCGGCGTTGCCCATGGCGCCCGTTGAGCCGTTGAACCAGGTGATGGCACCCGCCTGCGTGGCTGCACCGTTGTTCCAGCCAGGGCTGGCGATCAGCACGTTGCCGTTGGCAAGCTCCTTCAGTATGGGCGTGCCGTTGAAGCTGAAGCTGGTGGAGAGGTAGCCGTATTCCAGGCTCAGTGTCAGGCGCTGTACCGCAGTCGTTCCGTAGCTCTGGCCCAGCAGCACATTGCCGCCACCGCCGTAGTTGCTGGCCGTGTTGACCGCATTGCTGGTGCTGAAGCTGTAGGGGCCCAGTGGCCGTGTGCTGGAGGTCGTCCAGGTATTGCCGCCATTCAGGGTCTCGGCAATGGTGGGTGTGTTCCAGCTCAGGCTGGGCAGTGTGCCCAGCCGGTCGCCGGTCATCGTGAGGTTGGCGTGCTGGGCGTTGTTGAAGCTGTCGGGCGTGCTACCCACCAGGCTGTTGGTGCTCGACACCACACCCGTGCGGTTGCCGCTGCGCAGCAGCGTGATGGCGCCGCTGCCATTGCTCCAGAACGGGCTGATCGCCACGTAGTTGCCGTTGCTCAGCCCTGCGCCCAGCAGTCCGACATGGTCGCCCGTGGTGGTCAGCCAATAGCTGGTGTCGGTGAAGCTCATGCCAGCCCGCGTGCCGGAACTGGTGGAGGTGCTGTAGGCATCCGACACACTGCCGACCAGGCTGTTGGCGGAGGAGATGCCGCCTGTGACGCCGCTGTTGCCGGCGGCCCAGGTGATGGCGCCCTTGCCGCTATCCCAGCTCGGACTGCGAACGACGTAGTCGCCGTTGGCCAGCACGTCCACCGTATTGGTCAATACCGCATCCCAGTTCCCGGTGACCTGGCTGAGGTTGGTGCCGTTGCCCAAAGAGGAGGTCGCGCGCTGGTCGGCCTGGTGGTAGCTTCCCACATAGTCGCCCGCGTTGCTGCCAACCAGGCTGTTGCCGGCTGACACCAGGGCTCCGGTGCCGGCCTCTCCGCTGGCCCGGCCGGTACTCCCGTCTATCCAACTCACCGCACCGTAAGCCACGGTGGAGGTGCTGGTCGATCGATTGCCCCAGTGCGGACTCAGCACGATGGCGTTGGCTCTGAGACCGTCGCCGCCTGTCGTGCCGACGGGCAGCACGCCGCCCAGACCGACCCGGTCACTGACGTGGCTGCCATAGAGGCTGTTGGCACTCGATACCGCACCGGTGACGCCCGTCGTTCCGGAGCCCCAGGTGATGGCGCCGCCATCGACCGCGCCGACATCGGAGAACGGGGCCACGACCAGATAGTTGCTGCCCGACAGTTCCACGACGCTGGACTGCGTGGAGTCGCCTGTGCTGGTGCCCACCAGGCTGTTGGCCGCCGAGACCGCGCCAGCAGAGCCGGTCGCGGCGGCGCCGAAGCTGACCGCACCCTGGCTGCCGTTCCAGGCGTTGGACACCACCAGATAGTTGCCGTTCTTGAGCAGGGTGACGCCGCCGGTGCCGCTGACGACCGTGCGCGTGCTTTGCTGGTTGTTGTTGCCGTTGCCGTAGTCGTAGACGGTGTAGGGCGAGTTGCTGCCGCGGTCGCGTGCGCCGAGCAGGCTGCCATCAGAGCCTGTCAGGCTGTTGCTGGCGGACACCGTGGCCCCCGTGCTGCCTGTGCCGAACACATAGCCGCTGCCGCCGGCGACCCAGGTGACCGCACCATTGGGGTTGTTGAGCAGGAAGAGTCCGTTCGCAGCGTTGCTGCTGTCGCTCCAGTAGGGGCTGGACACGACGTAGTTGCCGCCTCCGAGCACGCTGATCCCGCCGCTGCCCACGAAGTCATAGGCATGGCTGCCGACCAGACTGTTGGTGTTGCCGACGGTTCCCGCGCCGCCGCCGGCCGCCACATGGGTGACGGCCCCGGCATAGCTGGCTGCGCCGTTGCTCCACTGCGGGCTGCTGATCACGAAGCCGCCATCCGGCAGGGCTGTCAGCACCTGGCCCACCATGTCACCGCCGCCGCCCGGGACAGTGGTGCGGCGGTTGACGCCATTCTGCTGATAGTTCAGCGGCAGGGAGTTGTCCAAGCCCAGCACGTAGACCTGCTTGCCGGCGTCACTTGCCAGATTGGCCTTGCTGCGTGTCGGCGTGCTGCCGACCAGCGATGTCACCGCAGAGATTTCCCCGCCGGCAGCGCCATTGACCAGCGCACCGGTGCTGGCGTTCATCCAGGTGACCGCGCCGCGGCCGTTGTACCAGTTGGTCGTGGCGATCGCGAGATTGCCGTCGGCCAGTTCGGTGAAGCTGGTCGTGCCGACCTTGGCGACCGAACCGTAGAGGTCATAGGTGGTCACCTCTCCGACGCGGTCGCTTGCAGACACGCTCAGCGTGCCGCCGGTCACCACCGTGTTGCCGCTGTAGGTGTATTGGGTGACGCTGTCGGTGTTGGCCACCTTGCCGGTCAGGCTGTTGGCACTGCTGACGATCAGGCTGGCGCTGCCGGTGGCGCTCTGCCAGGTGATCGCGCCGGCCGACGCGGTGCTGTTGGTCAGCAGTGCATAGGCGCTGGGGGACGGCGGGCTGATGCTCTCGACCGTCTGCGTGCTGAACACGTTGAGGCCGCTGGTGCTGCCGTACTGGGGACTCAGCACCAGATAGTTGCCGTTAGACAGCAGCTTGATGCCGGCACTGCCGATGTGGTTGTCGGCCGCGCCGCCCTGCAGGGCCGACAGCAGCGCTCCGGTGCTGGTGTTGAACAAGTAGACCGCGCCCGCCCCGGCCTGACCGCCCACGGTGGCGTTGGGGGCGGTGATCACGACGTTGCCATTGGCCAGCACCTGCGTGGCCGAGCCGAAGCCGCTGGTGGGGGATGCATCGGGGTCATCCAGGCTCAGGCCGGCCAGTGAACTGCCGGCGTCATCGATGATGATGTTGCGCGGATCAAGCAGCAGCTTGCCGGCCTTTCCCATCGGGGCCGCCAGGTCGGCCGAGCCGGCATAACTCAGATCGTTCTTGCCCGAGACCTCGGCCTGACCGCCATTGCCCCCTGCAGCCGCTCCGCGCGCGCTGAGATGACCGCCGTACACGGTGGTCTGGTCGGACCAAAGCACGACCTGACCCCCATCCCCCCTGATCGTGGCGTCCGCCTTGAGGACGGTGCTGCCGTTGACGCCCAGTTGGCGCGCGTTTGCGAGATCGGCCTCCGCACCGTGGAAGCCGCCGCCGACGCGGATACGGCCCCCGCCTGTGGCGCCGCTGGCGTCCAGCGCGGCTGCACGCAACTGCAGGTTGTCGGCGGTCACCGCAATGTCGCCACCCATGCCGGCCTGGCCGGTGGCACTGAACGTGGCAGAGCTGTAGAGCCGCCCGTCGGCCTCGAGGCGGATGCTGCCGCCTGCGGTGGCGCCATCGGCAGTCAGCCGAGCCGAGGCCGTTTGGAGCACCTGGCCGGCGCTGACACTGATGCGGCCGCCGGTCGCCGTGCTGCTGGCGTCCAGCACGCCGCTCTGGCTCAGGCTGTCCGCGGAGACCTCGATCGTGCTGGCCTTCGTCAGGCCGGCCAGGGCCACGTTCCCCCCCTCGATGGTGGCGCTCGAGGCCTTGGCCTGCCCGCTGTTGGACACCAGCCGCATCACACCGTTGCCGTCTTGCACCAGCGAGTCTGCGCCAGCCGATCCGGCCACAGCTGCCTGGCGCAGGCGCTGGGCAGCGCCTGCGCTCATCAGTACGCGGCCGCCTTCGGCTTGAATCAGTTCCCGGTTTTCCACCAGCGCGGCGATGGACGCCGGGTCCACCTTGACGCCCAGCAGCTCGCTGCCCTGCAGGTCCAGCGTCACCGCATCGCCGGCGGCCAGGGCCACCGTGCCCAGTCGGGCGCTGATCACGCCCTCGTTGACCACCTGCGGCGCCAGCATGGCCACATAACCGCCATTCGCGCTGGTGATCTGGCCCTGGTTGATGATGCTGCCGCTGCCACCGCGGCGGCTGAACTTCATGCGGCCAGCGGTGAAGTCGGCGTCGGCGATGTCCAGAGTGCTGGCGACGATGGCGCCCACATCAACCTGGGCTCCCTTGCCGAACACGATGCCATTGGGGTTCACCAGCAGCACCTGGCCATTGGCTTCGAGGCGGCCGTACAGCGCCGAGGGGTCGGCGCCGACGACACGATTCAGCAGCACGGACTGCGCATTCGGCTGGCTGATCTTGACTTGCGACTGGCTGCCGATGTCGAAGCTCTGCCAGTTGATCGTGGCCTTGCCGCTGCCCTGGGTGATGTTCAGCTTGTTCCCCGCCTGCTGCCAGCCCGCCTGCCCGCTGACCAGCGTGCCGCCCTGTGGCAGCGCGTTGACGGCGGGATCGGCCAGGGCATCCGGGCTGCCCAGCAGCAAGGTCAGGCTGGCCAGCGCAGCGGCGGTGCTGCCGGCAACGCCGCTGCTGCGCTTGCCGCGCCCGCGGCTGATCTCGGCGACCGCGACAAAGCAGCCACAGGCGTCGTTCCAGACCAGGCGATAAATGCGATTCATGGCGCCGTGCTTCATGGGATTACCTCAGAAAACCTTGAGCAGAGAAATGAACAGGCGCGGGTCTCTGCGCGTGCCATCGCTGTCTTCGCCCGTGGCGATATTGCGTGCCGGATTGCTGCCTGCGCGCCAGGAAAGGGCGCCGCGTATCAGCACCGTGCTGGCCTTGCCCCAACTGAAGCCCACACCATTGCCTGCCACTGTGTAAGCGTTGGGCGACAACGTCGCCGCACTGGGCGTGTGGTCTCGCTTCACCCGGGCCTGATCACGGAACAACGAGAGGCTCAACAGCTCGCTGAGCTGGTGTCGCCATTCCAGGCCGAGCAGCGTCGCGTCATCCCCGCTGGGCTCCGCACTGGAATACGCGCGTACACCCGTGCTGCCGGTGACACTGAGCTTTTCGGCCGAGTCGAGATTGCGATTGCTCGATTGGCCCGTGAGGTTGACCAGCAGGCTGTCGCGACGCGTCAGGCGCTGTATGCGCCCCAGTGAGTAGCTCAGCTTCTTGAAGCGGCCCTGGCGGTTGGGGCCATTGGCCGCCTGGTCCGCGGCCAGATCGGTGGCCTCGCCGGACAGGTCGAGGCGCCCCCAGTTCAGCGTCAGCGACCATTGGGTGACACCCCCGCCCAGCAGTTCGTCGCTGAGGTCGCCCAGCAGGCCCAGCCCGGCCAGCTTGATGGTCTTGTCGTTCAATCGCACGCCAGCCACGGCGTTGTCGAAACGCTTGTGGTCATAGCTCACAAACGTGCCCAGGTTGGCCCCCTGGCTGCGAAGCACCGGGTAGGACAGCTGCGCACCCAGGTCCGCTGCCGAGCCGTTGTAGCGCGAGCCGGACAACTCGTAGGCGTAGGTCAGTCGTGAAGCATTCAGCGAGGTGCGCAGGCCATCGTTGCCAAGTGGAGCGCTGTAGCCGGCCGAGCCGTAGGCCGAGCCGCTGCTCTTGCTGGCAAAGAGCAGCACCTGATCACCCACGCCCAGGGGGCTGTTCCAGGACAGGCCGGCCGATGCTCGCCATTCGCCGGTCGCTCGCGATCCGGCGTTGTCCACCTGCACTTGGCCATTCAGCGCCGTTTCGTCCTTGACTGACACGACGAGTGCGGTGTCGCCCGCCTGTTCGCCAGGCTCTAGCAAAGAGCTGGCCGACAGGCCGGGCAGGGCGTTCAGCAGACTCACCGCACGCTGCACATCGTCGGCACGGACCGGGGCTCCCAACTGCTGGCGCGCGGTCATCATGCGCTCGACGCGTTGTTTGGAGATGTGCCGGCCCGGCGGTTCTTGTTCGACCTTGACGGTGGAGAGCCGGCCCTCCAGCACCGCGATGGTGACCACGCCATCGGTCAGCGTCTGCTCCGGCAGGTAGACCCTGACCAGATAGCCAGCGGCCTGGTACTGCCGGGCCACGATGTCGGTGGCCCGGCGCAACTCGGCAAAGCTGAGGGATTGACCCGCAAGCGTTTGCAACTCGGCCTGAAGTTGCGCCTCCGGGAGCAGGTGGACACCATGGAGTCGGAACCCCTTGACCGCGACGCGCGGACCGTTGTCCTGCCGAGGGGGCGCTCCGGTCGGGTTTGACGCCGCCGCTTCAGGAGGTTGGGGAGCTTGCTTCTGCCGCTGGGCGTCACGCAGCAACTGGCCGGCGTCGGGAGGGGTCTGGGCTTGCGCACTTCCCAGCAGGCAGGCCGAAGCGACGGCAGAGTAGAACAGCGCCGCGCGGCGCGTGTGGACGTGCATGGGTCAACCTCCCTTGAGGACCTCTCCTGCGGCCACTTGAGGGGTCGTTTCGGAGGTCTATGACCCATCCTAGGGATTTCCCGGTGCCGCCGCCACGTCGTGTTGTGGAATCGCCCCGCGCCATCCCGGAACTTGTTGACGCTTTGTTGCCCGCGGTTGCTGCCAGGAGCCGCTAGGGCCGAGTGGGACCTGGATTTAGCGCTGTGCGGGCTCGCTGCTGGCACTGTGGCCACGCGGCCGACCGTTCACGTGCTCGGGTGTGATCCGCTGACGACCTGCTTGAGCAGCCCCTGCCGAAGATCGCAGGGCTCGCGCCAGGACAATTGAACTTGAGGTGAGGTCAGGTCACGGTGCATCCGTGGCCCTCGTGTCCGCCTTGAATGCGCAGCCGCAAAAACAAAAGCCCAAGTGGATTCATCCACTTGGGCTTTTGATGTGTGCCTGGTCGGGGTGAGAGGATTCGAACCTCCGGCCTCTACGTCCCGAACGTAGCGCTCTACCAGGCTAAGCTACACCCCGTTTTTGTTCTTCTGTCTGCTGACTGCTCAAGAGTGCCGCTCAACTGACTGAAGCGAAAATTCTAGCAGACTTTTTGTCCATTTGTTCTGAGGCAGCAAATTCAGTCGTTCGGCTGCATGCTGCGCCTCTGCTCGGGCCGCCTCGCGGGTGGACTCCAGCGCGCCGGTTTCGCGCACGATGGCCACGATCTCCGGCAGTCGTTCCAGTTCGCCATGCTCGATCGCATGGCGCAGCAGTTCGCGCTGTGCAGGCGTGCCGCGCTCCATCGCGATCAGCAGCGGCAGTGTGGTCTTGCCCTCGCGCAGGTCGTCGCCGATGTTCTTGCCCAGTTCCTGGGCGTCGCCTTCGTAATCCAGCACATCGTCGATCAACTGGAAGGCCGTGCCCAGCGCCCGGCCATAGGCGGCGCAGGCTTCCTCGACCTCGGGCGAGGCCTGGGCCAGCACGGCACCCAGGCGGGCGCTGGCTTCGAACAGCTTGGCTGTCTTGAAGCGGATCACACGCAGATAGGCCTCGACCGTGATGTCGGGGTCATGCATGTTCATCAACTGCAGGACCTCGCCCTCGGCGATCACGTTGGTGGCCTCGGCCAGCACCTCCAGCACGCGCATGCGGTCCACCGACACCATCATCTGGAAGGCGCGCGAATACAGGAAGTCGCCCACCAGCACGCTGGCCGCGTTGCCGAACAGCGCATTGGCGGTGGGCTTGCCGCGGCGCAGCGATGACTCGTCGACCACGTCGTCATGCAGCAGCGTGGCGGTGTGGATGAACTCCACGACGGCGGCGAGTTCGAAGCGCTCCGGGCGCTCGTAGCCCAGCGCATTGGCGAACAGCAGCACGAGCTTGGGGCGCATGCGTTTGCCGCCCGCATGCACGATGTAATGGCCGATCTGGTTGATCAGGGCCACATCGGAACTCAGGCGTTGCGCGATGACCGCATCGACCTGGGCCATTTCAGCGGCAAGCAGGGCGAGGACCTCGGCAACTTGGGGAGGGGGCGAGGCAGACTCGACGCTCACGCTGGACTCTCAAGCTAGGAATTCGCGAATTATAGAAACGCCAGAAACGCTATCGGACCGGTCGGTGCGGGCCTCACCAGGGGCGGATTGCGTGTTTCGCATTGCGCGGGTATACTCTTAGGCTCTTTGCATGGTGGGCTGCTGGCCTGCCTGGCGCGAAGAGGCTATCTACACAAAAAGGCCCGGCGAGCGCGGTAGCCACTGCTCGAGCCCAGGGTGATGCGCCGGAAGGTGCGAAAGGAAACACATGTACGCGGTCATCAAAACCGGCGGCAAGCAGTACAAGGTTGCTGCTGGCGACAAGGTGAAGGTGGAGTTGCTCGACGCAGAAGTCGGCGCCGAGGTCACGATCGACCAGGTGCTGGCGGTCGGCAATGGTTCTGAGCTGAAGATCGGTGCTCCGCTGGTCGCGGGCGCAACGGTCAAGGCGACCGTCGTGTCTCACGGCAAGCACGACAAGGTCCGCATCTTCAAGATGCGTCGCCGCAAGCACTACAAGAAGAGCCAAGGCCATCGTCAGAACTACACCGAGCTGCAGATCAGCGCGGTGAACGGCTAAGCAGCCGTCTTTCGCCACATTTCAGGAGCTAATTCATGGCACAGAAAAAAGGCGGCGGTTCCACTCGGAACGGCCGCGACTCCAAGCCCAAGATGCTGGGCGTCAAGGCCTTCGGTGGTCAAGTGATCTCCGCAGGTTCCATCATCGTGCGTCAGCGCGGTACCCGTTTCCACGCTGGCACCAATGTCGGCATGGGCAAGGATCACACCCTGTTCGCCCTGGTGGACGGTGAGGTGTCCTTCACGACCAAGGGCGCGAACAACCGTTCGACCGTGGTCATCACGCCGATCGCTGAATAAGTGATCCGCTGAGGGGAGATTCGGTCCCCCGAGCCCAAGCCCCGGTCCGCCGGGGCTTTGTCATTTCTGAAGCCTGGCCCGTTGCAACGCGGCGGCCAGGCTTGCAACCAGCCATTACGATGGCCGTCCCGCCATGAAATTCGTTGACGAAGCCACCATCGATGTCGCCGCCGGTAACGGTGGCGCCGGCTGCGCGAGCTTTCGCCGCGAGAAGTTCATTCCGTTCGGTGGTCCGGACGGTGGCGACGGCGGCAAGGGCGGCAGCGTCTGGGCCGAGGCCGATCGCAACCTGAACACGCTGATCGACTACCGCTATGCGCGCCGCCACGAGGCGCGCAATGGCGAGGCGGGGCGTGGTTCGGACTGCTTTGGCGCGGCGGCCGACGACATCGTGCTGCGCATGCCGGTCGGCACCATCATCACCGACCTGGAAACCGAGAGCGTCATCGGCGAGCTGCTGGAGCCGGGGCAGCGCATCCTGATCTGCAAGGGCGGTGACGGCGGCTTCGGCAACCTGCACTTCAAGACCTCCACCAACCGTGCACCGCGTCAGAAGACGCCGGGCTGGCCGGGCGAGATCAAGAAGGTGAGGCTGGAACTGCGCGTGCTGGCCGACGTGGGCCTGCTGGGTCAGCCCAACGCCGGCAAGTCCACGCTGATCACCGCCATCTCCAACGCCAAGCCCAAGATTGCGGACTATCCGTTCACGACGTTGCATCCCAACCTGGGTGTGGTGCGTGTCGGCCCCGAGAAGAGCTTCGTCGTGGCCGACATTCCCGGTCTGATCGAAGGTGCGGCGGAAGGCGCCGGCCTGGGCCATCAGTTTCTGCGTCACCTGCAGCGCACCCGCTTGCTGCTGCATGTGGTGGACTTGGCCCCGTTCGACCCCGAGGTCGATCCGGTGCAGGAGGCCAAGGCCATCGTGGCCGAGCTCAAGAAGTACGACGCCGAGCTGCACGCCAAGCCGCGCTGGCTGGTGCTGAACAAGCTGGACATGGTGCCCGAGGACGAGCGTGCGGCGCGGGTCAAGGACTTCGTCAAGCGCTACAAGTGGAAGGGGCCGGTCTTCGAGATCTCGGCGCTGACCCGCGAAGGCTGCCAGCCGCTGATCCACGCGATCTACGACCATGTGGCCGCCGAGCAGCGCGTCCTCGTCGAGCCCGACATCCGTTTCGACCCGCCTGCCCCCACCGAATGAGCCTGCTCTCCAGCGCGCGCCGCATCGTCGTCAAGGTCGGCTCCAGCCTCGTCACCAACGAGGGCCGGGGTGTTGACGCCGAGGCCATCGCGAACTGGAGTCGACAGCTGGCTGCGTTGGCCGGGCAGGGGCGGGAGCTGGTGATGGTGTCCAGCGGCGCGATCGCCGAGGGCATGAAGCGCCTGGGCTGGGCCACGCGACCCAAGGAGCTGCACGAATTGCAGGCCGCGGCTGCGGTGGGCCAGATGGGCCTGGCGCAGATGTACGAGAGCCAGCTGAGCGCGCACGGCCTGGCCAGCGCCCAGGTGCTGTTGACCCACGCCGACCTAGCCGATCGCGAGCGCTACCTCAACGCGCGCTCCACGCTGCTGACCCTGCTGGCGCATCGCGTGCTGCCGGTCATCAACGAGAACGACACGGTCGTCAACGACGAGATCAAGTTCGGCGACAACGACACGCTGGGCGCGCTGGTTGCCAACCTGGTGGAGGCTGACGCGCTGGTGATCCTGACGGATCAGCGCGGCCTGTATTCGGCCGATCCGCGCAAGCAGCCCGACGCTCGCTTCATCGCGGACGCTCAGGCGGGCGACCCGGAGCTGGAGCGCATGGCCGGTGGCGCGGGCTCCAGCCTCGGTCGCGGTGGCATGCTGACCAAGATCCTGGCCGCCAAGCGCGCGGCAGGCAGTGGCGCCGGCACCGTCATCGCCTGGGGTCGCGAGCCCGATGTGCTGCTGCGGCTCGCCGCGGGTGAGGCGATAGGCACGGCGCTGCACGCGGCCACGCCCAAGCTGGCGGCGCGCAAGCAGTGGATGGTCGACCACCTGCAGCTGCGCGGCGCGGTGCGCGTGGATGCTGGCGCGGCCACCAAGCTCAGGGACGAGGGCAAGAGCCTGCTGCCCATAGGCGTGACCGAGGTGCAGGGCGACTTCAGCCGCGGTGACGTGATCGCGGTGCAGGCGGCCGACGGTCAGGAACTGGCTCGCGGCCTGGCCAACTACTCAGCCGCCGAGGTGCGCCTGATCGCGCGCCGGCCGTCGGCCGAGTTCGAGTCGGTGCTGGGCTATGCGGCCGAGCCGGAGCTCATCCACCGCGACAACCTGGTGCTGCGCTAGGAGCGGGGCGGCTCGCCGTCCGGCGGTACCGCGAAGTCCGTATTGCCACCGCCGTGGCGCGCGTCGCGATGCGGCGGGCGCATGCCGGCGCGCAGGAAGCGGTTGTGATGGTTCACGCGCGGCAGGAAGCGCGCGAGCTCGGTCAGCGCCATCTCGTAGACACCGCGCTTGAACTCGATCACCGCCTCCAGCGGCACCCAGTAATCGTTCCAGCGCCAGGCGTCGAACTCCGGGTGGTCGGTCGCGCGCAGATTCATGTCACAGTCCCGGCCCATCATCTGCAGCAGGAACCAGATCTGCTTCTGACCGCGGTAGTGGCCGCGCGCATCGCGCCGTATGAAGTGCTCGGGCACCTCGTAGCGCAGCCAGTCGCGCGTGCGCGCGATGATGCGTACATGCTCGGGAGTGAGTCCCACTTCTTCGTGGAGCTCTCGGAACATCGCCTGCTCGGGCGTCTCGCCATGCTTGATGCCCCCTTGCGGGAACTGCCACGAGTGCGTCCGGATGCGTTTGCCCCAGAACACCTCGTTGCGCTGGTTGAGCAGGATGATGCCGACGTTGGGGCGGAAGCCTTCACGGTCGAGCATAATCAACCTCGAATCTCTAGTTGGTTCGATTATTGCATCGGGCCGCGCCTGTGGAATCGCCCTCGCTAACCCGAAGATTTCCGCTGGTTCAGACATGACTTCGGCCGGGTTCCCACCCGGCTTTCGTTTTGGCAGGCCCGCCGCCTGCACTTGCTCCGCCCCGCCATGAAAGCCTCCCAGTTCTTTGTCTCCACCCTCAAGGAAGCGCCTGCCGACGCCGAGGTCGTCAGCCACAAGCTGATGATGCGTGCCGGCATGATCAAGCGCCTGGGCGCCGGCATCTACAACTACATGCCCATGGGCCTGCGGGTGATCCGCAAGGTCGAGGCCATCATCCGCGAAGAGATGAATGCCGCCGGCGCGGTGGAGTGCCTGATGCCGGTGATACAGCCCGCCGAGCTGTGGCAGGAGACCGGCCGCTTCGACAAGATGGGCCCGGAGCTGCTGCGCGTGAAGGACCGCCATGGCCGCGACTTCATCGTCCAGCCCACCAGCGAAGAGGTGGTCACCGACATCGCGCGCCAGGAGCTGCGCAGCTACCGCCAGCTGCCCAAGAATTTCTATCACATCCAGACCAAGTTCCGCGATGAGCGTCGCCCCCGCTTCGGCCTGATGCGCGGCCGCGAGTTCACGATGAAGGATGCCTACTCCTTCGACCGTGACGTGGAGAGCGCCGGCCGCAGCTACGACAACATGTACGCGGCCTACTGCAAAATCTTCGACCGCTTCGGCCTGGAGTACCGCGCGGTGGCGGCCGATACCGGCGCCATCGGCGGTGACCGCTCGCATGAGTTCCAGGTGATCGCCGAAACCGGCGAAGACGCCATCGTCTACTGCCCCACCAGCGACTACGCAGCCAACATCGAGCTGGCCGAGGCGCTGGCGCCTCAGGCCCCGCGCGGCGCGGCCACGCAGGCGTTGACCAAGACGGCCACGCCGGGCAAGAGCACCTGCGAAGACGTCGCCAACCTGCTGGGCCTGCCGCTGACGCAGACCGTGAAGTCGCTGGTGCTGGCCACCGACGAACTGGACAAGGACGGCGTCGTCGTGAAGTCCCAGGTCTGGCTGCTGCTGGTGCGCGGCGATCATGAACTCAACGAAGTGAAGGCCGGCAAGCTTGAAGGCCTCAAGGGCGGCTTCCGCTTCGCGACCGTGGGCGAGATCGAGGCGCATTTCGGCTGCAAGCCGGGCTACCTGGGCCCCATAGGCCTGAAGCAGCCGGTCAAGATCGTGGCCGACCGCACGGTGGCCCAGATGGCCGACTTCGTCTGCGGCGCCAACGAGGCAGACTTCCACTTCACCGGTGCGAACTGGGGGCGTGATCTGCCCGAGCCCGACCTGGTGGCTGACATCCGCAATGTGGTAGTGGGTGACCCCTCGCCGGACGGCAAGGGCGTGCTGGCCATACAGCGCGGCATCGAGGTGGGCCATGTGTTCTACCTGGGCACCAAGTACTCGGCCGCGATGAACGCGACCTTCCTGGACGAGAACGGCAAGCCCAAGCTGCTGGAGATGGGCTGCTACGGCATAGGCGTGACCCGCATCCTGGGCGCGGCCATCGAGCAGAGCCACGATGCGCGCGGCATCATCTGGCCGGACGCGATCGCGCCGTTCACGGTGGTGATCTGCCCCATAGGCATGGACCGCAGCGACGAGGTCAAGGCCGCCGCCGAGAAGCTCTACGGCGAGCTTCGGCTTCTTGGCGTGGACGTGCTGCTGGACGACCGCGGCGAGCGCCCCGGCGCGATGTTCGCGGACTGGGAGCTGATCGGCGTGCCGCACCGTGTGGTGCTGTCGGACCGCGGCCTCAAGGAGGGTCAGGTCGAGTACCAGGGCCGCCGTGACGAGGCCGCGACCAAGCTGGCCCTGGCCGATGTGCTGGCCCACCTGAAGGGCCAGCTGAAGCTTTGAGCCCGCTGACCCGCCGCGGCGCGCTGGCCCTGCTGCTGGCCGCACCCGGCCTGGCCCGGGCCGGTGCCCAGGTCGAGGAACCCCTGGCCGACGCGATGCGCTCGGCGCTGACCGCCTCCATCGCGCAGGCCGCGCCGCCGCGGCCGCGCTTCGATCAGGTGGACGCTCGCATGGCCTATCTGCGCTGGCTGGGCGAGATGAGTGAGCGCCTGAAGAAGCGCAAGACCGAGTCCCAGATCCGCATCGAGTTCCTGGAGACGGTCTGGTACGAGGCCAAGCGCGCCGGGTTGGAGCCCAGCCTGGTGCTGGGCCTGATCCAGGTGGAGAGCGGCTTTCGCAAGTACGCGATCAGCATCGCAGGCGCGCGTGGCTACATGCAGGTGATGCCGTTCTGGACCCGGCTGATCGGCGACGGCGATCCCTCGCGGCTCTTCCACATGCAGAGCAATCTGCGCTTCGGCTGCGTGATCCTGCGCCACTACCTGGACCAGGAAAAGGGCGACATGTTCATGGCGCTGGGCCGCTACAACGGCAGCCGGGGTCGCCCCGAATACCCGCGCGCGGTGTTCGCGGCGCGTCGTCAGTGGCTGCTGCCCGGCGAGACCTGAACGCGCCGGCCATGCCTTGTGGCATTGCGGCCGGACCGGGCTAGGCTCCCGCCTTTGCTCACGTTCTGACTGCTGCCGTCCATGTCCGCTGCACGCCGTTTCGCCCCTCTGCTGCTCTCGACCCTGCTGGCCACCGGCTTTGCCTGGGCCGCGCCGGCCACCGACAACCCGCTGCTGGCGCCCAGCCCGCTGCCGCTGCACTACCCGCCGTTCGACAAGCTGCGCGACGAGCACTTCGCGCCGGCGCTGGACCAGGGCATGGCCGAGCAACTGGCCGAGGTGCAGGCGATTGCCGACAACCCCGCGGCGCCCAGTTTCGACAACACCATCCTGGCGCTGGAGAAGAGCGGCCGCCTGCTGAGCCGCACGACCACGGTGCTGTTCAACCTGCTGGGTGCCGATGCCAACCCGGCCCGCCAGCAATTGCAGACCGACTACGCGGCCAAGCTCGCGGCCCAGCGCGACGCGGTGCAGCTCAATGCGCGGCTGTTCGCCCGCGTGAAGGCGCTGTACGAGCAGCGCGAGCAGGCGGCGCCCAATGCCGAAGGAAAGCGCCTGATCGAGCGCTACTACCGCAGCATGGTGCGCGCCGGTGCATTGCTCAGTGACGAGCAGAAGGCCCGCATGAAGGCGATCAACGGCGAACTGGCCACGCTCAGCGCCCGCTTCAACAAGGCGGTGCTGGCCGAGGTCAACGACTCCGCCGTGGTGGTGGACAGCGCAGCCGAGCTGGACGGCTTCACGCCCGCGCAGATCGCTGCCGCGGCCGAGGCCGCCAAGAAGCGCGGCCTCGAGGGCAAGTACGTGATCGCGCTGCTCAACACCACCGGCCAGCCGGCCGAGGCCGAACTCACCAACCGCGCGCTGCGCGAGCGTCTGCACAAGGCCTCCGTTGCGCGCGGCAGCCGCGGCAATGCCAACGACACCACGGCCCTGGTGGCCCGCGTGGTGGCGCTGCGCCAGGAGCGCGCCGCGTTGCTGGGCTATCCCAGCTACGCGGCCTATGTGCTGGACGAGGAAACCGCGAAGTCGCCCGCCACGGTGAACACGCTGCTGCGCCAGCTCGCGCCTGCGGCTGTGGCCTCGGCCCGCGCCGAGGCGGCCGAGCTGCAACAGCTGATCGACGCCGAGCAGGCGGCCAAGCATCAGCCCAGCTTCCAGTTGCAGCCCTGGGACTGGAGCTTCTATGCCGAGAAGCTGCGCGCAGCCAAGTACGGCTTCGACGAGAGCCAGCTCAAGCCCTATCTCGAGATCTCCAGCGTGCTGGAGCGCGGCGTGTTCTACGCCGCCGGCCAGCTCTACGGCCTGAGCTTCAAGCGCCGCACCGACCTGCCGGTCTACCAGGACGATGTGCGCGTCTACGACGTGATCGATGCCGACGGCAAGCAGCTGGCCATCTTCATCGCCGACCTCTACGCCCGCCCGTCCAAGCGGGGCGGTGCGTGGATGAACGCCTATGTGTCGCAGAACGCGCTCAGCGGCGACCTGCCGGTCATTGCCAACCACCTCAACATCCCCAAGCCGCCGGCCGGTGAGCCCACGCTGCTGACCTGGGATGAGGTGCGCACCATGTTCCACGAGTTCGGCCATGCGCTGCACGGCATGTTCTCCAAGGTGCAGTACCCCAGCTTCGCCGGCACCGGCGTGCCGCGTGACTTCGTCGAATATCCCTCGCAGGTGAACGAGGTCTGGGCCGACTGGCCCAGCGTGCTGGCCCACTATGCGCGCCACTACAAGAGCGGCGAGGCCATGCCGCAGGCGCTGCTGGACAAGGTCACGCGCGCCAAGCGCTTCAACCAGGGTTTTTTGACCACCGAGTACTTGAGCGCCACCATCCTGGACCAGCGCCTGCACCAGCTGGATGCCAAGCAGCTGCTGAGCGCCGATGGCGTGATGCCCTTCGAGGCCCGTGTGCTGAAGGAGGAGGGTGTGGACTTCGCGCCGGTGCCGCCGCGCTATCGCACGCCTTATTTCAGCCACATCATGGGCGGCTACGCGGCCGGCTACTACGCCTACATCTGGAGCGAGGTGCTGGACGCCGACACCGTGGAGTGGCTCAAGGCCCATGGCGGGCTGAAGCGCGAGAACGGCGACCTGCTGCGCGCCAAACTGCTGTCGCGCGGCGGCAGCGATGATGCGATGAACCTGTTCCGCAATCTGGTGGGCCACGAGCCCGACATCAAGCCGCTGCTGGAGCGCCGCGGCCTGGTGGTGCAGCCCGCTGCCAAGCCCTGAGGCTTCAGGCACCAAGAGAAAGGCCCGGCCCGCTTGCGCGGGGCCGGGCCTTTTTGCGAGGCTGGGGTCTGGGTGGGCTAGAGCCCGTTCCAGGCCTTGGGCGCCGCAGCGGCGATGCCGCACAGCTCCAGCACCCGCTCCACGGTCTCGGCCACCATCTCGTCGATGCTCTTGGGGTGGTGGTAGAAGGCCGGCAGCGGCGGGAAGCAGATGCCGCCCATCTCGGTCACGGCCACCATATTGCGCAGATGGGCCAGGTTCAGCGGCGTCTCGCGCACCATCAGCACCAGGCGGCGGCGCTCCTTGAGCGTCACATCGGCCGCGCGGGTCAGCAGGTTGTCGCCCAGGCCATGCGCAATCGCCGCCAGCGACTTCATCGAGCAGGGGGCCACCACCATCGCGGCAGTCGTGAAGCTGCCGCTGGCAATGCAGGCGCCCACGTCGCCGGGCGAGTAGGCGTGGTCGGCCTCGGCCTCCAGCGCCGAGCGATCCAGCCCCAGCTCGTGGTGGGCGTTCAGGATGCCGGCCGGCGTGGCGATCAGGTGGGTCTGCACCCCCAGCTCGCGCGCGCGGCGCAGCAGGCGCAGCGCGTAAGCTGCACCGGTTGCGCCCGTCAAGCCGACAACCAAGCGTTGCGTCATGTCATTGCCTTCGGAAGCCGCACAGCGTGTTCGGCAGAGCGCCTCACCCAGCGACTCCCGCGGAACCGGCTTTGCCGGGCCGCTGGGAGTTGCCGTGGCCTGAGGCCTCGTCCTTCGCCAGGCACAAACAGTCCTCAGGGCAGTTTGAGTCCGGGCTCAGCCCCCCTGAGGGGGCACGCGAAGCGCACAGGGGTGGGTTAAGCCAGCACCTGCTGCAGCTCGCCCGACTGGTACATCTCCATCATGATGTCCGAGCCGCCGACGAACTCGCCGTTGATGTAGAGCTGCGGGATCGTGGGCCAGTTGGCGTAGTCCTTGATGCCCTGGCGCACTTCCTCGTCTTCCAGCACGTTGAAGGTCTTGAGGTCGGTCACGCCGCAGGCCTTCAGGATCTGGATGGCCCGGCCCGAGAAGCCGCACATCGGGAACTGGGCCGTGCCCTTCATGAACAGCACCACGCGGTTGCTCTTCACCAGGTCGTCAATGCGTTGCTGAACGTCGCTCATGGAAATCTCGGAATCGTTGGCAAAACGCCGATTATCCGGCGCCCGCCACAGCCCTTGCAGCGCACGGCCCTTGGGCCTCGGTTCAGTAGCTGTACGCGAGGCCCAGCTGCAGCAGCGGCCGGAAGCGCAGGTCGCGCCAGGCTTCCTCCACGCCCAGTGCGCTGGAGCGGCCCAGACGCACGCTGCCCAGCGAGCCCGACATCAGCCCCAGGTCGGCGCTGAAGGCCAGGCCGGTGTGGCGCAGCTGGGCCGAGTAGCCTATGCCCAGGTAGGAGAGGTTGGCACCCTGCTCCTGCCCTTCGGTGGGGCCGCTGAGCGCGTAGCTGCGCTGACCGACCAGGAAGCTGCCCGAGCCGGCGCCCAGCGCCAGGCCGCCGCTGCTCTGCGACAGCGACAGCGAGCCCATCATCAGTCCACCAGTGGCGCGCAGGCCGCCCTGCAGCCGGGCGCTGCCGGCGCTGGTGAGGTAGTAGTCGCCCATCAGGTTGGCGCTCAGCAGTCGCGAGCCGCCCAGCCGGGGCGATGCGTCGCTGCGGCCATCCAGGCTGCTGAGCTGCAGGCGGCCGGCCCAGCGGTAAAGACCCTGGCCCTCCGCCTGTGCCGACAAGGGCAGCAGGGTGGCGACGCTCAGCAGCACGAGGGTGATGGTCAGCCTGGCCATGATGATCTCCCTGGAGGGGCACGCGGTGCGCGCCGGGAGTTCATGCTACGCCGTCGGTCGCCGTGCGTGAACCACGAACTGTCCGCAAAACCTCACGCAATCCGACGGCGCAGCGCGCCGCGTCACTCAGCGGCGACCGCCGGTGACGCGGTCGCGCAGGCCCAGGTCTTGCCGCGTCTGCACCTGCTGGTAGGTCTCGCCCAGCAGCTGGCGCACCGGCTGGCCCTGGTCCCAGCCGTGCTCCATCAGCAGCCAGCCGCCTGGCGCCAGGTGGCTTGGTGCCTGGGCAACCAGGTGGCGCAGGTCGGCCAGGCCGTCGCCCTCGGGCGTCAACGCACCGCGCGGCTCGTGACGCAGCGCCGGCAGGTGGGGATCGTCGCCGGCGATATAGGGTGGGTTGCTGACGATGAGATCGAAGCGACGTCCGGTCAGCGGCTGGAACCAGCTGCCCGCCAGCCATTCCACGGTCAGGTCCAGGCGCCGGCCATTGCCGCGCGCCACCGCCAGCGCCGCGGCGCTGAGGTCCACCGCGCAGACTTCGGCGCGCGGGCAGGCGGCCTTGATCGCCAGTGCGATCGCGCCGCTGCCGGTGCCCAGGTCCACGACGCGGGGCTGGCCGGGCAGGTCGGCCAGCAGTTCCAGCGCCCAGTCCACCAGGGTTTCGGTGTCGGGGCGGGGGATCAGTGTGTCGGGCGTGACCTGCAGGTCCAGGCCGTGGAAGGACTGCCAGCCGGTCAGGTGGGCCAGCGGTTCACCCGCGGCCAGCCGTTGCAGACCCTGGGCGGCGCGGGCGGGCAGGGGGGCGTCGTCATGGGTGATCAGCCAGGCACGTCCCTGGCCGGTCACATGGGCCAGCCAGGTCTGGGCATCGCCGCGCTCCACGCCCAGTTGGCGGGCCAGCGCCAGTGCCTGGGCGACGCTCAGCTCCCCGGCCTCGCTCATGCGCGGCCCTCTTCCAGCTGTGCCAGCTGGTCGGCCGCCTGGGCGGCCAGCAGGCCCTGGATCACGTCGCCCAGGTCGCCGTCCATGATCTGGCCCAGCTTGTAGAGGGTCAGGTTGATGCGGTGATCGGTGAGCCGGCCCTGCGGGAAGTTGTAGGTGCGGATGCGGTCGCTGCGGTCGCCGCTGCCTATCAGGCCCTTGCGGGTGGCGGCCTCCCGGGCTTCGCGTTCGATGCGCTCCTTGTCGCGCAGCCGTGCCTGCAGCACGGCCAGCGCCTTGGCCTTGTTGCGGTGCTGGCTGCGGTCGTCCTGGCACTCGGCCACCAGGCCGGTGGGCAGGTGGGTGACGCGTATCGCCGAGTCGGTCTTGTTGATGTGCTGGCCGCCAGCGCCGCTGGCGCGGAAGGTGTCTATGCGCAGGTCTGCCGGGTTGAGTGTGATCTCCTCGGCCTCGTCCGGCTCGGGCAGCACGGCCACGGTGCAGGCGCTGGTGTGGATGCGGCCCTGGCTTTCGGTGGCCGGCACGCGCTGCACGCGGTGGCCGCCGCTCTCGAACTTGAGCCGGCCATAGACGCCGTCGCCCTCGATGCGCACCACCAGCTCCTTGTAGCCGCCGAGGTCCGATTCGTTGGCCGACATGATCTCGGTGCGCCAGCCCTGGCCTTCCGCAAAGCGCAGATACATGCGCGCCAGGTCGCCCGCGAACAGCGCGGACTCGTCGCCGCCGGCGCCGGCGCGGATTTCCAGGAAGGCGTTGCGCTCGTCGTCCGGGTCTTTGGGGATCAGTGCCAGCTGCAGCTGCTGCTCCAGCGCGGCCAGCGCGGCCTCGTTGAGGGCGATCTCCTCGCGGGCCATCTCGGCCATGTCGGGGTCGTCCTGCAATTCTCGGGCGGCGGCCTGGTCGGCCTCGTGCTGCTGGTAGCGCTGCCACAGCGTCACCAGCGATGACACCTCGGCCTGCTCCCGGGTCAGCGCACGGTAGCGCTTCATGTCGGCGGCCACGCTGCCGTCGGCCAGCGTGGTGTCGAGTTCGGCGAGGCGGAACGTCAGGCGTTCGAACTGCTGGCGCAGGGAGTCTTTCATGGGGGGCGGGGCGGGGCAGTCGGGAAGAGCGACGCCAGGTGCGGGCGTCGGGCGGCGGCTGGGCTGTGCCGCTAGGACTGCCGGCCGCGCAGGAACAGGCGCGACACGGTCTGCGCCAGTTGCAGGCGCTGCTCGCCCTCGCTCGCGTGCAGCTCGGCCAGCGTGCCGTGCAGCAGCTTCTGCGTGAGGCCCTTGGACAGCGCGTCCAGTACCTCGTCCACGTCCGCGCCCTTGGCCAGCAGCTTGCGCGCACGGGCGGTTTCCAGCGTGCGCCACTCGTCGGCCTGCTGGTGCAGGGCCTGGATCAGCGGCACGGTGTGGCGCTGGTCCAGCCAGTGCATGAAGCTCTGCACACCCGTCTCGACGATGGCCTCGGCCTGCGCGACCGCGGCCTGACGCTTCTCGCCGGCGGTCTGCACCTGGGCGGCGAGCTCGTCCACGGTGTAGAGGTAGATGTCGGACAGCTGGCCCACCTCGGGCTCGATGTCGCGCGGCACGGCCAGGTCCACCATGAACATGGGGCGGTGCTTGCGCTTCTTGAGCGCTCGCTCGACCGCGCCCAGGCCGATCAGCGGCAGGCTGGACGCGGTGCAGGACACGACGATGTCGAATTCGTGCAGGCGTTCGGGCAGGTCGGCCAGGCGCAGGGACTCGGCGCCGAACTGGTGGGCCAGCTTCTCGCCGCGCTCCAGCGTGCGGTTGGCCACCGCCATGTGGCGCGGCGTGCGCGCCGCGAAATGGGTGGCGGTGAGCTCGATCATCTCGCCCGCGCCCACGAACAGCACGCGCGTGCGGGCCAGGTCCTCGAACAGCTGGGCGGCCAGGCGCACCGCGGCGGCGGCCATGCTGATGGAGTGAGCGCCGATCTCGGTGGAGCTGCGCACCTCCTTGGCCACCGAGAAGCTGCGCTGGAACATCTGGTGCAGCGTGGTGCCTAAAGCGCCGGCGGCCTCGGCCTCCTTCACGGCCTGCTTGAGCTGGCCCAGGATCTGGGGTTCGCCCAGCACCATGGAGTCCAGCCCGCTGGCGACGCGGAAGGCGTGGCGTGCGGCGGCACTGCCCTGCATCACATAGGCATGCTCGCTGAGCTCACCGGCGCTGACACCGCCCGTGCTGGCCAGCCACGCGATGGCGGGCTGGACCTGGCTGCTGGGGCCGGCCACATAGAGCTCGGTGCGGTTGCAGGTGGACAGCAGCGCGGCCTCGGGCGTGCCCGGCAGCTTCTGGCGCAGCCCGGTCAGCGAGGGCGCCAGCTGCTCCAGCGTGAACGCAAAACGCCCGCGCAGATCCAGCGGGGCGGTGTTGTGATTCAGGCCGAGGGCAAAGACGGACATGGGGGCGGATTGTAGGATTCGCGGCTTTTCCCGGTCTGACACCGATCAAGTGAACCGTGCGGTATGAGCCCCTTGGACGCTTTCTGGCATGTTGCCAACCTCCTGTTGCCGCCCTGGGCGCTGGCCGCGCTGCTGGCCGGGGCGATCAAGGGTGCGTGGTGGCGCAGCACCCGCACGCTGGCCTGGCGGCGGCTGTGGCTGTGGGGCGGCTTGGGCGGCAGCGTCGCTTTGGGGCTGACGCTGGCCTGGCTGGGGCGTGACGGCCGCATGGCCGGCTATGCGCTGCTGCTGCTGGGGGTGGCCCTGCCTCAGTGGTGGCTGCTGAGCTTCCGCCGCTGAGGCCGCGTCCGGGCGCGCTCAGGCGCCCAGCACCGCCTCGCCGGTGAGCACCTCGCCGCGCAGCGAGTGCGCGAAGGCGGTGGTGATGCGCACGTCCACCAGATGGTTCATCAGCCGCGCCGAGCCGGGGAAGTTCACGATGCGGTTGCATTCGGTGCGGCCCATCAGCTCGGTGGCGTCCTTGCGCGAGCTGCCGGTCACCAGCACCTTTTCGACCTTGCCCACCATGCCCTGGCTGATGCTCAGCGCATGGGCCTCGATCGCGGCCTGCAGCTCCTGCAGGCGCTTGACCTTGGTCTCGTAGGGCGTGCTGTCTTCCAGCGCGGCGGCCGGCGTGCCGGGGCGGGGGCTGAAGATGAAGCTGAACGACGCGTCGAAGCCGACGTCCTGCACCAGCTTCATCAGCTTGGCGTGGTCCTCGTCGGTCTCGCCGGGGAAGCCGACGATGAAGTCGCTGGCCAGGCGCAGGTCCGGGCGGATGGCGCGCAGCTTGCGAACAATGCTCTTGAACTCCAGCGCCGTGTAGCCACGCTTCATCGCCATCAGGATGCGGTCGCTGCCGTGCTGCACCGGCAGGTGCAGGTGGTTCACCAGCTGCGGGATCTTGCCGTAGGCCTCGATGAGGCGGGGGCTGAACTCATTCGGGTGGCTGGTCGTGAAGCGCAGGCGCTGGATGCCGGGAATCTCGGCCGCGTACTCCAGCAGCAGCGCCAGGTCGGCGTAGTCGCCGGTGTCGCCCATCTTGCCGCGGTAGGCATTGACGTTCTGGCCCAGCAGGTTGATCTCCATCACGCCCTGGTCGGCCAGGCCGGCGATCTCGGTCAGCACGTCGTCAAACGGCCGCGAGACCTCTTCGCCGCGGGTGTAGGGCACGACGCAGTAGCTGCAGTACTTGGAGCAGCCTTCCATGATGGACACGAAGGCCGACGCGCCTTCCACCTTGGCGGGGGGCAGGTGGTCGAACTTCTCGATCTCGGGGAAGGAGATGTCCACCTGCGGGCGACGCTGTTCGCGGCGCGCCTCCAGCATCTGCGGCAGGCGGTGCAGGGTCTGCGGGCCGAACACCACGTCCACATAGGGCGCGCGCTCGATGATGGCCGCGCCTTCCTGGCTGGCCACGCAGCCGCCCACGCCGATCATCACGCCCTTGGCCTTGAGGTGCTTCACGCGGCCGAGGTCGCTGAACACCTTCTCCTGCGCCTTCTCACGCACCGAGCAGGTGTTGAACAGGATGAGGTCGGCCTGTTCCGGGTCGTCGGTGGGCGTGTAACCCTTGGCGGCCTCCAGCACATCGGCCATCTTGTCCGAGTCGTACTCGTTCATCTGGCAGCCGAAGGTCTTGATGTAGACCTTCTTGGAGGCCGGGGTCGTGTCGTCGGGGGTGGAGCTCATGGTGGTAGCGGCCGGGGGGCGCCGCGTTGAAAGTCAGGGATGCCGCTCGATGGCGGCAAGCTTGGGCAGGGGCCGAGCGGGGCTCAGCGCTTGATCCAGGTCTGGTCGCCCGGGCTGAATTGCCAGGCGGCCGCTTCGGCCGGGGTGCGGGGCCAGGTTTTGTTGGCCAGCTCGACGGGGTTGAGCACCCACACGTCCAGGATCAGGCCGCTGCTCTCCACCGTGTAGTTCACGGTCAGCTTCTGGCCGGTGAGGCCGGCGGGTGGCACCCAGAGGTTGTTGTCGTTCTTGATGCGGGCGCCGGGCGCCAGCCGCGCGGGGCGGCCGTTCAGCAGTGCGTCGGGGAACTGCGTGATCTGTAGTTCGCCGCGCAACGCGGTTGCGGGGAAACTGCGGTGGGTTTGCGCGTGGGCGATCACGCAGCTGGCGGCCAGCGCCAGCGGGAGAACACAGCGGTACATGGTATCTGTCCAGTGGCTGCGGAATGAAATCGGCCCGGGCAGGGCCCAGGCCGACGAAAGCAGGTCAGATTGTACCGGCAGGGCCCCGCGGCCCTGCGGCGCCTCAGGCCGCCTGCTGGCGGCGACGCCAGGCGAGCAGGCCGGCCACGCCCAGACCCATCAGCAGGTAGCTGGACGGCTCGGGCACGGCCGACACGGTGATGCTGCCGGCAACCGACTGTGCGGCGATGGTGTTCAGCGCCGAATCCAGCAGCGTGGTGTCGCTGAAGCTGATGTTGGAGGTGCCGATCGCGACGCTGTCGAAGTGGATGGTGGCCAGCACGCCGCCGCCGTTCACCCCGGGGATCAGGCCATTGAGCGAGTTGATGATGAAGCTCACCGTGCCCGCCGTGTTGTCGGTGGCGCCCTCAAACCAGGTGGTCGTGCCGCCGGTGCCGAGGAAAGCGCCTTCGGTGACGCTGCCCACCTGCAGCAGCGTCGGGTCGAAGCTGAACGACAGCTGGTAGGCGTACAGATCGCTGACGCCGCTGACCAGCAACTGCACATCAACACCCGACCCCAGCGTGACCGGGCTCACCGAGGCCACCGACACGGTGGGATCGGCCAGGGCCGGTGCGGCCAGGGCGCTCAGGCCCAGCAGGGCCGACATCAGACGGACTTTCGAACTCGCCATGACGAGACGCTCCTCAGTTCAAGATGATTTGGAATCGGCGGCTCTCCCCCCGAACAGCCGTGGGCCCGATGTTTTGTCGCCGCGAAGGCGATGAACGAGGAGGAGCCTAGTCGCTCGCCCTGAGCCGGCACATCAGGGTTTATCGCGGGGCGGGTCGGCCGCGCGGGCCTCGGCGGCGACGGCCTCCACCGCCGCCTCGAGCTCATTGAGCACCGCCGGGCCGGCCTCGCCGCGACGCCAGACCTGCTTGACCGAGCGGTCCTCGCGTTCAAGCTCAAGCCGGCTCCAGGGACCGTCCTGCAGTGTCGGGTCTGCGTAGTCGTCCGCCAGCGCGAGGAAGTTTTTCCCTATGAAAAGTGACGCGATGGCATGGAATTGGCCCGTTCGCAAATGGGCGCTGAAACGCTGCTCCTGCGTGCCCATGCGCTCGTGCCCCGGGCTCACCCATTCCAGCGAATCGTCGCTGCGCAAGGTGATGCGCAGTGACTGCGCACAGCCCCCGCAGTCGCGTTCCAGGGTGATGGATCTGACCCCCGTGGACGAGGGGGGCGCGGCCGCGGCGCAGCTCAGCGCGAGCAGGGTCAATGTGGCTTTCATGGGTTCCGACTGGCGTTTTCCCGGGCGTGCCGGGCCGGACAAGCTCATACATTTTGCTCGCCCAGTCGTGCGAAACATCATTTTTCAGCGGCCAAGTCGTTGATTCATGAGGGGCACGGCATTGCCAACAAATCGTTGCGCCCGTCTTGAGGCGCCATGTTCGAGGGTTTAGGAGAAGGAAGCCATGCAAATGAATTCGCCATCCCGTCGGCCGGGAACCGTGCCGTCCCGTCTGGGCCTGCTGGCTTGGAGTCTGGCGCTGGCCGGTCTGTCCGTGGCCGTGCCGGCGTCGGCCGCTTCGGCGGTCGCTTTGTCTCGCGGCACCGTGGCGGTGGCGAACCAGGGCGCTGGCGCCTACTGGCAAGACCTGGCCAGCCGCCCGGCGGCGCTTGCCGCTTCGGGTGCCAAGGTGTCCATCCAGGCGCGTGAATTCCGCGCGGCCACGCTGGACAAGCGCGGCATGGCCGCCTTCCTGCGCACCGCGCCGCTGGAGCGCAGCGACGCCGCGCGCCAGAGCCCGCTGATCGTGTCGCTGCCGCACCCGGACGGCGGCTTCCAGCGCTTCTCGGTCTACGAGTCGCCCATCATGGAGCCCAAGCTCGCCGCGGCGCATCCGGAAATCAAGACCTACGCTGGCCGCGGCGTGGATGACCCCAGCGCCTCGCTGCGCATGGACGTGACGCCCATGGGCCTGCATGCCTCGGTGCGCTCCAGCGCCGGCGCCTGGTACATCGACCCCTACTATCACCTGGACCAGAGCGTCTACGCGAGCTACCACACGCGCAACCTGAGCAACGTGCACGGCGCGCTGGTCGAGCCGGATGTGCTGGAGCCGCAGCTCTCGCTGGATCGCAGCTTCTACCGCGCCGGTGATGCGGTCGAGGTGCGTGGCGCGGGCTTCACGCCGGGTGCGGCGGTCAGCGTGGTCGTGACCGACGAGAACGGCGGCACGCAGACGCTGCAGGCTGTGGCGGACGAAGAGGGCGTGGTGAAGGCGGGCTTCACCGCCGAGGGCCAGGGTGCCTATGAAGTGACGGCCAGCGCCGGCGCCAAGAGCACCACCAGCGCCTACCACGTGGTCGACAGCCAGGTCGAGCCCGCCGCCAGTGTGGCCGGCCAGCTGCGCGTCTACCGCCTGGCACTGCTGACCGACCCGTCCTATGCCACCTACTTCGGCGGCTCGGCCAATGTGACGGCCGCCAAGGTCACGCTGATCAACCGCGTGACCCAGGTCTACGAGGACGAGACCTCCATCCGCCTGGTGCTGATCAACGACAACGACAAGCTCAATCTCGACACCGCGGCGCAGATGACCGGTGTGAACGGCCCCTGCGGCGGTTCGGCCTGCTTCACGAGCACGCAGGCCGCGCAGTGCGGCAGCAGCACGCTGAGCCGCAACCGTCAGGTGGTGGGCCTGCTGGTGGGCGCGAGCAATTTCGACATCGGCCACATCGGCCTGGGCCTGAACGGCGGCGGCATCGCCTCGCTGGGCGTGGTGGGTGGCGGCAGCAAGGCTCAGGGCTGCACCGGCATCCCGACGCCGGTGGGCGACTTCTATGCGGTGGACTACGTGGCCCACGAGATGGGTCACCAGTTCTCCGGCAACCACACCTTCAACGGCACGCAGGTCAACTGCTCGACCAGCAACCGCAATGCCGGCACCTCGGTGGAGCCGGGCAGCGGTTCGTCCATCATGGCCTACGCGGGCATCTGCTCGACCGACAACCTGCAGCCGCACAGCGACCCCTACTGGTCGCAGCGCAGCTTCGATGAGATCGTGGCCTATACCTCCGGCGCCGAGACCACGGTGACCGAGGTGCAGATGGCGGTGCTGACCAACTACTCGGGCACGCAGCAGTTCCAGCTCAAGTACAACGGCAATCTCTCCGCCCCCATCGTGCGCGGCAGCAACTTCACGACCGCGGGCGTGAAGGCGGCCATCGAGGGCATCGCTGGCTGGCCCACCGGTGGCACGGTGACCATCAGCTCGCTGACCGACACCGGCTTCACCATCACCTTCGGTGGCACGCCCTTCAGCGGCGTCAACGTGCCCACGCTGGAGCTGGTGCCGGCCACGGCCGACTTCAGCGGCTTCGTCGGCGAGATCGCGGCCGGTGGCCCCAGCACCAAGCGGGGCTCCACCCAGGTCGCCACCGGCAACAGCGCGCCGGTGGTCACAGCGCCGGCGAGCTACACCATCCCGGTGCGCACGCCCTTCGCGCTGACCGGCAGCGCCACCGACCCCGATGGCGACACCGTCACCTATATGTGGGAGCAGAATGACCGGGGCGCCAGCGGCACCACGTCGGGCACGGGTCTGATCAGTCAGCCCAAGCTCAACGGCCCGCTGTTCCGCCAGTTCGGCACCCGCGCGGTGGTCAGCAGCAGCGACACGCTGCAGTACGGCTCGCCGGGTGAGAACCATGTGACGACCGACCCGACCCGTGTCTTCCCCGACATGGCGCAGATCCTGGCGAACAACACCAATGCCGAGACCGGGGCCTGCTCGCTGGCCAACGCCAGCGCGCCGACCGCGTCCGAGATTGACTGCTTCTCCGAGTTCCTGCCGACCGCGGCCTATGTCGGCGCCTCCGGTGTCAACGCCAGCCCGGCGTCGCTGAACTTCCGCCTGACCGCCCGCGACGGTCGCGGTGGCGTCAACAGCGCCAACACCCAGCTGATCCTGGCGCCCAATGCCGGCCCCTTCCTCGTGACCTCGCCCAACACCGCGGTCACGCTGAATGCCGGCTCCACGCAGACCGTCACCTGGGCGGTGGCCGGCACCGACGTGGCACCGGTCAGCACCAGCGAGGTCAAGATCACGCTGTCCACCGACGGCGGCCTGAGCTTCCCCTATGTGCTGGCTGCCGCAACGCCCAACACCGGCAGCAAGGCCGTGGTGCTGCCGGCCGTGGCCACCACCAAGGGCCGCATCAAGGTCGAGGCCGTCGGCAATGTGTTCTTCGACGTGTCCAACGCCGATTTCAGCATCCGCCTGGCGGGTGACGTGGACGGCAGCGGCAGCGTGGACTGCGCGGACGTCGCCATCGTGAAGGCCGCGCTGGGCCGCCGCCTCGGCCAGCCGGGCTACGACGCCCGGGCCGACATCGACGGCAATGGCGTGGTCGACGTGATGGACCTCACCGCAGTGACCCGCCTGCTGCCCGCCGGCACGCGCTGCAACTGAGCGGCGTCTGTCGCCTTGGCCGCCTGAGTGCGGCCGTATCCGGGCCCACCCTTCACGGGGTGGGCCTTTTTTCTTGCCGGCATGCGCCGCCCGAATGCTCAGAAATGATCACTCGTCGGTGACGCCCCGGTCCAGACGACCGACCCTGGGCGGTGGTTCGTGAACCATCACACGGAAAAACGACGAGATGAAGTTCGGCCCGCAGGATTTGCGTCCGGGCCTTTAAGTCCCGCGGCGGGGCCGTCGCCTTGTGGAGGGGAGGGCAGCTTCAGCCCCGCAACGACGAAACTCTTTAGGAGAGATCACCATGTTGAGCCTCAACACCAACGCCGCGGCACTGTCCACCCAAGGTTCCCTGAATCAAACCCAGAAGGCGCTGTCGACCTCGATGACGCGTCTGGGCACCGGCTTCCGCATCAACTCCGCGATGGACGACGCGGCCGGCCTGCAGATCGCAACCCGCCTGAACGCCCAGGTCAGCGGCATGGGTGTGGCCCAGCGCAACACGCAGAACGCCATCTCCATGATGCAGACGGCCGAAGGCGCGCTGAACGAAGTCAGCAACATCCTGAACCGCATGAAGGATCTGGCGACCCAGTCGGCCGACGCATCCTCCACTGCGACCGACCGCACCGCCATGCAGTCCGAGTACGACGCGCTGGGCAAGGAACTGGGCAACATCGTCAAGAACACCACGTTCGCTGGCACGGGCGTGTTCAGCAACGGCACCTCGACCACCGGCGCCGGCGGCATCCTGAGCAGCACGGGTCTGCAATTCCAGATCGGTGCCGGCACCAGCGAAACCATGCAGATCGACACCCAGACCAACCTGGGTGCGCTGGCCACGGCGCTGAACAGCGTGTCGGCCACTTACGGCACCACCGCCGCCGCCGTGACCGGCGCCGAGGTGAATACGCAAACGGGCGCCAACACCATCATCGGCACGCTGAGCACCGCACTGGACGCCGTCGGCACGATGCGTTCCACGCTGGGTGCGGCGTCCAACCGCCTGGACCACGTCTACAACAACCTGCAGAACATGAGCACCAATGTGTCGCAGGCCAAGGGTCGCATCATGGACACGGACTACGCGACCGAGTCGTCCAACATGACCACCAAGCAGATGCTGCTGCAGGCTTCGAACTCGATGCTCAAGCAGAGCAACAGCCTGTCGGGTCTGGTGATGTCGCTGCTGCAGTAATTGCATGCGGCTTCCCGCCAGGCCTGGGTCGGGCGGGACCTCAAAAAGCCAGGCTTTGCCTGGCTTTTTTGTTTGATGTGCTTCGTGAAATGTCCGACATCCAGGAGCGGCGCGAGCCCGGGGCCGCCGGGGCCGCTTCCTAGAATGAATCGACTCCATCACCAGATCAGAAAGAAGGGCCTATGAAGGCGTCACAGGCACAGCTTGCCGCGCGTTCCCATGAGGCCGCTGGCGAGAAGTTCGACCGGCGTGGCCAATGGATGCAGGCGGTGGGTGAGTTCCGTCGTGCCTGTGAGCTGGCCCCCAACGAAGGCCCGTTGTGGCTGAGGCTGGCGCGCGCTCAATGGTTTGCGGGCAGCGGCCTGGAGGCCGCCCGTTCTGCGTGGCGTGCGGTGGAACTGATGCCCGGCACCCCGCTGGCCCAGGAGCTGCTGTCGGGCATCTTCCAGCAACTGATGCCGCGCGATGTGGTCGAGTTCTTTGCGCAGGGCAGTGGCAATCCTCACAGCGAGGCGCAACTGGTGGTGCATGCCAACGCCTTGATGGCCCTGGGGCGTGACGCCGAGGCGGTGGAGGTCTGCCTGCAGGTGCTGCGCCTCAATCCTCGTTACGCGAATGCGCACTACGCACTGGGTCGGGCGCTGTATGCGCTCAAGATGGGCGACCAGGCCGCGATCAGCTTCGAGACCGCGCTGCTGACGGATCAGCAGGGCCAGGCCGGCGTGAGGCAGATGGTGTTGCCCATCTTCGTGCACCAGCTGGCCCGCAATGCCGAGTGGCACAAGCTGGCCGAGTTCCTGCCGCAGGTACTGGCGATGCTGGATGGACAGGACGAGCGTGCGCTGAGTCTGCTGTCCGTGTTCGTGCTGCTGGCCTTCCCGGTTGCCCCTGCCCAGTTGCGACGCGTGGCGGAGCTGCGGGCCCGCACCATGGGCGGCCCGCCGCTGCTGCCGCCCGTGGCGCCCGCGCCGCGCAGGCCGCGGCTGCGCGTGGGCTGGCTGTCGAATGACTTCTTCAACCATGCGACCGCCATCCTGATCGTCGGCTTGCTGGAGCAGCTGGACCGCAGCCGCTTCGAGGTCGTGCTCTACTGCCATAGCCGTGAAGACGGCTCGGAGATCCAGCAACGTGTGCGTGCCGCCGCGGACCTGTTCCGCGACGTGCGGCACCTGAACGACGTCAAGGTGGGCCAGCTGATGCGTGACGATGGCATAGACATCGCGATCGACCTGAAGGGCTACACGGATGGCGGTCGCATGCAGATTCTTGCCGCGCGACCGGCCCCGGTGCAGGCGAGCTTCCTGGGCTTCCCGGGTACGACGGGCGCCCCCTTCCTCGACTATGTGATCGGGGATCCGGTGGTCACGCCGATGGCCCATGAGGCCAGTTATTCGGAGCGCATCGCCCAGCTGCCCAACAGCTACCAGCCCAATGACGACAGGCGTTACCTGGCACCGTCTCACGGCCGTGCCGAGCATGGTTTGCCTGACGATGCGGTGGTGCTGTGCTGCTTCAACCAGACCTACAAGATCAGCGAGGCCCAGGTTGATCTGTGGGCGCGCATCCTGCGCGAGGCGCCGGGTGCGGTGCTGTGGCTGCTGAACTGGAGTACCTCGGCGTCGCGCCGGCTGGCTGCAGCTTTCCAGGCCCGCGGGGTGGACCTGCAGCGCCTGTACTTTTCCGAGGTGGTGACCGCCGCCGAGAACCTGGCTCGCCTGCAGTGCGCCGATCTGTTCCTGGACACCTGGCCCTGCAATGCCCACACGACGGCCAGCGACGCCTTGTTCGCCGGCGTGCCCGTGCTCACCGTGCCGGGAGCAACCTTCGCTTCCCGCGTGGCGGCCAGCCTGGTGCAGGCCTGTGAGCTGCCCGACTTCGTCTGTGCCGACGAGGCCGCTTACGTGGAGCGTGCGGTGGCCCTGGCGCGTGAACCCGGTCAATTGCGTGCCGCCCAGGCCCGGCTGCGCGAACGGCGTCAGACCTTGCCGCTCTTCGATACGGCGCGCTATGCGCGTGATTTCGGCGCCCTGCTGGATCGCATGTGGGCTCGTCATGAGGCGGGTCTGCCGCCCGACCACCTGGCCGCCCAAGCTGCCGCAGCGCCGCAAGAGGTGGTGGCATGAAGGCCGTGATCCTGGCCGGCGGCCTGGGCACCAGGCTGGCAGAAGAGACCGCGGTGCGCCCCAAGCCTATGGTGGAGATCGGCGGCAAGCCGGTGCTGTGGCACATCATGAAGATCTACTCCCACTACGGGATCAACGACTTCATCGTGTGCCTGGGCTACAAGGGCTATGTGATCAAGGAGTACTTTGCGAACTACTTCCTGCACATGTCCGACGTGACCTTCGATCTGGCCGAGAACCGCATGGAGATACGCGACCGCCATGTCGAGCCCTGGCGGGTCACGCTGGTGGACACCGGTGAGAGCACGATGACCGGTGGGCGGCTCAAGCGCGTGCGCAACTACCTGGACGACGAGACTTTCTGCTTCACCTATGGCGATGGTCTGTCCGATGTGAACGTGGGCCAGTTGATCGAGTTCCATCGCAACCAGGGGCGCATGGCCACCGTGACCGCAGTGCAGCCGCCGGGGCGCTTTGGTGCGCTGGACATCCAGGATCAGCGCATCACGCGCTTCGCCGAGAAGCCCCAGGGCGATGGCAGCTGGATCAGCGGTGGCTTCTTCGTGCTGGAGCCGTCTGTGCTGGACTACATCACGGACGACAGCTGCGCCTGGGAGCGCGAGCCACTGGAGCAACTGGCCACTCAGGGGCAGCTCTCGGCGTTCGCGCACGCAGGCTTCTGGCACCCCATGGACACGCTGCGCGACAAGACCCTGCTGGAAGAGCTGTGGCAGACGCAGCGGGCTCCCTGGAAGCTCTGGGCTTGAGGCCGGGCGATGAAGCTGCACTCGACGCCTCTGCAGGGGCTTTGGGAAGTCGAGACCGAGCCGCGCGGCGATGCCCGCGGACGGCTCGTCCGTGTGAGCTGTGTCGACGAATTGGCCGCTGCGCGCGCGGACCTGCGCTTCGTGCAGACCAACCTCACCCACACCGGCCAGCGTGGCACGGTGCGTGGCCTGCATTTCCAGCGCGCGCCGGCGCTGGAGGCCAAGCTGATCCGCTGCCTGCATGGCCGGGTGTTCGATGTGGCCGTCGATCTGCGCGCCGGATCACCGACATTCGGGCGGTGGCACGCGGTCGAACTGTCGGCCGACAACGAGCGCCAGGTCTTCATTCCCGAGGGCTTTGCGCACGGCTTCCAGACACTCACCGATGACGTCGAGATGCTCTACCAGCACACGGCGCCCTACACGCCTGCTTGCGAGGGAGGGCTGTGCCATGACGACCCGCGCCTGGCCATCGCCTGGCCGCTGCCGCTGACGCAGATCTCGGCGCGCGATCGCGCGCACCCGCCATTCGACGCGGCCTTCGAGCCGCTGCAAACTCTCTAGGGGACACGATGAAGTGCCGCCATTGCCAGACGCCGCTGAGCCGGGTCTTCGCCGACCTCGGCACGGCGCCGCCCTCCAATGCCTTCCTGCGTCCGCAGGATCTGGAGGCGCCCGAGGTCTACTTTCCGCTGAAGATCTTCGCCTGCGACCACTGCCGTCTGGTGCAGGTGGACGAGGTGCAGCGCCATGACGCGCTGTTCTCCAGCGACTATGTCTACTTCTCCTCGTTCTCGAGCTCCTGGCTGGCGCACGCCCGGGCCTATGTCGAGCAGGCGGCCGAGCGCCTGGCCCTGGGCCCGCAATCGCTGGTGGTGGAGATCGCCTCCAACGATGGCTATCTGCTGCAGTACGTGCAGCAGCGCGGCATTCCCTGCGTGGGCATAGAGCCCACCGCCAGTACCGCCGCGGCTGCGCGGGCCAAGGGCATTGAGAGCCTGGAGCGCTTCTTCGGTGCGGCCTTCGCCCGGGAGTTCGTGGACGGCCGTGGACGGGCCGACCTGGTCGTAGGCAACAACGTGCTGGCCCATGTGCCCGACATCAACGACTTCGTCGCCGGGCTCAAGACCGTGCTGGCGCCGCAGGGCTGCGTGACGATGGAGTTCCCGCATCTGCTGCGTTTGGTGGAGCAGGGTCAGTTCGACACCATCTACCACGAGCACTTCTCCTACCTGGGCTTTGGCACGGTGCAGCGCATCTTCGCGGCCGCCGGTCTGGCGATCTGGGACGTGGAGCAACTGCCCACGCATGGTGGCTCCCTGCGCATCTGGGCCCAGCATGCCGACCACGCCCGCGCGGTGCAGCCTCGCGTGGCTGCTTTGCTGGCCGAGGAGGCTGCTGCGGGCATGAACGAGCCCGCCTTCTACGAGAGCCTGCAGCCCCGGGCCGAGCGCATCAAGAACGACCTGCTGGTGTGGTTGATTGAGCAGCGGCGTGCCGGCAAGCGTGTGGCCGCCTATGGCGCCGCCGCCAAGGGCTGCACCTTGCTGAACTGGGCCGGTGTGCGCGTCGACCTGCTGCCCTACGTGGTGGATGCGTCTCCCCACAAGCAGGGGCGCTTCCTGCCGGGCTCGCGCATCCCGGTGGTGGCCGAGAGCCGGTTGCGGCAGGAGCAGCCGGACTATGTGCTGATCCTGCCCTGGAATCTGCGCGAGGAGATCGCCAGCCAGTTGGCCTACATCCGCGACTGGGGTGGGCGCTGCGTGGTGGCGGTGCCGGCGCTGGAGGTGGTATGAGCGAACGCATCCATTACACGCTGCCGTCCATCACGGAGCTCGAAATCCGTTACGTGGAGGACGCCATCCGCAACGGCTGGGGCGAGCGCTGCTACGACTACATCAAGCGATTCGAGACCACCTTCGCTGAGCACCTGGGGGTCTCGTACGCGATCGCCACCTCGAGCTGCACGGGGGCGCTGCACATGGGGCTGGCAGCGCTGGGCGTGGGGCCGGGTGACGAGGTCATCCTGGGCGACATCAACTGGATCGCGTCGGCCGCCCCCATCACCTATCTGGGGGCCAGGCCCGTGTTCGTCGATGTGTTGGCGGACAGCTGGTGCCTGGATCCGGCCCGCGTCGAGGCGGCGATCACGCCGGCGACCAGGGCCATCATCGCGGTCCATCTGTACGGCAATCTGTGCGACATGGACGCGCTGCTGGAGATTGGGGCGCGCCATGGCATCCCGGTCATCGAGGACGCGGCCGAGGCGATCGGGTCCCGCCTGGGCGATCGCCGGGCCGGCAGCATGGGCGCGTTTGGAGCCTTCTCCTTTCACGGCACCAAGACGGTCACGACCGGTGAGGGCGGCTTGTTCGTCACCCAGGACAAGACGCTGTTCGAGCGCGTGCTGACCCTGTCCAACCATGGACGCGCGGCCACCCAGTCCAAGCAGTTCTGGCCTGATCTGCTGGGCTTCAAATACAAAATGAGCAATCTGCAGGCGGCCGTGGGTTGCGCCCAGGTGGAGCGCATCGATGAGCTGATCGCAGGCAAGCGGCGCATCTTCGAGGCCTATCGCCAGCGGCTGCACGACCTGCCACTGCGGCTCAATCCGGAAGGGCCTGGCCGTGTGAACGGGTGCTGGATGCCGACGGCCGTCGTGGAGGAGGGCGTGCCTTTCGATCGGGAGGCGCTGCTGGCCGACTTCAAGGCCGACCACATCGATGGGCGCGTGTTCTTCTGGCCGCTGAGCCAGTTGCCCATGTTCGAGCCCAGGCCCGAGCATCGTGTGGCCTATGGGCTGCAGGGGCGCGGTTTCAACCTGCCGAGCTACCACGCGCTGGACGAGGCGCAGATCGACAGGGTCTGCCGCATCGTGCGTCGTCACCTGGCCTGAACCTCGCCCATGGCCGACATCCTGTTCTGGGGCGCCGCGGGCCAGGCCAAGGTGCTGCGGGAGGCGTTGATCGATACCGACTGGCGCCTGGTCGCGCTGGTCGACAGGGCCGCCATCACATCACCCTGGCCCGAACTCCCCCTGCTGCAAGGCGAGGCGGCGCTCGACGCCTGGTTGCTCGGGCGCGCATCGCCGCCCGCGGCTGCGGTGGCCATAGGCCGGCAGGACGGCAGTCGCCTGGAGATCATGGACCTGCTGGCGGCGCGCGGCCTGCCTGTTGCGACGCTGGTCCATCGACGCGCCTTTGTCGCTGCGGATGCCGAACTGGGCGCGGGCTCGCAGATCCTGGCGCAGGCGGCGGTGTGCAGTCATGCGCGTCTGGGGCGCGGGGTCATCGTCAACACCGCGGCTTCCGTGGACCATGACTGCGTGCTCGCCGATGGCGTGCACATCGGGCCTGGCGCCCGGCTCACCGGCGAGGTGAGGGTGGGACGCAACGCCTTCGTGGGCGCCGGCGCCGTGGTGCTGCCGCGCCTGAGCCTGGGGGCGGGCGCGGTGGTCGGTGCCGGCGCGGTCGTGACCCGGGACGTGCCGGCCGGTGCGGTGGTCGTCGGGAATCCGGCGCGCGAGCTGCGCGCCTAGGGTCTGCTGCCGTCGTGTTAGCAGGCCCTAGTCTCAGCCGACGAACTTCTGCATCAGCGCGTCCTCGCTGACCAGGCGCGCGCCGTGGCTGGCCGGCAGGTCCGAGGCCTGGTACGGGGCCCGGATCAGCACCAGCATGCCGGCATTCAGCGGCGGCAGCTCGCTCGGGCTGTTGGCGAACACCGTGGGCAGCGGCGCGCGTGCCTCGATGTAGCTGCGCAGCACCGGCTCGAACTGCCCCAGGAAGACCAGCGTGCGGGCGTCCCGGTTCAGTTCCGGGTCCTGCATCAGAAAGCCCAGGGCCGCTGCGGCCCGCAGTGCGTCCAGATTCATGGGCAGGATCTGCGCCTTGCCCATGGCCTTGAGTCGGTAGGCCAGGTAGTAGGTCTCGACCGGATCCCGGTTGTTCGCGAGGCGCAGCCGGACGGCCACCGCGATGCGCTGCGCGATCAGGTCCTGGATGCGCTGCAGATAGCCGATGCGATCGGCGTCCTGCATCAGCGGCAGGGCGCGGCCCAGCACGTATTCCAGGCCGCCACGGTAGCGGTCCCAGGCCGTCTCGGCCTCCTCGTTGCCGCCCTGTATCCGCTGATGATCGGCAAAGTAGTTGGTGACCGAGACGTAGTAGGGCTGCGCCATGAACAGCACCTGCGCGTGCTGGACGAATTCGGACGCATGCACGAAGGCGTAGTAGGCCTGCTCGTGGATGCGCGGCATCACGCGTTGCAGCAGTTCGCGGCGGCAGACATAGATCTCGGGAAAGATGCCGTACTGCAGCAGCGTGTCCAGCAGCCGGCGGTAGTCGCCCTTGTCCACCTTGACGTCGCGATCTTGCCAGTAGAACTGGCCCTGGTCGCGGTCGGCCACCAGGTCCAGCAGCTTCCAGGGCGCGTAGGCGATGCCCACGTCCGGGTTGGCCTCCATGGCGGCAATGACCTCGGCGACGCGATGGCCCATCACGCCGTCGTCATCGGCGATGTAGATCACGTAGCGCCCCAGCGCGTTCGCCATCATGTACTGGTAGTTGGCGCGGCCACCGCGGTTCTCCGCGTGCCGCACATAGCGCAGCGGCAGCCGCTCCTGGTAGGCCTGCACGATGGCCGGCGTTTCGTCGTCGGACGCGTTGTCCGACACGAAGACCTCGTAGGAATAGGGGAACTCGGCCAGGTGATCGGTCAGGCTGTACAGCAGCGAGTCCAGATAGCGGCTGCGGTTGTAGGTCGGGATGCAGAAACTGACCAGGGGCGTGCTCATGGCGGAATGTTCGTTGGGGTGGCTTGGGGTTCAGGCGGAGAAATAGCGGCGCCAGAACTCCTTTTTGTGAGGTTTGATGATGGGGCGCCCCTCCGGCCCGGGCAGCACATAGCAGTCGCCGGGGGTTTCCATGTCGACCACGCTCACGCCCGGCGCAATGACGGTGTTGCGCCGGATCACGCTGCGGCCTATGACCATGGAATTGGGGAACATCACCACCCGCTCCTCGATCACCGGGCGGTGACCGTCGAGCTTGTGCCCCACGGTGCAGCCCTGATGGAACACGATGTGGCTGCCGTACTGGGCCTTGGCCAGCACCAGGCCGGGGGTGTGCCCGATCAGGAACACCTCGGGCAGCACGAGGTCGTAGAACAGTTCCAGGCCGTGCAGTGCCTTGTTCAGCAGGAACAGCCGCGTGGCGGTCGCGGTGTCGCGCTGCGTGACGCCGACCTCGTTGGACAGCAGGTACAGGAAGCTGGCGTACTGCCCCGAGTAGATGGGGTCGAACCCCTGGGGCCAGGCCAGCACGTGGGACACGCAGTGGCGTATGCGCTCCAGCGCCCGCGGCATGGCCTGGTAGATGCTGTCGCGGGCGTCGTGGCCGTCGGGATAGAAATTCTCGAGTTGTCGGCAAACAAAGGCTGCCAGCGGCCCCGGCTCCGGGCTCATGACTGCGGCTCCTGCCAGTGCAGATGCTCGTCCAGCGTGCCTTGGGCGAGGTGCTGCTCCAGCACCTTGAGCCGCATGGCGGTGGAGCTGCGGAAGGCCTGATCGGCAAAGCCCATGCGCCGCAGCCCGGCGACGAGGTCGGCAATCGCCTGGTCGAGCTCGATGCGCGGCTGGTGCTGGGGCGCGAGTTGCTCGAACAGCGAGAAGTCCACCCGGTAGGAGCGCTTGTCGGGCGGGGCCGAGGTGTTGATGCTGACGCGGGTGCCGGGCAGGGCGCGGGCCACCGCCTGCGCCAGATCGCGCACCTGGTAGTTCCAGCGCTGCGATCCGGCGTTGATGGCGAGATAGCCGCCGCCCTGGTCCGGCTGGCGCTGCAGCGCCCACTCGATGGCCCGCGCCATGTCGCGGACCTCGATCAAGGGCCGCCACGGGCTGCCGTCGCTCAGCACGGTGATCTCGCCGCTGGCCAGCGCAGCCGCCACGAAGTCGTTCAGCACCAGGTCCAGCCGCAGGCGCTCCGACATGCCACAGGCGGTCGCGAAGCGCAGCGCCGTGATGCTGGCGCCAGCGGGCAGCGGCAGGTCGGCGAGCGCGGCCTCGCAGGCCTGCTTGGAGCGCGCATAGGCGGTCAGCGGCGCCAGCGCATCGCCTTCCCGGCGCGGCCCGCCCTCGGCAAAGCCGTAGAGGCTGCAACTGGACGCGTAGACGATGCGCTTCACCCCGGCCTGCAGGGCTCGTGCGGCGATGTCGCGGTGGGCCAGGTCATTGATCTCGGCGGTGACGGCCTCGAAGCGCTGGCCCATCGGGTCGTTGGAGATCGCGGCCAGGGCCACGACCGCGTCGACCCGCTGCAGCAGTTCATCGGGCAGGGCCCGGACATCCCCGAAATGCTGCTCGTCCAGCCGACACTCGGGCAGCCGCGTCGCGCCGGTCAGGCAGTGGGCGAAATAGCCGTTGTCAAAGCCGATCAAACGCGCCTTGGGCAGCACCTGCCGCAGGTGCCGGATCAGCACCGGGCCGATGTAGCCCATGTTGCCGGTGATCAGGATGTTCATCGTCATGAGTTGGTGTCCCTGTGGGTGGGGAGGTGAGCGACCCTGCCCTGGCCTGGATTTAAGCCGCGCCGGGTCCAGGTCGCTCTCTTCTTCAGAGGTTTTACATGAGCAGCCCCATCCCCGCCCTGACCGCCCTGCGCCCCGTCGATCTGGCGCAGCCCTTCCTGGGCGGGCGGGAGCCGCAGCTGGGCGAGCTGCTCAAGCTGCGTGTGTTGCGGGCTGGCGACGGCAGCCTGCTCGGCGCCGGTGCGGGCGGCCTGCTGCTGCCGTTGGCCGGCCTGCAAGGTGAGGTGGAGCCAGGCGAATGGCTGCTTCTGCGTGTGTTGTCCGTGCGACCGCGGCTGGAGCTGCAGCTCGCGGAGCGCCAGGCTGCGGCAGGCACCGCGGCCGAGGCGGCGCTTGCACCAGACAGCGGGCAGGACAGCCCCGCCTTGCGAACCGAGCAGGCCTGGCTGGCGCATCAGCGGCTGGTCAGCGCCGGCCCGCCGCCACCGGCCGCGCCGGTGCAGGTGGCGCTGCAGTGGCGTGCCCAGGTCTTCAGCGAGCTGCAGTTCGCGCGCGCCGAAGACCCCGGCGCCTACCTGCCCGGCGGTGCACCGCTGGCGCAGGAGGCGCTGCCGCCCGCGGCCTATCAACTGGCCGGCTGGCAGAACCAGGGGCTGCTGCTGCGCCTGTTGCTGCCGCTGCCCGGCCAGCTGCCCTGGCAGCCGGTGGAGCGCGACGGCCATCACCCCGGCAGTGGCGAGGAGACGCTGGACGACGGCAGCCCGCTGCTGCTGTGCATCAGCCTGGAATTCAACGGCGACTGGGTGCAGGTCCTGCTGCACTGGGACCATGGCCTGCAGCTGCATTTCGCGGCCGATCAGTCCGTCACGCTGGAGCGCGTGCGGGCCCTGCTGCCCGGCATCGCGAGCGCGATCGCCGCGGTGCCGCTGCGCCTGCGCAGCTGCCTGCTGAGCGTGCGCAGCCCGGAGCTGGTGGCGCCTGCCCCCGAGCGTGTGGTCGCCGGCCTGACCGGCAGCAACAGCAGCGCGCTGTTCCGTGCGGCGGCCGAGCTGGTCAAGGTGCTGCAACTGTCTCAGCCCAGCGAGCCGATCACCGCGATCTCGCGCTGATCCGGCACCTCGTTGTAGGACAGCACGGTCAGGCCCGGCGCGAACAGACGCGCATAGCGGGCCAGCAGCGGCCGCACCTGGGGCATCACCAGCAGCGTGGGCGCTGCGCCCTGGCCCTTCATCTGGTCGCGCGCCACCGGCATGTGCTGCTGCAGCTGGGCCAGCAGCTGCGGGTCCACCGGGAAGCTGTCCAGCTGCACCTTGGCGCCACCAGAGCGGGCCTGGTTGAGTGCGTTCAGCAGATGGTTTTCCAGCTCGTTGCCGAGGTTGAACACGCGCAGCGCGCCCATGCCGCCCTGCGGGCCCAGCAGCTGGGCGACGATCTGGCGGCGCAGCGCGCAGCGCAGTTCGGCGGCCAGCAGGATGGGGTCCTTGGTGGCCTCGGCGTTTTCCACCAGCGTGCTGGCAATGGTCTGTATGTCCTTGATGGACACGTTCTCGGCCAGCAGCAGGCGCAGGATCTTGAGCAGCTGCGCATGCGTGTAGGCCTTGTCCAGCGCCGCACCCAGCTTGGGCGCGATCGCGTGCAGGCGCTCCATCAGCGCGGCGATGTCGTCGAAGCGCAGCAGGTCCGGCAGCTGGTCGCGCACGACCTTGGACACATGGGTGGCGACCACGCTGGACGCGTCCACCACCTGGTAGCCCAGGCCCAGCGCATGGCCCTTGTGCTCCGGCGTGATCCAGGTGACCGCCATGCCATAGGCCGGGTCGAAGCCGGGGACGCCGTCCAGGTCGCCATAGACCTGGCCGGACGCGATCGCCATCAGGCGGTCGCCGTAGATCTCCGCCTGGGCCACGGTGGCGCCGCCCAGCTGGATGGCGTACTGGCTGGGCTTGAGCGAGAGGTCGTCGCGCACCGCCAGCGTGGGCAGCATCAGGCCCATGGATTCGCTCAGTGACTGGCGCATGCCCTTGACCCGCTGCTGCAGCGGCGCGCCCTGGGCGGGGTCGATCAGGCCGATCAGCTTGTAGCCCAGGCTCACCGACAGCGGCTCCACCACCGGCAGCGCGCGCCAGTCCAGCTCGGGCGGCTGGGCCACCGCGAGCGCGGTCTCCAGCTTCTCGGCGGGCTTGACCGCCGCGTCCTCGCGCGCGGCCATGCGCCAGCCCGCATAGCCCAGCGCCAGCGCGAACGCGGCAAAGGCCATCCAGGGCATGCCGGGGATCATGGCCAGCACCAGCATCACGCCGGCGGCGCTGTAGAGCACCTGCGGCGAGGACAGCAGCTGCTGGCCCACCTGGGTCTCGAACTCGCCGGAGTCGCTGACCCGCGTGACGATGATGGCGGCCGCGGCCGACAGCAGCAGCGCCGGGATCTGCGAGACCAGGCCGTCGCCGATGGTCAGCAGGCCGTACTGGCGGAAGGCATCGGCCATGGACAGGCCGTGCATGAACACGCCGATCGCGATACCGCCAATCAGGTTGATCAGCAGGATGAGGATGGACGCGATCGCGTCGCCGCGCACGAACTTGCTGGCGCCGTCCATCGCGCCATAGAAGTCCGCCTCCGAGCCCACGTCCTTGCGGCGCTTCTGGGCCTGTTCCTGGTTGATCAGGCCGGCGTTCAGGTCGGCGTCGATCGCCATCTGCTTGCCGGGCAGTGCGTCCAGCGTGAAGCGGGCCGACACCTCGGAGATGCGCTCCGCGCCCTTGGTGACGACGATGAAGTTCACCACCATCAGGATGACGAACACCACCAGGCCGACGATGAAGTTGCCGCCGATGACGACGTTGCCGAAGGCCTCGATGACCCGGCCGGCCGCATGCGTGCCCTCGTGGCCGTGCAGCAGCACCACGCGCGTGGACGCCACGTTCAGCGACAGCCGCGCCAGCGTGGTCGCCAGGATGATGCTGGGGAAGATGGAGAAGTCCAGCGGCCGCTTGGCGTTCACGCTGACCAGGATCACCACCAGCGCCAGCACGATGTTAAAGGTGAACAGCGCGTCCAGCGCCAGCGGCGGCAGCGGCAGGATGACCATCGCGAGGATGGCCAGCAGGAACATGGGCGCGGCCACGCGCAGTTGGCGCAGCTGCTGGATCAGGGAGCGTGTGGGCTTCATGCGGTCGAGGTCTCGGGCGGCGCGGCCGGGCCCGGGTTGGGCGATTCAGGGTCCGACAGGTGGCGGGGCACGCCCAGGTCGGTGGCGAGTCGGGGTTCGGTCTTGCGCTGACCGTTGCGGAAGGCCTTGAGCTGCATCACATAGCTCAGCACCTGGGCCACGGCCTGGTACAGCGACGCGGGAATCTGCTGCTGCACCTGGGAGCTGTTGTAGATGGCGCGCGCCAGCGGCGGCAGCTCCAGCAGCGGCACCTGGTAGTCGCGCGCCAGGCTGCGGATGTAGAGCGCCATCTCGTCCACGCCCTTGGCGATCACATAGGGCGCCTCGGCGCGGTCCTGGTCGTAGCGCAGCGCCACCGCGTAGTGCTCGGGGTTCACGATCACCACGTCGGCCTCGGGCACGGCCTTGCGCACGCTGCGGCGCGCGAGCTGCTGCTGCAGCTGGCGTATGCGCTGGCGCACCTCGGGCTTGCCCTCGTTCTGCTTGTACTCGTCCTTGACCTCCTGCTTGCTCATGCGCTGGCCGCGCATGAAGAAGAGGCGCTGCAGCGGCACGTCCACCAGCGCATAGGCCACCAGCACGCTGACCATGGTGAACAGCGCGCCCATCACCAGCACGCCGGCCTGCGCGACCGCCTCGGTGAGGCTCAGGCCCTGCAGCCGCACGAAGTCCGCGGCCAGGCCGTGCGTGACCCACACCAGCATGGCCAGCACGCCGCCCACCTTCAGCAGCGTGATGCCGAACTCGCTGTAGTGCTTGCCGGAGAACAGCCGGCCCAGGTTGCTGATGGGGTTGAGGCGCGAGAACTGCGGCGCCCACAGCTGCATGGAGAACATCAGGCCGCCGCCGGCCTGGCCGGCGATGACGATGGCCAGCGGCAGCACGAGCAGCGGCAGCACCATGCGCACCAGCAGCCACAGCGACTGGTCGGCCGCCTCGCCCCATAGCGCGTCCAGGCCGGCCAGCGCGTCGTCGCCCTGCAGCGGCGCCAGCACCAGACGGAACAGCTGGGCGAAGTCCTCCAGATAGCCCGGCGCTAGCCAGACCAGCAGCTTGAGGCCCAGCAGCAGGCCCACGGCCGCACCTATGTCCTTGCTGCGCGCGACCTGACCCTGCTCGCGGGCCTTGCGCAGCTTCTGTTCCGAGGGCTTTTCGGTCTTGTCGCCGCTGCCGGACTCAGCCATGAGCCCCTCCCGCGCGCATGCCCTGCTCGATCAGGGCCAGCACCTGGCGCACCAGGCGCAGGTAGTGGTCCGGCACATGGGTCAGGATCTGGGACAGCATGAACAGCCCGAACAGCGTGACCAGCGAGAAGCCCAGCGCGAACAGATTCAGCGCCGGCGCTGCGCGGGTCAGGAAGCCCATGCCTATCTGCACCACCAGCGTGGCCGCGGCCACCGGCAGGGCCAGCAGCACCGCGGCCGAGAACACCCAGGCCAGGTTGTAGGCCAGGTTCTGCATGCTCAGCAGCGCCAGCCCGCCGCCCACCGGCCAGGCCTGGAAGCTCTGGCCCAGCACCGCGGTGAACAGCAGGTGGCCGTCCATGCCGAAGAAGGCCAGCGTGCACAGCACGTTGAGCAGTGCGGTGACCACGTCGCTGGAGCTGCCGTTGATGGGGTCGTTCAGCACCGCCATCGCCAGGCCCAGCTGGGAGGACAGCAAGAAGCCCAGCACGCCGATCACCGCCATCGCGAGGTGAAAGCTCAGGCCCAGCGTCAGGCCGATCAGCGCCTGCTCCGCGCTGACCAGGATGCCCTGCATGGAGAACACCGGGATGGGGTGGGCCGTGGCCTGGGAGATGGGCATCAGCACCACGGCCAGCACCAGCGCCAGCAGCGCGCGCACCGGCACCGGGATGCCGGTGTCGCCGATCGTGGGTGCGGTGGACAGCAGCGCCATCGCGCGGCAGAAGGGCCACCACAGCGCCGAGAGCCAGACGAGCAACTGGCCGAACTCGATGTCCACGCGGGTCCCTCGAGCGCTTACGTCACCAGATGGGCCGCGCGCTCGAAGATCGAGACGCAGAAGTCCATCAGCAGGCCGATCATCCAGCGCCCGCCTACGCCCAGCGCCAGTAGCGTCACCAGCAGACGGGGCAGGAAGGTGAGCGTCTGCTCGTTGATCTGCGTGGCGGCCTGGAACAGCGCCACCACCAGGCCCATCACCAGGCCGGGCAGCACCAGCACCACCACCAGCAGCATGGTGAGGTTGAGGCTTTCGCTGACGAGGTCGATCGCGATGTCGGGAGTCATGCGGCCTCCTGCCTCAGCCGCCCACGCCGCGCACGCTGGTGACCAGCGTGTTGACGGTCAAGGTCCAGCCGTCCACCAGCACGAACAGCAGCAGCTTGAGCGGCAGCGAGATCACCAGCGGCGACAGCATCATCATGCCCATGGCCATCAGCACCGAGGACACCACCAGGTCGATGACCAGGAAGGGGATGAACAGCATGCAGCCGATCTGGAAGGCGGTCTTGAGCTCGGACAGCGTGAAGGCCGCGAGCTTGACCGGGAAGCTGTGCTCCTCGGGCTTGGTGACCTGGCTTTCGCCGGCCAGCTGCGCGATCTGCGCCAGCGAGGCCTTGCTGGTCTGCGCCAGCATGAAGCGGGTGATGGGCTTCTCGGCGATGCTGAGCGCCTCGCTCAGCGTGATCTTCTCGTCGTCATAGGGCTTGAGCGCCTGGTCCCAGACCTGCAGGCCTATGGGCCGCATCACCAGGATGGTCAGGATCAGCGCGATGCCCGTGACCAGCCGGTTGGGCAGGCCCTGCTGCAGGCCCAGCGCCTGGCGCAGCAGCGACAGCACGATGACGAAGCGCGTGAAGCTGGTCATCATCAGCACCAGCACGGGCAGCAGCCCGAGCAGGGTCATGATGATGAGGACCTGGGTCTTCAGCGTGAAGTCGCCCGGCGCGGCCGGCGTGCCGGCGCCGCCGGTGATCTTGATGGTGGCCGCCACCGCCGGGTGGCAGGCCAGCGCCACCACGGCCGCCAGCCCCGCGGCGCGGGCCGCGGTCAGGGGGCGGGCGAGGGCGCTCGTGAGCCTCATTGGCCCAGGCGGTCGATGTCCAGGCCTTCGATGTCGAGCACGCGCAGCGCATGGCTGTCGCCGCTCACCACCACCTCGGCGTGGCCTATCGCGGTGCCGTTGACCTTGATGACCAGCGGCGCGCCGGCCAGCGTGTCCAGCTCCACCACGCTGTCGGCCTGCAGCTGCGCCAGGTCGTGCAGCGACAGCTTGGCCTCGCCCACCTCCAGCGTCAGCGTGACCGGGATCTTGCGCATCAGCGCGGGCAGGTCGCGCGGCGCGGCCTTGGGGCCCTCCGCCGGCACGGACTCGGCCAGCGATTCATCGAGCAGGCCGGAGATCAACTCGTTATCGCTCATCATCAGTCACTCCAGGTCTTCGAAAGAGGTCAGGCACAGCTTGCCCTGATGTTCGGCCACCGCGGCCTGCATCAGCGGCGAGCCATCCACCAGGATGGTGGCATCGGCCAGGCGCACCGGGATCAGCGAGCCCGGCCGCAGGTCCAGCACCTGGCCCAGTGGCAGCTCCTGCTCCAGCAGGCGGGCCTGCAGCTTGAGCATCAGGCGGCGCGGCAGCGGCTGGGCCTGCTGGGCTGCGCGCGGCGTGCGAGCCGGGCCGGCCAGGTGGCGCAGCACCGGGGCCACATAGCCGCCGTCCAGCGCCAGCCGCATGCTCATCTCGGTCGGCGGCTGGGCTTCGGCGTCCCAGAGCCGCAGTTCCATGATCCAGCCGTCGGCCTCCAGATTGATGCCGGCGCCGGTCTGCAACGGCGCCAGCGCCGGCGTGGGCACCGGCTCGCCGGGGCCATCGCCGCGCGCGGCCTGGGCCAGCAGCTGCACGCTCTGTCCACACAGTTGCAGTGCCAGCGCCTGCTGCAGGCGCTCCTCGGTGGCAGTGCTGGGGTCCTGCTCGGCCGCGGGCTGCGGCCCGGCCAGGCCCAGGCGGCGCGCCATCAGGCTCAGCACCAGCGACCGGTCGATCTGGCAGGCCAGCGGGCCCTGCGGGCCCTGGGTGCGCAGCCAGCGGCCGGGCAGGTCGACGCCGGGCTGGTTCAGCGGTTGCAGCGCCACGCTGCGCAGTTCGTAGCGGGTGCGGTAGCGGCGGTTCCAGGGCTGGCACAGGCTGCGCTGCAGCGCGTCTCGCAGGCTCTCGGTCACCCGTGGCAGCAGATGCACCGGGCGGCCCAGGCAGCGCGGGTCAAGCGCGGCGGGTCGGGAAGTGGGGGCGTTGCTGGACATCGTGAGGCACGGATGTGGCTTTACAAAAGTGCGCCATTCTAGGAACGAAAGGTCTGGATATTGCGGTGCGAAAAATAGGTGCGGGGGTTGCTCGGTAAGAAATCACAGCTGTATTGCGTGACTTGCCAAGTATTTGTTGTGTCGATATTTAAGCCCGCGCCGCGGCGGGTCGCCCATGACCCTGGACGCCATGTTGATATCGCGACCGGTGAATTTATCAATTCGCACCGGATCGACTGAATCCCGGGTTTTGTTTATGCCGATGCAAAAGGGTCGATGTGAACTTGTTCACGTCGACCGGTTGGCATTTGCGGCGCTGCACCATGACCGCTTGTCTGGGCGGCGTGGCCGCCGTTACAGTGATTCACATCAGGGCACACCCGTGCGAAAGCCGGGGTCGCAAAGCCTCCGGTCTACCGCTCGGTTCCGTGCCGAGCAACGATAGCGGGGTTGCCAGACCTGAAGTCTGCGGGACGCGTGCGGCGCTGCCCTGGAGGCTGCTTGTCTGTGCCAGGCGTCTTCGGGCGACCTGTTGCGGCTCTCCGGACCGGCACGGTTCAGCCCGTCTTGGTGTGTGACGGACAAACCATGGCCCAGCCTTATCGTTCGATGTTCTACGGTTATAGGTTCGATTAGACCGCGTTGACTTCGAAGTGCGTTCTGGAGCGCTTCGAAACCCGGATTCCTCTCTTCCCCTTGTCATCGGCTGATTTAACGGTCGAGGGGATTGTTTTGCCGGAAAACACCCGGCAAATCTGGGATTCGGCTGATTTCCTGTCGGTTTCTGCCGATGGAAATCTGATCGCGAATTTCTGATCGACAGCTGTTGGATATGACGGGCTGATGCCTTGGTCTGAGGGTTTGGGACCGGCGCCGCCGGGGCTGATCCGGCTCGGTGGTGCGGGCTTGGCGAATCTGGGGAGAGTGGTATGTCGATCAGTACGGTGAGCATGGCGATGGCCCAGTCGGGGATGGAATCCCTGCTGCGTCAGGACGCCCTGCAGATGCAGCGCGAGGCCCAGGTGCTGGCTGCGCCGGCCGATGCCGCCAGCGCGGGCTCGGGCCAGGGGTTCGAGCAGATGCTGCGCCGGGTCGATGACCAGGAGCAGGAGGCCGGCCGCCGCATCGAGGCGGTGGAGCGCGGCGAGAGCGACGACCTGGTCGGCGCGATGTTGTCCAGCCAGCAGGCCAGCCTGTCGTTCTCCATGCTCATGCAGGTGCGCAACAAGGTGGTGGGCGCGGTGGACGAGCTGATCAAGCTGCAGCTGTGAGCGGGGCGGGACGCAAGCCATGAACGAACTGCAGACTCTTTCCCCCGACACGCCGGTCTGGCGGCAACGGCTCAACACCGCGCTGTCGGGCCTGTCGCGCCTGCGGGTGTCACCCGGCGGGCTGCGCAGCCTGGCACCGCTGCTGGTGCTGGCCAGCGCGGTCACGGTGCTGGTGCTGGCGCTGCTGTGGCGCGACCAGAGCGGCTACAAGCCGGTGTTCGGCCAGCACGAGCGCGTGCCGGCCGCCGACGTGCTGGCGGTGCTGGATGCGGAGCATGTGCCCTACCGCCTGCATCCGGACAGCGGCCAGGTGCTGGTGCCCGAAAGCGAGCTGGGCCGGGCCCGCATGCTGCTGGCCGCCAAGGGCGTGGTGGCCAAGCTGCCGTCGGGCCTGGAGCTGATGGATCACAACGATCCGCTGGGCGTGAGCCAGTTCGTGCAGGACATCCGCTTCCGCCGGGGCCTGGAGGGCGAGCTGGCGCAGAGCATGATGGCGCTGGACGCGGTCGACCAGGCGCGCGTGCACCTGTCCATCGCCAAGAGCAGCTCCTTCGTGCTCAACGATGGCCAGAAGAGTTCGGCCTCGGTGGTGCTGACGCTCAAGCCCGGTCGCAAGCTCACCAATGAGCAGATTGCCGCGGCCATCAACCTGGTGTCGGGTTCGGTCGCCAATCTGGACCCGGCCCGCGTGAGCCTGGTGGACCAGCAGGGCCACCTGCTGTCGTCTCGCGTGGATCTCAGCGAGGGCTTCGAGGGCGCGGCCCAGGGCAACGAGGCGCAGCGCCAGATCCAGGACGAGGTGCGCCGCAATGTGGGCGAGCTGCTGGCCCCGGTGCTGGGCGAGGGCAACTACCGCCTCAGCGTGACCGCCGACGTCAACAACGACCGCGTGCAGGAAACCCGTGAGCAGTACGGCGACGCGCCCAAGCTGACCAACGAGGCGATGCGCGAGGAGCAGGACCGCGAGCGCATCGCGCTGGGCGTGCCGGGCTCGCTGAGCAACCGCGCGCCCGCGGCGCTGGCCGCCGCCTCGGCCGCCAGTGGCGCGGCCGACGACAGCGGCAGCACCGCGCGCAAGAACGCCGCCACCCGCCAGTACGCCTACGACCGCAGCATCACCCAGGTGAAGAAGAGTCGCGGTCGCCTGGAGCGCCTGAGCGTGGCCGTGCTGCTGAATACCGCGGCCGCCCCGGGCGGCGCCAAGACCTGGGCGCCCGAGGACATCGCCAAGATCGAGAAGCTGCTGACCGGCGGCCTGGGCCTGGACGCCAAGCGCGGCGACACGCTGAATGTGTCGGCGCTGGCCTTCCCGGCCGCGCCGGTGGCCGAGCCCTGGTACGAGCAGCGCGACACCTGGGTCCAGTTCGGCGGCTGGGCCGGCTACGCGATCGCCGCGCTGCTGGGTTACTTCCTGATCGCCCGCCCGCTGCTGCGCATGGGTCAGCAGGCGCTGGGTGGTGCGGCGACGCCGGCGCCGCAGCGCCGTGCCGGTGACGGCCCCTCGCTGACGCCGCTGGAGCCGCTGCCCGGCCAGGGCGCGGCGCCCATCGTCACGCCGGCCGCACCGGACGGCACGCCCGCGCTCGCCGCCCCGCCGGCCACCGGCATGGCCGTGGCCCATTCGGGCGGCCAGGGCGTGGCGCCGCTGCTGGAGAACTACGAACTGCCGCCGCCGGGCTCGCCCGTCGACGTGCTGGTGGACCACCTGAAGGTGCTGTCGGCCAAGGAGCCGGAGCGGGTGGCGGAAGTCGTCAAGCAATGGGTGCAGAAGAAAAATGGCCGAAGCGAATGAGTTCACGCCGCCCGGCAGCGCGGCATCCCTGAGCCCGCTGGAGCGGGCCGCCATCGTGCTGCTCAGCATGGGTGAGGAGCCGGCCGCGGCCGTGCTGCGCTGCCTGTCGCGCGAGGAGCTGCTGGACGTCACCCAGGTCATGTCCCGGCTCTCGGGCATCAAGGTGGACTGGGTCAAGACCTCGCTGCAGCAGTTCTTCGACGATTACCGCGAGCAGAGCGGCGTGCATGGCGCGTCGCGCAGCTACCTGAAGCGCTCGCTGGACATGGCGCTGGGCGGCCAGATCGCGTCCAGCGTGCTCAACAGCATCTACGGCGACGCGATACGCCCCAAGATGCAGCGTCTGCAATGGGCCTCGCCCAAGTGGCTGGCCGAACAGATCAGCCAGGAACACCAGCGCATGCAGGCGGTGTTCCTCGCCTTCCTGCCCAGCGCGCTGGCCGGCGAGGTGGTGGCGGCGCTGCCCGACGGCCCCAATGGCGGCCGCGATCTGGTGCTGCTGCAGATGGCGCGCCTGTCCGAGGTGGATGCCGAGCTGCTGACCGAGCTGGAGGAGCTGGTGGAGCGCTGCCTCGCGGGCCTGGGCCAGCAGGGTGCGACGGTCGAGGGCATCAAGCAGGTGGCCGAGATCCTCAACCGCATGCCGGGTCAGCGCCAGCAGATGGTGGAGCTGCTGCGCACGCATGACCCCGAGGTGGTCAGCGAGATCGAGGTCAGCATGTACGAGTTCTTCATGCTGTCGCGTCAGAGCGAGAACGTGCTCACGCGCCTGCTGGAGGAAGTGCCCATGGAGCTGTGGTCCATCGCGCTCAAGGGCGCCGAGCCCGCGGTGCGCGATGCCATCCTGGCCGCGATGCCGCGCCGCCAGGCCCAGAGCTTCGAGGACCTGATGCGCCGCAACGGCCCCATGCCCATGAGCCGGGTCGAACAGGCGCGCGCCGAAATCATGCAGCAGGTCAAGGCGCTGGTGGATGCCGGCGAGATCCAGGTCCAGCTGTTCGCCGAGGCCATCGTCGAATGAAGGCGCTGCGGCCCCATCGCTTCCCGCCGCTGGCGCAACTGCACGCGGTCGCGCCCGTGGGGCAGACCGGCGCGCAGCTGCAGGCCAGCCTGGCCCAGGGCTTCCAGGAAGGCCTGGCCAAGGGCTATGACGAGGGCTATGCCAGTGGGCTGCAGAGCGGCCAGGCCGAGGCGCGCCAGGCCGCGCGCGCCGAGGGCCATGCCGAGGGGCTGGCCGCCGGCCGCGAGAAGGCACGCGAGCAGCTGACCCAGCCGCTGGCCGCGGTGGACGCGCTGGTGGAGCACCTGCAGCAGCTGCAGCACGACTACCAGGCAGCGGTGCGCCGCGAGGTGGTGGAGCTGGTGGAGCGTGTGGCCCGCCAGGTGATACGCGCCGAGCTGACGCTGCGCCCGGCCCAGCTGCTGGCGCTGGTGGACGAGACGCTCGCGGCCATGCCGCCCAGCCGCGATGGCGTGGAGGTCTTCCTCAACCCGGACGACCTGCGCCGCCTGCAAGACCTGACCCACACGACCGCACGCAGCCGCAGCGACCAGTGGCAGTTCCAGCCCGACGCCAGCCTGGCGGTGGGCGAGTGCCGCGTGATCGCCGGCGGCCGCGAGGCCGATGCCGGCTGCGGCCAGCGCCTGGCCGCCTGCATCGACCAGGTGCGCGGCCAGCTGGCCGGCGAGGGCGAGGGCCTGCATTCGGCGGTGGACTTCGCCGCGCCGACGGCGCCCGTCGAGGCTCCTGCCGAGCCGGCGCCCGCGCCGGTGATCACGCCCGAACCTGTCCCGGCCGTGGCCTTGGCGGTGCCCGAGGTGCAGGCCGCGGTGGTCGAGACCGAACCTGTTGCGGAAGAAGCGACTGAGCCGGCCGAGCCGGTGGCCAAGCCCAAGCGCAGCCGGGCCAAGAAGGCGACGACCGCCGAGCCGGCGGCCGGTGATGCGAAGGAAGCCGCATGATCAGCCAGGCGCTGCGTCGCGTCGAACTCGGCCAGGTGCCGGTGGCCACGCCCACCGGCCGCCTGGTCGGTGTGTCGGGCCTGCTGCTGGAGGCCAGCGGTTGCACGCTGCGCACCGGCCAGCGCTGCCTGATCGAGACGCAGGCCGATGCGCCGCTGAATGAATGGCTGATGGCCCAGGTGGTGGGCTTCAAAGACCAGGTCGCCTACCTGATGCCCTTCAAGAAGCCGGACGGCCTGGCCGCCGGCGCCCGCGTGCTGGCCGCGCCCGAGCGCTCCGGCCTGATGATCGGCCCGAGCTGGATGGGCCGCATCGTGAACGGCCTGGGTGAGCCCATAGACGACCGCGGCCGCCTGGGCGGCGACCTGCCGCTGCAGATGACACCGCCCAAGGTCAACCCGCTGCGCAAGCAGCCGGTGCACGAGCCGCTGGACGTGGGCGTGCGCGCGATCAACGGCCTGCTGACGCTGGGCCGCGGCCAGCGCGTGGGCCTGATGGCCGGCTCCGGCGTGGGCAAGAGCGTGCTGCTGGGCCTGATCACGCGCAACACCGTGGCCGATGTGGTCGTCGTGGGCCTGATCGGCGAGCGTGGCCGCGAGGTGCGCGAGTTCATCGACCTGTCGCTGGGCGCCGAGGGCCTGGCGCGCTCGGTGGTGGTGGTGGCGCCGGCCGATGAATCGCCGCTGATGCGTCTGCGCGCGACCGAGCTGTGCCACAGCATCGCCGCGCACTACCGCGACCAGGGCCAGCATGTGCTGCTGCTGGTGGATTCCCTGACCCGCTATGCGATGGCCCGCCGCGAGGTGGCGCTGGCGCTGGGCGAGCCGCCGGCCACGCGTGGCTACCCGCCATCGGTGTTCAGCCTGCTGCCCGAGCTGGTGGAGAGCGCCGGCAACGGCGAGGGCGAGGGCAGCATGAGCGCCATCTACACGGTGCTGGCCGAGGGTGACGACCAGCAGGATCCGGTGGTCGATTCGGCGCGCGCCATCCTGGACGGCCACATCGTGCTGTCGCGGGCGCTGGCCGAGCGCGGCCACTACCCGGCCATCGACGTGGCCCAGTCCATCAGCCGCTGCATGAGCCTGGTCACCGACCACGGCCAGCAGCAGGCCGCGCGCCAGCTCAAGCAGCTGATGAGCCGCTACGAGCAGGTGCGCGAGCTGATGCCGCTGGGCGCCTATGTGCCCGGCGCCGACCCGGCGACCGACCGCGCGGTTGCGCTGTGGCCGCGCATCGAGGCCTATCTGCACCAGGGCACGCATGAAGGCGCGCCGCTGGCGGCCACCCAGAACCTGCTGAGGGAGCTGCTGTCATGAGTGATGCCTCGCTGCAACGCAATCTGGCCCGCCTGGTCGAGCTGCAACAGCTGACCGTGGAGCGCCAGCAGGCCGAGTTCGCCAGCCAGCAGCAGCTGTGCGCGCGGGTGCGCCGCACGGTGGAGCGGCTGGAGTCGCTGGGTGCCCAGGCCTCGCTGAGCGGCACCCAGCTGCCCGGACTGGCGCAGAACCACGCGGCCTACAAGCAGGCCATGCTGAGCTGGGCCGAGCAGCAGCGCCAGGAGCTGGCGCGGCGCGAGGCCGAGCTGGACCAGGCGCGCCAGGCCGTGCTGGCCGCGGCGCGGCGCGAGGAATCCCTGCAGACCCTGCTGCAGCGCACCGGCGAGCGGGTGCGCAGCGCCGAGGCGCGGCGCGAGCAAAAGCAGCAGGACGAGATCGCGACACAGAGCCAAATGGGCAATCTGACCGGTTTTGGCAGTTCGGGTTGGGGGCGCGATGCTTAATTTCGCGTGCGAGTCGGTCGCCTTGACCAAGGGTAGTTCCATCACCCTTGCCGGAGGACCCTGTCATGGCAACGACTAGCTTCGACCCCACCACCATGGCCCAGCAGCTGGCCACGGCCTACACGCAGCCCACGCAGACCCTGCTGGATGCGCAGACCAAGGCCGCCCAGGCGCAGTCCACCGGGCTCACCTCGCTGCAGAGCGCGCTGAGCAGCTTCAAGACCTCGCTGTCCTCGTTGTCGTCCATCGCCGGCCAGGGCGTCACGCAGTACTCGGCCACCGCCAGCGACAGCAGCTACTTCACGGCCACCGCGTCCAGCAAGGCGCAGCCGGTCAGCATGCAGCTGTTCGTGGAGCAGGTCGCGACCACGCACCAGATCGCCTTCAAGGACCTGCCGGCCGTGCCCAAGAGCTCGGGCTCGCCGATGACGGTCAACCTGGGCGACGGCAGCAGCTTCACCGTGGATCTGAGTGCGGCCGACACCGACGGCGATGGCACCTTGTCCCAGGCCGAGATCGCCCGTGCGATCAACTCGGCCGCGTCCGGCAAGGTCACGGCCATGGTGGTCACGGCCAATGGCCAGACCCAGATGATGATCACCTCGGGCGCCAGCGGTGCGGCCGGCAAGATCACGCTGGACACCAGCGCGATGAGCGCCAGCCCGCTGAAGACCGCACTGGACGCCCCGACCGAGCTGACCGCCGCGCAGGATGCCGTGGTCTGGCTGGGGGGCACCAGCGGCACGCGCCTGCAGCAGTCCAGCAACACGGTGACCGCGATCGCCGGTGTGACGGTCACCCTGACCAAGGCCCAGGCGGCCGGCGCCAACCCGCTCACGCTGAGCGTGGCCCGTGATGACAGCGCCACCTCCGCCAAGCTGCAGAGCTTCGTCGACGCCTACAACAAGCTGGAAACCGCGCTGGACGGCCTGACCGCGCCCGGCGCCAACGGTGCCACGCCGGGGGCCTTCGCCAGCGATTCCGGCGTGCGCGCGCTGAAGGACGGCCTGGCCAACCTGCTGCGCAAGGACTTCGGCAGCAGCAATCTGCGCACGCTGGGCGTCAGCGTGGACCGCAATGGCCAGCTGAGCCTGGACAAGACCAAGCTCAGCAAGGCCTTGGCCACCAACCCGCTGGCGCTGGACGACGTGCTGGGCAACACCTCGCTGAGCTCGCCCTCGGGCCTGCTGGGCGCGGCCAGCCAGCTGATGGACCGCTGGACCAACACCGCCAGTGGCCAGATCAAGCAGCGACAGGACTCGGTGCAGGCGCAGCAGAAGAGCATCGCCGCGCGCCAGACCAAGCTGCAGGACCAATACAACAACGCCTACAACCGCTACCTGCTGCAGTTCACGCAACTGCAGCAGTTGCAGTCGCAGATGAGCGACACCAGCGGCCTGTTCACATAACCCGCCGGATGCCATGAGCTACGACGCCTACCAGAGCTATCAGACCGTCAATCTGCATGCGCAGACCGCCCAGGCCTCACCACTGCAGCTGGTGCTGGTGCTGATGGACGGCCTGCTGGACGAACTCTCGCGCGCCCGGGCCCATATCGAGGCCCGCCGCTACGAGCTCAAGTCCGCCAGCCTGGACAAGTGCGTCAGCATCATCAACGGCCTGTCCAGCGCGCTGGACATGGACAACGGCGGCGAGGTGGTGCAGAACCTCGCGCGCCTCTACGACTACTGCGCCGAACGCCTGTTCCGCGCCGGTGTGGAGCTCAACGTGGCCATCGTGGACGAGGTGCAGCGCCTGCTGACCCAGATCCGCGGCGGCTGGCAGGGCGTGCTCGCCCGCCAGGGCTGAGCGCCCATGCCCATGACGCCGCCGTCGCCGCTGCTGCAAGGCCTGCAGGGCCTGGCGCTGCGCCTGCACCAGGCCAGCAGCGCGCAGGACTGGGCCGCCGTGGGCGCAGCCGATGCGGCGCTGGCCGAGCTGCTGCGCGGCCTGCGGCCCGAGGGCCTCGCGACGGCCGAGCGTGGTGCGCTGAACAACCTGCGCCTGCTGCATGGCCAGGTGCGCGCCGATTGCGAGCGCGAACTCGAGGCGCTGCGCAGCACGCTGAACCAGATGCAGGAACGGCGCACCGCCTGGAGCGCCTATGCCGAAAGCCAGGACTGGAGCCCGGAGACCCCTTGATGAGCCTGTCACTGACTTCCCTGAACGCGCCCACGCCCGCCGCCCCGGCGGACGCGGTGCTGCGTGTGAACTCCTCCGCCGAGTCGGACGCTCCGGCGAGCGCCGGCCCGGCCTTTGCCGATTGCCTGGATGCGCAAGACCCGGCCCCGGCCGACGCCGATGCCGCGCCCGCGGGCGATGACGCCCAGGCGACGCCGGTGCTGACCGACGCCGCCGCGCTGCTGATGCCCTGGCTGGCTCCGCTGGTGCAGGCCGCAACGCCGGCCCCGGCCCAGCCGCTGGCCGCGGCGGCACCGAGCGCCGCGCCAACCGCCGAGGTGGCCGCGCTGTCGCTGGGTAGCTTGCCTGCGGGCCCGGCAGAGCCTGTCGCGGCAGCGCCGGCCTCACCGGTGCCGACCACGCCGCCCGACCTGGCGCCGCCGGTGACCACCTGGTCCGCCGCGGTCGATGTGACGCCCCAGCTCGGCGCCGCCGCCCGACCCGCCTCGACCGCGGAAAGCGCCGCCGGTGCGCTGGCCGCGTTGCTCGCGCGCCAGGCGGCCACGGCCGAATCACCGCGACCCGCCGCCGGCGAGGCGCGCGGCACCGGCACCGCCCCATCGGGCGGGCTGCTGCGCGGCAGCAGTGCCGGCGCACCGGCCGGTGGCGACAGCCCGCTGGGCGCCTTGCTGACCGCACGGCCGCTGGCTGCGGACGCCGGCCTGGCCGACGAGAAGCCGGCGGCACCGGACACGGCGCTGCTGGCACCGCTGCAGCGTTTCGGCGCCTCGCTGGAGGCCGCGTCCACGGCCGCGGCGCTGCCCGACGCGGGCGACGCCCGCCTCAGCCTGCCGGGCGATGGCCGGGCCTGGCAGCAGCCGCTGCTGCAGGCGCTGGGTGACCGGCTGCAGGTGCAGATCGCGTCGCGCAGCGAGCAGGCGCGCCTGCACCTGGAGCCGCCGCAGCTGGGCCGCATCGAGATCGAGATCCGCCAGCAGGGCGGGGCGCTGCAGGTGCAGCTGTCCGCCACCAATGACGAAGTGCGCCAGCAGCTGCGCCAGATCAGCGAGCCGCTGCGTCATGACCTGGTGCAGCGCCACAGCGGCGAGGTGTCGGTGCAGGTGGGGCAGGCGGCGGCGGGCGGTGACGCCCGCGGCCGCGAGGCCTTCGCGCAGGGGGGGCAGCCCCAGGGCGGCAGCGCACGCGAGGAGCAGCGCCAGCCGGGCCGTGCCTGGGAGGACGAGGAGGTCACCGCCTCCTTCCACGAGGCCCTGGGTGGCCAGGGTCTGAGCTGAAGGAGAACGACCGATGAGCAAGGCCAAGCTGGGCATCATCCTGGGCGTCGTCGTGCTGCTGCTGGCCGGCGGCGCGGGCGGCGGCTGGTGGTGGTGGCAGAACAACCACGCCAAGAAGGGGGCGGACGGCAAGGAGGTCGTCGAGGCCCCCAAGCCCGCGCCCGAGTACAAGTACGTGACGCTGGACAAGGTGCTGGTGATGCTGCGCGGCAGCAACGGCGAGGCGGTGTCGCACTACATGGCGGTGGACATCGTCTTCAAGGTGCTGCCCGACAAGGAGAAGCTCGCCAAGGAGCACCTGCCGCTGCTGCGCACCGTGGCGGTCAAGGCGCTGTCGGCCTACACGGTGGAGGCGGCCAGCGCGATGAGCGTGGAGGACGTCGCCAACAAGCTCAACCAAGCCTATGTGGCGGCCTACAAGGCGGACGGCCATGAGCCGCCGTTTGCCGAGGCGCTGATCGGCAAGCTCATCATCGAGTGAGAGCGACGGCCGTGCAGCACGCCTACGCCGAATGGGGCCAGTCCGCGCAAGCGGGCCTGGGTGCGGACCTCGAGCAGCGCACGCTGCGCGAGTACGCGCCGCTGGTCAAGCGCGTGGTGCGTCAGCTGTCGGCCCAGGCCAGCGCGGTGATGGACCGCGAGGACATGGAGCAGATCGGCCTCATGGGGCTGCTGGAAGCGCTGCGTCGCTATGGGGTACCGGACCAGGGCTTCGGGGCCTTCGCGGTGCTGCGCGTGCGCGGCGCCATCCTGGACGAACTGCGCCGCCAGGACTGGCGGCCGCGCAGCGTGCGCCAGGACAGCCACAAGGTCCGTGATGCGCTGCGTGCGCTGTCGCGTCAGCTCGGTCGCGAGCCTAGCGAGGCCGAGGTGCTGAAGGCGCTCAAGCTCACGCCCCAGGCCTACCAGGACTTCCTGCAGGCCGAGGTCGCGGAGGAGCTCGCCAGTTTCGATGAGCTCGTGGAGGAATTGGCCCGTTTGCCGAGTGAGCAACGCAGCCCTGAGGCTCAGCTGATGCAGACTCGGACCATCGCCCAGGCGCTCGGTCAGCTCAATGAACGCGAGCAGAAGGTCATCCAGCTCTATTACGAGTTCGATGCCAGCCTGAAGGAAATCGGTGCGGTGCTGGATCTCACCGAGGCCCGCGTCTCTCAGATCAACAAGGCCGCGCTCACCAAGATGCGCGTCTTCCTGCAACAACAGGCCTAGGAACTGGGGCAAGGTATGCAATCCCTCGTCGGAATCCTCATCATCCTCGGCTGCGTCTTCGGCGGCTTCATGATCCACGGCGGCAGCTTCGGCGTGCTGTGGCAGCCGGTGGAACTGCTGATCATCTGCGGCGCCGCGCTGGGCGCCATCGTGCTGGGCAACCCCAAGCACGTGCTGTCCGAGATGCTGCACCAGCTCAAGGGCGTGCTGCGCCGTCACAACGACGGCCAGGAGTTCCAGCGCCAGCTGCTGCTGCTGATGTACGAGCTGCTGCAGGCCGCGGCCGGCGGCCTGAAGGCGCTGGACGCCCACGTGGAGGCGCCGCACGAGAGCGTGCTGTTCCAGCGCTATCCGCTGATCCTGAACAACCCCAAGCTGCTGCACTTCATCGTCGACAACTTCCGCCTGATGGCCATGGGCAAGATCAATGCCCATGAGCTGGAAGGCGTGCTGGACCAGGAGCTGGAGGCCATCCACGACGAGTTGGCCCAACCGGCCAAGTCCCTGCACAAGATTGCCGAGGCAATGCCGGGCTTCGGCATCCTGGCCGCGGTGCTGGGCATCGTGATGGCGATGAACCATGTGGCCGAGGGTGCGGGTTCCGGCGAGATCGCGCTGATGGTGGGGGCCGCCATGGTGGGGACCTTCATCGGCATCTTCTTCTGCTACGGCGTGCTGGACCCGCTGTCCAACATGATGAAGCAGCAGCTGCACGAGGAGCTGGCGTCCTTCGAATCGGTCAAGGTGGTGCTGGTCACGCATGTGTCGGGCAAGCCGCCGCTGCTGGCCATAGACGCGGGCCGCCGCCTGGTGCAGCTCAACATCAAGCCCAGCTTCGCGCAGCTGGAGGGCTGGATAGACGCGCTGAATGGTGGCGGCAAGGACGACGAGACACCGCGTCGCCGCGCCACCGACCGGGCGCCGGGCGAGGGGGACCGCCGTGCCGCCTGATCTGCAGGCCATCAAGGGCGGTCGCGGTCATCACGACCAGACCGTCGTCAAGAAGGTCTCGCGGCGTGCCGAGGACGATGGTCACGGCGGCGCCTGGAAGGTCGCGTTCGCCGATTTCTGCCTCGCGCTGCTGTGTCTGTTCCTGGTGCTGTGGTTGCTGGCCTCGCGCAATTCCGAGCGCCTGCAGGTGATCCTGAACAACGCCAGCGCCAACCTGATCGATGAGGGTCAGGGCATGCACAACACGCTGGCCAATGGCAGCAAGGGCAGCATGATCGAGCGCTATCCGGTGCCGGCGCGCAGCGACGTGCTGAACCCCGGCGACCCCACGCGCGGCGGCGGCGACCCGCGCCAGGGCCGGCCCAGCCTGGACAGCCCCGAGCAGTTGCAGGAGCTGGCCCAGCGCATCAGCAAGCTGGCGGCCGACGAAGGCCTGCAGGGTCATCTGCGCACCGCGGTCACGCCCCAGGGCCTGCGTCTGCAACTGCACGACACCGAGTCCAGCGGCATGTTCGAGCGCGGCTCGGCCCAGCCCAGCGCGCGACTCGCGGGCCTGCTGCGCAAGCTGGGCCCCATGCTGGCGCAGATCCGCAACCAGCTGCTGATCGTCGGCCACACCGATTCCACGCCCTACCAGGACAAGACGCCCGGCGCCTTCTCCAACTGGGCGCTGTCCAGCCACCGTGCGATGGCCGCCCGCCACGAACTGCTCAGCGGCAGCATGCCCGAGAGCAGCGTGCTGCAGGTGGTGGGCATGGCCGACGCGGCGCCGCTGGAGCCCGCCAACCCGGCGGCGGCGGCCAACCGGCGCATCGAACTCTTTTTGCTGACCAGCGCGCAGTCGCAGGCGATCGCGGCCATGTACGGGCCGTTCGCGCCCGAGCGCAGCGAGCTGGGCGAACAGGTGCGCAGCGTCGTGGCGCCGGCGGCGTCCGCGGCGCGTTGAGGGGCCGGCATGAAGACCAAGGCCAGAGGGGATCGAATGAGAGTCACGAACAGCGGCACGCCCGCGCCGCTCGCCGGCGGGCCTAGCAGCAACGAGGGCGTGGCCGCCCCCGCGGTCGGCAGCGCCGGCCCGGCACTGCAGGCCACGGTGGTCGAGTCCGAGGTGCTCAAGCCGGCCCAGGCCGCGCTGGCCTCGCTGCCCGAGATCGATCAGGGCAAGGTCGCGGCGCTGCGCGAGGCGCTGGCCAAGGGCGAGATCCGTTTCGATGCCAACCGCCTGGCCCAGCTGATCCAGCGCTACCACGGAGGGCATTCGTGAGCTCTGCGGCGACGCTGCTGGCCGAACTGGGCGAGGGCCTGCGCCGCGCCCAGCAGGGCTATGAGCATCTGCAGCTGCTGCTGGAGCGTCAGTTCCAGGCCGCGCTGCGCCATGCGGCGGCCGAGATCGGCGAGCTGGGCGAGGCCATCGTCAACCAGGTGCAGCAGCTGGAGAGCCAGGGCCGGCGTGACCGCGAGCTGCTGGTCGCGCTGCTGGGCCGCGAGGCCGGTGTCTCCAGCGTGCGCGAGCTGCTGCGCCGTCTGCCGCGCCAGAAGGCCGAGCCGCTGCTGCAGCGCTGGCGCGCGCTGCAGCGCCTGCTGGCGCATTGCAAGGCGCTGAACCTGCGCAATGGCCAGCTGATGGCCGAGCAGCAGGCGCTGATGCAGCAGCTGCTGGGCCGTGAGGAGCATGTCTATGCTGAACGCTGATTTCCGTTCGGGCGACTTCCTGGCGCTGCCGGCCAGCGCGGGTGCCGTCAGCGGCCGTGTGGCCGCGCCGGCGGGCCAGGGCGGTGCGGCTGGCTTCGGCGCGCTCTACCGCGAGCTCAACCAGGAGGTGTCGCGCTTCATCGAGCAGGGCAGCGGCGCCGCCGCGCTCAGCCCCGAGGGGCGCTGGAGCCGGGCCCAGGCCCTGCCCAGTGATGCCGCGCTGAGCGGGCTGGATGCGGTCAGCGACGCGCAGCGCCAGGCCTTTGTGGACGAGGTGCTGCCGCTGGCCCGCGAGGCCGCCGGCCGCCTGGGCGTGGCGCCCGAGGTGCTGACCGCGCAGGCCGCGCTGGAGACTGGCTGGGGCCGCTCGCCGGTGCGCCGCGCGGACGGCAGCAGCAGCCACAACCTGTTCGGCATCAAGGCCGACGCGGGCTGGAACGGCGAGGTGGTGCAGGCCGCCACCACCGAGTTCGAGCAGGGCCAGCCGGTCGCGGCCAGCGCGGCCTTCCGTGGCTACGCGAGTCCGGCCCAGTCCTTCGACGATCTGGCGCGGCTGCTGTCCGGCAGCCCGCGCTACCAGGCGGCACTGGGCACCGGCGCGGATGCGCGCGCCTATGGCAGCGCGCTGCAGCGCGGCGGCTATGCGACCGACCCGGCCTACGCGGACAAGCTCGCCCAGGTGGCGCGCCGCATCGCCGGCGGGGGGGCTCAGTGAGCCGGCGCCGCGGGGCTCAGCTCGGCCGGTTCCACCAGGCCGGCGTCCAGCACGCGGGCCTGGATCACGCGGCCCGTGGTGGCGTTGCGCACGCGGATCACGCCCTGGCGCGCACCGCTGTCCAGCGCCTCGCCGCTGGCTTCCACGCTGATGCCGCGGCGGTTGGCCAGGATGCGCACCTGGTCGCCGCGCTTCACGACGAGCGCCGCCACCAGCAGGCGCTTCTGCAAGACCTGACCCGCTCGCAGGCTGCTGCGCGCGGCCATGCCGGGCTCCAGCGTCGAGATCGCGTCGGGGATCTGGCTCACGTCACGGCGCAGCAGCTGCACGTCCTCGTCGCCCAGCGGCGCGCCGGCGGCCACCGGCTGGGCCAGCACCAGCACATCGGCGCTGAGCGTGGCGCGCAGCAGGTAGTCCTGGGCCGGCGTGCGGCCGTCGTCGCAGCGGGCCACCAGGCGCAGGCGCAGCAGGCTGCGCAGGTCCTGCACCACGATGTCCCAGCCGCCGGCGCAGGCCGGGCGCGGCTTGGGCGCGGGCAGCGTCAACTGAACTTCGGGCGCCAGCAGGCCGGCCTGCTGGGCCTGGTCCAGCAGCGCGCGGCGCGCCATCTCTTCAACCTGGGCATCCAGCGTCGCGGCGCTGGCTGCGCCTGACAGCCAGATCGCCAGCACGGCAACAAGGGGAACTCGCATGAGCATCGATTTCAGCAAGGCACTGGGCGTGCACGACGACGCACTGCGTCTGCGTGCCGAGAGGACCAAGGTGCTGGCCTCCAACATCGCCAATGTGAGCACGCCTGGATATCAGGCGCGTGATGTCGATTTTGCCGCCTCGCTGCAGGCCGCGACCTCGGGTGACGAGCAGGGCCTGCTGTCGACCGGGGATGACGAGCTCAAGTACCGCGTGCCCTACCACCCCTCGCGCGACGGCAACACCGTGGAGCTGGGCGTGGAGCAGGCCGCGTTTTCGCAGAACGCACTCGACTTCCAGACCAGTCTGACCTTCGTGAACATGAAGCTCAAGGGCCTGGCCAAGGTCATCGCCGGCCAGTAAGCGACGGAGAACATCGATGTCTTTCAAGCAAATTGCACAGATCGCCGGTTCGGCGATGAGCGCGCAGACCGTGCGCCTGAATACCATCGCCAGCAACCTGGCTAACGCCCAGTCTGCAGCCGGTTCGCCGGACGCCACCTACCACGCACGCAAGCCGGTGTTCGCCGCGCTGGCACCCGAGGCGGGCGGCAGCGACGGGCAGCTGGCCGGGGCGCGCGTCCAGGTGCTGGACGTGATCGAAAGCCAGGAGCCGCTGCGCAAGGCCTATGAACCCGAGAACCCGCTGGCCAATGAAAACGGCGAGGTGTACTACCCCAACGTCAATCCGGTTGACGAGATGACCGACATGCTGTCGGCGTCGCGAGCCTTCGAGACCAGTGTCGAGGTGCTCAGCCGCGTGAAGTCCATGCAGCAATCGCTGCTGCGCCTGGGAGATTCCTGATGAGCACCACCTCCAACGTCAACAACAACGGCAGCAATGCGGCCGGCTCCACGGCCAGCAGCCTGATAGGCGGCAATGGCAGCGTGACCGACCTGTTCACCACGCTGCTGGTCGCGCAGATCAAGAACCAGGACCCGCTGTCCCCGCAGGATCCCAGCCAGATGGTGTCGCAGCTGACCCAGCTGAGCCAGATGGAGTCGCTGCAGGGCCTGGCCAGCCAGGCCTCCACCACCTCCGGCCTGCTGTCCAGCCTGCAGGTGCTGACGCTGGGCGGCCAGGTGGGCTCCACCGTGCAGGTGCAGGCCTCGCAGATCCATGTGGACGACGCCAAGGTGCAGACCCACTTCACGCTGCCCGGCAATGCGGACAAGGTGCAGCTGGTGCTGACCGACAGCAAGGGCGTGGAGCGCCGCGTGGACCTGGGCTCGCTGGGCGTGGGCGCCAACGGCTACACGCTGGACCCGGCCCAGCTGGGCCTGGCCAGCGGCGACTACCAGCTGCGCGTCGAGACCGGTGCCGGCCTGAAGCTGCCGGTCGAGGTGTCGGCTTCCATCACCGGCGTGCGCCTGACCGGCAACGGCAGCGCCGTCGTGCAACTGGGCAGCCTGGGCGAATTCGACCCGGCCGCCATCACGCAATTCAAGGGCCATCTGGCGTCCTAAACCCAAGCAGGAGTACTGACATGAGTTTCGAAATCGCCCGCATGGCCATCAGTTCCGTCAGCCAGTCGCTGGACGTGATCTCCAACAACATCGCGAACGCGCACAGCTATGGCTACAAGGCCAAGCGCGCCAACTTCTCCGCGATGTATGCCGGCAACATGCCCAACGGCGCCGAGGTGTCCTCCATCACCGAGAGCATCACCAGCACCGGCGGTGTGCGCAACACCGGCGGCGCGATGGACGCGATGATCACGGACCGCGGCTTCTTCGCGGTGCGCGACAAGTCCGGCCAGGTGCTGTTCACCCGCGTGGGCATGTTCAATGTGGACAAGGACGGCTACGTCGTCGACGCCAACGGCCGCAAGGTGCAGGGCTACGCCGCCTTCCGCGACGCCTCCGGCCAGCTGGTGCCGGGCGCCGCGCTGGGCCCGCTGGGCGACCTGCGCATAGAGACCGGCCAGATCGGCGCCGTGGCCAGCACCAAGCTGGCCTACAACGGCAACATGTCGGCCGACTGGGACGTCAAGCCCGCCGTGCCTGCCTTCGACAAGGACATGCCGACCACCTTCAACAGCTCGGTCACGTCCTACGCCTACGACTCCCAGGGCACCAAGCACACGGTGACCCAGTACTTCGTGAAGAGCGCGAACAACACGGTCAACCTCTACTACAGCGTGGACGGCGGTGCGACCGCCGCGGCGCCGGACACCACGCTGGTGTTCGACGGCCAGGGTCAGCTGCAGTCGGTGGACGGCACGGCCGGCAACACCACGCACACGCTGAACTTCACGCCCACCGGCGGCGGCGCCCCGGTGGCGTTGCAGATCGACTACGTGGGCACGACCAAGTACGCCGGTGACAGCTCCACGCTGACCAACACGCCGAACGGCAATGCCTCGGGCATGCTCAACGGCACCAGCATCGCCGAGGACGGCAGCATCGTCGCCACCTACACCAACGGCGCCAGCCAGGTGGTGGGCACGGTGGCGGTGGCGACCTTTGCCAACCCCAGCGGCCTGAAGCCGGGCGCCAACACCAGCTGGACCTCCAGCGTGGACAGCGGCACGCCGCTGTATTCCACGCCCGGCTCGGCGACCGCGTCGGCGCTGGCCGTGGGCGTGCTGGAAGACTCCAACGTCGACCTCACCGGTGAGCTGGTGAATCTGATGTCCGCGCAGCGCAACTACCAGGCCAACACCAAGGTCATCTCCGCCGAGAGCGAGATGATGCAGAGCCTGATGCAGGCGATCTGATCGGCATGGACGCGCTGATCTACACCGTGATGAGCGGGGCCGAGCGCGTGCAGCGCGCTCAGGCCGTGCACGCGAACAACCTCGCCAACCTGGAGACCGCGGGCTTTCGCGCCAACATCGAGCAGGCCAGCGCGGCCCAGGTCCAGGGCTATGGCTACGACGCCCGCCACATGGCCCAGGAGCGCTCGGACGTGGTCAGTGCGCGCACCGGCACGCAGCGCGACACCGGCCGCGATCTGGACATCGCGATCCAGGGCGACGGCCTGTTCGCGGTGGCCCAGGGCGGCCCGGACGGCGCCGAGGCCTACACCCGCGGCGGCAATTTCTCGGTCGACCCGGAAGGCCGGCTGCGCCTGGGCCAGCACGTGGTGCTGGGCGAGGGCGGCCCCATCGTGCTGCCCGCGCACGACAAGCTGGAGGTCCAGGCCGACGGCAGCATCGCCATCCTGGCCGCCGGCCAGGCCGAGATGCAGACCGTGGACAAGCTCAAGCTGGTCAACCCGGGCTTCCGGCAGATGACCAAGAACGAGGCCGGCCTGCTGGTGATGCGCGACGGCAGTGCGCCGGCCGCCGATCCCAATGTGCAGGTGGCCGCCGGCAAGCTGGAGAGCAGCAATGTGTCGGCCGTCGAGGAGATGGTCACCACGATGAACCTGGCCCGCGAATTCGAGCTGCAGATGCGGCTCTACAAGGCGGCCGACGGCATGGCCGATGCCGGCAACCGCCTGGTGCGCGACTGACGCGCCGCACCACCCACTCAATTCACCGCAAGGAGAACGCCATGAACCCCGCCATGTGGATCAGCAAGACCGGTGTGCAGGCCCAGGACGCCAAGCTGCAGGCCATCGCCAACAACCTGGCCAACGTGAACACCGTTGGCTACAAGCGCGACCGCGTGCTGTTCGAGGACCTGTTCTATCAGATCGAGCGCCAGCCCGGCGCGCGCGCGGACGACGGCACGGCCGCACCGACCGGCGTGCAGCTGGGCAACGGCACGCGCATGATCGGCACGCAGAAGGTGTTCACCAACGGCAACCTGCAGACCACCGGCCAGGCGCTGGACGTGGCCATCATCGGCAACGGCTTCCTGCAGGTGCAGGGCCCTGACAACCGCCCGGCCTACACGCGCGCCGGCCAGCTGCAGGTCAATGCCGACGGCCGCCTGGTGACTGCCAAGGGCCAGCCGCTGCAGCCCGAGATCACCATCCCGTCCAACGCGACCGGCGTCACCATCAGCGATAACGGCACCATCACCGCCACCATCGCCGGCAGCGCCACGCCCACCGAACTGGGCCAGCTGCGCCTGACCAGCTTCGTGAACCCGCCGGGCCTGCTGGCGCTGGGCGACAACCTCTACCAAGAGACCGTGGCCAGCGGCACGCCCACCGAGGGTGTGCCGGGCGAGAACGGCCTGGGCACGCTCAAGCAGGGCTCGCTGGAGGGCTCCAACGTGCAGGTGGTCGAGGAGATGGTGGACATGATCGCGGCGCAGCGCACCTACGAGATGAACACCAAGGTGCTGTCCGCGGCCGACAACATGCTGCAGAACCTGGCCCAGGCGGCCCGCTGAGCATGCGCGCCGCGCTTGCCCTGTCCCTGCTGGCCGTGGCGGCCCTGTCGGCCTGCAGCGCGATCGCGCCGCCGCAGCTGCCCAGCGCCGACCCCGGCCCGCTGCCGCTGGGCCCGGCCGGGCCGCAGCGCCCGGCGGGTGGGGGCGTCTTCATGGCCGGCCGCAGCGCCAGCCTGATCGCCGACACGCGCTCCTTCCGCTCGGGCGACGTGCTGACGGTGATGCTGGAGGAGGCGACCCAGGCCAGCAAGAAGGCCGACACCACCATGGGCAAGCAGAGCAACAGCGACCTCAACCTCAACCTCAACGGCAAGGCCAAGGCCTATGGCGGCGGCGCGCAGACCGACTTCACCGGCAGCGCGGCCAGCAGCCAGCAGAACACGCTGAACGGCGCGATCACCGTGGTGGTGCAGGAGGTGATGTCCAACGGCCTGCTGCGCGTGGCCGGCGAGAAAAGCCTCACGCTCAACCAGGGCGAGGAACTGGTGCGCGTGGCCGGCTATGTGCGGCCCACCGATGTGGACAGCGACAACCGCGTGTCCTCCCAGCGCATCGCCAATGCACGCATCAGCTACAGCGGCCGCGGCCACCTGGCCGATGCCAACACCCCGGGCTGGCTGACGCGTCTGTTCGTCAACCCCTGGGCTCCCTTCTGAGGCCTGTGCGATGAAACGTCTGCTGATCTCCCTGCTGCTGTGCGCCGGCGTGGCCGGCGCCCAGGCGGCCCAGAGCCTGCGCCAGCTGGTCAACATCGAGGGCGTGCGTGAGAACCAGCTGCTGGGCTATGGCCTGGTGGTGGGCCTGAACGGCAGCGGCGACACCACGCAGGCCAAGTTCTCCAGTCAGTCCGTGGGCAATCTGCTGAAGCAGTTCGGCGTGAAGCTGCCCGAGAAGACCGAGGCCAAGTCGCGCAACGTGGCGGCGGTGATGGTCAGCGCCAGCTTTCCCAGCGGCTACCGCCGCGGCCAGACCATAGACGTGACCGTGTCATCGCTGGGCGACGCCAAGAGCCTGCGCGGCGGCACGCTGCTGCTGACCGAGCTGCACGCGGTGGACGGCGAGGTCTATGCGCTGGCCCAGGGCAATATGGTGGTCACCGGCCTGAGTGCCCAGGGCCAGAGCGGCTCCAGCGTGACCGTGAACACGCCCACCACCGGCCGCGTGCCCAATGGCGCGACGATCGAGCGGGAGATCGAGTCCGACTTCGACACCCGGCCCGAGGTGGTGCTCAACCTCAAGCGCCCCAGCTTCCAGACCGCGACCCAGATCGTCGAGGCCATCAACCAGCGCTTCGGCGAGGGCGTGGCCAGCACGCGCGACGCCACCAGCGTCAGCGTGCAGGCACCCCAGCAGCCCACCCAGCGCGTGGCCTTCGTGGCCCAGCTGCAGGCCCTCAACGTGGAAGGCACGGCCGCGCTGCCGCGGGTGATCTTCAACTCGCGCACCGGCACCGTGGTGATCGCCGATGGCGTGAAGGTGAGGCCGGCGGCCGTGTCGCACGGCTCGCTCAAGGTCATCATCAGCGAGACCCCCCAGGTCAGCCAGCCCAATGCCTTCAGCCAGGGCAAGACCCAGGTCGTGCCCCAGTCCCAGGTCAAGGTGGACCAGGGCGACGGCCGCATGTTCCGTTGGCCCGCCGGCACCAGCCTGCAGGCCATCGTGGACATGGTGAACAGCATAGGCGCCAACCCCGACGATCTGATGGCCATCCTGCAGGCGCTGGACCAGGCCGGTGCGATCGAAGGCGAACTGCAGGTGATCTGATGACCGAACTCGACCCCAGCCTGCACACCGCGCTGCCGCTGGCAGGCGTGCCCGACGACAAGGCCCGCGTGAAGGCCCAGGCCACCGACGCGGCCGTGAAGTTCGAGGCCTTCTTCATCAAGCAGATGCTCACGCAGATGCGCTCCGGCGCCCGCGCGCTGGCCGATGAGGACAGCGCCGAGAACAAGCCGGTGAACCAGGACATGCTGGATATCGCGGACGGCATGGTGGCCGACGCCTTGGCCAAGCAGCGCGCCTTCGGCATCGCCGACCTGATGCTGCGCCAGGTGCTGCCGGCCGCCGGTTTAAGTCCTGACGCCGCCGGGTCGCCTTCTACCTAAGACAACAGGGGTCACCAGCGATGAGCATGCTTTCCAATGGCCTGAGTGGTGCTCTCGCCGCCCAGTCCGCACTCAATATCATCAGCCAGAACGTCGCCAACTCGATGACGCCTGGCTACTCGCGCCAGGGCGTGCTGCTGAATGCGCAGCCCACGCAGATCGGTGGCCTGGGCGGTGGCGTGAAGGTGTCGTCGCTGCTGCGTTTCTCCGACAGCTACAAGAACCTGCAGTTGTGGCAGGCCGCCAGCAACCAGGGCCAGTACCAGGTCGCGCAGAACTACCTGGGCCAGCTGCAGCAGGTGATGTCGGATGACTCCGCCAACATCAACGCCGGCATGGACCAGTTCTTCGCGGCGCTGAACGCGGCCAGCGTGCAGCCCGAGTCCGGCCCGCTGCGCGAGCAGGTCATCACCGCGGCGGACGCGCTGGTCAAGCGCTTCGACAGCATGCAGCGCCTGTTCACCAGCCAGCAGACCGCGATCGCCACGCAGCGCCAGGGCATCGTCGGCCAGATCAATGCGCTGACCCAGGACATCGCGGCGCTGAACAAGCAGATCGCGGTGGCGCGCAGCTCCGGCGTCACCGACGCCGACCTGCAGGACACGCGCGACGAGAAGATCAAGGGCCTGTCGGCGCTGGTGGGCCTGCAGGTGGTGGACATGCCCGATGGCGGCAAGAGCGTGTCGCTGCGCAACGGCCAGCCGCTGGTCATCGGCGCCGACGCGGCCACGATGAGCGGCGAGATCAACCAGCCGCTGACGCTGAAGTTCGTCAACACCAGCTTCACGGTCGCCGAGGACAACCTGGGCGGCCAGCTGGGCGGCCTGTCCGACCTGGTCAACCAGGTGCTGCTGCCGCAGCAGCAGACCATCAAGGAACTGGGCACCGGCCTGGGTGACGCGATCAACGCGGTGCTGGCCGGCGGCTTCTCGCCCACCGGGGCGCCGGGTCAGCCGCTGTTCGACACCACGGGTGGTGTGCTCAAGCTGACCAACCCCAATCTGGCCGCAGCCGACCTTGCCTTCTCCAGCAGCGCGACCGACAGCGGCAACAGCGACAACCTCGCCAAGCTGGTGGGGCTGCGCAAGAGCTCCATCACCGTCACCACCTTTGATTCCCGGGGCCAGGCCAATGGCACGGCGTCGGTCGTGATGGGCGACGTCTACACCCAGCTGCTGGGCAAGCTGGGCGTGCTCAGCGGGCTCAACGATTCGCAGCAGAAGACCGCGCAGAGCGTGCTGGACCAGGTGCAGCAAAGCCGCGACTCCACCAGCGCGGTCAACCGCGACGAGGAAGCCGTCAACCTGATGCAGTACCAGCAGATGTATTCGTCCAACATGAAGGTGGTGTCGGTCGCCAACGACCTGTTCGACGCCACGCTGCAGATGCTGGGCTGAGGCCCGGCCCGACCACCCCGGAAGTCCCCCGGAGCCCTCCATGCGCATCTCCAGCAATCAGTACCACAACACCATGATCTCGTCGCTGCAGGTGGCGAACGAGGGCGTGAACCAGGCCATGCTGCAGATGGCCACCGGCCAGCGCATCCTCAAGCCCTCCGACGATCCCATCGGCACGCTGCGCCTGTCGCGCCTGTCGCGCGACGAGGCGGCGCTGGGCCAGTACCGCGACAACATCACCGCGCTGCAAAGCCGTCTCAGCACCAGCGAGGCGACGCTGGACAGCATCCAGGGCGACCTGCAATCGCTGCGCGACCTGCTGGTCTGGGCGGCCGACGGCGGCAACACCCCGTCCGACCTGAACGCGATGTCGGGTTCTCTCAAGACCCTGCACGACAGCCTGCTCTACCTGGCCAACAGCAAGAACGCCGAGGGCCGCTACCTGTTCTCCGGCACGGCCAGTGACCAGCCCACGGTCGACCCCACGACCTACGCCTTCATGGGCAATACCCAGACCCAGCCTGTGGCCGTGGCAGACGACACCAATGTGCCGGCCAATGTGTCGCTGGAGACCATGGGCGCCTTCCTGCAGCAGCTCAACACGCTGACCGGCCAGCTCAGCACGCCGGGCGTGAGCCCGGGTGCGGTGCAGCCCAATGTGCAGGCGCTGCTGGGCCTGCTGGACCAGCAGCTGGGCTCGGTCGCCGGCAAGATAGGCCAGCTGGGCGGGCGCCAGAACGTGCTGACCACGCTGGACAACAACCAGGCCTCGGTCAGCCAGTCCAACCAGCTCAGCGCACTGCAGATCGGCAAGACCGACTACGCCGAGGCCGCGACCCGGCTCAATGGCTACACGCTGGCGCTCAAGGCCACGCAGGCGGCCTATGGCAAGGTCAGTGAGCTGAGCCTGTTCGACGTGATCCGATGATCGAACTGGGCGCCAAACCGACCGCGGCGACGCCGCTGGACACGCTCTCGCCGTCGCTGCGGCGGGCCAGCGCGCCGGCATCGCCGCTGGCCGCGCTCGCGCCGTCGCTGCTGGACGACGCGCCCGCCGCGCGAGCGGCCACGGTCGTCGTCAGCACGCCCAACACCGCGCCCAGCCGCGAGCCCGGGCTGCAGCAGCAGCTGGGCCGTCTGCAGCAGGGCCTGGACTATCTGGACCGCCTCGCGCAGACGCTGCAGGGCCTGAAGTCCACGCTCAGCCGCAGCCTGGCCCAGGGGCAGGCCAGCGTGGCCCTGCCTCTGCAGGTAGGCCAGCTGCGCCAGCTGTGGCAGCAGCGCAGCGAGCAGTCCGCCGGCCGCGTCGACTCGCAGCTGCAGGCCGGCCCCAGCGACGAGCCGGCGCGCCAGCGCTTCAAGTTGCGCGGCCTGGACCTGAGCGTGCTGGAGCGCGGCGGACCCGAGACGCTGCGCCTGCAGGTGCCAGGTCGTGCCAGCAGCCAGGGCGGTGCGCTGACGCTGTCGGTCACGCTGGATGGCGAGGGCACGCAGGACCAGCTGCAGACGCTGGCGCGCGCGCTGGCGCCGGCGGGCCTCAGCGTCGATGCGCAGGGCCAGGAGCTGGTGTTCAGCGTGGCGGAATCCCAGTGGCCGGCGCTGCGCGATGGCCTGATGGTGAAGGGCGACGGCCGGCGCTTTCCGTCCGGCCAGCCGGTACGCGCGCGTCTGGAAGCCACGCCGGACGTGTTGCAGCCGCAGCAATGGAATGTGGCCGATGCGGTGGGCCAGCGCCAGGCGCTGGGCCAGGTGCTGCAGGCCCAGCCACGGCTGGCCCAGGCCCGCGAGGTGCTGGGTGAGCAGTTGCGCGAGGTGCAGGAGCAGGCCCAGCCCGCCAGCGGTCTCGCCGCCGGCGAGGCCGAGGCGCTGGCGGGTGCGCTTCAGACCCGCTTCCAGCAGGGGGACTACGCCGCGCAGCAGGCCCTGACCTCGGCCGTGCGTGGCCTGCACAAGCAGCGCGTGCGGCAGTTGCTGGGCTGAGCGGCCCGAGGCCCGGGGCCGCTCAGGGTTTGATCACCTGCACCGGCACGCGGTAATCGGCGTGGTTCAGGGCGCGGTATTGCCGGGTGAACAGCTGCTGCGTGATGGCAGCGCCCCGGCTCTCCACACGTTCCACCAGATGGTCCAGGCAGGCCTTGGGCAGGCGGCGGGAGAAGTGGATGGCCATGCGCCGCTCGTCCACCTGCTGGCCCTGCTTCACCATGGCCGCAACGCCGGGGTTGTCCTGCAGATAGAGATCGGCCGTGGGCCGCGCACCCAGCGCCGCGGCGAGCCGGCGGGCGGCCAGCATCTGGAACAGCATCTCGTAGTTGTTGACCTGCTGCAGTTGGCCGGCCGAGGCTGCCAGCGCGGGCGGCAGCGGCGCGCCGCGCACGATGCCGATGGCACTCGGGCGTTCGGCGGCGTCGTCCGGGCCATTGAACTCGTACAGCAACACCGGCATGCGCAGGAATTGCACCGACACCACCTGATCCCGGTAGGGCTCCAGTGCCGAATAGGACACGGTCACCACATCGGCCCGGCCCGCCTGCAGCTCCAGCGGAATGCGCACGAAGGGCAGCGGCACGATCTGGCGCTGCACCTCGGCGGCAGCCAGCAGTGCGTCGGTGCTGGCCATCAGGAACTTGGTGATGCCGGTGCTGGGCGAGTCCAGCGCCAGCACGACGGCACGCAGCGGCTGCGGGCAGGCGCTCGCGGCCTGGGCGACCGCGGATTGCGCGCACCACGCCAGCAGCGTGAGGCAGGCAAGCCGTGCCATGCGGGTCTGCACAGCGGGGCGGGAGGTGGGCATGGAGATTCGCATCGAGGCGGTGTGCCTGCCAGCGTAACGCGCCCCGGGTGATTTGGCACTGGCTGTGCGGGGCCCGGTCGCCGCAGCCGGGGCGAGCAGCGACACTCTCCATCCGAACACAATGAACGGAGAGAACCCATGGACATCGCCTGGCAGGCCTTCACCCCCGGAGCCGCACTCGCCGGCGGACTGCTGATCGGCCTGGCCGCAGCGCTGTTCGTGCTGCTGAACGGCCGCATCGCCGGCATCAGCGGCATCCTGGGCGGGCTGCTGCGGCCGGTGCGCGGCGACGTGGGCTGGCGGCTGGCCTTTGTGGGCGGCTTGCTGGTCGCACCCTGGCTTTATGCGCTGCTGGTGACGCCAGCGCTGGCGACGGTGGATGCGGGCTGGGGCCAGGTCTTGCTTGCCGGTCTGCTGGTGGGCATGGGCACGCGCCTGGGCTCGGGCTGCACCAGCGGCCACGGGGTTTGCGGCCTGTCGCGGCTGTCGCTGCGCTCGCTGGTGGCCACGCTCTGCTTCATGGGCACGGGTTTCCTGACCGTCTATGTGATGCGCCACCTGCTGGCGGCTTGAGGAAATCGAGATGATCCTGTTTGCTGCTTGGCTGGCCGGCCTGGTGTTTGGTCTGGGGCTGCTGGTGTCGGGCATGGCCGACCCGCACAAGGTGCTGGGCTTTCTGGACCTGGCTGGCGCCTGGGATCCGTCGCTGGCGCTGGTGATGGCCGGCGCGATCGCCGTGGGTCTGGTCGCCTTTTCGCTGGCGCGGCGCCGCGAGCGCAGCTGGCTGGGTGAGCCCATGCGGCTGCCGGTGCTGCGTCATCTGGATGTGCGGCTGGTAGGCGGCAGCCTGCTGTTCGGCGTGGGCTGGGGCGTGGCCGGCCTGTGCCCGGGCCCGGCCCTGGTGCTGCTGGGCCGGCTGCAGCCCAAGGCCGTGGGCTTTGTGCTGGCCATGCTGGCGGGCATGGCGCTGGTGGCGTGGCTGGACCGGCGCCGCCGCTGAGTTCAGCCCAGCTTGAGGGCCGCAGCCAGGCCCAGCGCCACCAGCACGGCTGCGGGCGAGAACAGCATGCGCGCCCAGCGCGGGCGGGGCACGAAGCCCACGCCGCGCACGAAGCCGGCGCTCATGGCCCAGAACAGCGCCATCGCGAAGCGGTGGTCCGCATGGCCGTCGGCACCTGCGAACAGCGGCGGGTAGAGCGTGCCGCCCAGCATCACCGCCAGTGCCACGGCCAGGCAGGGGCCGTGCAGGCCGGGCCGTGTGGGAGCGGCCGATGGGTCGGCGGTGTTCATTCGCCGAACTGCGAGTCGGGCGCGCGGCGCGCCTCTTCCATCTCGCCCCACATCGCATTCATCACGGCCAGCAGGACCGCAAACCCCACGCCGAGCAACCAGGCGAAGTACCACATGACTTTGACTCCTTCAGTCGGGCCGCGCGGGCCTCAGTAGGCGGTGTGCGAGTTCGCACGGATGTGTTGGACCGTGACCTTGCCGCGCATCACGCGGTAGGCCCAGCTGGTGTAGGCGACGATGAGGGGCACGAAGATCAGCGCGACCACCAGCATCAGTCCCAGCGTCATACGGCTGGACACGCTGTCCCACAGCGTCAGGCTGGACGCGGGGTGGCTGGACGAGGGCATCACGAAGGGGAACATCGCGGCCCCGGCGGTCAGGATGACCGCGGCCAGCGCCAGCGATGATGCGACGAAGGCGCTCAGCGTGCGCCGCGCCACCGCCAGGCCGGCGGCCAGCAGCGGCATCACGACGCCGGCAACGGGCAGCAGCCACAGCAGCGGCTGCTGGTGGTAGTTGCGCCACCAGCCCTCGGCGCTGCGGATCACGGTCTTGGCCAGCGGATCGGGCGCGGCGTTGTGCGAGGGCATGGCGACGATGTCGAAGCCCTGGATGCTGCCCAGGCGCAGCCACAGCCCGGCGCCCACGAACGCCGCCACCATCACCAGCGCGGCGCCCACGGTCGCGCGGATCGCGCGCTGCTGCACCGCGCCCTCGGTGCGGTGGGCGAGATAGCTGCCGCCCTGCATCGTGATCATGGCGCTGCTCACCACGCCGGCCAGCAGCGCGAAGGGGTTGAGCAACTGCCAGAAGCTGCCGGTGTAGGTGGACATCAGGTAGTCGTCGAAGTGGAAGGGCACGCCCTGCAGCAGGTTGCCAAAGGCGACGCCGAAGATCAGCGGCGGCACGAAGCCCCCGACGAACAGGCCCCAGTCCCAGGTCTTGCGCCAGGTGGGATGCTGGACCTTGCTGCGGTAGTCGAAGCCCACCGGGCGGAAGAACAGCGCCCACAGCGTGGCCAGCATGGCCCAGTAGAAGCCGCTGAACGCGGTCGCGTAGACCAGCGGCCAGGCCGCGAACACCGCGCCGCCGGCAGTGATGAACCAGACCTGGTTGCCGTCCCAGTGCGGGCCGACGGTGTTGATGACGACGCGACGTTCATCGTCGCTGCGGCCGACGAAGGGCAGCAGCGTGCCCACGCCCATGTCGTGGCCGTCCATGATCGAGAAGCCGATCAGCAGCACGCCGACCAGGCCCCACCAGATCAGCTTGAGAGTTTCGTAGTCCAGCATGGTGAGTCCTTTCAGGCGTGTGCGGCTTCGTTGGCGTAACGGCCGGTGCCCAGGCTGCCCGGACCCTGGCGCGCAAACTTCACCATCAGGTAGACCTCGACGATCAGCAGCACCGTGTAGAAGCCTATGAAGCCGGCCAGCGAGCCGTAGAGGCTCTCCACGGTGAGCGTGGACACGCTCAGGTGCGTGGGCAGCACACCGTAGATGGTCCAGGGCTGGCGGCCGTATTCGGCGACAAACCAGCCCAGCTCGCAGGCGATCCAGGGCGCGGGCAGCATCACCACCGCCCAGCGCAGCAGCCAGGGCTTGGCGCGCAGGCCCATCTTCAGCGTGCTCCAGAAGGCCAGCGCGAACAGCGCCAGCATCAAAAAGCCCAGGCCCACCATGATGCGGAAGCCCCAGAACATGGGCGTCACGCGCGGCACCGTGTCCTTCACCGCGCGGTCGATCATCTCGGGCGTGGCCTCGGCGACATTGGTCATGTACTTCTTCAGCAGCAGCCCGAAGCCCAGGTCGGCCTGGTGCAGGCGCAGCTGCGCCTCGGCGTCCACGTCCTGGCGGTTCTTGCGCAGGCGCTCCAGCGCCACCACGGCCTGGATGCCGCTGTAGATGCGCGAGCGGTTCTTCTCATGGATGTCATGGATGCCGGGGATCTCCTGGCTCACCGAGCGCGTGCCGATCAGGCCCATCACCCACGGAATCTGCACCGCCCAGTCGTTGCGCATCTTCTCCTCGTTGATGCCGGCGATCAGGTTGAACGAGGCCGGTGCGGGCTCGGTCTCCCACATGGCTTCCATCGCGGCCAGCTTGGTCTGCTGGGCCTCGCCCACCGTGTAGCCCGACTCGTCGCCCAGCACGATGACGCTGAGCACGCTGGCCAGGCCGAAGGCCGCGGCCACGCGGAAGCTGCGCTTGGCGAACTCCACGTCACGACGGCGCAGCAGATACCAGGACGAGATGGACAACACGAACATCGCGCCGGTCACATAGCCGGCCGACACCGTGTGCACGAACTTGGCCTGCGCGTCGGGGTTGAAGACGATGGTCCAGAAGTCCGTCATCTCCATGCGCATGGTCTGCCAGTTGAACTCGGCGCCCACCGGGTTCTGCATCCAGCCGTTGGCGATCAATATCCATAGCGCCGACAGGTTGGTGCCCACCGCCATCAGCGTGGTCACCAGCAGATGCTGGACCTTGCTGAGGCGGTCCCAGCCGAAGAAGAACAGACCGATGAAGGTGGACTCGAGGAAGAAGGCCATCAGGCCCTCGATGGCCAGCGGGGCGCCGAAGATGTCGCCCACGTAGTGCGAGTAGTAGGCCCAGTTGGTGCCGAACTGGAATTCCAGCGTGATGCCGGTGGTCACGCCCAGCGCGAAGTTGATGCCGAAGAGCTTGCCCCAGAAGCGGGTCATGTCCTTCCACACCTGCTTGCCGGTCATCACATAGACGGTCTCCATGATGACCAGCAGCCACACCATGCCCAGCGTGAGCGGCACGAACAGAAAGTGGTACAGCGCTGTCGCGGCGAACTGCAGTCGCGACAGATCCACCAGTTGATCCGAGATCACGGATGCTCTCCTAGTTGAGTCACTGGGGGCGCACTGGCCGCTCGCGCGGGCTCGGGCGTCACCCCCAGGTGCATGGCGGCGGACTGCTCGTCCACCTTCACATGCTGATGGGCCACAAAGGCCTGCCAGAGACCCGCCAGGACCAGCAGCTTGACCAGGACCACCCATCCCAGGTGGCGCAGCAATCGATGTTCGGCGGGAATCACGGCCGGGGTTGTACAAGATCCGTGCCAGGCCTATTGGGGCTTTTCCGCGGATCCCGGGTCTTATTCGAGACCGCTTTGACGCAGGTCATCAAGAGGCCTCGGCGTGCCCGCGCCCAGGCTCACGCCCACTGGGCAAAGGCCCAGCGACGGGGTCAGGTTTTGCTGAAGGGGAGGGCCGTGACACCGCCGCCCGACCGCGTGATCGGGCGGTCCGCTGGGGCGGGGCTATCGCCGTCGCCTGCCAGACCCTCTGTCAGGTCGGCTGCCGCGACTGCCAGGCTGGCAGTGCTGCGTTCAGTGCAGCTTGACCAGCGGGCGCGCGCGCTTTACCAGGAAGCGCGCCACGGCCAGCACGCCGGTGCGCATCACGCCCAGCACCGCGCGGTGGTGCATCAGGTGCAGGCTCACATACATCGTGCGGGCGAACAGGCCTTCGACGAACCAGGAGGCCTTGAACAGATTGCCCATCAGGTTGCCCACCGAGGTCGAGGTGCCCAGCGACACCAGGGAGCCATGGTCCTGGTAGCGGTAGGTGCTGGCGCCCGGGGCCTCGCCGCGCGCCAGGCGCAGCAGCCGTTCGTAAAGGTAGTCGGCCTGCTGGTGCGCGGCCTGGGCGCGCGGCGGCACCAGCTTGCCGTCGCTGCCGGCGGGGCAGGCGGCGCAGTCGCCCAGCGCGTAGAGGCCGGCATGGCCCTCCACCTCCAGGCGCGTGTTGACGACGATCTGGTTGCCGCGGCTCAGCGGCAGGCCCAGCGTCTTCACGAGGGCAGGGGGTTGGATGCCGGCCGCCCACACGACGATGTCGGCAGGCTGGCTGCGCCCGTCGGAGGTCTCGACCGCATCGGGCGTGATCGCCACCACGCGGCAGCTGGTGCGCAGGCTCACATGGCGTTCGCGCAGCAGGCGGGCGGCCGCGGCCGACACCTTCTCCGGCAGCGGCTCCAGGATGCGTGGCGAGCCCTCGATCAGCGTGATGCGCACATCCAGGTTGGGGTCCAGGCGCCGGAAGCCATAGCGCGCGTGCACCGCGCCGGCCTCGCGCAGTTCGGCCGCCAGCTCCACGCCGGTGGCGCCGCCGCCGATGATGACGATGTCCACGCCGCGTGTCTCGCCGGCCTGCTTCTGCAACTCGGCGCGCGTCAGCAGCTTGAGCATGCGCAGGCGAAAGCGCTCGGCGTCCGCGGGGCCGTTCAGCGAGATCGAGTGCTCGGCGGCGCCGGGCACGCCGAAGTGGTTGGCGGTGCTGCCCAGCGCGATCACCAGGTGGTCGTAGCCCAGCTCGCGCCGCGGCAGGATGAGCTCGCCATCGTCGCCGAGGAACTCGCCCACCGTGATGCAGCGGCGCGCCTCGTCCAGCGCCAGCATGGGGCCGAACTCGAACTCGAAGCCGTTGTCATGGGCCAGCATCTCGTAGGACAGGCCCTCCTGGTGGATGTCCAGCGTGCCGGCGGCCACCTCGTGCAGCGAAGGCTTCCAGATATGGAACAACTTGTTGTCTACCAGCGTGACCTGGTCGCTGCCCAGCTTGCGGCCGAGCTTGCAGGCCAGCTCCAGACCTCCGGCGCCGCCGCCGACGATGACGATTCGCATGTGTGCTTTCCATCCCGGACCGCCGCGTGCGCCTCGTGCCCGCGCCCGGCCCGAGTGGGCACTGTAGTCGACGGCCTGGCTTTGCCGATGCGGCGGATGGGGCCGCTCGGTTACAGCTTAAACAGACCGGACCGCTGTTGGACTACCACTGGCGTGCTGCGCGCCCAGTTTGGCAAGACCTGACCCTGTGAGGGCGGCGATGATGGGCGAGGGCACCATGAAAAAAGGACTTGGAAGCTCGACTTCCAAGTCCTTTGATCGACCCTGGCGGGTCTGTGTTTGGTGGCGCTTCAGGGATTCGAACCCCGGACCTGCGGATTATGATTCCGTCGCTCTAACCGGCTGAGCTAAAGCGCCTAACAGCCCGCTATTCTAATCAGCTTTCGAGCGAGAATGCAAGCATGTTCAGTTTTTTCAAGAAAAAATTTGCTTCGGCCCCGCCGGCGCCGGTCTCGCCCCCTGTGCAGGAGGCCGAGCCGATAGGGGTGGAGCCGCCTGCAGCGCCCCCGCCAGCGCCCGTGGCCGCGCCTGTCGCGCCGGTGGTCGCAGTGGTCGTGCCGGCACCCGTGGCCAGCGAGCCGCCGCCGCAGGCCGAACCGGCGCCCGCGCCCGCGCCGCGCCAGGGCTGGCTGGACCGGCTGCGCAACGGGTTGCGCAAGACCGGCAGCAGCATCGCCCAGGTCTTCACCGGCACGCGCATCGACGAGGGCCTGTATGAAGAGCTGGAAGCCGCGCTGCTGATGGCCGACACCGGCGTGCGCGCGACCGAGTTCCTGCTGGCCGATCTGAAGCAGCGCGTGAAGGACGCCAAGGCCACCGATCCGCAGGCGGTGCGCACGCTGCTGGTGGATGCGCTGGCCGATCTGCTGGCGCCGCTGGAGCGCTCGCTGGTGGTGGGCGAGGCCCAGCCCACGGTGATGATGGTGGTGGGCGTGAACGGCGCCGGCAAGACCACCAGCATAGGCAAGCTGACCCGCCATCTGGCGCAGGCCGAGCAGCGCGTGCTGCTGGCCGCGGCCGACACCTTCCGCGCGGCGGCGCGCGAGCAGCTGGGCGTGTGGGCCGACCGGGCCCATGTGGAGATCATCAGCCAGGAGGGTGGCGATCCGGCGGCCGTGTCCTTCGATGCGGTGAACGCGGGCCGGGCACGCGGCGTGGACGTGGTGATCGCCGACACCGCGGGCCGTCTGCCCACGCAGCTGCACCTGATGGAGGAGCTGAAGAAGATCAAGCGCGTGATCGGCAAGGCCCAGGACGGGGCGCCGCACGAGGTGCTGCTGGTGGTGGACGGCAACACCGGCCAGAACGCGCTGAACCAGGTCAAGGCCTTCGACGAGGCGCTGGGCCTGACCGGCCTGGTGGTCACCAAGCTGGACGGCACGGCCAAGGGCGGCGTGCTGGCCGCCATCGCGCGCGAGCGGCCGGTGCCGGTCTACTTCATCGGCGTGGGCGAGAAGCTCGAGGACCTCGAGACCTTCAACGCCCGCGAATTCGCGCGGGCGTTGCTGGAATAGCGGAGGCCGTCAGGCCGACATCTCCAGCAGCAGCCGTGGAGCTGGCTTTGCCGGGCCACCGGTTGCGCCGCCTTGAGGGGGGTAAGGCCGGACACCAGGAGTCCTGAGGACTCGTGGTGCCGGCAGAACGACAAAGCCTCTGGCTTTGGCACGGCGAAGCCGGTAGGGGGTGGGTTACATCCCAGGCAGCATGCCCTTCATGCCGCCCAGCTTCTTCATCATCTTGAAGAGGCCGCCGCCCTTCATCTTCTTCATCATCTGCTGCATCTGGTCGAACTGGTTCAGCAGGCGGTTCACGTCCTGGATCTGCACGCCGGCGCCGGCGGCGATGCGGCGCTTGCGGCTGGCCTTGGTCTTGCCGTCCATCAGCAGCGCGGGCTGGCGACGCTCCTTGGCGGTCATCGCGTTCAGGATGCCCTCCATGCGCTTCATGTCGCGCTCGGCACGGTCCATGTCGGCCTGACCGGCCTTGGCGGCCATCTGCGTGGGCAGCTTGTCCATCAGCGAGCCCAGGCCGCCCATCTTCTTCATCTGCGAGATCTGCTGCAGGAAGTCGTTCAGGTCGAAGCCACTGCCGCTCTTGAGCTTCTCGGCCATGGCCTGGGCCGAGGCCAGGTCCACGCTCTGCGTGACCTGCTCGACGAGGGCCACGATGTCGCCCATGCCCAGCACACGGCCCGCATGGCGGTCGGCGTCGAACACCTCCAGCCCGTCTATCTTCTCGGACACGCCGGCGAACTTGATGGGTGCGCCGGTCACCTGGCGCACCGACAGCGCCGCACCGCCGCGTGAGTCGCCGTCCAGCTTGGTCAGCACCACGCCGGTCAGCGGCAGCGCGTCCTTGAAGGCCTTGGCGGTGTTGACCGCGTCCTGGCCCTGCATCGCGTCGACCACGAACAGCGTCTCGACCGGGTTCAGCGTCGCGTGCAGCTCCTTGATCTCGGCCATCAGCGCCTCGTCGATCGCGAGGCGGCCGGCGGTGTCCACCAGCAGCACGTCGATGAAGTGGCGCTTGGCGTAGTCCAGCGCGGCCAGCGCGATGTCGCGCGGCTTCTGGTCCGGTGTGGATGCGAACCACTCGGCACCGGCCTGCTTGGTGACCGTCTTGAGCTGTTCGATGGCGGCCGGGCGGTAGACGTCGGCGCTGACGGTCAGCACCTTCTTCTTGCGTTTCTCGATCAGGTGCTTGGCCAGCTTGGCGGTGGTGGTGGTCTTGCCCGCGCCCTGCAGGCCGGCCATCAGGATGACGGCCGGCGGCTGGGCCGCGAGGTTGATGTCTGCAATGCCCTCGCCCATGGTGGCGGCGAGTTCCTTGTGGACGATGGACACCAGCACCTGGCCGGGGTTGAGCGAGCCCACGACCTCCTGGCCCAGGGCCTTGTCTTTGACGCGGGCGATGAAGTCGCGCACCACGGGCAGGGCCACGTCGGCCTCGAGCAGGGCCATGCGCACCTCGCGCAGCATGTCCTGCACGTTGCTCTCGGTGATGCGGGCCTGGCCGCGCATCGTCTTGACGAGGCGGCTCAGGCGGTCGGTCAGGTTGGTAGCCATCGCGTGATTGGGGGCAGCTCCGGCAGACGGCGCGGAGGCCAAAAGTACACTGTGGCCATGAGTTTATCGCCCCCCCTGTTGACGCCCACCGAGGGCTCGGCCGGCCTGGCGCTGGCGATCGCGAGTGCCGCGGCCCTGGCGTCCTATGCGACGGTGGGTCTGGCGGGGGTGTCCCCGCAGGCGCGCTGGCCCCGCTGGCTGCTGCCGCTGGCCTGGATCGCGCAAGGCCTGGCCCTGCTGCTGGACATAGGCGGCTACGGCCTCACGCAGCCCGGCACGCGCTTCGGCTTCGCACCGGCCCTGTCCATGACGCTGTGGATGGTGCTGACCATCTACCTGGTGGAGAGCCGCTTCGTGCCGCTGCTGAGCGTGCGGCGCGTGCTGGCGCTGCTGGCCGCCGTGGCCGTGTTGCTGGCCTGGAGCTTCCCGGGCCAGAACCGGCCGCTCGCCGCCTCGCCCTGGGCGCCGCTGCACTGGCTGCTGGGGCTGGCGTCCTATGGCCTGTTCGGCGTTGCGGTGCTGCATGCGGCGCTTATGAACCGCGCCGAGACGCGCCTGCGCCGCAGAGCGGCCGAGCCTGCGGGCATGCCGCTGCTGCAGCTGGAGCGCTTGACCTTCCAGTTCGTCGCGGCGGGCGTGGTGGCGCTGTCGCTGGCCATCCTGCTGGGCTGGAGCTTCACGCCGACCTGGCGCTGGGACCACAAGACCCTGCTGGCCGTGCTGGGCTGGCTGGTGCTGACCGGCCTGCTGGTGGGGCGGCGCGTGTACGGCTGGCGCGGGCGGCGCGCGACCCGCTGGCTCTACGCCGGCGCGGCGCTGCTGCTGCTGTCCTACGCCGGTACCCGCTTCGTGCTGGAGGTCGTGCTGCAGCGGGCCGCCGAGGGCTCGCTGTGAAATACCTGCTGCTGATCGCGCTGCTGCTGCTTTATCTGCTGGGCCTCAAGCGCGTGCGCCCCAAGCGCAGCGCGCCGCCGCCGTCACCGCCGGCCGCCGCGCCGGTGGCCGAGGCACCGCCGCAGCAGATGGTGAGCTGTGCCGAGTGCGGCCTGCACCTGCCTCAGGACGAGGCCCTGCCGGGCCGGGGCGGGCATTTCTGCACCAGCGAGCACCGCGCCAGTTTCGAGGCGCGTCGGGGCCCGTATTGAGCACCGACAGCCGGGGCGACTGGTTCCAGGACACGGTGACCGAGCCGCCGGCGGATGCGGGCGGCAAGGCCTTTGCACGCCTGCACCGGGCCTTTCTGAGCGCGCGTGCGGTGCTGGGGCTGGTGCTGGTGGCGGCACAGCTGATCGCGGTGTCGCTGGCCGCGCAGGTGGCCTCGTCCACGCTGGGCTTGAGCCTGTCCTATGCCGCGCTGGCGCTGGCGTGGCGTCTGTGGGTGCCGCGGGCGCGCACGGTGGCGCCGCGGCAGTTCGCGCGCCTGAGCAGCCCGCACTGGTGGGCTGCGGTGGGCCTGGACGTGCTGCTGTTCGGCGTGCTCAACCTGCTGGACAGCTCGGGCGTGAACTACGGCGCGCTGTTCGTGATGCCGGTGCTGATGGCCGCGGTGCTGAGTCCGCGCCGCCTGGCGCTGGCCACGGCGGCCATGGCCACGCTGTGGTTGCTGGCCGCGGCCGGCTGGTCGGTGCTGCGCGGGCTGGACGTGGGCCTGCGCATGACGCAGGCCGGGTTGGTGGGCAGCGGCCTGTTCGCGGTCAGCCTGCTGGCCGGCGAGCTGAGCGCGCGGCTGGCGCGTGAGGAGCGCACCGCGCGCGGCAGCATGGCGCTGGCGCGGCAGCAGGAGCAGCTCAACCGCCTGGTCATCGACGAGATGCAGCAGGGCGTGCTGGTGGTGGATCGCGGTGGCCTGGTGCGGGCCATCAACCCGGCGGCCCGCGAGCTGATCGGTGCGCCCGGTGGCGACGCGGTGCCGCGCTGGCCGCTGCGCAGCCGGCCGGACTGGCAGCCGCTGGCCGATGCGCTGGAGCGCGCCCATGCGCAGGGCGGCCGGGCCGAGATGGACGTCAGCCTGCCGCAGGACGGCGGCGTCAGCCGCAGCCTGCGCCTGCGCCTGCGCTTCACGCGCCAGCGGGCCGGCAGCGAGGACCTGTGCGTGCTGTTCCTGGAGGACAACCGCGAGCTGCTGGCGCGTACCCGCCAGGAGAAGCTGGCTGCGATGGGGCGGGTGTCGGCCGGCATTGCGCACGAGATTCGCAACCCGCTGGCCGCGATCGCGCAGGCCAATGCGCTGCTGTCCGAGGACGTGGCGGGCTCGCGTGCCGAGCAGCTGACCGCGATGATCACGTCCAATGTGCAGCGCCTCAAGCGTCTGGTGGACGACGTGGCCGAGGTCGCCCCCGGCTTGCAGCCGGTCATGCAGCGGCTGGACGCGAGTGCGCTGGTGCGCGAGGCGGCCGCTGATTGGGCGCGTCTGCATGGTCTGACCCTCGGGGGCCGCTTCGTCGTCGAGATTGCGGCCGAGGGCCTGATGGTGCTGTTCGATGCGGAGCACCTGCGCCGCGTGCTGGTCAACCTGCTGGACAACGCGCTGCGCCATTCGCCCGACCAGCCGGGCGCGGTGCGGCTGCAGCTGGCGCCGCGGGCGGAGTCCGTGCTGCTGGTGGTCGGCAGCCTGGGGCCGCCGGTGCCGCCCGAGGTCGAGAAATACCTGTTCGAGCCCTTCTTCTCCACCCGCAGCCGCGGCTCGGGGCTGGGGCTCTATATTTGTCGCGAGCTGTGCGAGCGCCATGGCGCCCGCATCGATTACCGCCGTGCCGCCGACGCGCCGGCCAACGAGTTCTGCGTGCTGCTGCGCACGCCCACGCCCGATCCCGCATGAGCACCCCGTCCCCCGCCCGTTTGCTGGTCGTCGACGACGAGCCCGATCTGCGCACGCTCTACGAACTGACCCTGCTGCGCGAGGGCTACGAGATCGACAGCGCCGGCTGTGTGGCCGAGGCGCTGGAGCATCTGCGCGCCCACAGCTATGGCGCGGTCATCACCGACATGAAGCTGCCCGACGGCAACGGGCTGGAGCTGCTGCGCTGGCTGGAGCAGGCCGGGCGCTCGGAGAAGGCGCTGGTCATCACCGCCTTCGGCTCGGCCGAGAACGCGGTCGAGGCGCTCAAGGCCGGCGCCTATGACTACCTCACCAAACCGGTGGACCTGCGCCAGTTCCGGCTGGTGGTGGGCTCGGCGCTGGGTCGGGTGAGCAGCGAGGCCGCGCCGACGCCGGCGGCGGCGCCACGGGCCGCGCCGGCCGCGGCAGCGTCGCGCCTGGTGGGCGAGTCCGAGGCCATGCGGGCGGTGCGGGCGCTGATCGAAAAGGTGGCGCGCAGCATGGCGCCGGTGCTGGTGCAGGGCGAGTCCGGCACCGGCAAGGAGTTGGTCGCTCGCGCCATCCATGCGCAGGGCGCGCGCGCGGCGGCGCGCTTCGTTGCGGTGAACTGCGGCGCCATCCCGGAGAATCTGCTGGAGGCCGAGTTCTTCGGCTACCGAAAGGGCGCCTTCACCGGCGCCAACGAGGACCGCGAGGGCTTTTTCCAGGCGGCCGATGGCGGCACGCTGTTTCTCGACGAGATCGGCGACCTGCCACTGGCCATGCAGAGCAAGCTGCTGCGCGTGATCCAGGAGCGCAGCGTGCGCCCGGTGGGCGCGGTGGCCGAGGCGCCGGTGAACGTGCGCATCCTCAGTGCCACCCACAAGGACCTGGCGGCCGAGGTGGCGGCCGGGCGCTTCCGGCAGGACCTGTTCTACCGGCTCAACGTGATACAGATCCGTGTGCCGCCGCTGCGCGAGCGCCTGGAGGATCTGGGCCTGATCGCCGAGCGCGTGCTGAGCCGCATCGCGCAGGATGCCGGCGTGTCGCCCACGCCCCGGCTCACGCCTCAGGCACTGCAGACGCTGGCGCGCTACGCCTTCCCTGGCAATGTGCGGGAGCTGGAGAACCTGCTGCACCGCGCGCTGGCGCTGTCGGGCGGCGAGTGGATGGATGCGGCCGACCTGGGTTTGCCCGATGCGTTGCTGGATACGCCGCTGGACGAGTCGCGCGGCGAGTCGCAGTTCGGCCGCCTGGACGGCCCGCTGGCCGGTCCTGCACCTGTGGATGGCCTGTGCCTGCCCGAGACCCTGCCCAGCGACCTCGCGGCCTACCTGGACGACGTGGAGCGCGCCATCTTGCTGCGCGCGCTGGAGCAGCACCGCTTCAACCGCACGGCTGCCGCGGCCAGCCTGGGGCTGTCGCTGCGGCAGATCCGCTACCGCATGGCGCGGCTGGACATCTCCGCAGGCGAGGCCTGACCCCCTCGTTTCCGCCCCTCGGTATTTGCCCTGCTTGAATTCGCCCGCGGCGGGCTCGCGGCGGGTGGTCCATGCCCCTGCCGGACAGCAGGGCTTCAGCATTGGCGCGGCCTCGCGGCCCGTTTCCGCGCCGCGAGCCCCTGTTGATGCGGGGTGCGGCCCACAGGGCCCGTATTGATCGGCTTTTCGGGCCCGTGCGGGCGCGATGTGAGGTGTCCGGAATGCGGGCTTGGGACACTAGGGATAGAGATTGAACCCCCGGGATGCCCTAGATATAGTGTCCCTCGTGGTATCCTGCGAACCCAGTCGAAACCCCATGACACCTCCGACGGAAGCACCGATGGCCGTGGCCTGCCACGCCGGGCGTGGCTTCCCGGAAGCGCACCGCAAGTCCGGTGCGGCCGGATCCGACCGGAACGAATCACCCCTTTTGAGACCAACCGCCATGCGGCGCCTTGCCCCAGGGTCTGGGCGACGCTTTGGCTGAACAACATTGACCAACAAAGGATTCCCTCATGCTGCATGAAGCCGTCCAGGGCCAGTCGCCCGTTGCACCGGTTGCGTTTGAATCCGACGCGACCCCCAGCGCACAGGCCAATTTCCAGTCCTACCAGATCATTCGCCGCAACGGCGCCGTCGTGGCGTTCGAGCCCAGCAAGATCTCGGTGGCGCTGATGAAGGCCTTCCTGGCGGTGCATGGCACCAGCGGTGCGGCGTCGGCCAGCGTGCGCGAGGCGGTGGAGCAGCTGACCCAGTCGGTCGTGCGCGCGCTGCTGCGCTCGCGCCCGAGCGGCGGCACCTTCCACATCGAGGATGTGCAGGACCATGTCGAGCTGGGCCTGATGCGCGGCGGCCACCACGAGGTGGCGCGCGCCTACGTGCTGTACCGCGAGCGTCGCGCGCAGGAACGTGCGTCCCACGTCGAGACCGCCAAGGCGGCCGAGCCCCAGCTGATGGTGGTGGACGGCGGCCAGCGCCGCGCGCTGGACCTGGGTGCGCTGAGCGCGCTGATCCAGTCGTCCTGCGCCGGCCTGGGCACCGATGTGCGCCACGAGCCGGTGCTGGCCGAGACCCAGCGCAACCTGTACGACGGCGTGCCCATGGAGGAGGTCTACAAGGCCGCCATCCTGGCTGCCCGCACGCTGATCGAGAAGGACCCCGGCTACAGCCGCGCCACGGCCCGCCTGCTGATGCACACCATCCGCCGCGAGATCCTGGGCGAGGAGGTCACGCAGGAGCAGATGCAGGAGCGCTACGCCGAGTACTTCCCGCGCTACATCAAGCGCGGCGTGCAGGCTGAGCTGCTGGACGAGAAGCTGGCCCAGTACGACCTGGCCAAGCTGGGTGCGGCCCTGAAGGCCGAGCGTGATCTGCAGTTTGACTACCTGGGCCTGCAGACCCTGTTCGACCGCTACTTCCTGCACATCGACGAGCAGCGCATCGAGATGCCGCAGGCCTTCTTCATGCGCGTGGCCATGGGCCTGGCGCTGAACGAGATCGACCGCGAGGCGCGTGCGATCGAGTTCTACGAGGTGCTGTCGAGCTTCGACTTCATGAGCTCCACGCCCACGCTGTTCAACAGCGGCACGCGTCGCTCGCAGCTGTCCAGCTGCTACCTGACCACCGTCAGCGACGACCTGGACGGCATCTACGAGGCGCTGAAGGAAAACGCGCTGCTGTCCAAGTTCGCCGGTGGCCTGGGCAATGACTGGACCCCGGTGCGCGCGCTCGGCTCCCACATCAAGGGCACGAACGGCAAGAGCCAGGGCGTCGTGCCCTTTCTGAAGGTGGTGAACGACACGGCCGTGGCGGTGAACCAGGGCGGCAAGCGCAAGGGCGCGGTCTGCGCCTACCTGGAGACCTGGCACCTGGACATCGAGGAGTTCCTGGACCTGCGCAAGAACACCGGCGACGACCGTCGCCGCACCCACGACATGAACACGGCGAACTGGATTCCCGACCTGTTCATGAAGCGCGTGATCGAGGGCGGTGACTGGACGCTGTTCAGCCCCTCCACCTGCCCGGACCTGCACGACCTCTTCGGTGCCGCCTTCGAGAAGGCTTACTGCGAGTACGAGGCCAAGGCCGACCGCGGCGAGATCAAGCTGTTCAAGCGCATGCCCGCCAAGGACCTGTGGCGCAAGATGCTGTCGATGCTGTTCGAGACCGGCCACCCCTGGATCACGTTCAAGGACGCCTGCAATGTGCGCTCGCCGCAGCAGCACGTGGGCGTGGTGCACTCGTCCAACCTGTGCACCGAGATCACGCTGAACACCAACGACAGCGAGATCGCGGTCTGCAACCTGGGCTCGGTCAACCTGGCCCAGCACCTGAAGGACGGCGCGATCGACCTGGTGAAGCTGAAGAAGACCGTGTCGACCGCGATGCGCATGCTCGACAACGTGATCGACATCAACTACTACGCGGTCAAGAAGGCGCGCGACTCCAACCTGCGCCATCGCCCGGTGGGCCTGGGCATCATGGGCTTCCAGGATGCGCTGTACCAGCTGCGCACGCCCTATGCGTCCGACGCCGCGGTGGAGTTCGCCGACCGCTCCATGGAAGCCGTCTGCTACCACGCCTACTGGGCGTCCACCGAACTGGCCGAGGAGCGCGGCCGCTACTCGTCCTACAAGGGCTCGCTGTGGGACCGTGGCATCCTGCCCATCGACTCGCTGGATCTGCTGAACGAGGCCCGCGGTGGCTATGTGGACGTGGACCGCTCCACGTCGCTGGACTGGGACGCACTGCGTGCGCGCATCGCCACTCACGGCATGCGCAACAGCAATTGCGTGGCCATCGCCCCGACGGCCACCATCTCCAACATCATCGGCGTGGACGCCTCCATCGAGCCCTGCTTCGGCAACCTGTCGGTGAAGTCCAACCTGTCGGGCGAGTTCACGGTCATCAATGAATACCTGGTGCGTGACCTGAAGGCCCTGGGCCTGTGGGACGACGTGATGGTGATGGACCTCAAGCACTTCGACGGTTCGCTGCGCCGCATCGACCGCGTGCCCGAGGACATCAAGGCGCTGTACTCGACCGCCTTCGAGGTGGACCCGCGCTGGCTGATCGAGGCCGGTTCGCGCCGCCAGAAGTGGATTGACCAGGCTCAGAGCCTGAACATCTACATGGCTGGTGCGTCGGGCAAGAAGCTGGACGAGACCTACAAGCTGGCCTGGCAGCGCGGCCTCAAGACCACCTACTACCTGCGCACCATCAGCGCCACGCAGGTCGAGAAGAGCACGGTCACGCGCTCGGGTCAGCTCAATGCGGTGGCAGCGCACTCGGCGCCTGCGGCCGCGGCACCGGTGGCCACCACCAGTGTGGAGCCCGAGCTGCCGGCGACCGACATGAAGTTCTGCTCGATCGACAACCCCGATTGCGAGGCCTGCCAGTAAGCAGCAAATGAGCGAGGCGCCACTTGTATAGACAAGCTGGCGCCTCGCTTTTCGATGCCCATGCGCAACAAGAGCACGCAATCACTGCGCCTATTCCTTGTTGAATTGCATCGGGCCTGTCGATAATTCGAAGTCATAGGAAGCACACCATGCTGGTTTGGGACGAAGATCAGTCCGCTGACAACAACGCCGCAGGCAAGACTGCGGCCCAGCCCTCGGCGCCTCAGGCGTCTGTCTCTGCCGCCGCCATGCCGGCGCCCCGTCTGTCCGGTGAGCCGGCCACCGCTCGCCGCGTGAAGGCCGCCGACAAGCGCATCATCAACGGCCAGACCGACGTCAACCAGCTGGTGCCCTTCAAGTACAAGTGGGCCTGGGAGAAGTACCTCGCCACCTGCGCGAACCACTGGATGCCGCAGGAAGTGAACATGAGCCGCGACATCGCGCTCTGGAAGGATCCCAACGGCCTGAGCGAGGACGAGCGTCGCATCATCAAGCGCAACCTCGGCTTCTTCGTGACCGCCGACTCGCTGGCCGCCAACAACATCGTGCTGGGCACCTACCGCCACATCACGGCGCCCGAGTGCCGCCAGTTCCTGCTGCGTCAGGCCTTCGAAGAGGCGATCCACACGCACGCCTACCAGTACATCGTCGAGAGCCTGGGCCTGGACGAGAGCGAGATCTTCAACGCCTACAACGAAGTCCAGTCCATCCGCGACAAGGACGAGTTCCTGATCCCGTTCATCGACGCGATCATGAAGCCCGAGTTCAAGACCGGCACGCCGCAGGACGACCAGACGCTGCTGAAGTCGCTGATCGTGTTCGCCTGCCTGATGGAAGGCCTGTTCTTCTACGTCGGCTTCACGCAGATCCTGGCCATGGGCCGCCAGAACAAGATGACCGGTGCGGCCGAGCAGTACCAGTACATCCTGCGCGACGAGTCCATGCACTGCAACTTCGGCATCGACCTGATCAACCAGATCAAGCTGGAGAACCCGCACCTGTGGACCGCGGAGTTCAAGGAAGAGATCAAGGCGCTGTTCCTGAAGGCGGTCGAGCTGGAATACCGCTACGCCGAGGACACCATGCCGCGCGGCGTGCTGGGCCTCAATGCCTCGATGTTCAAGGGCTATCTGCGTTTCATCGCGAATCGTCGCGCGGTGCAGATCGGCCTGGACGCCCTGTTCCCCAACGAGGAAAACCCCTTCCCGTGGATGAGCGAGATGATTGACCTGAAGAAGGAACGCAACTTCTTCGAGACCCGCGTCATCGAGTACCAATCCGGCGGGGCATTGAGCTGGGACTGATCCCCTCGGCCCATCCCCGATCAAGCACTAGCCCATGCAGTCACCGAGCGAAACCCGCACACACACGCATCACGACGTGGCGGGGCTGCATGGCCAACCGATTCATCGCATCGAAGCGTTCCTCCTGAGCGACTTTCGAGCGATGAATAGCCGCATCCAGACCAACCGGTTGGGCTGGGGCGGTGACTTTCCCACTTGATCAAGGAGAAACACATGGCAACTGCAAAGAAGGCCGCTCCGGCCAAGAAGGCGGCCCCGGCCAAGAAGGCCGCCGCTCCGGCGAAGAAGGCCGCTCCGGCCAAGAAGGCTGCTGCTCCGGCGAAGAAGGCCGCTCCGGCCAAGAAGGCTGCTGCTCCGGCGAAGAAGGCCGCTCCGGCGAAGAAGGCCGCTCCGGCCAAGAAGGCTGCTGCTCCGGCAAAGAAGGCCGCTCCGGCCAAGAAGGCTGCTGCTCCCGCCAAGAAGGCCGCTCCGGCCAAGAAGGCTGCTGCCCCGGCTAAGAAGGCCGCTCCGGCCAAGAAGGCTGCTGCTCCCGCCAAGAAGGCCGCTCCGGCCAAGAAGGCTGCTGCCCCGGCCCCCAAGAAGGCTGCCGCTCCTGCGCCCAAGAAGGCTGCCGCTCCTGCGCCCAAGAAGGCCGCTGCCGCCCCGAAGAAGGCCGCTGCCAAGCCTGCCCCGGCTGCCAAGCCCGCTGCTGCAGCCCCCGCTGCCAAGACGGCCCTGAGCCCGCAGGCGGCCTGGCCCTTCCCGACCGGCAACAAGCCCTGAGTGAGCGAGGGTCCGGGCGCAAGCCCTGACCCTTTGTCCGCTGACGCAAACCCGGCCCGAGTTCTCTCGGCGCCGGGTTTTTTCATGGCCGCGCGAGAAGCGCCGGCCCTGCGGTCTTCAGGGGTAGAAGATGTTGACGCTGTAGCCGCTGACGCGCTGGTTGCCGGTGCCGAAGCTCAGGTTCAGCGCCTGCTCCGAGTCCGCCTTGATGCGGTTCACCGCCGGGTTCAGCGCTTCGGGGGCGAACACGCGCCGCGTGAAGGGCGTGCCGCTGGCGTCCGTGAGGCTCAGCTCCACCCAGGGCGCCGCCGCATCGGCTGCGCTCTTGTTGCGCAGTGACAGGTTGAGTCGGTAGTGGTTGCTGCTGCTGATGGGCGTCAGCGAGCTCGCATCGATGCTCAGCGCCTCGATATGCCTCCAGGGCTGGAGCTGGCAGCCGGCCAGGCCGCACAGCGTCTGCAGGGCCGGCGCTGCCGGCGGGTGCAGGGCGGCAATCGCATCCCTGAAATGCACAAGTACCTGCAGAGCCAGCGTCAGCACCAGCAGGCCGCTTGCACCCGCCAGCGCCCAGCGCACGCCGGGCCGCTGCCAGCGCGCACCGCGCTCGGCGGTCTTCATGAACTCGGGCACCAGCGGCGGCGGCGGTGGCAGCAAGGTGGCCGGCGCAGGCTCGGGCACGCGCAGCGGCGCGCCGACGGGTGCTTCATCCTCGCGCTCGTCGCTGGCATCCCAGCGGGGCTCCAGGCGATCGGAGCCGGGTGCCGGCGGCGTGTTCTCCAGCGAGCGCAGTTCGGGTTCGCGCAGCGCCGGTTCAGGCGGCGCAGGCGGCCAGGCCGGCTCCGCGAACATGGGCTCGGGCGCCACCGGGAAGGGCTCAGGCTCCGGCATTGCGACTGGCGGCGGGGGCGCAGGTCGAGGCGGCGGCGGAGGGGGTAGTGGAGCGGGCGGGGGCGGCAGGTCCAGGTCGGGCTCGGCGCGGCCGCCATAGCCGGTGCTGCCCCAGGAGGGCGGCGCGTCGCGGTCGATGTCGAACAGCAGCTCGCGCGCGTCGAACACCTCGGCGCAGCGGCCGCAGCGCACCCAGCCGTCGGAAACGCGCAGCTGATCCTCGACGATGCGGAAAATGGTTCCGCAGGCCGTGCAACGCGTGGCCAGACTCATGCCGCGGGGCGCCTTGCGGTCATCAGGATCCAGCCCTCTTCCTCGTCGCTGACTTCCAGTGCCAGCCAGGGCGCGTAGGCAGCCTTGAGCTCATCGGCCTGGCGCGACAGGATGCCCGCGAGGATCATGTCGCCGCCCGGCGCCACATGGGCGCACAGCAGCGGGGCCAGCAGCTTCAGCGGACTGGCCAGGATGTTGGCGATGACCAGCGGGTATTCGCCCTGGGCCAGTTCGGGCAGACCCACGTTCAGCGTGACGCCATTGCCCTGGGCATTGGCATTGGAGGAGGTGATGGCCGCGGGGTCGATGTCCACTGCATCGATGCTGTGCGCGCCGTGCAGCGCCGCGCCTATGGCCAGGATGCCGGAGCCGCAGCCGTAGTCCAGCACGCGGGGCCAGGGCTTGCCCGCATCGGCGTGGCGTGCGATCCAGCGCAGGCACATGCGGGTGGTCGGGTGGGTGCCGGTGCCGAAGGCCAGGCCGGGGTCCAGGCGCATCACGCGCCGGGCCTGCGGTGGGGCCTCATGCCAGCTAGGCACGATCCAGAATTCCGGCGTGATCTCCACCGGCGCGAACTGGCTCTGCGTGAGGCGCACCCAGTCCTGCTCGGGCACGGCCTGTATGGCCTGCACGTGGACGTCCTCGGCCCAGTCCTGGGCCAGCAGCAGCGTGACCGCCTCGGTGGCCTCGGCCTCGCTGGCGAACAAGGCCTTCACGACCGAGCGTTCCCAGCCCGCCTTGGGTGCCGGCATGCCGGGCTCGCCGAACAGCGCCTGCTCGGCGTCGGTGTCCGCGTCGGCGTCTTCCACCGACACGGCCAGGGCCTCCACCTCCATCAGCGCGTCGCTGACGGTTTCGACATCGGCCTCGCGGCAGACCAGTGCTAATTCAAAAAGGTGACTCATGCCCTGCATTCTCCAGCAGCTGCAGCGGAACTGGCTTTGCCAGGCCGCTTGCAGCGCCCCTTGAGGGGCCGGCGCTAGCCGGTAGGGGTGGTCAACGTTTGTGGGCGGCCATCCAGCCTTCGAGGTAGTGGATGGAGGTGCCGCCTTCGATGAACTTGGCGTCCGCCATCAGCTCGCGGTGCAGCGGGATGTTGGTCTGAATGCCTTCCACGACCATCTCGCTGAGTGCGATGCGCATGCGGGCCAGGGCCTGCTCGCGGGTGTCACCGTGCACGATGATCTTGCCGATCATGGAGTCGTAGTGCGGCGGCACGAAGTAGTTGGAGTAGGCATGCGAGTCCACGCGCACGCCGGGGCCACCGGGCGGGTGCCAGGTCGTGATGCGGCCGGGGCTGGGCGTGAACTTCACCGGGTCTTCCGCATTGATGCGGCACTCGATCGCATGGCCGCGCATCTCGATCTGGCGCTGCGTGAACGGCAGCTTCTCGCCGGCGGCGATCTTGATCTGCTGCTGCACGATGTCGATGCCGGTGACCAGCTCGGTGACCGGGTGCTCCACCTGCACGCGCGTGTTCATCTCGATGAAGTAGAACTCGCCGTTCTCGTACAGGAACTCGAAGGTGCCGGCGCCGCGGTAGCCCATCTTCTTGCAGGCGGCCGCGCAGCGCTCGCCCACCTTCTCGATGGCGCGACGCGGGATGCCCGGCGCGGGCGCTTCCTCGATGATCTTCTGGTGGCGGCGCTGCATGGAGCAGTCGCGCTCGCCCAGCCAGACCGCGTTCTTGTGCGTGTCGGCGAGGATCTGGATTTCCACGTGGCGCGGGTTCTCCAGGAACTTCTCCATGTAGACCTCGGGATTGCCGAAGGCCGCACCGGCCTCGGCGCGCGTGGTCTGCACCGCGTGCACCAGCGCCGCCTCGGTGTGCACCACCCGCATGCCGCGGCCACCACCGCCGCCCGCGGCCTTGATGATGACCGGGTAGCCGACCGAGCGGGCGATCCTGATGATCTCCTTGGGGTCCTCGGGCAGCGCGCCCTCGGAGCCCGGCACGCAGGGCACGCCGGCGCGGATCATGGCCTGCTTGGCCGAGACCTTGTCGCCCATCATGCGGATGGAGTCGGGCGTGGGGCCGATGAAGGTGAAGCCGCTGCGCTCCACGCGCTCGGCGAAGTCGGCGTTCTCGCTGAGGAAGCCGTAGCCGGGGTGGATGGCCTCGGCGTCGGTGACTTCGGCCGTCGCGATGATGGCCGGCATGCTCAGGTAGCTCTGGGATGACGGGGCCGGGCCTATGCAGACCGCCTCGTCCGCCAGGCGCACGTACTTGGCATCGCGGTCGGCTTCCGAGTAGACGACGACCGACTTGATGCCCAGCTCGCGGCAGGCGCGCTGTATGCGCAGCGCGATCTCGCCGCGGTTGGCGATGAGGATCTTCTTGAACATCCGAGGTCCTTACTCGATGACGAACAGCGGCTGGCCGAACTCCACGGCCTGACCGTTCTCGACCAGGATCTTGGTGATCGTGCCCGACTTGTCGGCCTCGATCTCATTCATGATCTTCATGGCCTCGATGATGCAGATGGCTTCGCCTTCCTTCACCGACTGGCCCAGTTCGGCGAACGGCTTGGCGTTGGGGCCGGACGCGCGGTAGAAGGTGCCCACCATGGGCGACTTCACGACGTGGCCGGTTTCGACCGCGGCGGCCGGCGCGGCAGCCGGGGCGGCCGCAGCCACCGGGGCGGCGACCGGGGCGGCCACCGGAGCCGGCATGGCCACCGGCGCATAGACGGCCGGGGCGGCCGTGCCGTCGGTCTTCACGATGCGCACCTTGCCGTCGGCCTCGGTGATTTCCAGTTCGGAGATGTTCGACTCCGAGACCAGGTCGATCAGGGTTTTGAGCTTGCGCAGATCCATGAGGGAACTCCAGGCGTTCTTGTAGGGAGAGAAAAAGGCGAGTGGCCGGGTCAGGCCGTGCGCAGCGCGTCCAGCGCATGGCGCAGCGCGAGGCGGTAGCCGTTCGCGCCCAGACCGCAGATCACACCCACCGCCAGCTCGCTGAAATAGCTGTGCTGACGGAAGGCCTCGCGGCGGTGGATATTGGACAGGTGGACTTCGATGAAGGGCAGGGCCACGGCCGCCAGTGCATCGCGCATCGCGACGCTGGTGTGGGTGTAGGCGGCCGGGTTGATCAGGATGAAGCGGGTACCATCCGAGCGCGCGGCCTGGATGCGATCCACCAGCGCGCCCTCATGATTGCTCTGGAAGCTCTCCAGCTGCGCGCCCTCGGCGGCTGCCAGCTGCTGCAGGTCGGCGTCGATTTGCGCGAGGGTCTGCGCGCCATAGACCTCGGGCTCGCGGGTGCCGAGCAGGTTGAGGTTGGGGCCGTGCAGAACGAGAATTTGCATCGAAGCGGTGGCGGGCTCCAGCGTCTAGAGCGCCGCCACTAAAACTGGCGAAGGGCGCACTTTAGTCGTTTTCGGTGCCGTTTAGCGAATTCGACGACTTTTTTATCAAGATCGCGCGAGTTGGCGCAGCTCTTCCAGGTGGGTTGTCCCCAGGCGCCGCCAGCTGATCGCGCCCGATTCGTCGAACACCAGCGAGAACGGCAGGCCGCCGGCCTCGTTGCCCAGGGCGCGCACCAGCGCCAGGCCGTCGGTGCCAGCGAGGGCGATGGGGAAGTCAAGCGGCGTCTTCTGCAGGAAGGCCTTCACCGGATCGGCCTGGTCCACCGCCAGGCCCAGCACCTGCCAGCCGCGGTTGCGCACCTCGCCGTAGAACTGGTTGATCTCGGGCAGCTCTTTCACGCAGGGCGGGCACCAGGTGGCCCAGAAGTTCACCAGCAGCGGGCCGCCGCGCCAGGGCGCGGGCGCCAGCGGCTGGCCGTCGGGCGTGATGAAGCGGCGGCCCCAGAAGTCCTGGGCGGCGGGCGAGACCTCGGTCAGGCCATGGCGGCGCCAGGCCAGGCCGGCGCCCAGGGCGGCGGCGGCCACGGCGGCCCCACCCAGCAGCAGGCGGCGATTCACAGCAGTCATGCGTCGGTATCCAGCAGTTGTTGCAGCGCGCCCAGGTCGCCGCGCTCGCTGCGCCCACGCGCGTCGGGCTTGAGCGCGCCGCGCAGGTCGTCGAAGTCCAGCACTGTCAGGCACAGCGTCACGCGCTCCTGCAGCGCCGGGCAGGGCACATCCAGCAGCAGCCAGTCTGCCGGCTTGCCGTCGCGGCCGCGCGGGCCCGCGCCTTCGGCCACATCGAAATCCAGGCCTTGGTTGACCAGCGCGATCTCGGCGGCCTTGGAGTCGTCGCAGAACAGCTGCAGGTGGATGTTGGACAGCCGGGTGGCGGTGCCGCGCCAGACCGCGCCGGTCAGGTGGGGGCGGAACTCGGCCAGCCGCTGCATCCAGCGCGCGGCCAGCTCGCGCAGCGCGCGCAGCTCCTGGGGCTGGGTGTCGGCATGGAAGATCGCGATGTACTCGCGCACCGCGTCCTCCAGCTGGTCGTTGTCGGGCAGGGCGGCGCGCGGCAGGCCCAGGTCACGGGCCGCGCGCTGCTTGGCGGCGCCCCAGTCCAGGCCGTCGTCCACGATCAGGCGGGCGGCGGCATTGGCGATCTCGGCGGCGATGTCGTCTCGCATGGGCATCAGGGGGGCAGGCTCACGTCGTTCATGCGCGCGGTGATGACGCCGGCCCGGCCCAGCACATAGGCCGAGGCGGGCTGGCGCTCGAAGCGCTTGGGTGCGGGCAGCATCACCGCGAGGCGGGCGGCCTCGAAGGCTGACAGCCGCGCCGCGTCGCTGCGGAAATAGGTGCGCGCCGCGGCCTGGGCGCCGAACACGCCTTCGCCCCACTCGACGCTGTTCAGGTAGATCTCCAGGATGCGCCGCTTGTCCAGCAGCGCTTCCAGCATCAGCGTGATCACCAGCTCCTGACCCTTGCGCACCAGGTTGCGCTCGCCGGACAGGAACAGGTTCTTGGCCAGCTGCTGGGTGATGGTGGAGCCGCCCACCACCTTGGCGCTGGTCCGGCCGCGCGCCTCGGCGCGGGCCTGGGCCTTCTCGTTCTTCTTCCAGGCGCCTTGCAGCGCGTCCCAGTCCACGCCGCCGTGCTCGGTGAAGCCGGCGTCCTCGCTGGCGATGACGGCGCGCTTGAGTGTCTTGGGCAGCTGGGCGTCATCCACCCACTCCTGGCGCCAGGCCAACTGGTGCTTGTCGCTCAGCAGGCGCAGCGCCTCGCTGCGCTGGAAGGTGGTGGACTGCGGCGCGATCCAGCGCATCAGCAGGATGCGCGCGCCAAAGTAGAGCTGCAGGCTCAGCACGGCCAGCAGCAGCACGCCGGCCAGGCGCAGCAGGTGCCGGGTCATGCCTTGGATCCGTGGTTGGCCCCGCCGCTCAACTCGGCGCGCAATGCGGCCAGCGCGGGGGCGGTGTCGGGCCGCCGGCCGCGCCAGAAGCAGAAGGCTTCGGCTGCCTGCTCCACCAGCATGCCCAGGCCGTCGCGTCCCTGGGCGCCGTGCGCTCGCGCCCAGTCCAGAAAGCCCTGTGCGGCCGGGCCGTACATCAGGTCCACCGCCAGCGTGCCGGGCTTGAGCACGCGCGCGTCCACCGGCGCGCCGCTGCCGGCCAGGCTGCTGCTGCTGGCGTTGATCACCACGTCCTGGGCCGCGGGCGCGTCGGCCAGCGCGGCGCTGGCCAGCGTCACGCCGTGCGCCCGGCCCAGCTCGGCGTGGCTGTCGACCAGCGCGCTGGCCTTGTCCGGGCTGCGGTTCACGACCGTGATGCGGGCCGGCCGGGCCGCGATCAGCGCGCCCAGCACACCGGCTGCCGCGCCACCGGCGCCTATCAGCAGCAGCTGCAGGCCGGCCAGCGGGCGGGCGGCGTTGTGTTCCAGGTCGCGCACCAGGCCGGCGCCATCGGTGTTGTCGCCCCACCAGCCGTCGGCATCGAAGCGCAGCGTGTTGACCGCGCCGGCCAGCTCGGCACGCGGCGTGCGCCGCTCGGCCAGCTGGAAGGCCTCGAACTTGAAGGGTACGGTCACATTGCAGCCGCGCGCGCCGCCGGCCGCAAAGGCCCGCACGGTGCTCTCGAAGCCATCCAGCGGCGCGAGCAGGCGGCCGTAGTCCAGTGCTTCGCCGGTCTGGGCGGCGAACAGCGCATGGATGCGGGGCGAGCGGCTGTGCTCGACGGGGTGGCCGACGACGGCATAGCGGTCGGCGGGGCGGTCGTGGGAAGTCATGGCTGTCCGGTCAGGCTGGTTTCCAGCCCGTCGTCGCGGGTGAACTTGAAGCGTGAGGTGATGACCAGGATCTCCGCGCCCTGGCGCATCGCGCTGCTGAAGCTGCCGAAGGGCGCCGCGCCTTTCACGATGGCGATGGCGCGTCTGTCCAGCGTGGCATTGCCGCTGGAGGCCAGGATCTCGGTCTCGACCACGCGGCCCTGGTGGTCCACGTGGATGTTCATGGTCAGCTCGCCGTAGAGCTTGCGGCCGCCGGCCTCGGGGAAGTCGCGCGTGCCGCGCTCCTCGATGCGGCGGCGCAGTTGGTCGTAGTACTGCGCATAGACCACCTCGCGCGTGGCCGGGCTCACGTAGCGGCGGCGCGGCCGGGCGCTTTCCTCGTTCACCCGCTTCTCGATCTCGCCCAGCGTCTGCACCAGCTGGCGGCGCTTCTCGGCACGGGCGCGCTCGCGCGGGTCGGTCTTCTCGCGGCGCGGGTCGGGCGGCGGCAGCAGCGCCAGTTCGCGGCGCAGCTGGGCCAGCAGTTGCTGCTGCTGCTCCTGCAACTGGGCGACCTGGCTGCGCTGCAGCTCGGCGGAGTCGCCGTCCTCGCTGAGGCGCGAGGGCGGCAGCGGCGAGGTGGAGCGGCCGCGTTCGGCCTCGCCGCCACCGGCCAGGTTGGCCTGGGCCAGCGCTGCGGCCTTGGTGGGCGCCTCCTGCGAGCGCGTGTTCACCAGGATCACCTCCAGCGGTGTGTCCTGGAAGAGGCGGTTGAAGGCCTCGGGCGCCGCGATGCGCAGGCTCAGCAGCACCGCATGCACACCCAGCGAGAACGCCAGCGCGATCTGCAGCGTGCTGGGGCGCCGCATGTCAGGCCTGGGCTCCGTCGGCCGGGGTGGCCTCGTTGACGTCGATGGCCAGCGCCAGCGGGGCGGCTGCGGCGGCCATGTCGTCGTCGTCGGCCTCCGCCTCATCGGTGGCGGCAGCCTCGTCCAGGCGCTCGATCAGCGTGGCGTGCAGGTCCAGCGTCATCTCGTCGATGCCGGTGATGCGCACCTTCACATGGCTGCCGCGCGGCAGCGGCTCGCAGCCCAGCGCCTTGAACACCAGCGGCAGGTCATCGGCCCGCACCAGGCCTTCCTTCATCACGCTGGCGTTCAGCTCGGTGATGCCCTGCTGCTGCAGATAGCGCAGCGTCCAGAAGCGCTCGATGCCGTTCTGGAAGCCGTTGTAGGCGCCGTAGGCGGCCTCGAAGCCCGAGATGATGGAGAACAGCTGCGCGTCCTTGGGCTTGAACGGCGCGACCAGCGCGGCCGTCTTGCCGTGGCGGGCGCAGGCAATGATCTGCCACTGGTTGACCAGGTCCACATAGCGGCGCAGCGGCGACGTGGCCCAGGTGTATTGCGCCACACCCATGCCGGCGTGGGGCAGGGCCTTGACGCCCATGCGCACCTTGATGCCGGGCGCCAGGCTGGCCTGGCTGCGGTAGATGCCCGGCAGGCCCAGCTCGGCCAGCCAGCCGCCCCAGGCGGAGTTGGCCAGGATCATGGCCTCGGCCACGATCAGGTCCAGCGAGCTGCCGCGGGCGCGCACGCTGATCTCCACGGTCTCGTCGCCGGCGGGAGGTTCGCTGCGCTCGCCGGCGAGGCGGAAGTTGTAGTCCGGCCGGTTGAAGTTCTCGGGCTTGCCGCGCACCACCTCGCGCTGGGCCTTCAGAGCTTTCGCCAGGCGCCAGGCAAAGGCCAGCTCGGGCGCGAAGGCGTAGTCGGCTTGGGCCTGCCCCGACAGCGTGGCGTCGGTGACGATGCCGTCCAGCTTGTCGTGGCGCAGGTTGGCGGCGATGGGCACGCGCTCCAGCTTGGTCTCGCGCGCCTTGACCTCGAAGGTGGCCTCGTCCAGCGTGAAGTAGATGGACACGGCCGGGCAGTCGCGGCCCTCGATCAGCGTGTAGGCCTGCACCACCTCGTCGGGCAGCATGGTGATCTTCCAGCCCGGCATGTAGACCGTGGAGTAGCGCTCGCGCGCGACCTTGTCCACGGCCGAGTCCGGCGTGATCGCCAGGCCCGGCGCCGCGATGTGCACGCCGAAGATGACCGTGCCCGTGCCCAGCCCCTGCACCGACAGCGCATCGTCGATCTCGGTGGTCTGGGAGTCGTCGATGGAGAAGGCGCGCACCGCCGCGGTGGGCAGCTCGTCCTTGATCGCGGGCGCCTCCAGCGCCGGGAAGCCTACGCCCTTGGGGAAGTTCTCGAACAGGAAGCGCTTCCAGTGGAACTGGTAGGGGCTGGTGATCGCGCCCGCGGCCTGCAGCAGGTCCAGCGGGGCGCGCTGGCTGCGCTTGCTGGCCTCGACCACGGCCTTGTATTCGGGGCCGTTCTTGTCGGGCTTGAACAGGATCTTGTAGATCTGCTCGCGCACCGGCGCCGGGCAGCTGCCGGCCACCAGCTCCTCGGCCCAGGCCTCGATCTGCTGCTGCTGCTGGCGCTTGCGCTCTATGCCCAGCAGCGCGGCCTTGACGGTCTCTTCGGGCGCCTTCTTGAACTGGCCCTTGCCGGCGCGGCGGAAGTAGTGCGGTGCGTCGTAGAGGCGCAGCAGCGCGGCGACCTGCTGCACGGTGCCGGCCTTGGCGTCGAAATAGTCGCGCGCCAGGTCGGCGAAGCCGAACTCGCCCTCGGGGGCGAACTCCCAGGCCAGGTCCAGGTCGATCTCGTCGGCCAGCGCGCGGGCCTCGGCCAGCAGCGCGGCCGGCGCGGGCTGGGTGAACTTCAGCAGCACATTGGCGGCCTTCACCTTGACCCGCTTGCCGGAGTCCAGCTCCACCTGCAGCGAGGCATCGGCCTCGGACATCACCCGGCCGGCCAGGAACTTGCCAGCATCATCGAACAGCGCAAACGTCATAGGGGCGCGATTGTCGCTGCTTGCGGCTCAGCCCAGCAGGTGGCGGGCCAGGCCGGGCAGCTGGTTCTCGAAATCGCTGAGCGCGTGGTCGCTGCCCTCCAGCAGCTCGCCGTCGCAGCCGGCATAGCGCGCCAGCATCTCGCGCCAGTCCAGCAGCTCGTCGCCCTTGGCGATCACCGCGTAGTAGCGCAGCGGCTGGCGCAGCAGCGGCGGCGGCGCGAGGCGGCGCAGCTCCTCCACATGGGCGGCGGTGAAGTCGAACTGCAGGGTCGGGTCATGCCAGGCGGTCTGGGTGCCGATGTGGCGGGCCAGGTCGCGCGCCGGGTCCACCGCCGGGTTGAGCAGGCCCACGCGCCAGCCGCGGTGCGCGGGCTGTTCGGCCAGCGCGGTCGCGTAGAAGCCGCCCAGCGAGCTGCCCACCACGGCCGCGCCTTCGGCCGGCCAGTCGCGCACCCGCTCCTGCATCAGCGCCATGGCCTCCAGCGGCGAGGGCGGCAGCTGCGGGCAGTCGAAAAGCAAACCGGTTTGTTCAGCGGCCCATTGCGCCATGCGGCGGGCCTTGGCCGACGCCGGCGAGGAGCGGAAACCGTGCAGATAAAGCAGATGGGTGAGGGGCATGACGAAAGTTTTTGCGCCGTTCCGGCAGGGGGATCACTGGATTGACGCAAGTGTCGCTGCCTCTGACAGTGGCCGCTTTTACCGGCTTTTGGATGGCTTCATGATCCCTGTGTCCCGTACTGCGCTGGCTGCAGCCGCGCTGCTGGCCCTCTCCACCCTGGCCAGCGCCCAGAACGGCGCGCCTGCGCCGGCCGCCGCGGCCTCCGCACCGGCCCGCCCGGCGGTCGACCCGACGGCGCCCAAGCCCTTTGCCGAGGTCATCAAGGGCGCCAAGGAGCAGCCGGGCCTGTTCCCCATCTGGCGCAAGGACGAGAAGACCTGGCTGGAGATCCCCAAGGAGGCGTTCAACAAGCCCTTCCTGTTCACCATCAACGTGGCGAACGCGGTGGGCGAGCGGGGCCTGTACGCCAGCCAGATGCTGGGCGACGAGATGGCCGAATGGCGCCGTGTGGGCAACCAGATCCAGCTGATCGCGCTGAACACCAAGTTCCGCGCCGAGGGTGGCTCCAAGCTCGCGGTGGAGCAGGCCTTCTCGCCCAGCCTGATCGCCGCCAGCCCGGCGGCCAGCGCCGAGCATCCGGACCGCAAGTCGGTGCTGGTGGATGCGTCCATGTTCCTGGGCGACATCCCGGGCTACTCCACGCGCCTGGAGATGGCCTACCGCCTGCCCTATGCGCCGGACCGCGCCAACTCCTTCTTCGAGGCCTCGCGCGCCGAGGCCCAGCTCAGCACGCTGACCGCACGCGTGCACTTCGCGACCGCGCGCATCCCCGCGCCGCCGCTGATGCCCACGCCGGTGCCCGCGCCCACGCCGCCGCGTGCGACGCCGGACCCGCGCTCCATGTTCTTCAGCTTCGTCTACAACTTCCGCGCGCTGCCCGCCCAACCCGCGGCGGTGCGCCTGGCGGATCCGCGCCTGGGCCACTTCACCGAGAGCTACACCGATCTCAGCGACGACCTGAAGGCCAACACCCGCGTGCACATGGTGTCGCGCTGGCGCCTGGAGAAGAAGGACCCGGCGGCCGAGCTGTCCGAGCCGGTCCAGCCCATCGTCTACTGGCTGGACAAGAACATCCCTCAGAAGTACCGCGACGCGGTGGCGGCCGGCGTGCTGGAGTGGAATAAGGCCTTCGAGAAGATAGGCTTCAGGAACGCGGTGCAGGTGCGCCAGCAGCCCGATGACGCCGACTGGGACAACATGGATGCGATGCACGCGTCCATTCGCTGGTTCACCGGCGCGGACGTGGGCTTCGCAATCGGCCCCAGCACCAAGGACCCGCGCACCGGCGAGATCCTGGACGCTGACATCGGCATGAGCGACGTGTTCGGCCGCGGCACCCGCCGCCTGGCCACCGACGACGTGCTGCCCACCCAGCCGCTGGGCACCCAGACCAGCTGGCAGGCCACGCCGGCCGCGCACAGCCATGCCGATGACGAGGCCCAGCACTGCAGCTACGCGGCCGACCAGATCGCCGAGTTCGGCTTTGCGCACGACCTGCTGGCACTGCGCGATGGCCAGAGCTTCGACGGCCCCGATGCCGAGGCGCTGGCCCAGGCGGTGATCAAGGACGTGGTGATGCACGAGGTCGGCCACACGCTGGGCCTCAAGCACAACTTCCGTTCGTCCACCACGGTCACGCAGGCCCAGCTCAAGGACAAGGCCTACACCGAGGCGCATGGCATCTCCAACTCGGTGATGGACTACAACGCCTACAACCTGCCGCTCAAGGGCGAGCCGCGCGCCAGCCTGACCAACACCACGCTGGGCGCCTACGACTACTGGGCCATCGAGTACGCCTACAAGCCGCTGGCGCGCGAGAGCGAGTCGGCCGAGCTGGCCCGCATCGCGGCGCGCTCCACCGAGCCGCAATTGGCCTATGGCGATGACTTCGACCAGGGCGTCGGCGGTCTCTACGACGGCTTCGATCCACGCAGCAACCAGCGCGACCTGGGCGACGACCCGCTGGCCTACGCCAAGAAGCGCCTCAAGCTCAGCCAGGAGCTGTGGGAGCGCGTGCAGACCCGCAAGCCCGAGGCCGGCGAGGACCCGCTTCGCAGCCGCCGCTCCATCGTGGAGTCCTTCCGCCAGCTCTCCATGACGGCCGGCAACGTCAGCAAGTACGTGGGCGGCATTTACGCCGAGCGCGTGGTGCCGGGCGTCACGCCGGGCCAGGCCTTCAAGCCGGTGGACGCGGCCCAGCAGCGTGAGGCGCTGCGCTTCATCGCCAGCGGCCTGCTGGCCAGCGATGCGTTCAAGTTCCGCCCCGAGTTCCTGGCGCAGCAGTCGCTGGACTACAACGAGTGGGAGCGCGGCCTGCCGCTGTCCATCCCGGACGCGGTGTCGGCGGTGCAGGGCCGGGTGCTGGACCGCCTGCTGTCGCCCAACACCGCGCGCCGCCTGATCGAGCAGCAGAGCCTGCTGACCGACGCGCAGCGCAAGGGTCAGGTCACGCTGGCCGAGGTGTATGGCACGCTGCAGGGCGCGGTGTTCAGCGAGCTCAAGAGCGGCGGCGAGATCGACCGCATGCGCCGCAGCCTGCAGCGCGAGTACCTCAAGCGCCTGCAGGCCCAGCTGAACCGCAGCACCAATGGCGCGACGGTCTATGCCGACGCCTTCTCCATCGCGCGCTACCAGGCCACGCAACTGGCGGCCGAGCTGCGCACCGCGGCGGCCCGGCCGGGCCTGTCGCTGGAGACCAAGGCCCATCTGGCCGAGTTGCAGGACCTGCTGAACGCGATGCTCAAGGCCACGCTGGTGCGCAGCTGATCGCGCGCTGCACCGCCCTACAAGCCGGCCTTGTGCCGGCTTTTTCATGCCCGCGGCGGCGGCAAGAAAAAAATACCCCGGGCGCAGGGCCCGGGGTGGAAACCGCGTCACGGCGAGTCCGCGACGCGGCCTGCTCAGGGAGGAATAGCAGGGGGCGAGTGATCGCCCGGATTCATTGTGCGCAGGCCGAATCGGCAGGGGCTGACATCGGCCTGTCGCGTGGCTGGCGCCCAGGCGTTCAGAAGTCCTTGCTGAGGCTCAGCAGCACGCCACGGCGCTCGCCGAACTGCGGCGCGCCCACGCCGATGCCGGAGCCGTCGCGCAGCTGGTACTGGCGGTCGAACAGGTTGACCACCGACAACCGGGCCTGGATGGGGCCGGCCTCGCCGACCGAGAAGGTCTTGCTGAGATCCGCGTTGACGGTGGTGTAGGCCGGCAGGTGACCGGTGTTCGCGAAGTCGTTGCGCAGGCCGCTGCCAAACAGCGCGCTGGCGCCCACCGCATAGCCCTGGTCCAGTTGCACATTGAAGCCGGCCGAGGCGCTGAGCTTTTGCTCGTGATCCAGATGCACCCAGTGGCTGGCGATGTAGTCCAGCTCGTCCTGCTCGAAATTGAACTGGCCGGTCTCGACCTGGCGGGCACGCGCATGCGTGAGGCCCAGGTTGGCGTAGGCGGACCAGCGCTTCTCCTTGTAGTTGGCGGCCAGATCCAGCCCGTAGATGCGGCCCTGGGCGTAGTTGAACGCCGAGTAGATCAGCGCGTTGCCGAACTGGCCTTCGTCCTGCAGGTGGCGCACGTCGCGGTAGTAGGCGTCGGCGCTCAAGGTCAGCTGAGGGTTGACCTGGTAGGCCGCGCCGGCGTCGTAGTAGTTGGAGCGTTCGGCACGCACCGCGGTGTTGGCGTCGGAGGGCAGCGCATTGGTCGTGTCCAGGAAGGCCGCGACCGAGGTGTTGTCTATCTTCTCGGTGGGCGGCGGCGTGAAGTAGCGCGCATAGCCGGCGTGCAGGCGCAGCGACGGGCTCACCTCCCACACGGCGCCCAGGCGCGGGCTCCACTGCGACTCCTGCGTCACGGTGCTCACCGAGTCGTAGCGCAGGCCGTAGTTGAGGGTCACGCCGTGCACCGGCTTCCATTCGTCCTGCAGGTAGGCGCCCCAAAGGCTGCCGTGCAGGCCGCCGTTGTCCTGGATCTGCAGCGGCGTGGTGGAGGTGGCATTGCCGTCTGCGTCGGCGGGGAAGACCAGCGCGTTGTTGGCCGTGACCGCGCGCTCGTGCTGGCCGAACAGGCCGGTGCGCAGCGTGTGCTCGTTGTTGAGGCGGTAGCTCAGGTCGGCCTGCAGGCCGTTGGCCTCGTTGCGGCGCAGGATGTCGGCGGCCACGCCCAGATACTGCAGGTCGCCCACCGGGTCGGGCTGGTAGTGCACGTCGGTGTAGCGGTGGAACAGCGACACCTGGTAGTCGATGTTGGGGCCGATGACGCTCTGGTAGCTCAGCACCGCGAAGCGGTTGCGCTCGCGCTGTTTGGCATCCAGCGTCGCCGAGTCCTTGGGGTCGGTGTTGGCCAGGTCGAATGCCGGCGTCTGGCCCGGCACGTCCGGGATCTGGAAGCGGTTGTTGGTGACGCCGAACATCGCGGTCACGCGGCTGTCGGGGTCTATCAGGTAGGACAGCGTGCCGAAGCCCTTGCCCTGGTGGGTCTGGTCATGCAGCGCATTGCGGCTGCCGGTGGGGTTTTCTATGCCCAGTGCATTGCCCTCGTAGGAGCCGCTGAAGCTGTAGCTGAGTGCGCCCTGGCTGCCATGCAGGCTCAGGTCGGTCTCGCGCTGCTGGTGGCTGCCCAGCGTCACGCCGACGCTGCCGGCCAGCGGCTTGTCGTCCGCGCTGCCATCTCGCGTCTGGATGTCCACCACGCCGGCCGTGCGGTAGCCGTACTGCGGCGGCAGCGCACCGGTCAGCAGGCTCACGCTGTCGGCATAGCGGGTTTCCAGCGCCTGGCCGAAGCCGCTGATCGCCTCGGGGATCACGACGCCGTTGATGCGGTATTGCAGATTGCCGTGGTCGCCGCGCACATGGATGCCGCCGTAGGAGTCCTGCACCACGCCGGGGGTCTGCAGCAGCAGCTGGTTCATGGGCGTGTTGTCGCCCAGCGGCAGCTTGGCGATGTCGTCCCGGCTGAACTTGTAGATGGTGCTGCCGGTGTCGGGCGACAGACCGTTGCGGGCGGCATCCAGCTTGTTGCGGGCGCTCTGCACCTGCACGGTGGGCAGGCTGTCGGTGTCGGTGGCGGTGGCGGTGGTCTGGGCCGGGTCGGCCTGGGCGGAGATCAGCGGGTAGGCGAGTGCCAGCGCCAGCGTGAGGGCGCGAGGTTGGAGCAGGGACATGGGAGGTTTTCCAAACGGACGGTCGTGGGCCGCCCGCGCGCCGTCGGGGCGCGTCGGGGCGGGGAATCAGTCGTCAGGAAAACCGGGGTGGGCCGCGGCTGCGGGCCGTCAGTGGCGGCGCGACGCGGCTGGCGAGCTGGGCCGCCGCCACGCGGGCGTGGCCGGCCTGCAGCAGGTCCAGCCGGTGGGGCGACGCCTCCATGCCCACCGCGAGATGGGCATAGGCCAGGCACAGCGTGCACAGGTCGCCCGCATGCTCATCCGCCGCGTCGGCCTGCGCCTGCGCCTGCACCGAGCCGGTCGCGGCCAGGTGGCTCAGCTCATGCCAGACCGCCCCCTGCTGTGAGAACAGCAGGGCCAGGGGCAGCAGCAGTTGCAGCAGGTGCTTACGCATGGGCCGCATTATTCGAAGCGTGCCAGGAGCGAGGCTTGCAGCAGGGAGTCAGCTGTGTGAAGCCAAGGTTAAGTCGCCCATCCCGCGGGTGCCATGAGACAGCCGCTGACCGGCCCGCACCACCCGTGCCTGTCGACCTGGCCGTCACAGGGTCGTCGGCCTGCCGGCGCCTGGTCACTCGGCACGTCGGGCCGCCGGGGCTCAGGCGCGCCCCCTCCTCATCGGCCACGACGGGACCGGTATCCTGCTGGATGCGGGCCAGGCCGCTTATCCATGCCCGGCGCATGAAGCACCCGGACCCCAGCCGGTGGAGCCCCTTCCAGCGGGTGCGTGGGACCGTCCTCCGCGGCGGTTGCCCGGGCTGCTGTGCCCAGGGGCGGCGTCGGCGAGTCTGTTGGGCTGGCTGCCGTCGTCGCATCACCACGGCTGGGTGGTCGGTCCAACGGTGAACTCGCTTACTGTGGTGTCAGCGGGCTGCTCGATGGCAAAGGCCACCACCGCGGCGATCCGCTCCGGCGAGATGCCATGGGCCTTGTACAAGGCGGCCATGCCCGCCGCCGTGCCCTCGTCACTGATGGCGTTCAGCAGTTCGGTATTGATGGCCGCGGGGTAGATGGTGGACGTGCGGATGTTGGTGCCCTCCATCGCGGACTCGATGCGCAGCACTTCCATGAATTCACGCACGAACCATTTGGTGCCGCCGTAGACCGCGCTGTTGGGGTAGGCCTTCAGGCCCGCCACCGACGAGGTGGCGATGACCTGCCCCGACTTCTGCGCCGTGAAGGTGGGCAGCACGGCGGCGACGCCGTTCAGCACGCCCTTGATGTTGATGTCTACCATCTCATGCCAGTCATCGGTCTTCAGCGCCGACAGCGGTGCGCTGGGCATCACGCCGGCGTTCAGGAAGATCACATCCACCTGGCCGAAGCTGTCTCTGGCAAGCTTCACGAGGGCGTCGTTGTCCGCTTGCCGCGTGACATCGAGCGCCTGGTAGACGGCCTCGCCGCCGGCCGAACGGATTTCGTCGACCAGGGTCTTCAGCCGGTCCTCACGACGGGCACCCAGCACAACCCGCGCGCCCCGGGATGCCAGCAGCTTCGCACTGGCCTCGCCGATGCCTGAGGATGCGCCTGTGATGATGATGACTTTGCCTTGCACGGTTCTTTTCTCCTGGTGTCAGCCCATGGATCAGGGCCGTCCTTCAGCGTAGGGACGGGCCTGGGTGAGGACTAGTCCACGCAAGCTGCATGCGCTTATCGACGCCCTTCATGAATCTTCTGTGCATCGCCCATGCGATGCGCCCAAGGCCCGGGCGGACCGACGTCGCGGTGGACCTGCGGCGAGCCGGCGCCGCGGGCGCCGGACGCTGCGTTCAAAGACATGGGTGAGCTCGGAGCATTCGGGGCTGCGCAGTCATGAATGCGATTCATGAGTGCATGCGCGGCAGGGCGCCTAGTCATTCGAGCGCTTGCCACTTACCGTCGCCAGCCCTGACCGCCCACGTCTTTCAACCATGACGACCCTCAAGATCAACGATCAACAGCGCAGCACCAGCGCACCCCAGGAGACCCCCTTGCTCTGGGTTCTGCGCGACGAGCTGTCGTTGACCGGCACCAAGTTCGGCTGTGGCATGGCGCTGTGTGGCGCATGCACCGTTCATCTCGACGGCCAGGCCGTGCGCGCCTGCCTTACGCCCATCGGTTCGGTGGCCGAGCAGTCCGTCCACACGATCGAGCACATGCAGAACGACAAGGTGGGGCGCGTGGTGCAGCAGGCCTGGGTGGACCTGAACGTGGCTCAGTGCGGCTATTGCCAGGCGGGGCAGATCATGAGTGCCGTGACCCTGCTCAAGGCAACGCCCAAGCCTAGCGGGCGGCAGATCGACGATGGCATGAGCGGCAATCTGTGCCGTTGCGGGACCTATCCGCGCATCCGTGCGGCCATTCAACTGGCCTCGCGCCGCCTCGCCGGAGACAAGGCATGAGCGCCGCCGACTCCCTGATGCCGCGCCGCAGCTTCCTGCAGGTCGCTACCGCCCCCTTTGCGCTCGCGATCGGCTTGGACGCCGCAGCCCAGGCGGCCGGCCCGCAGAAGTACGGCGCCGATTCCATGCCGGGGGGCACCGTGGACAGCCCGCTGGTCTTTGTATCGATAGGCGCCGACGGCGTCGTCACCATCGTGGCTCACCGTGCCGAGATGGGAACGGGTGTGCGCACCAGCTTGCCCATGGTGGTGGCGGATGAGATGGAGGCGAGTTGGGAGCGGGTCCGGGTGGTGCAGGCGCCGGCAGATGAGTCCCGCTACGGCAACCAGAACGTCGATGGTTCGCGCAGCGTCCGCCACTTCTTTGCGCCCATGCGTCGGGTCGGTGCAGCCGCACGCCAGATGCTGGAGGCCGCCGCGGCCAGGCGCTGGGCCGTACCGACCGCCGAGGTCAAGGCCGTGCAGCATGAGGTGCTGCATCTACCCAGCGGGCGACGTTTCGGCTTTGGTGAGCTTGCTGCCGAAGCTGGCATGCAGTCCGTGCCGACGCACGAGCAATTGCAGCTGAAGAAGCCGGTGCAATGGCGCTATATCGGCAAGGGCCGGACAGCAGGCATAGATCAGGCCGCCATCTCGCGGGGGCAGGCCCTTTTTGGCATGGACGCCCTGCTGCCTGGCATGGTGTTCGCCGTCGTGGCGCGCCCACCGGTGGTGGGTGGCAAGCTCCAGCAGGCCGACACCGCGGCCGCGCTGAAGGTTCCGGGCGTCATCCGCATACTGGAGATACCGGCGTTCACGGGGGCGCCGGCATTCCAACCCCTGGGCGGGATCGCGGTGGTGGCCTGCAATACCTGGGCGGCCATGCAGGGGCGCGCGGCGCTGAATCCGCAGTGGGACGATGGCCCCAACGCCGGCTACGACTCGGCGTCCTTTCGTCGCGAACAGGAGCGGGTGGTCAAGTCGCCGGGCACCGTTTACCGCGACAGCGGCAACGCGTTCCAGGTGATGCTCGAGGCGTCGGCCGGCAGCCGCGTATCGGCCGAGTATTTCGTGCCGCATCTGGCGCACGCCACCATGGAGCCGCCCGTCGCCACGGCAGTGGTGACCGACCAAGGCTGCGAAGTCTGGACCTCGGTACAGAACCCCCAGGCCGCGCGGGATGGCGTGGCCTCGGCTCTTCAGCTCACGCCGACCCAGGTCAAGGTCAATGTGCTGCTGCTGGGGGGGGGCTTCGGACGCAAGTCCAAGCCCGACTACGTCACCGAGGCAGCCATCGTCGCGAATGCCATGCGGGGCACGCCGGTGAAGCTGGTGTGGAGCCGGGAGGACGATATCCGTCATGGGTACTACCACGCGGTTTCTTTGGACCATCTGGAGGCCGCGCTCAACCCGGACGGCCTGCCGCAAGCCTGGTTGCACCGAACGGCAGCGCCCACCATCACCTCCCTGTTTGCTCCGGGGGCCCAGGCGGCCGCACCGTTTGAGACGGGCATGTCCGCAACGAACATGCTGTTTGCCGTGCCCCATGTCCGAGTCGAGCGCGCCGAGGTTGCGGCCCAGGCCCGGATCGGATGGTTCCGATCGGTGGCCAACATCCCGCACGTCTTCGCGACGCAGAGCTTTGTCAGTGAACTGGCCCATCGGGCCGGGCAGGATCCTCTGAAATACGCGTTGGCCCTGCTTGGGCCCGACCGCCGGATCGACCCGACGGCCGTGTCTGATGTCTTCAACTACAGCGAGTCGCCGGTTGACTACCCGATCGACACGGGCCGCATGCGTGCCGTCATCGAGACGGCGGCGCGCGGCGCGCGCTGGGGGCGCAAGCTGCCCAAGGGTCATGGCCTGGGTCTGGCCTTTGCGTACAGCTTTGTGACCTACGCCGCCACCGTCGTGGAGGTGGCGGTGAGTGCGCAGGGTGAACTCGGCATCGTGGCCGTGGACATGGTGCTGGACTGCGGCCTGCAGGTCAATCCGGAGCGCATTCGCGCCCAGATGGAAGGCGGCGCCATCATGGGGCTGTCGCTGGCGATGACCGGCGAGATCACCTTCCGGAACGGGCGGGTCCAGCAGAGCAACTATCACGACTACGAGGTGCTGCGGCATGCACAGGCGCCGCGCGTTATCCGCACCCATCTGGTCGGGGGAGACCCCAGTCTGCCACCAGGCGGTGTCGGTGAACCCCCGGTGCCGCCGGTTGCGCCGGCATTGGCGAACGCGATCTTCGCGGCGACGGGCAAGCGCATCCGCTCGCTGCCGGTGAGCGATCAGCTCCTCAACCTCAAGGCCTGAGTAGGCCGCTCCCGCCGATCTGCGGTCGGTCGGCCCTGCCCGGAGTGACGAGCGATGAATGGGTCTCGCGAGATCCGTCGAGTCGGCATCCCGGGCGTCGGTGTTGGGCACGCCACGGACGCCCGGACCGCCTGGCAGCATCAACGCGCCGGGTGTCGACGCTGGCGCTGCGCGTTAGAGCCGCCGGGCTGGCATCGATGCGAGGCGCTCCAGGTCCTTGTAGGTCGTGCAGGCCCCACCGCAGACGATGACCAGCACATGGGCCGCGTTCTGGAGGAGGGGCAGCTGACGCGCCTGCAGCGCGGCGATGGCCGCACCACAGGCCGGCTCGACGATCAGGCGGTGTTCCCGTTCCATGTCGAAGCAGGCCTGCAAGGCGGCGGCGTCGGTGACCGTGGTGGACACCACCGGGTGCCGCTGCGTCCAGGCGAACGCCTGCTCGCTCACGCAGCGCGCGCCCAGGGAGGTCGCGACACTGGTGATGGCGTCGAGCGTGACCAGGTGGTTCGCGGCGATGGCCGCGCGCAGGGAGTCCGCACCGACGGTCTCCACCGCAACCAGGGGCACGTTTGCCCATCCCACGGCGTGCATGCCCTGCAGCACGCCACACATCAGGCCGCCGCCGCCCACCGCAAGAACGACGGCATCCGGGCGCGGCCCCTGCTGTGCTGCCTCGTGCACCAGCGATGCGTGGCCCTCCCATAGCAGCGGGTCGTCGAAGGGGTGGATGAAGGCATCGCTGGGCTGACGGAGCGACTGGAGATGTTGGTTCGCCTCCATCCAACTCTTGCCGTGCACGATGACTTCAGCGCCCTGTCTGCGCAGCAATTGCCTGGGCCACTCCGCGGTGGTTTCAGGCACCACCACAAGCACGGGCAATCCCAGCCGCCGTCCGGCATAGGCCGCCGCCAGTCCCGCGTTGCCGCCCGAGGACGACAGCAGGCGTCGGGCACCGCGTCGGGCATACACCTCGCAGGCGTGACCAACGCCGCGCAGCTTGAATGAACCGCTCGGCTGCAAAGCCTCCAACTTCAGCCAGACCTGCTGTGTCGGCGTGCTGAAGGCGTCGGACGGGACCAGCGGTGTTTGAATGTGGAGGGACATCGGAAGAATCTGGCTGCTTGGAGAAGGGCGCCAGCTTCAGGCGGTGTGGAGTCGGATCGCCTCGATCACCACCTGCAATGCCCGTGCGCTGGCTCGCCGGCTGGGATAGTAGGCGTGGAAGCCGGGAAAGGCGGGGCACCAGTCCGGCATGACCGACTGCAGGCCGGAGGCCGCCAAATCCTCCGCCACCAGCTCCATGGGCACAAAGGCCAGGCCGGCGCCGCCACGCGCCGCGGCGATCATCTGGTAGACCCCGTTGAAGATGGCGCGTCCGCGCACGCGCGCCTGCACGGCCTTGTCGCCTCGCTGGAGTTCCCAGGCATAGAGGCCGCCGCTCGATGTGAGGCGCAGGCAAATGCAGTCATGGGCGAGCAGGTCCTGCGGCGTGGACGGCCGTCCGCGAGACGCGAAGTAGTCCGGGTGCCCCACGATGGCCATTTGCACGTCCGGGCTGATGCGCACGGCGACCATGTCCTGGTCGACCTGGTCCCCGTGGCGCACGCCGATGTCGTAGCGATCCGCGACGATGTCGGACAGACCATAGTCCACGTTCAGCTCGATGCTCAGACCCGGGTGCGCCGCCAGCAAGGGCTGCAGCCTGGGCCAGAGGTAGCGGTCGACGGTGTGGTCCGTCGCCGTGATGCGGATGCTCCCGGCCACCTGGTCTTTCAGCGAACGCACCTCGCGCAACTCCGCCTCAATCTCGGCAAAGCGTGGCGTGATGGTCCGCAGCAGGCGCTCGCCAGCTTCGGTCGGTGCCACGCTGCGCGTGGTCCGCGTGAGCAGTCGGACGCCGATGCGGGCCTCCAAGGCGCGCATCGCGTGGCTGAGCGCTGATTGCGAGATGCCCAGTTGGGCCGCAGCGCGGGTGAAGCTGCGCTCACGGGCCACCGCGATCAGGTAGAGAAGGTCCTGAAAGCCGTCTCTCATGGGGCCGGGCGGGTCAGGCGGGGTGGGCTTGAAGGCGTCGACGCGAGGCCGCCGTGGCGCTTGCGGCCAGCATCAGCGCTGAGCCCCCGAGGAAGGTGGCCTCGACCGACCAATGGTCGAGCAGCGTGCCCCCCAGCCCGGCGCCGGTCATGATCGCGAGCTGGATGGCGCCCACCATCAGTCCACCGCCGGCCTCCGGCTCGTCACGGACCTCCTGTGCCAGCCAGTTGAACCAGGCGACCGGCAGGGCCGCGTTGAGCGCGCCCCAGACGCCCAGGCCCGCGGCTGTCAGCCAGACCATGGGCGCGAACTCGATCAAGACCGCGGTGACGATGGCCAGCAGCAGCGGGCACAGCCAGAGCAGCTGGAACAGGCGCCGAGAGAGCAAGGCCGTGGCACCGGAGGTGCCAACGAAGCCTGCAGCCCCCAGGGCCAGCAGCAGCAGCGACAACTGGGTGACCGAGGCATGGGTGCGTGTCTCAAGGAAGGGACGGAAGTAGGTGAAGGCGGCGAACGCGCCGGCAAAGCTCAACATCGACGCGATCACCGCGGTGCGCACATGCGGACGCTTCAGCAAGCCCAGCACGCGAGCGGCTGGAATGGCTCGCTGCGGCGGCATTCCCGGCAGCGCCAGGGTCTGCCAGATCAGCGTCAGCAGGCCGGCCGGCACCAGCAGCCAGAACACGCCGCGCCAGCCCATCACCTGGCCCAGGTAGCTGCCCACGGGCGCTGCCAGGGCGGTTGCCGCTGCATTGCCCATGTACATCACACCGAGCGCCCGGGAGACGTGGCCGGCAGGAACCAGCTGCATGACGGTGGCGGTGGCGAGCGACCAGAAACCGCCGATCGTGATGCCCAGCAGCGCGCGCGCCACCATCAGTACGCCGAAGTTGGGTGCCTCGGCCATCAGCGCAAGCGAGGCGAGCATCACGGCCGTCAGCGCGATGAGCACATGGCGGCGGTCAAAGCGGCTGGCGACGCCGGCAATCAGAAAGCTGGTCGCCACGGCGAACAAGCCGGAGATGGCAATGGCCTGGCCGGCCATGCCCTCCGTCGCATGCAGGTCCGATGCAATGGGCGTGAGCAGACTCACGGGCATGAACTCCGACGCGATCAGCATCGCGACGCACAGTGTCATGGAGCCCACGGCACTCCAGGCCTTGGATGTAGGGGATGGCAGAGGATGGGGCGGTGGCAAGTGTGGCGTCATGGCGGGCACGAGTCGGCCAGGCCCGGCGGCGCATCGATGCCGCAGGCTGGATAAAGGTCGGAGGGGAGGTCCCGCGGCTGCGCGCAAGGGACCGGGCGACGCAGGGGATAGAGCAGCGCCGCGGTGGTGGATGGCACTGTAGGGAAGGCGACGCCATCGAACTAGGCCGTTCACGGCGCATGGTGCTATGAGCCTGTTTCATCAATCAGCGGCCAACCGGTGCATGCGCAGCGGGATTCATGAGCGGCACGGATAGGGTCATGCGAGTGCGGCCCTCTAGTGCCGGTGGTGAGGCCTGCCTAGAGTCCTGGCACCGGTTTTGCGCGAGCCCCTCGCGTCCCTGACTCCTGAGACCTCATGACGCAGCGAAACGCCCCGTTGGCCGCGAACTCCGCGGTATTGGCCGCCGCCCTGGCCGGCGCAGCATCGGCCACCGCCGCTCCCAATGACACGTCAGCGCCGGGATTGACCGTCGCCCGTGCCGAGCAGAAGCCCGCCGTGGCGGGGGCACCTGGCAACTTCACAGGTGCGGTGTCCGTGCAGCTTCTGCTCCTGCCCGATCCCGCCGGCCATCCCTCCACCGCGGAGGTCCGCTTCGAGCCGGGCGCTCGGACAGTCTGGCATACCCATCCCGCGGGCCAGACCCTGATCGTCACCGCTGGCGTCGGGCGCGTTCAGCGCTGGGGTGGCCCCGTGGAGACGCTGGGCCTGGGCGATGCGGTGTGGATTCCTCCGGGCGTCAAGCACTGGCACGGCGCGGCGCCGGACAGCGCGATGACCCATATCGCCGTCACGGAAACCTTGGACGGCAAGAACGTCGATTGGCTGGAGGCCGTGGCGCCGGACGATGGCCACCCATGAATGCGTTAGCTGCCCATGGCAGCCGCGGCGCAGGACCTTGCTGTGCTCGCTGCTGGCGGCGGCCGGCCTGCAACGCCGCGGCCGGGCCACGGCGGCGCCATCCACAAAAGATCGCCCCATGAGACTTCAGTTGCGTGCGGGTGAACAGGTCTGGGACCTCCTGCTGGAGGACGGTCCGACCTCCCGCGATCTGCTTGCCTTGCTGCCGTTGACGCTGGATCTCGAGGACTACGCGGCCACCGAGAGGATCGCCTATCTGCCGCGCCAGCTGGACACGGCCGGGGCGCCGCGTGGCTACGCACCCGCCGCGGGGGACCTGGCCTACTACGCGCCCTGGGACAACCTGGCGATCTTCCACAAGGGCTTCCGCCACTCGGCGGGCCTGGTGAGGTTGGGGCGCATCGAGCACGGCATCGAAGGCCTGGCCATGTGTGGCCGTATGGCGGCGCAGTTGCTGTTGGTCACGCCTTGACGGCGCTTCAGCGTGGCATGCGGATCGCGTCGATCACCAGGCTCAGCGCGCGCGATGATTGCCGGCGGCTGGGATAGTAGGCATGGAGCCCCGGGAAGACCGGGCACCAGTCCGGCATCACGCTGACCAGCGTGCCCGCGTTCAGGTGCTCGATGACCAGGTCTTCCGGCAGGAAGGCCAGGCCTGTGCCTGCCAGTGCTGCGTGGAGCATCTGGTAGGCGCCATTGAAGACGGCCTGGCCGGAGACCCGGGCCTGCACCTCCCGTGAGTCCTGCCTCAACTCCCACGCATACAGTCCGCCGCTGCTTGCCAGACGCAGGGCTATGCAGTTGTGCTGCAGCAGGTCCGATGGTTCCTGCGGCGCGCTGTGGGCGCTCAGGTAGGTGGGGCTGCCGACGATGTGCATCCGCATGTCCGGGGCCAGACGAACGGCAATCATGTCCCTGGCCACCTGGTCACCCCAGCGCACACCGATATCGAAGCGTTCGGCGACGATGTCGACCATGCGGTAGTCGGCACTCACCTCGACCTTGAGGTCAGGACAGGACTTCAGCAGCGGGGCCAGGCGGGGCCAGATCACGCTGTCGACGGCATGGTCGATGGCGGTGATGCGGACGGTGCCTGAGACCTTGTCGCCAAGATCGCTGACGGCCTGGACCTCGTCCTCAATTTCCTGCAGGCGCGGAGCCACGCTCGTCATCAGGCGCTCGCCGGCCTCGGTGGGCGACACGCTTCGCGTGGTGCGCGTCAGCAGGCGCACACCGAGTCGGGCTTCCAGTGCTTTGACCGTGTGGCTGAGTGCAGACTGCGAAACGCCCAGCTTGGCCGCGGCACGCGTAAAGCTTCGCTCTTGTGCCACGGCCAGAAATGCAAGCAGGTCGCCGATCGAATCACGAGACATCAGGTTTTCCGTCGAGGAGGCGCGTGGGACTCGAATGCGACATGAGTTCCCCTGCCGCATTGTGTTCTGGCAGCGCTCCTCGCAATTCTCTCGGGCGGGACGGGACTGGCATGGCCGTGTTCTTGGGTACGCCGACGCGCGTCGCGATCCGCCTCGTCGACGCAGGAGGAATGCCCCGGGGCAGGGCCACGGGGCAGCCAGCGGCGGCGGGCGGCCCCTGGTGGGAGGTCGGATTCCCGGCAGGGCCTTCAAAGTCATGCGAGCACGTCGGCACGTCGTGGGCGTGCCGACGTGCAGGGGACGCCTCCCCAAAAAATCAGGGCGCATCCCGGGGCGGATCATGACTCGTTGGCGTTTCGCGCGGGCGCGGCGGCGAACGTGTCGCCTTTGCCGTCGCCGCTGCGCGAGGCAGCCTCGCACGAGCGGCGATGGTTCACGCAGAGCCGCAACGCGTCAGAAGACGCATGCCGTCGGGCTACCCATCGGTTTACCCCTGGAGAGGGAAACGCCGCCTGAAACGAAAAACGGGTTAGCGGCCAAAGCTGCTAACCCGTTGATCTACTTCAATAAAAATGGTCGGGACGGCGGGATTCGAACTCGCGACCCCTTGCACCCCATGCAAGTGCGCTACCAGGCTGCGCTACGCCCCGACTGAGCCAATCAGTATAACCTAAAAATTTCGCCTCAAGACAAAAGACTGGCTCGAATTGCAAGAAGTTCGGCCCGCACCTGTTCCAGAGAGGTCAGCGGACCCCGATCGCTGACCGGCAGCGACAGCACGGCCTCGGGGGCACGCAGGGGCTGAGCCGCCATCGCAGCCGCTGGCGTGGCAGCGTGCAGGCCGGCCGGCGGCAGCTCGACCTGGTCTTGTTCGTCATCGTCGTCCAGCAGGTCCTGCGCGGCGGCCTCGGCTTCCTCGCGGAAGGCCTGGGCCGGAGACAGGGTGGCCAGCCCTTCGCTGAGCTGGTTGCGGGCGCCGCTGATCGTGAAGCCCTGGTCGTAGAGCAGATCGCGAATACGGCGGATCAGCAGCACCTCGTGGTGCTGGTAATAGCGTCGATTGCCGCGCCTCTTCATGGGCTTGAGTTGCGTGAACTCCTGTTCCCAGTACCGCAGCACGTACGGCTTCACGCCGCACAGCTCGCTGACTTCACCGATGGTGAAGTAGCGTTTGGCCGGAATGGCAGGCAGCGCTTTGTCCATGCGAATCAAGACCTTCTAGGCAGGACGTCAGACTCTACTCGAAGTCTTCGGCGGCGGGCGTCTCGCCCTGAACCAGAGCTTTCAGCTTGTGGCTGGCGTGGAAGGTGACGACGTTGCGGGCCTTGATGGGGATGGATTCACCGGTGCGCGGGTTGCGGCCCGGGCGTGGTGCCTTGCGGCGGATGTTGAAGTTGCCAAAGCCGGACAGCTTCACGTCCTGACCCTGGACCAGGCTGTCGTGCAGGATGTCGAAGAAGGCCTCGACCATGTCCTTGGACTCGCGCTTGTTCAGGCCCAGCCGGTCGAACAGCAGTTCGGCCAGTTCGGCCTTGGTCAGCGTCGGGGTCTCCAGGCTGCCGATGACGACGGCGGCCGCTCCAGTCTTGGCGTCGTTAGCGTCCATGTCTTGTCCTTGTGCTCGCATCAGCCGCGCAGGCGCGCGCCCAGTTGTTGCTGGGTGGCGCTCACGATGGCGGAGATGACGGCGTCCACGCGCTCGTCGGTCAGCGTGTTCTCGTCGTCCAGCAGTTCCAGGCGCACGGCCATGGAGCGCTCGTCGGCCTGCAGATCGGTGCTGGCACCGGCCGTGGGGCGGAACACGTCGAACAGTCGGGCACTGCGCAGCAGCGGGCCGCCGGCCGCGCTGATCGCGGCCATCAACGCATCGTGGCTGATCTGGTCACGCACCACCAGGGCCAAGTCGCGCTGCACCGATTGCTGGCGCGGCAGCGGCTTGCCATGCGGCAGCGGCTTGGCCAGCACCGTGTCCAGGCTCAGCTCGAACAGCACCGGCGCGCCGCCGGTGATGTCGTAGGCCTGGCGCCAGCGCGGGTGCAGTTCGCCGATCACGCCGGCCTCGACGCCATCAATCAGCACGCGGGCGCTGCGGCCCGGGTGCAGCGCGGGGTGCTCGGCGGCCACGAATTGCAGCTGACGCGGTGCCAGCAAGGCTTCCAGGTCACCCTTCACGTCGAAGAAATCCACCGCGCGGTCACGCTGGCTCCATTGCGGTTGGTCGGCCGGGCCCCAGGCCAGGCCGCCGACGCGCAGCGGTTGCGTGATGCCGGCCACCGCCAACGGGCCGGCGGCCTGGGCGGCGTCGCGCTGGAACACGCGGCCCAGCTCGAACACGCGCACGCGCTGGGCGCGGCGGGCCAGGTTGTGGCGCAGCACCTGCACCAGGCTGCCCATCAGGCTGCTGCGCATCACCGACAGCGGCGCGGCGATGGGGTTGAGCAGGCGTATCGGCTGCTCGTTGCCTGCCAGCTCGCGCTCCCAGCGCTCTTCCACAAAGCTGAAGTTGATGGTCTCGAAGTAATCGCGCGCGGCGATGGCGCGGCGCAGTGCGTGCACGCCCTGGCGCGATTCGGAGCGGGTCTTGGCGACGATGGGTGCCTGCGGCGCAGTGGACGGCAGCGTCGGGTAGCCCAGCACGCGGATGACCTCTTCGATCAGGTCCTCCTCGATCAGCAGGTCGAAGCGCCAGCTGGGCGGGGTCACCGTGATCACGCCGTCAGCGGCGGTGAAGGGCAGGCCCAGGCGCGTGAACACGCCTTCGCAGTCGGCCTGCGTGAGCGGCATGCCTGTGACCTTGGCGGCACGGGCCACGCGCAGTTGCACGGGCTGGCGCACCGGCAGCTTGGGGGTCTGGTCGTCCATGGGGCCGACCTGGGTGTCGGGCGTGCCGCAGATGTCCAGGATCAGCTGCGTGATGCGCTCGATGTGCTCCACGGTCTGGGCCGGGTCCACGCCACGCTCGAAGCGGTGACCGGCGTCGGTGGAGAAGTTGTAGCGGCGGCCGCGACCCATGACGGCCTCGGGCCACCAGAACGCGGCCTCGACGTAGATGTTCTGGGTGTCGTCGGACACGGCCGTGTGGTCGCCACCCATGATGCCGGCCAGCGACTCGACCTCGCGCGCATCGGCGATGACGCCGACCTTTTCATCGACGGTGATGGTGTTGCCGTTCAGCAGCTTGAGTTGCTCGCCGGGCTTGCCCCAGCGGACGACGAGTTCGCCGCTGATCTTGTCGAGGTCGAAGATGTGCGACGGGCGGCCGAACTCGAACATCACGTAGTTGGAGATGTCCACCAGCGCGGTCACCGAGCGCTGACCGCAGCGCTCCAGGCGCTGCACCATCCAGGCGGGGGTCTTGGCCCGCGTGTTGATGCCCTTGATGACGCGACCCGAGAAGCGGCCGCAGAGGTCGGGCGCCTCGATGCGGGCGCCCAGCGTGGCGTCGGTGCTGGGCTTCACGGCCGGGAACTCGGGCTTGAGCAGCAGCGCGCCGGTCAGCGCCGCGACTTCGCGAGCGATGCCGTAGACCGACAGGCAGTGGCCGAGGTTGGGCGTGAGCTTGAGCGTGAAGAGGGTGTCGTCCAGCGCCAGGTGCCGACGGATGTCGGCGCCAACCACCGCATCGGCGCCCAGCTCCAGCAGGCCGCCGTGGTCTTCGCTCAACTTCAGCTCGCGGGCCGAGCACAGCATGCCGTAGCTCTCGACACCGCGCAGCTTGCCGACGCCGATCTTGAAGGGCTTGCCGTCTTCGCCCGGGGGCAATTCGGCGCCGACGGTCGCCAGCGGCACCTTGATGCCCACGCGGGCATTGGGCGCGCCGCAGACGATCTGCAGCGGCTCACCGTTGTTGAACGCGGCGCCGGCATTGACCTTGCACACGCGCAGCTTGTCGGCGTTGGGGTGTTGCTCGGCTTCAAGGATTTCGGCGACGACGATGCCGTGGAAGGGTGGGGCGGCCGGGCGCAGCTCTTCGACCTCCATGCCGGACATGGTCAGCAGCTCGGCCAGTTGGGCGGTGGACAGCGACGGATTGCAGAACTCGCGCAGCCAGGACTCAGGGAATTGCATGATGACTCGATGAAACTGAACTGGGCGATTACTTGAACTGCGACAGGAAGCGCAGGTCGCCGTCGAAGAAGGCGCGCAGGTCGTTGACGCCATAGCGCAGCATGGCCAGGCGGTCGATGCCGGAGCCGAACGCGAAGCCGATGTAGCGCTCGGGGTCCAGCCCCATGTTGCGGATCACCTGCGGGTGCACCTGGCCCGAGCCCGACACCTCCAGCCAGCGGCCCTTCAGCGGGCCGCTCTCGAACATGATGTCGATCTCGGCGCTGGGCTCGGTGAAGGGGAAGTAGCTGGGGCGGAAGCGCAGCTGCAGCTGGTCGGTCTCGAAGAAGGCGGTGATGAAGTTGAGATACACCGCCTTCAGGTCCTTGAAGGAGATGTTCTCGCCCACCCACAGGCCTTCGACCTGGTGGAACATCGGCGAATGGGTCGCATCGCTGTCCACGCGGTAGGTGCGGCCCGGCGCGATGACGCGGATCTCGGGCATGGTCTCCTGGCCCGCGTAGCGCTTGGCGTGCGCCTGCGCGTAGCGGATCTGCATCGGGCTGGTGTGCGGGCGCAGATTCAGCCACGACCCGTTCTCGTCCTTCATGTCCACGTAGAACGTGTCCTGCATGGAGCGCGCCGGGTGGTTCTCGGGATTGTTCAGCGCCGAGAAGCTGAACCAGTCGGTCTCGATCTCGGGGCCGTCGGCCACGTCGAAGCCCATGGAGCCGAAGATGGCCTCGATGCGCTCCATCGCGCGCGTGATCGGGTGCAGGCCACCGGTGCCGCGCTGGCGGCCGGGCAGGGTCACGTCCAGCGCCTCGGCCTTGAGCTGCTTTTCCAGCTCGGCCGCGGCCAGCGCATCACGGCGGGCGGTCAGCGCGGCCTCGATGGCCACCTTGGTCTGGTTGATCTCGGCGCCGCGGGTCTTCTTCTCCTCGATGCTGAGGGCTGCCAGGCCCTTCATCAGCTCGGTCACGCGGCCAGACTTGCCGAGGAAGCGCGCCTTGGCGTTTTCCAGTTCGGCGGGCGTGGGGGCGGCGGCGAAGTCGGCCTTGGCGGCCTCCAGCAAAGCGTCGAGATCAGACATTCGGAATTCGGGAATGAGAAAGGGCCGACCCATGGGGCCGGCCCTCAAAAGTTGCGGGCTCCGGCTTGCACCGGAGCAGTTCGCAATCAGGCGAGCGCGGCCTTCACCTTGGCGAAGATGCTGGCGAAACCAGCCGGATCGTTGACGGCCAGATCGGCGAGGACCTTGCGGTCGATCTCGATCTGGGCCTTCTTCAGACCCGCCA
>NZ_CAJYPS010000032.1 GCF_913777145.1 uncultured Roseateles sp.
GAAACGAGTCAGCGCCGATGATAGTGCGGATTCCCGTGTGAAAGTAGGTCATCGTCAGGCTATTAACAAGAGCCAGCCCCCGGTATCGAAAGATATCGGGGGCTTTGCTTTTGGGGCGAAGGAATACTCAAGCCCGAGAAATCAAGCCTGGGGAAGTTCGAGGAATTCGAGGAGAGGTGCACCCCTGGTGCGCCAGGCCTCGTGCTGGCGAGCCACGCGGGCTGGAGGACAATGTCGGGCTCAGACGGCGTTTGCGGACGGGGCCGGTGTGCCAGATGGTGGCACAACCCCATGTCGCGGGCGCTGGCCGACCAGCCCGCCTCGGGTGGTCGAATCCTCGGCCCATCTCCTCACGCCCATGAGCACTCTTTATCTGGATCACCTCGCCACGCTGCAGCGTCAGGCCGAGCAGGCGCTCGCCCGTAGTGGCTTCGACACGCTGCTGATCGCATCCGGCATCGAGAAATACGCCTTTCTCGACGACCGCCCCTACCTGTTCCAGCCCAACCCGCATTTCAAGCACTGGCTGCCGCTGACCAACCATCCACATTCCTGGCTGGCGGTGCGACCGGGTGCCAAGCCGCTGGTGGTGTATTACCAGCCGGACGATTACTGGCATGTGCCGCCCAGCGCGCCCGAGGGCGAGTGGGTGGATGCGGTGGAACTGGTGGTGATCCGGGAGCCGGAGGATGCGGCCGGCGCGCTGGCCTCTCTGGTCGGTCCGCGTACCGCCATTCTGGGCGAGGCAGACGCAGCCCTGCCGGGCCTGGTGCCCAATAACCCGGAGCTGCTGCTCAATCTGCTGCACTGGGCGCGCGGAACGAAGACGCCCTATGAGTTGGCCCAGATGCGTGCGGCATCGCGCCGTGCGGCTCCGGCCCACTTGGCTGCTCGTGAAGCCTTCCTGGCCGGCGCGAGCGAGGCGGAGATTCACCGCGCCTACCTGGTGGCGGCCGGGCATACCGACCGGGACCTGCCGTACACCAACATCGTCTGCCTCAACGAGCACGCAGCGGTGCTGCATTACCAATACCAGGACGAGCAGCGCCCGGTGGAATCGCGCAGCTTCCTGATCGATGCCGGTGCGTCGGTGAACGGCTATGCCAGTGACATCACCCGCACCTGGGTGAATCCGCGCGCTGCCGGGCAGGAGGAGTTTGCGGAATTGCTGGCCGCGATGGAGCGTGAGCAGCTGGGCCTGGTGGCCGAGGTGCGCGAGGGCGTGGACTACCGCGACATTCACCTCAGCGCCCACCGCCGCACCGCGCGGGTGCTGCGCGAGACCGGGCTGGTGGCCATGAGCGACGAGGCCATGGTGGCCGAGGGCGTGACCCGCCCCTTCTTCCCACATGGCATCGGCCATCTGCTGGGTCTGCAGGTGCATGACGTGGGCGGCTTCATGGCCAGCGAGGAGGGTGGCGTGTCGCCCAAGCCCGAAGGCCACCGCTATCTGCGCCTGACCCGCCCGCTGCAGGCCGGCATGGTGGTGACCATAGAGCCGGGGCTGTACTTCATCCCCACGCTGCTGCGTCAGCTCAAGGCTTCGCCCCATGGGGGCCAGGTGAACTGGCCCAAGGTTGAGCGCCTGGCCCGCTTTGGCGGCGTGCGCATCGAGGACGACGTGGTCTGCCGTGCCGGTGGCGAAGCGGCCGAGAACCTCACGCGGGACGCATTCGCCGCGCGCTGACGCGCGGCGAGGGTCAGCGGTGCTGCAGGCGGGCCAGCAGGCCGTCGCAGGCCGCTTCCACCAGGTCCAGCACCTCTTCAAAGCCGGCATCGCTGCCGTGGTAGGGGTCAGGCACGACCGCTGACCCGGCCGACGGCGCGTAGTCCATCAGCCGCTGCAGCTTGTGGCGATGTTCGGGCGGACACAGGCGGGCGGCCTCGCGCAGATTGTTCTCGTCCATGCCCAGCACCAGGTCGAAGTGCTCGAAGTCCGGCGCGATCAGGGGCCGGGCGCGTTGCGCGCTGAGGTCATAACCACGCCGTCGGGCGTGCTGCTGGCTGCGTTCGTCCGGCGGTTCGCCGCGGTGGTAGCCATGGGTGCCGGCCGAGTCCACCTCGATGTGGTCCAGCCCGGCGTCGGCGAGCTTGGCTCGCATCACACCCTCGGCCGTCGGGCTGCGGCAGATGTTGCCCATGCAGAAGAACAGGATGCGCGTCATGGCCCGACGAAGTTCGCGGAGGCCGGCATCTTAGGTGGGAGAAAAAATGGAAAGCCCGGCGGCTGGTGGCCGCCGGGCAAGGCCGGACCCCTTCGATGCAGCCCCCGGCCGGTGTGCCGATACGGTGGGGACAGCCCTCTTCTGCGGAGGATGGGGGCCTCGGGTTGAGGAGATGGGTGCCTCGCCCTCGCCGCGCCGACGGCGGGTGGACCGCTAGCGGGTGGACCCGGCCGGACCGGCGGGCGAAGGGCTTGCTAGAACCGCGCGGGCCGGCCGTGGGGGCCGTTCCGGATCGGCGGGCGACCGGTCTGCGCGATCGAGGCCTGGGTGTTGCGTGTGCTCAGGCAGGCCGCGCTCAGAAGCGCCAGCCCAGGCCGACGCTGGCCAGCGTCGGATCCACCTTGAACTTGCCGACCTCGGCGCCCTTGGAGTAGACCTTGGTCTCGATGTTGACCTTCTTCAGGTCCAGGTTCAGGTAGATGTTCTTGGCCACTTCGATGTCCACGCCGATCTGGGCGGCCAGGCCGTAGCTGTTGCGCTTGATGCTGGGCTGCAGCGCGGTCTGCACCGCGGGTGCGAACTCGACGCTGGAGAAGTTGGTGTAGTTCAGGCCGGCGCCCACATAGGGGCGCACCGTGCCGGCCGGGTTGAAGTGGTACTGCAGGTTCAGCGTCGGCGGCAGATGCTTGAGCGAGCCGATCTCGGTGCCGTTGGAATACAGGCGCTGCTTCTGCGGATAGGTCAGGATCAGCTCAGCCGCGATATTGGGCGTGAAGAAGTAGCTGAAGTCGACTTCCGGGAAGGTCTTGTTGTTGATGGACAGGCCCAGGCCCGTGCTGTCCTTGTTGGCCGAGTCCAGGTGCACGGCGCGCACGCGCACCATGAACGGACCTTCGTCCGCGAAGGCCGGTTGCAGGGACAGGGCGGCCAGGGTGACAGCCGCGAGACGCAGGGTGCTAGAGAGCTTCATCAATGACTCCATCGAACATGGGCGTTGGCCCGATGAAGTCATTGCATCGCGTCAGGACCCCGGTCGATTTGACTTCGCGCAAGTCCGCGGACGCGGTTCGGCGCCCGCGCCCGGGCCTTTGCGCTGAGTCAAATGCGCGCGCCCAGACCGAGGCGTTTGCACAACTCCAGCACCAGCGGCGACTGATTCAGCGTATAGAAGTGCAGGCCCGGCGCACCGCCGGCGATCAGGCGCTCGCACAGCGTGGTGATCACGTCCAGGCCGAAGGCGCGCACCGCGGCCGTGTCGTCCATGAAGCCTTCCATCTTCATCTGCACCCAGCGCGGGATGTCGATGCCGTCGCGCTGCGCGAATTGTGCGATGCGACCGTAGTTGTGGAAGGGCATGATGCCCGGGACTATGGGCTGCGTGACGCCGAGCTTGCGCGCCTCGTCCACGAAGTGGAAGTAGGCGTCGGCGTTGAAGAAGAACTGCGTGATCGCGCCATTGGCGCCGGCTGCCATCTTGTCGGCGAAGTGCTGCAGATCCTTGGCCGCATAGCGCTGCTGCGGGTGCACCTCGGGATAGGCCGCCACCTCGATGTGCCAGTCTGCGCCTTGCGTCTCGCGGATGAAGCGCACCAGCTCGGCCGCATAGCGGAACTCGCCGGCCGTGGCCGTGCCGCTGGGCAGATCGCCGCGCAGCGCGACCACGCGGTGGATGTTTTGCGCCCGGTAGGTGGCCAGGATCTCGGCGATGTTCTCGCGTGTGGAGCCCACGCAGGACAGGTGCGGCGCGGCCTCGAAGCCGGCGCCCGCGATGTCCATCACCGCGGCCAGCGTCTTGTCGCGGGTGGAGCCACCGGCGCCATAGGTGACGCTGAAGTACTGCGGCGCAAGCGCGCCCAGTTCCTGCACCACCGTCTTGAGCTTGTCGACGCCCACCGGGGTGTTCGGCGGGAAGAACTCGAATGAAATGGGTGTGCTCATCGTGAGGCGTGCAAAAAGAATTCGCGATTCCCGTCACCGCCGGTGATGGGGCTGTCGAAGTAGTCGAGCACCTTGAGGCCCAGCGCGGTGCAGGCCAGGCGCACGCGGGCTTCCAGGCGTGGATAGTCGGCCGCGTCCTTCACCAGTCCGCCCTTGCCCAGCGCCTGCGGGCCCAGCTCGAACTGCGGCTTGATCAGCAGCAAGAGCTGACCCTGACCCTCCAGCCAGGGCAGCAGCTCGGGCAGGGCGCCGACCATGGAGATGAAGCTCAGGTCGCCGACGATGAGCGCAAAGCCGCCCGTGGGCACATGGGCCTTGAGCGGCGCAAGCTCGCGTACGTGCAGGCCCTCCAGCGCGGTCACGCGGGCGTCGCCACGCAGCCGCGCATGGAGCTGGTCGCGGCCCACGTCCACGCCCACCACATGACGGGCGCCGTGGGCCAGCAGGCAGTCGGTGAAGCCGCCGGTGCTCTGGCCCATGTCCAGCGCGGTGAGGCCGGACACGTCCAGCCCGGTGTGCCTGAGCGCGCCCTCCAGCTTGAGCCCGCCACGCGACACGTAGCGCAGCTCCGCGTCGTCGGTGATGCGCAGCTGCGCGGTCTCGGGCAGGTCTTCGCCGGCCTTCTTCAGCGCGGCCCAGCCGGTGGGCGACGCCCATTCGGCCACGCCGTGGCTGATCAGCCGCTGCGCGGCCGAACGCGTGGGCGCCAGGCCCTGGGCGACGAGGAGTTGGTCAGCACGCATGGAGCAGAGCGCATAAACGAAAGGGCCCGGGCGTAGCGAGCGGTGCGCTGGCTAGGCGGACGGAGCGCAGGAACCGGAGCGACCTTGCTGGTCGTGAGGATTCCGAGCACCGCCCAACGACGCCAGCGCGCCGCGCAGTAGCCCGCGAGATCAATACCGGTAGGTGTCCGCCTTGTAGGGGCCGGCCTTGCTCACGCCGATATAGGCCGCCTGCTCCTCGGTCAGCTCGGTCAGCTGTGCGTTCAGCGTGGTCAGCTGCAGGCGGGCGACCTTCTCGTCCAGGTGCTTGGGCAGCACGTAGACCTGGCCGGCCTCGTAGCGGTCCTTGTGCGCGAACAGCTCGATCTGCGCGATGGTCTGGTTCGCGAAGCTGGAGCTCATCACATAGCTGGGGTGGCCGGTGCCGCAGCCCAGGTTCACCAGGCGGCCCTTGGCCAGCAGGATGATGCGCTTGCCGTCCGGGAAGATCACGTGGTCCACCTGGGGCTTGATCTCTTCCCAGGTGTAGCCCTCCAGCGACGCAACATCGATCTCGTTGTCGAAGTGGCCGATGTTGCAGACGATGGCGTTGTTCTTCATCGCGGCCATGTGCTCATGGCGGATCACGCTCTTGTTGCCGGTGGTGGTCACGAAGATGTCGGCCTTGTCCGCGGCGTACTCCATGGTGACCACGCGATAGCCTTCCATCGCGGCCTGCAGCGCGCAGATCGGGTCGATCTCGGTGACCCACACCTGGGCCGACAGCGCGCGCAGCGCCTGGGCCGAGCCCTTGCCTACGTCGCCGTAGCCGGCCACGACCGCGATCTTGCCGGCCACCATCACGTCGGTGGCGCGCTTGATGCCGTCCACCAGCGATTCGCGGCAGCCGTAGAGGTTGTCGAACTTGCTCTTGGTGACGCTGTCGTTCACGTTGATCGCGCGGAACTGCAGCGTGCCCTTGGCGGACATTTCCTTCAGGCGGTGCACGCCGGTGGTGGTCTCTTCCGTCACGCCGATGATCTCGGCGCTCTTGCGGGTGTACCAGGTCGGGTCGACCGCGATCTTGGCCTTGATGGCCGCGAACAGGATGCGCTCTTCCTCGCTGCCCGGGTTGGCCAGCACCGACAGGTCCTTCTCGGCGCGCTGACCCAGGTGCATCAGCAGCGTGGCGTCGCCGCCGTCGTCCAGGATCATGTTGGGGCCTTCACCGGCCGAACCCGCAGCGCCGAAGTCGAAGATGCGATGGGTGTAGTCCCAGTAGTCTTCCAGCGTCTCGCCCTTGTAGGCGAACACCGGCGTGCCGGTGGCGGCCAGCGCGGCGGCGGCATGGTCCTGCGTGGAGAAGATGTTGCAGCTGGCCCAGCGCACCTCGGCGCCCAGCGCCTGCAGCGTCTCCACCAGCACCGCGGTCTGTATGGTCATGTGCAGCGAACCGGCGATGCGGGCGCCCTTCAGCGGTCGCGAAGCGGCGTATTCGGTGCGGATGGCCATCAGCGCCGGCATCTCGTGCTCGGCGATCTTGATTTCCTTGCGGCCCCAGTCGGCCAGCGACAGGTCCTTGACGATATGGGCGGGAATGGCAGCGGTCATGTCGGGCTCCTTCGTTCAGAAGCCGCTGGCGACGCGCCGACGCAAGGGGACTCACCCCGGCGCGAGTCGGCCAGCGGGTGAGCGCGGTTGCAGAGAGGAATTCCGAGCCTGGCCTTCACGCACCGATCACGGGGCGGAGGTTGCAACGCTCCTCGGAAAGCGCGAATTCTAGTGGCCGCGCCGACTCGCGTGGCGTGAACTGCATCACCCCGCGCCGCCCGGCGCCAGCAGATCGTCGCCCGCGGCCGACACCAGCGCCGGCCGGCCGACGATCAGCGGGTCCACGGCGCCTATGCGGTCCGGCTTGCGCTCGGTATAGGCGAGGCGGTTGAGCACGAAGCGCATCGCATTCAGGCGCGCGCGCTTCTTGCAGTCGCTCTTGATCACGGTCCAGGGCGCGTCCGAGGTGTCGCAGTGCAGGAACATCGCCTCCTTGGCCCGTGTGTAGTCGCCCCATTTGTCCAGCGAGGCCATGTCGATGGGCGACAGCTTCCACTGCTTGAGCGGGTGCAGCTTGCGCTCCTTGAAACGGCGGCGCTGCTCGTCGCGGCTGACCGAGAACCAGAACTTGAACAGATGGATGCCCGAGCGCACCAGCTGGCGCTCGAACTCCGGCGTCTGGCGCAGGAACTCCTGGTACTCGCTCTCCGAGCAGAAGCCCATCACCCGCTCGACACCGGCGCGGTTGTACCAGCTGCGGTCGAACATCACGATCTCGCCGGCCGTGGGCAGGTGCTCCACATAGCGCTGGAAGTACCACTGGCCGCGCTCCACCTCGCTGGGCTTCTCCAGCGCCACCACGCGCGCGCCGCGGGGGTTGAGGTGTTCCATGAAGCGCTTGATGGTGCCGCCCTTGCCGGCGGCGTCGCGGCCCTCGAACAGGATGACCACGCGGGCGCCGGTCTCCTTCACCCAGGCCTGCAGCTTCAGCAGCTCCACCTGCAGGCGGTACTTCTGGCGCTCGTAGCTCTTGCGGGACAGCAGGTTCTTGTACGGGTAGGCGCCCTGGCGCCAGTCGGGGCTGAGCTCGGTGTCGGGGTCCACGTCCGCGATGGGGGCGAGCGCCTCCTCGTGCTGGCGCAGCGCACGGCGCAGCTTGCGGCGCTCGTCGGGCGAGCTGCCGGCCAGCAGCGTGCCCAGCTCCTCGGCCAGGTCGGCGGCACCGCCCTCGGCCTGCTGGTGGCGGCGCAGCAGCTCGGCCAGCGTCTCGCGCTGCACGATCTCGTGGCGGGTGCTGGCACGGCTCACGCTGTGGCGCTCCACGCCGGCGCCGTTCAGCTGAGGCACGGTGTCACCCGCGCTGACGCGGCGGCTGGCGGCGCGACGCGGCGCGCGTGGCGGGGCTTCGGTGCTGGCGGAGCGGGGGCGTGTGGGCATGGGCAGGTCCAGGGCAAAAGCCCATGCTGCGCCCGGGCTCCGGTTGGCGGCTTGATCCGCATCAAGCCCGCGCCGGCGCGTCGGCCGCGGGCTGCTCGGGGCGTGACGCTTTGCTCAGCTGCCGCGCAGCTGTTCGATGTCGGCCCGCGGCGGCGCGCCGAACAGGCGCCGGTATTCGCGGCTGAACTGCGACGCGCTCTCGTAGCCCACCTGGTGGGCGGCGGCGCTCGCGTCCAGGCCGTCGGCCAGCATCAGCCGGCGCGCCTGCTGCAGGCGCAGCTGCTTCTGGTACTGGATGGGCGACAGCCGGGTCAGCTGCTTGAAGCGCTGGTGCAGCGTGGACGGGCTCATGTGGGCGGCGGCCGCGAGCTCGTCCACCGACAGCGGCTCGGCGTAGCGCTGCGTCAGCTGCTCGATCGCGCGGGCCACGCGCCGCGTGGCGCTGTCGCTCTGCGTCAGGCTGCGCAGGCGCGGCCCCAGCGGTCCGGTCAGCACGCGGTAGAAGATCTCCCGCTGCAGCAGCGGCGCGAGCACGCGCTGGTCCTGCGGCGTGTCCAGCAGCTGCAGCAGGCGCAGCAGCGCGTGCAGCAGCGGCTCGGTCACCGGCGTGAGGTTGAGCGTGCTGCAGCTGGCCGCTGCGTCGCTGGCGCTGGGGCCCACCTCGGCCAGCAGGTCGGCCAGCAGCTGGGTGTCGCAGCCCAGGCGCACGCACAGATAGGGCCGCTCGGGGCTGGCCTCCAGCACCTGGCCGCGCGGCAGCGAGGTCATGGATACCAGCAGCAGGTGGCCGGGGTCGTAGAACAGCACCTCCTCGCCCAGCACCACCTTCTTGCGGCCCTGCAGCACCAGCACCACGCCGGGCTCGTAGACCGCCGGGATGGGCAGGGCCGGCGCATTGGCGCGTATCAGGTGCAGGCCGGCGATGGCACTGGGCTGCGAGCCCTCGGCCGGGCCGTGGCGCAGCACCAGGTCCACGAGCTGGGCGCGCAGCGGCTGCAGCGCGGCGTCGGTGGCATCAGGGGGTGTCGAGGGCATGTGGTGGATTGTGCAGAGGCCGCCGGGCGCCGCCCAGGGGTGGGCCGCGGGGATCGGAGGATTGGGCAAGGATGGGCGAGCTTTGCGCTGGCCGCGGCGCGCGCCGCTTCCTAAGCTGGGCGCCGTATTCAGTCCTGCTTTCGGAGCCCTCATGACCCCCACCTTCATCCCCCCCGTTCCCCGTCGCCGTCTGGGCGAGCGCGGCCCCGAGGTCTCGGCGCTGGGCCTGGGCTGCATGGGCATGTCCGACTTCTACGGCCCGGCCGACGACACCCAGTCGCTGCATGTGCTGCACCACGCGCTGGACGTGGGCATGAACTTCCTGGACACGGCCGACATGTACGGCACGGGCGCCAACGAGCGTCTGCTGTCCCACCTGCTGGCCAACCGCCGCCGCGAGGTGGTGCTGGCCACCAAGTTCGGCAATGTGCGGGCCGAGGACGGCCGCCTGCTGGGCATCAACGGCTCGCCGGACTATGTGCGCTCGGCCTGTGACGCCAGCCTGCAACGCTTGCAGGTGGATCACATCGACCTCTACTACCAGCACCGCGTGGACCGCAGCGTGCCCATCGAGGACACGGTGGGCGCGATGGCCGAGCTGGTGCGCGCGGGCAAGGTGCGCTATCTCGGCCTGTCCGAGGCCTCGGCCGACACCATTCGACGCGCGCACAAGGTCCACCCCATCACCGCGGTGCAGACCGAGTACTCGCTGTGGACCCGCGACGTGGAGGACGAGATCCTGCCCACCTGCCGTGAGCTGGGCATCGCGCTGGTGCCCTACAGCCCGCTGGGCCGGGGCTTTCTGACCGGTGCGATCCGCGACCTGGGCCAACTGGCGGCCAGCGACTGGCGGCGCGCCAACCCGCGCTTCCAGGACGGCAACCTGCAGGCCAATCTGGCGCTGGCCGACGGCGTCGCGGCGCTGGCGCGCGAGCGCGGCTGGACGCCGGCCCAGCTGGCGCTGGCCTGGCTGCTGGACCGTGGCGCGGACATCGTGCCCATCCCCGGCACGCGCAGCCACGAGCGCATCGACGAGAACGCGGCGGCCGCGCGCCTGCGGCTGGATGACGGCGTGCGCACCGCGCTGGCCCGGCTGCTGGCCGAGACGCCGGTCGCAGGCGAGCGCTACCCGGCGGCCTCCATGGCCCACGTGAACGCCTGAGCGGCCGGCTCAGGCCTGCAGGCCGAGGAAGGCCGCGGTGTGCTGTTCGGCCTGCTGCAAGGCCTGCTCGAAGACCGCGCCGCGGGGGCGCGGGCCCACAAAGCCCAGCTCGGGCACCAGGCGCCCGTCGCTCACCTTGAGATTGGCCCAGCCCACCACCTGCTCGCCCCACAGCAGCGGCAGCGCATAGTGGCCCATGGTGCGCTTGGCGGCCGGCGTGTAGGCCTCGAAGCGGTAGGCCCAGCCCCAGAAGCGCTCGAAGCGGCGCCGGTCCCACACCAGCGGGTCGAAGGGCGCCAGCCAGCGCAGCCGCTCGGGCTCGACCCGGTGGCGGCGGGACGCCGGGTTCTCGCCGTCCGGCCAGAACCAGCGCTCGCCCTCCACCAGCGCATGGGGCTGGCGCTGCGGCAGGCGCTTGAGCGCCGCGCGCGCCTCGGCACGCAGCTGGGGCGCGCCATAGCCCAGCAGCGAGGTGAGGTAGCCCAGGCTGGCCGCCGGCAGCGGCGCGTACAGCTGCAGCACCAGGTCCAGCAGCGCGTCGGCGCGGGCCTGGCGGGCGGCGGGGCTGTCGTCCACCTCGGCATGCCGCATGGGCTCGTAGACCCGCGTGCCGGCGTCGCGCCGGGCCACGCGCAGCTGGCCGCGGTAGTGCAGGCCGTCCAGCAGCTGGGTGCTGACATTGAGCTCGCCGCCCCAGTAGCCAGCCATGCGGCCGTGCGAGAACACCTCCAGCACGTCGCGCGGATGGGTGCGGCCGCGCGTGCGCACAAAGTCCAGCAGCTCGGCCGCGCGCGCCTGCGTGGCCGCGTCCCAGCTGCGTTTGGGCGTGCGCGGGTGCAGCAGCGGCAGGTGCTCGCGCGGCAGGAAGCCGTAGTTCACGAAGCAGTCTTCCTCCACCGGCAGCCGTGCGTAGCGTGCCTCCAGGTCGCCGGCGCGGTAGCCCTTCACGCGGTGCATCAGGATCAGGTCCTGCGCGCGGGCCGGCGCGCGCATGGGGTCGGCCTGCACAAAGCCCAGGCGCCGTATCGCGCCCAGCAGCGTGGTGGGCTTGAACAGCGTGCGCGCGATCGCGTGGCGGCGCAGCTGCTCAAGCGTCGGTGGGCGGTTGGCCATGGGCGGCGGTGGCGGCCTTGCGGCGGTACATGTCGGCATCGGCGTGGCGCAGCAGGCCCTCGGTGTCCTGCGCGTCCTGCGGGTACAGCGCCACGCCTATGCTGGCGCCGTGGGCCTGGGTGTCGGTGGTCCAGCGCGCCAGGCTCAGCAGCGGCTGGCGCAGCGCGGCCTCCAGGTGGGCGCGGGCGGCCTCGGCGTCGGCCCGGCCGGCCACCGCCTCGACCAGCAGCACGAACTCGTCGCCCGCATAGCGCGCCACCAGATCGCCCACCCGCACACCGGCGCGCAGCCGCTGGCTGAGCTCCTGCAGCACCGCGTCGCCGGCCTCGTGGCCCCAGCGGTCATTGATGTCCTTGAAGCGGTCGAAGTCTATGAACAGCACCGCGAAGGGCTGGCCGTCGCCGCGGCGGCGGTGCTGCAGGATGCGGTCCTCGATGCGGCGCAGGATGGCCGCGCGGTTGGACAGGCCGGTCAGCTGGTCGGTCAGCAGGCGGCGCTGCATGTCGGCGAAGGCCCGGGCCAGCTCGCCGAGTTCGTCCTGGCGGTGCACCTCGGGCGGCTCGTCCAGCACACCCTCGCCGACGCGGCGCGCGGCGGTCGCCAGCTCGCGCAGCTCGCGGGCCACGGTGTTGAGCACCGCCCAGCCTATCGCCACCGCCACCAGCGCCGCGAGCGCGGCCAGCAGGCCGGTGTGCAGGAAGTTGCGTTGCACGTCGGCCAGGAAGTCGCTGCGCGGTACCGCGACGATGACCAGCCAGTCCAGCCCCAGGCCGGGGTCCACGCGGGCGTAGCCGAACTGCACCAGCTGGCCGTCGGGCGCGGTGAAGGTGCCGGTGCGTGGCGCCGTGCTCGGGGCCTGCGGCAGCTGGCGCACCGCGGCATAGGCGCCGGCCACCAGCGGGTCGGGGCTGGCTGCCGCGTTCAGCCGCTCCGGCACGCCGGGGCTGCGCTGGCGCATGTGGGGCCCGCGCGAGGCGCCTATCAGCTGGCCGTCCTGCTCCATCACCAGCGCCACGGCCTGACGGCTGAGGCTGAGCCGGCCCAGGAAGGCGGTGATCTGGCGCAGCGGCAGGTCGGTGGCGGCCACGCCCACGGGCGCGCCGCTGGCGTCGGCCAGCCGGCGGGTGCGGGTGACGATGAGCTCCTGGCTGCGGAAGTCCACATAGGGAGTGGACCAGGCCAGCGCCAGCGGGGCCTTCATCGCCTCCAGGTACCAGGGCCGCTCGCGCGGATCGAACACCTGCTCCTCGCTGCGTGGCGCCTGGGGCGTGCCGCCAATGCCGCTGATGCGGTAGAGCGTGCGCGGGCCGTCGGCATGGGGGCGCAGCCGCAGCTCGGCCTCGTCCGCCGAGAAGCGCCACAGGCCGATGAAGCGGCCGCTGCGGTCGCCGTAATAGACGTAGTTGTGCGGGTCGCGGTGCAGGGACGCGGCCTGCCACAGGCGCAGCCGCAGCGCCTCCTGCTCGGCACCGTCCAGACGCGGCGCGGGCAGGCCGGTGGGGAAGGCGGTTTCCAGCACCTCGTCGGCGCCTTCCATGTGTTCCTCCAGCTGCAGGCCGATGCTGCTGATGGTTTGCTGCAGCAGCTGGCCCGAGAGGTTGTCCACGGTGGCGCGGCCGGTGCGATAGGACAGCGCGCCTATCAGCAGCACCAGCACCAGCACCAGCACCACATAGGGCAGGGTCAGCAGCTGCCGCAGGCTCAGCGAGCGGGGGCGCAGGCGGTGCCACCACGCGGCTTGACCGGGCATGGGTTCAGGTCTCCGGGCCGCGCGCGGCGGCCGTCAGCAGCTCCCGCGCCCGGGTGCGCATCTGGGCATCGGTGTCACAGAACTCCAGCGGCCAGCCGGCCGCTGCATAGACGGCCGCCCAGTGCGGGCGCATCAGCCGTACGCCCTCGACCTCGGGGCCGGCCAGCCACAGGCTAGCCACCGGGGGTGACAGGTCGGGCCGGTGCTGGCGCCGCTTCAGCAGCGCCTCGTAGGCGGCCAGCGTGTCGGGCGAGGCCAGCATGCTGTGCTGCCACCAGACCAGGCTGGCGTAGCGGGCCGGCGGCAGCGGGTCCAGGCGCTGCAGCGCACGCCCCAGCACCTCGACCATCTCGACATTGAAGGGCCCGGTGGCCCGGTAGCACAGCAGGTCGGCTTCCAGCCAGACCTCCAGACGGCCGTGGGCCTGGAAAGGTCCTTGATCGACCAGGGTGGTGTCGATGCGGGGCAAGGGCGAGTCCATGCGGCGAGGATAGCTGCGTTGAGATCGCTCCGGGACGAGCATGGTCGGCGACTTAGAATCCGCGGTTACTTGCGCCGGGCACTCGGCCGCGGTGCGGGATTGTCCCAGGCGCCCGGCGGCTTGAAACGGTGCGTGTCGGCGGCAACTGCCGCCTTCAACCCCAGGCCGGGCGACGCGAGTCGACCCGCCACCACACAGGACGACAACGTGTTCATCTCCAACGCCTACGCCCAGGCCGCCCAAGGCGCGGCCAGCCCCGAATCCAGCCTGCTCGGCATGCTGCCGCTGGTGCTGATGTTCGTGGTGCTGTATTTCGTGATGATCCGCCCGCAGATGAAGCGGCAGAAGGAGCACAAGGCCATGATCGAGGCCGTCACCAAGGGTGACGAGGTGGTCACCGCCGGCGGCCTGGTCGGCAAGATCAGCAAGCTGGGCGAGAGCTTCATCCACGTGGAAGTGGCCAACGGCGTCGAGGTGCAGGTGCAGCGCTCGGCCATTTCCCAGGTGCTGCCCAAGGGCACGCTGAAGTAAGCCGGCGCGCCGCGGCCCGCCCGCGGCCCCTCCGAGCGCCCGCCGCCGCGCGGGCGCCGTCAAGGAAGTCCTCATGAACCGCTACCCGCTCTGGAAGTACGCGATCCTCGTGATCGCGCTGCTGTTCGGCACCCTCTACACATTGCCCAATCTGTTCGGCGAAGCGCCGGCGGTGCAGGTGTCCAGCGCCAAGGTCACCGTCAAGGTCGACGACGCGCTGACCCAGCGCATCCAGGCCGCGCTCAAGGAGGCCGGCGTCCAGGCGGACTACGTCCAGTTCGACGGCAATTCCATCAAGGCGCGGTTCGGCGACACCGACACCCAGCTCAAGGCCAAGGACGCGATCAGCAAGGCACTCAACCCCGACGCGGCCGATCCGGCCTACATCGTGGCGCTGAACCTGCTGTCGCGCTCGCCGCAGTGGCTGTCCAGCCTGCACGCCTTCCCCATGTACCTGGGCCTGGACCTGCGCGGCGGCGTGCACTTCCTGATGCAGGTGGACATGAAGTCGGCCCTCACCAAGAAGGCCGAGGCCACCGCCGGCGACGTGCGCTCCTCGCTGCGTGACAAGAACATCCGCCACGCCGGCATCAACCGTGACGGCAACGACGTGGTCGTGGCCTTCCGCGACGCGGCCCAGCGCACCGCCGCCGAGGCGCTGCTGAAGGAACAGCAGCCCGACTTCGTCTGGACCCCGCAGGGCCAGGGCAGCGACCTCAGCCTGGTCGGCAGCCTCAGCCCCAAGGCCCAGGTGTCGGTGCAGGAAGCGGCGCTCAAGCAGAACATCACCACGCTGCACAACCGCGTCAACGAGCTGGGCGTGGCCGAGCCGGTGATCCAGCAGCAGGGCCTGGATCGCGTGGTCGTGCAGCTGCCGGGCGTGCAGGACACGGCCAAGGCCAAGGACATCATCGGCCGCACCGCGACGCTGGAGCTGCGCATGGTGGACGACAGCGCCGAGGCCCAGGCCGCGCTGAGCGGCAACGGCCCCGTGCCCTTCGGCACCGAGCGCTACATCGATCGTGGCTTCGGCCCCATCATCGTGAAGCGTCAGGTCATCCTGACCGGCGACAACCTCAACGATGCCCAACCTGGCTTCGACGAGAACCACAACCCGGCCGTGCACCTGACGGTGGATGCCAAGGGTGCGCGCGTGATGAAGGAAGTCTCGCGCGAGAACGTCGGCAAGCGCATGGCCATCCTGATCTTCGAGAAGGGCAAGGGCGAGGTCGTGACCGCGCCGCGCATCAACTCGGAGCTGGGCAACCGCTTCCAGATCTCCGGCGCCATGACCACGCAGGAAGCCAGCGACACCGCGCTGCTGCTGCGCGCCGGCTCGCTGGCCGCGCCCATGGAGATCATCGAGGAGCGCACCATAGGCCCCAGCCTGGGCAAGGAGAACATCGAGAAGGGCATCGCCAGCGTGGCCGGCGGCTTCATCGCGGTGACCGTCTTCATGTGCATCTACTACGCGCTGTTCGGCGCGTTCTCGGCGCTGGCGCTGGGCTTCAACCTGCTGCTGCTGGTGGCCCTGCTGTCGCTGATGCAGGCCACCATGAGCCTGCCCGGCATCGCCGCGATGGCGCTGGCGCTGGGCATGGCCATCGACGCCAACGTGCTGATCAACGAGCGCATCCGCGAGGAGCTGCGCGGCGGCGCCAGCCCGCAGGCGGCCATACACGCCGGCTACGAGCGTGCCTGGGCCACCATCCTGGACTCCAACGTCACCACGCTGATCGCCGGCCTGGCGCTGCTGGTGTTCGGCTCCGGCCCCATCAAGGGCTTCGCGGTCGTGCACTGCCTGGGCATCCTGACTTCGATGTTCTCGTCGGTGGTGTTCTCGCGTGCGCTGGTCAACCTCTGGTACGGCCGCAAGAAGAAGCTCAAGTCCCTGGCCATCGGCCAGGTGTGGAAGCCCGAGCCCGACGTGCAGACGCCCGCGGTCTGAGGAAAGCCAAGCATGGAACTGTTCCGCATCAAACGGGATATCCCGTTCATGAAGCACGCGTTGCTGTTCAACGCGATCTCCTTCATCACCTTCGCGCTGGCCGTGTTCTTCCTGGTCACGCGCGGCCTGCACTTCTCCATCGAGTTCACCGGCGGCACGGTCATCGAGGTGGCCTACCCGCAGGCGGCCGACATCCAGAAGACCCGCGGCCTCATCGAGAAGATGGGCTATGCCGACGTGCAGGTGCAGAACTTCGGCAGCTCGCGCGACGTGATGATCCGCCTGCCGGTGCGCCCGGGCGAGAAGCAGACCGAGGTGGTCGACAAGGTGTTCGGCGAGCTGTGCCGCGCCGAGGCCGGTACGGTCAGCCAGCACCAGCAGGTCACCGACAAGGGCGAGTCTGTCAGCAAGCAGGTCTGCTTCAACGCCGCCAAGGCCGAGCCGGTCACGCTGTCGCGCTCCGAGGTCGTGGGCCCGGCGGTGGGTGAGGAACTCGCCTGGGACGCGGCCAAGGCGCTGATCGCGACCGTCATCGGCATCGTGATCTACCTGGCCATCCGCTTCGAGTGGAAGTTCGGCGTGGCCGGCATCATCGCCAACCTGCACGACGTGGTCATCATCCTGGGCTTCTTCGCGTTCTTCCAGTGGGAGTTCTCGCTGCCGGTGCTGGCCGCGGTGCTGGCCGTGCTGGGCTACTCGGTGAACGAGTCGGTCGTGATCTTCGACCGGGTGCGCGAGGCCTTCCGCAAGTACCGCAAGCTCAGCACGCACGAGGTGATCGACCACGCGATCACGTCCACGATGAGCCGCACCATCATCACCCACGGCTCCACGCAGCTGGTGGTGCTGTCCATGCTGGTGTTCGGCGGCCCCACGCTGCATTACTTCGCGATGGCGCTGACCATAGGCATCTGCTTCGGCATCTACTCCTCGGTCTTCGTGGCCGCGGCCATCGCGATGTGGCTGGGCGTGAAGCGCGAGGACCTGATCAAGCAGCAGGTCAAGACCGACGACCCGAACGACCCCAATGCCGGGGCCGTCGTGTAGAGTGAACCACTGCCCCAGGACTACCCAGCCGCTCGCCGCCGTCCATGACCGTCGCCCGTAACCAGGCCCTGGCCACCCAGGCGCGGCGCGTCTACCTGGAGGCCCTGGTGCGCGGCATGACGCCGCTGGTGGCGGCCGTCACCCAGGTGGCCGAACAGCTGCTGCTGCAGGCCGTGCCGCACGCGGTGGCCATGGCCCGGCGCGACGCGGTCCAGGCCTGGCGCCAGCGCGTGCCGGACTGGCAGGCGGCGGTGGTCGGCGCGCTGCGCGATGCGGCGCTGCACGGTGTCGCCGAGGCCGGGCGCGAGCCTGAACCTACCCGTCCGGCCTCGCAGATGAGCCTGGTGGACGACGTCACCATAGAGCGCGAGATCACCAGCTCGCGCCTGGCACTGGTGGTGATGGACCGTGCGACCTGGGAGTTCACCGACCTGCGCACCCGCATGCAGGTGCTGGAGGCGCATGACGACCTCGCGCCGCTGGACCTGCTGCGCGCCAATGTGGTGGCCCGCATCGTGCTCAATGCCTGGAACCGCGTGGGGCTGGACGCCACCGTGTGGCAGCTGCTGCAGCAGGAGCTGCACGAGGAATTCGCCCAGCTGATCAGCGAGGCCTACCACGAGGCCAACCGCTGGCTGATTGCGCAGCGCGTGCTGCCCGAGGTGGACCTGCGCCCCTTCATCCGTCGTTCGGCCCAGGCCGGCGGCACGACTGCGTCGGTCGCGGTGGCCGGCATTGCGCCGGGCGCCGTGCCGCGGCCGGCCGCGAGCGTCGGTGCTGGAGCGACCGGCGCCGCCGACGGCGGCCAGAGCCGCGCCAGCCACCAGGCCGAGGAGGTGATGGCCCAGCTGCAGCGCGTGCTGGCCCGCCATGTGCCGGGCTTCCCGGTCACGGCCCGCCACCAGCTGCCGGCGAGCCCGGCCTCCGGCCGGCCCAGCCTGGCCAACGCCCCCGGCCTGGCGGGCGAACCCGCCGATCCGGCCGCGTCGTCGCAGCGCCTGATGGGCGCGATCAAGCATGCGCAGGAGACCCTGCAGCGCCGCCCCGCCGCCCCTGCCGAGGGGCCGGCCGCGACGCCGCGCGCGCTGGAGGAGATCGGCGCGCGCAACCAGGCCTTCAAGCAGGTGCTCAAGCAGGCCGCCAACACGCCGGCCGAGCGCGCGACGATAGAGATCGTCGCGATGATGTTCCAGAGCATCCTGACCGAGGAGCGCATCCCGGCCACGGTGCGCGTGTGGTTCGCGCGCCTGCAGATGCCGGTGCTGCGGGTCGCGGTCAGCGAGCCCGACTTCTTCGCCGCGGCCGACCACCCGGCGCGCCGCCTGATCGACCGCATGGGCGCCTGCGTGATGGGCTTCAACACCCACCAGGGCGACAACAGCAACGAGGCGCTGGAGCGCGAGATCAAGCGCGTGGTCCAGGTGGTCGAGGCCTACCCCGACACCGGCCGGCGCGTGTTCGCCACCGTGCTGAGCGAGTTCGAGAAGTTCCTCGCCCACTATTTCGAGAACGAGAACCAGGCGTCCAAGAAGGGCGTGTCCCTGGCCCAGCAGGTGGAGCAGCGCGAGACGCTGGCCATCCAGTACACCATCGAGCTGCGCAAGATGCTGTCCGCCGTGCCGGTGCAGGACGGCGTGCGCGACTTCCTCTTCCATGTGTGGGCCGATGTGCTGGCCGTCACCGCGGTGCGCAGCGGCGCCCAGGCCGAGGACACCAAGGCCATGAAGCGCGCCGCGGCCGACCTGATCTGGTCGGCCAGCGCCAAGGCCTCGCGCGAGGAGCGTGCCGAGGTGATACGGCGCCTGCCGCCGCTGCTCAAGACGCTGCGAGACGGCATGAGCCAGGCCGGCCTGCCGCCTGCCAAGCAGGACGATCAGGTGCGCCTGCTCAACAACGCACTGGCCGCCGCCTTCACCGCCAAGACCGCCGCCATCCCGCGCGAGCGCCTGGACGAGCTGATGGACCAGCTGGAAACGCTGGAGGCCATGCTGCCGCAGGGGGAGGGCGAGGAGGAGCAGGTCGACGAGCTGCTGATGCGCGACCTGTCCGGCCACGAGTCCGACGAGATGGAGGTCGTGGCCGAGGGCGGCTCCGCGCCCACGCCGGCCATGGTCGCCTGGGCGCGCGAGCTGCAGGTGGGCGGCTGGTTCATGCTGGACTACCGCGGCCGCAACGAACAGGTGCAGCTGGCCTGGCGCGGCCTGCGCAAGCAGCTGGCGCTGTTCGTGACGCCCAAGGGCCGCGGCGTGCTGTTCTCGCTGAACCGCATGGCCGCCTTCCTGCAGGCCGGCCTGCTGCTGCCAGCCCAGGACGAGTCGCTGACCGTGCTGGCCACGCGCAAGGCGCTGGCCAAGCTGGACGCGGATCCCAGCGTGCTGGGTTGAGTGGCGCGGGCGACCGGCCCGCGCAGTGCGTCAGTGAATGAGCCGGTCTTCCGGCGCGACGAAGAGCTCGTCGAGGATCAGCGCGTCGGGCTCTTCGCCCAGGCTCCAGAACACCATCAGCACGATGATCTTCAGGTCTTCCAGGTCCAGCGGCGCGCCGGGGATGGCCATCGCGCGGTCCACCACCATCTCCCGCATCGGGCCGGGCAGCACGCCGGCGGATTCGAGGAAGCTGATGAAGCCCACCGAGGCCTCGCCCAGGTGCTCGATCTCGGCCGGGGCATAGACCCGCAGGCTATCGGCACCCTGCTCGCCCTGGAAGGTCTCGCCGGCGGCCGCCAGGCCGTCCAGCCAGGACAGGGCTTCCTGGATCTCGTCGTTCTCGAAGCCCACCGCCGTCAACTTGCGCGTCAGCTGCGCGTGGTCGGGGCAGGCGTCCGGACGCCAGTAGGTTTCGTACAGATAGACCAGGACGTCGAACATGGTGAGGCCATGATACCCGAGCGTTTTTTGGCCCCCGGATGCGAATAACCCCTCGGATTCCGGCCTCATCGGGCGGGTTAAGGTCAGCCTTTGTGCCTGCGCTGGAACAGCTGCCCCGCCAGCCGCGCGACCTGGCCGTCCAGCTCCAGCTCCAGCAGTGCCGCGCTCAGCTCGGCCGCGGGCCAGCCCGAGCGGGCCTGCAGCGCGTCCAGGCTGACCGGGTCGTAGCCCATGGCGTCCAGCAGCGCCTGCGGCCCGGTCGCGGGCTCGGGCGCCTCGGGGGCGGCCGGCTCGGGCAGGGGCCGGCCCGGGGCCAGTTCCTCCAGCACGTCCTGCGCGGTCTCCACCAGCTTGGCGCCCTGGCGTATCAGCGCATGGCAGCCGCGCGACTGCGGCGAGTGGATGGAGCCAGGGATTGCAAACACCTCGCGCCCGGCCTCCACCGCCAGCCGGGCGGTGATCAGCGAGCCCGATTCCAGCGCCGCCTCCACCACCAGGCAGCCCTGACTCAGGCCCGCGATGATACGGTTGCGGCGCGGGAAATTGGCCGGCAGCACCGGCATGCCCAGCGCGTACTCGCTGACCAGCAGGCCGCCCTCGGCCACGATGCGCTCGCCCAGCGCGGCGTTGCGGCGCGGGTAGAGCTGGTCCAGGCCGGTGCCCAGCACCGCGACCGTCGCGCCCTGGCCGGCCGCCAGCGCGCCCTCGTGGGCCGCGGCGTCCACGCCCAGCGCCAGGCCGGACACGATGGTCAGCCCCGCCTCGGCCAGCGCGCGCGCAAAGGCCCGGGCGTTGTCCCGCCCCTGGGCCGTGGGGTTGCGGCTGCCCACGATGGCCAGCGCCGCGTCCTGCAGGCGTGCGCGCCGCCCGGCCAGCCATAGCAGCAGTGGCGGGTCGGCGGTGGCCAGCAGCGGCGCGGGGTAGTCGGCATCGCCCAGTGCCATCAGCCCGTGGGCGGGGTCGGCCGCCAGCCAGGCCTGGCTGGCCTCAGTCAGTGCGGCGAGGCGCTCGGGCGGCTGAGCCAGTGCCGCCTGCTCGCGGGCGGACAGCACCTGGGCCAGCGCGACCGCCGGCAGCTCGAACACCGCCTGCGGGCCGCCGGCCATGGCCAGCAGGCGCCGCGCGGCACCCGGGCCGACCGACTCGGTGAGGCGCAGCCAGGCGGCCAGCTCGACCGGGTCCATGGCGGCCGGGTGCGTGGCGCCCCTCAGGGCTGGGTGAAGCGGTCGCCGGCGCCCACCGGCTCCTGCACCGAGATGATCAGCGCATAGGACACGCGCTCGTAGACCTGGAACACGAACAGCACGCCGTGGCGCTCGTCCGGCAGCTTGATGGTCTGCGTGCGCTCGCCGGTGGTGTCGCGCACCTGCTGGCCCTGGCGCCACAGCGCCAGCACATGGCCGCGCTCTACGCCGTCGCGGGCGCCGCGGTTCAGCGCGACGATCTGGTTCTGGCCGGCGTTCAGCGCCGAGCCGTAGACCGACACGATGCGCCCGTCCAGCGGCTGGACGGGCGCATGCGGCACATAGGGCTGGAGATTGCGCGCCGGCGCCGGGGCCAGGCGGTCGCCCACGCCGGCCTCCTCGCGCAGTTGGCGCACCTGCAGCGTGGCAGGCACCGGCACCGTCTTGCCGTCGGCATCGGTCTGCTCGGACGCGGGCCGCACCAGATCGGCCAGGCCCACATAGGGTGCCTCGTAGGCCAGCACCTCGCCGGTGCCGGGGTCACGCAGCGGCCGGGCGGTGCGGAAGATGCGGAACTCCGACGCGTTGCCGAAGTCGCCGCGCGCATAGGCCAGGTCGCCCTGGCCCAGCAGCACCCGGCCCTCGTGGGCGGCAACTATGCGCGGTGCGGTGGCCAGCGCGTCGGTGTCGAACACCACGGTGTCGGTCAGGAAGGGCTGGATCAGGTTCAGCGGGATGGACGCGATGGGCGTGCTGTCCAGCGCCGAGATGCGCATCTGCGGGCGCAGCTTGACCACGTCCGAGGTGCTGCCCGCCACGCCCTGGGCCAGCTCCAGCCGTGCACGGCCGTCGCGCTTGACCAGCAGCAGCACCTGGCCGGGGTAGATCAGGTGGGGGTTGGCGATCTGCGTGCGGTTCATGCCCCACAGCTCGGGCCAGCGCCACGGCGTCTTCAGGAAGATCTTGGAGATGTCCCACAGCGTGTCGCCGGGCTTCACGGTGTGCTGGTCGGGCGCATCGGGCGCCAGATCGCTGAGCGGCACGCCGGCCTGGGCCACCTGCTCGGCCACCTGGCGCTGCTCCGGCGTGATCGGCAGCCGGGAGGTCTGGGCCCAGGCCGGCGAGGTGGCAGCGGCCAGGCTGGCCAGGAAAATGACGGTGCGGGCTGCGGGCATCGAGCGGGGTCTCCGAGGGGATGGCCCTGGATGGGCGAAAATCGGGCAGATTCTGCCCCCATTCCCCTGGGGCAACCAGCAACCGGCCCGTGCCAACGCCCTGCTTGCATCTTGTTGCGCAGACGGCGTGGCGGCCCGCCCACACCGAGTCACGACCATGGCCAAGCTCCCCATCCTCCGCTACCCCGACCCCCGCCTGCACACGGTGGCCAAGCCCGTTGCCGTGGTTGACGATCGCATCCGCCAGCTGGTGGACGACATGCTGGAGACCATGTACGCCGCCGACGGCGTGGGCCTGGCGGCCACGCAGGTGGATGTGCACGAGCGCGTCATCGTCATCGACACCTCGCAGGAGCGCGACACGCCGCGCGTGCTGATCAACCCCGAGCTGGTGAAGTTCAGCGACGGCTGGGTCGAGGGCGAGGAGGGCTGCCTGTCGGTGCCGCAGATCTACGACAAGGTGCCGCGCCATGCGCAGGTCACGGTGCGCGCGCTCAACCGCGACGGCGAGACCTACGAGTTCGACGCCGACGGCCTGCTGGCCGTGTGCGTGCAGCACGAGATGGACCACCTGATGGGCAAGGTCTTCGTCGAATACCTCAGCCCGCTCAAGCGCGACCGCATCAAGACCAAGCTGGCCAAGAAGACCCGCGAGGAAGAGCTGGCCGCCAAGTCGCGTCCGCTGCGTTCGTTCTGAGCGGCATGCGCGTCGTCTTTGCGGGCACGCCCGAATTCGCCGCGGTGGCGCTGGATGCGCTGCTGAAGGCCGGTTTCACGGTGCCGCTGGTGCTGACCCAGCCGGACCGCCCGGCCGGCCGCGGCATGAAGCTGCAGGCCTCGGCGGTCAAGCAGCGCGCCCAGGCCGCCGGCATCCCCGTGGCCCAGCCCCAGGGCCTGAAGCTGGACGGCAAGTACGCGGCCGATGCGGCCGCCGCGCGCGAGGCGCTGCTCGCGGCGGATGCCGACGTGATGGTGGTGGCCGCCTACGGGCTGATCCTGCCTCAGTGGGTGCTGGACACGCCGCGGCGTGGCTGCCTGAACATCCATGCCTCGCTGCTGCCGCGCTGGCGCGGCGCGGCGCCCATCCACCGCGCGATCGAGGCGGGTGACGCCGAGACCGGCATCACCATCATGCAGATGGACGCGGGCCTGGACACCGGCGACATGCTGCTGGTGGAGCGCGAGCCCATTAGGGCCATCGACACCACGGCCACGCTGCACGACCGTCTGGCCGCGCTGGGCGGCCGGCTCATCGTCGAGACACTGGAGCTGGCGGCCTGCGGCGGCTTCACGGCCACACCGCAGCCGGCCGAGGGCATCACCTATGCGCACAAGATAGAGAAGGCCGAGAGCGCGATCGCCTGGGCCCAGCCGGCCGAGCAGATCGCGCGCCGGCTGCGCGCCTTCGACCCCTTCCCGGGCGGCGTCGCGACGCTGGGCGGCGAGGCGGTCAAGGTCTGGCACGCGGAGCCGGTGGCGGGGCAGGGCGAGCCCGGCACTGTGCTGGCGGTGGACGCGGCCGGGCCGGTCGTGGCCTGCGGCGAGGGCGCGCTGCGCCTGACCGAGCTGCAGCGCGCCGGCGGCAAGCGCGGGCCCGCGGCGGCATGGCTGCAGGCCCGGCCGCTGGCGGTGGGCGAGCGCTTCGAGTCTTGAAGCCCGGGCCCATGGCACCATCTGCCATGGGCGAGAGGACTGTCACGGAGGTGAGGCTGCGATGTTCAATCTGATGAAGACCGCCGTGCTGATGGCGGCGATCACCGCGCTGTTCATGGTGGTGGGCGGCATGATCGGCGGCCGCACCGGCATGCTGATCGCGCTGCTGGTGGCCGTGGGCATGAACTTCTTCAGCTATTGGTTCTCCGCGGACATGGTGCTGAAGATGTACAACGCGCAGCCGGTGGACGAGAGCACCGCGCCGCAGTTCTATCGCATGGTGCAGGAACTGGCCCAACGCGCCGGTCTGCCCATGCCCAAGGTCTACCTGATCGATGAGGCCGCGCCCAATGCCTTCGCGACCGGCCGCGATCCCGAGCACGCCGCGGTGGCGGCCACCACCGGCATCCTGCGGGCGCTGAGCGAGCGCGAGCTGCGCGGCGTGATGGCGCACGAGCTGGCCCATGTGAAGCACCGCGACATCCTGATCAGCACCATCAGCGCGACCATGGCCGGCGCGATCTCCATGCTGGCCAATTTCGCGACGCTGTTCGGCGGCCGCGACGAGCATGGCCGGCCGGTGAACCCGCTGGCGGGCATTGCGGTGGCCATCCTGGCGCCGCTGGCGGCCAGCCTGATCCAGATGGCGATCAGCCGTGCGCGCGAGTTCGAGGCCGACCGCGGTGGCGCCGAGATCTCCGGCGACCCGACCGCGCTGGCCTCGGCGCTGGACAAGATCCATCGCCTGGCCCAGGGCATCCCGCTGACGCCGGCCGAGGCCCACCCCGAGACCGCGCAGATGATGATCATGAACCCGCTGTCCGGCGGCGGCCTGGCCGGCTTGTTCTCCACCCATCCGCCCACGCAGGAACGCATCGAGCGCCTGCTGGCGATGGCCAACCAGTTCCGGCGCTGAGGCGCCGGCTCAAGTCGGGCCGGCCCGGCGCCGATAGTCTCGTGATGAAGCGTCTTCTCCTCGCCCTGCCCCTGCTCGCCACGCTCAGTGCCTGCGAGCAGCTGGGCATAGACGACCCGGTCAAGGTGGCCGCGGCCAAGCAGGCCGAGGGCAAGGCCATAGGCGGCGCCTGCCGGCACGCGATGCGCGCCATCGAGGATTGCTACGTGCTCAACCCCAAGGCGCACAAGGCCGCGGTCTACGACGGCTGGCGCGAGATGGACGAGTACATGCGCGAGAACAAGATCGAGGGCATCAAGCCGGTCGTGCCGCGCCCTGGCGCGTCCAAGCCCGCGGGCAGCGATGACGACGGCGGCGACAAGCCGGCCGACAAGGCCTCGGACAAGCCCGCCGACAAGGCAGCCGACAAGGGCGCCGGCCACTGAGCGGCCTGCGGCCTGCATTCCAGGCCGCCAATCCGGCAGGTCGTCGCGCGGCCCTCGGGGCGATGGTGGGCGGCGGGCATCATCAGCCCGTCATCATCTCAACCGGAGCCCTTGCCATGAATGCCAACCGCCGCCGCTTCGCCCTCTGCGCCCTGGGTGCCGCCACGCTGATCGCCGCACAGGGTCCGGCCCAGGCCTGGAGCTGGAACTGGGGCAGCGGCGAGCGCGTCGCCGGCAATGGCGACATCGCCACCGAGGCCCGCGACGTCAGCGGCTTCGATGCGGTCAGCCTCAGCGGCGGCTTCGACGTCGTGATACGCCAGGGCTCGGGCAGCAAGGTCGAGCTCAAGGCCGACCGCAACCTGCTGCCCTACATCGAGACCCGGCTGGCCGACGGCGGCAAGGGCCGCACGCTGGAGATTGCGCCCAAGCGGGGCTACAACCTGTCCTTCAACGGCACGCCCACGATCACCATCGAGATGCCCGCGCTGCGCGCGGTGTCGGTGGCGGGCTCGGGCAATGTGCGCGCCGAGGGCATCAAGACCGCGGGCCTGGACGCCTCGGTGGCCGGCTCCGGCGACATCCGCTTCACGGACCTGAGCGCCGAGCGCCTGGGCCTCAAGGTCAGCGGCAGCGGCGACATCTACGCCAGCGGCCGCGCCGGCCAGCTGGGCATCTCCATCGCCGGCAGCGGCAATGTGAAGGTGGCGGAGCTGGCGGCCGAGGAGGTCAAGGTCAGCATCGCCGGCAGCGGCGACGCCCAGGTGCAGGCCAGCAAGCGCCTGCAGGTGTCCATCGCCGGCTCGGGCGACGTGCGCTACGCGGGCTCCCCCGAGATCAGCAGCTCCATCGCCGGCAGCGGCAAGGTGCGCAAGCTGAATTGACCACCCCCGATGCGCTTCGCGCTCCCCCTCAAGGGGGCACTGCCTAGGGACCGGCAAAGCCGGATCCCTGGCAGTCGCTTGAGGGGGCGGCGGGCTCGCGCCGCCTGTCTCTTGGGTGTGCTTCAGCCCTGACAATGCAGGCATGAGTTTGCTTTCCAGGCTGCGCGCGCTCGCGGCCGATGCCGATTTCCGACAGGGCGCGCGCGACATGGCCTCGCCGTCGCTAGGCCTGGCCGCCTGGGGCCTGGTGACCGGCGTGGCCATGATCAAGAGCGGGCTGAGCCTGCCCACCGCCATCGGCATGTCGCTGCTGGTGTTTGCCGGCAGCGCCCAGCTCACCAGCCTGCCGCTGATCGCGTCCGGTGCGCCGCTGTGGGTGCTGGTGGCCACGGCCTTCTGCGTGAACCTGCGCTTCGTGATCTTCAGCGCGCAGTGGCGTCACTACCTGGGGCACCTGCCGCGCTGGCGCCGGCTGGGCGTGACCTACTTCGGCGCGGACCTGAACTTCGTGTTCTTCGTGAAGCGCTTCCCCGACCCCCAGCCCGGGCCGGGCCAGCTGCGCTACTTCGCAGGCGGCGTCGCGGTGAACTGGCCGGCCTGGCAGGCGGCGTCGCTGGCCGGCATGCTGCTGGCGGACCGCATCCCGCCGCACTGGGGCATAGGTTTTGCCGGCACGCTGGCGCTGCTGGGCCTGTCCTGCTCGCTGCTGACCGAGAAGCGTCTGTGGTGGGTGGGGCTGACCGCGGCCGTGGTGTCGGTGGCGACCTATGCGCTGCCGCTCAAGCTCAACATCCTCAGCGCCATCGTCGTGGCCGGCCTGGTGGGCTGGGGGCTGGAGCAGTGGGAGCGGCGTTCATGACGCGGCTGTCCGAGCTCTGGACCTGGGCGGCCATCATCGCGCTGGCGCTGGTGACGGTGCTGAGCCGCGGCTTCTTCCTGATCGGCGACAAGCCCTGGCCCCTGCCGGGCTGGCTGCGCGAGCTGCTCAAGGTGGCGCCGCTGGCCGCGCTGGTGGCGGTGGTGGCACCTGAGATCTTCATGAGTCAGGGTCAGGTCTTGTCCACCTGGCAGGACGCGCGCTGGCCGGCGGCGCTGGTGGGCATGGCGGTGTACTTCTGGCGCCGCGACATCCTGGCCACCATCCTGTCGGGCATGGCGGTGCTGCTGCTGTTGCGGCTGGGCCTGGGCTGGTAGGGCCAGCGCCTGCTGCCGTCGCGTTAGCGGGGGCGCTCGGGCCGGCGGGTGAGAATCACGGCAGTTTTTCTGCAACTGTCCGCCCCATCATGAACGTTCTTCGCTTCTCCGACCTGATCGCAGCCGGCAAGGTGTCCGGCCAGCGCGTGTTCATCCGCGCCGACCTCAATGTGCCGCAGGACGACGCCGGCCAAATCACCGAGGACACCCGCATCCGCGCGTCGCTGCCCGCCATCCAGATGGCGCTGGATGCCGGCGCCGCGGTGATGGTGACCTCCCATCTGGGCCGCCCCACCGAGGGCGAGTTCCAGCCCGAGGACTCGCTGGCCCCGGTGGCCGCACGCCTGGCCGAGTTGCTGGGCCGCCCGGTGCCGCTCAAGCGTGACTGGGTGGACGGCGTGGCCGTGGCTCCGGGCGAGCTGGTGCTGCTGGAGAACTGCCGGGTCAACAAGGGTGAGAAGAAGTGCAGCGAGGAGCTGTCGAAGAAGCTGGCCGCGCTGTGCGACATCTTCGTGCATGACGCCTTCGGCACCGCCCACCGCGCCGAGGCCACGACCTATGGCATCGCCAAGTTCGCCAAGGTCGCCTGTGCCGGCCCGCTGCTGGCGGCCGAGATCGACGCCATCACCAAGGCGCTGGCCCATCCGCGCCGCCCGCTGGTGGCCATCGTCGCCGGCTCCAAGGTGTCGACCAAGCTGACCATCCTGCAAAGCCTGGCGAGCAAGGTGGACGGTCTCATCGTCGGCGGCGGCATCGCCAACACCTTCATGCTGGCTGCGGGCCTGAAGATAGGCAAGTCGCTGGCCGAGCCTGACCTGGTGGACCAGGCCAAGGCCGTGATGGCGGACATGGCCGCACGCGGCGCCGAGGTGCCCATCCCCGAGGACGTGGTCACCGCCAAGACCTTTGCCGCCGGAGCGACGGCCTCCGTCAAGGCGGCGGCCGACGTCGAAGACGACGACCTCATCCTCGACATCGGCCCCAAGACCGCCGCCAAACTGGCCGAGAAGCTCAAGGCCGCCGGCACCATCGTCTGGAACGGCCCGGTGGGCGTGTTCGAGTTCCCGGCCTTCGCGCAGGGGACCGAGGCGATCGCGCATGCGATCGCCGACAGCACGGCCTTCAGCATTGCCGGCGGCGGCGACACGCTGGCCGCGATCGCCAAGTACGGCATCGAGAAGCAGGTGGGCTACATCTCCACCGGCGGCGGTGCCTTCCTGGAGGTGCTGGAGGGCAAGACCCTGCCGGCCTTCGAGATTCTGAGCCTGCGCGCGCAGGGCTGACTGCTCAGCCCTGCGCGGCCGGCGAAGGACCGGCGGCATGCAGGACGCCGGGCATGAGCCTGCGCGCGGCGGGCTGATCGCGGGGCGCGAGCGCCCCGTTGCGGGGCCCCGCGACCCGGGCGGGTGCAGGGGCTGCCGATTCGGCATGGCCGACAAGCCACTCTGCATAAGTCGGGTTGTTCCCGAGGCGTAACCTACGCGCCCCCGCCGAAGGAGTTCCCCTTGGAAAAGAACAATCAGCCCCTGTCTCCCGCTGAAGCTGCCCTGCGCGAAGCGGCCCTCGACTACCACCGCAGCCCGACGCGCGGCAAGATCTCGGTCACGCCCACCAAGGCGCTGACCAACCAGCGCGACCTGTCGCTGGCCTACTCGCCGGGCGTGGCCTATCCCTGTCTGGACATCGAGAAAGACCCGGCCCTGGCGGCCGAATACACCTCGCGCGGCAACCTGGTGGGCGTGGTCACCAACGGCACGGCCGTGCTGGGCCTGGGCGACATCGGCCCGCTGGCCGCCAAGCCGGTGATGGAAGGCAAGGGCGGGCTGTTCAAGAAGTTCGCCGGCGTCGACGTGTTCGACATCGAACTGGCCGAGCGCGACCCCGACAAGCTGATAGACATCATCGCGGCGCTGGAGCCCACGCTGGGCGGCATCAACCTCGAGGACATCAAGGCGCCCGAGTGCTTCTACATCGAGCGCGAGCTGTCCAAGCGCATGAACATCCCGGTGTTCCATGACGACCAGCACGGCACGGCCATCATCTCCAGCGCGGCGCTGCTGAACGGCCTGGAGCTGGTGGGCAAGGACATCGCCCAGGTCAAGGTGGCGGTGTCGGGCGCGGGTGCCGCGGCCATTGCCTGCCTGGACGTGATGGTGGGCCTGGGCGTGAAGCGCGAGAACGTGTTCGTGTGCGACTCGCGCGGCGTGATCCAGAGCGAGCGCGAGGATGCCAAAGCCGGCAAGCTGGACGAGTCCAAGCAGCGCTACTGCCAGGTCACGGCCGCCCGCACGCTGGGCGACGTGGTGAACGGCGCCGATGTGTTCCTGGGCTGTTCGGCCGCGGGCGTGCTGACGGCCGAAATGGTCAAGACCATGGGCAGCCAGCCCATCATTCTGGCGCTGGCCAACCCCGAGCCCGAGATCCGCCCCGAGCTGGCCAAGGCCGTGCGCCCGGACTGCATCATCGCGACCGGCCGCTCGGACTACCCCAACCAGGTCAACAACGTCCTGTGCTTCCCCTACATCTTCCGCGGCGCGCTGGACTGCGGCGCGACCAAGATCACCGAGGGCATGAAGCTGGCCTGCGTGCGCGAGATCGCGGCACTCGCCAAGGCCGAGACCAGCGATGAAGTGGCCGCGGCCTACGCGGGCCAGGAGCTGGTGTTCGGCGCCGACTACCTGATCCCCAAGCCTTTCGACGCGCGCCTGATCCTGCGCATCGCGCCGGCCGTGGCCGCCGCTGCCGCGGCCGACGGCGTGGCCACCCGCCCCATCGCGGACCTGGACGCCTACCGTCAGTCGCTGGAGCGCTTCGTCTACCAGACCGGCATGTTCATGCGCCCGGTGTTCACCGCGGCCAAGGCCCGCCCGGCCCGCGTGATCTATGCCGAGGGCGAGGACGAGCGCGTGCTGCGCGCGGTGCAGGTGGCGCTGGACGAAGGCCTGTGCCGCCCCACGCTGATCGGCCGCCCGGCGGTGATCGCATCGCGCATACAGCGCGCCGGCCTGCGCCTCAAGCTGGGCCAGGACGTGGCCGTCATCGACCCCGAGGACGATCCGCGTTTCCGCCAGTACTGGGAGGCCTACTTCGGCGTGATGAAGCGCAACGGCATCACGCCCGAGATGGCCAAGGCCGCGGTGCGCCGCTCCAACACCACCATCGGTGCGCTGGCCATACGCCTGGGCGATGCGGACGCGATGATCTGCGGTCTGGTGGGCCGTTTCGACCACCACCTGCAGCATGTGCGCGAGCTGATCGGCCTGCGCCCCGGCGTGAACGAGTTCGCCACGCTGAACGCGCTGATGCTGGACAAGCTGACGCTGTTCATCGCCGACACCAATGTGCACGACGACCCCACGGCCGAGCAGCTGGCCGAGATCGCCGCGCTGGCGTCCGAGGGCGTGAAGCGCTTCGGCCTGCCGCCCAAGCTGGCCTTCGTGAGCCACTCCATGTTCGGCTCCAGCACGCGGCCGTCGGCGGTCAAGATGCGCCGCGCGCACGAGCTGTTCACCGCCGCCCACCCCGAGGTGGAATGCGACGGCGAGATGCATGGCGACGCGGCGCTCAGCGAGACTGTGCGCCAGGCCTTCCTGCCCGACAGCAAGCTCAGCGGCGCGGCCAACCTGCTGGTGCTGCCCTCGCTGGACTCGGCCCACATCCTGTTCAACGTGCTCAAGGTCAGCGCGGGCAACGGCGTCACAGTGGGCCCCATGCTGCTGGGCGCGGCCGCGCCGGTGCACATCCTGAACCCGTCCGCCACGGTGCGCCGCATCGTCAACATGACGGCGCTGGCGGTGGCCGACGTGCCGGCCCAGCGCGGCTGAGCCACGGCCAGCCCCGGGTCGGCGCGCCCGGCTCGGGGCCGTAACGGCAAGAAACTTTTTCGCGGTGGGGCGGCCCATAATCAGCCGCCTGTTTCCGTGCGAGTTTCCTCATGACCCGAGCCACCAAGATCGTCGCCACCCTGGGCCCTGCCTCCAACACGCCGGAGGTGCTGGAAAAGATGATCCGGGCCGGCGTCGACGTGGTGCGCCTGAACTTCTCGCACGGTAAGGCGCAGGACCATATCGATCGCGCGAACATGGTGCGAGCGGCGGCGGAGAAGGTCGGCAAGTCGGTGGCCATCATGGCCGACCTGCAGGGCCCCAAGATCCGCGTCGGCAAGTTCGAGGGCGGCAAGGTCGAGCTGGTGCCGGGCGCCCATTTCGTGCTGGATGCCGACCGCACCGAACTGGGCACGGCCGAGGTCGCGGGCCTGGACTACAAGGAGCTGCCGCGCGACGTGAAGCCGGGCGACACGCTGCTGCTGAATGACGGTCTGCTGGTGCTGACCGTGGACGCGGTGCGCGGCGCCCAGGTCCACACCACGGTCAAGCTGGGCGGCGAGCTGTCCAACAACAAGGGCATCAACAAGCAGGGCGGCGGCCTGACCGCGCCCGCGCTGACCGCCAAGGACATGGACGACATCAAGACCGCGATGTCCTTCCAGTGCGAATACCTGGCGGTGAGCTTCCCCAAGAACGCCACCGACATGGAGATGGCCCGCCAGCTGGCCAATGTGGCCGGCGAGCCCTGGCGCCACAAGCCGGCCATGATCGCCAAGATCGAGCGCTACGAGGCCATCCCCCACCTGGAAGCCATCCTCAAGGCCAGCGACGGCATCATGGTGGCGCGCGGCGATCTCGCCGTGGAGGTGGGCAATGCGGCCGTGCCGGCGCTGCAAAAGCGCATGATCAAGATGGCGCGCGAGCTGGACAAGGTGTCCATCACCGCCACGCAGATGATGGAGTCCATGATCGTGAACCCGGTGCCCACGCGCGCCGAGGTGTCCGACGTGGCCAACGCGGTGCTGGACGGCACCGACGCGGTGATGCTGTCGGCCGAGACCGCGGCCGGCAAGTTCCCCGTCGAGACCATCGAGCAGATGGCCGCGATCGCGCTGGAGGCCGAGCGCGCCGAGTTCGTCACGCTGGACACCGACTTCGCCGGCCGCCAGTTCGGCCGCATCGACCAGTCCATCGCGATGGGCGCGCTGTTCACCGCGCACCACCTGGGCTGCAAGGCCATCCTGGCGCTGACCGAATCCGGCTCCACCGCGCTGTGGATGAGCCGTCACCGCATCAACGTGCCCATCTTCGGCCTGACCACGCAGTCGGTCAGCCAGCGCAAGATGGCGCTGTACCGCAATGTCACGCCGCTGCTGATGGCCAAGTTCGACGACCGTGACGCGGCGCTGGCCGCCGCCGAGAAGATCCTGGTCGAACGCGGCGTGCTGATGCCGGGCGACACCTATGCGATCACCTGCGGCGAGCCCATGGGTTACCCGGGCGGCACCAACATGCTCAAGGTCTGCCGGGTCGCCTGATCGGCCGCCGCCTGGTCGCCCCAGGCCGTGACTGAGATCGGTTCTCAGTCACCGCCGGCTGGCGGCTTGTTGACACGTTGGGCTCAGCCAGCGGACAGATGAAGGTCATGTGCCGCGGCCAAGATAGCCGCGTGTACAACGCCCATGCCCTGACCGAACTGCGCGCCGTGCCGGTGGCGGGCCGCGATCCGCTGGCCAGCCTGGACGTGGTGCTGCCCGCCTTCAACGAGGCCGCTAGCCTGCCCACGCTGCTGCCCCAGCTGGCGCGCACGCTGGCCACGCTGACCCCGCGCGGGCAGATCATCCTGGTGGACGACGGCAGCAGCGACGACACCGCCGCCGTGGTGCAGGCCGCGCGCCGCGACGGCCTGCGGTTGCGCTATGTGCGCCTGTCGCGCAACTTCGGCAAGGAGGCCGCGCTGACCGCCGGTCTGGCGCTGGCCGACGCCGACCGCGTGCTGCTGATGGACGCCGATGGCCAGCACGCCACCACGCTGATCGAGCGCATGCATCAGGCCTGGCTGGCCGGTGCCGACATGGCGATCGCGGTGCGCGAGCGGCGCGACGACGAGACCTGGCTCAAGCGCCTGGGCACGCGGCTGTTCTACGACGCGATCAACGGCTTCTCGGGCCTGCGCATCCCGCCGGACGCGGGCGACTTCCGGCTGCTGGACCGCCGCGTGGTGGCCGCGCTGAACGCGCTGCCGGAGCGCAACCGCTTCATGAAGGGCCTGTACGCCTGGGTGGGCTTTCGCACCGAGTTCATCCCCTACACGCCCGAGCAGCGCCGTGGTGGCCGCAGCAGCTTCTCGCTGCGCCGCCTGGTCAAGCTGGCCTTCACCGGCCTCACCGCGTTCAGCAACCTGCCGCTGCGGGTCTGGAGCGCGCTGGGCGGCGTCATCGCGCTGGCGGCGCTGGCCTATGGCGGCTGGCTGCTGGGCGAGCACCTGCTGTTCGGCAACCCGTTGCCCGGCTGGCCCACGCTGGCCGTGGGCCTGATGTTCTTCAGCGGCGTGCAGCTGCTGTCCATAGGCATCCTGGGCGAGTACGTGGGCCGCATCTTCGACGAGGTCAAGCAGCGGCCGGTCTACCTGATCGCCAGCGACACGGGGCAGGTGTGAAGCGCGTGCGCCTTTGTGCCGACGACTACGGGCTGGGCCCGGCGGTGGACCGCGGCATGCTGGTGCTGGCGCGCCAGGGCCGCGTCGGCGCGCTGAGCTGCCTGGTGACCACGCCGCGCTGGCCCGAGGCCGCACGGGCGCTGCGCGAGCTGCCGGCCGGTGTGGCACTGGGCCTGCACTTCAACCTCACGCAGGGTGAGCCGCTCAGCGAGGCGCTGCGCGATCACTGGCCGCGCCTGCCCGGCCTGGCCTCGCTGCTGACCCAGGCGGCACTGCGCCAGTTGCCGCGCGAGGCGCTGGTGGCCGAATGGCAGGCGCAGCTGGGCGCCTTCGTCGACGCCTGCGGCCGCTTGCCGCAGTTCCTCGACGGCCACCAGCATGTGCACGCGCTGCCCGGCGTGCGCGAGCTGGTGCTGGACGAGGCCCAGCGCCTGGACGTGCCGGTGCGCGACACCGGCCGCGTGCTGGGGCCGGGTCATGCGCTGAAGCGCCGCATCATCGAGCGCTGCGGCGGCCGTGGGCTGAGGCGTGCGCTGCAGGCGCGCGGCGTGGCCCATGCGAGCGCACTGCTGGGCGTCTACGACTTCGACCCGCGCGCCGACTACCGCCGGCTGATGCGCGGCTGGCTGGCGGCGCTGCCGGATGGCGCGCTGCTGTTCTGCCATCCGGCGCTGGGCGGGCCCGATCGCGACGACCCCGTAGGCGTGGCGCGCCAGCGCGAGGCGGCCTACCTGGGCAGTGCCGCCTTTGCGGACGACCTGGCCGAGTTCGGCGTCAGCCTGCGCTGAAGCTCCAGCGCCGGTTCAGCACAAAGCCCATCACCAGGCCGGCCAGCGTCGCCAGCGCCTGGGCCAGCAGGTAGTGCAGGCCGGCGACCACGCCCAGGCCCACCAGCGCCATGCCCAGCAGTGCGCTCAGCCCGGCGCTGACGTGGAAGCGCCACCAGGCCGCGGGCCAGGGGCCGCGGTGGTTGAAGGTGTAGCGGCGGTTGCCCCAGAACGCCAGCTGCGCGCCCAGCAGCGCGCCCGCGCCCGAGCCCAGCCAGGCCGGCCAGCCCAGGCGCTCCACGCCCAGGCTCAGCAACGCATAGTGGGCCGCGGTGGCCAGCGCGCCCACCAGCGCGTAACGCCACAGCCGCGGGCTCATGGTGTGGGGCAGCCGGCGGGCCGCGGCAGGCGCAGCAGCGCGCCGTGCCGGGCCTGCAGCACCGGCTCGGCCTGGGGTACGGCCGCCTGGCCGGCCGCGGCCGTGGGCGCGAGCAGCCACAGCGTGCCGGGTGCGCAGCGCTCGCGCGCGAGCCGCGCCGGCGTCCACAGCACGGCCGCGCCGTGGTCCGGCGCGAAGCGGGCCGCATCCATCAGCTCGCGCTGCCAGTTGTCGCCGGCGCTCTGCTGCAGCGCCGGCCAGTCGCCCAGCACCGCGGGCGGCGTGTGCAGACCGGCCTGCCAGCGCAGGTCGAAGAAGGCGTCGTCGCTGAGCAGCACACGGTCGCCGGGCTGCAGCCGCGCGCGCAGCGCCGCGCCCAGGTCGGCGTGGTCATGGCCCTTCCATGCAAAGCCTGCCGCCACCGCCACGCTCAGCAGCGCTGCGCCCAGCTGCGCGCGGCGCGCACCGGGCCGACCGGCCCAGGCCGCGCGCAGCAGCAGCGTGAAGGGCAGCAGCGCCGGCAACACATAGCCCACCAGCTTGGAGCGCGGCAGCGAGAAGAACAGCACCACCACCAGCAGCCACCACAGGTCGAAGGCGGCGGCCGAGCCCGGCCCCTGGCCCCGGGCCTGGGCCCAGGCCTCGCGCAGCGCCGGCCACAGCCTCAGGCTGGCCGGCAGCGTGGCCAGCGGTAGCACCACCCAGAAGAACCAGAAGGGCTGGACGTTGTTGAAGTGCGTCTGCGTGTAGCGGCGCACATGCTGCTCCATCACGAAGTAGTCGAAGAAGCCGGGGAAGCGCTGCTGCATTGCGACGAACCAGGGCAGGGCGATCAGCACGAACACCAGCAGGCCCAGCGGATGCAGCGCCCGGCCCAGGTCACGCCAGCGCCGCTGCGCGATCAGCCAGGGCCCCAGCACCAGCGCCGGCAGCACCAGGCCGATCAGCCCCTTGGACAGCACGCCCAGGCCCGCCGCGGCCCAGGCCAGCAGCAGCCAGCGCCGCCAGGCCACGGTGTCGGGCGCCAGCGCGCGGCGCCCGGCCACGATGGCCAGCGAGATCCAGCCCGCCACCAGCAGGTCGTGGTTGGCGTACTGCGCCGACAGAAAGGCCAGCGGCAGCACCGCCAGCCAGCCCAGGCCCTCGGCCACCGCGGCCCGGCCGGCGCGCTGGCGCAGTTCCAGCCCCAGGGCCTGCAGCATCACCAGGCCGCCCAGCAACGGCGCGGCACGCAGAGCCAGCGGCACCGGGCCCAGCAGCGTGAGCGCGGCCGCATCCACCCAGTACATCAGCGGCGGCTTGTGGAAATAGGGCAGGCCGAACAGCGTGGGCGTCAGCCAGTGGCCGCTCTGCACCATCTCCAGTGCGACGCCGCCGTAGCGGCCCTCGTCCGGCAGGGCCAGCGGGCGGGCCCAGGCGGTGAGCAGCCAGGCCAGCATCAGCAGCAGCCAGGGCAGACGGGATTTCAGCAGGAGGGCGGCGCGGGTCATGGGCAGGGCCCATGGTCGCGGGCCGTCTCGACAGGGCCATGACAGGGCCCCGTGCGACCAGCTTAGGGCGCCGCCCCGCGCCCGCATGACGCCAGGCTGTCGCGCAGCCTGCGCGCGGCTGGCGGCCTCAGCCGCGTGGCGGCAGGCGCCGGGTCTCGCCTATGGCCAGCGTGAAGAACTGCTCGGGCGCCAGGCCCAGCGCGGCGCGCTGCGCGGCCAGCTGGCGCGGCGGCTCGTCCAGCGGTTCGTCGGTCAGCTCGAAGCTGCCCCAGTGCACGCCCAGCGAGGCCTTGGCGCCCACGTCCGCATGGATCTTCAGCGCCTCTTCCACGTTCACATGCTGGTCGGCCATGAACCAGCGCGGCTCGTAGGCGCCTATGGGCAGCAGCGCGATGTCGAAGCCGCCCCCATGCCGGGCTTGCTGGCGCTCGGCAAAGCGGGCGCGGATGTCGCTGAAGTCGCGCGAATAGCCGGTGTCGCCGGCAAAGAACAGATGGCAGTCGGGCGCGAACACCGCAAAGCCGCCCCACAGCGTCTTGAGCCGGTCGGTGAGGCCGCGCGCCGACCAGTGCTGTGCCGGCACCAGCACCACCTCCAGTGGGCCGTGCGCGGTGTCCAGCTGGTGGCCCTGCCACCAGTCCAGCTCGACGACGCGCTCCAGCCCCTGGCGGCGGCACCAGGCCCGCAGGCCCAGCGGCACGACGAACAGCGGCCCGCCGCCGGGCTGGCGGGCGAGCGCGCGCACCGAGGCCAGGTCCAGGTGGTCGTAGTGGTTGTGCGAGACCAGTACCAGGTCTATGGGCGGCAGCTCGTGCAGCGCCAGCCCCGGTGGTTGGGCGCGCCGCGGGCCTATGAAGCCCAGCGGCGAGGCGCGCTCGGAGAAGATGGGGTCGGTCAGCAGCGACAGCCCGCCCAACTGCGCCAGCACCGTCGCATGGCCCACCCAGGTGACGGCCGGCTGCTGGGCGGCGCCGCGGTTGGCGTGCACGAAGCCCAGGTCGGGGGCGGTGGTGGGAATGGGCTCGCGCGGCGGGCGCGGCAGGCCCTGGCGGCCGGCCTGCCAGCGCCAGCGCAAGACCTGGCCCAGGGTCTTGGGCTCGAAGTCGCCGTAGTTGTTCTGGAAGCCGCCGTCGCGGTGGTGCGGAGGGCGCTTGCCGCTCATCGGGTGACGATGTCGCGGTAGAAGGGCGCGAGCCGGGCCAGCAGCTGGTTCTGCGTGGCGAAGGGCACGCCGGCGGCGTCCATCGCGTCCTGCAGGTTCTCGACCAGCGCGTTGAAGTGCTCGCGCTTGAGGCCCAGGTGGGCGTGCGAGTTGCGCATGGTCTCGCCGTCGTAGACGCAGGGGCCGCCGGCGGTCATGCACAGGTAGTCGCCCAGCACGCGCTTCAGGTAGGCCTGGTTGATGCCGTCGAAGAAGCGTGCGATGCGCGCATCGGCCAGCATGCGGTCGTAGAAGTCGTCGGTGAAGCGGGCGATGCGCTCGCGGCCGCCCAGCGCCTGGTAGAGGCTGTCGTCCGTCGGCTGGGCCAGCGCGGGGCCGGCCAGCGCCAGGGTCATGAGCAGGGCGGCCGCGCGCATGGCCTCAGCCCTCGGCGATGCGCTTGGCCAGGTGGGCCAGCGCCTCTTCCACCTGGTCCACCAGCACCAGGCACAGGTCGCCCGGCTGCAGGCGGGCCAGCGCCCGGTCTATGGCCAGGAACTCGCCGACGATCTCCTCCACATGCGTGGTGCGCGACGCCCCGGCCAGGCCGGCGCGCAGCAGCGCCACCACCTCGCCGGCCGCGCGGCCGCGCTGGCAGGCATCTTCGTAGAGGATCACGTCGTCGAACGCGGCGCCGAGGATCTCGGTCTGCACGCGGATGTCCTCGTCGCGGCGGTCGCCCGCCCCGCTGATGACCACCACGCGCTTGTTGCCCGGCATCGCGCTGACCGCGCCCACCAGCGCCTTCATCGCGTCGCCGTTGTGGCCGTAGTCGGCGATCACGGTGGCGCCGCGATAGTCCATCACGTTGAAGCGGCCCGGCGCGTTGTCGGCGTCATTGGAGAAGCTGGCCACGCCGCGGCGTATGGTGTCCCAGTCCAGGCCCACGCCCCAGGCCGCGGCGATGGCGGCCATCGCGTTCTCGACCTGGAAGCCAATGCTGCCGCTGCGGGTCAGCGGGATGTCGCGCAGCGGGATGCTCTCGCGCCACGAGCCCTGGGCGGCGACGATCTGGTCGCCGTCCACATAGACGCTGCGCTTGCCCTGCGCGCGGTGCGTGGCCATCAGCGGGTGGTGGCGGTCGGCCGCGAAGAAGATCACCTGGCCGGGGCAGACCGAGGCCATGCCGGCGGTCAGCGGGTCGGCGGCGTTCAGCACCGCGTAGCCGGTGGGCGCCACGTTCTGCACGATGACGCGCTTGACCAGCACCAGGTCTTCCGCGGTGTGCAGGAAGTTCATGCCCAGGTGGTCGCCCGCGCCGACATTGGTGACCACGGCCACCTGGCAGCGGTCGAAGCCCAGGCCCTCGCGCAGGATGCCGCCGCGGGCGGTCTCCAGCACGGCGGCCTCCACGTCCGGGTGCATCAGCACATTGCGGGCGCTCTTGGGGCCGGAGCAGTCGCCGCTGTCGATCTGGCGGCCGTCCACGTAGACGCCGTCGGTGTTGGTCATGCCGACCTTGAGGCCGCAGCTGGCGAACAGGTGGGCGATCAGCCGCGTGACCGTGGTCTTGCCATTGGTGCCGGTGACGGCCACCACCGGGATGCGGCCGTCTTCCAGCGTGCCGGCCTTCTGGCCGTGGCCGAACAGGTGGCCGATGATGGCCTCGCCGACATTGCGGCCCTTGCCGAAGCTGGGGCTCAGGTGCATGCGCAGGCCCGGCGCAGCGTTCACCTCGACGATGCCGCCGTTGATCTCCTCCAGCGGCCGCAGCACGCTCTCGGCCACCACGTCCACGCCGCACACATGCAGGCCCACGACCTGGGCCGCCGCGATCGCGCGGGCCGCCACCTCGGGGTGCACGTCGTCGGTCACGTCGGTGGCGGTGCCGCCGGTGCTCAGGTTGGCGTTGTTGCGCAGGATGACGCGCTGGCCCTTCTCGGGCACGGACTCGGGGGTCAGGCCTTGCTGCGTGAGCCGGGCCACCGCGATGTCGTCGAAGCGGATCTTGGTGAGCGAGGTCGCATGGCCGTCACCCCGGCGCGGGTCGCTGTTGACCTTGTCCACCAGCTGCTTGACGGTCAGCTGACCGTCGCCGATCACGTGCGGCGGGTCGCGTCGGGCGGCGGCGACCAGCTTGTCGCCTATGACCAGCAGGCGGTAGTCGCCGCCCGGCAGGAACTTCTCCACCATGACCTGGCCGATCTCGTCGGCGGCCTTGTAGGCGATGTCGAAGTGGGCGCGGTCCACCACATTGACCGTGACGCCCTTGCCCTGGTTGCCGTCCTGCGGCTTCACGACCACCGGCAGGCCGATCTCCTGCGCGACCGCCCAGCCGTCGTCCGGCGAGTCCACCGGGCGGCCTATGGGCACGGGCACGCCGGCCGACTGCAGCAGGCGCTTGCAGAGGTCCTTGTCCTGCGCGATGGACTCGCTGACCGCGCTGGTCGCGTCCACCTCGGCGGCCCAGATGCGGCGCTGCTTGGCACCCCAGCCGAATTGCACCAGGCTGCCCTGGGTCAGGCGCTTGTAGGGGATGCCGCGCGCGATCGCGGCGTTCACGATGGAGCCGGTCGAGGGGCCCAGGCGGATGTCCTCGTCCAGCTCGCGCAGCTCGGCCAGCGTGGCGTCGGCGTCGAAGGCGCCGTCGTCCAGCGCAGCCTGCACCAGTTGCACCGCGCGCTCGAACGCGAGGCGGCCCACGTCCTCCTCGCTGTATTCGATGACAATCTGGTAGGTGCCGGCCTCGGGCGTCACATGGGTCTGGCTGAAGGTCACCGGGCAGCCGGCCTGGGCCTGCAGCGCCAGCACCGCCTGCTCCAGCACCTGGGCCAGCGAGGTGTCGCTGCGCAGCTCGCCGATGGTGGGGAAGCGCTGGCGCAGCCGGGCCTCGAAGCCCGGCAGGCGCTCCAGCGAGCGCTCGGCGTCATTGCAGTGCACCACCGCCTCGAGGGTGGTGTGGCGACTCCACATATTGGGGCCGCGCAGCGCGCGGATGCGAGAAACGTCCATGTTGGTGTGGCGGTTCTTTGTTTTGAAGTTCAGAGCCACTGAAGTCGTGAAGCAACCGCAGCGAGCGCACGCAGGGTGGGCTGAGCAGCGCAGCCGTACTCCCGTACGGCGAGCGGCGCAGGCCCGCCATGTGTGCGCGCAGTCGGTTGATTCATGGCTTCAGGAGAGGTGGAGTTCGGGCACGAAGGTGTCGAGGCCGGCGGCGATGAGCTCGGGCGAGATGCCCAGCGCCCAGGCGGTCGCGACCGCGGCCAGCAGCGTGGAGGCGTCGGTGGTGCCGGGGCCGAAGCGGGTCAGCAGGGCGTCCAGGTTGGCGCCGGGCGTCTCGGCGCTGCCCTGGGCCAGCACCGCGGCGCCGCCGCGCAGGAAGACCGCGCGGCCGCCGCGCTCGCGGTGATGCTTGAGGGCCTCCAGGCTGCCGTCCTCGGCATAGAAGACCACCTCGCCGTCGCTGAGCTCGGCCATGTCCACCAGGCGCGGGTGGGCGGCGTTCAGCACCGCCGCGCCCTCGCTGAGCACCACGTCGATCTGGGTACGCAGCACCTTGTAGAGCTGGTCGGCGTCACGCACGTCGAAATGGGCCAGCGCCGCGATGGGCTCCAGGTCGGTGACCACGCCGACCAGCGCGCGGTCATAGACGAGGCCGTCGCGCAGTATGGATTCGGCGTCGTTCTCGATGACGGCCGCATTGACCACGCGGTTCATCAGCAGGCGGTGGGCGGCGTCCCAGCGGGCGCTGTCCTTCTTCTCGACATTGCGCGTGCCCAGGAACAGGCCGTCGCGGCAGGCCAGGCCCACATGGTGGCCGTTCAGGTGCAGCAGCCAGGCCACCAGGCGGCTGATGGTGGCGCCGCCGCGCCGGGAGGCGCCGGAGCCGGCCACGCCGACGATGGGAATGCGGCCGCTCTCCTCGGGCGCGAACAGGTGGTCGATGATGGCCTGGCCCACCGGGCGCGGGGCGCCGCCGGCGGGCTTGAGGTGCATCAGCAGACCCGGGCCGGCGTTCACCTCGACGATGGCGCCGCCGGTCTCGCTCAGCGGCTTGGAGATGTCTTCGGTGACCAGGTCCACGCCGGCGATGTCCAGGCCCACGGTGCGGGCCGCCAGCGACACCGCGTGCGCGACCTCGGGGTGGACCTCGTCGGTGCAGTCCAGCGCCACATTGCCGTTGCGCTGGATCAGCACGGTCTTGCCCGCGGGCGGCACGGCTTCGGGCGAGAAGCCCTGGCGTTGCAGGTCCAGCAGCACGACCGGGTCCTCGCCCAGCGTGATGCGGTTGAGCGGGAAGTCCTCGGTGAGGCCACGACGCGGATCGGTGTTGATCTGCAGGTCGATCAGCTGCGCGACCGTGTGCTGGCCGTCGCCGGTGATCCAGGCAGCCTCGCCGCGCGCGGCGGCCACCACCTGGCCGCCCACCACCAGCAGGCGGTGCTCGTTGCCGCGGATGTAGCTTTCCACCAGCACCGACGAGCCTTCCGCATCGGCCAGCTTGAACGCGGCCTCGCAGTCGGCCTGGTTGGTGATGTCCAGCGTGACGCCACGGCCGTGGTTGCCGTCGCTGGGCTTGATGACCACCGGCAGGCCGATGTCCTGCGCGACCTCCCAGGCCTGGGTGGCGTCCTTGACCTCCTGGCCCTCGGGCACGGGCACGCCCACGGCCTTCAGCAGGGTCTTGGTGAGGTCCTTGTCACCCGCGATGCCCTCGGCAATCGCGCTGGTCATGTCGGTCTCGGCGGTCCAGATGCGGCGCTGGCGCGCGCCATGGCCCAGCTGCACCAGGTTGCCGTCGTTGAGGCGGATGTGCGGGATGCGGCGGTCGGTCGCGGCGGCCACGATGGCGGCGGTGGACGGGCCCAGGTAGCAGTCGTCCAGCTTGTCGCGCACGCGGGCCACGGCGGCGGCCACGTCGAAGACCTCGTCGTTGATCATGGCCATGATCAGCGCATGGCCCTCGGCCAGCGCGGCGCGGGCCACCTGCTCGTCGCGGGCGCGGAACACCATGCGGTAGACGCCGCGCTCGCTGGTGGAGCGGGTCTGGCCGAAGCCGGTGGGCATGCCCGCCAGGTTCAGCAGCTCGATGACGATGTGCTCCAGCACATGGCCCATCCAGGTGCCGTCGCGCAGGCGCTCGATGAAGCCGCCGCGTTCGCCGACGCCGCAGTGGTGCTCGATCAGCGCGGGCAGCGCGGCGGTGAGGCGGTCGTTGAAGCCGGGCAGCAGGTGGGAGGGGTAGTCCTCCAGCTCGCCCAGGTCCAGCCAGACCTCCAGCACGGGCCGGTAGGTCCACATGTTGGGGCCGCGCAGGTAGTTAATGCGCAACAGGCGGATGTCGTTTTTCTTGCTCATGTAGTCATGGAGTTGAGCGCTGGGCAGCGGCTGGGATTTTGCGCCCAAGTCATCGGGGAGAATCGGTGCCATCGCGTCGGAGCCGAAATCCGCCACAACAACCCATGCAAGATCCTGTCCCAGCCCTCCCGCCTCATCCTCATCTGGCCGCCCTGCAGGGGCAGCTCCTGTCAGGCGAGAACGTGGTGGCCACGCTGGCGGTTGACCTGGACGCCCACGGGCGCTTCGGTCAGGGCCTGATCGCGCTGACCGATTCACGCCTGCTGGCGCTGGAGCCCGCCTCCCGGCAATGGAGCGTCCATACGCTGACGCCGGACCAGACGCTGCGCCTCAGCGACCACGGTGGCCTGGCCTTTCTGGACCTGGCCGACACCCGCCAGCGCCTGGCGCGCTGGCGCTTCACGCTGGCCTGCAACCCCGAGGCGGTGCGCTTCGTGGATGCCTTCGAGCGCGAGATCCTGCGCCTGTCGGGCCGGCCGGCGCCGGTCGTGGACGAGGACGACGGCGAGGCGGACTTCGATTTCGGCGAGAGCGCCACTCCGCCCAGTACCTGGGTGCTGCTGCGTCTGTGGCGTTTTGCGCGGCCCTACCAGGGTCAGCTGTTGCTGGGCTTTTTGCTGATGCTGGGCTCTACCGGCGCGACGCTGGTGGCGCCCTACCTGACCATGCCGCTGATGGACGAGGTGCTGATCCCCTTCCAGAACGGCCAGGCCATAGACAGCATGCTGGTGGGCAAGCTGCTGGCCGGCCTGCTGGGCGCGGCGCTGGTGTCCTGGGGCATGGGCTGGGCCAAGACCTACCTGCTGGCGCTGATGTCCGAGCGCATCGCGGCGGACCTGCGCACCACCACCTTCGAGCACCTGCTGGGCCTGTCGCTGGAGTATTTCGGCAGCAAGCGCACAGGCGACCTGATGTCGCGCATAGGCTCCGAGACCGACCGCATCAGCGTGTTCCTGAGCCTGCACGCGCTGGACTTCATCACCGACGTGCTGATGCTGGCCATGACCGCCATCATCCTGTTCAGCATCCACCCCGGCCTGGCCGTGGCCACGCTGGTGCCGCTGCCCTTCATCGCGTGGCTGATCCATCTGGTGCGCGACCGCCTGCGCACCGGCTTCGAGAAGATAGACCGCGTGTGGGGCGAGATCACCAACGTGCTGGCCGACACCATCCCCGGCATCCGCGTGGTCAAGGCCTTCGCGCAGGAGGCGCGCGAGGCGCGGCGCTTCAAGGAGGCCAATGCCAACAACCTGCAGGTGAATGACCGGCTGAACAAGACCTGGAGCCTGTTCACGCCCACGGTGAGCCTGCTGACCGAGATCGGCCTGCTGGTGGTGTGGGGCGTGGGCATCTGGCTGATCGCCGGCCACAGCATCACGGTGGGCGTGCTGACCGCCTTCCTGGCCTACATCGGCCGCTTCTACGCGCGGCTGGATTCCATGAGCCGCATCGTGTCGGTCACGCAGAAGGCCGCGGCCGGTGCCAAGCGCATCTTCGACATCCTGGACCATGTCTCCAACGTGCCGGACCCGGTCAGCCCCCAGCCCTTCGAGAACGTGCAGGGCGCAATCTCGCTGCAGGGCGTGAACTTCCGCTACGGCTCGCGTTCGGTCATCCGCACGCTCAACCTGGACATCCGCCCCGGCGAGATGGTGGGCCTGGTGGGTCACAGCGGCTCCGGCAAGAGCACGCTGGTCAACCTGATCTGCCGCTTCTACGACGTGACCGAGGGCGCGATCAAGGTGGACGGCGTGGACCTGCGCCGCATCAGGGTGGCCGACTACCGCCGCCACATCGGCTTGGTGCTGCAGGAGCCCTTCTTGTTCTTCGGCACCATCGCGGAGAACATCGCCTACGGCAAGCCCGACGCCACCCGCGACGAGATCGTCGCCGCTGCCCGCGCGGCGCATGCGCACGAGTTCATCCTGCGCCTGCCGCACGGCTACGACAGCCTGGTGGGCGAGCGCGGCCAGGGCCTGTCGGGCGGCGAGCGCCAGCGCATCTCCATCGCGCGCGCACTGCTGATCGACCCGGCCATCCTCATCCTGGACGAAGCCACCTCGGCGGTGGACACCGAGACCGAGAAGGAGATCCAGCGCGCGCTGGACAACCTCGTGAAGGGCCGCACCACCATCGCCATCGCCCACCGCCTGTCCACGCTGCGCAAGGCCGACCGCCTGGTGGTGATGGACCGCGGCGAGATCGTCGAGCTGGGCCCGCATGACGAGCTGATCGAGAAGCAGGGCCATTACTGGCGGCTGTGGGAGGCGCAGGCGCGGCGTGTCGATGCCGAGCACGCCGACGAGGGCGGCCTGCTGGTGGTCTCGCCCAACCCCAATGCCCACACGGTGAACGCATGAGCACGCTGCCCTTCAAGGACCTGCAACTGGATGCCTTCGGCCGCCTGGTGCTGACCGACCTGGACGGCGGCGAGCATGTGGGCGTGACGCCAGTGCGCGCCCACCCCATCAGCGCGCCCGACGAGGGCCTGTCCCTGGTCGGCACGCATGGCCACGAGCTGGCCTGGGTGCCGCGCCTGGCCGCACTGCCCGAGGGCCCGCGCACGCTGCTGCAGGCCGAGCTGGCCCAGCGCGAGTTCCACCCCACGCTGCTGCGTCTGCTGGCGGTCAACACCTTCGCGACGCCCAGCACCTGGACCGTGGAGACCGACCGGGGTCAGGTCGAGCTGGTGCTCAAGAGCGAGGAAGACATCCGCCGCCTCGGCGAGGGCCGGCTGATGATCACGTCCAGCCACGGCGTGCAGTACCAGGTGCCGGACCGCTGGGCGCTGGACAAGCACTCGCGCCGCCTGCTGGAGCGCTTCCTGTGATGCGGCCGGTCGCGCTGGCCCATGCCAGCCGGCTCATCAACCACGGCCCCACGGTGCTGGTGGGCGCGGCCCATGGCGGGCGGCGCAACCTGATGGCCGCGGCCTGGAGCATGCCGGTGGAGTTCGAGCCGCCGCGCGTGGTCGTGGTGCTGGACAAGAGCACCTTCACGCGCGAGCTGGTGCTGGCCTCGGGGCATTTCGGCCTCAGCGTGCCGGGGCGGCATCAGGCCGACCTGGTCTACACGCTGGGCAGCGAGTCGGGCCGCGACGAAGACAAGTTCGCCCGTCATGGCCTGGACGCCGAGGCCGGCCCGGTGCTGGGCCTGCCCCAGCTGGCGGGCTGCGTGGCCCACCTGGAATGCCGGCTCATCGAGGAGCCGCACGCGCAGGCGGCCTACGACTGCTTCTTCGGCGAGGTGGTGTCGGCCGTGGCCGACGAGCGCATCTTCAAGGACGGCCACTGGTCGCTGCGGGCGGACAACGCCGCGCTGCACACGCTGCACCACTTCGGCGCCGGCCTGTTCGGCGTGGCCGCCGAGCCTGTGCAGGCCCGAAAGCTGGCGCCCATCGGCTGATCGTGCTCGGGGGCGTTGGGCCGACCGCTCTCCAGCCGGCCCTCCGGGGGCTTATTCCCCCATCTGCGACTGCAGGTAGTTCTGCTCGCCGACCTTGCCGACCAGCTCCAGCTGGGTTTCGAGGTGGTCGATGTGTTCCTCGGTGTCGTCGAGGATCTTCACGAACAGCTCGCGGGACACGTAGTCACGCACCTGTTCGCAATGGGCGATGGCGTCCTTCAGGTGGGTGTGCGAGGTCCTCTCGATGACGAGGTCGCAGCGCATGGTCTCGACCGCGTCCTCGCCGATGAGGAGCTTGCCCAGGTCCTGCAGATTGGGCAGGCCGTCCAGCGTCAGCACGCGCTCGATCAGCAGGTCGGCGTGCTTCATCTCCTCGATGGACTCCTTGTACTCGTGGTCGGCCATCTTCATCAGGCCCCAGTTCTTCAGCATGCGGGCGTGCAGGAAGTACTGGTTGATGGCCGTCAGCTCCAGCTTCAGCTGCTGGTTGAGGTGGATGATGACCTGCGGGTCGCCTTGCATGGGGTACTCCTGGCTTGTTCTCGAAGGGCCCGAGTATCCCCAGTGTCGGCAGGCCTACAAAACCGCACTCATTGCTAATGAGATCAATTCGCATTAGCATGCGCAGCATCATGATCGTCTGTGTCTGCCACCGAGTGTCTGATCGCGATATCGCGATCGCCGCGTCCAGCGGCTGCCGGAGCTTCGAAGCCCTGCAGGACGACCTGCGTGTGGGTACGGCCTGCGGCGCCTGCCGCGACTGCGCCTGTGCGGTGTTCGAGGAAAGCCGTGTCGAGGGCGGGGCGTCGCCGGCCCAGGGCATGGCGGTCGCCGCACGCATGCTGCTGGCGGCCTGAGGGCGGGCACAGCCCTTAAACTGCGGGCCCTGCGGTCGCGCCTGGCGTGGCCGTGGCCGTATTCCCAGAGTTCTCGTGTGTTGTGTCTGCGCAGCCGCTTGGGCCGCGGGCTTTCTCTCACAACCCAAGGAGACACTCCATGAGCACCCTGCAAACCGGCACCGTCAAGTGGTTTGACGACGGCAAGGGCTTCGGCTTCATCACCCCCGCCGACGGCGGCAAGGACCTGTTCGCCCATCACAGCGAAATCCGCAACGGTGGCGGCTTCCGTACGCTGGCCGAAGGCGCGCAAGTCGAATTCGAAGTGAAGCAAGGCCCCAAGGGCCTGCAGGCCGCGAACATCCGCGCGCTGTAATCCCGCCGCTTTTCACGCCCAAGCCCGCGCATCGCGCGGGCTTTTTGGCTTTCTGGTGCCCCGCACCGACAATCCGACCATGTCCGCCCAGCCCCAATCCAGCCCCAAGGCCCTGACCAGCTACCGCCCCTTCTGGGCCAAGCGTTTCGGCCCGGCACCCTTCCTGCCCATGAGCCGTGCCGAGATGGAGCAGCTGGGCTGGGACTCCTGCGACATCATCATCGTCAGCGGCGATGCCTATGTGGACCACCCCAGCTTCGGCATGGCCGTGATCGGCCGCACGCTGGAGGCCCAGGGCTTTCGCGTGGGCATCATCGCCCAGCCCGACTGGCACAGCGTGGACGCCTTCAAGGCGCTGGGCCCGCCCAACCTGTTCTTCGGCGTGGCGGCCGGGAACATGGATTCCATGATCAACCACTACACCGCGGACCGGAAGATCCGCAGTGACGACGCCTACACGCCCGGCGGCGAGCCCGGCAAGCGGCCCGACCGCGCGACGCTGGTCTACACGCAGCGCTGCCACGAGGCCTACAAGGACGTGCCGGTCATCATCGGCGGCATCGAGGCCTCGCTGCGCCGCATCGCGCACTACGACTACTGGCAGGACAAGGTGCGCCGCTCGGTGCTGGTGGACAGCAAGGCCGACCTGCTGCTGTACGGCAACGCCGAGCGCGCCATCATCGAGATTGCGCACCGGCTGGCGCGGCGCGAGCCCATAGAGCAGATCACCGATGTGCGCGGCACGGCCTTCATGCGCCGCCCGGGCGACCCGGCGGCCGAGGGCTGGTTCGAGCTGGATTCCACCGAGGTGGACCGCCCGGGCCGTGTGGACGAGCTGATCAGCCCCTATGTGATGAAGGAGGAGTCGGCCTGCGAGACCGAGGCCCCGGCCGCGGCCGCCGACGGCGCGCAGACCATACAGCTGCACCGCTCGCCCAAGACCGGCCGACTGGTGCTGCCCCCGCGCGAGCGCACCGTGATCCGCCTGCCGGACTACGAGACCGTCAAGAGCGACCCGGTGCTCTACGCCCACGCCAACCGCGTGCTGCACCTGGAGACCACCCCCGGCAATGCGCGCGCGCTGGTGCAGCGCCACGCGGACCGCGACGTCTGGATCAACCCGCCGCCGCTGCCGCTGTCCATGGCCGAGATGGACCATGTGTTCGACCTGCCCTATGCGCGCAGCCCGCACCCGCGCTACGCGGACGAGCAGGGCGGCCACGACGGCGCGACCAAGATCCCGGCCTGGGAGATGATCCGCTTCAGCGTGAACATCATGCGCGGCTGCTTTGGCGGCTGCACCTTCTGCTCCATCACCGAGCACGAGGGCCGCATCATCCAGAGCCGCAGCGAGGACTCGGTGATCCGCGAGATCGAGGAGATCCGCGACAAGGTCAAGGGCTTCACCGGCATCATCTCGGACCTGGGCGGCCCCACGGCCAATATGTACCGGCTGTCCTGCAAGTCGCCCGAGATCGAGGCGGCCTGCCGCAAGCCCAGCTGCGTCTACCCGGGCATCTGCAGCAACCTCAAGACCGACCACGGCCCGCTGATCAAGATGTACCGCCGCGCGCGTGCACTGCCGGGCATCAAGAAGATCCTGATCGGCTCGGGCCTGCGCTACGACCTGGCGGTGCAGTCGCCCGAGTACGTCACCGAGCTGGTCACCCACCACGTGGGCGGCTACCTCAAGATCGCGCCCGAGCACACCGAGGGCGGCCCGCTGTCCAAGATGATGAAGCCGGGCATAGGCACCTACGACCGCTTCAAGCAGATGTTCGAGGCGGCCAGCGCTGCGGCGGGCAAGAAGCAATACCTGATCCCGTACTTCATCGCGGCCCACCCCGGCACCAGCGACGAGGACATGATGAACCTCGCGATCTGGCTCAAGCGCAACGGCTTCCGCGCGGACCAGGTGCAGACCTTCTACCCCAGCCCCATGGCGACCGCGACCGCGATGTACCACTCCGGCCGCAACCCGCTGAAGGGCATCAGCCGCGACACCGCCAAGGGCGAGGTGGTGGACATCGTGCGCGGCGAGCGCCGCCGCCGTCTGCACAAGGCCTTCCTGCGCTATCACGATGCCAACAACTGGCCGCTGCTGCGTGAGGCGCTCAAGGCCATGGGCCGGGCCGACCTGATAGGCAACGGCAAGCACCACCTGATTCCCAGCTATCAGCCCATCACGGACGGCAGCTACGAGAGCGCGCGGCGCAAGAACTCCACCGTCGTGAAGCCGACGGCCAAGCCCGCCGCCAAGGCGATGCCGGGCAAGGCCGGCGCCGCGCCGCGCCGCGGCACGCTGCTGACCCAGCACACCGGGCTGCCGCCGCGCGTCACCGGTGCCGCGTCAGGGCGTGCCGCCCGCCCGGGTGCCAAGGGGCCGAAACGGTGACGTTTTGACGTCGTCCGCATGGCGCGTGCCCTGTGGATGCACTACGCTACCGCCTCTGGATTCCTAGAATTTCGGAGGCCGGCCCCGCAAGGGGCGTTCGACGAGCCCCGTAGCCTCTTGCCCCCATGCCACAAAGCCCTGCCGCGGACGACGATCTGCTCGAATTGCTGGACGAGCCCGAGCATACGGACGCGGAACTGCGTGCCGTGGCACGTCCCTGGCGCATCCTGATCGTCGACGACGACGGTGATGTGCACAAGGCCACCGAGCTGGCCATGCAGGGTCTCACGATAGAAGACCAGCCGCTGGTCTTCCTGCACGCCAACTCGGCCGCCCAGGCGCGCCAGATGCTGGCAGCCGAAGACGACCTCGCCGTGGTGCTGCTGGACGTGGTGATGGAGAGCGAGGACGCCGGCCTGCAGCTGGTGCGCCACATCCGCGACGAGCTGCGCCTGAACGCGGTGCGCATCGTGCTGCGCACCGGCCAGCCCGGCTATGCGCCCGAGATCGAGACGGTGCAGGCCTATGACATCAACGACTACAAGACCAAGTCCGAGCTGACCCGCACGCGGCTCTACACGGTGCTTACCGCGGCCGTGCGCTCCTACCGCCAGATCTGCTCGCTGGAGGCCAACCGCCGCGGCCTGGAGATGATCGTCGAGAGCAGCACCTCGCTGTCGCGGCTGCGCGGCCTGTCGCGCTTTGCCGAAGGCGTGGTCACGCAGCTGTGCGCGCTGCTGGGCATACTGCCCGAGGGCCTGGTGTGCGCGCAGGTCAATGGCGAGGCCGATGAAGAGATCAAGATCGTCGCCGCCGCCGGCCAGTACAGCGGCCTCATCGACCGGCCGCTGGCCTCGGTGATGATCCCTTCGGTGCGCGACCGCCTGCTGCGCTGCCTGGCCCAGCAGCGCAACCTCTACGACGACGGCACGGTGCTGTACTTCGGCATGGGCGCCGGCCGCGCGATGGCGGCGCTGGTGGACGTGGGCCGGCCGCTGGGCGAACTGGACCAGCAGCTGCTGCGGGCCTTCTGTTCCAACATCGCGGTGGGCTTCGAGAACGTCGTGCTCTACAGCCAGCTGCTGGACCAGGCCTACAACGACCCGCTGCTGCGCCTGCCCAACCGCAACCGTTTCGTCGAGTTGCTGGACCGCAACCTCAAGGATCCCACCGGCGTCACGCTGGCGCTGATCGACATCGACGACTTCTCCGACATCAACGACGCCTTCGGCCACAGCTTCGGCGACCAGGTGCTGCTGGCCGTGGTGCATCGCATGAGCGAGGTGCTGGGCCTGAACAGCGCGATGGCCCGCGTGGGCGCCGACACCTTCGGTGTGCTGGGCGAGCATGACAAGGTCTGCCCCGAGACCGTCAACGCGGTGTTTGCCGACCCCTTCGTCGTGGCCGGCGAGCGCCTGCAGCTGTCGGCCACCGCCGGCCTGGTGCGGCTGGGCGAGTCCGCCGCCGTGGGCTCGGAGCTGCTGCTGGATGCGCAGATCGCGCTGAAGCGGGCCAAGCAGCAGCATCGCGGCTCCTCGCAGTATTTCTCCAACGCGATGGGCACCGATGCGCGCGAGCGCTTCAAGCTGCTCAAGGGCCTGCGCACCGCCTTCGAGGACAGCCGGCTGTTCGTGGTCTACCAGCCCCAGGTCCACCTGGACACCGGCCGCACGATAGGCGCCGAGGCGCTGCTGCGCTGGAAGACCGAAGACGGCCGTTTCGTGCCGCCGGACCAGTTCATCCCGCTGGCCGAGCAGAGCGGCCTCATCATCGCGATCGGCGAGTTCGTGCTGCGCACCGCCTGCATTCAGCTCAAGCGTCTGCAGGAACTGGGCCACGCCGACTTCCGCATGGCGGTCAACATCTCCATGGCGCAGTTCCGCCACCCGGGCTTCCTGGAGACGCTGACCCGTGCGCTGCGCGACGCTGGCGTGCCGGGCGCCAACCTGGAGCTGGAGATCACCGAGTCCATGGCCATGGAGGAGGCCGAGCTGATGCTGCGCGTGCTGGCCGACATTCGCCACCTGGGCGTCAGCGTCGCGATCGACGACTTCGGCACCGGCTTCTCGTCGCTCTCGCAGCTGCGCCAGCTGCGCGTGGACCGGCTCAAGATCGACCGCGCCTTCGTGCAGGAGGCCCAGTCCTCCTCGGCCGGTTCCACCATTGCGCAGATGGTGATCAACCTGGGCCACGGCCTGGGCCTGACCGTGATCGCCGAGGGCATAGAGACCGAGGAACAGCGCCGCTACCTGCTGGGCCTGGGCTGTCACGAGGGCCAGGGCTGGCTGTTCGCCAAGCCCATGCCGGCCGACCAGCTGGAAAGCTGGATGACCAAGCCCTGAGCGGGCCTCAGTCGGCCGCCGCGGCGGCCACGCGCTCGCGGAACAGCCGGGCGCGCTCGGGGTCCGCGGCGGCCTCTATGCAGGCGGCCGCGTCGTCCATCCAGCGCAGGAAGCTGGTCTCGCTGTCCACCTGACGCGCGCTGGCACGCAGGTCCGCATCCCGCCCGCCCAGCATGCGGGCCGCCAGGTCCAGTGCAAACATCTTGGCCTTCACGAGGCGGCGCAGCGCGTCACCCCCACTGGGCGCTGGCTCGGTTGACCGCTCGGGGGCGAGGCCGATCAGCCCGTCGCGCCGCAGCTCCTCCAGCGCCTGGTCGCCCAGACCCAGCGAGCGCGCGATGCGCTGCAGCTCGCCCAGTCCGCGGCGGCCATCCACGCTGATCAGCAGCATGCGCAGTGCCGGCGCCATCGCGGTGCGTGGGCCGGCCAGCAGCGCGCGGGCCTGAGGGGTCTTGCTGGGGGTCGGGTCTTGCTTCATGCGGAGGCCGCATGCTGCGCAGGCTCCGCGTCAGCCTGATGACAAGGCCCCGGCGCGGCTCAGGGCTTGGGCTTGATCAGGCGCGGGTGCCACTCGTTGACCGCCAGCAGCGCGGCCGAGCCGAAATGCTTGTGCAGCTCGGCCACCATCTCGCCGTTGCTGACCACCGGGTCGGTGTCCACCGCCTGGCGGGCCACGTCCAGGTCGGCGGTGGCGAAGATGAACAGGCCGCGCAGGCCGTCCACGCCGTCCAGCGGCCCGGCATAGACCAGCAGGCCCTGCTGGGCCAGGCGCTGCATATTGGCGAAATGGCCCTTGAACATCTCGTCGCGCGCCGGGCCGTCGGGCATGCGCCGGGGGCCGGTCTTGAGCAGCACGAACACATAGGGCCGCAGGCCGTTGTCATTGGCCCCCCAGGCCTGGGCCTTGGCCGCGTCGTAGGGGGTGGGCGGCTGCTGGGCCTGGGCGCCCAGGCTGGCCAGCAGTGCGAGGGTGCAGACGAGATGCTTCATGGTGGCGGTCTCCGCAGGGGCGTGGGAGGATTGAAGCGCACCCTCATGCCCAGGAGACTGCGATGAAACCCACCCCACCCGGCTGGCCACGACTGTCCAGCGTGCTGGTCAGCCGCGATGCGCGTGCGGCCATTGCCTGGTACCAGCAGGCCTTCGGCTTCACGGTGCAGATCCTCGTGGACGCGCCCGATGGCCGCGTGCAGCACAGTGAGCTGTGCTATGGCGATGCCTTGGTGATGGTGTCGGAGCAGGGCGGCGATCGCGATGCGCGCTTCGGCGCGCCCGGCCGCGCCCCGGTGGCGGTGCAGGGCGTGAACACACAGAGCCTGTTCGTCTATGTGGACGAGGTCGACGCCCACCACGACCGCGCGCTGGCCGCGGGTGCGCGCGTCACCGTGCCGCTGGCCGATCACGACTACGGCCCTGAGCACTGGCAGGACCGCGGCTATGCCTGCGTGGACCCGGACGGTCACCTGTGGTGGTTTGCCCAGCGCCTGCGCAACCCGCCGGCCTGAACGACCTGAACTTTGGGGGCGCCCTGCCGAAAGTCACTTGCAGCAATGAGCGGCCTTCTTCTACATTTGTAGTACGACAACTGTAGAAGGTCGCCATGGACGAGGATCTGAGCCCGGGAGAGGTGTCGCTCAGCGAGCTGCAGCTGAGCCTGATGCACGTGCTGTGGGCGCGCGGCGAGGCCAGCACGGCCGAGGTGGCCGAGGCCTTGCGCGATGAGCGCGACCTGGCCCACACCACCGTGGCCACGCTGCTGACCCGGCTGGAAAAGCGCGGCCTGCTGAGCAGCCGCCGCGAGGGCCGGGCGCTGCTGTACCGGCCGCTGGTCAGCGAGACCGAGGTGCAGCGCTCCATGGTGGGCCGCCTGCTGGACCGGCTGTTCGCCGGCCGCCCCAGCGCGCTGGTCAGCCACCTGCTGGAGGCGCGCGGCGTGGATGCGGCCGAACTGGCCGAACTGCAGGCGCTGCTGAAGCAGCGCAAGGAGGAGGGCCGTCATGACTGATGCGCTGCTGACTTGGCTGGGCAGCTATGCGCTGCACAGCACGCTGCTGCTGGCCGGCCTGTGGGCCGTGGAACGTGCCGGCGGCCTGCGCCGCCTGGGCCTGCGCACGCAGGAGGCGCTGTGGCGCTTCGCGCTGCTCGGCGGCGTGCTCAGCGCCAGCCTGGCGCTGCTGCCGGCCGGCTTGCTGCCGTGGCCTGGTACGCCCCGGCCCGCGCCGCAGCCGATGCTGACGGCGCCGGGCGCCGCCATCGCCGTTCCTGCCGTGATCCCGGCGCTGCCGGCCGCGCCCCTGAGCGTGAGCCCGGCGCCGGTCGCCGAAGTTGCCGAGGCCGTGGACCCCTCGCTGCCCGAGCTGGCGCATGACCTGGCCCTGATGCTGGCCGGCCTGTGGGCGGTGGGCGCGCTGTGGGGGCTGGTGGAGCTGGGCCTGCAGGCCTGGTGGTTGCGGCGCACCGTGCGGCGCCTGGCGCCGCTGGACGACGAGCGCTGGCAGCGCCTGTGCGAGGCCCAGGCCCGCCGCCAGCGGGTCGCGCTGCCGCGCCTGCGCCGCAGCCCGCCCGAATGGAGCAGCCCGCTGCTGGCGCCCGGCCGCGTGCTGTGCCTGCCGGCCTGGGCGCTGGACCTGCCCGATGACGAGGCCGAGGCCGTGCTGGGCCACGAGCTGGCCCACCTGCGCCGGCGCGACCCCGCCTGGCGCCTGCTGGCCGCGCTGGTGAACGCGCTGCTGTGGCCGCAGCCGCTCAACCGGCTCGCGCTGACGCGGCTGGAGCTGCTGGCCGAGCTGGCCTGCGATGCCCGTGCCGCCGCGCGTGAGCCGGGGCGGCTGGCGCTGGCCCAGGCGCTGCTGCGCTGTGCCGAGCTCAAGCTGGGCGGGCGGGCGCTGCCTGCGCTGGCCTGCGGTGCGGCGACCGGCGGACCCTCGCTGCAGGCGCGGGTGCGCCAGCTGCTGGGGCGCGATGCGGCGCCGGCCCGCGAGCGGCCCGCGCTGCGCTTGGGCCTGCTGGCCGCGCTGGCGGCGGCGCTGCTGGCACTGCCGGCGGTGGTGGTCAGCCACACGGACGCCCGCGCGCTGCTGGACCGCCTGCACCTGGGCGCACTGGCCGATGTCTGGCCGCCGAGCTGGGTCGGCAGCGTCAACCGCACACAGATCCGCAGCCAGGACGGCGAGACCTCGTTCAGCGCACGGCTGGAGGGGCAGGCCAGCTTCAACGATGCGGAAGACGACCTGCAATCACTGGATGGCCGCCTGAACGTGCGCGAGCGCCAGGGCGGCCAGGTGCGGGAGCTGACGTTCAGCAGCCAGGCCGGCCGCATCGTGCGGGACTACCGCGTGGACGGCTCACCCGCCGCCTGGGACGAGGGCGCCCGCCAGTGGTGGGCGCAGACCGCCCACCGGCTCTCGGCCCAGCTGACCGACCCGCTGGTGCGCGCCCGGCGCCTGCTCGCCCGCGGCGGCCTGGAGGCGGTGCTGGCCGATCTGGCCCAGCCGGCCGACGACCACCTGCTCAGCCGCCGCATCGTCGCAACCCTGGGCCTGGGTCAGGTCTTGCCGGCCGCCGCGCAGGACCGGCTGATCGTCGCCGCTGCCCAGCTGCAGGGCAGCTTCGAGCGCCGCGAGGCCCTGGTGGCGCTGGCCGCGCTGCCGCTGGCCGAGGCCCAGCAACTGGCCTGGTTGCAGGCTGCGGCCGACGTGGAAGGCGATTTCGACCGCCGCGAGGCGCTGGCCGCGTTGGCACCCCGCCTGGTGCTGCAGCCGGCGGTGCTGGCCGCCTGGCAGCAGGCGGTGACGCGGATCGAGGGCGACTTCGACAAGCGCATCGCGCTGGACCAGCAGCTGCGGGCCATACGCAGCCCCGCGCTGCAGGCCATCGCGCTGCAGCTCAATCCGCAGCTGCAGGGTGACTTCGAGAAGCGCGAGGCGCTGGCCACCGTGGCCGGCCAGCTCAGCGGCCAGGAGACCGCGCTGGTGCAGGCCTATGTGGAGGCGGCGACGCAGATCCAGGGCGACTTCGAGCGCCGCGAGGCGCTGAACCGACTGCTGGACCGCCCTCAGTTGGGGGCGGCCGGTATGGAGCAGGTGCTGGGCGCGGCCGAGTCCATGACAGGCGACTTCGAGCGCCTGCAGGTGCTGCTGCATGTGGCGGACCGCCTGGCCGGCACCAAGCCCGTGCCGCCGGCGCTGGTGGAGCGCCTGCGCCGCGCCGGCCGCGGCCTGGGCGAGCAGCAGCGCGGCCAGCTGGAGAACGCGCTGGACCGGCTGGGCTGAGTTCGGACCGAGGACAAGCCCTGCGGCTTGTCCGACGCCGAACGAAGGCCATGCCGCCTGCCTGCGGCATGGCCTGAGCGGCTCAGCCGGCGCGCTTGGCCAGCACCGCGCGGGCCACGCGCGACACCGGCTCGCGGCCCAGCACGCCGGAGATGAAGGCGCCGGCGTCGACCAGTTGGTCGAGGGCTATGCCGGTTTCTATGCCGAGGCCGTTGAGCATGAAGACCACGTCCTCGGTCGCGACATTGCCGGTCGCGCCCTTGGCATAGGGGCAGCCGCCCAGACCCGCCACGCTGGCATGGAAGCTGTGCACGCCCAGCTCCAGGCTGGCGTAGATGTTGGTGAGCGCCTGGCCGTAGGTGTCGTGGAAGTGGCCCGACACCTCTTGGAGAGGGAAGTGCCTCAGCGCCCGCTCCATAGCGGCCTGCACCTTGCGCGGCGTGCCCACGCCGATGGTGTCGGCAATGTCGATGGCGTCCACACCCAGCGCGCGCAGCGGCTTCACCACCGCCTCCACCTGGTCGGCCGTGATCTCGCCTTCATACGGGCAGCCCAAAGCGCAGGACAGCGCCGCGCGCACCTTCACGCCGGCCGCGTGCGCGCCTGCTATGACGGGCGCGAAGCGCTCCAGGCTCTCGGCGATGGAGCAGTTGATGTTCTTCTGCGTGAAGGCCTCGCTGGCCGCGGTGAACACCAGGATCTCGTCGGGTCGGGACGCCAGCGCCGGCTCCAGGCCCTTGAGGTTGGGCACCAGCACCGAGTAGCGCACGCCCGGCTGGCGCGCGATGGCCGCCATCACCGCCGTGTTGTCGCCCATCTGCGGCACCCACTTCGGTGACACGAAGCTGGTGACCTCGATCTCCTTGAGCCCGGCGTTCTGCAGCATCGCGACCAGCTGTGCCTTGTGCTCGGTGGAGACATTGGCCTTCTCGTTCTGCAGCCCGTCGCGCGGGCCGACATCGAGGATCTTGACGTGCGAGGGAAGCGTCATGTTCAGCTTTCCAGCTTGAGGAGTTCGGCGCCGTCTGTGACCTGATCACCGACCGAGAACAGCAGCTCGGCGACCTTGCCATCGCGCGGCGAGGAGATGGTGTGCTCCATCTTCATCGCCTCCATCACGGCCAGCGGCTGGCCCTTGGTGACGCTGTCGCCGGCCTGGGCCAGAAAGGCCACCAGCTTGCCCGGCATGGGCGCGGTGAGGCGCCCGCCTTCCGCCGCACTGTCGCCCGCATGGGCCAGCAGGTCCACCTCGGTCAGCACGGCCGAGCCTTGGGATGCGAACACCGCGACGCGCTCGCCCTGCGCATAGGTCTTCACGCGCAGGCGCTGCAGTTCGGATCCATGGCCCAGGAAGAGCTCGTGGGTCTCGGTGTCGCTCGACCGGACGGCGAAGTCCACGGTCTCGTCGGCCACGGTCAGCGTCATGCCGCCGCGGTGATGGCGGGCCAGCAAAACCCCGTGGTGCGTGTCGCCCGCGGCCAGGTCGAAGCGCCGCGTGGCCGCGCCGAACAGCCGGAAGCCGTCGCGCGCGCTCCACGGGTCGGCGCCCTGCGTGGCGGCCTCCACGGCCAGTGTGTGCGCGACGACCGCCGCTGCACTCACGCGCAGCGGCAGGCCGGGCTGGTCGAACAGCACGGCCTTCTCGCGCTCGATCAGGCCGGTGTCCAGGTCCGCGTTCGAGAACGAGGCGGTGGCCGCGCAGCGGCGCAGGAAGGACACATTGGTGTGCAGGCCCACGATGTGGGTGTCGCGCAGCGCCGCGTCCAGCCGGGCCAGCGCCTGGGCGCGGTCCTCGCCCCAGACGATGAGCTTGGCGATCATGGAGTCGTAGAAGGGGCTGATCGCATCGCCCTCGCGCACGCCGGCGTCGATGCGGATGTGGCCCCGTTCAAACGCGACATGGGCCGGCCAGCGCGCCACGTCCAGCCTGCCGGTGGCGGGCAGGAAGCCGCCGTCCGGGTTTTCCGCGCAGATGCGGGCCTCGATGGCGTGGCCGCGCATGGTCAGCTCGTGCTGCTTCAGCGGCAGCGGCTGGCCGGCGGCGACACGCAGCTGCCACTCGACCAGGTCCTGCCCGGTGATGGCCTCGGTCACCGGATGCTCCACCTGCAGCCGCGTGTTCATCTCCATGAAGTAGAAGCGGCCGTCCTGCTCGGCGATGAATTCCACCGTGCCGGCGCCCACATAGCCCACCGCCTTGGCGGCGGCCACGGCGGCCTCGCCCATCTGCGCACGGCGCTCGGGCGTCATGCCGGGCGCGGGCGCTTCTTCCAGCACCTTCTGGTGGCGGCGCTGCACCGAGCAGTCGCGCTCGAACAGGTAGACGCAGTCGCCATGGGCGTCGCCGAACACCTGGATCTCGATGTGGCGGGGCTTTTGCACATAGCGCTCGATCAGCACCGCGTCGTCGCCGAAGCTGTTGATCGCCTCGCGCTTGCACGAGGCCAGCGCCGCGTCGAACTCATTCGCGCTGAAAACCGCCCGCATGCCCTTGCCGCCGCCGCCGGCGCTGGCCTTGATCAGCACCGGGTAGCCGATGCGGTCGGCCTCGCGCTGGAGCAGGGCCAGGTCTTGATCGGCGCCGTGATAGCCCGGCACCAGCGGCACGCCGGCCGCTTCCATCAGCCGCTTGGACTCGGCCTTCAGGCCCATGGCCTGGATGGCGCTGGGCGGCGGGCCGATGAAGACCACGCCGGCATCGGCGCAGGCCTGAGCGAAGGCCTCGTTCTCGCTCAGGAAGCCATAGCCCGGGTGCACGGCCTCGGCGCCCGTGGCCTTGGCCGCGGCCAGGATGCGCTCCCACTGCAGGTAGGAGTCGCGCGGCGCCGGGCCGCCTATCAGCACGGCCTGGTCGCAGGCCTTCACATGCTGGGCGTCGGCGTCGGCCTCCGAGTACACCGCGACGGTCTGTATGCCGAGGCGCTTGGCGGTCGCCGCGACTCGACAGGCGATCTCGCCCCGGTTGGCGATCAGGATCTTCTTGAACATGGCTCTTGTCTCCGGTCTCGTGAACCTTTAGTTGTTGTCGGGCCTTGGCGGGGTGCTGCTAGGCCCGATGCCGGGATGTCGCTCCGGTCGGCGGCCGGCTTTGGAGTCGACCCAAAGCCAGGCGAAAAGTCGTGCTTGAGCCTGCGGGCCGCATCGGCAGCAACGCAGGGAAACGAAGAAACAGCCCGCATGGGCGGGCTGTGGTGTGTGAGACCCGCCCGCGGTCAGGGGCCGGGTGTGGTGACGGCACGGGCCGGCTGCCGGGGGCGCGCCCCGGCGTGGTGGCGGCAGACCACGGCCCGGTCAACGCTGGCCCTCAGTGCGCCGAGCAGGCCTCGCCCGGCGTGGTCAGCCGGAACTTGGCTTCCTTGCTGGTGTCCGCCAGATCGGCCTCGGTCGCGCAGCGCATGCCCAGGCGGTCCAGCAGGTTGCGGTCCTTCTCGGCCTGCGGGTTGCTGGTGGTCAGCAGGCGGTCGCCGTAGAACATGCTGTTGGCGCCGGCCATGAAGCACAGGGCCTGCATGGTCTCGGGCATCTGCTCGCGGCCGGCGGACAGGCGCACCATGGCGCGCGGCATGGTGATGCGGGCCACCGCAATCGTGCGGATGAATTCCAGCGGGTCCAGCTCGGCCGTGCCGGCCAGCGGCGTGCCTTCCACCTGCACCAGGTTGTTGATGGGCACGCTCTCGGGGTAGGGGTTCAGATTGGCCAGCTGCACGATCAGGCCGGCGCGCTGGCGGCGGGTCTCGCCCATGCCGACGATGCCGCCCGAGCACACCTTCATGCCCTGCTGGCGCACGCGCTCCAGCGTGTCCAGGCGGTCTTGATACGTGCGCGTCGTGATGATCTGGCCGTAGAACTCGGGCGCGGTGTCGAGGTTGTGGTTGTAGTAGTCCAGGCCCGCGCTCTTCAGCTGCTCGGCCTGGCCTTCTTCCAGCATGCCGGCGGTCAAACAGGTCTCCAGGCCCAGCGCCTTGACCTCGGAAATCATCTCGCCGATCTGCTCGATGTGGCGGGGCTTGGGACTGCGCCAGGCCGCGCCCATGCAGAAGCGCGTGGCGCCGCTGGCCTTGGCCGCGCGGGCGGCCTCCATCACCTCGGTCAGGGGCAGCAGCTTCTCGGCCTTGAGGCCGGTGTCGAAGTGGGCCGACTGCGGGCAGTACTTGCAGTCTTCCTCGCAGCCGCCGGTCTTGATGGACAGCAGCGTGGAGAGCTGGATGGCGTTGGGGTCGAAGTGCTCGCGGTGCACGGTCTGCGCACGGAACAGCAGGTCGTTGAACGGCAGCTCGAACAGGGCCGCCACCTCGTCCACGGTCCAGGGCTTGGCCTGGCGGCGGTCGGCGTCGGTGGTGGGGGTGCGGGTCAGGATCTGGTTCATGCGAGAAGAGCGCTCAGGGCGCTGGAATTCAGTTGCGCGGCGGCCTGCCGCGGGTCTGCAGGGCGGGAGTAGCGGGGCAGATGCCCCAGACAGGGCACGCCCAGTCCGGACTGCAGAGCTTGCAGATTGTCGGTGACATGAGGCTGACCGGCCTCGACGGTGTTGGCGACCCAGGCGGCCAGGCGCAGGCCGCGGGCGCGCACGGCCTCAGCGGTCAGCAACGCGTGGTTGATGCAGCCCAGGCGCAGGCCCACGACCAGGATGACCGGCAGGCCCAGGTCCACCGCCAGGTCGGCCGTGTCCCAGCCGGGCGTCAGCGGCACGCGAAACCCGCCCACGCCCTCCACCAGCGCCAGATCGCCCGAAGCGGCACTGGTGCGAATGGCGGCCAGCAGCGGCTCGCGTTCGATGTTGCGGCCCTCCAGCCGCGCGGCGATATGGGGCGCGCAGGGCTCGCGGAACTGCAGCGGGCCGACCTGGGCGTCGCTCAGGCCCAGGCTTTGCGCGGCCAGCAGGGTCTGCACGTCCTCGTTGATCCAGCGGCCGTCCACCAGCTCCTGGCCGGCGGCCAGCGACTTGATGGGCACGACCCGGCGGCCCAGCGCCGTGAAGGCGTGGGTCAGCGCGGCGGTGCAGAAGGTCTTGCCGATCTCGGTGTCGGTGCCGGTGATGAAAAAGCCGTTCATGGTCGGGCCTCCAGTTCGGTCGCGGCCGCCTCCAAGGCGTCCAGCAGCTGCTGCACATCGGCCTCGGTGTGCGTGCCGCACAGCGTGATGCGCAGCCGCGCGGTGCCGGCGGCCACCGTGGGCGGGCGTATGCCGGGCACGCGTATGCCATCGGCCTCCAGGCGCGCGGCCAGTGCCATCACCTCGGCATTGCCGCCGATGATCAGCGGCTGTATCGGCGTGGCCACTTCGGGCACCTGCCAGCCCAGGGCCGGGTGGCGGGCCACCAGGGCCAGCAGGCCGGCGCGCAGTTGGGCCAGCAGGCGGCGCCACTGTGCGCGGCGCTGGGCGCCCACGGGGCCGTCAATCAGCGCCAGGCTGGTCAGCAGCGCGTGCTCTATGGCGGGGGGCGACGCGGTGGAGAAGATGAAGTTGCGCGCCGCCTGCACCAGGTAGTCCACGATGGTGGCGTGGGCCACCACGAAGGCACCGGCCAGGCCCGCGGCCTTGCCCAGCGTGCCCACCAGGATGAGGCGCTCGCTGTTCAGCCCGAAGTGCTCCAGCGTGCCGCGGCCGGTGTCGCCCAGCACGCCGAAGCCGTGGGCGTCGTCCACGATCAGCCAGGCGTCGAAGGCCTCGGCCAGCGCCAGCAGCTCGGGCACGGGGGCGAGCACGCCATCCATGCTGAACACCGCGTCGCTGACGATGACGCGCACCTTGGCCGTGCTGGCCGCCAGCGCCTCGCGCAGCGCCACCAGGTCGCCATGCGGGTAGCGCGTGACGCGGGCCTTGGCCAGGCGCGCCGCGTCTATCAGCGAGGCATGGTTGAGCTGCTCGGAGAACAGTTCGGTGTGCTCGTCGCCCAGCGCGGTGACCACCGCCAGGTTGGCCATGTAGCCGGTGCAAAAGCCTAAAGCGCGGGCCTGCGGGATGTGGGGTTGGAACCAGCGCGCCAGCGTGTCCGTCACCGCATGGTGGGCGGCACTGTGGCCGCTGACCAGCGGCGACGCGCCGGAGCCGCCGCCCCAGCGGCGTGCGCCCTCGGCCAGGGCCTCGGCGATGGCGGGCTCGGCGGCCAGGCCCAGGTAGTCGTTGGCGCAGAACATCAGCAGCTCGCGGCCGTTGAGGGTCTGGCGGGGCGCGGTGCCGGTCTCGGCCACGCGCAGCGTGCGGGTCAGGCTCTGCGACGCGATCGCGTCGAGTTTGGCCTGCAGGTGATCAAGCAAGGACATCGTTCAACGTCGCCGTCACGGCGCCGGCCAGGAAGGCGGCGGTCGCGTCGTCGATCAAATAGGGAGGCATCAGGTAGACGGTACTGCCGATCGGGCGGATCAGCAGCTCGTGGGCGCGGGCCGCCAGGTGGAAGCGCTCGGCAAAGCGCGGCGGCGCGTCGGCCACGTCGAAGGCCAGGATCATGCCGCGCTGGCGCAGGTGCTGCACCCGCGGGTGGGCGGCCAGCGGCGCGAAGGCGTCGGCCAGGCGCTGGGCCTGGATGCGGGTGTCGTCCAGCAGGCCGGCGTCGAAGCGGTCCAGGATGGCATTGGCCGCCGCGCAGGCGAGCGGGTTGCCGGTGTAGCTGTGCGAATGCAGGAAGCCGCGGGTCACGTCCTCGCTCCAGAAGGCCTGGAACACGTCATCGGTGGTCAGCACGATGGACAGCGCCATGGTGCCGCCGGTGATGCCCTTGGACAGCAGCATGAAGTCGGGCCACGCGTCAACACTCAGCGAGCCGTCGGCCGGCGCGGTGTGTTCCCAAGCGAAGAAACGGCCGGTGCGGCCGCAGCCCACGGCAATTTCATCGGCGATCAGGTGCACGCCGAACTCGCGGGTCAGCGCGCGCAGGCCGCGCAGGTAGTCGGGCGAATACATCACCATGCCGGCCGCGCCCTGGATCAGCGGCTCGACGATCACGCAGGCGATCTGCCCATGGCGTTTGGCCAGCAGCGCGCGCATCGCGGCCAGCGCCTCGGCTTCATTGCCCAGCCGCGCATCGGGCGAGGGCACGATGTGGGCGCGCATCAGCAGCGGGTCGTAGGCGTCGCGAAACACCTGCACGTCGGTCACGCTCAAGGCCCCCAGCGTCTCGCCGTGGTAGCTGTTCTTCAGGCACACGAACTCGCGCTTCTCCGGCTGGCCGCGGTTCTTCCAGCTGTGAAAGCTCTGCTTCAGCGCGATCTCCACCGCGCTGGCGCCGTCGCTGCCGAAGAAGGCGTGGCCCAGCGCGCCGCCGGTGCGGGCCGACAGCCGCTCGGCGAGAACCACGGCCGGCTCGTGCGTGCAGCCGGCCAGCATCACGTGGGGCAGGGTGTCGAGCTGGCGCTTGATCGCGTCGTGCAGCGGCTTGTCGCTGTGGCCCAGCAGGTTGACCCACCAGGACGAGTTGGCATCGAAGTAGCGGCGGCCATCGGTGTCGACGAGCCACGGGCCCTCGCCACGTGCGATGGGCAGGGGCGGCACCGCATCCAGGCGCGCCATCTGCGTGCAGGGGTGCCAGACGGCCGCGCGGCTGCGCGCGGCCCAGTCGGAAGAGAGAGTCACAACCAGGGAACCGGGGTCTTGTTCAGAAAGCTCTGCACGCCCGCGCGCCCCTCGGCGCTGGCGCGGATGTCGGCGATGCGGCGGGCGGTGTCGTCGCGCAGCGCGGGGGTCAGGGGCGCATGCGCCACGTCCTTCACGAGCTGCTTGCAGGCGCGCACCGCCGCAGGGCCGTTGGCCGTGATTGTCGCCACCAGCGCGTCCACCCGCTCATCCAGGGTCTCGGCGGGTGCCAGCTCGTGCACCAGGCCCAGGCGGTGGGCCTCGGTGGCGCTGAAGCGCTCGGCCGTCACGAAGTAGCGCCGCGAGGCCTGTTCGCCCAGGGCGCGCACTACGTAGGGGCCAATGGTGGCCGGCAGCAGGCCCAGCTTGGCCTCGCTGAGGCAAAACCCGGCCCCTTCCACCGCCACCACGAGGTCGCAGCAGGCCACCAGGCCCACGCCACCGGCGTAGACATCGCCCTGCACGCGCGCGATCACCGGCACCGGGCAGCTGTAGATCGCCCACAGCATGTCGGCCAGGCGCGTGGCGTCCGCGTGGTTCTCGTCCCAGCTATAGCCCGCCATGGCCTGCATCCAGTTCAGGTCGGCGCCGGCGCAGAAGGCCTTTCCTGCAGCGGCCAGCACGATGGCGCGCAGCTCGGGGCGTGCGCCCAACGAGGTGAAGGCCTCGGTCAGCTCGGCGATCAGGCCCTCGTTGAAGGCATTGCGCACCTCGGGGCGGTTCAGCGTGACGCGGGCGATGGGGCCGTCTAGCGTGATGTTCAGGGCGGTGCTCATGTCAATCCTTGATGTCAAAACCCTGGCGACGCAGGAAGTCGGCCACCACCGGCTGCCAGACCTGAGGGAAGCGGGTGAACAGCAGGTGGCCGTCGTCGCCGTGAGGCGGGAACTGCACGAACTCCACGGGCGCACCGGCCTCGCGGTAGGCCTGGGCCCAGTCGCGCGGGTAGCGGGCGCCGAAGTAGAGGTCGTTCTCGGTGTAGACCCATAGCGAGGGCAGGCGGGCGCTGCGGCCGTAGTCGGCGTAGACGCGCTCCAGGCGCTGCGGTGCGCAGGGGCGGCCGGGCTGGGTCTTGGGGTTGCCGCCGGCACCCCCGGCAAAGTTGATGGCCGCCACCACGCCGGGCGGGTTCTGCGCTGCCAGCGCCACCGTGGTGGCGCCGCCGAAAGACTGGCCCAGCAGCACCGTGCGGTCGCTGCGCACGTCGGGCCGCTCCTTGAGCCAGGCCAGCAGGGTCAGGCCTTGCTGGGCGGCGGCGGCAAAGCCGGGCCCGTAGGTTTTGCGCTCGCAGCTGCCGCTGTCCTCCACGTCTTCGCCGCCGGTTTCGCCGTAGCCTATGCGAGTGGGCAGGGCGACCAGGAAGCCGCGCTCGGCAAACCAGCGCGAGGCAGCCACGAAGCGCGCGCGGCCCAGCGCGGCACGGCCCTCGGCATCGGGCGCGCGGCCGTGGTTGAGCAGCAGCACCGGGCGCGGCGCTGGCGTCGCATCGTCGTAGAACAGCGTCACGCGGATGTTCTGCGCGAGCGTCTTGCCATAGGCGTCGCGCACCTGCACCGGCAGCTCGGCCTGCTGTTCCAACAGCCGGGCCTGGGCCGGGCCGGCCAGCAGCGCCGCGGCCAGCAGCCAGGCCGACCTCATCGCGAATCCCCGGCGGCAAGTGGCTTGCACATCAGCACCGACGCATAGGTCTTGCCGGCCCATTGCACACCGCCCACCTCGCGGTAGCCACGGCGCTGGTAGCGGGCGCGCAGCGCGGTGGCGGGCTCGGCCGTGTCCAGCGCGACCTGTGCAAAGCCCTGGGCCCGCGCCCAGGCCTCGGCCTGGTCCATCAGCCGCTGGCCCAGGCCCTGGGCGCGGCAGTCGGGGTGGACCGCGAACTGCGACACGATGGCCGTGCCCGGCGTGGTGTAGAGCGGCGGCGTGGGGTCGCCGATGTAGTCCTCGCCCACGGCCTTGGGGCCGCGCACGGCGATGGTGCCCACCAGCCGGCCATCCGGCGCCACGGCGACAAAGCCCTGCGCGCCGGCCAGGCGCTCGCGGGTCACGTCCACGCTCTGGTGGGCGGCGGTGAAGTTCCAGCCCTGGGCGACCAGCGACGCATAGGCCGCGTGCAGCAGCGCGGTCAGCTCGTCCAGGGAGTCATGCGGGGCGAGCGCGCGTATCTGCATGGCGCTTACATGCGGAACACGCCGAACTTGGTGTCCGGAATCGGCGCGTTCAGCGAGGCGGAGAGGCCCAGCGCCAGCACGCGGCGCGTGTCGGCCGGGTCGATGACGCCGTCGTCCCACAGCCGCGCCGACGCGTAGTAGGGGTGGCCCTGGTCCTCGTACTGCTGGCGCAGCGGGGCCTTGAAGGCTTCTTCCTCGTCGGCGCTCCACTGGCCGCCCTTGGCCTCGATGGCGTCGCGCTTGAGCGTGGACAGCACGCTGGCCGCCTGCTCGCCGCCCATCACCGAGATGCGCGCGTTGGGCCACATCCAGAGGAAGCGTGGGCTATAGGCGCGGCCGCACATGCCGTAGTTCCCCGCGCCAAAGCTGCCGCCGATGATGACGGTGAACTTAGGCACCTGGGCGCAGGCCACGGCCGTCACCATCTTGGCGCCGGCCCGGGCGATGCCCTCGTTCTCGTACTTGCGGCCCACCATGAAGCCGGTGATGTTCTGCAGGAACACCAGCGGGATCTTGCGCTGGCAGCACAGCTCGATGAAGTGCGCGCCCTTGTTCGCGCTCTCGGCGAACAGGATGCCGTTGTTCGCGACTATGCCCACCGGCATGCCCTCGATGTGGGCGAAGCCGCACACCAGCGTGGCGCCATAGCGCGCCTTGAACTCGTCGAACTCGGAGCCGTCCACGATGCGCGCGATGACCTCGCGCACATCGAAGGGCTTGCGCGTGTCGGTGGGGATCACGCCGTGCAGCTCGGCCGGATCAAACGCCGGCGCCTTGGGCGCCTGCACGGCCAGCGGGTTGGCCTTGGTCCAGTTCAGGCGTGCGACCGACTGGCGCGCGATGGCCAGCGCGTGGGTGTCGTTGTTGGCCAGGTGGTCGGCCACGCCCGAGAGGCGGGTGTGCACATCGCCTCCCCCTAAGTCCTCGGCGCTGACCACCTCGCCGGTCGCGGCCTTCACCAGCGGCGGGCCGCCCAGGAAGATGGTGCCCTGGTTCTTCACGATGATGGTCTCGTCGCTCATCGCCGGCACATAGGCGCCGCCGGCGGTGCAGGAGCCCATCACCACCGCGATCTGCGGGATGCCCTTGGCCGACAGATTCGCCTGGTTGTAGAAGATGCGGCCGAAGTGGTCGCGGTCCGGGAAGACCTCATCCTGGTTGGGCAGGTTGGCGCCGCCGCTGTCCACCAGATAAATGCAGGGCAGGTGGTTCTGGTCCGCGATTTCCTGCGCGCGCAGATGCTTCTTGACCGTGATGGGGTAGTAGGTGCCGCCCTTGACGGTGGCGTCGTTGCACACGATCACGCACTCCACGCCCGCCACCCGGCCTATGCCGGCGATCACGCCGCCACCCGGGGCCGCGTTGTCGTAGAGGTTGAGGCCGGCCAGCGGCGCGATCTCCAGAAAAGGCGTGCCGGGGTCCAGCAGCCGCTCCACGCGCTCGCGCGGCAACAGCTTGCCGCGCGCCGTGTGCTTGGCGCGCGCGGCCTCGCCACCGCCCAGCGCGATGCGCCCGAGCTGGGCATTCAGATCGGTTATCAGCATCCGCATCGCGTCGGCATTGGCCTTGAAATCGGCCGAGCGGGGGTTGAGCTGGGTGGTCAGCACCGGCATGAAGTCTCCTGGTTCTTGTCTTCAGCGGCCGCCGCTCGTGACCGCGGCCGGGCCTCCTCACGCGGATTGAGGCCGCCGGCATTCTCGGGCATGGCTAGGATGCCGGGATTCCAGGGAGACGGCGATGAGACTGCATGGCCTCGTGGGACTCTTGGGCGGCCTGTGCCTGGCCGCCGCGGCGCTGGCCCAGCCAGCCGCCGGGGCGGACGACTGGCGCTACCGCGTGCAGCCCGGCGACACCCTGGTGTCGCTCAGCGAGGACTGGCTGGATGGCCGCTACGGCTGGCGCGACCTGCAAAAGCTCAACCGCGTGGCCGACCCGCTGCGGCTGATGCCCGGCAGCACGCTGCGCCTGCCGCTGGCCTGGCTCAGGCGCGAGGCCGGCGTCGCCGAGGTGGTGTTCGTGAAGGGCGAGGTGCAGCGCCTGCGCGGCACGGCCAGCCAGCCGCTGGTGCTGGGCGACACGCTGCAAAGCGGCGACCGCCTGCGCAGTGCCGCGCAGTCCAGTGCCAGCCTGCGTTTCGCCGATGGCTCGCGCCTGCTGCTGCCGCCGCTCAGCGAGGTCGCGCTGCAGCAGCTGCTGGTGCTGGGCCGGGGTGCGCTGCCCGCAGTGCAACTGGGCCTCACGCGCGGTGGCGCGGAGCAGCGCGTGGCGCCCAATGCGCAGCGCGTGCCGCTCTACGAGGTGCGCACGCCCCAGGTCAACCTGGGCGTGCGCGGCACGGAATTCCGCGTGCGGGCCGAGGCTCAGGTCGCGCACCTGGAGGTGCTCAGCGGCGCGGTCCATGCGGACGGCGTGGCGCCCGATGTATCCGCCGGCCAGGGCCTGCGGGCCGAGGGCACACAGCGCCAGCGGGCGCCGCTGCTGGCCGCGCCCGACCTCTCCGGCCTGCCGACGCGTGTGGAGCAGCTGCCGTTGGTGGTGAGCTGGCCGGCCGGGCCGGTGGGGGCGCAGGCCTGGCGGGCCCAGCTGTTCGCGGCCGGCGACCCCCAGGCCCTGCTGCTGGACAGCCGCGTGGATCAGCCGCTGCTGCGCTGGCCCGAGGCCCGCGACCTGCCGGACGGCGACTACCTGCTGCGCCTGCGCGCCATCGACACGCTGGGCCTGGAGGGCCGGGCCGCCGAGCGCCCGCTGCGCCTGGAGGCCCGCCCGGAGCCGCCCTTCATCACCCGGCCCGAGGCCGGCGCGGTCAGCTACAGCGGCGCGATCACGTTGGGCTGGACGCTCAACACCGCCGCACCGCGGGTGCGGCTGCAGATCGCACGCGACGAGGCCTTCCGCGACCTGGTGCTGCAGCCACCGCCGTTGACGGCGGCCGAGTTCGAGGCGCGCGCGGCCGACTTAGGGGGCGACGGCAGCTACCACTGGCGCGTGGCCGCAGTGCAGGCAGACGGCCGGGCCGGCCCCTTCGGCGAGGCCCAGCGCTTCGAACTGCGCCCGCCGCCGCCCAGCCCGCCGCCGGCCGAGCCCGAGCAGGCCGGTGACCAGTTGCTGCTGCGCTGGCGGGCCGATGCCGGCGTGGTGCGCTACGAGCTGGAGTGGGCCGACACCCCCGGCTTCGATGGCCCCTCGTTGCAACGCTTCAGCACCGACCAGGCGCGGCTCGCGCTGCCGCGGCCGGCGCCGGGCAGCTACTACCTGCGTGCCCGGGCCTTCAATGCGGACGGTGCGCCCAGCGCCTGGGGCCAGACCCAGCGCATCGAGCAGCCCTATCCGCGCTGGCTGTGGCTGCTGCCGCTGCTGCTGGTGCCGCTGCTGTGAGGTCAAGTTCATGAGCGCCGGCGCGCGCTGGCGCCCGCCCTGGCCATGGTTGGGCCTGCCGCTGGCCTGGCTGCTGTGGGCGGCCCTGAGCCTGCTGGGCGCGCAGCAGCGCGTGGACCGGGCGCTGGCCGACGAGCTGCTGCGCCTGAGCGCGCCGGCAGCCCTTGCCGGCAGCGTCATCGTGGATATAGACGACGCGTCGCTGCAGGCGCTGCGCGAGCCGCTGGGCGACTGGCCCTACCCGCGCGGCGTCTATGCGCTGATGCTGGACTACCTGCACCAGGCCGGCGCGTCCCTGGTGGTGATGGACATCGTGTTCGCCGGCCTGCGCGACGGCGATGCGCGTCTGGCGGCCACGCTGGCCCGCGGCGAGCCGCCCACGGTGCTGGCGGCCGCGGGCCTGGCGCGGCGTTCGGCCGCGGTGGAACTGGCCGCCCCCAGCCCGGCCGAGCAGCGCGCCCTGCAGCGCCTGGGCCAGGCCGGGGCGGCGGGCCTGGCCTGGGACGGCTGGACCGCGCCGGCCGACGCGCTGCTGGACGCGCTGCCGGCGCCGGGCAGCCTGGGCCTGGTGTCCGTGGGCCTGGACGAGGACGGGCTGCTGCGCCAGATGCCGCTGCTGCACCGCGTACAGGGTCAGGTCTTGCCAAGCCTGGCGCTGGCTGCGCGGCTGCGCGCGGACGGCCAGAGCGAATGGTTGCTGGCGCACGGCGAGCTGCAGGCCGGCACGCGGCGCTGGCCGGTGGATGAGCAGGGTCGCGTGCGGCTGCGTCTGCCGCTGGAGGGCGAGGGGCCGCCCCACCTGCCCTGGCAGCGGCTGATGCGGGCGGCGCTGGGGCTGCAGGACGACGCGGCGCTGGCCGAGCTGCTGCGCGGCCGAAGCGTGTTCGTGGGCAGCAGCGCCTTCTTCGCGGACGAGGTGATGACGCCCCAGGGCCGCCTGGCCGGTACCACGCTGAACGCCGCGGTGTTCGAGGCGCTGGGCCAGGCGCCGGAGCGGGCGCTGCGCGACGAGGGCGCGGCCGCCGCGCTGGCCAGCCTGCTGCTGTGGGCGCTGGCGGCGCTGCCGCTGCTGTGGAGGCGCCGCGTGGCGGCCGCGGTGCTGGCGCTCGCGCTGATGGCCGCGCTGGCGCTGGCGGCCGTGTCGGCCGGCACGCTGGCCCGGCCCGCGCCGGCCTTGTATGCGCTGGCGCTGGTGCTGGTGCTGGACCTGTGGCGGCGCCAGCGTCAGGCGCGCGCCCGCGAGCAGGCGCTGAGCCGCGAGCGCGAGCTGGCCGAGGCCGCCAGCCGCGCCAAGACCGAGCTGCTGGCCCAGGTCAGCCACGAGATGCGCACGCCCATGAACGCGGTGCTGGGCTTCTCCGACGTGCTGGCGCGCACGCCGCTGCGGCCCGAGCAGGCGCATTACGTGGAACTGCTGGGCCATGCGGGCCGCCAGGTGTTCGCGCTCATCAACGACCTGCTGGACAGCGCCCGCATGGACAGCGGCCGCTTGCTGCTGTCGGTGCACCGCTTCAACCTGGTGGACCTGGTGGAGCTGCAACTGGAGCTGCTGCGCGAGCGTGCGCAGGCCCAGGGCCTGTGGCTGCGCGTGTTCGTGCGCAGCGAGGCCACCGGCTGGGTCAGCGGCGATGCACAGCGGGTGGCGCAGATCGTCACCAACCTGGTCGCCAACGCGATCAAGTTCACGCGCCAGGGCGGGGTCACGGTGGAGCTGTCGCGCGAGGCGGATGGCCGCGTGCTGATCAGCGTGCAGGACACCGGCCTGGGCATCGCGACCGAGCAGCTGGAGCGCATCTTCCAGCCCTTTGCGCAGGCGCACGAGGGCATTGCCGGCGAGTTCGGCGGTACCGGCCTGGGACTGTCCATCGCGCGCAATCTGGCGCGCCTGATGGGCGGTGATCTCACGGTGCAGAGCCGGCCCGGCGAGGGCAGCCGCTTCGAGGCCCGGCTGGACCTGCCGCCCACGGTCGCCCCCGATCCCGATGCGGCCGACACGCGCGAGCGCGCCGCGCCGGCCCGGCCGCTGCGCCTGCTGCTGGCCGAGGACAACGACGTCAACGCCCTCATCATCGACGCGATGCTGAGTCCGCTGGGACACCGCATCACGCGGGTGCGCGACGGCGAGCAGGCGCTGGCCGAACTGCAGGCCGGCGCCTTCGACCTGGTGCTGATGGATGTGCTGATGCCAGGTCTTGACGGCCTGGAGGCGACACGCCGCTGGCGGGCGCAGGAGGCCGCCGAACAGCGGCCGCGCACGCCGATTGTTGCGCTCACCGCCCAGGCATTTTTGAGCGACGTGAAACAGTCGCTGGAGGCCGGCTGTGATACACATTTGAGCAAGCCGATCAGCCTCGCCGCACTGCTGCAAGCGCTCGCGAAATACGCAAAACCCGACTGAAAAACAGGGTGACGCGTCGAGGCTAGAGTCGCGCGCCTTTCGACCCCCACTTGCCCCTGGAGGCCCCCATGATCAACCTGACCGTCAACGGTCGGCCCCACTCGCTGGACGCCGAACCCGATACCCCCATCCTGTGGGCCGTGCGTGAGGAGTTCAAGCTCACCGGCACCAAGTTCGGCTGCGGCGCCGCGCAGTGCGGCGCCTGCACCGTGCACCTCAACGGCACGGCCATACGCAGCTGCGTGACGCCGGTGTCCTCCGCGGCCGGTGCGCAGATCACCACCATCGAGGGCGTGGGCGCCGACCGGGTCGGCGCCGCCGTGCAGGCGGCCTGGGTCGAGCATGACGTGGCCCAGTGCGGCTACTGTCAGAGCGGCCAGGTGATGAGCGCGGTCGCGCTGCTCAAGACCACCAAGAAGCCCAGCGACGCCCAGATCGACGCGGCCATGGCCGGCAATCTGTGCCGCTGTGGCACCTACACCCGCATACGCGCCGCCATCCACACGGCTGCGGCCAAGCTCGCCTGAAGGAGGCTGCCATGTTGAACCCCCAACGCATGGACCAACTGGTCAGCGGCCGCGCTGCGGCCACGCTGTCGCGCCGCAGCTTTGTGACGGCCACCGTCGGCGGCGCCGTCGGCCTGGCACTGCTGCCGGGCAGCGCGCTGGCGCAGGGCGCGCCGGCCGCCAAGCCCGGCTCCAAGCCGACCGAGCAGCCGCTGGCCTTCGTCAGCATTGCCAAGGACGGCACCACCACCATCCTGTGCAACCGCATGGACATGGGCCAGGGCATTGAGACCGGCCTGGCCATGATCTGCGCGGAAGAGCTGAACACCGACTGGGCCCAGGTGCGTACCGGCTTCGGTGACCAGAAGGCCGAGTACGTGGACCCGCTGTTCGGCATCCACCTGACCGGCGGCTCCAATTCCATCAAGAACAGCTACCAGCAGTACCGCGAGCTGGGTGCGCGCACCCAGGCCATGCTGCTGGCCGCCGCGGCCCAGGCCTGGGGCGTGCCGGTCGCGTCGCTGAAGGCCGACAAGGGCGTCATCAGCGGCGGCGGCAAGAGCGCCGGCTACGGCGAGTTCTTCGAGGCTGCGATGAAGCTGCCGGTGCCCGAGGCGGTCACGCTGAAGGATCCCAAGAACTTCCGGCTGATCGGCCAGCCCACCACGCTCAAGGTCGCGCAGGCCAAGAGCACTGGCACCCAGGCCTATGGCATGGACATCGACCTGCCGGGCCTGGTGGTGGCCGTGGTGCAGCGTCCGCCGGTGTTCAACGGCAAGGTGGCCAAGCTGAATGCGGCCGAGGCGCTCAAGGTCAAGGGCGTGAAGGCGGTGCTGCCGGTCACGCTGGACCGCGGCGGCCAGGGCGTGGCCGTGGTGGCCACAGGCTACTGGGCGGCCAAGAAGGGCCGTGACGCGCTGAAGGTCGACTGGGACCTGACCGGCGTCGCAAAACCAGACACCGCCAAGCTCACCGCCGAGTTCCTGGCGCTGGCCAGGACGCCCGGCACGCCGGCGCCCAAGCCCGAGTTCCAGGCCGACGTGAGCGGCTGGAGCAAGGCGCCCAAGAAGATCGTCGCGGACTTCGTGTTCCCGTATCTCAACCACGCGCAGATGGAGCCGCTGGCCTGCACGGTGGACTTGAAGGCCGACCGCTGCGACTTCTACTACGCGTCGCAGATGCCCGGCATCGATGCGATGAACCTGGCCAAGGCCGTGGGCCTCAAGCCCGAGCAGGTGCAGATCCATGTGCAGATGGCCGGCGGTGGCTTTGGCCGCCGCGCCACGCCCGCGACCGAATGGCCGCGCGAGGCGGCGGCTGTTGCCGTGGCGCTGGCCCAGGCCGGCCAGCGCGGGCCTGTCAAGGTGATCTGGAGTCGCGAGGACGACATGAAGTCCGGCTACTACCGGCCCATGACCGTGCACCGCGCCGAGATCGGCTTCGACGCCAGCGGCAAGATCGCCGGCTGGCAGCACCGCATCGTCAGCCAGAGCATCCTGAAGGGCTCGCCGCTGGAGGGCTTCGGCTACCAGAAAGGCGTGGACGGCACGACCACCGAGGGCATGCGCGAACCCTACGAGTTCCCGATGAATCTCAGCGTGCACCACCCGGACGTGAACGTGCCGGTGCTGTGGTGGCGCTCGGTGGGCTCCACGCACACGGCCTATGTGATGGAGACCCTGGTCGACGAGATCGCGTTCTCCACCAAGCAGGATCCGGTGGCCTACCGTTTCAAGCTGATGGAGGGCAATGCCAAGGCTGAGCGTCACCGCCAGGCGCTGCAGCTGGCGGTGGACAAGAGCGGCTACGGCAAGCGCAAGCTCAAGGCCGGTCAGGCCTGGGGCGTGGCGGTGCACGAGAGCTTCGAGTCCGTCGTGGCCTATGTCGTGGTCGCCAGCCTCAAGGGCAAGGGCAAGGACCGCCAGCCGGTGCTGGAGGAGGTGCATGCCGGCGTGCATTGCAACCTGGCCGTGAATCCGCGCGCGATCGAGACCCAGGTGCAGGGCGCGGCCATCATGGCGCTGGCCACCACCCTGCCCACGCACCGCATCACCTTCAAGGACGGCGTGGTCGAGCAGAGCAACTTCTACGACGTGGCGATGCCGCGCATGCCCGATGCGCCCAAGGTGATGGCCGTGCACATCGTGCCCAGCGGCGATGCGCCCAAGGGCATGGGGGAGCCGGGCCTGCCGGCGCTGGCACCGGCGCTGGCCAATGCGGTGGCGCGCCTGACCGGCCAGCGTCAGCGCGAGCTGCCGTTCAGGTTCGCCTGATGCGGTGAGAATGCCCGCCCATGGGCATTCATCTCGTCGTGATGGGCGTGGCCGGCTGCGGCAAGTCCGCGGTCGGCTCGCGCGTCGCGGCGAGCCTGGCGCTGCCCTTCATCGAGGGTGACGCCTTCCATGCGCCGGCCAGCGTCGCGAAGATGCAGGCCGGCCAGCCGCTCACCGATGCCGACCGGGCCGGCTGGCTGGCCCGTCTGGCCGACGAGCTGGCAGCGCGGCCCACGGGCGCGGTGCTGAGCTGCTCCGCACTCAAACGGGCCTACCGCGAGCGTCTGCGCGCGGCCCGGCCCGGGCTGCGCTTCGCCTACCTGGCGCTGACGCCCGCCACCGCGCTGGCGCGCGTGCAGTCGCGCGGCGCGCACTTCTTCCCGGCCGGCCTGATCGCCAGCCAGTTCGACACGCTGGAGCCGCCCGACAGCGAGCCCGGCGTGCTGACGCTGGACGGCAGCGCACCGCTGGACGCGCTGGTCGAGCGCATCGCCGCGGCGCTGGCGCCTCAGGCCGCAGCAGCCGGCGGGTAGCCGGCCTCGGTCAGCGCGGCCACCAGCGCCTCACGCGGCAGCTGGCTGTCCACCTGGGCGCTCTTGGCGTCACGGTCGATGGCCAGCGTGGCGGCCGGGTCGGCCTGCTGGACGGCTTCGGTGATGGCGGCGACGCAGTGGCCGCAGCTCATGTCGGGGAGGATGAACTGGTAGGTCATGGGGTCGACTGTGGCAGATCAACGTAAACCCTCGTCCTGGTGTTCATACTGTCGGCATGAGTTCCCTGAGCCTGCCGCTGAGCGGCCTGAGCTGCGCGTCCTGCGTGGCGCGTGTGGAGAAGGCGCTGCGCGCCGTGCCCGGCGTGGCCGACGCCCGCGTGAACCTGGCCAGCGAGACCGCCTGGGTGGAGGGCAGCGCCGCGGCCGCGCCGCTGGTGGCGGCGGTGGAGCGCGCCGGCTATGCGGTGCGGCGCCAGGTCTTGCGCCTGGCGGTGTCCGGCATGACCTGCGCCAGCTGCGTGGGCCGGGTGGAGCGCACGCTGCTGAAGCAGCCGGGTGTGCTGAGCGCCGAGGTCAATCTCGCCAACGAGACCGCGCGTGTCGAGCTGCTGGGCGATGCCGACCCGGCCGCGCTGCTGGCGGCGCTGGCCAAGGCCGGCTACCCGGCCCGCGTGGAGGGCGAGCAGCCCGGCCGCGGCGAGCCCGCCGTGCCCTGGGCCCAGAGCGGCTGGCCGGTGCTGATCGGCGTGCTGCTGAGCCTGCCGCTGGTGGCGCCCATGCTGATGGGGGGCGGCCACGCCGCGATGCTGAACGGCTGGTGGCAGCTGGCGCTGGCGCTGCCGGTGCAGCTGGGCCTGGGGGCGCGCTTCTACGCGGCCGGCTGGCGCGCGCTGCGCGACCGCAGCGGCAACATGGATCTGCTGGTCGCGCTGGGCACCTCGGCCGCGTTCGGGCTGTCGCTGTACGCGCTGCTGACCGACGGGCCGCATGCGCCGGGGCTTTATTTCGAGTCGGCCGCGGTGGTCATCACGCTGGTGCTGCTGGGCAAGTGGCTGGAGGCCCGCGCCAAGCGCGGCACCGGCGCGGCGATACGCGCGCTGGCGCGGCTGCAGCCCGAGACCGCGCGCGTGTTGCGCGGTGGCGAGGAGCAGCAGCTGCCGCTGCTGCAGCTCAGCGTGGGTGACGTGGTGCGGGTGCGGCCGGGCGAGCGTCTGCCGGTGGACGGCGTGATCACCGCGGGCCACAGCGCGCTGGACGAGTCGCTGATCACCGGTGAGAGCCTGCCCGTGCCCAAGGGGCCGGGTGACGCGGTCATCGGCGGCTCGCTGAACGGCGAGGGCCTGCTGGAGCTGCGCTGCACCGCGCTGGGCGCGGAGTCGCGGCTGGCCCGCATTGCGCGTCTGGTGGAGCAGGCCCAGGGCGCCAAGGCGCCGATACAGCGGCTGGTGGACCAGGTCGCCGCGGTGTTCGTGCCCGCGGTGGTCGCCATCGGGGCGCTGACGCTGCTGGGCTGGGGGCTGTGGGCGGGCGACTGGGGCCAGGCCTTGCTGCATGCGGTGGCGGTGCTGGTGATCGCCTGCCCCTGCGCGCTGGGCCTGGCCACGCCGGCCGCGCTGATGGCCGGCATGGGCGCGGCCGCGCGCAGCGGCATCCTGATCAAGGACGCCGAGGCGCTGGAGCTGGCGCGCACGCTGCAGATCGTCGCGTTCGACAAGACCGGCACGCTGACCGAGGGCCGGCCGCGCCTGGTGGCCCAGGGCGGCGCACCCGAGTTGCTGGCCGTGGCTGCCGCGCTGCAGGCCGGCAGCGAGCACCCGCTGGCCGCCGCGGTGCGCGATGCGGCCCGCGCCGCCGGCCTGGCCGTGACGCCGGCCGCCGCGCTGCGTGGCGTGCCCGGCCGCGGCGTGCAGGGCGAGGTGGGCGGTGCGCTGCATGCGCTGGGCTCGGCGGCCTGGCTGCAGGGGCTGGGCTTTGTGTTGCCCGACGCGCCCGAGGCCGAGGCTCAGCGTGCGCAAGGGCGCAGCCTGTCCTGGCTGGTGCGTCTGGGCGAGGTGCCCGCGGTGCTGGGCTGGCTGGCCTTTGGCGACGAGATCAAGCCCGGTGCGGCCGAGGCCGTGGCCGCGCTGCATGGTCTGGGCCTGCGCTGCGTGCTGATCAGCGGCGATCACCGCGCGGCGGCCGAGGCGGTGGCGAGTCGCCTGGGCATAGACGAGGTGCATGCCGAGGTGCTGCCCGAGGACAAGGCGCGGCTGGTGTCGCAGCTGCGCGCCCAGGGCCGCACCGGCATGGTGGGCGACGGGCTCAACGACGCGCCCGCGCTGGCCGCGGCCGATGTGGGCTTTGCAATGTCCACCGGCACCGAGGTCGCGATGGCGGCCGCGGCGGTCACGCTGATGCGGGGCGAGCCGGGGCTGGTGGCGGACGCGATCGCGGTGTCGCGCCGCACCGTGGCCAAGATACGCCAGAACCTGTTCTGGGCCTTTGCGTACAACGTGGTGGGCCTGCCGCTGGCCGCTTTGGGCGGGCTCAGCCCGATGCTGGCCGGCGCCGCGATGGCTTTCTCCAGCGTGTCGGTGGTGGGCAATGCGCTGCTGCTGACGCGCTGGCGGGCGCGGCGCTGAGCGCGGGCCGTCGTCCGCCGGCTGCGACAGAATGGGGTCATGAAGCGCATGCGCCTGACCCCATGGACGTATGGCCTGGCCCTGGCCGGCATGTTGGCCACGGCGAGCGTGTCGGCCTGGGTGGCCTGGCCGCCGGTCGGGCGCACCACCGCAGCGCCAAGCCAGCAGGCCGGCGATGCGCTGCGCCAAGAGGTGCTGCTGCGCTGCGGGGCGGCCGTCGTCGAGCCCGAGGCCGCCGTGTGGCAGGCGCGGGTGGACGAGCCCACCGATCTTTCGGACTACGACTGGACCTACCTGCGGGTGTCGCGTGTGCCGCACGAATGGTCTCAACTGGCGCTCCGGCGCAAGCTCGACGGTGAGCTGTTCATCGCCCGCATGGGTGGCCCGCTGGGCGTGACGCAGCGCTTCGGCCCCGTCTCCTTTGTCTTCTCCTGTCGGTCGCCCCAGCCGGCGACCCCCCACTCATGAAACTCATCGCCCTCAGCGGCAGCCTGCGCCGCGCCTCCGTCAACACCCTGCTGCTGCGCGCCGCCGCGGGGCTGGCGCCTCAGGGCGTGAGCCTGGACGTGCGCACGCTGCACGGCATCCCGCTGTATGACGGCGATGTTGAGGCCGAGCAGGGCATCCCGGCGGCGGTCACCACGCTGCGCGAGGCCCTGCGCGCGGCCGACGGGGTGCTGATCGCCACGCCCGAGTACAACAACTCCATCCCCGGCGTGCTGAAGAACGGGCTGGACTGGCTGTCCCGCCCCAGCGGCGAGGGTGCGCGGCTGTTCGGCGGCAAGCCGGTGGCGGTGATAGGCGCGACGCCCGGCGGCTTCGGCACGGTGCAGGCCCAGGATGCGATGCTGAGCGTGCTGCGCGCCTTCGGCTGCGACTGCTGGTTCGGCGGGCGGCTGATGGTGTCGCACGCGCCGGCGGCCTTCGATGCCGATGGCCGTCTGGTGGATGACAAGCTGGCCGCCCAGCTGGGCGGCTTCGTGGCCGGCTTCGCGGCCCATGTGCAACGCGGGAGCCGTTGATGCTGATTGAACGACTGCACAGCCATGAATCCGACGTGGGCGGCCTGCCGGTGCGCCGCGCGCTGCCCAACCGTGGCCGCCGCACGGTGGGCGCCTGGTGTTTTGCCGACCATGCCGGCCCCGGCGACCTGCCGCCCGAGCGCCGCATGAAGGTGGGGCCGCATCCGCACACCGGCCTGGCCACCTTCAGCTGGATGATCGAGGGCGAGGTGATGCACCGCGACAGCCTGGGCTCGGCCCAGGTGCTGCGGCCGGGCCAGGTCAACCTGATGACCGCGGGTCACGGCATCAGCCACAGCGAGGAGTCGCTGACCGAGCGCATCCACCTGGCCCAGCTGTGGATTGCGCTGCCGGACGCCGAGCGCGACCGTGCGCCCAACTTCCAGCATTTCGCCGCGCTGCCGCGGCTCGCCGTGGAGCAGGGCTGGGACGCGACGCTGCTGATCGGCGAGTTCGGCGGCCAGCGCTCGCCGGTGCCCAGCTTCACACCGCTGCTGGGCGTGGACCTGGTCGCCAGCGGCCCGGCCTGTGCGCGGCTGGACCTGACGCCTGGCCATGAGCATGGCTTCATGGTGCTGGAGGGCGAGGTGGAGCTGGCGCTGGAGGGCCACGACGCGGTGGAGCGCGTGGTGCCCGGCGAGCTGCTCTACGTGGCACCCGGCTGCCCGGCGGCGGAGCTGCGCTGCGCGGCCGCGTCGCGCCTGCTGCTGCTGGGCGGCGAGCCCTTCCAGCCCACGCCGCTGCTGTGGTGGAACTTCGTCGGCCGCGAGCCGGCCGAGATGCCGGTCTGGGCCGAGGACTGGGCCCGCGAGGACGGCGGCCGCTTCGGCCAGGTGGCGGGTTTTGACGGCCCGCGCATCCCGGCGCCGCCGGTGCCGCAGCTGCGCCGGCCCGGCTGAGGCACGGCCTGTTCGCGGTCAGTCCCGGCGGCGGCGCAGCTGTCGCGCGGTCAGAGCCAGCAGGCCGAGTGACATCAGCGTCAGCTGGCCGGGTTCCGGCACGGCCAGCACCGTTCGGGTGAAGGCCTGCCCTGTGGCCACGCAGTCGGACAGCGTGCCCGAGCAGGAGTTGGCCAGCGTGAGCAAGCCGGTCAGGTTGCGGCCGTCCTGCGCGGTGCCATTGATGACCAGCATCAGCGGGGCGTTGTAGAGCGTGTAGCTGCCAACGGGTGCGGTGCCTGTGGTGGGCGTGAAGTGGCCGTACTCATACTCGATCGAGCCACCAGCCGCGAGCTGGAACTGGTTGGAAAACGAGATGCCGCCAAACGTGAACGTATAGGGTCCGGTGGCGCAGCCCGGCCCGGTGAACGTGCTGGAGCATTCGTAGGCCACCCCCAGCGAAAAGCTGCTGTAGTTGGCGAATGCCACTTCGACGTAGCTGCCCAGCGTCGGGTCCCAGGACCATGCGGTTGGTGGCAGTTCCGTGCTGGGCATGCCCCATACGCCGCCAGTCGAGCTGAGCGTGAATGCCTGGCTGGTGTCCGTGTTGGTCAGGCGCATGTAGACGGGAATGGCGTCCGTCGGCGATGCCGTGCCTGTGGGCGACAGGAATTCAATCTTGAGCGCCGATGCCGATGCCTGCGCGTTGGCCTGGGTGCTGGCCAGTGCCAAGCTCATGGCGGTGAAGGCAGCGATGTGCTTGCAGCGGAACAATGCGTCAGGCATGACGCCCTCCCTTCTTATCAATTTGAAACAGGAGGGGCATTCTTTCTGGCCTTGCAGTTCCTGAGCATGGGGGCAACCCGCGAGAGGGTTAGGGCGCCGGCGGCGGGTTTCGACGGCCCGCGCACCCTGGCGCCGCCGGTGCCGCAGCTGCGCCGGCCGTGCTGAGCCCCTCCGCGGGTCGTACGGATTTTTTCAAGTCCCAACAAAGCGCAACACGGGCTCTGAAAGGCAGCAAAGCGGCGTCGTGAGACTCGCCGCCCATGCTGTCTGTAAGCCTTCCGTCCTGGTCCGTCCCGCGTGTGCGCCCCCAGACGGGGCTGGCCGGGGTGGTGGTCTTCCTGCTGTGGACCGTGGTGGGCGCGACCTGGTTTCTGCGCACCTACCTGGGGCTGGTCACGCCGGACCAGCTGCTCTTCCACCTGCAGCATGGCGGGCTGGACTATGCCGACCCGCGCATGCTGTCACGCGCCGCCCGCTGCCTGGCGGCGGTGCTGCTGTTGACGCTGCTGACGCTCAAGCTGCTGTCAGGCCGCCGGCGTGCGCTGCGCCTGGTGCTGTGGGCGCTGCTGGGCGGCGGCGCGGTGGTGTCGGTGAATGCCACCGTCATCGACCCTTGCGAGCCCGACCCCACGGGTGCCGACTACCTGGCGCGCTATTACGTGGACCCGGCGCAGGTGAAGTTGCAGCTACCGGCGCAGAAGCCCGACGTGCTGATGGTCTACATCGAGTCGCTGGACGAGGACTACATCCGCCCGCGCCAGCCCGGCCAGCCGCTGCTGCCGCAGCTCACCGCGCTGCAGGACCAGTTCCAGACCCTGGGCGAGCTGCACAACCTCAGCGGCGCGAGCTGGACCGTGGGCGGCATGTTCTCGTCGCTGTGCGGCCTGCCGCTCAAGCCCGTGGGCCTGATGAGCCACAACGCGATGGAGTACAGCCAGCGCTTCTTCCCGCAGGGCCGCTGCCTGACCGACCTGCTGGCCGAGCAGGGCTGGGAGATCTCCTTCTACGGCGGCGCCTCGCTGAAGTTCGCCGGCAAGGGCCAGTTCCTGGCCGACCATGGCGTGGTGCGCCAGTTCGGCGCCGAGCAGTGGAAGGCGCGCGGCGTGCCGGTGCCCACGCAGGGCTGGGGCCTGCTGGACAGCGCGCTCACCGAGCAGGCCTGGCAGGACATGAACCGCCCGCGCGACGGCGACCGGCCGCGCATGAGCATGCTGCTGACGGTGGACACCCACGGCCCCATGGGCGCGCGCGACCCCGGCTGCGGGGCCTCGGCCGGCGACGAGGACCTGGCGCCCGAGGTCGTGATGCGCGGCGCGCTGCGCTGCACCGACCGCGTGGTGGCCCGGCTGGTGCAGCGCTTCGTCGCGCAGGCCGATGGCCGGCCCAAGGTGGTGTGGATCATGGGCGACCACATCACGCCCATGCCGCTGCTGACCAGCGAACTGCGCACCGACGCGGCACGCGGCCGCACGGTCTTCCACGCGCTGGCCCGCTATGACGCCGAGGGCCGGCCGCTGGCGGGCCCCGACCTGCGGCGCGACTTCACGCATGTGGACGTGCTGCCCACGCTGGCCGAGGCAATAGGCCTGAGCTGGTCACCCCAGGCTCACCGCCTGGGCCTGGGCGTGTCGCTGCTGGCCCAGCCGGCCCCGCCCACGCTGATGGAGCAGGTGGGGCTGCGCACCATGGACGGCCGTCTGTCCTGCCGCTCGCCGCTGTATCAGCGGCTGTGGCTGTCCAGCTAGAGCGCGTCAGCGTGCGTGGCGCAGGCGCTCCAGGCTGGCCGGCGACAACCATTGGTCCAGGAACTGCTGCGCCTGGGCCTGCACCTGCGGCTGTTCCAGCAGCTGGTTGATCGCGCGTATGGTGCGCAGGCCCTCGGCGCTGCGCGCGCAGCCCACCACGCCCTGCTGAGGTCGCGGGGGCAGCTCCTTCAGCGGCAGCCAGACCAGCTGGCCGCGCCACTCGGGGTAGAGGCGTTCGAAGTAGCTCAGCTCGATCTCGCCCGCCAGCGTGGCATCCACGTCATGCCGGCTCACGATCATTGCCAGCACCGAGCGCGTCGCGCGCGTGAGCGGCAGGGCCTGAACCTGGGCGTGCGAGCGGGCCAGCACCGCATCCAGCGTGTGCGAATAGGAGCGTCCCGCGACCACCGCCAGCCGGGGCCGCGCGGGTGCGGCCAGGTACTGGGCCAGCGACAGCGGTACACCGGCGTCCGCACGCGCCGGGTCGTCGCGGCGCACCACCAGGCCCGCCGGCAGGAAGTAGCCCAGCGGGCGGGACAGGTGGAACTCCCTTGCGCGCGCCGGCGTGGGTGTCATGTAGGGCGTGCAGGCGGTGGGGCGCTCGGCCAGGTCGCGCAGGATGCGCAGGCTGGAGCCCACCTGCACCTGGTGGCGCCAGCCAGGCAGTCCGGGCATCAGCAGCTCGGTCAGCATGCGCTGCACATAGCCCTGACCCTGCAGCGGGCCTTCGGTGATGACGCTGGGCGGCGCGTCAGTCAGCACCCAGTCCACCCGCGGCGCAGTCTGTGCCCGGACCTCGCCCAGGGACAGCAGGCTCGATGCGAGGAACAGCAGGGGCGCCAACATGGTGCGCGCATCTTGGCATGCCCCGCCCCCCGGGCGGCTCAGACCGGCGTACGCAGCGGCTCGCCGCGCAGCAACTGTTCCACGTTGGCGATGAAATTCACCACCGTCGCGCGTATCGCCTGGGGCGACCAGCCGGCCACATGGGGCGTGAGGATCACGTTGTCCAGCCCCAGCAGCGGCTGGGGCGGCAGCGGCTCGCTCTCGTAGACGTCCAGCGCTGCGCCGGCAAGCTGGCCGGCTTGGAGTGCGGCGGCCAGCGCCTCGGTGTCCACGCAGGAGCCGCGCGCGATGTTCACCAGGTGGCCGCCGGGGCCCAGCGCCTGCAGCACCTCGGCGTTGACGATGTGGCGGGTCGCGCCGCCGCCGGGCAGGGCCACGACCAGGTCGTCCGCCCAGGCGGCCAGCGTCAGCACGCTGTCGGCATAGTGGGCCGAGGTGTCGCTGCGCGGGCGGCGGTTGTGATAGCCGATCTCCATGCCGAAGGCCGCGGCGCGCTGCGCGATCTTCAGGCCTATGGTGCCCAGGCCCAGGATGCCCAGGCGCCGGCCGCCCAGCTGCGGGAACAGCGGCAGCGCGTCGCGCCACACGCCGGCCCGCAGCGCCGCGCCCTGCTGGGGCAGTGCGCGCACGCTGGCCAGCAGCAGCGCCAGCGTGTGGTCGGCCACGCAGTCGTCGTTGGTGCCGGCGCCGTTGCACACGGCCACGCCACGGGCCTTGGCGGCCGCCACGTCCAGGTTCTCGTAGCCGGCACCCTGGGCGGCCAGCAGGCGCAGCTGGGGCAGCGCGGCGATCTCGTCGGCGCGAAAGCCCGTGGCGCCATTGGTGAGCACCAGCGCGATGCGCTCGCCGTGGGCCGCGATCGCGGCGGCGCGGCTCTCGGGCGTGGGGGCTTCTATCACCTGGAAGCGCTGCTCCAGCAGCGCCCGGTGTTCCGGGGCGATGCGCACGAGCAGCAACAGGGTCAGGGCTTGAGGGGTGGCAGTCATGGGAATAAGGCGGCGATGGGGCAGCGGTGGGGCGTCATGATGAAGCCTGGCGCCGTAAACGGGGGATGTCTCTCGTCAGGTGGGGTGGGGCCGACCACAATGCGGCATCGTCAATCACCCCACCTCCCGCTCATGAAACGAGCCCTGCTGCTGCCGGCCCTGCTGGTCGCCACGCTGGCCCACGCGGCCGATGAGACCCCGCTGGACGCGCTGCCCTACACGCCCAGCCTGGACACCACGGTGATGGATCGCAGCGTCGATCCCTGCGAGGACCTGTACCGCTACGCCTGCGGCCGCTGGAGCGAAAAGAATCCCATCCCCGCGGACCAGTCGCGCTGGTCCGTCTACGCCAAGATGGCCAACGAGAACCAGCGCTACCTGTGGGGCGTGCTGCAAAAGCTCGCGGCCACCGGCGAGGGCCGCAGCGTGAACCAGGCCAAGCTGGGCGACTATTTCGGCGCCTGCATGGACGAGGGCGCGGTGCAGGCCGCCGGCCTCAAGCCCCTCCAGCCGTTGCTGGAACGCATTGCCGCGCTGCAGAGCAAGCGTGAGCTGCCGGCGCTGCTGGCCGCGCTGCAGCCCGCGGCCGGCGGCGAGCGCCTGCTGTTCGGCTTCACGGCCGCGCAGGACTTTGCCGACGCGACCCAGCAGATCGCGTTCGCCACCGCCGGCGGCCTGGGCCTGCCGGACCGCGACTACTACCTCAAGCAGGACGCCAAGACCCGCACGCTGCGCGCCCAGTACCAGGCCCATGTGGCCCGCATCTTCGAGCTGCTGGGCGACGCGCCCGCGGCAGCCAAGACGCAGGCCGCCCAGGTGCTGGCGCTGGAGACCGCGCTGGCCAAGGCCTCGCTGGGCAAGGTGGACAAGCGCGATCCCTACAAGACCTTCCACAAGTTCGACGCGCGCGGTCTGCAAGCCCTGACCCCCGGCTTCGACTGGGCCGCCTACCGCGCGGCGCTGGGCGTGCCGGCCGACCTGAACACCTACAACGTCACCGAGCCGGCCTTCTTCAAGGCGCTGAACACCCAGTTGGCCAGGACCCCGCTGCCGGTGCTCAAGGCCTATCTGCGCTGGCAGCTGGCCAGCAGTCTGGCGCCGGCGCTGGACAACGGCTTCGTGCAGGCCAATTTCGACTTCTACGGCCAGACGCTGACCGGCGCGCCGCAGCTCAAGCCGCGCTGGAAGCGCTGCGTGCAGCTGGTGGACGCGCAGCTCGGAGAGGCGCTGGGCCAGGAGTTCGTCGCGCGCAACTTCACGCCCGAGCTCAAGGCCGCCACGCAGCAGATGACGGCCGAGATCGAGACCGCGATGGAGAAGAGCATCCAGGGCCTGAGCTGGATGAGCGACGTGACCAAGGGCCGCGCGATCGAGAAGCTGCACGCCATCGTCAACAAGGTGGGCTACCCCGACCGCTGGCGCGACTACGGCGCCTATGCGGTGAGCCGCGCCGGCTTCTTCGACAACGTGGTGGCCGGCAATGTGTTCGAGGCGCGCCGCCGCCTGGCCAAGATCGGTCAGCCGGTGGACCGCGGCGAGTGGAGCATGACGCCGCAGACGGTGAACGCCTACTACGACCCGCAGATGAACGACATCAACTTCCCGGCCGCCGTGCTGCTGGCGCCGCTGTACGACGCCAAGCTGGACGAGGCGCCCAACTACGGCAACACCGGCGGCACCATAGGCCATGAGCTGACCCACGGCTTCGATGACGAAGGCCGCCAGTTCGACGGCCAGGGCAACCTCAAGGATTGGTGGACCAAGAAGGACGCCCAGGAGTTCGAGCGCCGTGCCGCCTGCGTGGCCGACCAGTACGCGACCTACCCGGTGGTGGACGACATCAAGATCAATTCCAAGCTCACGCTGGGCGAGGACCTGGCCGACCTGGGCGGCCTGGTGCTGGCCTGGGAGGCCTGGAAGGCGCACATGGTGGGCAAGACCGCCGAGTCGCGCGACGGCCTCACGCCCGAGCAGCGCTTCTTCGTGGGCTTCGCGCAGTGGGACTGCAACGACGTGCGCCCCGAGATGGCCCGCCTGCATGCCAAGGTGGACCCGCACTCGCCGGGCCGCTGGCGCATCAACGGCGTGGTCGTGAACATGCCGGAGTTCCAGCAGGCCTTTGCGTGCAAGCCCGGTGCCAAGCTGGTGAAGCCCGCCGGCCAGCAGTGCAAGGTCTGGTGAAGCCTTAGTCCAGCAGGCCCAGCGCCGTGTCGGTGGACACGGCCTGGGTATCCGGCGCCTGCCAGGCCTGGACCCAGGCGATGAACTGCTCCTGGGGCATGGGCTTGGCGATGTGGTAGCCCTGGCCCTCGTCGCAACCCAGGCGGGCCAGCATGGCCCAGGCCTTCACGGTCTCCAGGCCCTCGGCGACGACCGACAGGCCCAGGTTGTGCGCCAGCTCGATGGTGGAGCGCACGATGCGCACGTCGTCCAGGTCACGCTCCATCGCCATCACGAAGCTCTTGTCGATCTTGAGTTCGTTGACCGGTAGGCGCTTCAGATAGGCCAGCGAGGAGTAGCCGGTGCCGAAGTCGTCGATGGACAGCTTGAAGCCCATCGCGCTGAGCTGCTCCAGCGTGGACAGCGCGCGCGCCGGGTCGTCCATGATGGCGCTCTCGGTGATCTCCAGGCACAGCGTGGCCGGCGGCACCTCCAGCGGCGCCAGCAGCGCCTCGATCTTGGCCGGCAGGTCCTGGTCCATCAGGTCGCGGGTGGACAGGTTGACCGACAGCCTCAGGCTCAGCCCCGCGTCCAGCGATGCGCGCGAGAACTGCGCCGCCTGCTGCAGCACCCAGGCGCTCAGCAGCCGGATGTCGCCGGTCTTTTCGGCGAAGGGAATGAACTGCATGGGCGGCACCAGGCCGCGGGTCGGGTGTTGCCAGCGCACCAGCGCCTCGGCACCCACCACGCGGCCGCGCTGCAGGTCCACCTTGGGCTGCAGGTACAGGCGCAGCTCGCCGTTCTCGACCGCCTGCTTGAGCTCGGAGCGCAGCGACAGCAGCTCCTCGCTGCCGGCGTCCAGCTGCGGGTTGTAGATCAGGCTGCCGCACTGCTGGGCCTTGGCCGCATACATCGCGAGCTCGGCCCGGCCCAGCAGCGTGTTGACGTCCGCCCCATGCTCGGGGAACAGCACGATGCCTATGCCGGCCCCCAGGTCTATCGTGGTGTTGTCCAGCTGCAGCGGGCGCTCGAAATCCTTCAGTATGGCCAGCGCCGCCTCGCTGGCGCCGCGGGCGTCGGTGTCGGGCAGCAGCAGCGCGAACTCGTCGCCCGACAGCCGCGCGATCACCGCGCCCAGCGGCGCGGCCAGCTTGCACAGACGCTCGGCCACGGCCTGCAGCAGGCGGTCGCCTATGGCCTGGCCCAGCACGTCGTTCACATGCTTGAAGCGGTCCAGGTCCAGCATCAGCACCGCGCCGGGCCGCGGGTCCAGCAGCAGGTGCTGCTGCAGCTGCTCGGCAAAGCGCGCGCGGTTGGGCAGCTGCGTGAGCTGGTCCACATAGGCGAGGTGGTTCACCTGCGCATCGCGCCGGCGTATGCCCTCGCGCATGGCCTCCAGCGCCAGCGCCAGCTTGCGCACCTCGTCCAGGCGCGACTCGACCGGGATGGGCGTGTCGTAGTCGCCGTCCTCCAGCCGCCGCGCGGCGCTGGACAGCGCGGTGATGGGGCCGCTGAGCCCGCGCGCCAGCAGCACGCTGAAGGCCGCGAACACCACCACGCCCAGCAGCGTCAGGCCCAGCAGCATCAGCTGCAGCTGGCGGTAGGGCGCCAGCGCCGCGTCCAGCGAGCGCAGCAGCACCACGCCCAGGTGCTGTCGGCCATCCAGCAGCGACACGAAATGTGCGCGCAGCCGCTCGTCGGCCAGCGTCAGCACGCCCTCGGGCGCCAGCACGCCCAGGCCGGCCTGCAGCTCGGCGCTGGCCGCGGGCGCCAGCGTGCCCACGCTGGCATGCCAGGGCTGGCCGCTCTCCTGGCGCAGCACCAGGCCGTCCAGCTCGGTCAGCGCCTTGAGGTCGTCCAGCACGCTGCGGTCCAGCGCAAAGCCCATCAACACCCAGCCCACCGGCGCGGGCGTGCGCACCTGCACCGCCACCACCTGGTAGACCTGCCGGCCCTGCACCGCGAGCGCGCTGCTGTCGGGGCTGGCGATCAGCGTGTCCAGTTCGTCGGCCAGATCCCGGGCATTGGGCTGGGTCGCGGCCACCAGGCGGCGCTGGTCGTCGAAGTAGGCCACCACGGCCGCACCTATGCGCTCGCCCTGGTTGGCCAGCGCGTCCTTGATGGTTTCCAGCGTGCCTTCCTCGGCCAACGGCAGGCCCACGGTGCTGATGAATCCGTAGTCCTTGGCCAGCAGTTCGGCGGCCGCGCGCAGCTGGGCGGCGCGCTGCTCCAGCAGCCGCCGCAGCAGGCGCTCGCCGGTCTGCAGCTCGGCCGCGATGGACTGGTCGGCATTGCGCTCTATGCCCGCGCGTATGGTGCCGAAGGCCAGCAGCTGCACCAGCAGCAGCAGGCCCAGGAACAGCGCGACGATGCGGCCTTCGAGGCGGCGCAGGTTCAGCCAGTCGGGCCGCTGCATGGGCTCAGTCGGCCAGGGTCAGCGTCAGCGCGCCGCCGGCGGCGGGCACGTCCAGTTGTGTGGCCTGCAGGGTCTGCGGCTGCTTTTGCTTCGCGTGCCAGGCCTTGACCGCATGGGTGCCGGCGGGCAGGTCCAGGCTGGCTCGGCCCTGCGCGTCGGTGCGGGCGAACAGCGGCGTGTCCACGACGATGATGTGGGCGCTCATGCGGTCGTGGATGTTGCAGCCCAGCGCCGCGACGCCGGGCTTGTCGAACACCACCGGCTCGGCCGGCGTGCCCGAGTAGAGCTTGATGTCGAACACCTTGGTGGGCGAGAACGAGTAGACGTGGTGGCGCACCGTGTCGAAGTTGGGGAAGTTCACCGCGGTGCCGGTCTGCACCACCAGCAGCTGGGGCGTGAACTGGCGGTCGCGCTGGCCCATCTCGGCCTTGGCGCCACTGGCCTTGCCGGTGCGGCCCTTGACCTCGACCGCGATGACCGCATCGGCCAGCGGCTGGCCGCTCGGGCCGCGCAGCTGCAGGCTGACCGGCACGGCCTGGGCCGCCAGCGGCAGCAGCGCGGCGGCGATCAGCAGGAAGCGATGTGGCATGGGGTCTCCTCCTCCGGTTCGGACCATAGCCCGGCTCCTCGTCACCGGGCTGACAAGGCCGTGCCGACGCGGCCGGCCGCCGCATCGGCCAGGCGCAGCGCGAGCTGGCGCAGCGCGGCCCAGGGGTCGGTCGGCCAGTCGGGGTGGCGCAGGCCCTTGACCAGGCCGTCGCAGACCTGGGCGGCCTGCACCAGCGCGCCGGCCACGGCCGCGTCCAGGCGCGGCGCCACGCGCTCGATCAGGCGCTCCTTGGCGCCCCACACGCGCGCCTCGCGCAGCGCCAGCGGCAGCGGCCGGCCGGCGTCCAGCGCGCTGCGCACACGGGCCAGCGCGCGGATGTCCTCGGCCAGCGTCCAGTGCACCAGCACGGCCGCCTCGCCCTCGGCCTCCAGGCCGTCCAGCATGCGCAGCAGGCGCGGCACCTGGCCCGACAGCACGGCCTCGCTGAGCTTGAACACGTCGAAGCGCGCCACGTCCAGCACCGCGGCCTCGATCTGCTCCAGCTGCAGCTCGCCCGGGGGGTGGAGCAGCGCGAGCTTCTGCAGCTCCTGGTGGGCGGCCAGCAGATTGCCCTCCACGCGGTCCGCGAAGAAGGCCAGCGCGCGCTGACCATCCTCGCCCTCGGGCAGCCACTGGCCCTGGGCCTTGAGGCGCTGGGCCAGCCAGCCCGGCAGCGCGCGGCGCTCGACGGGCTCCACCCGCAGCGACACGCCGTTGGCGTCCAGCGCGCTGAACCAGGCGCTGGAGAGCTGGGTCTTGTCCAGGCGCGGCAGCGTGACCAGGGTCAGCACGTCGTCCGGCGCGGCCTCGGCATAGCGCTGCAGCGCCTCGGAGCCGTCCTTGCCGGGTTTGCCGCCGGGGATGCGGATCTCGATGAACTGGCGCTCCGCGAACAGGCTCATCGCCTGGGCCGCGGCCAGCACCGGCGCCCAGTCGAAATAGGCGCCGCTGACGGTGAAGATCTGGCGCTCGCCAAAGCCCTGGGCACGCGCGGCCGCACGGATCTGGTCGGCCGCCTCCTGCGCCAGCAGCGGCTCGTCGCCATGCACCGTGTAGATGCGGGCCAGGCCCTTGGCGAGGTGGGCGGAGAGGCCTTCAGCGCGAAGTTGCATGACGGCGCGGGAGACTGCCCGCCCTGGAGTTGGCCGAGCGACTGCCGTGGAACCGGCTTTGCCGGGCCACAGGCAGTGCCCCCTTGAGGGGGCCGCCGAAGGCGGTACGGGGTGGGATCATCCCGGCAGCCGCACCGCCGCCAGGCGGCGCATCACCTGCGCGACCGCGTCGGAATGCATGGCGCCATACAGGTTGGCGGCCTCCTGCTCCTTGGACAGCGCGGTGGACTCGGTGTAGTTCATGTCGCGGTACAGGCGCAGCTCGACCTTGGGCACCAGCAGCTCGCCGTCGGGCAGGCGGATCTGGTAGTCGAACTGCAGGCGCAGCGTCCATTCGCGCACCTGGCCCACGCTGGTGGAGGCCACCACGGTGCGGTCGCGCACCTCGCGCGTGGCCTCCAGCACGACCTGGGCCCGCGCGGGGTCTTCGATCAGCTGCACCTGGGTGCGCTTGATCTGGCGCTTCAGGCCCAGCGCCAGCGGCGAGTCGGGCGGAAAGCCCACCAGTGCCAGCGTCTTGAAGTGCAGCTCGGGCTCGTGGCGCAGCTCGAAGCCGCAGCCGGCGAGGGACAGCGATGCGAGCAAAACTGATCTACGTTGCATGGTGTCTTTCCGAGCGACTGCCGTGGAACCGGCTCCGCCGGGCCACTGGCAGTGCCCCCTTGAGGGGGCTGGCGAAGCCAGTAGGGGGTGGGCTCATCTCTAGGCCACGATGTTGACGAGGCGGCCAGGGACTATGACGACCTTCTTGGGCGCCCGGCCTTCGCTGAACTTCGCGAACTCGGGGTGGGCCAGTGCGGCCGCCTCGATGGCGGCCTTGTCGGCCGCCGCCGGCACCTTGACCGAGCCGCGCAGCTTGCCGTTGACCTGCAGCATCAGCTCGATCTCGTCCTGCACCAGCGCGGCCTCGTCCACCGTGGGCCAGGGCGCGTCCAGCAGGTCGCCCAGCTCCGCCGCAAAGCCCAGGTCCTGCCAGAGCTGGTGGGCGATGTGGGGCGTGGCGGGGTAGAGCACGCGCAGCAGCACCGAGAAGCCGTCGCGCACCGCGGCAGCCTGGCCTTCCGCCTTGAAGCCTTCCAGCGCGTTCAGCAGCTTCATCGCGCCGGACACGACGGTGTTGTACTGCATGCGCTCGTAGTCATGGCTGACCTGCTTGAGCACGTTGTGCACCTCGCGGCGCAGCGTCTTGCCGTCGGCGCTCAGCGCGGCGAAGTCGGCGCCGCCGGTCTTGATGGTCTCGGCATTGCGTGCGCCAAAGTTCCACACCCGCTTCAGGAAGCGGTGTGCGCCCTCGACGGCCGACTCGTTCCACTCCAGCGTCTGCTCCGGCGGGCTGGCGAACATCACGAACAGGCGGGCCGTGTCGGCGCCGTACTGGTCGATCAGCGCCTGCGGGTCCACGCCGTTGTTCTTGGACTTGGACATGGTCGTCATCTCGTACTCGAGCGGCGTCCCGTCCTTCTTAAGCTTGGCGCCGACGATGGCACCCTTGTCGTCGTGGAGCACGTCGATCTCGTGCTCCCAGTAGTAGTTCTTGCCGCCGCCCACGGGCTTGTGGAAGAACGCGCCCTTGAGCACCATGCCCTGGGTCAGCAGCTTCTCGAACGGCTCGCTGGCCTGCACCAGGCCCAGGTCGCGCATCACCTTGGTCCAGAAGCGCGCGTACAGCAGGTGCAGGATGGCGTGCTCGATGCCACCGATGTACTGGTTCATCGGCATCCAGTACTGCGTGCCCTCGGCGACCATGGCCTGGTCGTTGGTGGGGTCGCAATAGCGCATGAAGTACCAGGACGAGTCCACGAAGGTGTCCATGGTGTCGGTCTCGCGCCGCGCGGGCTTGCCGCAGCAGGGGCAGGCCACGTTCAGGAAGGCCGCGTGCTTGTTCAGCGGGTTGCCGCTGCCGTCCGGGATCAGGTCCTCGGGCAGCACGACGGGCAGGTCCTTCTCGGGCACCGGCACCACGCCGCAGTCGTCGCAGTGGATGATGGGGATGGGCGTGCCCCAGTAGCGCTGGCGGCTGATGCCCCAGTCGCGCAGGCGCCAGGTGGTCTTCTTCTCGCCCAGGCCCTTGGCGGCCAGCAGCGCGGCGACCTGGTCGACCGCCTGCTTGTGGTTGAGGCCGTCCAGCACGCCGGAGTTCACGCACACGCCCTGGGTCTTGTCGCCGTACCAGTCGGCCCAGGTGGTGCTGGAGAAGACCTGACCCTCGACCGCGACCACCTGCTGGATCGCGATGCCGTACTTGTTGGCGAACGCGAAGTCGCGCTCGTCATGCGCCGGCACGCCCATCACCGCGCCGTCGCCATAGCTCATCAGCACATAGTTGCCCACCCACACCGGCACCTGGGCGCCGGTCAGCGGGTGCGTGACGACGAGGCCCGTGGGCACGCCCTTCTTTTCCTGCGTGGCCAGCTCGGCCTCGGTCGTGCCACCTGCCTTGCACTCGGCGATGAAGGCGGCGACCTTGGCGTCGGAGGCGGCCGCATGCGTGGCCAGCGGGTGCTCGGGAGCGACCGCGCAGAAGGTCACGCCCATCACGGTGTCGGCGCGCGTGGTGAACACGAACAGCTTGCCGTCCTGGATCAGTGCGCCGTCCGCGCCGCGTATCTCATGCGGGAACGCGAAGCGCACGCCCTGGCTCTTGCCTATCCAGTTCTCCTGCATCAGGCGCACGCGCTCGGGCCAGCCGGACAGGTAGTTGGGATCCTCGGGGTTGGCCACGGCCGACAGCAGCTCCTCGGCGTAGTCGGTGATCTTCAGGTAGTAGCCCGGGATCTCGCGCTTCTCGACCAGCGCGCCCGAGCGCCAGCCGCGGCCGTCGATGACCTGCTCGTTGGCCAGCACGGTCTGGTCCACCGGGTCCCAGTTCACGACCTGGGTGCGGCGCTCGGCGATGCCCTTCTCCAGCATCTTCAGGAACAGCCACTGGTTCCACTTGTAGTACTCGGGCTGGCAGGTCGCGATCTCGCGGCTCCAGTCGATGGCCAGGCCCATGGCCTGCATCTGGCCCTTCATGTAGGCGATGTTGGCGTAGGTCCACTGCGCGGGCGGCACCTTGCCCTTCATCGCGGCGTTCTCGGCCGGCAGGCCGAAGGCGTCCCAGCCCATGGGCATCAGGACGTTGTAGCCCTTCATGCGCAGCTGGCGGGCCAGCATGTCGTTGATCGTGTAGTTGCGCACATGGCCCATGTGCAGCTTGCCGCTGGG
>NZ_CAJYPS010000033.1 GCF_913777145.1 uncultured Roseateles sp.
AGGCCTCCGGCCAGGCCGCCGAGGGCGGCGAGGCGGTCAAGGCCACGGTCTCGGCGATGAAGCAGATCGCCAGCAAGATCAACATCATCGACGACATCGCCTACCAGACCAATCTGCTGGCGCTCAATGCCGCCATCGAGGCCGCCCGCGCCGGCGAGCACGGCAAGGGCTTCGCGGTCGTGGCCGCCGAGGTGCGCAAGCTGGCCGAGCGCAGCCAGGTCGCCGCGCAGGAGATCAGCGAAGTGGCGTCGAGCAGCGTGGAGCTGGCCGAGCGCGCCGGCCGCCTGCTGGACGACATGGTGCCCAGCATCCGCAAGACCTCGGACCTGGTGCAGGAGATCACCGCGGCCAGCGAGGAGCAGTCCTCGGGCGTGGGACAGATCAATGCCGCGGTCAGCCAGCTCAGCCAGACCACGCAGCAGAACGCCAGCAGCTCCGAGGAGCTGGCCGCCACCGCCGAGGAAATGAGCTCGCAGGCCGAGCAGCTGCAGCAGACCATGGGCTTCTTCAAGCTGGCCGGCGGCAGTGGCGGCACGCGCCGCCAGGCGCCGCTGCCGGCCCGCCACGCCAAGCCCAAGCTGGCCGGGCGGGCCCGCGCGGCCGCCCCTCGCGCCCCGGCGCTGGCGCTGGCCGGTGACGAGGACGGCCTCGACGAGTCCCAGTTCGCCCGCTTCTGAGGAGCCCCGCGATGAACACCCCGCAACCGTCCGCCGCCGCTGCGCTGCCCACGCAGTACCTGACCTTCAGCCTGGCCGGCGAGACCTTCGGCATGGGCATCCTGGGCATCAAGGAAATCATCGAGTACCGCCCACAGACCGAGGTCCCCATGATGCCGCGCAGCGTGCGCGGCGTGATCAACCTGCGTGGCGCGGTCGTGCCCGTGATCGACCTGGCGGTGCGCTTCGGCCGCCCCGCCAGCGTGGTGGGCAAGCGCAGCTGCATCGTCATCGTGGAGATCCCGGAAGACGAGGGCACGCAGATCGTCGGCGTGATGGTGGATGCGGTCAGCGAGGTGCTGGACATCCCCGACACCGAGATCGAGGCCGCGCCCAGCTTCGGCACCCGCATAGGCCGCGAGTTCATCGCCGGCATCGGCAAGGTGCGCGGCAAGTTCGTGATCCTGCTCGACGTGGCGCGCGCGCTGTCGCTGGACGAGATAGGCGCGCTGACCCAGGGCACAACGGGCGCCGGCGAGCAGCCGGCGGAACTCGCGGACGCATGAGCGCAGTCACGCTGACGGACGCGGAATTCGCGCAATTCCAGCGCTTCATCTTCGATGCGGCCGGCATCTCGCTGTCCAGCGCCAAGAAGGCGCTGGTCACCGGGCGGCTGGCCAAGCGCGTCAGCCACCACGGCTGCACGAGCTACACGGACTACCTGGACCTGGTGCTGGGCGGCGGGGCCAAGGGCGAGATGCAGATCGCCATCGATCTGCTGACCACCAATGAAACCTATTTCTTCCGCGAGCCCAAGCATTTCGAGCTGCTGCGCCGCCTGGCCCAGCAGGCCCGCGAGGCGCGCCGGCCGCTGCGCGTGTGGAGCGCTGCCTGCAGCAGCGGCGAAGAGGTCTACAGCATCGCGATGGTGCTGGACGACTGCCTGGGCGAGCTGGGCTGGGAGGTGATGGGCTCGGACATCAGCACGCGCGTGTTGCAGCGCGCACGCAGCGGCCACTACCCGCTGGAGCGCACCACCCAGGTGCCCCAGCCCTATCTGAAGCGCTACTGCCTGCGCGGCTTCGGGCGCCACGAGGGCACGCTGCTGGTCGATAGAGCACTGCGTGAGCGCGTGCAGTTCGCGCAGATCAACCTGATGGAGAGCGTGCCCCGCACCAACGCCTTCGACCTGGTGTTCCTGCGCAACGTGATGATCTATTTCAACGGCGACACCAAGCGCCAGGTGGTGGCCCGCATCCTGACCGCGCTCAAGCCCGGCGGCCACCTGGTGATCGGCCACTCCGAGAACCTCAACGGCATCAACGACGAGGTGCGACTGGTGGCGCCCTCGGTCTACCGAAAGCCCGACGCCGCCGCATGACGCAGACCACGGTCCACCTGGCCCCCGGCGACTACTTCGTCGGCGACGCGCGCTACCGCGTGCGTACGCTGCTGGGCTCCTGCGTGTCCATCACGCTGTGGCACGCTGGCCAGCGCCGCGGCGCGATGTCGCACTTCCTGCTGGCCGACCGCCCCGACCGGCCGCATGCGCCCGACCTGCTGCGCCTGGATGGCCGCTACGGCGACGAGGCGCTCACGCTGATGCTGCGCCGGCTGGCGCGGCACGACATCCGCCCGCAGGACTGCCAGGCCAAGGTCTTCGGCGGCGCCGACATGTTCCCGCGCGCCCGGTCCCCACGCCGTCCGGCGGTCGGCCGGCGCAACGGCGACGCCGCCACCCGGATGCTGGCGCGCTGCGGCATCGAGGTGGTCAGCACCAGCCTGTTCGGCAGCGGCTACCGGGTCATCGTGTTCGACATCGCGACCGGCGACGTCTGGGCCCGCCAGGCCGGCCAGGCCGAGCAGCCCGCCGCGCAGGAGGTGGAGTGAGGCCATGGTGGCACGCATCGCCTCCCTGTTGATCGCCGAGGACAGCAAGGTGCAGCGCCAGCACCTCGCGTCGCTGTGCCACGAGCTGGGCGTGCAGGAGGTACACGAGGCGGCCAACGGCGCCGAGGCCCTGGCGCTGCTGGGCCGGCTGCCACGCCTGCCGGACGCGATGCTGATCGACCTGGAGATGCCGGTGATGGACGGCGTGGAGCTGATCCAGCACCTGCAGGCGCGCCGGCTGCAGGTGCCTTTCGTGATTGCGTCCATGCGTGAATCGGCACTGCTGACCTCGGTGCTGGAGATGGCGCGAGCCCACGGCCACCGCGTCGGCGCGGCGCTGCGCAAGCCGCTGTCGCTGGAGCCGCTGCGCGGCGCGCTGCTGGCCTGCCTGGAAAGCCCGCCCGAGACCCCGCGCCGCACGCCCGCGCCGCTGGCCGATCCGCAGGCGCTGGAGCGCGCCATCCATGCGGGCGAGCTGCAGGTGCACTACCAGCCCAAGGTGGACATACGCAGCGGCCTGATCCGCGGCGCCGAGGTGCTGGCCCGCTGGCCCGACCCGGCGGGCGGCTTCATTGCACCCGACCGCTTCATCCCGGTGGCCGAGGAGCATGGGCTGATCCATGCGCTGACGCTGTCGGTGCTGGAGCAGGCCTGCGCGCAGGCCGCGCAGTGGAAGGCCAAGGGCCTGGCGCTGAGCCTGGCGGTCAATCTGTCGCCGCAGCTGCTGGATTCGCAGGCGCTGGTGGGCGAGCTGGGCGAGGTGGTGAACCGCCACCGGCTGCGCCCCGAGGAGCTGGTGCTGGAGATCACCGAGGGCGCGCTGATCTCCAGCGAGGGCCTGGCGCTGGGCACGCTGGCGCGCCTGCGCATGCACGGCTACGGCCTGGCCATCGACGACTACGGCACCGGCTTCTCGTCCATGCAGCAGCTCTCGCGCATCCCCTTCACCGAGCTGAAGATAGACCGCAGCTTCGTGCATGGTGCGCATGCAGACGAGCACCTGCGCGTGCTGCTGCACTCCGCCATCGAGATGGCCGCGCGCCTGGGCCTGACCAGCGTGGCCGAGGGCATGGAAACGCTGGAGGACTGGGCGCTGCTGCGCCGCTACGGCTGCAACATGGGTCAGGGCTGGCTGATCGGCAAGGCCATGCCGGCGGCCGAGCTGCCCGCCTGGCTGCGCCAGCACCGCCAGCGCCTGCCCACGCTGCGCGCCGCCCGCTCCACCGCCCCCATCACCGAGCACGGAGCCCTGCGATGAAGCCCGCCATCAAGACCCTGGTGGTCGACGACTCCGCCGTGGTGCGCCAGGTGCTCAGCGGCCTGCTGGGCGAGGCGCCCGATATCGAGGTGATCGCCGCCTGCGCCGACCCGCTGCTGGCGCGCGAGCGCATGCGCATGCAGTGGCCCGACGTCATCGTGCTGGACGTGGAGATGCCGCGCATGGACGGCATCACCTTCCTGCGCCAGATCATGGCCCAGCGCCCCACGCCGGTGGTGATCTGCTCCACGCTGACCGAGCAGGGCGCCAAGACCACCATCGAAGCCATGGCCGCCGGCGCGGTGGCCATCGTCACCAAGCCCAAGATAGGCCTCAAGCAGTTCCTGCTGGACGCCGGCGACGAGCTGATCGCCGCGGTCCGCGCCGCCGCACGCGCCAACGTGAGGCGGCTGGTGCCCGGCACACCGGCCCCAGCCGCTGCGGGCGCACCGACCAAGCTCAACGCGGACGCCATCCTGCCGCCCGCCGCCAGCCAGGCCATGGTGCAGACCACCGAGCGCATCGTCGCCATCGGCACCTCCACGGGCGGTACGCAGGCACTGGAGCAGGTGCTGACCGCCCTGCCCCGCGTGAGCCCCGGCCTGGTCATCGTGCAGCACATGCCCGAGAAATTCACCGCCGCGTTCGCCGCGCGCCTGGACGGGCTGTGCGAGATCAGCGTGAAGGAGGCCGCCAGCGGTGACCGTGTCGTGCCCGGCCGCGCGCTGATCGCCCCGGGCGGCCGCCATCTGCTGCTGCGCCGCAGCGGCGCGCAATACCACGTGGACGTGGTGGACGGCCCGCTGGTGAACCGCCACCGGCCGTCGGTGGACGTGCTGTTCCGCTCGGTCGCCAAGGCCGCCGGCGCGAATGCGCTGGGCATCATCATGACCGGCATGGGTGACGACGGCGCCGCCGGTCTGCTGGAGATGCGCCAGGCCGGCGCCGCCACGCTGGGCCAGGACGAGGCCAGCTGCGTGGTCTACGGCATGCCCAAGGAAGCGCTGAAGAAGGGCGCGGTCGCGCGCCAGGTGGCGCTGGGCCAGATCGCCGCCGAGATCACCGCGCTGCGGCTGCGCTGAGCGCCCCATGGGCGCGCCGGCGCCGTGCCATCGGGGCGCCGGAGGGCACGCGGCGGGATGGCGGCCTCACACCTTGGTATGAGCGCGCGGCCCCGCCGCAGGGACTGCCCCCCCGTCACAGACCCCATGCTCCCCCGGGAATAGGGCAGTCAGCCCCCCGGCGAACTCCCCCATCGGGATGAGGCCCCCATACCAAGTCACGATGGCGAGACCTGCCCCCGCCCGCCTATTCTGCGACCACGCTTCAGTCATGCCACCTGAGGCGCCGGCGGAGCCCCAGGGCTTGTCATCGGCCCCTCCCGAGCATCACCGCTCGGGGAAGCACCGCCCAGCAAGACGGACAACGTGGCAGGAACACAAGAGAGTGATAGGAGTCTCCACCATGCTGAATTGGCCTTCGCAGCGCATCCAGGTTCGCGTTCGCTATGTCGACCCCCTGGTGGCGGCCGGACTGACCACCGTGCTGTCCCAGCAGATCGACATGGAGGTGCTGCCGGACGACGACGACGCACCCCTGGGCGCGCAGGTGGTGGTGGCCGACTACGAGCAGGCGCTGACGCTGGCCACCCGACGCGAAGGCCAGAACGCACCGCCGGACGCCGCGGTGAAGGTGCTGGTGGTCACGCCCAACGACCGCGAGAACGATGTGCGCTCGGCACTGGACGCGGGTGTGGACGGCTACCTGGAGCTGGGCTGCCAGGTCGGGGAACTGATCTCGGGCGTGCGCCAGCTCGCCCGGGGCTCTCGCTACCTGAGCCAGATGGCGGCCTCGCGCATCGCGTCCAGCATAGGCCGCTCCACGCTGACCCAACGCGAGATGGATGTGCTGTGCCTGGTGGCCCGCGGCCACAGCAACAAGGTCGTGGCCCAGAAGCTGGACATCTCGGCCGGCACCGTGAAGGCGCACATGAAGGCCATCCTGGGCAAGCTGAACGCGAGCACGCGCACCGAAGCCGCCAGCATCGCGCAGCAGCGCGGCCTGATCGCCGGCGGGGCCCGGCCGTCCTGACGCCAGCAGGCCCCTCTGGCAGGGGCTGCTCACCCCGGAACGCATGACCTGACCCTGGCAACGGCCGGGGTCGGGTCTTGTCGCATCTGGCGCCCGCCAAGGCAGGCCGGCCCGTGCCGGGCCGGATCCGATCAGACGAAGGGCGGGCAGCGCAGCGCCTGGGCGATGCAGCGCATCATGTCCTGGGTGCTGAAGGGCTTGTTGAGCAGGCAGGCCACGCCGGCCTGAGCCGCCATCTCGGCGTAACCCTCGCGCTTGTGCGCGGTCATGAAAATGACCGGGAAGGTGTAGCCACGCGCGCGCAGCTCGCGGCACAGCTGGAAGCCGTCCAGGCCCGGCATCACCACATCGGTGAGCAGGCATCCGACCTCGTCCAGACCGCCATGGGCCAGCAGCGCCTCGGCGCTGGGGAACAGGTCCACCTCGAGATCGAAGGACTTGAGCAGGCTGTTGAGTGCCGTCCGCACGGACTCATCATCATCAACAACGGCAACAACCCGTTCGCGTTTCAAAGTGGCGTCTCCTGGTATTGCCGGTGTCACTCTACGAATCCATCCAAGCGACGAGCGACGAGGCTACGGAGACGCCCGCCGTCGTGCGCCGCCACCGAAGCTCGAGGAAACGCTGCTGGTAGCCGCCACTCTAGGGCGAAAGGCCGCGTCTGACAGCTATACCAAGGCATGATTGAAGCCACCCTCGGGCAGACCTCAGCAAAGGCTCAGGTCTGGATGGGACAGACGCCGAGCTGCTGCGCCAGCACCACCAGCTTGGCCAGAGAATCTGCCTCCATCTTGCGCATCACCTGTGCGCGATGGATCTTCACCGTGATCTCGCTGATGTCCAGCTGGTCGGCGATCTGCTTGTTCAGGCAGCCGGCCGACACCAGGGTCATGACCTCGCGCTCGCGCGGGGTCAGCGTGTCGTAGCGGGCGCGCACCGACACGACCTGCTGGTCGCGGGCGCGCCGTGCCGCGTCCTTGTCGAGCGCCGCGATCACCGCATCGAGCAGTTCCTGCTCGCGGAAAGGCTTGGCCAGGAAATGCTCTGCGCCGGCCTTCATCGCGGTGACGGTCATCGGAATGTCGCCATGACCGGTGATGAAGATCACCGGCACCGGATTGCCCCGCCGCACCAGCAATGCCTGCGCATCCAGGCCGCTCGCGCCCCGCAGCCGGACGTCCAGGATGATGCAGGCCGGACGGTCGGGGAACTGGAACTGCTCCAACTCGGCGGCCGACGACAGCACCGCCACCTCGGCCCCCAGCGAGCGGAACAGGCTGCTCAGCGCGGCCCGGACCTTTTCATCATCGTCCACGACGACCACACAGCTGTCCTCGAACGAGGTACCCGCAACCCCCATCTCACTTGTCCTCTGTCAGTGCAGCGCCGGGCGCCTCGCCCGGCCCCATCGGCATGCTGAATGTGAATACCGTCCCCCCCGATTCTCGACGAGCGGCGGACAGCTGGCCGCCATGTGAGGCCACGATGGTGCGGCAGATGGACAGGCCCATGCCCAGGCCGGCGCTCTTGGTCGTGAAGAAGGGGTCGAAGATCTTTTCGAGCAGCTCGGCATCGACGCCGGGGCCGGTGTCCGCCACCTGCACCATCACCTGGTCGCCCTGGCGCACGGACGAGACCCGCACCTCGCGCTGCGACACCGGGGTATCCGCCATCGCGTCCATCGCGTTACTCACCAGGTTGAGTGCGAGCTGCTGCAGCTGCGCCCGGTCCGCGGGCACTGGCGGCGTGGCGCCAGGTTCGAAGCGCACGCGCACCTGGTGGGCGGCCAGGTCGGCGGACAGGATGCGCAGCACGTCCGCCAGCACCGTGTCCACGCTCAGCAGCTCGTAGCGGGACGGGGCCTGGCGGGCCAGCGCCTTCACCGCGCGAATCACCTCGGCGGCACGCAGGCCGTCATCGCGTATGCCCACGAGACCCGCCGTGACCTCATCGAGATTGGGCACGGGGCGATTCAGCCAGCGCAGGCTGGCATCGGCCAGCGTGACGATGGACGCCAGCGGCTGGTTCACCTCATGCGCGATGGACGCGGCCAGGTTGGCCAGCACCGTCAGGTGCGAGGTCTTGGCGAGTTCGGCCCGCGCAGCGCGCAGGCTCATCTCGGCGTCCAGGCGCCGGTGGCTTTCGTCGATGAGCTGCTCGTACAGCCGCGCCGATTCCAGCGCGATCGCCACCTGGGGCAGCATCAGCTCGATGCGGGCCGCGCGCTGTTCGTTGAAGACGCCTGCGGCCAGGCCGTTCTCGAAATAGATGACGCCGGTGAGCTGCTCACCACGCAGCAGCGGCACGCACAGCACCGAGCGCAGCGGCCCGGCCCCCGACGCGACCGGCCCGGACAGCTCGGCGCCGTCGCGCAGCACCAGCGGCGAACGGGTGCGCGCGACGCTGTTGAGTATGGCCAGCGGCAGGGTCTTCTCGATGGGCTCCGAATCGGCCTCGGCCACCCTCACCTGGCCGTCGACCACGCGGGCCGAAGCTGCCACCCGGTAAGCCCCCTGCCGCATCAGCACCAGCACGCCATAGGTCGCGCCCGCATGCAGCATCAGGTGGGTCATCAGGGTCTGGACCAGCGGCGCCATCACCCCCTCGACCGACAGCGCCTGGGCCGCACTCACGCCCAGCTCCCACGCGGCCTGGCTCATGTCGTGTCGACCCACACCGCCCGCCTCCGGCCCCCCCAGCAGCGGCAGCGTGGCCTCGATCTGCCGCGCCCGGCGCATCGCGCCCCAGGTCAGGTAGTGCTCGCGTGCGGCGAGCAGGTAGGTGCGGGCCGGCACCGCCAGCTCCTGCTGCAGGCACAGCAGGCCGGCGAACTCCAGGGCCAGCCCCTGCTCGTGCACGAAACCCGCCGCCCCCGCCATCTGGGCCGAGCGCTCGAAGCCCGCCAGCGCCTGCAGGGGCTGGCCCTCCAGACGCAGCAGCTCGCTGGCCAGCAGCTGCTGCTTGCTCTGGAAGGTCTGCGGGTTGTTGGCGGCCCAGCGCGCGAAGCGCTGCAACCTTTCCTGCAGCAGCGCACGCACGGCGGCGAGATCCTGCGTGGCCATGCTGGAGCGGGCCGCCGCCAGACACAGGTACAGATCCGCCTCGGCGATGGTCACGTGGGCCGGCGCCGACCAGGCCAGCGTCTCGGCCAGCCGCAACTGCTCCACCGCCGCGTCGTAGGCGCCCAGCTGGAACAGCGCCATGCCGCCGTACAACCGGGTCCAGAAGCGCGTCGGCAACGAGTGCGACTGTTCTGCGCGCCGCAGCGTGCCCTGCAGCGCCGCCTCGGCATCCAGCCCCACGGCAGCGTCCCCGTCGCCCGCCGGCCCGCCCAGCACCTCCACGTACTGCTGCTGGGACAGCAGCAGCAGCTCGATGTCCACGTACTGGATGGAGCGCGTGAGGGCCAGCCCCTTGTCCAGTTCCTCGCGTACCAGCGCCAACGGCCGGCCCATCACGAGCAGGTCGGACACGATGTGGTTGTAGGCATAGCACGCCATGCCCGCATCGCCGGAGGCCAGCCCCAGGCGCGCCGCCTGCTGCGCATGCCGCAGCGCGTAGTCCATGGGGCGGCTCCAGACCGCACACTGGTCGATGGCCACCAGGGTGGAGATGCGCTCGGCCTCGTAGCCGTGTCGGTCGATCAGCGCCAGCGCGGCGTTGCAAAAGCTCAGCGCGTCGTCGTAGGTCTGGTACAGGCTCACGCAGTAGACGCCGAACCAGGCCAGGCCGTGGGGCGACTCCGGCGTCGCCCCGTGCTTCACGGTCAGCTCCACCATCTTGGCCAGGTGGAGAAAGCTGATGCCGTCCGACACGAACACCGACGACAGCAGCGTGCTCAGCAGCCCCATCACCGGTTCGACCTGCGGGTCCTGGCACTCGGGCAGCTGCGCCAGCGCCGCAATGCGGGCACTGCCGCCCAGCAGGCCCATCGTGGTCTCGAAGACCTCGCGCATCTCGGCCGGACTCGGGTGACGACGCAGCTCCACACCGAGCAGACGCAGACCGGTCAGTGCCGTGTCGATCGCGGCCTCGTAGTCCGACCGTATGGTGTGCAGCACCGCGTCCAGCCGGTGCGCGGTGGCCTTGTGCAACACACTGAGGTCGCGCTGCAGCAGTGACTGGATCTGCTGCGCTGCCTCAGGCAGCTGGGCCTGCGCCAGCAGGCATTCGCAGCGCAGTGCGTGCACGCCGAACGCGGTGTCGGGCTGGGTTGCCCACAGACCTTCGGGCATCAGCGTCAGCGCACGCTCGATGAAGGTGTGGGCCTGGGTCAGGGCCGAGGCCCGCTTGGCGCGCCGCCCCGCCAGCAGCAGCACCGACACGAAGGCCTCACGCTGCGCGGCCGTGGGCGGCAGGGCCGCTGCACGCTCGATCTGGTTGCAGATCTCGAAGGCATGCTCGGACAGCTCGCTCGCCCAGTGCGCCAGCATGGCATCCGCCACACGGGCGTGGACAGCCGCGACCTGCGCCGGCTCGATCAGCGCATAAGCCGACTCCAGCACGCGATCATGCTCGAACGCATAGCCCTGCGGGGTCGGGGCCACCAGCCCGGCCTCGACAAAGGGCTGCAACGCCTGCGCCAGCTCGGCCAGCGACAGGCCTGCGAGTCGGGCCAACAAGCCCGCCTCGCAGCTGATGCCGACGCTGGCCAGATGCTTGGCCACCTCGGTGGCCTGGGGCGGCAATCGCGCAAAACGCCGCACCATCAGATCGAGCACCCGGTCGCTGTATTGGCCGCTCTTCAGCGCCGACGGGTCCCAGGTCCAGCTCCCCTGCGCGCTGTCACGCTGCAGCACACCCTCGTCGATGAAGGTCTTGATCAGCTGATGAGAGAAATAGGGGTTGCCGCCCGTGCGGGTGTAGATCGCCCGGGCCAGCTCCTCGGTCCGTTGCGGCGCGTCCGGCCCCAGCACCTCGCCCAGCAGCTCGCCGACCTCGATGAGGCTGAGCGGCGCGAGCGCCAGCTCGGTGAGGCCCACGGGCAGCGCGCGGCTGGCGTGCCGGGCGCTGGCAACGCGCCCCACCAGCGCCTGCGCGCGCGCCGCGTCCGGACCGCTGTCCCGGAACGCACCCAGCAGCAGCACGCCGGCCGGCGGTTGCACCACGAAGGCCTCCAGCAGCTCCAGCGTCGCACTGTCGGCCCATTGAAGGTCGTCCAGGAAGACGACCAGCGGTCGCTGCCCGTCGGCAAACGCGCCCAGCGACTGCAGCAGCGCCTGCTCCATGCGGGCCCGCGCCTGTGCGGCAGCCACGTTGGACAACGCCGGGCTGGCACCCAACACCAGCTCGACCTCCGGCACCAACTCGGCCACGGCCTGGCCCTGCCCCTGCAGGCGCGCCAGCCAGCGCTCGCGCACCTCGTCCAGCCGACGCTGGTCCGCACCCAGCAGCTGGGACGTCAGGCCCTGCAGCACCTGGGCGATGGGCGCGAACGGGATGTCCTGCTGCTGTTGGTCGCACTTGCCCACCGCTGCGACAGCCCCCTGAGACACCGCCGTCTGCATCAACCACCGGGCGAGCGCCGACTTGCCGCCGCCTGCGCCACCGGCGATCAGCGCCAGCTCGGCCAGCTGGCCGGGCGCAACCCGCTGCAGTGCGGCCAGCAGGATCGCCTGCTGCGCGTCACGCCCCACCAGTCGGGTGGTCGCCACCGCAGCCAGGCGACGCGGCACCTGGGGCCAGAAGTCGCCGGCACTGCCCGTCGTGCGCCAGGCCTGCTGCACCTTGTGCAGATCACCCAGCAGGTCGCTGGCACGCGCGTAGCGGACCGACGGATCCTTGGCCAGCAGCGCACCAAGGATGGCGTCTACCGCTGGCGGTGCATCGCTGCGCAGCGCTCCCGCGCGCGCAGGCACGGCCGCGGCATGCGCATGGGACCAGGCGGCCGCATGGCGGGCCGACCAGGGCAGCCGCCCCGTCAGCAGTTCGAACAGGGCCACGCCCAGCGCGTAGAGATCGGCGGCCACCGTCGGGCCCGCGGCCGCATCGGCATCCAGCTCGGGCGCCCGGAAGGGCAGAGCCCCGTCGTCCAGCAAAGGCAGGACGCCATCGGCATCACCCAATGCGGCGATCAGGTGGACTGCCCCGCCCTCACCCGCCAGCAGGTGCTCGGTCCGGAGGTCGCCGTGCACCAGACCCGCCTCATGCAGGGCCTGCACCGCCTCGACCGCCGCCGCCGCCAGATCGAGAAACGCGGCCAGGCTCACCCTGCCCGCGCCCAGGCGCTTGAAGCTGGTGACCGCGGGAGCCACCGGGCAGGCTGCCAGGATGCGGTCCGGCGCCCAGAGCGTCTGGAGCGGCGGCAGGCCGGCCCTCGCAGGCGCCCCGGACGCGACCTGGGCCTCGCGCTGCAATCGCTGGCAGGCGATTGATTGGGTCAGCGACGCGGCCCGGATCAGCCAGGCCAGGCCCGACGAAGGCTCGAACACCAGGTCGGTCCGCACCATGCCCGAGGGCGGCAGCAGGTCGCTGACCCGCAGTTCACACCCGGCCAGCCGGGTCAGATCAAGCAGCGGGGCGATTCGTTGCAGGGAAGAGGCGTCCGACGTCATGGGGCTCGAAACAGGGCTGACTCGGCCCCGGCGCCCCGACGCACGGGTCACCCATCGGGCCTTGAGGTATGGCGTTTTGGGCCTCGCCAGCCCCGACCCTCAGGACACTTGCAAGGTGAGAACGATTCTATGGGGGGCACGTCCGCAAAACCCGTCACCCAACACCCGAATGACCGCGACGGACCATGAGGGCGGAAGCCATGGAGCCAAGGAAGCGTGGGCAACAAAAAAGCCCGTATCCACTGGGGAAACGGGCCGTTTTGCGTTGTTCCTGGGACGCTTTGAGACGTCTTGGAACTTCTTTTTGGCGGAGAGGGGGGGATTCGAACCCCCGGTACGGGTAACCGTACGCCTGATTTCGAGTCAGGTACATTCAACCACTCTGCCACCTCTCCTGAATTCGGTGCGAGCGAAGCCCATCATTATAGACAGACTTTTCGCTCTCCCGGCTCAAGCCTTCAGGATTTCTACGCCGCCCATGTAGGGGCGCAGCGCCTCGGGGACCGTGATGCTGCCGTCGGCGTTCTGGTAGTTCTCCAGCACCGCCACCAGCGTGCGGCCCACCGCCAGGCCGGAGCCGTTGAGCGTGTGCACGAACTCGTTCTTGCCCTGGGCATTCTTGAAGCGCGCCTGCATGCGGCGCGCCTGGAAGGCACCCATGTTGGAGCAAGAGCTGATCTCGCGGTAGGTGTTCTGCGCCGGCACCCAGACCTCCAGGTCGTAGGTCTTGGTGGCGCCAAAGCCCATGTCGCCGCTGCACAGCAGCATGGTGCGGTAGGGCAGACCCAGCTTTTGCAGGATGGCCTCGGCATGCCCCGTCATCTCCTCCAGCGCGGCCATGCTGTGCTCGGGCTGCTCGATGCGCACCATCTCCACCTTGTCGAACTGGTGCTGGCGGATCATGCCGCGCGTGTCGCGGCCCGCCGAGCCGGCCTCGGAGCGAAAGCACGGGCTGTGGGCGGTCAGCTTGACCGGCAGTTCGGCCGCGTTCAGCACGCGCTCGCGCACCGTGTTGGTCAGCGAGATCTCCGAGGTGGAGATCAGGTACTGCTCCGACTGCTCGGTGTCGCCACCGCGCAGCACCCAGAACATGTCTTCCTTGAACTTGGGCAGCTGGCCCGTGCCCTCGAGGATCTCGCGGTTCACGATGTAGGGCGTGTAGCACTCGGTGTAGCCGTGCTCCAGCGTCTGCACGTCCAGCATGAACTGGGCGAGCGCACGGTGCAGGCGCGCGACCTGACCCTTGAGGAAGCTGAAGCGCGAGCCCGACAGCTTGGCGCCGGTCTCGAAGTCCAGGCCCAGCGGCGCGCCCAGGTCCACGTGGTCGCGCACCTCGAAGTCGAAGGTCCTGGGCGTGCCCCAGCGGCGCACTTCCACATTGCCGGTCTCGTCGTGGCCCGCGGGTACGCTGGCGTCGGGCAGATTGGGCACGCCCATCAGCAGCTGGTTGAGTTCCAGCTGGATCGCGTCCAGGCGCTCGGCGCCGGCCTTGAGCTCGTCGGCGATGCCGTTCACCTCGGCCATCAGCGCGGAGGCATCCTCGCCCTTGCCCTTGGCCATGCCGATCTGCTTGGACAGCGCATTGCGACGCGCCTGCAGCTCTTCGGTGCGGGTCTGCACGCCTTTGCGCTCGGTCTCCAGCGCGGTGAAGCGTGCGACGTCGAGGAAGGGCTGGGGGTTCTTGCGCGCGCTCAGGCGCTCGATGACGGCGTCCAGGTCCTTGCGCAGCAGCGTGATGTCGAGCATGAATCGTCCTTGGTATTCAGAAACTGAAGCGGCGCCCTGTCCGGGCGCCGCGGGAGAAGCGGGGCGCCGGCTTCAGGATCGGGAGGCACTGACCTCGGCCATGGACTTGTCGCCCAGGCCCAGCGGCAGCGGGAAGCGCACATGCTCCTCCACGCCGGGCAGACTGCGCACCGTGGCCGCGCCCAGTTCGCGCAGGCGTGCGATCACCGCCTGCACCAGCACATCGGGAGCCGAGGCGCCCGCCGTCAGGCCCACGCGGGAACGACCCTCCAGCCATTCGGCCTTCAAGTCTTCCGCGGCGTCCACCATGTAGCCCGGTGTGCCCAGGCGCTCGGCCAGTTCGCGCAGCCGGTTGCTGTTGGAGCTGGTGGGGCTGCCCACCACGATGACCACGTCCACCTGGGGCGCCAGCACCTTCACCGCGTCCTGGCGGTTCTGCGTGGCATAGCAGATGTCCTGCTTCTTGGGCTCGCGCACCTGCGGGAACACGCGCTTGACCTCGGACAGGATCTCGGCCGCATCGTCCACGCTCAGCGTGGTCTGCGTGACCACGGCCAGCTTGGCGGGGTCCTTGACCTGCACGCGCGCCACGTCCTGCACCTCCTCGACCAGGTAGATGCCGTCGGTCAGCTGGCCCATGGTGCCCTCGACCTCGGGGTGACCCTTGTGGCCGATCATGATGAACTCGTAGCCCTCGCGGTGCAGCTTGGCCACTTCCACATGGACCTTGGTCACCAGCGGGCAGGTGGCGTCGAAGATCTGGAAGCCGCGCGCGGCGGCCTCGCGGCGCACCTCCTGGCTCACGCCGTGCGCGCTGAACACCAGCGTCGCGCCGGCTGGCACCTCGGCCAGATCCTCGATGAAGATGGCGCCGCGCGCCTTCAGGTCGTTCACCACATAGGTGTTGTGCACGATCTCGTGGCGCACATAGATGGGCGCGCCGAACTTCAGGAGCGCGCGCTCCACGATCTCGATCGCACGGTCCACGCCGGCACAGAAGCCGCGCGGCTCGGCCAGCAGCACCTCGCGGGCAGTCATTGCAGCCGTCATTACAGCACCCCGATCACTTGGACTTCGAAGCTCACCGGCTGGCCGGCCAGTGGGTGGTTGAAGTCGAACAGCAGCGACTCCTCGCCCACCTCGCGCACGACGCCGGCATAGCCGCCCTGCCCGTCCGGGCCGGGGAACTGCACCACGTCGCCGACCGAGTAGACCTCGTCCGGGTCGCCCAGCTCGCGCAGCAACGTGAGCTTCACGCGCTGCAGCAGCTCGGGGTTGCGCTCGCCGAAGGCTTCGCCGGCGGCCAGCTCGAAGCTGGTGCGCGAGCCCTCGGGCAGGCCGATCAGGCGCGCCTCGATGGCGGGCGACAGCTGGCCCGAGCCCAGCGAGAGCGTGGCGGGCTTGTCGTTGAAGGTGTTGACGATGTCCGCGCCGTCCGGGCCACAGAGCCGGTAATGCAGCGTCAGGAAGGACCCGGCCTGAATGGGGTTCATGCAATAAGTAGCGTTGCGCTTGGCTAGACTGCCGCGATTTTATGCGGCGCGCCTCCCGGCGCCGCCCGGCTGCCCTCATGCCCCTCAGTGATCTCCCTCCCGAAGCCCGCCCGCGCGAGAAGCTGCTCGCCCGCGGCCCGCAGGCGCTGGCGGATGCGGAGCTGCTGGCGCTGCTGCTGCGCACCGGGCTGCCGGGTCAGCCGGTGCTGCAACTGGCCCAGGCGCTGCTGGACCGCTTTGGCGGCTGGGCGGGCCTACTGTCGGCCAGCGTGACGGACCTGGCCCAGGTGAAGGGCCTGGGGCCCGCCAAGCGCGCCGAGATCACCGCGGTGCTGGAGATCACGCGGCGCTCGCTGGCCCAGCGCCTGGCGGAGCGCCCGGCGATGAGTGATGTGGCCACGGTCAAGAGCTATCTGCGCCTGCACCTGGGCGCCCTGCCCCACGAGGTGTTCGCGGTGCTGTTTCTGGATGCCCAGCTGCGCCTGATCGCGCTGGAGACGCTGTTCCGCGGCACGCTGACGCAGGCCACGGTGCACCCGCGCGAGATCGTCAAGCGCGCGCTCGAGCTGGGCGCTGCCGCCTGCGTGCTGGCCCACAACCACCCCAGCGGCGTGGCCGAACCCTCACGCGCCGACGAACTGCTGACCCGGCGTCTGGCCGAGGCGCTGGCGCTGGTGGACGTGCGCGTCGTGGACCACCTGGTCGTGGGCGCGAGCGAAGTGGTGTCGCTGGCCGAGCGGGGGCTGATGTGAGCAAGCCGGCTGACAAGACCTGGAACAGCCTCGCCGACCTCAAGGGCCTGGGCCGCGAACTGGCGGCACGCCGCCTGGCCGAGGAGCTGGAGCGCGAGCGCCGCGAGGCGGCACGCCGCCTGGCCGAGCAGGAAGCACGCGCCTTCGAGCTGGCCGTGGGGCCGGTGGTACCGCTGAAGGCACCGGCGCGCGTGCTGCACGACCGCGAACTGCCCGAGCCTGAGCCGCGCCAGCGCGAGGCCGACGAGCGCGCGGTGATGCTGCAGGCGCTGTCCGACGAGATCGACATCGACAATCTGCTGGACACCGACGAGACCCTGTCCTTCCGCCGCGACGGCATCTCGGTGGAGGTGGTGCGCAAACTGCGGCGCGGCCACTGGAGCCTGCAGGCCCAGCTGGACCTGCACGGCCTGCGCCGCGACGGCGCCCGCGAGGCGCTGGGTCATTTCATCTCCGACAGCAGCAAGCGCGGCCTGCGCTGCGTGCGCGTGATCCACGGCAAGGGCCATGGCTCGCCGGGGCGGGAGCCGGTGCTCAAGGGCCGCGTGCGCCGCTGGCTGGTGCAGAAGCAGGAAGTGCTGGCCTTTGTGCAGGCGCGCGGCAGCGATGGCGGCGCCGGCGCGCTGATCGTGCTGCTGAACGCCTGAGCACGGGGCGACGCCGCGGGCAAGACCTGGCGCCGCTGTCGCATCCATCCCACGCGGGCGGGCACCATTGACCTTGGTGGTTAGCGCGGTTTAGTCTGGCCCGCAAGACGCCGCGCATGCGCGACACCCGGTTCCCCATGTCGTACCAGGAGCAACCATGGTTCTGTCGTCCCGCCCCGCCCCCGACTCCACAGGCGCCCTGCCCGCCGGCCGCCCTCGCTACGGCGGGCTCGCGGTCGTCATTGCGCTGCACGCGATCGCGATCTGGGCGCTCAGCGCCGGCCTGCTGCAGCGCGTGATGCCACCCAAGGCCCCGAACCCGCAGCTGACCCGGGTGCTCGACACGCCCAAGCCACCGCCACCCCAGGATCACCCCGCGCTGCCGCCCACGCTGCGCGCGCCGGTAATCGCGCTGATCCCGCCGCCCGAGCCGCTCAACAGCAGCCCGGCACTGCCCACCACCCAGCCGCCGGTACAGACCCCATCGACCGACGGCAGCACGACGCCCCTGGCCGCCACGCCCGGCCCAGGCAGCAGCCCCGAACAAGCCGCGCCGGCGCGGCGGCCGCAGCCCATCAGCAACGGCCCGGTGTGCGTGGAGATGCCCACGCCGGTGCTGCCAGCGCTGAGCTGGAGCGGTCAGGCGGTGCTGCAGGCGCAAGCGCTGGTCCAGGGCGGGCGCGTGGTGTCGGCCGAGATCCGCGTACTGCAGGGCAGCCTGGACCCTCGCACCCGGCGCGCACTTAGCCAGGCGGTGCAGACCGCATTGGCCGGCTACCGCTGCCCGGGCGAGCAGCGCTTCGAGCAGGAATTCAGCTTCCGCGTGGACTGAAGGCGCTCAGCCGCCGACGTTGCGCATCCAGTCGGCAGTGCCGGCAAAGGACTCGACCAGGCGCTCGCGCAGCACCGGGTCCACACCGCATTCCTGCATGGCCTGGCCCATGCAGGCCAGCCACTGGTCGCGCTCCGCAATGCCGATGCGAAATGGCAGATGGCGAGCCCGCAGCCGCGGGTGGCCGAAGCGCTCGATGTAGTGGTTGGGCCCGCCCAGCCAACCGCACAGGAACCAGAACAGCTTGTCGCGCGCGCTGTCCAGCGTGTCGCCGTGCACCTCGCGCAGCCGCGCGTAGGCGGGCTCCAGGTCCATCAGGTCGTAGAAGCGGTCCACGAGCTCGCGCACGCGGGCCTCGCCCCCCACCCAGTCGAAGGCGGTGGCGGGTGTATCGGAAGAAGACATGGGTGTGGGGAGGCTCGCCCGCAACGGCCCTCAGGCCGGCGCGGACGCGCTCATCCGATCAGCTTGTTGGCCAGCGCCTTGATCGCCTGGGCGGCGTCGCAGCCGGGATAGTTCTCCAGCATCAGCTGGCGCTTGAGCACCGCCTGGCGCACCGCCAGGTCGGCCTTGATCTCGCCCCACAGCTCCAGCCGGAAGGTCTGGCCCGGCGTGGGCCCCACAAAGCGCATCAGCACCTGCTGCAGCTGGCTGCAGATCAGCTTGCCCTCGCCGACGCGGTTGGCCTGGTTCACGACCAGGCCCACGTGGCGGCGCTGCTGCTGCGTGGCCAGCACCTTGATGGTCGCGTAGGCGTCGGTCAGCGAGGTGGGCTCCGGCGTGGCGACCACCAGCACATCGGTGGCCAGCGATACGGCGAACAGCACCACGTCGGAGATGCCCGCGCCGGTGTCCAGCAGCACCCAGTCGAAGCGCGGCTTGACCATGTCGATGATGTGCAGCAGCTTGTCGCGCACATCCGGCGTGAGGCGGGAGTACTCGACCATGCCGGAGCCGGCCAGCAGCACCGAGAAGCCGCCCGGTGCGGGCAGGATGGCCTGGTCCAGCGTGGCCTTTTCGGTGAAGACGTCGTGCAGCGTCAGCTTGGGGTGCAGGTTCAGCACCACGTCGAGATTGGCCAGGCCCAGGTCGGCGTCCAGCACCAGCACCTTCTGGCCGCGCGCGGCCAGCGCCGCGGCGAGATTGGCGGTGACGAAGGTCTTGCCGACGCCACCCTTGCCGCTGGTGATGGCCAGCGTGCGGGCGCCGGCGCGAGCGGGGCGGGCCACGGGCGGCGGGGTCGGCGCAGCAGGATCGTGGGTCGTGCTCATGGCGTGTCCTGTTGCGTATCGGTATTCAGAGAGGCAAACAACATGCCCTTTTCCTCGGCGCTGACCAGGGAGTCGACCTGCGGCTCCAGGCAGGCCCGGTTGCGCCCTTCGGCCTTGGCGCGGTAGAGCTGGCGGTCGGCACGCTCCATCCACAGCAGCGGCGACGAGCGCACCCACTGCGGCGCGAAGGCGCCCCCCAGACTGATGGTGACGGCCAGCGGCTGCCCCGGGGCGATCTCGATGGCCAGGCCGGCCACCCGCTCACGCACCCTTTCGGCCACCGTCACCCCCACGTGTGGCGAGCAGTTGGGCAGGATGATGGCGAACTCCTCGCCGCCTATGCGGGCCACCAGGTCCATGGGCCGCACGGTCTGCAGCATGGCCTGGGCGACCGCGCGTATCACCAAGTCGCCGGCCGCATGGCCATGGGTGTCGTTGACCGACTTGAAGTGGTCGATGTCCAGCATCAGCAGCAGCGCGGCCTCGCCAGCGCGCGCGACGCGGTCGACCTCGCGGGCCAGCGCCATTTCGAAGCTTCGCCGGTTGGCCAGGCCGGTCAGCGCATCCTTGCTGGAAAGATCGCACAGCGCACTGACCACGGCCTGCAGCCAGGCGGCGCTGTACGGGGCTTCATCCGGCAGCAGGGCGCCAGCCAGCTGCAACAGCTGCAGGGCCTGATCCAGGTCGAGCTCACGGGCATCGATCAGGCTCGGGGCGGTCGGGTGTGATTCCAAATGCGTGTGGCGCGGACGCGGCAAAAGGGCAGGCAAAACAGTCTAGCAGCGCCACCCGGCGGTAGCGGGCGTGAAACAGGCACGTTCCTGCCGTGATGTTTGCACTATGCTGGCTCGACAAAGAGCGGCCGGCGCGCCTTGCAGGGCAGAATCGAAACGCCTTGCCCCGACTGCTGCGAGCGCCCACAACAACTGAGCATCCGACATGCCCGCTCCCGACATTGCCCCAGGCGCTGACAGTCTCGACCATGAATTCAGCTTCAGCCGGGCCGACTTCGACCGTGTACGAGAGCTGATCTACAAGCACGCCGGCATCAGCCTGCACGACGGCAAGCATGCGATGGTCTACAGCCGGCTGTCGCGCCGCCTGCGCGAGACCGGTCACAAGAGCTTCGCGAGCTACCTGCAGTGGCTGGAGGCGTCCAGCGGACCGGCGGGTGCGGCCGAATGGCAGGAGTTTGTGAACTGCCTGACCACCAACCTGACCGCCTTCTTCCGCGAGGACCATCACTTCCACGCGCTGAAGGACGATCTCAAGGCTTTCGTCGGCAAGCCGGTGCGCATCTGGTGCTGCGCCGCGTCCACCGGTGAGGAGCCCTACTCCATCCTGATGACCTGCAGCGAGGCACTGGGCGCGTCCGCCTCGGTGCAGCTGGTCGCGAGCGACATCGACACCAATGTGCTGGCCACCGCCAAGCGCGGCGTCTACAACGCTGACGCGCGCGGGCTGGATGCTACGCGGCTGAAGAACTTCTTCCTGCGCGGCACCGGTGCCAACGGCGGCAAGATCCGCGTGAAGCCCGAGCTGCAGCGCTGGGTGGAGTTCCGCCCGCTGAACCTGATGGACGCGCAGTGGCAGCTGGGCGACCCCTTCCACATGGTGTTCTGCCGCAACGTGATGATCTATTTCGATGCGCCCACGCAGCGCAAGGTGCTGGAGCGCATCCATCGCGTGATGAGGCCGGGCGGACTGCTGTTCGTCGGCCATTCCGAGAACTTCACCGAGTCGCGCGACCTGTTCAGGCTGCGCGGCAAGACCATCTACGAGCGAGTCTGAGCATGAGCACCCCTGTGGCATCCACCGGCGGCGGCGCCCTTGGCAACCCGGCGGCGCTGGCGCGGCTCAACGCGCTGAAGGCCGCCCCGCGCAAGGCCGGCGAGGCGTCGTTCTTCTTCTACGACGCGCACTTCAAGAATGCCGCGGTCAAGATCCTGCCGGGCGAGTACTTCGTCGACTCGGAAGACCTGCTGGTGATGACCACGCTGGGCTCCTGCATCGCCGCCTGCCTGTGGGACCGCACCGCCGGCATAGGCGGCATGAACCACTTCATGCTGCCCGAGGGCAACGGCGACTCCGGCCGCTATGGCTCCTACGCGATGGAACTCCTGATCAACGAGATGATGAAGCGCGGCGCCAGCAAGATGCGCATGGAAGCCAAGATCTTCGGCGGCGGCGCGGTCATCTCCGGCATGAACTCGCTGAACGTGGGCGAGCGCAACACCAACTTCGTGATCGACTACCTGAAGACCGAACGCATCCCCATCGTGTCCAAGGACGTGATGGATGTGTACCCGCGCAAGGTCTGCTTCCTGCCGCACAGCGGCAAGGCCATGGTCAAGCGCCTGGCCCCGACCAATACGGACGCGCTGGTCCAGCAGGATCGCGCGGCCATCCAGAAGGTGCAGCCGGTCGCCAGCAGCGGCGGCTCCATCGACTTGTTCTGAGGAAACTTCTATGGCCAAGACCAAGGTCGTGGTGGTGGACGACTCCGCGCTGGTCCGCTCCATCCTGTCGGAAATCATCAATCGCCAGCCGGACATGGAGTGCATAGGCGCGGCCTCCGACCCGCTGGTGGCGCGCGAGATGATCCGCAACCTCAACCCCGACGTGATCACGCTGGATGTGGAGATGCCGCGCATGGACGGGCTGGATTTCCTGTCCCGCCTGATGCGGCTGCGGCCCATGCCGGTGGTGATGGTGTCCACGCTGACCGAGCGCGGCGCGGACGTGACCATCAAGGCACTGGAGCTGGGCGCGGTGGACTTCGTGGCCAAGCCCAAGATCGGCGTCGCCGACGGCATACGCCAGCTCGCGCAGGACATCACCGACAAGATACGCATCGCGGCCAAGGCCCACATCCGCCGCCACGTGAGCCCGCCGGCCGGCACGCCCGCGGCCGCGCCGGTCAAGCCGGTCACCATGGCCAGCCTGGGCAAGGCGTCCACCGAAAAGCTGATCTTCATCGGCGCCTCCACCGGCGGCACCGAGGCGACCAAGGACGTGCTGATCAACCTGCCGGCCGACAGCCCGGCCGTGGTCATCACCCAGCACATGCCGCCCGGCTTCACCAAGAGCTATGCGGCCCGACTGGACGGCCTGTGCAAGATCCGCGTGAAGGAAGCCCAGGACGGCGAGCGCATCCTGCCCGGCCATGGCTACATCGCGCCGGGCGGCCTGCACCTGACCGTGGAGCGCAGCGGCGCCAACTACATCGCCCGCGTGCAGGACGGCGACCCGATCAATCGCCACAAGCCCTCGGTAGAGGCGCTGTTCCTGTCGGCCGCCAAGGTCGTGGGGCCCAATGCGATCGGCATCATGCTGACCGGCATGGGCGCGGACGGCGCCAAGGCCATGAAGGTCATGAAGGACGCCGGCGCCTACAACTACTGCCAGGACGAGGCCACCTGTGTGGTGTTCGGCATGCCGCGCGAAGCGATCGCGGCCGGCGCGGCCGACGAGGTGCTGCCGCTGAACCAGATCGCCCACAAGGTGCTGGAGCGCCTGCGCGCCACCTCGGGTGTGTCGCTGAACCGCGTCTGAGCCCTGCGTGAGCCCGGCAGCCGCCGGGCCCGCACTCACAGGAACAGCTGCTGCAGGTCGCTGAGGAAGTCGAAGCCGCGCGCGGTCGGCTGTATGCGCGCCGGATCGTCCACCAGCAGGCCGCGCGCTACCCCTTGCGCCAGGCCGGCCGAGATCGCCGAGCCCGGCAGGCCGGTGCGCTCCAGGAACTGCGCGATGGGGACGCCGTCCTTCAGGCGCAGCGCGTTCAGCATGAACTCGAACGGCAGTTCCCTGGCGCCCACCTCGCTCTCATTGCTGACCGCCTGGCCCTCGGCGGCCTTGGCCATATAGGCCGCCGGCTCGCGCCAGCGCACCTGGCGCAGCACGCGGTGCGCAAAGCTGAGCTTGCTGTGCGCACCCGCGCCTATGCCCAGGTAGTCACCGAACTCCCAGTAGTTCTGGTTGTGCACGCAGCGGTGGCCCGGCCGCGCATAGGCCGACACCTCGTAGCGCGCCAGCCCCGCGGCCTCGGTGCGCGCGGTGATCAGGTCCAGCATGTCGCTGGCCAGGTCCGCGTCCGGCAGGCCCGCGGGCGTGCGGGTCGCGAACACCGTGTTGGGCTCTATCGTCAGGTGGTAGATGGACAGGTGCGGCGGCTTGAAGGCCAGCGCGGTATCCAGCTCCGTGGCCAGCTGATCCAGCGTCTGGCCGGGCAGCGCATACATCAGGTCGAGGTTGAAGGTCTCGAAGGCCTGGGCCGCCTCGGCCAGCGCCTCGCGCGCCTGGGTGGCGCTGTGCACCCGGCCCAAGGCCTTCAGCTGGGCGTCGTCGAAGCTCTGCACGCCCACCGACAGCCGCGTGACGCCGGCCTCGCGAAAGCCCTTGAAGCGCTCGCGCTCGAAGGTGCCCGGGTTGGCCTCCAGCGTGATCTCGCAGCCCGGCTCCAGCGGCAGGCGCGCACGCAGGTCGGAGATCAGCTGCGCGATCTGCTCGGGGTCGAACAGGCTGGGCGTGCCGCCGCCTATGAAGACGCTGACCACCGGGCGCCCCCAGATCAGCGGCAGTGCGGCCTCCAGGTCGGCACGCAGCGCGGCCAGATAGGCCTCGGCCAGTTCAACGGGCAAAGCGCCGTCCAAGCGGGCGCCGGGCCGCCCCGAGCCAGTTGCACCCCCATTGGGGGCCGACGCCAAAGGCGTCATGGGGGCCAACTTCAGCTCGTGCGAGTTGAAGTCGCAATAGGGGCACTTGCGCAGGCACCAGGGCAGGTGCACATACAGCGCCAGCGGCGGCAGCGCCTGCAGCTGCAGCGTGCCGGGGCGCATCAGCTTGACGATGTCAGCCAAGGTGCCAGACCTCGCGGAACTGCTGCATCAGGCTGGCCGCGGCCAGCGCGCGGTGGCTGAGGCGGTTCTTGTCGGCGGCCGGCAGCGCGGCCACCGTGCTGCCCAGCGCCGGGATCCACATCAGCGGGTCGTAGCCGAAGCCGCCCTCGCCCTGCGGCGCGGCCAGGATCTCGCCGGCCCAGCGGCCCATCGCGATCAGCGGCTCGGGGTCGTCCGCGCTGCGCACCGCCACCAGCGCGCACACGAAGCGCGCGCGCCGGTCGGCCACGCCGTCCAGCTGGCGCAGCAGGTGGGCATTGTTGGCCGCGTCGCTCTTCTCGCCGCCGGCGTCCTGCGCGTAGCGGGCCGAGCGCACGCCGGGCGCGCCGCCCAGCACCTCCACCGCCAGGCCGGAGTCGTCCGCCAGCGCCGGCAGGCCGCTGAGGCGCGCCGCGTGGCGGGCCTTGGTCAGCGCGTTCTCCACGAAGCTGTCGAAGGGCTCGTCGGCCTCGGGAATGCCAAGGCTCCCCTGGTTCACCAGTTCTATGCCCAGCGGCGTGAACAGCGCCTGCAGCTCGAGCAGCTTCTTGGCGTTGTTGGATGCGAGAACCAGCTTCATGTCAGCCCCGGGCCGCGCTCTGCAGAGCGTCCTGCTGCAGCGCCAGCAGTTCCTTGATGCCCTTCTCGGCCAGGTCCAGCAGCACGTTCATCTCGGCGCGGCTGAACACCACGCCTTCGGCCGTGCCCTGCAGCTCCACGAAGCCGCCCGCGCCGGTCATCACCACGTTCATGTCGGTGTCGCAGGCGGAGTCCTCGGTGTATTCCAGGTCCAGCAGCGGCGTGCCGTCAACGATGCCCACGGAGATCGCGGCCACCGCGTCCTTGATCGGCGACTGGGTGATCTTGCCGGCCGCCAGCAGGCGGTTGACCGCGTCCTGGGCGGCGACGAAGGCACCGGTGATGGCTGCGGTGCGGGTGCCGCCATCGGCCTGCAGCACGTCGCAGTCCAGCGTGATGGTGCGCTCGCCCAGGGCGCCCAGGTCGAACACCGCGCGCAGCGAGCGGCCGATCAGGCGCTGGATCTCCTGCGTGCGGCCGCTCTGCTTGCCCTTGGCCGCCTCGCGGTCGCTGCGGGTGTGGGTGGCACGCGGCAGCATGCCGTATTCGGCCGTGACCCAGCCCTCACCCGAGCCGCGCTTGTGCGGCGGCACACGCTCTTCCACCGACGCGGTGCACAGCACGCGGGTGGCGCCGAACTCGATCAGCACCGAGCCCTCGGCGTGCACGGTGAAGCCACGGGCGATGCGCACCGGGCGCAGTTGGTTGGCGGCGCGGCCGGCGCTGCGCACAAAGTCTTGACTCATGGTGTCTGGGGCTGGTTGAAGGCTGCGGGCCGGCGGCCCATGCAGCGAAGCCGTGATTCTCGGGCAAGCGCCGCGCCGGCTCAGCCGCGCGGGGTTTGGCGGTTCAGGGCCGGGGCGAACGCCGGCCGGACTGGCGGATGACCTCGTTGATCTCTCGCACCGCGCGCTCGATCTCCTCGTCGTCCATGCTGGCCACCGAGTCGGCGTCCAGCGCACCCTGGATGGTGGACGCGAAGCCGGAGTTGCCGAGGTTCTGCGTGCTGCCGGCGTCGGGGTCGCCCTCGCCTTCCCACTCGACCGCCAGCGCGGTCACGTTGTCGCAGCGCGCGCCACCCTGGCGCAGCGCCTGCTCCACCAGCTCGGGCACGGCTTCGTGCAGCGCATGGCCGGCCAGCTGCGCGGTGATCTCGGCGTCGGGCACATTGCCCCACAGGCCGTCGGAGCACAGCAGCAGCCGGTCGCCCGGCTCCAGCACCAGCGGGCCCTGGGTGTCCACCATGGGTCGGCCCGGGCTGCCCAGGCAGGTGAACAGCACGTTGCGGTTGAAGGCCTCGGGCGAGTTGGGCACGCGACCCAGCGCCTCCTGCAGCTCGGTGTAGGAATGGTCGCGCGTGCGGGCGATCAGGCGCCCGCCGCGGACGAAATACAGACGCGAATCGCCGCAGTGCGCCCACCAGGCCTGGTTGCCCTGCAGGATGCAGGCGACCACCGTGGTGCGCGGCGTGTCGGACAGGCGCTTGGCCTGCGCATAGCGCAGCAGCTGCTGGTGGGCGATCAGCGTGGTGTCGCCCAGGAACTGCTGCGGATCGCCCAGCACCGGACGCGCGTCCTGCTGGAACAGGTGGGCCAGGGTCTGCAGCGCGATCAGCGACGCGACCTCGCCCTCCGGGTGGCCGCCCATGCCGTCGGCCAGCGCGAACAGGCCGGCCTCGCGGGTGAAGCAGTAGCCCATGCGGTCTTCGTTGGTCTCACGGCCGCCCTTGCGGCTGACCTGGAACACGTCGAACCTCATGCCGGCTCCCGCACCGGCACCCCGCTGCAAACCGCGTCGCGGCGCATCAGGCCTTGGCCCCGGACTTCAGGTTCTCCAGCTGCAGCTTGAGGCGCTCGCTGAAGGACAGCTTGGTGTAGCGGCGCTCGGTCTCGCGGGCGAGCTCCTTTTGCAGCGCGAACACGCTCTGCGGGCGCGCCAGCGGGTCCAGCGACATGCACCACTCGGTCACCTCCAACAGGTTGTCCGAGTAGACATTGCGCAGCCGCGACAGGCTCAGCGACAGCCGGTCCTTCTCGATACGCTGCGGCGCGTCATTGGGCGGGTAGCCCTGCATGCAGGCGTAGATGCAGGCGCCTATCGCATAGATGTCGGTCCAGGGGCCCAGCGAGCCGTCGCGCTTGTACATCTCCGGCGCAGCAAAGCCCGGCGTGTACATGGGGCGTATGAAGTTGCCTTCCTTGCTCAGCACCTCGCGCGCGGCGCCGAAGTCCAGCAGCACCGCCCGGTTGTCATTGGTGATGAAGACATTGGCCGGCTTGATGTCCAGGTGCAGCATCTTGTGCTGATGCACGATGCGCAGGCCACGCAGGATCTCGTCGAAGAGGCTGCGTATCGTGGACTCGCGGAACACCTTGTCGCGCTTCATGTCGCGCGCGGTGACGATGAAGTCCTGCAGCGTGTCGCCCTGCAGGTAGTTCATCACCATGTAGACGGTCTCGTTCTCGCGCAGGAAGTTCAGCACCGAGACCACGCTGGGGTGCGAGATCTGCGCCAGCGAGCGGCCTTCCTCGAAGAAGCTCTTGAGGCCCAGCCGGTACAGCGGCTGCTTTTCGGGCTTGACGCGCGGCGTCAGCTCGCCGGGCGAACGCTCGGCCAGCGAGGACGGCAGGTATTCCTTCAGGGCCACCAGGTGATGGTCGGGATCCTCGGCGAGGTAAACCACCCCGAATCCGCCGGCTGCCAGTCGCTTGATGATCTGGTAGCCGCCAACCACCGTGCCTGCGGGCAAGGAGGCGGGCTTCGGCTTGGACATAATCGCGCTTTGTCTGTCTTGCGAGAGCGAAATGCCAGTCTACAGCATGACCGGGTACGCCAATTCCGTGGCTCACCCTCCCAAGGCCGAGGACGGCAGCACCCCCACCCAGGCCTCTGTCAGCGTGGAGCTGCGCTCAGTGAACGGCCGTTTTCTCGACTTCAGCCTGCGCATGCCGGACGAGCTGCGTGCGCTGGAGCCGCAACTGCGCGAGCTGGTCTCGGGCGCGTTCAAGCGCGGCAAGATCGAGATGCGCATCAACACCCAGCGCGACGGCGACGGCGGCTGGCCCCAGCCCCAGCCCGAACAGCTGAACCGCCTCGCCAACCTGGAGGCCAAGGTGCGTTCCTGGTTGCCCCAGGCCGCGCCGCTGTCGGTGCACGAGGCGCTGAACCTGTGCCGCAGCGCGGGCGCCAGCCTGCCGGGTCTGGATAACGCCACGCTGGAGGCCGCACGCGACTGCGTGAAGGGCCTGGCCGAGGCCCGGGCGCGCGAGGGCGCGCGCCTGGTGGACGTGCTGCTGGAGCGCATCGCCCGGCTGCGCGAGCTGGCCACCGAGGCCGAGCCCCTGCTGCCCGCCGTGGTGGCACGTCAGCAGCAGCGCTTTCTGGAACGCTGGCAGGAGGCGCTGAACAGCACCGGCGCGGCCAGCAGCGTGCCGCAGGAGGCGCTGCAGGAGCGCGCGCTGAACGAGGCCGCGGCGTTTGCGATCCGCATCGACGTGGCCGAGGAACTGGCCCGGCTGCGCGCCCACCTGGACGAACTCACCCGGCTGCTGAAGAAAGGCGGCGAGATCGGCAAGCGCCTGGACTTCCTGATCCAGGAACTGCACCGCGAGGCCAACACGCTGGGCTCCAAGTCCGCCGCGCTGGAGCTGACCAACATCTCGGTGGAGATGAAGGTCGCGATCGAGCAGATGCGCGAGCAGGTGCAAAATTTGGAATGAGGTCCCACGAGATCCAAGTGCATCTCAAAACCCCTCCAAATCATTGACTTAGATCGGTCTGGCGTCCCACGCGATTTCACGCTGTCTCTTCAGAGCGCACCTTTGGTGTGCAGGTCGATGTGTAGGTAATTTGGGCCTGCGCGCTTCCCGGAGGAGTCCGGTTTTTCCTACGCACGCCCTCGTGAGCCACAACTGAGATTGCCATGACAGGCAAGCGTCTGCCCGTGCCGTGCCGGTCTTCGCCCTCGCCTAACACGCAAGTTAGGCGGCTTGGATCCTTGCCGCGGCTTCTCACAACTTCAGGACAGCCCGGCCGGCCAGCTTTGCGCGGACATCAAGCCCGCAAGGGCTCATGACGGGTCAGACCGACGCGTCCGCTCCCGAGGTCGTCCAGCGAGCCCGCCCAATGCTGGACCAGCATCTGACGCTCATTGAGGTGGGTTGTGCGGCCATCTCTCGCGCCCAGCTGCTCGCCTGACACATGCGCGAGGTGACGCTCGATGACTCCGCGATCCCACACCAGCAATTCGCGAAACAGCGTACGCGCAGTGGCGCGGAAACCATGACCCGTCAGCCGTACTAACGCACATGAACGTGCGATGTCCAGCCGGAATAGCCCGCCCTCACCCCCACCTGCGGGAGCGCCTCAAATATCTCCCAGAGATTTCTTGGAGAAGTTTGAAAGGCTTATTACAGTGAACTCCACCGGTTCAACGGCCGTCTCTCGCCAAGGCCGGTGCGACCAGGCCACCCATTCCGTCGTTCAGGAGTTCTCATGCCCATGTCTCTTCGGTTCTCGCGCGCTCTGACCCTCGTTGCCGCCGGCCTCGCCGCCCAGGTGGCCCAGGCGGACGGCAGCTACTACTCGCTGGGCTACGGCCTCAAGCCCTATGGCTCGTCGGCCGACGGCAGCGTGGTGTCGGCCTACATCTCCAACGACTCCTACTACATGTGGACGGCCACCACCGGCGTTACCGCCATCGGCGGCAAGTGGCTGGGCGGCACCACCGACGTGTCGGCCGACGGCAGCATCATTTCCGGCTCCGCCCTGGGCGCCGACGGTGTCACCCACGCCGCCTACTACACCGTTGCGACGGGCACGTGGACCACGCTGTCCGGCCTCGGCCGCTCGATCGATGGCTCCGAGAGCAGCTCCTGGGGCCTGTCCGGCGACGGCAAGACCGTCGTCGGTCTGGCCTGGACCAGCGGCGTCGCTGCCAACGCGGTCAAGTCCGCACCCGACAACACCCTGGTGAACCTGGGCGTCTCCGGCCGCGCGCAGGCCGTCAACAGTGACGGCAGTGTCATCGCCGGCTATGTGTCCCAGGGCCTGTCGAGCTACGGCGTTTACTGGCAGAACGGCGTGATGACCAAGCTGACCGACGCCCAGGGCGCCAACATGCCCGCCGTCGGAGACATGTCCGAGAACGGTCTCTGGCTGGTCGGCTCCGGCGCGGCCAGCGGCCAGACCTGGCGCTACAACACCGCCACCCATGCCGTCGAATGGCTGGGCGACTTCAACACCGCCACCACCGTGCAGGCCTCCACCGGCATTTCCGCAGACGGCAAGATCGTCGTCGGCTACGACCGCGGCTTCAACACCCCGCCCACCCTCGGCCAAGGCACCATCTGGATCGAGGGCACCGGCATGCTGAGCCTCACCGACTACGTGCTGGCCCAAGGCGTGGACCTCGAAGGCCGCACGCTGGCCCTGCCGCTGGGCATCTCTGACGACGGGCGCACCTTCTACGGCATCGACAGCGCCGGCGAAGGCTTCGTCGTCACCCTGTCCCCCGTGCCGGAGCCCGCCACCTACGGCATGCTCGGCCTGGGCCTGGGCGCTATCGCCTGGCGTCGTCGCCGCGCTGCCCCCAGCCAGCACTGAGCCACGAAGGGCCGGCGGCGCCGGCCCTTTCCTCCCTGTTCCCCTGGCTACCATCGTCAACACGGTCTGGCAGTTCCGACCAGTTCAAAGCCTGGATCAGGCGCCAGCCCATGCCGGACAACACTCCCCGCGTCGTCGCGCAGGGTGAGCTGAACCGGCCCCCCGGAGCCGCCAGCCCGCGCGCCCAGTGACCGAGCCCGACTTCAACGCCGCCGAAGGCCATCCGGCGGCCGGCCCCGCTGCCGCCCCATCCAGCGACCCTTCGGGCGACCGCCTCGCCAGCATCGCCGCCGAGCTGCGCGCGCAAATCACCGCCGTCATCGAGCACCTCGCCGGCGCCCCCGCGCGGCCCGTGCGCCTCATGCGCCGCATCGGCCTCGACAAAAGCCTCGCCAGCCGCCTCGTGCAGGCCACCCGCGCAGAAAGCGACCTGCAGTTCCTGCACGCCGCCCCCTCGCCCACCGGCCTGCGCATGGTGCTGGACCGCGGTGCCGCCGAGATCGAGCCCACCCTGCGGCGCACCGCCGCCGCCGCCGTCGACCGCTTCGAAGCCCTGCTCGACACCCTTCCCGGTGGCCGCCAGGCCCTGGACGCGCGCCTGGGCGCCGCCTCCGCCGACCTGCGCCGCAAGCGCGAACACGCCGCCCGCCAAGCCTCGTTCAAGGCCGTGTCCTTCCTGTTTGGGCACTACTGCGAGACGCTCGCCACCAGCCTTTTCATCGTCCCCTCCGCCACGCCGGGGAAGCTGGACATCCTTGAGGTGCACCGCCGCATCGGCCTGCAACGCCTCGTGCCCGACGCCCCCGTGCCCTTGATGAGCCTGGCACCCATCGCCGCCGCCGAGGCGGAGTGCGCCCAGCTCACCGACCTCACCGGAAACGCCCACACCCGCCGCCCGCAGGACTTTGTGCTCGCCGACGCCAGCAGCTCGCCCCTGCCCCCCATGAGGGTCGTCGACGAAGGCGCCATGGTCAGCTTCGTGCTGGACTCCTCGCCCGCCAACACGCCCGCCGCGCCCCTCGCCCAACACCTCAGCACCGCCACCCGCGTGCTCCGCGTGTTCGACGTCGACTCCCGCGCCGTCTTCTGGGCCGTGCGCCGCTACATGCTGCACACCCCCTGCGCCACCCTCGTGCGCGACGTCTACCTTGAGCAAAGCCTGTGGCCCGACGCCCAGCTGCTGGTGGACTTCTACCTCCCCGGCCCCACCGGCACCCCCGACGTGCTCCTGGAACCCGGCCAACCCCATCACCGCCGCGTCAACCTCAGCTGCCAGGCCGAGCCCATCCCCGCAGGCACCCACTTGCCAGAACTGCCCGAACTGCCCGGCACCACCGGCCACCCCCAAGGCCCTGCACAACGCGCTCAGCCGTGCCGGCCTGCAACACCTGTCCTTCCGCGGCTGGCGCTGCACCATGGCCTACCCGGTGCCGTTGGTGGAGATGCAGATGGGGTTGTTGTTTGCAGGGCAAAGCTGACGCCGTGAGCATGCTGTCAAGGCGACGCTTCGCTGCCGACAGGGACGCAACGTCGAGCCAGTGCCCGATTAGGGTTGGAGATGCCGGAGCCTAAGTCCTTGCGGCCGAGTGCGCGCCTCGCGGCAGCAGCTTGTGGGCGCCCCAGGCCGGAAACCCCATCACCGCAAAGCAGGCCGCACCGATGGCCAGGGCATGACCGGGATGCGCGGCCCGGCCGACACTGTCGTCCAGCAGGGCGGGGGCAGCCAGCCAGGCCGCGAGCAGCGCTAACACCGGCAGAAAACGCCAGCGTCCCGCAGCGCGCAGCAGCAGCCAGGCGCACAGGTTGGCGAGCAGCAGACCTGACCCCAGGAAGGTGAACACCATGGTCACAGCCCTCCGTAGGAATGCAGGCCCGACAGGTAGATGTTCACGCCCAGGAAGGCAAACAGCGTGACGCCCAGACCTATCAGCGCCCACCAGGCGTTCAGCGCCCCGCGGCTGCCCTTCACCAGACGCTGGTGCAGCCAGGCCGCGTAGTTGAGCCACACGATCAGCGCCCAGGTTTCCTTGGGGTCCCAGCTCCAGTAGCCGCCCCAGGCCTCCGCGGCCCACAGCGCGCCCAGCACGGTCGCGATCGTGAAGAACACAAAGCCCAGCGCGATCAGGCGGTAGCTGGTTTCCTCCAGCAGCGCGCGCGACGGCAGGCGGCGCGCCAGGCCCGCGTGGCCGGCGGCCAGCCAGCCCGCGCTGCACAGCGCCGCCAGGCAGAAGGCGCCATAGCCAATGAAATTGGCGGGCACGTGCAGCTTCATCCAGTAGGAGTCCAGCGCCGGCACCAGTGGCTGCAGTTCGTGAGCGCCGCGCGCGCCGGCGTACCAGACCAGGAAGACCGATGCGCAGGCCGCGGCCGGCGCCAGCAACACGCCCAGCGAGCGCAGTGCCGGCTCGTTCTGCAGCCGCAGCTGCAGGGCCAGCACGATGAGCACGAACAGCACGAAGACCTCGTACAGATTGCTGACCGGCACATGGCCCATGAAGCCGTCGCCCGGCTGGTAGGACTCGAACCAGCGCAGCAGCAGACCGCTGGCCCCCAGCACCAGCGCGGCCCAGGACAGTCGCTCCGCATGGCGCACCGCAGTCGGCGCGCGGCGCCACCAGCCCAGCGCGTAGACCAGCGCCGCCAGCACCGTACACAGCGCCATCGCCAGGATGTGGGCCTGGCTGCTGGCCAGCGTATGGCTCATCAACACCCAGCCGGCGCGCTGCATCGCCGCCCCCGCCCCCGCGAGCATCAGCGCGGCCAGCAGGGCCCGCGAATGGCTCAGCCAGCGCTGCACCAGCAGGCCGGCCGTGGCCGCCGCCAGCGCCAGCAGCGCGTAATCCCAGGCGGCCAGCGCCACCGGCTGGGCCAGCAGCACCCACAGACCCAGGCCGCCATAGGCCGCCGCATGCAGGCCGGCCTCCGGCCAGGACGAACCGGCCCCGGGCCGGTGCAATGTCAGTGTGTTCATCAAGCACTCCTTTGCGGCCTCGGGTCGGCAGCGGGCAATCCCAGCGTTGCCACCCAGGCCTCCAGTTCATCGGCCAGACCCGGCGCCGGCCGGTGGGCGGTCAGCGTCAGCATCAGGCCCCCATCAGGCCGTGTGCGCACCCAGAGCCGACGCTCCGGGCACAGCACCATCAGCACCACACCCAGCGCCAGCAGGGCCATGCCGGCATAGACCACCACCGCGCCCGGCGCGTGGGTGACCTGCAGCACCGAGGCGCTGACCGGCCGGACCGCGCCCACGCGCAGCAGCGGCACCCGCCCCTGCTCGACCCATTGGCTGTAGGCCAGCAGGCTGTCGGACACGAAGTTCAGCGCCTCGCGCACCTCGCCGGCCTGCGATCCGGCCGCATCGCGCCAGGCCAGCAGGCCGAGCCGGGCCATCATCTCGAGCAGGCCCTGGCGTGCCGGGCCGGCCTGGGCGGCGTCCAGGTCGGCCAGCACCGCCGGGAAGCCGCCGACAAAGAAGCGGTCGTAGGCCCGCGCGAGCCCCTGGCGCAGCAGCCGGGCGGCCTCGCGGTCGCCGAGGCTGGCGGTGAAGCGCTGCAGCAGCCGCTCCCGCTGCTGGGGTTCGCGCAGGGCGCCCAGCACCTGGCGGTAGGCGTCCAGCGAGTCCTGCGCATCCAGCGGCAGGCGCAGGTGATGCGGCTCGGCCTCACCGGCGCCGCGCAGCGTGACGACGAAATAGCGCCGGCCGTCCAGCGTCAGCGGCTGCAGATAGCTGACCAGGTCGTGACGCTGGCCGGCGGCATCCCGCACCCCCAGCTCCAGGCTGGGCCCCAGATCCACGCGGCCGGCGCGCTGGCTGCCGCTCAGAAAGGCGCGTTGCAGCCCGGGGCCGCTGCCGTCGCCCTCGGCCACCACATGCTTGGGCCGGTAGTTGTCGGGCTCCAGCCGCAGGCCCTGGCCGTTCGCCAGCACCGACAGCGCCCGCCCCACCTGGCCGCTCAGCGGCTGCGCCTGCAGGCCGCCCTCGCCCAGCAGCTCGGCGTCGAAGCCGGTGCCGCCGTCATCGAAGCCGGACTGGAAGAAGTTCAGCCCCCGGTAGCTGGCCGGTCGGTTCATGGACACCCGCAGCCGCTGCACCGTGCCGGGCTGCTGCTCGTCGATGACGCTCAGCTCGCTGACGAAGTCGCGCGGCTGGCCGGTCGGGTGGTAGTCGATGTGGAAGCGCTCCAGCCTCACCTGCACCGGCAGGCTGCGCAGCAGGTAGCCGTCGCCCAGGTTGAGGCTGACCGCATCCCCCGTCTCGCCCGGCGCCAGCCGCAGCGCACCGCGGAAGGCGCCGCCGTCGGTGCCGACGCGACTGCGCGCATCCAGCGCCGCGCTGGGCGTGTCCAGCGCCGCCGGCACGGTCTGCCCGGTGGCGCGCCGCCATTGCAGCAGCAGGTTGCCGTCCACCAGGCCGCCCACGCTGATCACCACGATGGCCAGGTGGGTCAGCACATAGCCCAGCCGACGCGCCATGCCCTTCTTGGCCGACAGGTCCAGCGAGCCGGCATTCGACCCGGCGCGCCAGCGATAGCCCGCGGCGCGCAGCCCGGCCTCCAGCCGCGGCCGGAGGTCCGCGGGCAGTTGTGAGGGCGCCCACTCGCGCCGCTGCGGCAGGCGCTGCAGCTGCTGCGCCGACAGGCCCTGCTTGTAGCTCAGCGCCTCGCGCAGCATCAGCGGCGTATTTCGCCACACGCACAGGCAGGTCGACACCGTCAGAAAGCCCAGCAGCAGCAGGAACCAGGGCGCGTGGTACAGGTCCACCAGGCCCAGGCGCACGAAGGCATCGGCCCACAGCACGCCGAAGCTGTTCACATGGCTCACATAGGGCTGGTTCTGCTCGACCAGTGAGCCCACGCTGGCCGCCACCGCCACCAGCACCAGGATGGCCACCGCGAAGGGCATGGAGCCCAGCAGCCGCCAGGCCCGCGCCGCCAGGTTTGCGCCCCGCTCAGTCATGGCGGCCTCCATCGCGGGCGGCGGTGCCGAAGGCCAGGCGATAGAGCACCGGCACCACCAGCAGCGAGAACAGCGGCGCACTCAGCATGCCGCCCACCATGGGCGCGGCGATGCGGCGCATCAGGTCCACGCCCACACCGTCGGACAGCAGCAGCGGCGCCAGGCCGGCCAGGATCACCGCGACCGTCATGGCCTTGGGTCGCAGCCGCATCAGCGCGCCGCGCACGATGGCGCGCTCCAGCGGCAGGGCCGGATCGCGCGCGCGCTCCTGGTCCAGGTAGAGCAGCATCACCACGCAAAACTCGGCCGCCACGCCGGCCAGCGCCAGCAGGCCCACCACGGTCGCGAACGACAGCTGCTGGCCCAGCGCCCAGCACAGCCAGGCGCCGCCGGCGACCGCACTGGGCAGGCTAGCCAGCACGATGGCCACGCGCCGCCAGCTGCGGAAATGCCAGAACAGGATCAGCACCACCGAAGCCAGCGTGGCCGCGCTGATCCAGGCCAGGCGCGCGGACGCCTGCTCCAGCCGCAGGTACTGGCCGACGAAGTCCAGCGTGTAGCCCTGCTGCTGCAGGCCGGCGGCCGCCAGCGCCGCACGGGCGCGCGCCAGCACGCCGCCGACGTCCGCATCCGCGAGATCCAGCAGCACATAGCCGACCGGCCGCGCGTTCTCGCTCTTGATCTCGCTGGGGCCGTCCACCAGCGTCAGCGCGGCCACTTGGTCCAGCGCGACGCTGGCGCCCTCGCCGGTGCGCAGGCGCAGCCGACCCAGCGCCTGCAGCGAGCTGCGCTGGTCGGCCGCGAAGCGCAGCACCACCGGGTAGCGCTCGCGGCCGTCGCTGAAGCTGTCTATGGGCGTGCCGGCCACCGGGCCGTCCAGCAATTGCGTGAGATCAGCCGCGCGCAGGCCGTAGAGCGCAGCCTTGGCGCGGTCTATGCGCAGATCGATGAAGCGCCCGGCGTTGACGCGCTCGGCGAACACGCCACGCACGCCGTCCACCTGGCGCAGCACCGCCTCGGCCTGCTCGGACAGCGCCTGGATGCGGCCCAGATCGGGGCCGGCGATGCGCAGGGCCAGCGGCGTCTTGACGCCGGTGGACAGCATGTCGATGCGGGTACGTATCGGATGGCCCCAGGAGCTGGTGAGGCCGGGCAGGCGCAGCAACTCGTCCAGTCGCGCCACCAGCGCCTCGCGGCTCAGCGAGGGGTCGGGCCACTGCTCGCGCGGCTTGAGCACGACCGTGGTCTCCAGCATGGACAGCGGGGCCGGGTCGGTCGCGGAATCGCTGCGGCCGGCCTTGCCATGCACGCTCGCCACCTCGGGCTGCTGGCGTATCAGCGCGCTGGTGCGCCGCAGCAGCTCGGCCGCCTCGTCCACCGAGATGCTGGGCAGCGTGGTGGGCATGTACAGCAGATCGCCTTCGTCCAGCGGCGGCATGAATTCGCTGCCCATGCGGGACAGCGGCCAGGCCAGGCTGAGGCTCAGCAGCACCGCCGCACCCAGCACCCAGGACGGGCGGGCCAGCGCGGCGCGCAGCGCCGGCCGGTAGCCGCGCTTGAGCCAGCGGTTCAGCGGATTGCGATGCTCGCGCGGCAGCGACCCGCGTATGAACAGGCCCATCAGAATGGGCACCAGGCTCACCGACAGCGCGGCCGCCGCTGCCATCGCATAGGTCTTGGTGAGGGCCAGCGGCGCGAACAGCTTGCCCTCCTGCCCCTGCAGCGAGAACACCGGCAGGAACGACACGGTGATCACCAGCAGCGAGAAGAACAGCGCCGGCCCCACCTCCTGGGCGGACTCCCGCACCAGTGCCCAGTGGCTGGGCCGGTCGGCCGCGCCGTGGCGCTCCAGCTTGCGGTGCAGCGTCTCCACCATCACGACGGCCGCGTCGATCATGGCGCCTATCGCGATCGCCAGCCCACCCAGCGACATGATGTTGGCCGTGATGCCCTGGCGCTCCAGCAACGCCAGCGCCACCAGCAGACCCACCGGCAGGCTCACGATGGCCACCAGCGCGGAGCGCAGCCGCCCCAGGAAGAGCAGGCAGACCAGGGCGACGATCGCGCCCTCCTCCAGCAGCCGCATGCCCAGTGACTTCACCGCGGCGCCGATGAGGCGGCCACGGTCGTAGGTCTCGACCAGCTCCACGCCGGGCGGCAGGCTGTGGCGCAGCTCCGCGAGGCGCTGCTTGACCAGCGTCAGCGTCTGCGCGGCGTTCTCGCCCTGGCGCATCACCACGATGCCGCCGACCGCGTCGCCCGCGCCGTCCAGGTCACCCACGCCCTCACGCGGCGCGGGGCCCTGGCTGATGCGGGCGATCTGGCCCAGGCGCAGCGGCGCGGCGCCGCCCTCGCGCACGATGGGCGCGTCGCGCAGGTCCTGGGCCGAGCGTATGCGCAGGTCGGCCGACACGAAGAAACGCTGGCGCCCCAGTTCGAAGGCACCACCGCCGCCGGCCTGGTTGGCATCGCGCACCGCGGCCGCAATCTGCTCGGGCCCCAGGCCCAGAGCCGCGAGGCGGTCGGCGTCGACATCGATCTGCAACTGCCGCGCCGCGCCGCCGAAGCTGGCGACCTCGGCCACGCCGGGCACGCTCTGCAGCTCCTGGCGCAGCTGGAAATCCTGCAGCGCCTTGAGCCGGTCCACGGGCACGCGGCCGTCACGCGACACCAGCGCGTACTGGTAGATCCAGCCGGTGCCGGACGCATCCGGCCCCAGCGCGACCCGGGCCTGCTCGGGCAGGCGCGGCTGCAGCTGAGCCACCCGCTCCAGCACACGCGATCGCGCCCAGTAGGGGTCGACACCGTCGGCGAACACCACGTAGACAAAGGCCTCGCCGAACATCGAGAAAGCACGCACGGTGCTGGCGCCCGGGATGCCCAGCAGGGAGGCGGTGAGGGGGTAGGTCAGCTGGTCTTCCACCAGCTGCGCGGGCTTGCCGGCGAAGTCGGCCTTCAGGATGACCTGGGTCTCGGACAGGTCCGGCAGCGCGTCGAGGTGCAGCCGGCTGCTCAGCCCCAGCGCCAGCGCCGCCAGCGCCAGCACACCGGCCAGCACCCAGCCGCGATGGGCCAGCGAGGCGTCTATGACCCGGGCCACCCAGCCCGGTGCCTGGTCTTGCTCAGTGGCCATGATGATGGCCTCCGGGCTGGGCCGCAGGCCCATGGGCGCCGTGCTCGTTGTGCATGGCCGGGAAGGCCGAGGCCGGCATGTCCGCGGCGGGCGGCATCGCCATCGACGGCGCCGCGGCCGCCGCACGACGCTGGCGGGCGGCCAGCAGCGAGGCTTCCGCGCCCAGCAGGAACTGGCCGTTCACCACCAGACGCTGGCCCGGCTGCAGGCCGCTGCGCACCTCCACCAGCTCGCGACTCTCCGCGCCCAGCTCCACCTTGACCGCGCGGAAGTGGTCATCCGCCTCGGCGACGATGACCTCGCTGCCGCCCCCCGACCACAGCACGGCGTCGCGCGGGATGGCGGTGACCTGGCGCGGCGCCTCCTCCAGCGCCGCCTCCACCAGGCTGCCGGGCGGGAAGGCATGACGCGGCGCACGGTTGGCCGGCAGGGCCACGCGCACGCGGGCCAGCCGGGTCGCGGGATCGATGACCACCGAGCCGCGATCCAGCGTCGCCAGCTGTTCGACCGAGCGATCCACGCTGGAGCGCAGCCTCACGCTCGCACGCGCCGGCAGCGCGCCGAGTTGCTCGGGGCTGAGCGCCAGCTCCACTGCGGCCGCGCCCAGGTCGGCGTACTCCAGCACCGCCTGGCCGGGCGACACGAAGGCGCCTTCGCGGGCGGTGATCGCGGTGACCACGCCGTCACGCTGGGCCAGCACCGGCAGCACCTCGCGCGGCCGGCGCGACTTCTCCAGCTCCACCAGCACCGCCTCGGGCACGTCCGCCGCCAGCAGCGCCTGGCGCAGGCGGTAACGCTCGCGCGCGATGCTGGTCATCATGGAATCGGGCGCGACATTGCCCACCGCGGCCATCGCGCCACCGCCCGACAGCGCGTCGCGGCGGGTCAGCACGTCCAGGTAGTCGCGCTGGCGCTGGTAGAGGTCGGGCGAATAGAAGTCGTAGAGCGGCTGGCCGCTGCGCACCGACTGACCGGCGCTGGCCACGTAGAGGCGCTTGATCCAGCCCTCGGCCTTGGGCGCCTGCGTGACCGCCCGGCTGGCATCCGCCAGAACCTGGCCGCTGAACTGCAGGCCGGACCGGAACTCATGCGTCTGCACCGCCTCGATCACCAGGCCCAGGCGTTGCTGCGCGGCGGGCAAGACCTGGAACTGCGACGCCTCGGTCTGATGGGCGTCGGCGCCCGACGCACCCTGGGCCCGCACCAGGTTCATGCCGCAGATGGGGCAATGATCCGGCGAGTGCTTGCGCACCTCGGGGTGCATGGGGCAGTACCAGTCTTCCTCGCCCGCTTCGCCGCCCTGCGCGACCTGGGTGGCGTTCGCAGACGCCCCGTGATTCGAGTGCAGCAGGTGGCTGCGGGCAGCCACCACACCCAGGGAAAGAACACAGACCGCGGCCGTGCCAACCCACCAACGCCGACGCATGACATGCTCCGTCAGAAAACAGGGGCGGCTCCCGCCGCCCCCTTCAGAACGTGCTCAACGCACGATGATGTTGTCGCCCTTGCCCGCCTTGGGGTCAGCGTCGTTGCTGAACTGCAGGATGGCGATCGCGCCGGTCAGCGCGTGGTGCATGGAGTGATCGACCAGCGCGTTCGCCCCCTCGACCGGCGAGATGATGTCGAACGCCGCACCGTCGCCCGGGCCGACCACGAAGCTCTGCAGCCCGTACAGCACGTTCTTGGGATTGCCGCTCGGATAGACGCGGTCCCAGATGCCGGCGATGGGGTGGAAGGACGAGAACTCGTTGACGCCCGCATTCACGAAGTGGATGCGCACGCGCTCGCCCGGCTTGGCCTGCAGCACGCGGGTGGCGGCCGGATCGTGCACCGGGTCGTACTTGAAGATGCCGCCGTTGAACATGATGTTGGTCCACTTGTTGGCCATCATGTCGGCCTGGTTGTCCGGGTTCTGATAAAGCTCGGACTGCACCAGCACGTACTCACGGTCCGCCTTGGGGAAGGCGTTCTCGTCCTTGGGGTCGACGATGATGACGCCATACATGCCGCGGGCAATGTGCTGGATCATCGGGTCGGAACCGCAGTGGTAGAAGAAGGTGCCCGGCGAGGTGGCCGCGAAGGTGTACTTCTTGGACTCACCCGGCTTGATCGAATCGAACTCCTTCACCACGTCCACGCGGGCGGCGTGGAAGTCGGTGGAGTGGGAGTTCTTGCTGGACTTGTCGTTGACCAGCGTGAACTCGACGATGTCGCCCTCCTTCACGCGGACGATGGGGCCCGGCACCTGGCCGTCATAGGTCCAAGCGCGGTACATCGTGCCCTTGTTGTCGATGGGCAGCTCCACTTCCTTGGCGGTCAGCGTGACCTTGACCGTCTTGGCCTGCACGCCCAGGGCGGCCATGGCCAGCGCGGCGGCGGTCAGTGCGAGAGTGACTTTTTTCAAGTGAGTTCCTTTCTAGGATTTACTTCGAGGTGGTTTTGCTGACGATGCGGAGATAGGCCACCATTTCCTTGATCTCCTCGTCATCCATGACGGCGTCCCACTTGGGCATCAGCACGGACTTGCCGACGGCCAGACCGCCGCCCTTGATGGCCTTGAACAGGGTTTCGTCGGGCGTATCGCCCATGCCCTTGGTGTCGGTGTGATCGCGCGGCTTGACCGCCATCGACACGCTGTTGATGCCGTTGCCATCGCGGTTCACACCGTGGCACTGCACGCAATACAGGTTGTAGTTGCGCACCGCGCGGGCCGGCTCGTCGGCCGCGCGGGCCAGGCCGGCCTGGCCCAGCAGCGCGATACCCGCCAGCAGCGCGGCGTTCAGGAATCGAGCGCTCACTTGGCTCCTCCTTGTTTCAGGGTCATCAGGTAGCCGGTGAGCTTCTGCACATCACCGTCGTTGAGATCCAGCTTGGGCATCCAGACATGCGGGTCGAACTTCTGCGGGTTGCGGATGTACTCGACGACAAAGTCCGGCTGCAGGCGGTCGCCGGCGCTGTAGAGCTCCGGACCGGAGACCCCGCCCGCTCCCGGCTTGGCCGAATGGCAGGACGCACAACCGCGCAGCTTGTTGAACAGCAGACCGGCCATGGACGCGTTGGGCGGGTCGTTCTTGAACGCGCCCTTGGCCACCAGCTCGTCGCCGGTGCCCAGCGCCATCAGCGCGTCGGCCACGGCTGCGGCCTCGGCGGCCGCGAGCTTGGGGTGAGGCGTCAGCTTGCTGGCGTCCACCGTGTCGGCCACACCGCCCTCGCCCGCCTTGACCACATGGCTGTAGGCGACGCCGGCCGGGCGCAGCACCGTGGGGTTCTGCAGCCAGGACACCAGCCAGTCCTTGTTGAACTTCACGCCGGCGTAGTGCAGGTCGGGGCCCTTGCGGCTCAGCAGGCGCTCCTTGCTGGCTGCTTCCGGCTTGCTGACCGCGTGGCAGGCGATGCACTGGCTCTTGAGGAGGTCGGCGCCGCTCGCCGCCTGTGCCGGAGCCGCGGCCCCCAGCGAGGCCAGCAATGCAGCGGCCGCGGCTGCACGCAGCCGATTCAATCTCTTTGCAATCATCTTGAGCGCCTTACTGGATGGCCTGACCCTTGAAGGCGTCGTTGGTGTAGATGCCCGGGCCCTTCTTCAGCGAGTCCTGGTAATAGAAGTTCGGCTTGGGTTCCCGCTTGTTCCAGGGGTAGAAGGCGTCGTTGCTCTTGACCTCGGTGTACTCGAGGACGGTCATCAGGCCGCCATGCGGGCGGTCGCCGTTCATCGTGTGGCTGTCCACGTGGTCGTGGATCATCCAGCGCCCCGGGTTGTCGGCCTCGAAGATCAGGTCGTAGCGCTCGCCCGGCCCGATCAGCACGGTGTCGCCGGTCATGGGGTTGGGAACGGGAAAGCCGTCCTTGAAGGCGATCTTGAACGCGTGGCCGTGCAGATGCACCGAGTGCACCAGGTCGCCGGCGCCGATCAGGCGCAGGCGCACCACGTCGCCCTTGGTCACGCGCAGGGGCTCGGTGTCCGGGAAGGCGCGGCCGTTGATGGTGAAGTAGTCGAACTTGTCACCGGGCAGCCCGCCGAAGCCGGGCTTGTTGGCCCACTTGGAGTCCCAGTCGGACAGCATCATGATGAAGTCCTTGGTGACCCGCTTCTCCAGCTCCGTCGGCTTCTTGGGCTTGACGATGAAGGGCCCCCACATGCCGCGCAGCGCCACGTGCTCGTTCACGTTCACATGGCAGTGGTACCACATGGTCCCGGACGGCTCGGCCTTGAACTTGTAGGTGAAGCTGTCGCCGGGCTTGATGCCCTCCTGCGTGACGTCGGGCACACCGTCCATCTGCCAGGTGCCGCGCTGCAGCATGCCGTGCCAGTGGATGGTGTGAGGCAGGGCCGTGAGGTTGTTGACCTTGACCTCCAGGTCGTCGCCCTCGTCCACATAGAACAGCGGCCCCGGCACCTGGCCGGCAAACGCGAAGGTGTGGAACTGCTGTTTCTCCACCAGCGTGATGCGGGTGTCCTCGATGTTCATCTCGAACTCCCGCCTGGCCGCCAGCGTGTCGTCGGCCAGACCGGCGGCCAGCATCGCCGCCACGCCCAACCAGCGCACACCGTGAGACCACCCTGTGCCCAATCCATTCATCTATGACCTCCTGACCCTGACGCGGGCCTGTGTTGCATCCGTCGAGGCCGCAAAGATACATTTACAATAGATGTTTTGCAAACAAGATTTGCATGGCACAAAAGGAGAAAGGCCTTTGTGAGCACCGCGCATCGTCGCATTTATCATGTATTTTACATGTCTCTTTTGCGAAGCCAGATCGGTGTCACGCAGCGGGAGTCATGACCTCCGGCAGCCGGCCCTCTGGGCCCTGGTGGTCGGGCAGGGCTACGCCGCAGTGCGTCTCCCGACAACCCTCAACACCGCCGCGCGACGACGGCGGCACCCCGGCCAGCAGGCCCCTCACGCGATGCAAACCCCATCAACCCCACTTCCTCCCCACGTCCGGCTGCGCCGGATTCCTCAGGCCTGCGGACTGCTGTTGTGGATGGCCGCCTGGGCCGTCAGCACCAACGCAAACGCCTGCGTGGAGTGCGAAGAGGATCACGCGGCCGAGGCCAGCAGCCCACACAACAGGCTGGCCCTGGTGCGCGTGCAAGCCGCCTCCCCCACCTCGCTGCCCACCAACATCCCCACCACCCGCGAAGGCATCACGCGCGAGGAGCTGGCCCGCACGGTCAACGCCACCGATGCCGAGGACGCGCTCAAGTACTTCCCCAGCCTGCTGGTGCGCAAGCGCTACATCGCCGACTACAACCACGCCATCCTGTCCAGCCGCGCCTCGGGCACCGGCAACAGCGCCCGCTCGGCCGTCTATGCGGACGGCATGCTGC
>NZ_CAJYPS010000034.1 GCF_913777145.1 uncultured Roseateles sp.
AGCCCATGCCCAAGCCGGGCTGGACGCTGAGCACCCAGCGCCGGCCGCTGGCCACGCCCTATGAGAGCCACGGCAAGACCATGGCCGACGAGCTCGCCGAGGTGCGCTGGACCGCCAGCAGCGAGGCCAGCTGGCTGCCCGACGACTGGTATGACGAGTTCGTGCTGCGCGCCAGCCTGCCCGCCGAGCCCGGCGAGCTGTGGTTCGATGTGCGCCAGGTCTGCGCCAAGGGGGAATGGCACTGGGCCGAGCGGCCCAGTGCCGCCACACCCAAGCCCCGCGCGCCGGCGGTGAGGCTGCAGGTGCTGCCGGCGGCACCGATCGGCCACCAGCACTGAGCTGGACCGGACCGAGCCGGCTCAGCGTGCGCCGGACGCGGCGCGCTCGGGGCTGAGCTCAACCGGCACCGGCAGCCGCAACAGCGCCTCCACCAGGCCCTCGGCCGGCACGGCCAGGGTCTGGGCGGGGGCGCTCTGGCCGTTGAGGCTGGCCTCCACGCGGTAGCGGCCGGGCGGCAGCGCCAGCAGGCACCAGGGGCCGTCCATGCGCAGATCCACGCGCGGCGCGGCCTCGCCCTCGGCGCTGACGCGCAAGCGCGCGTCCGACAGAAAGGCCCCGCCGGCCAGGGACACGGTGCTGACCCACAGGCTGTAGGCCGGCCGCAGCGCCTTGAGCTGCAACTGCTCGGACTGGCCTATGCCACCGCAGACAAAGGGCGTGGCCGCGCCGGGCGGCGAGCTCTGCAGCGCCAGCACCGGCCAGGCGCACAGGCTCAGGGACAAGGCCGACAGATGCCGGCACCAACACAAGACAGCAGGCTTCATGAGCCTGGATTCTGCGCGCCGCTCGGCCCCATGAAAAACGCCGCCCGGTGGGCGGCGTCAGCAGCGGTGCGCGGGTTCAGGCCGCGCGGCGGCGCCAGGCCAGCAGGCCCATCACGCCCAGGCCCATCAGTGCCCAGCTGGAGGGCTCGGGCACGGGGCTCACATTGCCGTAGATGCGCATGGCCACGCCCTGGTCGGTCTGGCCCAGGCTGCGCACGCCGGAATTGAAGTTGCCGTTGGTCTCGCCGCCGGCATTGCGGAAGTAGCCGTTGAACACCAGGCCGCCCACGCTGGGCGGGGTGCCGTAGGTCAGCACCGAGGTCAGCGAGTTCAGCGACGAGAAGGTCGCACCGCCGTCGGTGGAACCCTGCACGTTGACCGTGATGCCCACGGTGTTGCTGCCGATGTTCAGCGGCGTGGCCAGGCTCAGTGACGGCGTCGTGCCGGGGGCGTCCGGATCCTGGAAGGAATAGAAGAAGCCAGTGCCGAAATTCCCGGAGGACGTGAAGCTGTAGGAACCCAGCAGATTGCTGAAGGCCGGGCTGGCCGCGCTCACGGTGCCGGTGTTCACGCCGCCCCACACATAGATGTTGAGCTTGAGATCGGTGAAATCGGTGCCGGTGTTGTTGTAGGGGAAGAGATCGAAGCCGGTGATCTGCGTGGTGCCGGCCTGCAGCACATAGCCGGCGCCCATGAAGGTGTTGGGCGTGCTGCCGGTCGCGCTGAGCGTGCCGGCGTCGCCATTCAGCGGTGCGGTGATGTTGTCGAACACCAGATCGGCCGACGCGGTGGCGCTGAACGCGACCAGCGCGGCAGCCAGCAGACCCTGGCGGAAGGAGATGGACATGGCGGGAACTCCTGGACAGAGGCCGCGATCCGCGCGGCCGGCAGGGCTTGAGTGCAAGCTGCATGCAGGCTAAAGGCAAAACCTGGCACAAGTTCCCGGCCGCCCCCACGGCTGCGGGGCCGGATTGCCCCCGATGGGGTTCACCCCAGGCCCGACCCCACGCAGCCGCGCCAAGCGTGAACAAGGCCGCGAATTAAGGGGCGGCGTGACCGCCTGATCGCCGGTTTGCCTTCGCCGGGCCACGGCGATGATCCATCCCGTCACCAGTGCACGGCCCCCGGCAACGCTGCGGCCCCTGGCGTGACGGCGCTCGAGGCCGTCCGCGACAACAAGCCCAACCACGGCCCGCTCCGCGCCACGCTCGTCGTGCTGCTTTCGTCAGGCCGCCTGCGCTGTGATGTCACGCCGCAGCCCCACGTGGGCCCCGCCAGGGGTCTTCGTCCCGGGCGGCGTGAAGCGCTCTTGCGCCCCCCGAACGGCTCTGCCCGCTCGGGGGGCTTTCCTGTGTGCGCCCAACGGGCCATGGCCAGGCCCGGGGCCATGGCCCATCGGCGTGGCCCGTCCAGGCGATGCCCGCCCGCCCGCGGCTGGCAACACTGTGCGTCATCCGGCCCCACCCTGTTTCGCGAGGCCGGTTCACAGGAGATGACCATGACCACGGCCCCCCGCCTCGACCTCTATGCCCACATCCACAAGGCGCTGCGCCACGCGCTCGGCGACACCCTGCTGCGCCTGGGCCGCGCCGATGTGAACGACCCCGACGAGCTGGGCGCGGCGCTGCTGCAGCTGGACCGCCTGCTGACGCTGCTGAACTCGCATGTGATGCACGAGAACGAGTTCATCCACCCGGCGCTGGAAGGCCGCCAGCGCGGCAGCAGCGAGGCGATCGCGGTGGAACACGACGACCACCTGCTGGCGCTGGCCGCGCTGCGCGACGAGGCCGCGGCGCTGCGGGCCCGCCCCTCGGCGGCCCACGCCCACCAGCTCTACCGCCGCTTTGCGGCCTTCGTGGCGGAGCAGTTCCAGCACATGGAGGTGGAGGAAAGCCGGCACAACGAGCGGCTGTGGGCCCACTACAGCGACGCGGAGCTGGAGGCGCTGCACGGCCGCCTGGTGGCCCATGTCACGCCGCAGATCATGACCGAGGTGCTGCGCTGGATGCTGCCGGCGCTCAGCCCCCAGGAGCGTGCGCTGGTGATAGGCGGCCTGCCGCCCCAGGCCCAGGCACCGGTGCTGGGCTCGGCCCGCGCGCTGCTGGACGACCACGCCTGGACCAAGCTGTGCCGCGCTTTGGGCCAGGCGCCGGTGCCGGGGCTGATGGCCGCCTGAACGCGGCCCGCACAGCCCTCAGGCCAGCGGGCCGGGGCCGGTCGTGGGCACCCGCTCGCGCCACCAGGCCGCGGCCTGGCCGCGCGAGTCCAGGCCCAGCTTGTCCAGGATGTTGGCCACATGCCGCTTCACGGTGTGGGGGCTGATGTCCAGCGCCCGCGCGATGTGCTTGTTGCTGGCGCCGGCCGCGATGTGCTGCAGCACCTCGGCCTCGCGGCCGGACAGCAGCTCGTCGGCCGGGGCCGCATCCGGCGGCTCGGCCGGCGTGCCCAGCTCGGCCAGCCAGTGGCGCAGCCGCGCCAGCGCCGCGGGCGCCAGGTGAGCCTGCCAGTCGCGCTCGCCCAGCGCCTGCAGCAGTGCCGGCGCCCACAGCAGGCCGCTCGGCTCGCGCTGCGACAGCGCCGGCACCAGCAGCGCCAGCGCCTCGGGCTCGTCGCCCGGCTCGCCGCGCGCCAGCAGCGCCGCGCCCAGACGCAGCCGGATCTCGGCCCCATGACCCAGCAGGTCGTGCCCCTCCTCATGCAGCAGCACGCGCCGCCAGGCCTGCAGCGCGTCCTCGCGCCGGCCCTGCAGCTCGGCGAGCTGGCCCTGCAGCGCCAGCAGCGGCTCGGGCCGGTGCGCGGTGACCAGGTCAGGCAGCTCGGCCGCCAGCCGCGTGAGCCGGTCCAGCAGCTGCTGCAGCAGGTCCACCGCGCCGCAGGACGCCGCGACCCGCGCGGAGAAGAACAGGTTCTGCCACAGCGCCCAGGCGCCATAGCCCTTCACATGCTCGGCGATGCGCTGCCGCCCCAGGTCCAGCGCCAGGCCGATGTCACCGGCCAGCATCGCGTGCATCGCACGCAGTGCCAGCCCGTGGTTGCGCAGGATGACCATCTGACCCACCCAGGCCGCGTCGGCCTCGGCGCCGGCCAGCATCTCTCGCGACTCCGCCAGCCGCCCCTGCCAGCACAGGTTCCAGGCCTGGCACATGCGCGCCAGCGGCAGCGTGCGGTCGCCGCGCAGCGTCTGCGAGCCGGCGAACCACTGCTCGGCCAGCGGCGCCATGCCGGGGCAGCACAGCTGGCGCGGCGGCGGCACGCCGTCGTACCAGGCCTCCACCGTGGGCACCTGCATCAGCTCGTGCAGGCGCTGCTCGAACAGCGGCGCCACCGCCCGCCCCCGCCCGGTCTCCAGCGCGAGCCAGATCTGCACCAGCAGCGCGGTGCGCCGCGCCTCGCCGGCCAGGCGCGACACATCCACGTCGCGCAGCAGCTGCTCGGTCTCGGCCAGCCGCCCCTGCGCAATCAGCAGCACGCCGCGGTGCACGCGGGTGGCCAGCAGGCCGGCCTGGTCATCGCGCTGCGCAAACAGCTGCTCGGCCTGGGCCAGGTGCCAGTGCGCGCGCACCGCCTCCCAGTCCCGCCACAGCGCGATCGCGCGGGCGCGGTGCAGCTCGGGGCTGGTATCCGCAAAAGCCGGATCGAAGCGCTGCACCAGGTCCAGCAGCGCGGCCGAGCCTATGCCGCTGATCAGCACCGGCGCCTCGGCCAGCAGCAGCTCGGCCGCCCGCCGGGGCTGGCCCGCGGCCAGCAGCAGGCCCTGACGCCGCGCCGGGTCGAGCTCCAGCTCGGCCGCGCGCGCCAGCAGCTGGGCGCGCAGCTCGGGCTGCTCCTGCTGCAGGCGCTGGCGCAGCATGTCGCGGAACAGCTGGTGCAGGCGCAGCGTCAGCGGTGCCACGTCCACGACCGTGACGAACAGCGCCTGGCGCTCGATCTCGCGCAGCCACTGCGCGGCCTGCTGCACCGGCTCGCCCAGCGCCTGGCAGCGCGTGGCGTCCAGCTCATAGAGCACGCTGCAGCGCAGCAGAAAGCCCTGCAGCCCGGGCTCCAGCCGGTCCAGCACCTCGCTGGCGAGGTAGTCGAAGGCCGCACGGTCGATGGCGCCGGCGCCGGCACCGCCCAGCGCCAACCGCAGGCCGGCGGGCCAGCCGCCGCTGCGCTCGAACAGGCGCTGGGCCGCGGCCGTGTCCTGGCCCAGCGTGGCGGCGATCTGGGCCACCTCCATCGCGTCCAGCGCCAGCTGCGCCGCACCCAGATCCAGCAGGCCGCCGCCGGCACGGCGCCGCGCCAGCCGCAGCGCGGGCTCCTGGCGCGCGCTCAGCACCAGGTGCCAGCGCTCGCCCAGCCGGGCCAGCCAGCGGTCCAGGAACTGCAGCGAGCCCTCGTCGGCCAGGTGGTGCACATCGTCCAGCACGATGACGCCGCGCGGCACCTCGCAGGCGTCCAGCGTGTTGAGCATCACGTCGGCCACGCGCAGCAGCTCGTCGCCGCCACGCAGCGCCGCGTCGCGCAGGCCCTCGGGCGCGGTGCGCCAGGGCAGGTCGAAGGGCTCCAGCGCGGCGAACAGGCAGTCCAGCAGACGCGCCAGCTCATCGCCCTCGTCCAGCGCCACCCAGGCCAGCCCCACGTCGGCGGGCAGCTGGGCCAGCCACTGGCTCAGCAGCGCGGTCTTGCCATAGCCGGCCGGCGCGCACAGCAGCAGCGACTGGCCGGCCTGCAGCGCCTCGTCCAGCCGCGCGATCAGCGCCGGGCGCTGGATCAGCTGCCCGGCCCGGGGCCGTGGCGGGCGGATCTTGGTGTGGGCGATGGCCATGGCGGCAAATGATAGGCAGCCGCCCGTCCCATGCGCGTCGTGAATGGGCACGACGCCAGCGCCTGTCCCCTCGGCAGGGGGCAAGGCCCCCCCGCCAGCCGGGGTCAGGCCGCCAGCAGCTGTTCCAGCCGCTGCTCGCGCAGCCCGTAGAAGCGCTTGATCTCGGCGATCTGCGCCAGCAGCTCGGGCCGGCGGGCGGCCAGCGCCTCGGCGGCCTGGCCCTGGGCCTTCACGGCCAGGATCATCTTGTTCTTGCTGGTGTGCTCCAGCGCGATGAACTCGAACACCTGGGTCTGGTAGCCCTGGCTTTCCAGCAGCAGCGCACGCAGCGAGTCGGTCACCATCTCGGCCTCCTGGCCCAGGTGGATGCCGTGCTGCAGCATGGGGCGCAGCACATGGGGCAGCGTCATCTGCGGGCGCAGCTCCTTGTGGCAGCAGGGCGAGCTCATGATGACCTTGGCGCCGCTCTGCAGGCCCACGTGCAGCGCGTGGTCGGTCGCGATGTCGCAGGCATGCAGCGCAATCATCACGTCCAGCGGCTGCACGGCCTGGGTGCGCACATCGCCCTGGTCGAAGCGTATGCCGCTCAGCTGCTCGCCCTCGATGACCGCGTTGCACAGCTGGACCATGTCGTCGCGCAGCTCGATGCCGGTCACGCGCGGGGTCAGGCCTTGCGCCTGCAGCCAGTCGTGCACCGCAAAGGTCAGATAGCCCTTGCCGGAGCCGAAGTCCGCCACGCGCACGGTGCCGCTCAGGCCGGCGTCACCGACCGCAGCCGACAGGATCTCCACGAAGCGGTTGATCTGCTTCCACTTGCGCGCCATCGCCGGCACCAGCGCCGGCTCGCCCTTCACCAGGTGGGTCAGGCCCAGCGCCGACCACACCGGGTGACGCATCTCCAGCGGCCGGTGCTTGGCCTTGTCATGCCCGGCCGCGGCGGGCGGCGCCTCGGTGGGCGCGTCCAGGCGCGTGACCCGCAGCGTCTCGCGGCCCTTGCGGCTCACCGCGAACTGCAGCTCCTCGGTCGAGGTGTGCAGGTGGGCGTTGCGAAAGCGCGTGCCCAGCAGCGCGGCGATCTCGGCCAGCCCGGCCTCGGGCGCGTGGTTCTTGGTGATGTCCTTGGTGCGATGGCGCCACAAAAAGCTCAGCGCCGGCTCGCCACGCAGCTCGATGCGGCGCACCGTGAGCCGCTCCACGTCGCTGTCGTCGCCCACCGGGCCGGACAGCAGCAGCTTGCCGAACTGGCCGCCGGCCAGCGACAGGCGCAGCAGGTGGAGGAAGCGCTCATGGGCCGGCGCGTCGGCCGCCGGGGGTGGGGTAATCAGCGAGGTGAACATCAGGGGGCGGATTGTCCCCGAGCCGGAGTAGCCCGGCAGCCGCTGGTGGCAGGGCCGGCGGCCGGGGCGCCCCGAGGCCGGCGCCGGCGGGGCTGGCCCGTTCAATCAGGGGGTCAGCGCCAGGGATTTCATCAATGGCCCGCCCGCCAAGTCCGAATGACCATACTCCGCACGGAATGAAAATTATGTCGGCACGCAAATTTGCGGGGGGCGATAACGGCATGAATATGACAGCGCACCACCGGCGCCCTGGCATATTTCAGCCAGATTCGCTGGAGACATGATTCAAGACCGTCGGCATCTCAATTCAAAAGGACGACTGTGTCGATGATGAAACTCTGCAAAACCCTGGTGATGGCCGCCGCCCTCGCCGCGCTGGGCCTGGGCGGCGGCGCCCGGGCGGACGACCTCACGCAAACCATCACGCTGCGCAACCTGCCCGGCAACAGCTATCTGGGCTCCGACGAGAACACCGTGCTGGAGTTCTATATCGGGCCGCAGGCGCACATCAACACCATGTCCTGGGACGTGACGCTGACCGCCTACCAGGGCAGCCTGCTGAGCCTGGCTTATATGGCGCTGGGCGACAGCCAGAGCAACAGCCAGCTTTATTTCCTGCCCGCCCAGATCGCGGATCCGGACGGGAGCTATCACCCCGGCACCGGGCACTATGTCGGCAGCGTGGATTTCCGCTCGGTCGACGAGCCGGGCTGGGGCATCGTCGATCTGAGCTTCAGCCTGAACGACGACGGCATCCTGCGGCTGGAGTTCGCCGAGAACATGGATGAGCTGCCGGGCGCCGACGCGCTGTGGAACAAGGTCACGCTCACCTTCGGCTATTCGGTCAGCGCCGTGCCCGAGCCCGCCAGCGCCGGCCTGATGCTGCTGGGCCTGGGCGTTGCCGGTGCAGCAGCCAGGCGCCGCCAGCGCCTGACGCCGGGCGCCTGAGGCGTCCATCGCGGAGCGCGGTGACGCGCTCCGCGGCCCGGGTGAGCCGCCACCTCAGCGCGGAAAGTCCCAGTAGGGTGGCGACCCGATCGCCTCCAGCAAAAAGTCCCAGACCGCGCGAACCTTGGGTGAGCGCAGGCGGTTTTCGGGCGAGATCAGGTGCATGGGGCTGGGCGCGGCATGCAGGGCTGCCTCCCAGTCCGGCAGCAGCGGCTTCAGGTCGCCGCGCGCAAAGCTCTGCGGGTCCAGCAGCCAGGACGGGAACAGGCCTATGCCCCGCCCCGCCAGCACCGCCTGCAGCAACACCTCGCTGTTGTTGCTGCGCAGCGGCCCGCTGACCTCCACGGCCAGCCGCTGTTCATCGCCGGGCCGCTGGAAATGCCAGCGTTCGGTCCCCACCGAGGTGCGGTGGACCAGACAGGCATGTTCGGCGAGTTCCTCGGGCGTCGCGGGCTCGCCCTGGGCCGCGAGATAGGCCGGGCTGGCACAGACCAGGTATTGCTGCCGGCAGATCAGGCGGCCGATCAGCCCGGAATCCTCCAGCTGCCCCACCCGCAGCACGATGTCGGCGCCCTCTTCCACCGGGTCTATGAATTCGTCATTGAGGCTCAGCTCGATGATCAATTCGGGGTAGAGCCCCTGCAATTCGATCGCCAGCCGCGCGAAATGCAGCCGCCCCAGCGCCGCGGGCACATTGAGACGCACCAGGCCGCGGATGCGGCCCAGATTGCCGGTGATCTCTTCGTCAGCCGCATCCAGCAGGTCCAGCACCGCGCGGATCTGCGCGTAGTAGCGCTCCCCGACGTCGGTGAGGCGCACGGCCCGCGTGTGTCGGTACAGCAGCTGCTGTCCCAACTCCTGCTCCAGCGCCGCGATGAAGCGCGACACCGACGAGGCCGGCACCTTGAAGTGCCGGGCCGTCGCCGAAAAGCTGCCGGTGGCGGCCACCTTCGCGAAATACCGGTGTGCCTTCAGATGCATGGCCGACTCTCCGGGCAGAGAACCCAACGCGGGCGGCAAGCGCTGCCGCGACGCGATTGCTGAAACAGCAAGGAAGTTTTGTCCGGCCGCCCAATTGTGGCGACTAAGCCCCGCCCATAAGCTGATGGCACTCGAGGACAAAACCATGAGCCGCGGGCAATCAGGGGTTTATCACCCCACACCTGCGGTTTATTCAAACACTTATTCAGGATGAATATCCCATGAAGCAGATTCTTTCCCGATTCACCGCCGCCGCCACCCTGGCGCTGGCCGCCGCCGGCTCGGCCCATGCCACCGAACCGGACCTGAAAATGTATCGCCTGGACTGCGGGCAAATGACGCTGGGGGACAAGTCCATGATGTCGGACCGCGGCCTGTACAAAGGCCAGTCCTACGACATCGTGATGTCCTGCTACCTCATCAAGCATGGCCAGGACTGGCTGCTGTGGGATGCCGGCCTGCCGCGCAAATACCTGGCCGGCCCGCTGGTCGAGGGCAGTTTCACCACCCGGCTGTCGCGCACCATCGTCGACCAGCTGAAGGACCTGGGCCTGAGCGCCGACGACATCAGCTATGTGGCCGTGTCCCACAGCCACTTCGACCACGCCGGCCAGCTCAACGACTTCCCCAAGGCCACGCTGATCATCCAGCGCGCCGAGGTGGAGGCCATGGCGGACAAGGCCGAGGCCCCCAAGCACTACATCGACGCCGAGCTGTTCAGCTCGCACATCTCGGGCGGCCAGCTGCGGCGCGTCCGCCTGGTGGACGGCGACGTGGACCTGTTCGGCGATGGCCTGCTCAAGACCATACAGACCCCGGGCCACACACCCGGCAGCATGGCGCTGCTGCTCAATCTCAAGCACGCGGGCCCCTACGTGCTGTCCGGCGATCAGTGGCACTTCACCGAAAACCACGAACGCCAGCAGGTGCCCGTCTGGAACTACGACCACGCCGAGACCCTCAGCTCGGGCGAGAAGCTCGACCGCCTCATCGCCAAGACCGGCGCCACGCTGGTGATACAGCACGAGCCGGTCGACAACCAGAAGCTGCCCAAGCTGCCCAGGTTCCTGGACTGAGGCGCGGCCGGGGCGGGCCTGCGCCCGCCCCCTCGACCCGGGGGTTTCAGCGGCTGGGCGTGACATTCCGCGCACAAATCCGCCCCCTCGCTCAGGCATCCCCCCGGCGCCGGGGGATGCCGCGGCACAAGTCAAGCCCTAGTCTCCGGTCATCCGATCCTGCGGCCCTCAAGCCCCGTCGACCATGCGCCACCTGCCCCGCCTCCTGACCGCCCTGCTCGCCACCACGCTGGCCGCCGGCGCGCAGGCCGACTTCGTCACCTCCTACCAGGGCGTGGATTTCAGCTACCACGGCGTGGACGCCAACACCTTCACGCTGCAGATCAATGGCGCGCTGAGCGCCAGCGGCGACTGGGCCCCGGCCACCAACCTGGGCTATCTGGGCTTCAAGAACCTGGGCAACCTCAGCGGCCTGACCGGCGTGAAGGTCACGCTGGGCCAGCCGTCGAGCAGCGCCGTGTCCTGGACCTACTCGCTGGGCGAACTCACCGGCCAGGGCTGCAACACCCAGTCTCAGTCCGGCGGCATCTGCCTGGACGCCACGCCCGACCTGCCGCTGACCGACAGCCTCAGCTTCACCATTGATCTGCTGGGCTCGGGCATAGACCTCAGCGGCGTCACCGGCCCCCACCTCAAGGTCGGCTTCTCGACCTGGACCGCGGCCAGCGGCAAGGCCGGCACGCCGGGCTACAAGCCGGCCGGCTACAACATCATCGGCAGCCTGCTGTCGCAGGACATGGTGCTGCAGCAGACCCTGCCCACGGACGGCGGCACCAATGCCGGCGGCGGCAGCCCGACGGCCAGCCCGCTGCCCGAACCGGCGTCGCTGGCGCTGGCCGGCCTGGCGCTGGCCGCCGCCCTGACCGTGCGCCGCCGCAGCGCACGCTGAAGCCGCCGCGCCCGGCGGGCGTCACGCGTGCGTGATCAAGGCCCGCGCCTCCACGCTGTCCAGATGCGGCAGCGTGTTGAAGCTCACCAGGTGATGGCGCTTGGGGTTGAACACGAACTCGGTGAGCGCCGAGTTGCGCAGCCGCAGGTTCAGCTCCACCAGCGTCTCGGGCGGCGCGGCCAGCACCTGGGCAACGGCGGTGGAGATGGGCCCGCCGCTGGACACGATCAAGACCTGACGCCCCACACCCACCGCCAGCACGCGCTGCAGCGCATCGGCCACGCCGGCTGAAAAGTCCGCAAACGCGGGCATGCCCTGGGGCGCGGTGTCGCCCCGCATCCAGGCCAGCAGGCCCTGGCGCAGCAGCCGGAAGTGCTGCTTCACCGCCTCGGCATCGTGCGGCGGCGCCAGCGGCTCGGGGTGGATGGCGCGCACCACCGCCTCGCTGTCGTACTCGTTCAGGCCCGGCAGCGCCAGCGCGGGCAAGGCCTGACCCAGGCCCTCGCGTATGCCGTCCAGCGACTGCGCGTGGCGGCGCAGCGTGCCGGTGAACACCGCGTCGAAGGGCTGGCCATGCTCGCGCCAGTAAGCGCCCAGGCGCCGGCATTGCTCGGCACCGCGCGGGCTGAGCTGGTCGTAATCGGCCGCGCCGAAACTGGCCTGGCCATGGCGGACGAGGTAGAGGCTTCCCATGCGCTCATCTTCCCTGCGATGGCCAACGCCGCCTGTCACGGGGATGACGGGCGCCGTGGCGCCACCGCGAGCGCGGCCGCCTCACTCGGCCGGCGTGGGCTCGCTGTCGGTATGGCGCTCGGGCTCGGTGGTGCGCAGGATCTCGTTCAGCACCGAGGTGGCGTAGTTGCCCGCCGGCAGCGAGAAGCTCAGCACCAGCTGGTCGGGCTGCGGCCAGTCCCACGAGAGTTCGGCCGGATGGGCCACCAGCGCGCGGCGCTCCTGGTCCAGGCCCGCATGCTCCATGCCGTCGCACAGCGCCGCGTGGCGTGCGGCCACGCTGTTCTCCAGCGCCTGGGCTTCGTCCGTGCTCGTCACGCGGCCCCGGCCCCACAGCGGCCCGGTGGGGCGGCCGGCGTCGTCCAGCACATCGCCCGGCAAGGTCTGACCCCACAACCCCTGCTGTATGCGCTGGGCCAGCACCTCGTTGAAGACGAAGGAGCGCACCGCCGACAGGTAAATGCCCTTCTTCTTCGGGTTGCGCACGCGAACCTCGCGCGCCAGCATGGCCCGGCCCTGCTCGACATTGCCGCCGTCAAAGCCGAAGCGCTGGGCGCCGAAGTAATTGGGCACGCCCTGGGCGGCAATGGCCTTCAGGTTGGCCTCGATGGCCGCGCGCTCACCCGCCACGTCGCGCAGCACGATGCGAAAGCGATTGCCCTGCAGATCGCCGGGGCGCAGCTTCTTCACATGGCGGCTCTGGCTCAGCACCTTGAACTCCGGGTGCTGCAGCGCGGTCAGGTCGGGCGTCTCACCCTTGGGCAGATAGATGCTGAACCACTGCCGTGTGAGGGCATAGCGGTCCTTCAGGCCGGCATAGCCCACGTCGCGCTCCTGCACACCGGCCGCCTCGGCCAGCTGCTGGGCCACGAAGGCGGTGTTGGCGCCGTTCTTCTCGACATCCAGCCACACATGCTCGCCCTCGCCCGAGGGCAGTTGCAGCGGCAGCTCCGTGACGAGGAAATCCTCATTGAGCTGCTTCAGCGTGGCGCTGGCGCCGCTAAGGGGATAGGCATTCGGCCAGAGCGGCAGGGTCGTGTAGTGGGCGTCGGTCATGGAGGATCTGGCGGCCACCGCCGTCGACCCGAGCGGGCTGCCCGGCCGACCGGCGCTGGTCCGGGGCGTGATTCTCGCGCGGGAGGCGGAGGGAGCCGGGATGGCGAGGCGAGCGACTTCCATGGACGCCATGGCCTGCGACGGCTGACAGCCTGGGGCAGCGAAGAGAACTCACATTCCCTGCCAGCGACGCCCATGCGTCTGGCGGTGGCGCAGGACCGCGTCAGGCGGGTTGCTGCGATCCGGGTCGAATCGGTCCGCTGATAGCGATCGACCCGTTGCGGTCTTCCGGATCCCAATGCCATCGGTCAAGAAGAGTCCACCATATAAATCAGCCAAAGATCGCCAGCTTCCGCTCAATGCAGGCTTCTTTCGGTCGCCGTTACAGTTGCCCCAGAACACTAAAAGGGGAGCTATGACAAAGAGCGGAGGGCTGGTCCGGATCCTTACAGAGCCAATTGAAGCTATGGCACTGCTAGGCGATGTCGTGCAGGCAGCAGACAGCGACCGAGACGCGCTAGGCTTCTTCTCGCGCAGCGTCTATGCAGACTTCTGTCGCAAAGGGCAGTTGTTTGTGGCCGTGGAGAGCGACGGGGGCGTAGAAAAGTATGCGGGCCACTTGTTGTTTGACCTCCGTTTCCCCAAAGCGCATGTGCGGCAGATCTATGTTCATAAGGCACACCGCAGTCGAAACATCGGTCGGACGCTGCTCGACACCTTGAAGAGCATGTCGACGGACGCCCAGTTCATTTCGATTCATGCCCGGGTCGCTGAAGACCTCAAAAGCGCCAACCTGTTCTGGGAATCGCAAGGGTTTTACGCCCAACGCGTCGAAGCAGGAGGGGTTAGTCGCAATCGCATGATCGTGGTTCGCGCCCATGAACTCGACACCCCTCAGCTCTTTGCGCCCAGCGGGATTAGCGCCGTCGACCCACTCGGTCTAGATGCTTTGGAGGGTGGTAGTAAGCCGCTCTACCTTCTGGATTTGAACGTGCTTTTCGACCTCGGGCCTCGCCGGACTCGGCATGAACTAGCCATGAGCGTCTTCAGAGCCGAACGGATGCGGGCATGTTCACTGGCGATCAGCAGCGAGATTGAGACTGAGCTGCGCCGCACCGCCCACGACGGAAAGACGGATCCGATGCTCTCGTTCGCTGGAACGCTTGCGAAGTTCTCGACACCACCCGACGACGAGTGGAGGCGCCTTTCGCCGATGCTTGCCGAAATCGTGTTTCCCCAGCGCCATGCTTCGGACTCACTATCGGCGAACGATAGGTCTGACCTGCTACACCTCGCAACGGCTATTCACCACGGCCTGCCAGGGCTCATCACCAGCGACGGACGAATTCTTGAGCGAGCGCCTGAGCTCAGAAGGCGATTTGGGGTGGACGCCATTTCACCTGAGCTGTTTCAGGTCGAGCCCGACCACACCGCAAGTCCTGTGGTGCACGAGGCGCACAGTGCGAACATCATAGAAATGCAACCCGCATCGGCAAGCGACGCAAAGGCCATTCGGAGCCTGTTGACGAACCTTGGCCTCGACACAGCGACCCAGGTCAACGAATGGGCCGCGACTGAGGACGGCAATTCGGCATGCTTGCGTCACGTAGCGCGATGCAATGGCGTAGTCGCAGGCTACCTGGTAATACCTACGAGCGTCCGAGGCCAGGAAATTCGAGCTTTTGCAGCCGTCGCTGAGAACCAGAAAGACGCATACGAGATTGCCCAGACCTTGCTCCGACACATTCTGAGCATAGTGAAGCCAGGGGATGTCGGCCGAGTTCGGTTGAGTTGTCCTTCGCGTCAAGCCACGCTCCGCGAAGTTGCCGCAACCTTCGGCTATGTGGCGTCCTCGTCAACGTCGGGCGACCTTCAGAAGATCGTCGCCAAAGGGCGTATGACGCAACGAAACTGGGATGTCATGCGCGAATCGTTGGCGGCGGTGAGCAAACTAGGTTTGCCAGACACGCCGCCACCGTTCCGACACGCCGATCAGCAAATTTCAGTGATTCGACCGGACGGCCAGAAAGTCTTGGTTCCGCTTTTCAAGTTGGAGTCCCTGCTGGCGCCGATGCTGATGTGTTTGCCAGGTAGAGAGGGTGTGATGGTCCCGCTGCGAAAGCAGTTTGAGGAGTTTCTCTTAGCGGACTCACCGCAGGACTCTTTCCTGCCCCAGGGAAAGGCTCAGCTCGCACCGTTGCGCCATTACCTGAGCGACATGAAGACACTAAAACACTATTCGCGCGGTGATTTGATGTTCTTCTACGAAAGTGTGAAGAACGGAGGTTCAGGCGCCGTCATTGCGGTTGGTCGCGTACTACGAGCCTACCTTCGCGATGAGTCTGCCATGCAGGCGGACGACTTAGCCCCCTCAGTGCTGGATTGCAACCAACTCTCTAGCATCGGGGTCGCGAAAACCAAGACCATCACGGTGTTCGACAATGTGTTGCGTCTGCCAAGGCCAGTCCCGCTGCATGAACTCAGGGCATTGAACTGTGGCAAGGCTCACCAACTGATTACTTGCCAACGACTGTCTTCCGAGCAGGTTCAGGCGATTCTAGAAAAAGGCCTTTGATGCAATCGAACCAGCATGTGCTCATATCACTTGAAGAGCGCCATGCAAACAACATCCTCGCTGGTACTAAGCAAGTGGAGTTGAGGCGCAGAACCATGCACATTGAGCCAGGCTCGACGGTTTGGCTATACGTGAAGAAGCCTGTGGGTGCCATCGTTGGATTTGCAACCGTGGGCACGACCTACTCAGCTGCACCGAGCACCGTCTGGCGCAAATACGGCTCCGTCTCAGGCCTCGGCAAATCCGAGTTCATGCGCTACTTTGAGGGTGTAGCCGTGGCATCAGCGATGGGGCTGTCTGGTGCCAGAAAATTGAAAAACCCCTTCACGCTTGAAGCCCTTCGGACAGCTATGCCGGGCTTCCATCCGCCGCAGTTCTACTGCCGACTTGAGGCCAATTCACCAGTCAGGCGGCGCCTTTCGGCAGTGTCCGTCTAGGATTGCACGGGCGACTGATTACTTACCTCGGGGCACAAGCTAGCAGCACGCCAATTGCGGCCTAGGCGGAGAACCGTCAGGCCTGTCTGAGCAAGCTCGCTAATCGGTGCCGAGTTAACCGCCACGAAGCTGCGGGGCATCAGCGGCCAGATTTGGCCGCCAGCAGCACTGCACCTGCAGCGACGGGTACAACCGCAACCGTCGCCCCACCCTCGACAATGCCCCCATGCTGCTGCGCCAAGCCACCCGCGCCGACACCGCCGAACTCTGGCGTGTGCGCTATGCCGTCACCGAGAACCGGCTGACGCCGGGCCGCATCTCGGATGCCGAGTTGCACGCCTATCTGGAGCACCACGGCCGGGGCTGGGTGGTGGAGCTGGCGCCGCAGCGCATTGCCGGCTTTGCGATCGGCGATGCGCGCGACGGCAACATCTGGGCGCTGTTCGTGGACCCGGCCTGCGAGGGCCAGGGCCACGGGCGGCAGTTGCATGACGTGATGGTGGACTGGCTGTTCGCCACCGGCCTCACGCGGCTGAACCTGGGCACGCAGCCCGGCTCGCGGGCCGAGGCCTTCTACCGCCGCGCCGGCTGGAGCGCGCTGCACGTGGACGAACATGGCGAGCAGCGCTTCGAGCTGCTGGCCGCCGACTGGAGACCCCCGCATGCTTGATGCGATCGAATTCGAGACCGGCCCCGCGCCGCAGACCAGCCTCATCGTGCTGCACGGCCTGGGCGCCGACGGCCGGGACTTCGAGCCCGTGTGCCAGGCGCTGCAACTGCAGGCGCTGGGCGATGTGCGCTTCGTGCTGCCGCACGCGCCCGAGCGGCCGGTGACGCTCAACGGCGGCTACCGCATGCCGGCGTGGTTCGACATCCTGGGCCCGCACCCCGCGCCGGCCGAGGACGAGGCCGGGCTGCGCGCCGCGCAGGCGCAGATCGCGGCGCTGCTGGACCGGGAAGTCGCGCGCGGCGTGCCGGCGCGGCGCATCGTGCTGATGGGCTTTTCGCAGGGCTGCGCGATGACGCTGATGACCGCGCTGCGCTACCCCGCCCGCCTGGGCGGTGCGGTGGGGCTGTCGGGCTATCTGCCGCTGGCGGGCCGGACCGCGGCCGAGCGCTCGGCCGCCAATGCGGACCTGCCGCTGTTCCTGGCCCATGGGCGGCAGGACGGCATCGTGATCCCGGCGCGCGGCCGCGCCAGCCGCGACACGCTGCAGGCGCTGGGCTATGCGGTGGACTGGCACGAGTACGACATGGACCACTCGGTGTCGCTGGAGGAACTGCAGGACCTGAACGACTGGCTGCTGCGTCAGCTCAGAGCTTGAGAGCTTTCGTGCGCGCCCGAAAGGCACGTCAAAACGCCACCGATCTAGGCGCAAAGCACAGCCATAGCCTGGGCTATGGCGAGCATTTGCAACGACGAGCGGTGGCGATTTGGCGGGCAAGACGGGCGCGAGTGAATGCCTCTCAAGCTCTCAGCCCGGCGTGACGCGCGACCTGCTGCACAACTGGGCGGGCTTTCGCGGCCTGATCCGGCCGGTGGGCCGCGGCGGCTGAGGGAAGATCCCGGGCGCATGGACCGTCTCGCCGAACACATCGTCGCCTGGCACAACCGCCATCCGCTGGCGCGGCGCATTGCCGTGGGCGACGTGCACACGGTGGGCCTGGTCACCCTGCCCTTCTACCGCGCCTCGGCCCAGACCGGCGGCGGCATCGTGGAGCCGGTGCTCACCGAGGTGGTGAACCCCGAGGACCTGGCCGCCCCTGCGACGGCGGCGGAGGGTGGAGCCGACGCGCCCGCCCCCCCCGAGGCGGCCGAGCCGCCAGCAGCGCCCCCCGTGGCGCCCCCTGCCGCGCCCGCAGCCGCACCGGCGGCCAGCGCCCCGCCGCCCAAGCCCACGCCGCTGCAACGCCTGCTGGCCCTGCTGCCGCAGCGCAGCGGCAGCGAGTGGGCCGGCTTTGACGATCCCTTTCTGCCGGGCCTCAGCCCCGCGCGCGTGGCGCGCTTCGCGCTGGCCCAGGGCTTTGAGCAGCCGCCGGCCGGCAGCGAGGGCCTGCCGCGGCGTGACATCGAGACCGAGCCGGCGCTGGCCGAGGGCGGCTGGCCCTACACGCTCTACCTGCTGAGCGCGGCCATAGACGCCGGCCCGGGCCGCACCCGCGTGCTGGCCGGCCGCGGCAACCCGGCCCGGATCGCCGGCCGCCGCCTGCTGGACCCGCGCCGCCTGGCCGCGGCCGGCGCCGTGGGCCTGGCCGTGCTGGCACTGCTGGTGTGGCTGGCCTGGCCCAGTGCCAAGCATGAGGGTGCCCACGGGCCCGAACAGGCGGCTTCGGCGGCCAGCGCCGCGTCGGCTCCGGCGGTGGCGGCCTCAACGGCGTCGGCCGCTTCGGCGGCTTCTGCCGCGGCATCAGCAGCGTCAGCGACCGAAGGCAGCGCTGAGGCCGCCGCCAGCGCCGCGTCGGCGGGCGCGGAAGCAGCGAGCGCAACGGCTTCAGCGCCGGCCTCCGCACCCGACATCCGGCCGCAGTTGGTGGAGCGCCTGAGCGACCGGCCGACACCGCCGCTGCGCCGCCCGCCGCTGGGCGCCAGCGTGCCGGCCGACGGGCAGGCAGCGGACAAGGCGGCAGACCAGAGCAGCGACAAGTCCGAGAGCAAGGCCGCCGCCAAACCCGGCACGCCCGCCACCCCGGCCGCTCCCGATCCGGCACGCGAGGGTCGGCCGGGCTCGGCCGCGGTGCCGCCGGTCAACAACGACAACCGCCAGGAACTCAGCCGCATGGCGCAGGGCGCGCCGCGCAGCGTGGTGGCGCTGGTGGGGCCGGCGGGCAGCAAGGAAGACGCCGAGGCCCACCTCAAGCGCATGCGCGCGGTGCTGGCCGAGGTGGATGCGCGGCCGGGCGATCTGCAGGGCGACGTCATCAAGACCCCCGCCGGCTGGCGTGCCACGCTGTGGCCCTTCGACAGCCGCGAGCAGGCCCAGTTGGTGAACGCCTTCATGGTGGCGCGCGGGCTCAAGACCCGGGCCGTGAACTTCTGATCAGTCGGCCGGGCGGCGCGCGACGAAGGCGCGCTTGTCGCTCGCACTGAAGCCGCAGCGTTCGTAGAAGGCCCAGACCGCCGGGTCCTGGCGGCTGGTGGTCAGCACCACTTTGTAGCAGCCGACCACCCAGGCCTGGGCCAGCGCATGGGCGATCAAGGCCTGCCCGTGGCCCTGGCCGCGCCACTGCGCATGCGTGACGACGTTCTCGATCACGCCGTAGCTGCGGCCGCCGCGGGTCAGGTTGGGAATGACCGCGAGGTTGCAGCTGGCGATCAGCGCATCGGCCTGGAAGCGGCCGTAGTGCGTGAGGCCCGGCTGGGCCAGCACCGCGCGGGCCTGGGCCAGCGGCGCGACCGCGTCGCCGGGGTTGAGGTGCTCGTAGAGCGCCAGCAAGGCGGGGGCATCGTCGGCGCCCAGGGGGCGGATCAGCACGGCGCTTGGTGCGGTCATGGGTGCGGCCACTGGAGCGGGGTCCGAGTGCCGTCACGGCGCCCGGACCGCGGGCTTCACTTCACCTCGAGCTTCATCGCGTGGGCGATGAAGGCCAGCACATCGGAGCGCTCCTCGATGATCTTGGAGGTGGGCTTGCCGGCGCCGTGGCCGGCATTCACCTCGATGCGGATCAGCTTGGGCGCCGGGCCGGTGTCGGCGGCCTGCAGCGTGGCGGCGTACTTGAAGCTGTGTGCCGGCACGACACGGTCGTCATGGTCGCCGGTGGTCACCAGCACGGCCGGGTAGTTCACGCCGCTCTTGATGTTGTGCAGCGGCGAGTAGGCGTAGAGCGCCTTGAACATCTCGGGCGAGGCGTCGCTGGTGCCGTAGTCACCGGCCCAGGCCCAGCCGATGGTGAACTTCTGGTAGCGCAGCATGTCCATCACGCCGACCTGAGGCACGGCCGCGGCGAACAGGTCCGGGCGCTGGTTGGTGACCGCGCCCACCAGCAGGCCGCCGTTGGAGCCGCCGTTGATGGCCAGCGTCGCGGGGCTGGCGATTTTGTTCTTGACCAGCCACTCGCCCGCGGCGATGAAGTCGTCGAACACGTTCTGCTTCTTCAGCTGCGTGCCGGCCTCGTGCCAGGCCGAGCCGTATTCGCCACCGCCACGCAGCGAGGCGCTCACGTAGACGCCGCCCATCTTCAGCCAGGTGGCCGAGGTGATGCCGTAGCCCGGCGTGATGGAGATGTCGAAGCCGCCGTAGCCGTACAGCAGCGTGGGGTTGTGGCCGTCCAGCTTCAGGCCCTTTTTGGCGGCGATGAAGATGGGCAGGCGGGTGCCGTCCTTGCTGGTGACGAACTCGCGGCGGGTTTCGAACTCCTCGGTGTTGAAGGCGGTGACCGGCTTCTTGAACAGCGTGGTCTTGCCGGTCTTCACGTCCAGGCGGTGGATCTCGGTGGGCGTGGTCAGGCTGGTGTAGCTGAAGAAGGTCTCGGCGTCGCCCCAGCGGCCGCCGAAGCCACCGGCCGTGCCTATGCCGGGCAGTTGCACCTCGCGCAGCGCCTTGCCGTCGGCCGCGTGCACGCGCACCAGCGTGGCGGCGTCATGCAGGTAGCTCAGCACGAAGCGGCCGCCGACGCCGGAGGCGCCGGTCATCGCGTCCGGGCCCTCGGCCACCAGCGTCTTCCAGGCGCCGGGCGCGGGGTTCTTCAGGTCTATGGACACCAGGCGGCTGCGCGGCGCGTCCTTGTCGGTCTTCACGACGATGCGGTTGCCGACGATGGCCACCGGGTTGTACTGCGCGTCGAAGTCCACCGCGACCGGCTGCGGCTGGGCGCCGGTGAAATGGCCCTTGGGCAGGGGCAGCACCATCAGGCCGTTCTTGCCGCTGGCGCCCTTGCTGACCGTGATGACCAGCCACAGGCCGTCATCGGACACCTCGGTGCCATAGCCCCATTCCTTGTCCTTGGGGTTCCAGGTGACCAGCTGGTCCTCGGACTGCGGCGTGCCCAGGCGGTGGTAGTAGAGCTTCTGGAAGTAGTTGGTGCCGGTGAGCTTCTCGCCCTCCTTGGGCGCGTCGTAGCGGGCGTAGAAGAAGCCCTTGCCATCGGCCGTCCAGGCCGCGGACGAGAACTTCACCCACTCGATCTTGTCGTCCAGGTCCTGGCCGGTGGCCAGGTCGCGCACGCGCCAGGTCTGCCAGTCGGAGCCCGCGCCGGCAATGCCGTAGGCCAGCAGCTTGCCGTCACGCGACGGCGCCATGCCGGACAGCGCCACCGTGCCGTCGCTGCTCAGCGTGTTGGGGTCCAGCGCGACGCTGGGCTGGTCCTTCAGCGACTTGGCGGTGTAGATGACGCTTTGCTGCTGCAGGCCGTCGTTGCGGCTCCAGAAGTAGCGGCCGCCCTCATGGAAGGGAATGCCGAAGCGCTCGTAGTTGTAGAGCTCGGTGTAGAGCTTGCGCACCGGCAGGCGCTGCGGCATGGCCGACAGGTATTTGTCGGTCACCGCGTTCTGCGCCGCCACCCAGGCCTTGGTCTCGGCGCTGTTGTCGTCCTCCAGCCAGCGGTAGGGATCGGCGACCACGGTGCCGTGGTAGGTGTCGGTCTGCTCGACCTTGCGGGTGACGGGGTAGTCGATGGCCTGGGCGCGGGCGCCGGTGGACAGCACGGCGGCCATGGCGAGGGCGGTCAGAGGGAGCTTCATCAAGCAGATCCTGTTGGGAGCGGATGCCGGAGTCTGCGCCGCAGCGCTCCGGTTGCCTTTGGTCACATGGGGGTTCTACGCAGGGCCTGCGGCGAAGCCGGCAGGCGCTGGATCAACTCCGGTAGTCGGCGTTGATGGACACGTAGTCGTGGCTGAGGTCGCAGGTCCAGACCGTGGCGCTGGCGCTGCCGCGGTTCAGGCCCACGCGTATGGTGATCTCGGCCTGCTTCATCACGCGCTGGCCGTCTTCCTCGCGGTACTCGGGGCGGCGGCCGCCACGGGTCACCACGTGCACATCGTCCAGGTGCAGATCGATCAGGCCCTGGTCCAGGTCCGTGATGCCGGCATAGCCCACGGCGGCCAGGATGCGGCCCAGGTTGGGGTCGCTGGCGAAGAACGCGGTCTTGACCAGCGGCGAGTGCGCGATGGCGTAGGCGGCCAGCTTGCACTCGGCCTCGTCGCGGCCGCCCTCCACCGTGATGGTGATGAACTTGGTGGCGCCCTCGCCGTCGCGCACGATGGCCTGGGCCAGCTCCTGCGCCAGCGAGATCACCGCCTCGCGCAAGGCCTGGCCCTCGGCGCTGCTCAGCGACGTGATCTCCGCATGCGCGGCACGGCGCGAGGCGATCAGCATGAAGCAGTCGTTGGTGGAGGTGTCGCCGTCTATGGTGATGCGGTTGAAGGAGGCGTCGGCCGCCTCCTTCACCAGCGGCTGCAGCAGCGCGGGCGCGATGTTGGCGTCGGTGGCCAGGAAGCCCAGCATGGTCGCCATGTTGGGGCGGATCATGCCGGCGCCCTTGGAGATGCCGCTCAGCGTGACCGGCACGCCGCCCAGCGTGATGCGGCGCGACGCGGCCTTGGGCAGGGTGTCCGTCGTCATGATGCCGGCAGCGGCCTCGCCCCAGCCGGCCTCGGTCAGCGCGGCCAGCGCGCCGGGCAGGCCGGCGGTGATGCGGTCCACCGGCAGCGTTTCCATGATGACGCCGGTGGAGAACGGCAGCACCTGCTCGGGCGCCACACCCATCAGGCCGGCCAGTGCGGCGCAGGTCTGGCGCGCGCGGGCCAGACCGTCGGCGCCGGTGCCAGCATTGGCATTGCCGGTGTTGATGACCAGCGCGCGCACCGCGCTGCCGGCGGCCAGGTGCTCGCGGCAGACCTGCACCGGCGCGGCGCAGAAGCGGTTGCTGGTGAACACGCCGGCCACGGCCGCGCCCTCGTCCAGCGCGATCACGGTCAGATCGCGCCGGTTGGCCTTGCGCACGCCGGCCATCGTGACGCCCAGGCGCACGCCGGGCACGGGCAGCAGCGCTGCGGAATCAGGAGCTTGAAGATTGACGGGCATGGCGCGAGGCGGTCCAGAGGAAAGAAGAGGCGCGCGGATTGTAGGAACTGCCGGCCCGCAAACGACTCAGGCTCCCGAAGGAGCCTGAGCACACAGGGGCCGAGCCGCGATCAGCGCTGGCGGCGACGGGCGCGCAGGCCCACGGCACCCAGGCCGGCCAGCAGCAGCGCCCAGGTCTGGGGCTCGGGCACGGGGTTGGCGACCAGCAGATCCTGGTAGTTGGCGTTGCTCAGCTTGGTCAGCGTGTACTGGGCCGGGCCGTTGTAGGCCTGGGCCGCCGCCAGATAGTTGTTGGCCAGGGACGCGATGCCGGCGTCCAGATCGCGCGAGGCGGCGTCGCCCGGCAGCAGCGAGAAGCTGCCCGCGTTGGGCGACACGTTCAGCGTACCGGTCGTCTCACGCACGATTTCCCAGATCGCGAGCTGGAAGGCCGCCTGCGAGTTCAGGTCGTTGGCCGACGCGAAGCTGCTGGAGTACAGGCCCTGCAGCAGGCTGGCCTGGCTGCCGCTCAGCGCCTCGACCGTGTAGGGGCGGGTCTTGCCAACCAGCAGCGTGGACTGATCCGGCTCGATGCAGTAGGCCAGGAAGCTGCTGCCGGACGCCGTCTGGTAGCTCTGCACGCCGGTGCCGTAGTCCGAGGTGTAGGTGGTGCTCAGCAGCGGCGCGTTGTCGTCCACGCCCAGGAAGGTGATGGGCAGCGTGTCAGCCAGGGCCGGAGCGCTGGCAGCGGCCAGCAGGGCGGTGATCGCGAAGAGCTTTTTCATGGATACCTCGGGCGTTCGGCGGGGCTTGGGCGGCGGCGATCAGCGATCGCTGCGGGCAGCGCGGCGGCGCGTGACGGTCAGCGCGGTCAGGCCAATGGCGACCAGCGCCAGGCCGGCGGGCTCGGGCAGCTGTTCGGCCGCGCCTTCCAGGTTGACCTGGTAACTTTCCTTCAGCTTGGTGTTGAAGCCCTCGCCCATCACATGCAGTTGCCAGTCACCGGCGCTCAGCAGCTGGGGCGACAGCGTCCAGGTCTCGGCGCTGAACACGTCGTTGTCCCAGTCACCGGCCACGGTCTCGGTCAGCCAGATCTGCGGGCCGCCGGACTTGAGCTGCAGATAGGCCGACGTGATGTTGACCATGGGGGTCGAGTCCGCCGACGCGGTCTGCAGCAGGCCGGACAGGAAGGTGGGCGCATCCAGCGTGAAGTCGAAGACGTCCGCGACGACCTTGGCGCCGCGGTTGCTGGCCTTGATCTGGTTGTCGCCAAAGCTCAGCGCCACCGGCTCGGCCTGCACGGCACCGGCGGCCAGGGCCAGCATCAGGGTGGCGGCGACAGCGGTCAGCGGTTTGAAGAAGGTCATGGGCGTCTCGATCAGGGCGAACCCGTAGTACGGGTGGGGATGACTGCACTCTAGGGGGTTGACCTCGCGCGGAGCACCCCCCAAGCGCGTGGGGCACCCCGCAGAACGTGCGCAATTGCACGACTCACCCCCCAGGTGGGGGCCGCAGGCCCCAAGCAAAACGGGCCGGCAGAGCCGGCCCGTTTGCAGGAAGCAAAGCCCGTTCAGGCCAGCTTGCCGTGGCAGTGCTTGAACTTCTGGCCGCTGCCGCAGGGGCAGGGGTCGTTGCGGCCCACATGGCCGAAATCTTCGCCGCCGGCCGCCACCGCGACCGGTGCGGCGGCTTCCTGGCTGATCGAGCCGTCCTCGTTGGGGTGCTGGTAGGTGACGTTGGACACAGCCTCGGCACGGCGCTCCATGGCCTCGGCGGCCTGGCTGGCTTCCTCCTGCGACTGGATGCGCACGTTCAGCAGCACGCGCGTGACCTCCATCTTCACCAGGTCCAGCATCTGCGAGAACAGCTCGAAGGCTTCGCGCTTGTATTCCTGCTTGGGGTTCTTCTGCGCATAGCCGCGCAGGTGGATGCCCTGGCGCAGGTAGTCCAGCGCGGCCAGGTGCTCGCGCCAGCGCTGGTCGATGCTCTGCAGCAGCACCATGCGCATGAAGGGGTTGAACTGCTCTATGCCGACACGGTCCAGCTTGGACTGGAACAGCTCGTCGCCGGCCTTGAGCACCATCTCCAGCACGTCTTCGTCGGTGATGGAGTCGCTGCCCTTGATCTTCTCGGCCAGCGGCAGCTCGATCTGCCACTCGTCCTTCAGCACCTGCTCCAGCGCGGGCAGGTCCCACTGCTCCTCGACGGTCTCGGCCGGCACATAGGTGCGCACCACATCGGTCAGCGTGGACGCGCGCAGGCTGGCGATCTGGGCCACCAGCAGCTCGGCCTCGAGGATGTCGTTGCGCTGCTGGTAGATGACCTTGCGCTGGTCGTTGGAGACGTCGTCGTACTCCAGCAGTTGCTTGCGAACATCGAAGTTGCGCGCCTCGACCTTGCGCTGCGCGCCCTCGATGCTGCGCGTGACGATGCCGGCCTCGATCGCCTCGCCCTCGGGCATCTTGAGGCGGTCCATGATGGCGCGCACCCGCTCGCCGGCAAAGATGCGCATCAGCGCGTCGTCCAGGCTCAGGTAGAAGCGGCTGGAGCCCGGGTCGCCCTGGCGGCCCGCACGGCCGCGCAGCTGGTTGTCGATGCGGCGGCTCTCGTGGCGCTCGGTCGCGATGATGCGCAGGCCGCCCAGCGACTTGACCTGCTCGTTGAGCGTCTTCCACTCGTCCTTGAGCTGCTGCACGCGCGCGGCCTTGTCGGCCTCGGCCAGCGCCTCGTCGGACTCTATGGCCTGCACCTGCTTCTCGATGTTGCCGCCCAGCACGATGTCGGTGCCGCGGCCCGCCATGTTGGTGGCGATGGTGATCATGCCCGGGCGACCGGCCTGGGCAATGATGTCCGCCTCCTTGGCATGCTGCTTGGCGTTCAGCACCTGGTGCGGCAGCTTGGCCTGGTTCAGCAGCTTGGAGATCAGCTCCGAGTTCTCGATGGAGGTCGTGCCCACCAGCACCGGCTGGCCGCGCTCGTGGCAGGCGCGGATGTCCAGGATGACCGCGTCGAACTTTTCCTTGTCGGTCTTGTAGACTAGGTCCAGCTCGTCCTTGCGCTGCGTCGGGCGGTTGGGCGGGATCACCACGGTCTCGAGGCCGTAGATCTCCTGGAACTCGTAGGCCTCGGTATCGGCCGTGCCCGTCATGCCGGACAGCTTGCCGTACATGCGGAAGTAGTTCTGGAAGGTGATGGACGCCAGCGTCTGGTTCTCGGCCTGGATGGCCACGCCTTCCTTGGCTTCCACGGCCTGGTGCAGGCCGTCGCTCCAGCGGCGACCGGCCATCAGGCGGCCGGTGAACTCGTCGACGATGGTGACCTCGCCGTTCTGCACCACGTAATGCTGGTCGCGGTGGTAGACATGGTGGGCCCGCAGCGCTGCATTCAGGTGATGCATCAGCGTGATGTTGGCCGCGTCGTAGAGGCTGGCGCCCTCGGCGATCAGGCCGGCCTGGGTCAGCAGGCGTTCGGCGTTCTCGTGCCCCTCTTCGGTCAGGTGGATCTGGTGGGACTTCTCGTCCACCGTGAAGTCACCCGGCTCGATGACGCCTTCGCCGGTGCGCGGGTCCAGCTCGCCGATCTGCTTCTTCAGCTGCGGCACAACCGCGTTGATGCGCTGGTAGACGTCGGTGTGGTCGTCCGCCTGGCCCGAGATGATCAGCGGCGTGCGCGCCTCGTCGATCAGGATGGAGTCCACCTCGTCGACGATGGCGTAGGCCAAGCCGCGCTGCACGCGGTCGGCCAGCTCGTAGACCATGTTGTCGCGCAGGTAGTCGAAGCCGTACTCGTTGTTGGTGCCGTAGGTGACGTCGGCGCCGTAGGCGGCCTGCTTCTCCTCGCGGGCCATGTTGGGCAGGTTGATGCCCACGCTCAGGCCAAGGAAGTTGTAGAGCTTGCCCATCCACTCGGCATCGCGGCGGGCCAGGTAGTCGTTGACCGTCACCACGTGCACGCCCTTGCCGGTCAGCGCATTCAGGTAGACCGGCAGCGTGGCCATCAGCGTCTTGCCCTCGCCGGTGCGCATCTCGGCGATCTTGCCGGCGTTCAGCACCATGCCGCCGATCAGCTGCACGTCGAAGTGGCGCATCTTCAGCACGCGCTTGGAACCCTCGCGGCAGATCGCGAAGGCCTCGGGCAGGATGTCGTCGACCGTCTCGCCCTGCTGCAGGCGCTGCTTGAACTCCTCGGTCTTGCCGCGCAGCTCGTCGTCGCTCAGGCTCTCGAACTTGGGCTCCAGCGCATTGATCTTCGCCACGGTGCGGCGGTAGTCTTTAAGCAGACGCTCGTTGCGGCTACCGAAAATCGACGTGAGAAGCTTGGGCAACATGCTGCGACGGTATGGAGGCGACAAACCCGGCGCAAAACACGCCGGCGGACGCTGGGATCTGGGGGCATTGCCCGAGCCTGCAAGGGACACAAGCCTGGACACGCAAAGCAAAGCAGTTTAGCAGCCGCCCCCGGCCCGCCCTGGCCCCCCGACCCTGGTGACTACACTGCCGCCATGAGCTCCGCGCCGCGTTATCTCGTCCGCAAAGGCCGCGCCAGCGTGCCGGCGCCCACCGCCATCGGCGACGCGCTGCGCGGCCACTCCGCACTGGCGCAACTGGGCTCGCGCCTGGAGGCTTCGCGGCAGCGGCTGCAACTCATCGAGGTGCTGCTGCCCCCGCCCATGCGCGCCCATCTGCAGGCCGGCCCGGTGGACGAGGAAGGCTGGACGCTGCTGGTCGCCAGCTCCGCGGTCGCCGCCAAGCTGCGTCAGCTGCTGCCCCGGCTGGAGGAGCGCCTGCACCAGGCCGGCGTCCGCCCCGCCCGCATCCGCGTGCGCATGCTGCAGCGCTGAAAACAAAAAAGCCCGGCGCCTGGTGAGGCGACGGGCTCTGACTTGGTGCCGGCTATCGGATTCGAACTGATGACCTACCGCTTACAAGGCGGTTGCTCTACCAACTGAGCTAAGCCGGCACGAAAGCGCGCATTCTAGGGCTTACTTGACCCGCTTCAGCGAAGGCCTGGGCGCCCCGCCCGGGGCGTCCGGCGGCGGCTCGTCACCGGGCTCGGTCTCGGGGCCCTCGGCGGCCAGGCGCAGGCCGCGACGGGCCGGCACCGGCCCGGGGCTGGGGGCGGCCGGCTGCGCCTGCGGCTGGGGCACGGGGGCACCGTCTGCCAGCGGCTCGGGCGCGGGGAAGGCCATGCCCTGGCCGTTCTCGCGGGCGTAGATCGCGACCACGTGATCGACGGGCACGATGATCTCGCGCGCCACACCGCCGAAGCGGGCCTTGAACTGGATGAAGTCGTTGCCCAGATCCAGCCCGCTGGTCGCATCGAAGCCGATGTTCAGCACGATCTCGTTGTTGCTGACGTACTCCATGGGCACCTGCACGCTGCGGTCCACGTGCACCGCGACATAGGGCGTGAAGCCGTTGTCGGTGCACCAGTCATGCAGCGCGCGAATCAGGTACGGCCGGGTGGACGTGCCACCCGCCGCCCCCTCTTGGCCTTGCGATTTGTCCATTACTGCAGCCCTCTGACCAAAACAAACTCTAAACCCAGCCACTCCCCCCGATCCGGCTCCGCCGGTCGGTCGGGAGTGCCCCCTTGAGGGGCGCGCGAAGCGCGTACGGGGTGGGAGGGTCAGCGGCGCATCACCTTCTCGGACGGCGTCAGCGCCTCGATGTAGGCCGGACGGCTGAAGATGCGCTCGGCGTACTTCAGCAGCGGCAGCGCGTTCTTGGACATGTCGATGCCGTAGTAGTCCAGGCGCCACAGCAGCGGGGCGATGGCCACGTCCAGCATGGAGAAGTCGTCGCCCAGCATGTACTTGTTCTTCAGGAAGATGGGCGCCAGCTGCGTCAGGCGGTCGCGGATCTGCGAGCGGGCCTTTTCCAGCTGCTTGTCGGTGGCCTTGGCCGTCATGCCACGGCCTTCCAGCACGTTGACGTGGGCGAACAGTTCCTTCTCGAAGTTGAACAGGAACAGGCGCACGCGGGCCCGGGCGACCGGGTCGCCGGGCATCAGCTGCGGATGCGGGAAGCGCTCGTCGATGTACTCGTTGATGATGTGGGACTCGTACAGGATCAGGTCGCGCTCGACGAGGATGGGCACCTCGTTGTACGGGTTCATCAGCGCGATGTCTTCCGGCTTGGCGAAGAGATCGACATCACGGATCTCGAAGTCCATGCCCTTCTCGAACAGCACAAAGCGGCAACGGTGCGAGTAGGGGTCGGTGGTTCCAGAGTAAAGGACCATCATGGCATCAGGCTCCCGAGAATCGGTTCATCAAGCGCACGGCTTTCGCCGTGCAGAAAAAGCAAAACGCAGTGGCGGGCCCGAAGGCGCACCACTGCGTGGTTTGTCCCGGTGCTGCTCGTGCACCCGGGGCTGTGGGTTTTACTTCACGTCCTTCCAGAACGCCGCATTCAGGCGCCATGCGAACAAGGTCAGGAAGCCCAGGAAAATCAGCACGATAACGCCAAGCTGGAAACGCTTGCCCTGTGCGGGTTCGCCCATCCACTGGAGGTAAGCCACCAGATCTGCCACGGTGTCGTCGTACTGCCGCTCGGTCAGTTTGCCCGGCGTCAGCTGTTCCCAGCCGACGAACCGGTGCGTCACCTTGCTCGGGTCGTGCGGGTCGGCAACTTCCTCGAACTTGGCGGCGCGCTGGCCTTGCAGCTCCCACAGCACATGCGGCATCGCAACGCTGGGGAAGGCGAGATTATTCCATCCCGTGGCCTTTCCCTCGTCGCGGTAGAAAGTCCGCATGTAGGTGTAGAGGTAATCCGCCCCCGATCCCTTGGCGCCATCGGCCCTGGAACGGGCGATCACGGTGAGGTCGGGCGGGTTGGCACCGAACCAGCTTTGCGCCTGCTTGGGATCCATGCTGGTCTTCATGGTGTCGCCCACCTTGTCGGTGGCGAACAGCAGGTTTTTCTTGATCTCAGCCTCGCTCAGGCCGATGTCACGCAGCCGGTTGTAGCGCATGTAGGCCGCGGAATGGCAGTTCAGGCAGTAGTTGACGAACAGCTTGGCGCCGTTTTGCAGCGCGGCGACGTCCGACATCTTTTCCTTGGGGAACTTGTCCCAGGGAGGACCATCCCCGGACGCCTGGGCCGCACCGCTCAGGCCCAGGGTGATCATCAGCAGGGCAAACAGTTTTTTCATTGTGGGGGCTCCGCGGATCAGTGGGCGTGGAAGGTCACGCGCTCGGGCGGCTGCTTGGGCGTGCCCAGGCGGCTCCACCACGGCATCAGCAGGAAGAAGCCGAAGTACAGCAGCGTGCCGATCTGCGCGACCAGCGTGCCAGCCGCGCTGGGCGGCTGTATGCCCAGGTAGCCCAGGATCAGGAAGAACACGACGAACACCACATAGACCCACAGGTGCCAGCCCGGACGGTAGCGGATGGATTTCACCGGGCTCGCGTCCAGCCAGGGCAGGAAGGCCAGGATGACCACCGAGCCACCCATCACCACCACACCCCAGAACTTGGCATCCAGGCCGTGCAGCGCCGAACTCAGCTCGACACCGGCCCAGCCCAGCACCACGCCGTGCACGTCGAACAGGTAGGCCAGCACCGCCATCAGACCCCAGTAGCCGACCTTGATCGTGGACGACAGGCTGGCCGAGCGGCGCACCGACATCACGCCCACGACGACCAGGAAGGCCCACAGGAAGGGCATGAAGTCCGAGGTCGTGGCCCGCAGCATCGAGTAGAACGGCGTGAAGTACCAGACCGGTGCGATGTGCGGCGGCGTCTTCAGCGGGTCGGCCGGGATGAAGTTGTTGTACTCCAGGAAGTAGCCGCCGAACTCGGGCGCGAAGAACACGATGGCCGAGAACACCATCAGGAACAGCGACACGCCGTAGATGTCGTGCACCGTGTAGTACGGATGGAAGGGAATGCCGTCCAGCGGGATGCCGGTCTTGGGATCCTTCTTGGCCTTGATCTCTATGCCGTCCGGATTGTTGGAGCCCACATCGTGCAGCGCCAGCAGGTGGGCCACGACCAGGCCCAGCAGCACCAGCGGCACGGCGATCACGTGGAAGCTGAAGAAGCGGTTCAGCGTGGCGTCGCCGACCACGTAGTCGCCGCGAATCATCAGCGACAGGTCAGGCCCCACCAGCGGAATGGCGGAGAACAGGTTCACGATCACCTGCGCGCCCCAGTAGCTCATCTGGCCCCAGGGCAGCAGATAGCCCATGAAGGCCTCGGCCATCAGGCACAGGAAGATCGCGCAGCCGAAGATCCAGACCAGTTCGCGCGGCTTGCGATAGCTGCCGTAGATCAGCCCGCGGAACATGTGCAGGTAGACCACGACGAAGAAGGCCGAGGCGCCCGTGCTGTGCATGTAGCGGATCAGCCAGCCCCAGGGCACGTCGCGCATGATGTACTCGACCGACGCGAACGCCAGCGCGGCGTCGGGCTTGTAGTGCATCACCAGGAAGATGCCGGTGACGATCTGGATCACCAGCACCAGCAGCGCCAGCGAGCCGAAGATGTACCACCAGTTGAAGTTCTTGGGCGCGTAGTACTCCGCCATGTGGACCTTGTAGGCATCGAACGCGGTCGGGAACCGGTTCTCCAGCCACACCATGGTCTTCACGCCTGCCGAGGCGCCTGCGGGAGCTTCCTTGAATTCAGCCATGAGTCGTCCTCGCCCTTAAGCCTTCTTGTCTTCGCCGATCAACAGCTTGGCGTCGGACAGGTACATGTGCGGCGGCACCTCGAGGTTGTCGGGCGCCGGCTTGTTCTTGAAGACACGGCCCGCCATGTCGAAGGTCGAACCGTGGCAGGGGCACAGGAAGCCACCCTTCCAGTCGTCGGGCAACGAGGGCTGGGGACCAGATGCGAACTTGTCGCTGGGAGAACAACCCAGATGCGAGCAGATGCCGACCACCACCAGATATTCAGGTTTGATGGAGCGCCACTCGTTCTTGGCGTAATCGGGAATCGGAAAAGCCTTGCGCTCGGAATTCGGGTCCGCGAGCTGGCCATCGTTCTTGGGCAGGTCGGCCAGTTGTTCCTTGGTGCGCCGGACGATCCAGACCGGCTTGCCCCGCCATTCGACGGTCAGCTTCTCACCCGGCTTGATGCCGCCCAGATCCACCTCCACCGGGGCACCGGCGGCCTTGGCGCGTTCGCTGGGGGCAAAGGTGCTGACGAAGGGCACGGCTGTCGCGACACCACCCACAGCACCGGCGCAACCCGTTGCTATCAGCCAGGTGCGCTTGCCTTGATCCACTTGCTGCTCACTCATGGGGTCCTCTAAAAGAGACTTCTGGTCAGGGGCAGCGAAGAATTCTAGCGAACCCAAACTCGTGCATCGGCCCTTATCTGGTGCGCCGAACCACAGGTTTACCCTCCTTCTAGGCCCTTTCTGCAAAGGCCATGATCCCGGTCAAACTTTCTAGAATGACCCGCTTACACGGAGTCCCGCATGAGTTTCATTTCGGAGTTCAAAGAGTTTGCCGTCAAGGGCAATGTCATCGACCTGGCGGTCGGTGTGATCATCGGCGGGGCCTTCGGCAAGATCGTCGACTCGCTGGTGGGCGACGTCATCATGCCGGTGGTGTCGCGCCTGTTCGGCGGCCTGGACTTCAGCAACTACTTCATCCCGCTGGCGGGTCAGACCGCCACCACGCTGGCCGAGGCCAAGAAGGCCGGCGCCGTGCTGGCCTACGGCAGCTTCATCACGGTGTCGCTGAACTTCATCATCCTGGCCCTGGTGATCTTCCTGATGATCAAGCAGATCAACCGGCTCAAGCGCAACGAACCCGCAGCGGCCCCGGCCGAGCCGCCCCCCACCGCCGAAGACATCCTGCTGCTGCGCGAAATCCGCGATTCGCTCAAGCGCTGAAGGCCTCGGCCACCTCGCAAACCCCGGTAAGCAATGGTTACTTGGGTTGCTTGTGCCACGTAGTTGGCAAACCGGCCGGGGGCGCCAGCGCTGACGCGCGCGATACTTTCGCCACGCCGCTTGCGCCCTGAAGTTCATGAATGCGCCCGATACCCGCCTGAATCCGCATCTCGATGCGGCCCTGGCCCGCATCCGCCTGACGGTGGAGCAGGCAGCGGAGCGCTGCTCCGAAGGTCTGGGCCTGTCGGCGCTGTCCGCCGGCCAGATCAAGCGCCGTGACGCCTTGCTGGCGGCCCAGTTCGTGTTCCGCCAGCAACAGGCCTTGTTCTCGCAGCGCTTCGCCCAGAGCCTGCGTCAGCAGGTGGGCGCCGAGCAAGAACCCGTGCGCCCACCCACCACGGCCGCCGCCGGCGGCCAGAACTGGGCCGAGCTGTCGCTGATGGACGACGACCAGGTGAACAACCTGGTCGCGGCCGACCGCATCGGCATGGCGATCGGCCACCACAGCGAGTGGGAGCTGCGTGAGGTCGAGTCCTACATCGCCGGCATCCAGGTCGGCGAGCGCAACCCGCTGCGGCCCGAGCTGATCGCCCAGGCGCTGCTGGACGCGGTGCAGGCCATCACCGAGGACGCCGCCACCCGCCAGACCCTGACCGACGAACTGACCCGCGCCCTCGCCGAGGGCATGCGGGCCTGCTATGCGGACATTGCCGAGCTGCTGCGCTCGCGCGGGCTGCGGCCGCAGGACCTGAGGGTGCGCAGCCATGGCGACAGCGGCCCCACCACCCGCCAGGGTGCGCTGGTCAGCCAGCCGGGCGATCTGGACCATGGCGCAGGCACCGGCTCGCAACGCGGCGGGCTCTACACCGTCAATGGCGGCCTGGGCGGCCCCCCCTCCCGCAGTGGCGGCTTTGCCAGCAGCGGCCGTGGCGGCCTGGGTCATGGGCTGGGCCAGATCGACCCCCAGATGATGGGCCTGCTGCGCCGGCTGGCGCAGATGCCGGCGTCGCCATCGGGCCGCGAAAGCAGCTTTGACGGTTTCAGCCCCTCGATGCGGGCCGGGCTGGAGGGCGACAGCAACAGCGCCTGGGGCCAGCTGCCCTCGCCTGCCAACCTGATCCACCAGCACCGCGACGAGCTGCGCCAGGCGGCCACGGGCCGGCTGGATCACATGATCATCGACGTGGTCGGCAGCCTGTTCGACCAGATCCTGTCCGACCCCAAGGTGCCGCCGCAGATGGCGCGCCAGCTGGCCCGCCTGCAGCTGCCGGTGCTGCGCGCCGCGCTGGGCGACGCCAGCTTCTTCTCCTCGCGCCGCCACCCGGTGCGCCAGTTCGTGAACCGGCTCGCGTCGCTGGCCTGCGCCTTCGACGATTTCAGCGACGAGCCCGGCCGCTCCTTCCTGGCCCATGTGCGCGACCTGGTGCAGGACGTGGCCAGCGGCGACTTCGACCGCATGGACGTCTATGCGGCCAAGCTGGACGAGCTCGAGCGCTTCATCACCGAGCAGACCCGCAGCACGCTGAAGGCCGCCGCCGGTGACGCCGCGGCGCTGGTGGACCGGCGCGAGACCGACCTGCGCCTGCAACAGCGCTACGCGCTGCAACTGCAGCAGGCACTGGCCCCCGTGCCCATGCAGGACTTCCTGCGCAACTTCCTGGCCCAGGTCTGGAGCCAGGCCATCGTGATCGCCTCGCGCGAGGGCGCGCCCGAGCGCGCGCTGCGCCTGCGCCAGCTGGGGCGCACGCTGGTGATGAGCGTGCAGCCCAAGGCCGGCACGGCGGCGCGCGCGGAATTCCTGCGCGAGCTGCCGCAGCTGATGCGCACGCTCAACGAAGGCCTGGACCTGATCCGCTGGCCCGACAACCCGCGCAAGGACTTCTTTGGCGCGCTGCTGCCGGCCCACGCGGAATCGCTGAAGGGCCAGGCGCCGACGCCGCTGGAAACCAATCTGCTGATCCGCCAGCTGGATCAGATCTTCGGCGCCCCTCCGCCCACCGAGACCGACCTGGCCAAGGCCAACCCAGCCGACACCGCACCCGCCGAGCTGGATGCCGCGCAACGCCTGACGCCGTCCGAGGCCAAGAGCCTGGGCCTGGTCGAGGACGCCGGCGTGAACTGGAACCAGCCGCTGGACCTGGACCTGTCGGCCGAACCCGAGCCCGAGCCGCTACAGGCGGTGGACATCTCCATCGATGGCCTGCCGGCCGCCGAGAGCGCACCCGAACCCAGCAGCGGCGCGCTGCTGATCGACCATCTGCAGCTGGGCTTCGCCTACCAGATGCGCACCGGCGAGCAGTGGCAGAAGGTGCGCCTGGCCCATGTCAGCACCGGCCGCAGCTTCTTCATCTTCACCCACGGCCAGCGCCACCAGGAGACCGTCACGATGACGGCTCGCATGCTGCGCAAGCTGTGCGAATCGGGTCGGATGCGAGCCTTCGAGAATGCCTATCTGCTGGAGCGGGCCACCGCCCGGGCGCGCGCCCAGCTGGCTGCCCTGGGTGCGCCGAACTGATGCCCGCCGAGCCGGCGCCGGCGCATGCGTGGCCGCGCTGCTGGCAGTCCTGGGCCTGGCGATGCTGCCGGCACGTGCCGAAGAGCCGACCGAGCCCTCGCGCCTGGCCAGCATCTGCCCAGGCGTCGCCGCCTGGCGGGCCACGCACCCCGAGGAACAGCCCGCAGCACTGCTAGAACGTGACCGGCAACGCGGCCTGACCGACCAGGCCCTGCTGGACGAACTGCAGCAGCGGTTCGAGGCCGACCAGCAGGCCCGGCGCCGCTGGCTGGCCGATCGCAAGAACGCGGAACTGCAAGCTGCAGTGGTGGCGCTGGACGCCGACAACAGTGCCTGGCTGGCCCAGCGCCTGAACGGGCCGGGGCTGCCCAGCGTGGCCGAGGTCGGGGAGCAGGGCCAGCACCTGCTGTGGCTGCTGGCCCAGCATGCAGACCAGCAGCCGCGGCTGCAGGCGGCGCTGCTGGCCGAGTTCGAGCGTCGACATGCGCGCGGTGAATTCGCCACCGAGGACCTGGCCCGACTCACCGACCGGGTGCTGGTGCACCGCGGCACTCGGCAGCGCTACGGCACGCAGTACGACTGGGGCTCGCCCCGCTATGCGCAGATCGACCCCTCCGAGTTTGCGCCCTATGCCGCGGCACGGGCCGAGGCCGGCCTGATGCCGCTGCAGGACTACGCCTGCCTGATGCACGCGGCGCGCAAGGCACCCGGCACGCGCTGAGCCGCGCGCTTCAGCCGCCCAGTTGCCGGGCCATGGTGAGCGACGCCTCCAGGCTGGCCGGATCGGCGCGGCCCGTGCCCGCGATGTCGAAGGCCGTGCCGTGGTCCGGACTCACACGCACGAAGGGCAGGCCCAGCGTCACGTTGACGCCCTGCTCCACACCCAGATACTTCACCGGGATCAGGCCATGGTCGTGGGTCATCGCGACCACCACGTCGAACTCGCCGCGGCGTGCGCGCATGAACACCGTGTCGGGCGCATAGGGGCCGGTCGCGTCCAGGCCCGCCGCGCGCGCGTCCGCAATGGCTGGCGCGATGTGGACGATCTCCTCGTCGCCGAACAGCCCGCCCTCCCCTGCATGCGGGTTCAGCCCCGCCACCGCGATGCGCGGCGCCGCTAGGCCCATGCGCTGCAGCGAAGCCTGGGTGATGTGCAGCGTCTCCAGCACCGCCGCCCGCGTGACGCCCTCTATCGCCTGGCGCAGCGAGCAGTGGATGGTCACCAGCACGGTGCGCAGCTCGGGGTTGGCCAGCATCATGCGCACCGGCACGCCGCCGGCCAGCGCCTGCAGCATCTCGGTGTGACCCGGGTAGGGCACACCGCCGGCGTGCAGCGCCTCCTTGTGGATGGGCGCCGTCACCAGCGCGCGCGCGCGGCCGGCCTGGATCAGGCCCACCGCGGCCTCTATGCAGCGCGCCGCCGCCGCACCGGCCGCCGCCGAGATCCGGCCCGGCGGCAGCGCCGCCAGCCCGGCCGGCAGGCCTGGCGGCTGCCAGACCGGCAGACAGTTGGGCGGCACGGCCGCCAGCTCCTCGGGGTCGTCCAGCTCGGCCACCGCCAGACCGCCGCCACACCAGGCCAGCGCGCGGCGCAGCACGCCCACGTCGCCCACCACCAGCGCGTCGCGCGGCGCCTGGCGCTGCCAGCAGCGCACGATGATTTCTGGGCCTATGCCGCAGGCATCGCCCTGGGTGATCAACAAGGGGCGCGAGGGGTGGGTCATGCAAGGCTCCGTGGGGTTCTCAGGCGGCGGGCGCGGGCTCCAGCGAGCGGGCGCAGGCCGCCGCGCTGGACCAGGCCCACTGGAAGTTGTAGCCCCCCAGCCAGCCGGTCACGTCCACCACCTCGCCGATGAAATGCAGGCCGGGCTGCAGGCGGCTTTCAAGCGTCTGCGAGCTGAGCTCGCGCGTGTCCACGCCGCCGCGCATCACCTCCGCCTTGCGCCAGCCCTCGCTGCCGTTGGGCGTCAGCGCCCAGGCCTTGAGCTGGCTGGCCAGCGTGCCCAGGTCCTTGTCCTTGCACTCCGGCATGGGCCGGCTCGCGGCCAGGCCCAGGCGCTCCAGCCAGGCCGCCACGAGGCGCTGCGGGAAGTGCTCGCCCAGCTCGTTGCCCAGCTGGCGGCGCGACTGCTGCTTGGCCTGCTGCAGCGCCTCGGCCAGGTCCAGCTCGGGGGCCAGGTCTATGCTCAAGGCCTGACCCTCGCTCCAGTAGCTGGAGATCTGCAGGATGGCCGGGCCGCTGAGGCCGCGGTGGGTGAACAGCAGGTCTTCATGGAAACGCCCCTGAGCCTTGCCCTTGCCGGTGCTCACCACCACCGGCAGCGACAGGCCCGACAGCGCCGCGAACGGCGCCCAGTCGGCCTCCGCAAAGGTCAGCGGCACCAGCGCGGGCCGCGGCGTCACGATGCGGTGGCCGAACTGCTGGGCCAGGCGCAGGCCGAAGTCGCTGGCGCCTATCTTGGGAATGGAGAGGCCGCCGGTGGCCACCACCAGGCGGGTGCAGCGCACCGGGCCCTGGGCCGTGTCCAGCTCGAAGCCGCCTTCGGCCTGCGTGCGCACCGCCGCCACGGTGCAGGGCTGCCAGCGCTGCACGCCGCCCGCCTCGCACTCGCGCTGCAGCATCTGGATGATCTGCTCGGCCGAGTCGTCGCAGAAGAGCTGGCCCTTGTGCTTCTCGTGGAAGGCGATGCCGTGGCGGGTGACCAGCGCGATGAAGTCCTGCGCGGTGTAGCGCGCCAGCGCCGAGCGGCAGAAGGCCGGGTTGTCGGACAGGAAGTTGGCCGGACCAGCGTCGCGGTTGGTGAAGTTGCAACGGCCGCCGCCGGAGATGCGTATCTTCTCGGCCAGACGCGGTGCGTGGTCCAGCACCAGCACGCGCAGGCCGCGCTGGCCGGCCATGCCCGCGCAGAACAGGCCGGCCGCACCGGCGCCGACCACCACCAGATCGAATGAATGCATGAAGGAAGACGGCGGCTCAGGCCGGGTTGGGCAGGTCGATGAAGCGGTGTTCCAGGCCCAGCTCGCGGGCGGCCTGCTCGCCCAGCGCCTGCACGCCATAGCGCTCGGTCGCATGATGGCCGGCCGCGATGAAGGCCACGCCGGTCTCGGCCGCGTAATGGGCCTGGGGCTCGGAGATCTCGCCGGTGATGAAGAGGTCCGCGCCGGCCGCGATCGCGGCCTCGAAGAAGCCCTGCGCACCGCCGGTGCACCAGGCCACGCGCCGCAGCGGCCGGCCGTCACCAGCCACCACCACCGGCTCACGGCCCAGCAGCGTGCGCAACTGGCCCGCCACCGCATCCAGCGTGGTGGGCGGCAGGGCCGCGCTGAAGCCCAGGTCCTGGTCGCCGAAGCGGGCATCCGCGCGCCAGCCCAGGCGAGCGCCCAGCTGCGCGTTGTTGCCCAGCTCGGGGTGGGCGTCCAGCGGCAGGTGGTAGGCGAACAGGCTGATGTCGTGCTGGATCAGCCGCGCCAGGCGCTGCTTCATCCAGCCGGTCACGCGGCCATCCTGGCCGCGCCAGAACAGGCCGTGGTGCACGAGGAGGGCATCGGCCTGCGCGGCGATGGCGGCGTCTATCAGCGCAAGGCTGGCCGTCACGCCGCTGACCAGGCGGCGCACCTCGGCGCGGCCCTCGACCTGCAGACCGTTCGGCCCATAATCCTTGAACCGGCCAGGCTCCATCCACTGGTTCAGATGGCTTTCCAGCCGGGCGCGATCAATCATGGTGGGGCGAGGATTTGAGGTGTTGAGAAGGCTCTGGCTGATTTTCGCGCAGGCGGTGACGGTGGCACTGGCCGTGGTGTGGGTGCTCTCCACCTTCAAGCCCGAATGGCTGGCCCGGCCCCTGGCGACGCCGATCCCCCCCGCCCCGCTGCCCGCGCCCGAACGCGGCACGGCCGCGAGCGCGGCGCCCACGCCTCATGGCGGGCTGGCGCTGGCCGCCCGGCTGGCGTCGCCGGCGGTGGTCAGCATCGCGGCCAGCAAGGCGCCCACGCGCAACAGCCGCGGGCGCAATGACTTCTTCGACCTGTTCGGCCCGCGCGGCGAACGCGGCGCCCAGCTGGGCCTGGGCTCGGGCGTCATCATCTCGGCCGACGGCGTGCTGCTGACCAACAACCATGTGGTGGAGGGGGCGGCCGACATCGAGGTGCAGCTCAGCGACGGCCGTCAGACCCGCGCGACGCTGGTGGGCACCGACCCCGAGACCGACGTTGCGGTACTGAAGATCTCGCTGCCCAACCTGCCGGTGATCCCGCTGGGCGATGCCAAGGGCCTGCAGGTCGGCGATGCGGTGCTGGCCATAGGCAACCCCTTCAACGTGGGCCAGACCGTGACCTCGGGCATCGTGTCCGCGCTGGGGCGCAACCAGCTGGGCATCAACGTGTTCGAGAACTTCATCCAGACCGATGCGGCCATCAACCCCGGCAATTCGGGCGGCGCGCTGGTGGACGAGCGCGGGCGCCTGGTGGGCATCAACACGGCCATCTTCTCGCGCAGCGGCGGCTCGCTGGGCATAGGCTTTGCCATCCCGGTGGACGTGGCCCGCCAGGTGGCCGACGCGCTGCGCCAGGACGGCGTGGTCACGCGCGGCTGGATAGGCGTGCAGCCGCGCGAGCTGACGCCCGAGCTGGCCGAGGCGCTGAAGCTGGGCGAGGTGCGGGGCGTGCTGGTGGGCGGCGTGGTGGCCCAGGCACCGGCCGCGCAGGCCGGCATCAAGCCGGGCGATGTGCTGATGCGCATCGGCGAGCAGGCGATCAACTCGCCCGCCGAGCTGCTGTCCACCGTGGCGGCGCTGAAGCCGCGCAGCCAGGTCAGCGTGGCGGTGCAGCGCGATGGCCGCACGCTGGCGCTGCCGCTGACCGTGGCCCAGCGGCCCCGGCCTCAGCGCGACACGGGCCAGGAGTGAGGCCCGAAGCTCAGGCCTGCGGCTTGTCGCTGTCGTCCGGCGCCTTGCTGTAGCGCACGAAGTACTTGGCGGCGAACACGCCCAGTTCGTAGAGCAGGCACATGGGAATCGCCAGCGCCAGCTGCGACACGATGTCCGGCGGCGTGATCACCGCGGCCACGACGAAGGCGATGACGATGAAGTAGCCGCGGTATTCGCGCAGCTTCTCCACCGTCAGCAGGCCCATGCGCACCAGCACGACGACGATGACCGGCACCTCGAAGGCCGCGCCGAACGCGATGAACATATTCATCACGAAGCCCAGGTAGGCCTCGATGTCAGGCGCCGCCGTGATGCTCTTGGGTGCAAAGCTCTGGATGAACTTGAACACCTGGCCGAACACGAAGAAGTAGCAGAACGCCACGCCCAGGAAGAACAGCAGCGTGCTGGACACCACCAGCGGCAGCACCAGGCGCTTCTCGTGCGAGTACAGGCCCGGCGCGATGAAGGCCCAGGCCTGGTAGAGCACCACCGGCAGCGCGATCAGGAAGGCGGTCAGCAGCGTGATCTTCAGCGGCACCAGAAAGGGCGAGATCACGCTGGTGGCGATCAGCTTGGAGCCCGCCGGCAGGTGGGCCACCAGCGGCGCGGCCAGCATGTCGTAGAGCTGGCCGGGGCCGGGGTACAGCGCCAGCACGCCAAAGCACACCAGCACCGCCAGCGCGGCCCGCATCAGGCGGTCGCGCAGCTCAATCAGATGGGCGACGAAGGGCTGCTCGGTGCCGGCCAGTTCGTCGTGGTCGGGTTTCTGGAAGGAACTCATGGGGCGCGGTTGCCGCGGTCAGACGGTGCGTGAAGGCGGCCGGAAACGCGCCACGCGCGCAGCCCCGGACTGGGTGTGTCGGCGCACACCGTTGTGCTGCTTGTACCAGAGCGGCGTGGCGCCGCGCTTGAGGCGCCAGTTCTTGCGCGGATGGCGGTAGACCGGCGGCGGCGGTTCGTAGCCGGACGAGCCGTAGGACGAGGAACTCTCGCCCGACAGCTCGCGCAGCGTGCCCTGCACCGCCTGCTCCGTGCTGTCCACCGTCTCGCGCACCGTCTGCTCGACGTCGCGCGCCGCGGTCTCGAACTGGGTCTTCATCTTCTGAAGCTCTTCCAGCTCGATGGAGCGGTTGACCTCGGCCTTCACGTCCGCGACGTAGCGCTGGGCCTTGCCCAGCAGCGTGCCCACCGTGCGCGCAACGCGCGGCAGCTTCTCCGGGCCGATGAAGACCAGCGCCACCGCGCCTATCAGCGCGAGCTTGTCAAAACCGAAGTCCAGCACTCGTCGTCAGGCTCAGGACTTGGTCTTGGCGTCGACGTCGACCGTGTTGGGGTCGTTCGCCTTGTTGGCCGTCACCTGCTGGGGCGGCGGGGCCACGGGATCGGCCGCGCCGTCCTTCATGCCGTCCTTGAAGCCCTTGACCGCACCGCCAAGATCCTTGCCGATGTTGGTGAGCTTCTTGGTGCCAAAGACCAGCACGACGATCAACAGCACGATCAACCAGTGCCAGATGCTGAAGGAACCCATGTTTTTTCTCCGAAAGGGAATCCAGGAATTTTAGGTGACGCGAGATCACCCTTTGAGCCAGGGGCGCGGACCGCCCATCACGTGCAGATGCAGGTGATAGACCTCCTGGCCCCCGTCTCGGCCGGTGTTGATGACATGTCGGAAGCCGCCGGTCACGCCCAGCTCCTTCATGAGCCGTGTGCCCAGCGCCGTCATGCGACCCAGCAGCGGCGCATCGGCGTCGCTGATCTCGGCCATGGACGGAATATGCCGCTTCGGGATGATGAGGATGTGAACAGGCGCCCAGGGGTTGATGTCGTGGAAGGCGAGCAGTTCCTCGTCCTCGAACACCTTCTTGCTGGGAATCTGGCCGGCGACGATCTTGCAGAAGATGCAGTTCGGGTCGGCGTGGTCGTGCGTGCTCATGGCTTGGGGCTGCTGCGTTGGGCGAATTCGGTCAGGCCGGACAGGCCCTCGCGGCGGGCCAGTTCGGCCAGCACCTGCTCGGGCGTGAGGCCGCAGTGTGACAGCGCGACCAGGCTGTGGAACCACAGATCGGCCACCTCGTAGACCAGCTTGGCCGGGTCGGCACCCTGCTGCAGGTCCTTGGCCGCCATCACGGTCTCGGTGGCCTCTTCGCCCACCTTCTTCAGGATGGCATCCAGACCCTTGTCGAACAGCTTGGCCACATAGCTGGTGGCGGGGTCGGCGCCCTTGCGGGATTCGATCACCGCGCCGACACGCTTCAGGATGTCGTCCGTCGCCAGCGGACTCTGGGGGCTTGCTGGCGCGCGGACGGCAGCGCCGGGCTCCGCCGGGTGCTTGGGGCCCTCGTAGATGTGGTGCGGATCCTTCAGCACCGGCTCGGTGGCGCTCCAGACGCCGTTCTCCAGCTTCTGGAAGAAGCAGCTGTGGCGACCCGTGTGGCAGGCAATGCCGGGCTCATGGCCCAGTTGCGTGATGCTGAGCAGCACGACGTCGTTGTCGCAGTCCAGGCGTATCGCATGCACCTGCTGGAAGTGCCCGCTCTCCTCGCCCTTGTGCCAGAGCTTGCTGCGCGAGCGGCTCCAGTACACGGCCTGACCGCGCTCGGCGGTCAGCGCCAGTGCCTCGCGGTTCATCCACGCGAACATCAGCACGTCGCCCGTGCCTTGTTCCTGGGCGATCACCGGCACCAGGCCGCGCTCGTCCCACTTCACTTCATCGAGCCAGTTCATCTGTTCAGTCTAGGTGAGTCGGGCCGGCGTGGCCGCGCTCGGCGGCAAACCACTGCAGCACGGGGATGGTGCCCGGCAGCACCGGCTTCTGCTGCACCGGCAGCTCAGCCCAGGCCATCTGCTGGCCCTCCAGCATCTGGAATTCGCCGGTCCAGTCGAACACCTTGCAGAAGTTCAGCCGCACGCGCGCATGGGGGTAGTCCATCACCAGCACCTGCCAGGGATGGGCCGTGCCTATGGCGATGCCTATTTCCTCGCGCAGCTCGCGCGCCAGCGCCTGCTCGATGCTCTCACCCGGCTCGACCTTGCCTCCCGGGAACTCCCAATAGCCCGCGTAGACCTTGCCCGGCGGCCGGGTGGTCAGCAAAAACCGGCCGTCGGGCGCAACCAGCACGCCCACGGCCACTTCCGTGATCTCTCGTTCTTCAGTCATTCCATGCGTCCCGCGCAGTCGCGGGCAAACTGGTAGGCCACGCGGCCGGAGCGCGAACCGCGCTCCAGCGCCCAGATCAGCGCGTCCTGGCGGGCGGCCTCCACAGCACCATCATCGAGCCCGAAATGCCTCAGCCACTGCCCGACGATGGCCAGGTATTCGTTCTGGCTGAAGGGGTAGAAGCTGATCCACAGGCCGAAGCGCTCGGACAGCGAAATCTTCTCCTCCACCGCCTCGCCGGGGTGGATCTCGCCGTGCTCGCCATGCGTGCCGGCCAGGTTGTCCACCATCTTCTCGGGCAGCAGATGGCGGCGGTTGCTGGTGGCGTAGACCACCACGTTGTCACCGGCCGCGGCCACCGAGCCGTCCAGCACGCTCTTGAGCGCCTTGTAGCTGGCCTCGCCCTCGTCGAAGCTGAGGTCGTCGCAAAACACCACGAAGCGCTCGGGCCGCCCGGCCACCAACTCGATCAGGTCGGGCAGGTCCACCAGGTCGGCCTTGTCCACCTCGATGAGGCGCAGGCCGCGGTCGGCAAACTCGTTCAGCACCGCCTTGATCAGCGAGCTCTTGCCCGTGCCCTTGGCCCCGGTCAGCAGCACGTTGTTGGCGGGGCGGCCGGCCACGAACTGCGCGGTGTTGCGCAGCAGGCGCTCCTTCTGGGCATCGACCTCCTGCAGGTCCTGCAGGCGGATGCGGCTGACCTGGCGCACCGGCTCCAGCAGCAACCGGCCCTGGCGGCGACGCGCCCGGAAGGCGCGGGACGCGGCCCAATCGGGCGGCGTCAGCGGGGCGGGCAGCAGGGGTTGCAGGCGATCCAGCAGGGCCTCGGCCCGGGCAATCAGCGATTCCAGCGCGGCAGACATCGCGCCAGTGTAGGGGCCGGCTGCGGCGGGCCTCAGCCTATGGTCTTGAGCGCGGCGTCCAACTGCTCGGTGGGCAGGCGCTTGAAACCCGAGCGGGCATAGCGATGCAACCGCCCGATGATGAAGCTGACCCACACCGACGCCAGCACCTGGGCCTGGGCCGTGGGTGCGGGCAGGCCCTGGGCCTCGGCCACGGTGCGCAAGACCTGGCGCAGCGAGGACTCGATACGGTCGAAGAACTGGTTCATGCGCGCCTGCAGCCGCTCATGCTCCAGCACCAGCGCATCCCCCACCATCACGCGGGTCATGCCGGGGTTCTTCTCGCCGAACTGCAGGATCACGCTGGCGATGCGCGCCGCCTGGCCCGGCGGCGCCACCGCCTGCGGGCTGTCGACGATCTGGTTCACCAGCGTGAACAGGCTGGTCTCGATGAAGTCGATCAGGCCCTCGAACATCTGGGCCTTGCTCGCGAAGTGGCGATACAGCGCCGCCTCGCTGAGCTCCAGCCTGGCCGCCAGCGCCGCGGTGGTGACGCGCTCGGCGCCAGGCTGCTCCAGCATGCCGGCCAGGGTCTGCAGGATCTGCAACCGGCGTTCTCCCGGCTTGAACCGCTTGCGCGGCGGCGGAGCTTCGGGCGTGGGATCGGTGTTCACGTCATGCATCTTGCCGCAATTGTTTTTCTTGCCAAGCGACTGCCGTGGAACCGGCTTCGCCGGGCCACAGGCAGTGCCCCCCTTGAGGGGACCGAGACCGGACACAAAGAGTCCTGAGGACTCTTTGTGCCTGCCGAGGGTCAAAGCCACTGGCTTTGACACGGCGCAGCCGGTACGGGGTGGTCGATTCAATCCTTCAACCAGCCGAGGCGCCGGGCCTCGTAGATGGCCTCGACCTTGGAGCGCACATGCAGCTTGCGGTAGACCCGCTTCACATAGGTCATCACCGTGTGCGGCGACACCTGCAGGAACTGCGCGATCTCGTCGAAGGTGAAGCCCTTGGCCGCCAGATGCAGCACGCGCGACTCCTGCTCGGACAGCGCCACCACCTCGTCGTCCACCACCGGGGGCGCCGCGCCCGCGCCGGGTGCCAGGCGTTGCAGCAGACGGCGTGCGATCACCGGGCTGATGGGGCTGCCGCCGGCACGCAGCGAGCGCAGCTGGGTGGGCAGATCCAGCGCCAGGCTGTCCTTGAGCAGGTAGCCGGTGGCACCGGCCTCGATGCTGGCCACCACATGCTGCTCGTCGCCGAACACCGAGATCACCATCACCTCGCACTGCGGCCGCACCTGGGCTGCGTGGCGTATCAGCTCGATGCCGCTGCCGCCGGGCAGGTCCAGGTCCACCAGCAGCACGTCGGGGCGGGTCTCGTCGAACAGGCGCCGCCCCTGCGGCAGGTCGGGCGCGATGCCCAGCAGCTGGATGTCGGGCACGCTGGCCAGCGCGTGCTCGAAGGCGTCGCGAAAGCGCGCCTGGTCTTCGACGATGAGGACCGAGAACGGTGCCATGGACTCCTCTGGACGGGAGCCTGCACGCGGCCACTCCGTCAGGAATGCGCCCACAGACTCAGAACTGCGGGAAGCGTAGCAGTTCCTGGAGGCTTCTGACCCGACGTGTCACGTAGACCGGCCGGCGTCGCAGCCGGCGTTCGCCTGGCGCCGCCGCCAGCCAGCGCTGCATCCACACGGTCTGCAGGCCCAGGCCGCGGGCGCGCTTCTGGTGGATCAGCGTGTCTTCCACCAGCACACAGTCGCTGGCACGCAGGCCCAGACGAGCCAGCACCAGGCGGAACATGCGCGCATCCGGCTTGGGACGGGACTCGCCGAAGCACTGCATGTCCTCGATGCAGATTAGCCGCTCGAAAAAGCCTGCCAGCCCGACCGCCGCCAGCACCCGCTCCGCATAGGCGCGCGGCGCGTTGGTCAGCAGCAGCTTGCGCCCCGGCAGGCGGCGCAGCGCGGCGCGGTCATGGGCATGGCTGTGCAGGTCCGCATCCAGCCCGGGCAGGCGGTGGGTCTCGTGCAGGAAATGCGCGGCCTTCACGCCGTGATGGCGCTGCAGGCCGGTCAGCGTCGCGCCGTAGCGCAGCCAGTAGCGGTGGCGCAGCGCCACCGCGTCCTCGGTGCTGAGCCCGAGGTGCTGCTCGATATAGGCCGTCATGGACGCGTTCAGATCGCGGAAGGCGCGATGCGACGCGTTGTGCAGCGTGTCGTCGAGGTCGAAAAGCCAGACCCGACCCCGGGCGGGACGTCGGGGCGCGGGGCGGCTGCGGCTCATCGAGAGGAGATCATGGTCCCGTAGGCCTGGTCGCTGAGCACTTCCAGCAACATCGCGTGGGGCACGCGGCCGTCGATGATGTGCACCGCGTTGACGCCACTCTTGGCCGCGTCGATGGCGCCGGCGATCTTGGGGATCATGCCGCCGCTGATGGTGCCGTCGGCCACCAGCTCGTCGATGCGGCGCGGGGTCAGCTCTGTCAGCAGCTCGCCGGCCTTGTCCAGCACGCCGCGGATATTGGTCAGCATCAGGAGCTTCTCGGCCTGCAGCACGGTGGCCAGCTTGGCCGCCACCACGTCGGCGTTGATGTTGTAGCTCTCGTTGCTCTCGCCAAAGCCTATGGGGCTGACCACCGGGATGAACTGGTCGTCCTGCAGCGCCTTCACGACGCTGGGGTCGATGGAGACGATGTCGCCCACCTGGCCGATGTCGTGCTCCTTGGCGGGGTCGTCCTTGTCCAGCATCTTGAGCTGCTTGGCGCGGATCATGCCGCCGTCACGCCCGGTCAGGCCCACGGCCTTGCCGCCGGCGGCGTTGATCAGGCCCACGATGTCCTGCTGCACCTCACCGGCCAGCACCCACTCGACCACGCTCATGGTCTCGGCATCGGTCACCCGCATGCCCTGGATGAAGTGGCCCTTTTTGCCCAGCTTGTTCAGTGCGTCCTCGATCTGCGGACCGCCGCCGTGCACCACCACCGGGTTCATGCCCACCAGCTTCAGCAGCACCACGTCCTCGGCGAAGTCCTTCTGCAGCTCCGGATCGGTCATCGCATTGCCGCCGTACTTGATGACGATGGTCTTGCCATGGAACTTGCGGATGTAGGGCAGAGCCTGGGACAGGATCTCGGCCTTCTCGCGCGGGGCGATGTGGGCAACGTCGGGGGCGGCGGTCGTGGGGGTGGTCATGCGGGAACTCCGGTGCAACGCGGCGCATTCTAGGAACAGCGGCGCCGGATGCTGGCGACAATCCACCCATGCAAGCCAGTGCCTATCTGAAGCTGTCGGTCGCGACGGCCATCGTCACCATCGTCTTGAAGACCGCCGCCTGGTGGACCACCGGCTCCGTCAGCCTGGCCGCGGATGCGCTGGAATCGCTGGTCAACCTGGCCGGCGCGGTGTTCGCGCTGGCCATGGTCACCTTGGCGGCCCAGCCGCCCGATGCCGAGCACCCTTACGGCCACCACAAGGCCGAGTACTTCTCCAGCGGCTTCGAGGGCATCCTCATCATCGCGGCCGGCCTGGGCATCCTGTGGGGCGCGGTGGACCGCTGGCGCCACCCCGAGCCGCTGGAGGCCGTGGGCCTGGGTGTGGCGCTGGCCGTGGTCAGCTCCGCGCTCAACGGCCTGCTGGCCTGGGCCATGCTGCGCAAGGCGCGCGAGGTGCGCTCGGTGGCGCTGGAGGGCGATGCGCGCCACCTGATCACCGATGTGTGGACCTCGGCCGGCGTGGTCGTGGGCCTGCTGGGCGTGATGGCCACCGGCTGGCTGTGGCTGGACCCGCTGCTGGCCGTGCTGGTGGCGCTCAACATCCTGCGCGAGGGCGTGCATCTGATGCGCGAATCCACCGGCGGCCTGATGGACGAGGCACTGGACAGCGACTCGCTGGCCAAGGTGCACGAGGTGCTGGACGAGTTCCGTCACCCCCACACCATACGCTTCGACCACATCACCAGCCGCTCGGCCGGCCAGCGCCGCTTCGTGGACCTGCACATGCACATGCCCTCCGGCTGGACGCTGGGCCGCGCCGCGGCGCTGCGCACCTCGGTCGAACAGGCGCTGATGGCCGCGGTGCCGGGCCTGCGCGCCACCATCCAGCTGCTGCCCATGGATGTGGAAGCCCATTTCGACGACGTGAAGGACCCGCTGTGATCGCGCTGCTGCAACGGGTGAGCGAGGCCCGCGTGGAGGTGGCCGGCCGCGTGACCGGCCAGATCGGCCCCGGCCTGCTGATGCTGGTCTGCGCCGAACCGGGTGACACCGAGGCGCTGGCCGACAAGCTGCTGGCCAAGGTGCTGAAGCTGCGCGTGTTCAGCGACGAGGCCGGCAAGATGAACCGCAGCGTGCAGGACGTGGCCGGCGGCCTGCTGATCGTCAGCCAGTTCACGCTGGCCGCCGACACCTCGGGCGGCAACCGCCCCAGCTTCACCGGCGCCGCGCCGGCCGAACTGGGCCGCCGGCTCTACGAGCACCTGCTGGCCGCCGCGCGCCGCCAGCATGGCGAGGTGGGCGCGGGCGAGTTCGGCGCAGACATGCAGGTGCACCTGGTCAACAACGGCCCGGTCACCATCCCGATGCGGATGAGCGCATGAGCCGCCCCGCCATCGTCCGTATCGCATCGACCGAGGGCCTCGCGCCAGTGCTGGACCAGCCGCGTGAGGACCGCCGGGTCAGCGGCGCGCCGCAGCGCCAGACCTGGACGCTGCACGAGGCCGGTCCCATGAGCGCGGGCGTCTGGGCCTGCGAGGTGGGCCGCTGGCGCATCGTCTTTCCCGCCGACCGGCAGGAGTACTTCCACGTGCTGCAAGGCCGCGTGCGCCTGCACGGGCCGGACGGCGCGGTGGACATAGGCCCTGGCGAGGGCGGCGTCATCCCGCCGGGCTTCGAAGGGGAGTTCGAAGTGCTGGAGCCGGTGCGCAAGCACTTTGTACTGGTGGACCTGGGGGGCTGATTCGGCGTCAGCCGCTGCGCGGCTGTGGGTGGGCGGAGCCAGTGCGGCGGGGCTGGGTTCAGCAGCTTGCCGGCAATCGTTGCAAGAGGTTTGGGGGACGGTTTGACCCGATGCGGGCCTCACTTGCGGCGATGTGGCAACACCGAAGCCGGTGTTCAAAGGCAAAGCTGGGCCACGAGCGCCGACCTATCGGCGCGAGGCGGCTCGAGCGGTAGGTTAGGTCGCATTGATGGTAGTCACTGTGATGGTTTCGCCAGCGGGTCCAAATGAATGCTCCACGGTGAACTCCACGTAGCCGGGACTTTCAAATTCGTACAGGGTAGTGCCAGCATCCTGTCGAACAACTTGCCCTTTGCCCGACAGTATTTTCAAGGCCTCATGGGCATATGGCTGTGGCCATGTAGCTACTACCAAGCGCTTTGCGAGAGCGAGAACTTGGGCTTGAGCTAGCCGCGTGGTGCTTGGCTTATGCGCAGAGACTGTGAGTCCAAAGTGTTCACACCCACCGATGCGCACTGCTACGGCCCCAAAGATTTTTGAATCCCAGCGAACAAAGCCAGACTGAGCGTCCCATGTAGCGTCACGGTGCCTAGCGGCAAGGGTCTCAGCCTGCCGGTCAAAGCGCGCAACGTCGAGAACACAATCCCGCGCTGCCGCATACCAAGAGGCTGTGGTCAGACACATGGTCAGGAGGATTCGGCTCAGATATCGCATGCAGCCTAACGTGTTGTAGGCGTATTGTTAACGATCTGCATAACAACCTGAGCATGGTCCAACGCCCCATCAAGGCTGCCGAGGAATCCCCGACTCGCCGGACGGCAATGACCACCGCCGACGTGGCAAAAGCTGCGGTGAGCGGCCCGCCCGAGTTGCCGCGCGATCCTCGACAGCCTTTCGAATGGTCGTTCTCGTGTGGCGACGTGTCTTGGCCCTTGCACTTCGAGCCCAGCTCTCAGGATGTCCGCCAGTGGCGGGTCTACCGGAACGGAAAACCCTGGATGTGCACTGACTTGGATCGAGTATGGCGTGCCATGCAGAAGGAAATGGCCCCGGTGTTGGGGCGCAGGCACTGGCGCTAACCCTGAATTGCCTGCACGGCGGCGAGCCGGGGGCAGGCCGGCTCAGCCTCACCCCAGCTCAATCGTCCAGCGATGCACGCTGCCCTCAGCCGGACGCGGCAGCGCCAGCGCGCCCAGGCGGTAGGCATGGTCGCGGCGCTGGCCGGTCAGTTCACGGCCCTGTTCGTCCAGCACGCGGCGCACGCCGTGGCCCTGAGGGCCGACGCGGTAGCTGAGCTCCAGCCGGAAGCCGGCCAGCGGCACCGTCACCTGCAGGCCATCCAGGCGCTGCGGCATCACCGGGTCCAGCAGCAGCGCATCGTGCTCCAGGCGCAGGCCCAGCAGCGAGCCGATCACCAGGCCCAGCGCAATGCCCGGGCCGCTGGAGTAAACGCGCCAGCCGCCGTCCAGCTGCACAGCGCCGTCCAGTACCCGCTGGTATTCGGCCTGGGCCTGGTAGCGGTCCGCGAAGGCGGCGTCGGAGCTGGAGTAGTAGCAGTTGGCCTGACGCGGGCTGGCCTGCGGCACGCGGCTCGCCAGCGCCACCGGGTGGGCCTGATCCAGTGCGGTCATGAAGGCCTCCGCCTGCCCCAGGTGGGCCAGCATCTGCGCATAGCGCAGGTGGGCATGCATGTACATGATGCCGATCTCGCGGCCGAAGAAGCTGCTGGTCTCGGCGCGCTGGAACAGCGTGGACGGGCCGCCGCGGTAGGGCAGCGGCGCGTCGAACAGACGCGCGCCGTCCGGGCCCTTCAGGTGCTGCTCGATCAGCGCGGCCTGGGTGCGCGCCTGCTCGGGCGTGAGCAGGCTGTCGATCACCGCATGCATCATGGGCAGCAGGCTGTAGCGCAGGCCGGTGCGCTCATCGCGCGGGTGTATCCACAGCTCGCGCCCGCCCTGCTCGGGGAACAGCACATAGCCGGCCACCACATCGTCGGCCACCAGCAGGCGCTGGAACTCGGCCTGCACGGCCGCGGCCTCCGCCGCCAGCGCCTGGGCCTCGGCGGCGCGGCCCAGCACTTGCAGCGCCTGCGCCAGCGTGTGCAGGGTCTGGTGATGCAGCGTCACGGTCCAGGCGCTGCACAGGCGCTCGCGCAGGGCCGGGTCGGCCGGCTGCAGCGAGTCGTTCCAGTCGCCATGCCAGTAGGCGGCCAGGCCGGTGCCGGGCACGACGCGGCGGCGTATCAGCGCCAGCGCCATCTCCACATGGGCCCACAGCGTGGCGGGCGCACCGCCGTGCACCGGCAGCGTCTCATCCAGCAGGCTGACGTCGGCGCTGGCGATCAGGTATTGCGCCAGGCCCAGCAGCGGCCAGAACACGATGTCGCCATGCGAGTCGCCCGCGCGGATGGCGGCGTCGCGCTCGAAGAACATGAACCACTGAGGCCAGTCGCCATCGGCGTTCTGCGCGCTGAACACGCGGCACAGCAGGTCGCGCACCGGCGCCGTGTGGCCCAGCGCCAGCAGCATCTCCAGCGGCCCCTGGCAGACGTCGCGCGTGCCCCAGCCGCCGCCCGAGTACTGCTCCAGGCCGCGCGGCGAAAGGTAGTGCACCAGCGCGTTCTGCGCATACCAGGGCAGGCTGTCGGCCAGCGCCGCCAGCGCGGGCTGCGCGCCCCACTGCGGCAGTGCCAGGGCCTGGGCCGGCGGCGAGGCCTCGGCCAGCAGCGCGCCACGCAGCGTCAGCGTCAGTGCGGAGGTGGCGGCGTAGTCCAGGCACAGCTGGGGCTCACCGCGGCTGGCGCCGTCGGCATAGAGCAGCGCGTCGTCGCCGAACTGCGCAAGACCTGGCACATCCAGCTCGAAGGCACCGCCAGGGAAGCGCTGGGCCAGCTCGCTGCCCGCGGGCGGCGTGAGCCTCAGCGTGTCGCCACCGCGCTGCACGGCGGCGCGCAGCGGGGCGGCGCCGTCGTCACCGCCCAGCGCCAGCTGCAGGCTGGCGCGCACGCGCAGCGGCCCGCCCTCCAGCACGCGCAGGCTCAAGGCCATCACGTCGGGTGCAGCGCCGGCGGTGCTGCTCACCTCGATCACGCCGCCGTCATGCGCATAGATCCAGCGGCAGGCCTGGGGCTGCATCTCGAAGGCCGAAGGCAGGCCCAGCAGCTGCCAGTCACCGCCCTCGGCCTGCACGAACAGGCGCAGGCCGGCGCTGCGGAACAGGCCCAGCAGGCTGCGCTGCGTGGACAGCAGGCGGTTGAAGCTGACATGGCCCTGGGTCAGCATGGAATGGAAGACGCCGCCCATCCAGCAGGTGGAGGTCAGCGCGCGCTCGTCGGGCACCAGGTGTTCGCCCGCGCGCAGCAGGTGGCCATGCGGGCGCTGCACCGCCAGCTCCTTGGCCTGCAGCACCACATGGCGGGTGTCGGCCGCAAAGAAGGACAGCAGCTGGCCGTCGCGCCACTCCTCGTGGCGGCGCTCGGCCTCCCACAACGCAGCGAGCTGGAACTCGGGCAGCGCCTGGCCGTTCAGCAGCGGCGCGCGCGCAAACAGGCTGCGCGCCACCGGCTGGGCCGGCGCGGCGAGTACTGCAGCGATCTGCGCCTCGGGTGCGGCCAGCAGGGGCGCCACGCCGGCCAGGTCGGCCTCGCCGCTGGCCTCGGCATGGTGGGCCTGCACGGCAACGAAGAAGCCGGCCATGCCGCGCTCGCCCGCGGCCAGTGCCAGCGTGTCGTCCTGCAGCGCGACGAGGCCGTGCTCCTGCTGCAGGCGCATGCCCGGCAGGCCCGCGAGCAGCGCCGGCGGCGGCTCGCCCCGCTTGGCGGCCTGGCCCCAGACCTGGGCCGCATCGGTGGCGAAGCTGGTGGCACGGCGCAGCGAGCCGGCCAGCAGCCAGGGATGGCGGCCGCGCTGCGGCTGGTTCTGGCGCGCGGCCAGCAGCACGCCATGGTCGGCGCTTTGCAGCGGCTGGAAGTCCAGGTACTGGCTCACGTAGTACTCGTTGAGTCGCACCGCACCGTAGTCGGCCAGGCCCACGTCCTGCAGCAGCACCAGCTGCAGCTCGCAGGCCGCGCCGGCCTCGGCCTCCAGGTGCCAATACCAGGCCAGCGCTTCGGCGGCCAGGCGCAGCTGCAGGCGCAGCGTCAGGTCGCCCCAGGTGCCGCGCATCTCGAAGCCGTCGGCCTGCGCATGGGCAGCCAGCGGCGACTGCGGTCCCAGCAGCGGCACGGCGCGCCAGTCGCCCCCGGCCTCGCGACGACGCAGCCACAGATTGGCCAGGCTGCCTTCCAGCTCGTTGCCGGGGTAGAGGTTGACCAGCAGGCCGGGCACGCGGATCTGGCGCAGCGCGCCATGGGACAGCAGCTCGACCTCCAGGCCGGCCGGGTTGCGAAGCAGATGAACAGTCATGATTGATGTTGGGCAAGCAGCCAGGGCAGGAGCTCGGGGTCCTGATAGGCCGGGATCCAGGAGCCGTGATTGACGCCCGGATAGATGGTGAAGCTGGCCTGACCACCGGCCGCGCGCAGCGCGTCTATGCAGGCCTGCTGGCGAGCCAGCGGCACGATGTTGTCGGCGTCGCCGTGGTAGGCCCGCACCGGCACGCTGCGCATGGCGGGCACCTTGGCCGGATCGCCATAGCCGCAGACCGGCGCGATCGCGGCCAGGTCCTGCGGGTAGGCGCTGGCCCAGTTCCACACGCCATGGCCGCCGCGGCTCAGGCCGGTGGCCAGGCAGCGGCGCGGGTCCACGTTCAGGCGGGCCTTCAGCTCGCCCAGCAGGCGGTGCAGGCGATCCGGGTTCCAGTCGCCGCCTTCCTCCAGCTGCGGGCTGGCCAGGATCAGCGGGTAGCGAACGCCCTGCCCCACCCGCATCGGCGGGCCGTGCACCTTGACCTTCTCCAGGTCGGTGCCGCGCTCGCCCGAGCCGTGCAGAAAGACCAGCAGCGGCCAGGGCTCGCGGCGCTGCGCGTACTCGGGCGGCAGCCACAGCCACAGGCGCTCCTCGCCCAGCGTCCAGGCCCGCTGTTCGCCGGCGGCCAGGCCGGCGGGCACCACGGGCAGCGGCGTGCTGGCGCAACCGGCCAGCAGCGCGGCCGAGCCCAGTGTCATCTCGCGTCGCGTCATCACGGGTTCACCTCCAGGTCCACCTCGGTCACGCCGGCCGGCAGCGCCAGCTCGCGGCCCTGCCAGGGCAAGACCCGGCCCCCGGCGCGCGCCCGTGGCAGCGCGCCCTCGCCCGGCCAGGCCAGGCGCAGCGCGCCGGGCAGGCGCTCGGGCACATGGGCCACGCGCAGCATCCAGCCACCGGCGCGGCGCTGCAGCGCGTAGTCCAGCCGCCCCCAGGCGGTGGACAGGCCGGCGATGCGGATGTCGCCCGCCTCGCGCCAGGCCGGCAGCAGGCCAGCGCCCAGCACCAGCTCGCCCTGGGGCTCGCGCTCGTAGGCCAGCAGGTCCAGCGCGGCGCGCAGATAGTCGGACGACACCCAGGCATGCGGCATGTCGCCCAGGAAGCGCGGCTCGCGCGCATCCGGCAGCACCACCTCGGCCCACTGGTGCCAGCCGGCCGGGCGCTGGTCCGCGAAGAAGAAGGCCAGCAACCGGTGGGCGGTGGCCACATCGCCCAGGCGCACCAGCGCGCTGATGTTGCGCAGCTCGTAGGGCGTGTAGTCGCGCCAGGCCTTGCGGCCCTCGGCGCGCGCGATGGCCTCCTCGGCGTAGCGGCGGAAGGTACCAGCCAGCAGCTCGCGCGGCAGCAGGTCCTGCGCCTGGGCGGGGTTGAGCGCCATCGTCGTGGAGGTGGCGTCGAAGTCGCCCCGGTCCGCCGCGCCGGCGATGTGGTCCAGCCCGTAATGCCGCGCGGTGGCCGCGACCGAGGCGGCCAGATCGGCGCCGAACTCGTCACGCCAGCCGGCCCAACGGCGCGCGTCCTCGGCCTGGCCCAGCGCCTGCGCGATCTGCACCGCGTCCTTGTAGCCGCGCAGCGCCCAGAAGTCGTCCCAGTACGAGTAGGCGGCCTTGTCCGAATAGCCCTCGTGGCTGATGGATGGCGGCATCAGGCCGAAGAAGCGCGGGTCGGCGCCGGCCCGGCGCTCGCTCTGGCGCAGGCCTTCCATCCAGGCGGTCACGCGCTGCACGCGCGGCCATTGCCGCTGCAGCCAGGCGCGGTCCTGCGTGTGGCGCCAGACCTCGGCCACCGCGTAGAGGTATTGGCCGTGGCTGTCGTTCTCCACCACTGGGTCGGCGCCGCGCTGGTCCACACAGCAGGGCACCTTGCCGGACTCGAAGATGTAGGGGCCAAACCAATCCACGAACTCGCGCGCCGCCCTCACCTCGCCCAGGCGCAGCAGGCCGGCCACCATCATGGCGCCATCGCGCACCCAGGAGCGCGCATAGGAGCGCGTGCCTGGCCGCAGCGCCGCGCCCTCGCGCGACACCAGGATCTGCGCCAGCGCGGCCCTCAGCGTGGCCACCACCGGCTCGGCCGCGGGCGGCAGCTCCAGCGTGACCGCGCCCAGGCGCTCGCGCCAGTTGGCCGCCGCCGCGGCCAGGCGGGCGTCCAGCGCATCGGCGTCGACCACGCCCTGCCCCGCCACCCAGCCCAGGCTGCGGCTCTCGCCCGGCACCAGCTCCACATCGAAGCGCAGCAGCGCGGAGGGCAGTCCGTCCGGGTCCGTCAACTGCTGCAGGGGCTCGGCAGCTTGCAGCGCCGCAAGACCCGGCCCTGCGGCCCAGGCTGCGGCCGTGATCTGCTGCGGCGCCCGCGTGGGTCGCAGCGTCAGCCCGCCCTGCACGGTCTGCAGCTGCAGCGCCCCCTCGCGCCAGGCCAGCGAACTCAGCGGGCTGATACCGCCCTGCGTGGACAGAAACTGCTGCGGCGGGTTCACCTGCCAGGGCCGCGCCACCAGCAGCAGCCGGTAGCGCTGGGTTTGCGCCGTCGGGTTGCTGAGCGTGTAGCGCGCCAGCAGACGCGGCGCGGTGGCTTGGCCATCGGCCCCGGCCTCGATGCGCAGGCCGGCCGCCGCGTGCTGCCACTGCACCACCGGCAGCGCGTTCGCCACCTGGCGGTGCGTGATCTGCACATCGGCCCAGCTCAGGCGCCGGCCGTCGGGCAGCTCCACGACCGGCTCCACGCTGGGGCCGCCGCGCGTCAGCTCGATCGCACCGTCCTCGCTGATCAGACCGGAATGCTCGGCGCCGCCGTCCACGCCCACCACGGTCCAGTAGTTCTGCTCGCCCACGAATGCGCGCGGCAGCTGGCCGCGCGGCAGAGCGCGCGCCCACTCGGCCACCACCGCGTTGCGGTCCGGCCATTGGGTCGCATCGCGCAGCGCCAGCACCGGCCGGCGGCCCGGCGCATGGCTCAGCCGCAGCCAGCGCCACTCCTGCTCGCCGGTGAAGACCGCCCGACCCGGTGCGCGGGCCAGCAGCGTCCAGCGCCGCCCGTCGTCCGAGGCCTCGATGCGATCCACCGCCTCGCTCAGCCACAGGCCGTTGAACTCGCGTGGGTGCTGGAAGTCCAGCAGCTGTTCGCCGCCGCGCTGCTGCACGCGCGGCTCGGGCCAGCGGGCCGGCGCAGGCGCGCGCTCGGCCAGCTGCAGGCCGCCCAGGCAGACCGCGCCGGCACCGCCGCCGTGCTGGCCGGCCACGACCACCAGCTCCAGAAACTGCGTCTGGCCCAGGCGCTTGTCGCTGCTGGGGCCCCAGGCGAAATCCACGTGACGGCGCTTGAAATGGAACTCGGTCGGGCTCGCCGGCAGCGCCAGCGCAGGCCGGTTGATCCACCAGACGTTGTCGCCGCTGGCGTCCACGAACTTGAGCTGCACATCGTTGCCGGCCGCGCCGCGGCCCTTGAGTCGCACATCCAGCGCGAACTCGGCCGGCCAGGCGATGGGCAGCGCGCGGCGCATCACCGCGTAGCCGGACACGCCGGCGAAGTCGTAGTTCAGGCACAGGCTGCCGTCGGCATCGGCCTTCAGCGTGGCGTGCACCTGATCAGAGGCGCTGGCCTGCCAGGGTGTGACAACCTTCAGGTCGTCGAGGACAGCGGCGTTGGATGCCTGCGTGATGAGCATCGACAGCGCGAGAAGAAGATGCTTCACGTGGCAGCTCCCGTTCGCGACGCGCTGTGCCGGGATTTCGCCCCGGCGGGCGACCTACTTTCTGTCCCGCCAGAAAGTAGGCAAAGAGCTCCCCCCGACCGCGCCGCCCGCAGCGAAGCTGCGGGTGCCCTGCGCTGCTCTGTCCTTGAGGGCCCGCGCAAAACTCCCTGCGCTACGCTCCGGTCAGACAGTTGCGCGGGGTCAGTATTTGAGGTGCGCTGCTCGGCGGTGCTCAAGGGGGTAACTCGAATACCTCGTGGCGAACGGCTTGCGGGTTGGGCGGTTGGCTGTTCGGCTGTTCCTTCGCTCCCCTTTGGAAGAGCCGAGACGCGCAGGAGCCCGGGGCGCGAGCGAAGCTCGCTTCGACAACTGACTTCGCGCCGCCTGTTTGAACGGAGCGTAGCGAAGTGAGTTCGGCGCGGCCCTGGGATCCGAGCATCGCAGGGCACCCCTCGCACCGCGAGGGGCGACGGAACAGGGGCGACTCTTTGCCTACTTTCTGGTCGCCCAGAAAGTAGGTCGCCCGCCGAGGCGAACTCCCGGCTGGGCCTGGCCACAAAACCGAAGCAACGCACAACATACAACGTCACTTCATCCCCCCCATCAACAAGCCCTGCATGTAATAACGCTGCAACGCAATGAACAGCAGCAGCACCGGCAGCACCGTGATGACCGCACCGGCCATCATCAGCTCGCTGTCCTGCACGTGCTCGCGCGACAGCGCGGCCAGCGCCACCGGCAGCGTGTGCAGCTCGCCGTCGGTCAGCACGATCAGCGGCCACATGAAGTCGTTCCAGCTGCCCAGGAAGGCAAACACCGCCAGCGTCACCAGCACCGGCTTGAGCACCGGCAGCACGATGCTCCAGAAGATGCGCCACTCGCCCGCGCCGTCCAGGCGCGCGGCCTCGATCAGCTCGTCGGGCACGCCCTGTGCGTACTGGCGCACCAGGAAGATGCCGAAGATGCCGGCCATGCCCGGGATCAGCACGCCCATCCAGGTGTTCACCAGGCCCAGGCTCTTGAGCATCAGGAACAGCGGCAGCATGGCCACCTGGCCCGGAATCACCAGCGCCGCGATCAGCAGCGCGAACAGGCGGTCGCGATGGCGAAAGCGCAGCTTGGCAAACGAGTAGCCAGCCAGCGTGTTGAAGCTCACCGACACCAGCGTGCTGGCCACGGCCAGGCCCAGGCTGTTCACGAAGGCCCGGCCTATGCCGCCATCGGCCAGCAGCTGGCGGTAGTGATCCAGCGTCGGGTGATGCGGCAGCAGCGGCGGCGGCAGGCTGGACGCGCTGCCCGAGGGCATCAGCGACACGCAGACCATCCACACCAGCGGGAACACCGCCAGCGCCGCGAACAACCACAGCAGGCCGTTCACGGCCCAGGCGCGCGGGTTCAGGCGTGCGCTCATGCGGCGGCTCCGGTGAGGCGGCGCTGCAGCGCGATCAGGCCCTTGGTGACGCCCACGATGATGAGGAAGAGCACAAAGGCCACGGCCGAGGCCAAGCCCAGGTTCCACCACTTGAAGCCTTCTTCGTACATCAGGTAGAGCACGCTGACCGTGCTTTGCAGCGGCCCGCCCTGGGTCATCACATAGGGCTCGGCGAACAGCTGGAAATAGCCCGCGGTGGTGAGGATGCTCACCATCAGCAGCGTGGGGGCGAGGCTGGGCAGCGTGATGTGGCGGAACTGCGCCCAGGCGCGCGCACCGTCCAGGCGGGCGGCCTCATAGAGGTCATCGGGGATGGCCTGCAGCGCGGCGATGAAGATGATCATGTTGCCGCCGAAGTTCTTCCAGGCCGCAAAGCCGATGATGGTGGGCATGGACCAGTGCGGGTCGCCCAGCCAGTCGATGGCGTCTATGCCCAGCCCCTGCAACGCGTAGTTCACCAGGCCGTACTTCACATGGAAGAGGTAGCGCCAGATCACGGCCACCGCGACCAGCGTGGTCACCACCGGCGCGAACAGCGCCGTGCGCAGCAGCGGCTTGAAACGCACCAGCCGGGACTGCAGCAGCACGGCCGCGCCCAGCGACAGCGCCAGCGACAGCGGCACGCCCAGCACCACGAAGTAGGCCGTGTTGCCCAGCGCCTGCCAGAACAGCGGCAGGGTCAGCACATGCACATAGTTGTCCCAACCCTGCCAGCGCAGATTGCCAAGCGAGGCCAGCGCGTAGATGTCGAAGTCGGTCAGGCTCAGCGCGAGGCCGGCCAGCACCGGCACGCCGAAGAACAGCGTGATGACGAGGAGCGCGGGCGCCGCAAAGGCCCAGCCGGCCAGCGCCTCGCGGTTGCGGTGCGTGCTCATGCGCGGCCTCCGGCGCGGGTGGCCGCGCGGTCCAGCATCCAGCGGCGCTTTTCAAGAATGCCGTCCACGCGCGCGTCCAGCGCGCGCACCGTGGCATCCACATCCGCCTGACCGGCCACGGCGCGCGCGGCGGCCAGTTGCATCTCCTGCGCGATGCGCTCCCACTCGGGCACGGCCGGCGCGGGGCGCACGCGCTCCAGCTGGCGGAAGAAGGCGGCGGCGTGGCGGTCCTGCGCCAGCGTGGCCGCGCCCTCCAGCGGCAGCTGCCAGGTGCTGCGGCGCGGCGGCAGGTCGCCGGTAAGGCGGTAGAACTGCTGCTGCACGGCCGGACGGCTGAGGTATTCGATCAGCGCCCAGGCCTCGGCCTTGTGGCGCGAGCGGCGGAACATCGCGAGGCTGGCCCCGCCGGCGATCGATGCGCCCGGCCCCTGGCCCGCAACGGGGCCGGGCAGCTCGGCGGTGCTCCAGGCCGTGGCCAGCTCGGGCGGCAGGCGGCGCTTGAACTCGCCGATGTTCCAGGGGCCGGAGATGTAGAACGCGAACGTGCCGCGGCCGAACTCCTGCCAGAGGTTGGCGACCTGGTTGTTGCTCAGGCCCGGCGCCTCGCCGCGCTGGAAGCGCTCCAGGTAGAAGCCCAGCGCTGCACGAAAACCCGGCGCCGAGAAGTTGCCGAAACGGCCGCCGTCGCGCAGCAGCTCGCCCGGCTGCTGCAGCGCCAGCGCCAGCAGCGGCTCGAATTCATTGGTGGGCAGCAGGATGGGCGTGTCCATGCCCGCGCCGCGCAGCCGCGCCAGCGCGGCGCGCCAGCCGGCCCAGTCGCTGGGGATGGTGCGCACGCCGGCGCGCTGCAGCAGGTCCTGGCGCACGAACATCAGCCGCGTGTCCACATACCAGGGCAGGCCCACGCGCTGGCCGCCGGCCTCGTTGGTGGCCCAGATGCCGGCAAAGTAGTCTGCCGCCGCCAGCGCCGGCGTGCGCGCCAGGTAGGGCTCCAGCGGCTCCAGCGCGCCCAGCGCCTGCATCTCGGGGAGCCAGGTGTTGCCCACCTGGGCCAGGTCGGGCGTGGCATCGCCGGCAAAGGCGGTCAGCAGCTTCTCGTGCGCGGCGGTCCAGGGCAGTTGCTCGACTCGCACCTTGATGCCCGGATGCTCGTGCTCGAAGCCCTCCATCAGCTCGGCCGCCACCTCGCCCTCGCGGCCCATGGCCCAGAAGCGCAGCGTGGTTTGAGTGTCACCCCGGCAGCCCATCAGGCCCGCACCGGCAAGACCGGAAGCGCCCGCCGCCAGCAGGCGGCGGCGCGTCCAGACGCTGTTCAAACGGCTCATCAGGCCAACCAGCCACCGGTGAAGCCGGCGCGCTTCAGGCCGCGCACCAGATGCGCGTTCTTGCGCATCGCCTGCCAGATCAGCTCGCCGCGGTGGTTGCCCAGCATGGCCAGCATGGGGCCCTGGTCTATGCCCAGCATGTCATGGTCCACCCAGCCCAGGCCGGGCTCGATGCGGCCGTGCTGCAGCTTCACGTCGGTGAAGTTGAAGCTGGGGTTGAAGCAGTCCCAGAAGCCGTAGCGATTCCAGGTGTGCGGGTAGCGCTCGCGTATGGCCTTGAGCGTCGGGATCACGATCTCGGGCGTGAACGCGATGGAAGAGCCGGCCGCATAGGGCGCCAGCGTACCGTCGTCGTAGTGGCCCATGCCGCGGCCGGCATAGCTGATGAAGCGGCGCTTCTCGGTCTTGCCGGTGACCGTGATGTAGTCGTGCTCCACATCGGCCGGACCGTCGCTGGCGCTGATGCCCCAGATCTCGGCGCTGTAGCCCTGCCAGCCCAGCGGGTTGGCCTGCGCATAGGCCTGCTGCGCATAGGTGGCGCGGCGGGAGTTCTCGAAATAGTCCAGCCCGCGGCGGCGCATGTAGGCATCGCGGATGCCGCGGAAGTCCACCCAGCAATGCGTGAACTGGTGGCCGAACAGCGGCGGGAAGCGCAGATGGGGCTGCGCTGCATTGCCGAAGTCGCCCCAGCTGTCGCGGTCGTAGGTGCTGGTCCAGGCATCCCAGGCCTCGGGCTTGACCGGCCGCATGGGCGAGCCCAGCGCCAGCAGGTAGACCATCATGGCCTCGTTGTAGCCCTTCCAGTCGGACCTGATGAAACCCTCTTCCGGCGTCCAGCCATGGCTGATGGACGGCGGCCGCACCTGGGCCCAGGCCCAGTCCACGCGGCCGTAGACGGTGTCGACCAGCGTGCGCACGCGCGCCTCGTCGGCGCTCGCGCCGTCGAAGAAGCTCTGCGCATGCAGCATGCCCATCAGCAGCAGCGCAGTGTCCACCGTCGACAGCTCGCAGCGGTCGAAGCGATGGCCGGTCTTCATGTCGAGGAAGTGATAGAAGAAGCCCTTGTAGCCGGCCACGCCGGTCTTGCCCGGCCCCTGCGGCGCGGCGGCAAAGAACTCCAGCGTGCGCAGCGTGCGCTCCAGCGCCTGTGCGCGCGTGATGTAGCCGCGCGCCACGCCCAGCGGGTAGGCGCTGAGCGCAAAGCCCACGGCCGCGATGCTCGCGAACGAGGGGCTGGGCCAGCGGTCCGGCGCGAGGCCGGTCTTCGCGTCGGTCGTGTCCCAGAAGAAGTCGAAGGTGCGGCGCTCGAGGTCGGCGACGAAAGGGTCGGTGCTCGCCGTGCCGGGCGCCGGCGCGGCCGCCCAGGACGGCGCGGCGGCGGCCAGCGTCAGGCCGGCGCCGTGCGTGAGCAGGGCGCGTCGGTTGATGGGTGCCATGATGAGGAGGGATTGTGGGAGCCGGCCACGGCCGGCTCCCGGTCGGCCGAGATCAGAACGAGTAGCTCACGCCCAGCTTGAACTGGCGCATCGGACCACGCACCCCGGTCTTGGTGTCGAAGTGGGCGTTGTCACCGCCCAGCGCATTGGCCGGCGGCGTGGAAGGGCCACCGACCCAGTCGTCGTAATAGCCCCAGTTGGCGGTGTTGAACAGATTCAGCACATCCAGCCGCACCTGCAGTTCGCCGCCGTACACCTTGATGTTCTTGGCCAGTGCCACGTCGAACTGCTTGAACGCGTTGGAGTCGCGCTTCACGTAGACGCATTGGCCCTGGCTGGTGTCGCTGGGGAAGCCCAGGTGGCAGTCCGTCACCTGACGCGGCTGGCCGCTGCCCAGCGTGATCTTGCCCGACAGCTGCAGACCCCAGGGCAAACGGTCGGTCAGGCCACCGATCACGAGGCGGTCGCGCTCGGCGTCCTTGCTGGGGTTGAAGCCGTGCGTGGACTTGCCATAGGTCCAGTCGAAGATGTCATCGGTCCAGGCATTGCTGTTGGTCTTCGCATCGGTGTGCGTGTAGGCAATGGTCACGCTCCAGCCGCTGGCCGGCGTGTAGGGCTTCTCCAAAGACAGGAACAGGCTGCTGGACTTGTTCTCGCCGACAAAGTCACCGAGCACCAGCGTGCCATAGCCGTTTGGGCCGCCCCACAGCGGGTCGATGGGGTTTTGCTTGCCCCAACCGCCGTTGGGGTCCCGGTTGCCCCCGAACCAGATGAACTGGTTCTTGGCATGCACGTTGGACAGCGCAACGTCCATATTCCATTCACCCAGCGCCTGGCGCAGGCCGATGCTCATCTGATCGGCAAAGGGCATCTTGAAATCATTCTTGATCAGCCAGATTTCGCCACCGGGCTGAGCGTTCTTCTGCAGCTCATCCAGCGCGTTGTTGGCCATGCGGCGGTCGTAGCTGCGTCCCCAGCCGCCGTAGATCACGGTCGCCTTGTCACCCTTGACGTCGTAGGACGCACCCAGGCGGGGTGCGAACGCGCCCTTGAACGGTTTGCGCGAGCTGCCGTTGGAGATGAAATCCTCGATGTTGATGCCGCCCTTGGCCAGCGACTGCGCGTAGGTCTGGCCGGCAGGCGCGGTGATGCCGGCGATGGTGCGGCCATCCAGGCCGCGCAGCGCCGCCACGCGGTCGGCCGGGGTGACATAGCTGTTGTTCAGCATGTTGTCTTCATAGTCCCAGCGCGCGCCGAGGTTGAGCTCCAGCTGCTTGGTGAGCTTCCAGTCGTCCTGCAGGTACAGGCCGTACTGCTTATTGCTGAAGTTGGCCGATGCGCTGGGAATCGCCGCGGTGATCTCGCACTGGTCGCTCTTGAGCCCGTTGCTGCTCACATTGGTGCCGGTGCAGGTCAGGCCGTTGAAGTAGGGCTGGCCGGTCAGCGTGTTCAACACCGTGTTGATCGTGGGCACGCGGAAGGCCGTGCCACTGAGTTCGTACTTCATGGCCTTGACCTGCACGCCGCCCTTGATCACGTGACCCGCGATGCCGGTGTAGCTCAGGTCGTCCTTGAGATAGGTGCCGCGCTGTCGACGGTCCTGAGCGTTGGGCGAGCCGCCGGTGAAGAAGATGTCCTGCACATTCGCCAGCGAGTTCGTCGGCGAATACTTGTAGCGCACCTGCGGGTCGCTGGAGTCCGACTGCGGATTCCAGCGCGAGCTCTCCCAGCCTATGCGGGCCTCGTTCAGCCAGCGATCACCCGTGTACTCGTGGGTCAGGTCCACGTGGTACTCGTTGTTGTTGTTGTTGATCGCTGTGCTGGGCGCGAAACGGTCGCCGTCCACCGCGTAGCTGGTCTCCTTGCGCAGCGTGGTGGACAGATCCAGACGCTGGCGGCTGTCGATCTCGGCCGAGAGCTTGCCGAACAGCAGGTGCTCCTTGAACTGACCGTTGAACGAGCCCTGCTGACCGGCGATGGTCGGCACCTGGCCCGGACTGCCGGGGTACTTGTCCAGGTTCATCGCGGTCAGCTGGCGCGGCTTGTCCAGCGACTTGCCGTCATAGGCCACGAAGTAGTGCAGCGTGTCGGGCTTGATCGCACCGCCGATGCTGAAGCCGCCCTCGATCTGTTCGTTGGACGGTGCCGCGATGCCGTTGGCCTGGTCCTGCTTTTGGATGGGGCTCAGCGAGGTCCAGTTGCTGCCGGTGCGGTTGATGTAGACGTTGCCGTGCGTGTCGTTGCCACCCGACTTGGTCACTGCCGAAATCGCCACGCTGGAAACCTGGTCGTACTCGGCCTTGTAGTTCTGAGTCAGCACCCGGTATTCCGCGATGGCGGTCTGCGGGAAGGGGTTGCCCTGGCTGGTGTCCTGACCGGACACGCCGCCGCGAAGGATGTTGTTCTTGCGGCCGACACCGTCGATGAAAACGTTTACAGAGTCAACGTTTTGAGCGCCACTGCGCAGCCGCGTGTTCCCGCTGGCATCGGTGTCAAAGCGCACGCCCGGTGCAAAGTCCGCTGCCGACAGGAAATTGCGGGTGGCCTGCGGAAGAGCCTCGATCATCCGGTTGGACACCGTGGTGCCGACCTGGGAGTCGATCACGCCCTGGCGCTGCGCACTCCCGGTGACGACCACGGCGTCCAACTTGGTGCTGCCGCTGCTCAGGTCCAGCGTGGCACTCTCACCCACGGACAGCGTGACCAGCGTGCCGTTGGCTGCACCGCCCACCCGTATCTCATAGCTGCCGGGGCTGAGGCCCAGCAGCACGTAGCTGCCATCGGCCAGCGTCCGGGTGCGGTAGGTATTGCCGTTGCTCTTGTTGACCGCGATCACCTCGGTGCCGGCCGGCACCGAGGCGCCTGCCGCCGTGATGGTGCCGCGCACGGTGGCGTTGGAACTCTGGGCCGACGCGACGCCGGCCAGCGCGAAGCAGACCGCGGTGGCGATCGCTCCGCGGCGCCAGGTCTTGCTGAGGGATGAGTGGTTCATGGTGTCCTTGTCTCCTGTTGGTTTGCTGTGTTGAGGACGGGGTCAGAGCGGTGTGCCGCAAGAGCGGCGCACCACCAATTGCACGGACATGACGGTGGGACGAGCCTCGCTGACACGGCCCTCGCGGTCCAGGGTGTCGGCCAGCGCATCCAGCGCCTGGCTGCCCAGCGCCGCGATGGGCACGCGCACCGTGCTCAGCGCCGGGCTGATGTAGCGGGCGATGGGGATGTCGTCGAAGCCGGCCAGCGCCAGGTCATCGGGCACGCGCAGGCCCGCGGCCTGCAGCCGGCCCAGCAGGCCTATGGCCATGATGTCGTTGGCCGCGAACACCGCCTGGGGGCGCTGCGCGGGCGGCAGGGCCAGCAGCTCTTCAGCCGCACGCTCGCCCGAGCCCTCGCTGAAGTCGCCCGCCAGCAGCCAGGGCTGGGCGCCCGCCGGCAGACCGGAGCGGTAGCCGCGCTCGCGCTCACGCGCCTCGAAGTTGGCTGCCGGGCCGCCCAGAAAGGCGATGCGGCGGTGGCCCAGGCTGGCCAGGTGCTCGGTCATCGCGCGGGCGCCGCCGTAGTTGTCGACGCCAAAGGCCTGCTGGCCCGACCCGGCGACGCCCGAGTTCAGCAGCACGGCCGGCAGCGTGGCCGGCAGGTTGTAGGCCAGGAAGTCGGCGTCTGCATGCGGCGACATCACCAGCAACCCGTCGACGCGGCCGTTCATCGCGCGCAAGGCGGCGGCGGCCTCGTCGGCGTCACCGTGCGAGCTGGACAGCAGCAGGTGCAGGCCGCGCGCACGCGCCGCCTGGTCGATGCCGCGTATCAGCTCGGAGAAGAACTCGCCGTGCAGGTCGGGCAGCAGCGCGCCCACGGTATCGGTGCGGCGCGTGATGAGGCTGCGCGCCGCCCCCGACGGCGAGTAGCGCAGCTCGCGCGCCACCTCGACGATGCGCTGGCGCGTGTCGGGCAGCACATTGCCCGCGCCGTTCAGCGCGCGGGACACGGTGGCGACCGACACGCCGGCCACGCGGGCGACGTCCTTGATCGTGGCGGGCGTGGAGGCACTCATGAGCTCAGTCCGGCAGGCCGTTGCGGGCGATCACGTCAGCATAGAAGCGTGCGCTGGTCTTGGGCGTGCGCTCCAGGGTCTGGAAATTCACATGCACCAGGCCGAAGCGCTTGGAAAAGCCCAGCGCCCATTCCAGGTTGTCGAACAGCGACCACGCGAAATAGCCGCGCATGTCGGCGCCCCGTGCCATCGCGTCCTGCACCGCCGCGATATGGGTGCGCAGGTAGTGCACGCGCAGCGGGTCGTCGACGCGGCCCTCGATGGCGGCGGGCGGGTCATAGAAGGCCGCGCCGTTCTCGGTCACGTACAGCGGCAGGCCGCCGTAGCGCTCGTGCATCCACACCAGCGTGTCGGCCAGGCTCTGCGGATGCAGCTCCCAGCCGGTCTCGGTGTAGATGCCGCCGGGCTGGCGCACCGGCACGGCCGGCAGCGGCCAGCCCTGCACGTCGTGGCGCACGACGGCGCGGGTGTAGTAATTCAGGCCCAGGAAGTCGATGGGCTGCTTCAGCGCCTCGACCTCGGCGGCCGGCCAGTCGGGCCAGGCCTCGCCGAACACCTCGCGCAACTCCTCCGGGTAGCGGCCCAGCAGCGCCGGGTCCAGGTATTGCCGGTTCATGTAGGCGTCGGCCAGCTGCGCCGCATGGCGGTCGGCGTCGGTCGCATTCGGCCCGACATGCTTGGGCTCGATGTTCACCACCAGGCCGATCTGGTGCTTGCCGGTCGCGCGGTAGGCCTGCACACCCTTGGCATGGGCCTGCATCAGCCGGTGCGCGACGATGGCGGCTTCATAGGCACTCTTGTGGCCCGGCGCCAGCGCGCCGTGCATATAGCCCTGATCGGCGATGACCCAGGGCTCATTCAGCGTGACCCACAGCTTGACCCGATCGTCCAGTGCGCGGAAGGCCACCTGGGCGTAGTCGGCAAACCAGTCCGGCATGTCGGGATTGAGCCAGCCGCCGCGGTCGTCCAGCGCGGCCGGCAGGTCCCAGTGGTGCAGCGTGGCCATGGGCTGTATGCCGGCGGCCAGCAACTCGTCGACCAGGCGCTCGTAGAAGCCCAGACCCGCCGGGTTCACGCGGCCCCGTCCCTCGGGCAAGACCCGGTTCCACGCGATGCTGAAGCGGTAGGCGGTCAGGCCCAGGTCACGCATCAGCGCGACATCCTCCTTCATGCGGCGGTAGTGGTCGCAAGCGACGTCGCCGGTGTCGCCATTCGCCACGCGGCCCGGCGTGTGGGCGAAGCGATGCCAGTTGCTCACCCCGGCCCCGTCGGCCAGCGGCGAGCCCTCGATCTGGTAAGCGGAAGTGGCGCAGCCCCACAGGAAGCGGGGCGGAAACGGTTGTCTCATCCGTCGGTCCGGGCTGTAGGTCCGGTGTTGTGTAAACGTTTACATGCATTCTTGCCCAAGATTCACAAAACCGTCAACCGCGTCAAACCCCAGCTGCACTGGCCCGTGGCGAGTTCGCCACCGCAGCAAAGCAAGACGCCGCCCGGTGGGCGGCGTCAGACCCCATCACCAAATGGGGTCAGGTTTTGCGTGCGGCTCAGGCCTGCGCGCTGCGCCGGCGCATCAGCGCGCCCATGGCCACCAGGCCCAGGGCCATCAGCCCGTAGGAGCTGGGCTCGGGCACGGAGGCGATGTACTGGGCCCGTGCGTCCAGTGCGATGTCGGCGTAGTTGGAGAACACGCCGTCCATGCCCCAGCCGAAGAACTTCAGGTACTCGGGCACCGCCGTGGCCGGGTTGTTCTTGCTGAAGGTGTAGCCATGCACCATCAGGCCAGCCGCGTGGGCCGCGCTGATGAAGCTCTCGCTCATGCCCGCGCCGGTGATGCTGGGGCCCACGCCGTCGGCGAAGCTGGCGATGTTGGCCAGGCCATAGTTCAGCAGCGCGGTGGACGAGGAGCTCAGCACGATGAGCTTGAAGTCCACGCCCATCTGCGCCTGCTTGTCGTGCAGGCTGCGAATGGTGTCGGCGCTGAAGGACTGGATGAAGACCTTCTCGTGGCCGTCGTAGCCGTTGGCCACCAGGGTCTGCAGGATCAGGTCTTCCATGCGCGGGTCGGCCTGTTTGGCCTCGGGATAGATGCCCACCTCGCGGCCGCTGATCAGGCTCTGCTGCTTGGCCAGGCTGATGACCTCCTGGAAGGTCGGCACCCGGAACGGGTCGGCCGCGCTGGGCGTGAAGCCCGGGTAGCTGGTGGACGCCGTGCCCACCGGCTTGACCGTCAGCGTCTTGATCTCGGCCAGCGTGAAGTCGGACACCGCATAGCCGCCGTTGCGCGCGGCGAACAGGTCGGCCACGTTGGTCGTGCGGTTCAGCGTGGTGTCGTGCATCGCGACCAGCACGCCGTCCTTGGTCAGCTGCAGATCGGGCTCGATGTAGTCGGCCCCCAGCTTCACGGCCAGCTCGTAGCCGGCCAGCGTGTGCTCGGGCAGGTAGCCGCTGGCACCGCGGTGCGCGATCACCAGCGGGGCGGCGCCGTCCAGCGTGGCATGGGCGGGCAGCGCGGCGGCAAAGGCCAGCGCCAGCGTGATGGAAAGACGGTTTTTCATGGGCACTCCTCGATTGCTTGTAGGCCGGGTCTGGCCCGGCCGGCGCAATGTAGGAAGGCCCGATGTCGAGGCGGTGACGGCTTGCGGACTAGGGGGGACGGTCGACGCTGACATGCGGCCGACACACAAGGCCCCATTGGTGCCAGGTCTTGCCTTCGGTCCTGCTCAGTCCCCTGGCAGGGCGCACGGGCCCTGCGAGACAGGGCCCGTTCCTCCTGAGGCGTCGCGCAGTCCGCAGGGACTGCGCTCGGTCCTCATGCCTGAGCGCCTGCAGGCGCTCAGGCCTTCGCCAGGCGTCAGGCAAGACGCAGGTCTTGCCCTCGGTCCTGCTCAGTCCCCTGGCAGGGCGCACGGGCCCTGCGAGACAGGGCCCGTTCCTCCTGAGGCGTCGCGCAGTCCGCAGGGACTGCGCTCGGTCCTCAGTCGGCGTACTGGCCGGCGGCCTTGATGACGGGGCTGAGCTTGTTGATCTCGGCCTCGACGAACTTCTTGTGCTCGACCGGGGCCAGACGGGCGTCCGCGATGATGACCGCGCCCAGCGCCTCCTGGCGCTTGTGGAACTCGGGGTCCTTCAGCGCGGTGCGCAGCGCGCCGTTGATCTTGTCGACCACCGCCTTGGGCGTGCCCTTGGGCGCATACAGGCCATGCCAGACCGACATGTTGAAGCCCTTCACGCCGGCCTCGTCCAGCGTCGGCAGTTTGGCCAGCGCGGGCGCGCTCAGGCGCTTGGACGTGGTCACCGCATAGGCCTTCACCTTGCCGGACTCGATCTGACCGGTGGTGTTGGTGGTCTGGTCGCACATGATGTCGACCTGACCGCCCAGGAGGTCGTTCATCGCCGGGGCCGTGCCCTTGTAGGGCACGGTGATCATGTCCAGCTTGATGCTGGACTGATACAGCAGGCCGCACAGGTGCGAGGCCGAGCCCACACCGGCATGGGCCAGGTTGATCTTGCCCTTGTTGGCCTCCAGCCACTTGCCCAGTTCCGCGTAGCTGCCGGCGGGCAGCGTGGTGCGGCCTATCAGCGTCATCGGGACCTCGTTCACCATGCCCAGGTACTCGAAGTCCTCCAGCGTCTTGTAGGGCAGGTTGCGGTACAGCGAGGGCGCGCTGGCGATGCCGATATGGTGCAGCAGCACCGTGTAGCCATCGGGTGCGGCCTTGGCCACGCGCGCCGCGCCCAAGGTACCGCCGGCACCGCCCACGTTTTCGATCACCACGGTGCCGCCCAGGGGCTTGCGTATCGCCTCGGCGAGGTCACGGGCGACCTTGTCGGTGGGCCCGCCGGCCGCGAAGGGCACGATCAGCGTGATCGGCTTGTCGGGGTAGTCGGCCGCCGCGTTCAGGGCGGTCAGTGCCAGCGGCAGGGCCAGCAGCAAAGGGGTGCGCATGGGGAGTCTCCTCGTTGAAAGCCTTGTTGTGATTCGCCAGCCCATCCTAGGCAAAGGGACGGGGGCTGGCGCGCGTGTAAACACCGAGAGGACGACACGCCCCTGAAGCAGGGCTCGCGCGTCGGCAGGCCCGGCCCACACAATCCAGGCGCCATGACCGATGCGCCGCTGCCGCCTCCCGTCGAGCCGCCCAGAAGGGCATCGCTGCCGTGGCGCTGCTGGCGGGTCATTGCGGGCCTGCTGCTGCCGCTGCTGGCCGCCGTGGCGCTGCAGCTGCTGCACGAGGGCGAGCCGGCGGCACTGGGCGTGCAGCAGCTCACAAGTGCCCGGGTGCTGGCCTCCGAGGCCGCCACGCCGCCGGCCGACCTGGCCAGCGCGCCCCTGCGCCCCCTGCCGCTGCGCCTGCCCGCCGACGCCGGCCACGGCCTGTGGCTGCAACTGAAGCTGCCCGAACCGCAAGGGCCGCTGGAGCGGCTGGCGCTGGCCTTCCGGCCCGGCATCGAGGTGTGGCTGAACGGGCGCCTGCTGAGTCATTCGTCCGAGGGGCTATCCGGCCGCGGCGAGCGCCTGGTGCTGGGCCACGAGCAATGGATGCTGGACCTGCCGGCCGCGCTGCGCGAAACCCCTGGCACGGTGCTGCAGCTGCGCCTGCCGCCGCCCGGCCCCAGCGGCACCAGCCTGCAACCGGTGCTGCTGGGGCCGCCTGCTGCGGTGCAGCGCCTGGACGAGGGCCGCCAGCACTGGCAGCTGCTGCGTGCCGCCACCGCACTGGGCGGCGTGATGGTGGCGGCCTTTCTGCTGCTGGTCGCGCGGGTGCGGCGCGACGAGCCGCTCTACCTGCTCAGCGGCCTGCACGTGGCGCTGCTGGCGCTGCTGCTGAGCCCCTATGTGCTGCCCGACCAGCCCCTGCCCTCGCCCGCCTGGCGCATGCTGCTGGACGCGGCCGACCTGGGCGCCAAGGCGCTGCTGGTGGGCATCACCGCGCGGCTGTCGGGCGGCTGGCACCCCGGGCTGCGGCGTGCGCTGCTGGCGCTGCTGGGGGTGGCGCTGGCGGTGGACCTGGTGGCCGCCGCCCAGGGTTGGGCCTGGTCCAACTTCTCTCAGCCCTGGCCCTGGTGGGCGCTGGGCGTGCGCACGCTGCTGCTGGCCGCCGCCTGGGGCTTTGCGCTGCGTGGCCTGGCACGCAGCGGCGGCGCGGGCGACTGGGCCACCGCGCTGCTGGTGGGCTTCTCGGCCAGCACCTGGGCCGTGGTCAGCCTGGGTGCGCTGGCGCTGGACCTGCCGGTGGTGGACGCCAACGCGCTCGCCCACGCCGGCTGGGTCGCCTGGGTGGCGCTGCTGCTGCAGCGCCACTTCATAGACGCCGCACGGCGCGAGCGTGCGCTGCGCCAGGCGCTCAGCCATGACCTGGCCCAGCGCACCGGCGAGCTGCAGCGCGCCTTCCAGGCCCAGGCCGAGGCCGAGCGCGAGCGCGCCGCCAGCGAGCAGCGCCGCCGCCTGCTGCAGGATCTGCACGACGGCCTGGGTGCCCGCCTGCTGGGCGTGCGCCTGCAGCTGGCCGAGCTGGACGGCGCCGCGCTGGCCCAGGCGCTGGACGACTGCCTGCTGGAGATGCGCCTGTCGGTGGATACGCTGGCCGACGACGACGGCGACCTGGGCGTGCTGCTGGGCAGCTGGCGCCAGCGCGTCAGCGGGCTGGCACGCGCGGCCCAGCTGAGCTTCGTGTGGCGGGTCGCGCCGCTCCCCCCCCTGCCCTGCCTGCAGGGCGCCGGGGCGCTGGAGCTGGTACGCGGCCTGCAGGAGCTGCTGAGCAACTGCATACGCCATGCGCAGGCGCGCCACCTCACGGTGGCCACCGAGCTGCACGAGCACGAGGCCTGGCTGTGGCTGGTGGATGATGGCGTGGGCCTGGCGCCCGAGGCCCGGCCGGGCCAGGGCCGACGCGGCCTGCAGCAGCGCGCCCAGCGCCTGGGCGGCAGCATGGAATGGATCTCGCCCGCTCCACCCACCTGGGGCACGGACGGCCCGGGCACGGCCGTCGTGTGGCGGCTGCCGCTCAGGGCACCAGACCGCGCCGACGCGCCTCGTTGACCGCCTGCAGCTTGGAGTGCACCTGCAGCTTGCGGTAGCAGCGCTTCACATGCGTGGCGACCGTGTTCAGCGTGAGCCCCAGCTGGCGCGTGATCTCCTCGAAGCTGTAACCCATCGCGATCAGTTGCAGGATCTCCAGCTCGCGGTCCGACAGGCTGACCTCGCCCACCGAGGATGAGCGCGGCGCCAGCGACGCCTGCCGCAGCGACGCCCGGCCGCCCGGCGCCAGCCGCTGCAGCAGCTTGCGCGCGATCACCGGGCTCAGTGGCGCGCCGTCCTCGCGCAGCGCCTCCAGCTGCTCCACCAGGCGACCGGCGCTGCCCTGCTTGAGCAGATAGCCCACGGCGCCGGCGGCCAGCGCGGCCAGCACCGAGTCCTCCTCGCCCAGCGTGCTGACCACCACCACCTCGCAGTCGGGCAGCTCCTCGGCCGCGGCCTGGATCAGCGTGAGGCCGCTTCCGCCGGGCAGCTGCAGGTCCACCAGCAGCAGGTCGGGCCGCAGGCGCCGCATCAGCGCAAGGCCGTCGCCCAGGTCGCTGGCCGCGCCGACGAAGTCCAGGCCCGGCGCGCCCATCACCGCCGACGCCAGCGCCGCGCGGTAGGCGGCGTCGTCTTCGACCAGGGCAGTACGCAGGGGCGCGGCGTTCATCGGGCCATTGTGGAGCGCAGGTCGGCGCGACGGCTCACCTCGACAGGTGACAGCCTCGCTACGTGACGGACCGACGGTCCTCGATCAGCCGGCCATCGTTGGGCAGGCTGCCGGGCTCGACCAGCTCGACCTCGGCGCGCAGCTTGGTCAGCTCGCGCAGCGAGGTGGCCAGCAGCTCGGCCAGGCCCAGCGGCCGGCCCGGCACCTCCACCTGCAGTGTCAGGCGGTCGTTGGCCATCTCGCCCTCCACCACCAGGCGCACGCGGCGCAGCGCCGGGTGGCGCTTCTGCAGCTCGGCCACCTGGCCGGCGTGCACGAACATGCCCCGCACCTTGGCGGACTGGTCGGCGCGCCCCAGCCAGCCGCGCAGGCGCTGATTGGTCCGGCCGCAAGGACTGACCCCAGGCCGCACCGCGGACAGGTCGCCGGTGGCGAAGCGGATCAGCGGGTAGTCGGGGCTGAAGCTGGTCACCACCACCTCGCCCACCTCACCCTCGGGCAGCGGCTCGCCGCTGCCGGGCCGCACGATCTCCACCAGCACGCCCTCGTCCACCACCAGGCCCTCGCGCGCGACCGTCTCGTAGGCGATCAGGCCCAGGTCGGCCGTGGCATAGCACTGGTAGGCATCCAGCCCGCGCTCCGCGAACCAGGTGACCAGCGCCGGCGGGCAGGCCTCGCCGCTGACCAGCGCATGGCGCAGCGACAGCGGCTGGCCGGATTCGGCCGCGCGCTCGTAGAGGATGCGCAGAAAACTGGGCGTGCCGGCATAGGCCTCGGGGGCGAGGTCCAGCACCGCCTGCAGCTGCTGCTCGGTGTTGCCCACGCCGCCCGGCACGCTGGCCAGGCCCAGCGCGCGCAGACCGGCCTCCATCATGGCGCCGGCCGGGGTCAGGTGGTAGCTGAAGCTCACATGGGCCAGCTGGCCGGCGCGCAGGCCGGCGGCGAACAGCGCCCGCGCGATACGCCAGGGGTCGGCGGCCGCGCCGTCGGGCTCGGGCTCGTACAGCGGCCCGGGCGACTGGAAGATGCGCCGCGGCGTGCCGGCCGCGTAGCCGCCCAGGCGCAGCGCCCGGCGCGCGGCCTGGGCCGCGGCCAGGCTGCTCTTGCGGGTCAGCGGCAGCGCCGCCAGCGCCGCGCGCGAGGTGATGCGGGCCGCGTCCACGTCGGCCAGCAACTCCGCATAGGCCGGGCTGCTCTGCTGCGCATGGGCGATCTGCGCGGGCAGCGCGGCCATCAGCGCGGCCTCGCGCTCGACCGGGTCGCGGGTCTCCAGCGCGTCGAAGAAACCTCCCGGGTTGAGCTTCATTCCTCGTCCTTCCAGCGCGTCAGCCGACGCTTGATCTCATCCTGCAGCTTGCGCGTGTCAAGCGCCGACCTGAGCGTGAACACATCCCACTCGGGCGTGCGCGCGGGGCGCTTGGCCAAGTGCAGCTTCAGGGCCTCGCCGTCCGGTGCCAGCTTCAGCACCAGATCCGCGCCCAGGCACCAGCCCTCGCCGCGCTCGGCCAGCACGCGCTGGTCGCGCAACCAGCGCTTGAGCGTCAGCAGCGCCTGCCCGGCATCAAAGGGCGGGGGTGCGATATCCCAGGTTTCTTCGCTCATCACTCGGGCTCCTTGACCGCGGCCGCTCAGGCCAGCCAACGCTTGCGGCGCTTGTAGCTCTTCACATCCTTGAAGCTGCGCCGCCCTTCCCCGCCCATGCCCAGGTAGAACTCCTTCACGTCCTCGTTGTCGCGCAGCGAGGCGGCGCTGCCGTCCATCACCACGCGGCCGTTCTCCAGGATGTAGCCGTAGTCCGCATAGCGCAGCGCCATCGCGGTGTTCTGCTCGGCGAGCAGAAAGGTCGTGCCTTCGCGGGTGTTGAGGTCGCGCACGATCTCGAACACCTCCTCCACGATCTGCGGCGCCAGCCCCATGGAGGGTTCGTCCAGCAGCACCATGCTGGGATTGGCCATCAGCGCGCGGCCGATCGCGCACATCTGCTGCTCGCCACCCGAGGTGTAGGCGGCCTGGCTGCTGCGCCGGGTCTTGAGGCGCGGGAAGTAGGCATAGACCTTGTCCAGCGTCTCGCGCACCGCGGCCTGGCCGTCGCGACGCGTGTAGGCACCGGTCAGCAGGTTCTCCTCGATGGTGAGGTGGGCGAAGCAGTGGCGGCCCTCCATCACCTGCACCACGCCGCGCTGCACCATGGCCGCGGTGGACAGCCTCTCGATGCGCTCACCACGCAGCTCGATGCCGCCCTTGGTGACCTCGCCGCGTTCGCCTTCCAGCAGGTTGGACACCGCGCGCAGCGTGGTGGTCTTGCCCGCGCCGTTGCCGCCAAGCAGCGCGACGATGCGGCCCTCGGGCACCTGCAGCGAAACGCCCTTGAGCACCAGGATCACGTGGTTGTAGATGACCTCGATGCCGTTGACGTTGAGGAGGGGTGGGGTCATGGCGTTGCTCCGCGCACTCGCGAGATGGTGATGTTCCGGCAAGGCCCGTGCCGGGATTTCGCCCCGGCGGGCGACCTACTTTCTGGGCGACCAGAAAGTAGGCAAAGAGTTCCCCCCGACCGCACCGACCGCAGCCAAGCTGCGGGTGCCCTGCGGTACTCAGGCCTTGAAGCCCCGCGCAAAACTCGCGCCGCTACGCTCTGCTCTAACAGTTGCGCGGAGTCAGTTCTTGAAGTGCGCTGCGCGCACGGCTTCAAAGCCTTCCGTTCCTCGGCGGTGCTAAACGGGGCATACCCAACAGCCGACGCCAGCCGGCGTCGGGGTTTGGCTTTCGGCTGTTCGGCTGTTCCATCACTCCCCTTTGGAGGAGCCGAGAAGCGCAGAACGGCGAGGCGCGCGCGCAGCGCGCTTCGTGAACTGACTCCGCGCAACTGTCTGACCGGAGCGCAGCGCAGGGAGTTTTGCGCGGGCCTCGCCGTTCGACGCAGTGAGACAGGACCGAGCACAGCACCTGCGTGCTGTGCGACGCCTGACGAACGCCATGCCAAATGCAAGCGGCATGGCACGCAGGGCACCCCTCGCGCAGCGAGGGGTGCCGGAACAGGGGCGACTCTTTGCCTACTTTCTGGTCGCCCAGAAAGTAGGTCGCCCGCCGGGGCGAACTCCCGGCTGGGCCTGTCAAAAAGACCGAAGCAGTTCAAAGCCACCTCTTAGCTCTGACACTCCGCCGGCGTCCGCCTTGTGAGCTTCTTCTCCGCCGCGTACTTGTCCGCCGCCGCCTTCACCATGGGCTTGAGAATCTGGTCGTCGGCCTGATACCAGTCGGACGAGAAGTTCCACTTCTTGCCGTCCCAGGTGTGCACCCGCACCCAGCTGGAGCCCTGGTGGTCGGTGCAGCTGGTGCTGATGGGGCGGATCACGCCGGTCAGGCCTAGGCCGCTCAGTTTCTTGTCGTCCAGCGCCAGGTTCTCCAGGCCCCAGCGCACCTGCTCGCCGGTCATCACCTTGCCCTTGCCGAAGCGCTCCTGCGCGCGCCGCACGCCCTCCACCGCCAGCGCCTGGATCACCAGGCCGCGCGTGTAGAGCACCGAGCCCACCTCGTCGCGCGCCCCCGTGCCCTGGCCCTTGTCGTGCACGAACTTCAGCACGTCCTGGATGACCTTGGGCGCGGTGCCCGAGGTGTTGAGGTTGAGCGCGTTGTAGCCCTTGGCGCCCTCGCCCACGTCCTTCACGTCGGGCTCGGCACCCGACCACCAGACACCGTACATCTTCTCGCGCGGGTAGCCGGTGGCCTGGGCCTCCTTCAGCGCGGTGGAGTTCATCACGCCCCAGCCCCACAGCAGCACATAGTCGGGCCGCTGCTTGCGCACCTCCAGCCAGGCGCTCTTCTGCTCGACGCCGGGCGCGGTCACCGGGATCTTGATGAGCTCGAAGCCATGCATCTTCTGGCGCTCGTCCAGCACCGGGATGGGCTCCTTGCCGAAGGGACTGTCGTGGTAGACCAGCGCGATCTTCTTGCCCTTGAGCTTGTCCAGGCCGCCCTCTTTCTTGCCCAGGTGCTGGATCAGCACGTCGGCGGCGGTCCAGTAGCTGCCCATCAGCGGAAAGTTCCACGCGAACACGCCGCCGTCAGCCGCAGCCGAGAGGCCGTAGCCCAGCGTGATCAGCGGAATCTTGTCGGCCGGCACCTTGTCGGTCAGCGCGAAGGTGATGCCGGTGGCCTGGGGGTCGAACAGCGTGGCGCCGAACTGCCCCTTGCCCTTGAGCCGCTCGTAGCACTCCACGCCCTTGTCGGTCGCGTAGCCGGTCTCGCACTCCTCGAACGTGAGCTTCACGCCGTTGACGCCGCCATCGCGCGCATTGATCAGCTTGATGTAGTCCTGCTTGCCATTGGCCCAGGGCGTGCCGTTGGGCGAGTAGGGCCCGGTGCGGTAGACCAGCAGCGGGAAGAACTGCTCCTTGGCCTGGGCCAGCGCGGCCGGGGCGGCCCCTAGCGTGGTCACGGCCGCGAGGGTGAGGGCGAGTGCCTTGATCTTCATCGCTTGTCTCCTTGGTTGAATTTGTCGGTGCTCAAGAAAACCATCACCGTGCACCGGCGCCAACAGGCGCCTGGGCACGACATCCAGCGGACGGCGCCGATCCGGCTCTGCCGGTCGGCCGCCGTCGCCCCCTTGAGGGGGCGCGCGAAGCGCGTAGGGGGTGGGCCATATCAATGGGGGAAGGGCCAGAGGCGCAGCTTTTCCTTGGCCGTCGCCCACAGCCGGGCCAGGCCATGGGGCTCCTTGATCAGGAAGAACACGATGAGCGCGCCGAAGATCATCAGCGCCAGGTGGGAGGCGGTGGCCGTGTCCATGGGCAGGCCGGTCCAGTAGGGCAGCTGGTCCAGGATCAGCGGCAGCACCACGATGAAGGCCGCGCCGAAGAAGGCGCCCGAGATGGAGCCCAGGCCACCGATGATGACCATGAACAGCAGATCGAAGCTGCGGTTGATGCCGAAGGCCGCGGGCTCCCAGGAGCCCAGGTGCACAAAGCCCCACAGCGCACCGGCCACGCCGATGATGAAGCTGCTGACCGCGAAGGCGCTGAGCTTGGCCTGCAGCGGCCTGATGCCTATGACCGCGGCGGCCACGTCCATGTCGCGCATCGCCATCCAGCTGCGGCCGATGTGGCCGCGCACCAGGTTCTTGGTCAGCAGCGCGAACACCACCACAAAGCTGAGGCACAGCAGGTAGCGCGACGCGGGCGATTCGATCGGCAGGCCCGCCACATTGAGCCCGGCGACGCTGACCGAACCCGAGGCCGAGTCATTGGTGACCCACTTGAGCCGCAGGCAGGCCCAGTCCACGAAGAACTGCGCGGCCAGCGTGGCCACGGCCAGATACAGCCCCTTGATGCGCAGCGACGGCAGGCCGAAGGCCAGGCCCAGCAGCATCGCGCCCGTGCCGCCGGCCAGCAGGCTCACGATCAGCGGCAGGCCGTCCATGCGCGCCTGGCAGTTGTAGGCCACATAGGCGCCCACGGCCATGAAGGCCCCGGAGCCCAGCGAGATCTGGCCGCAATAGCCCACCAGCACGTTCAGGCCCAGTGCGGCCAGGCTGAGGATCAGGAAGGGAATGAAGACCGCGCGCAGCAGGTATTCGCTGGCCAGCAGCGGCACCAGCACAAAGGCCGCCGCCAGCAGCAGCGCCATGAAGACCCGGTCCTGGCGTATCGGCAGGATCTGGCTGTCCAACGCATAGCTGGTCTTGAACTGGCCGTTTTCGCGGTAGAGCATGGTGGGCGGGTCCGGTCAGGGCAGGGTGTCGGCAACACGCCGCAGCACCGCGCCGTTGCTGTAGGAGGAGAAGTACCAGGTGCTGGCAATGCGCAGCTCGTCACCACTCAGCTTCAGCGCATAGCTGCCCTGCCCGTAGGGCAGCACCCCGCGGCCGTCGCTCACATCGATGCGCTGGAAGGCGCGCGGCCGGGCCAGCCGGGACTGCAGCACCACGCGGGCCTGGCAACGCGCGTCCACGTCCAGCACCCAGACCCACACGCGGCCCCAGCCGAGGTAGGCCCACTGCCCTTCCCACAGCCCACTCAGCGCGGCGCAGGCGGCGGGCACCTCGGGCGAGGGCTTCACGATGTAGAGCGGCGCGCCCGGCGAGCTGTCTTCACCGGGGGCCATGCGCAGCAGGCGGGCGGCCCTCACCTCACCGTCCGGCAGCGTCCATTGGCCCTCGAAGCTCCCCGCGTCGGTCTGCTTCAGCTCGGCCCGGGCCCCCAGCGGCGTCGTGAAGCGCAGCGTGGGCACGGCGGCCTCGTCCAGCACCACCGCCAGCGGCACCATGCGCTGGCCACGGAATCCGATCTGGGCGACCAGCCGCGCGTCCGGTGCTGCGGCCGCGTCCACCCGCAGGATGCGCAGCGTGCGCTGGGTGGTGTCGCCGGCCACCTCGATGGACCAGCTGGCCACCAGCTCGTCACTGGTCGGCGCCTCCCCGGCGCAGCCCCAGGCCAGCAACCAGGCGGCCGCGCCGGCGGCACTTGAGCAGCGCATGGGCTCAGACGCGATCAATGATCTTCTCCCCGAACAGCCCCTGAGGCCTCACCAGCAGCACGCCCAGCACCAGCACATAGCCGAACCAGTACTCGATGCCGCCGCCCAGCAGCGGGCCCAGGTAGGCCTCGGACAGCTTCTCGCCCACGCCGATCAGCAGGCCGCCGACGATGGCGCCGGGCACGCTGGTGAGTCCGCCCAGGATGACCACCGGCAGCGCCTTCAGCGCCACCAGCGACAGCGAGAACTGCACGCCCAGCTTGCTGCCCCAGATCATGCCGGCCACCAGCGCGACAAAGCCTGCCACGCTCCACACGATGACCCAGATGTGCGACAGCGGAATGCCAATGCTCTGCGCGGCCTGGTGATCGTCGGCCACCGCACGCAGCGCGCGGCCGGTGGCGGTCTTCTGGAAGAACAGGCTTAAAGATGCCACCAGCGCCGCGGCGATCAGCGCCGCGTACAGGTCTTCCTTGCTGACCAGGATGCCGCCCTCGAACTGCTGCTCGAGCAAGAACATCGGGTCCTTGGGCAGGCCGATGTCTATCTTGTAGATGTCGTTGCCGAACAGCATCTGGCCCAGGCCTTCCAGCAGGTAGGCAATGCCCAGCGTCGCCATCAGCAGCGTCACGCCCTCCTGATTCACCAGCCGCGACAGCGCCAGCCACTCCACCAGCCAGGCCACCACCACCATCACCACCAGTGCGCCGGCAAAGGCCAGCAGGTTGATCAGCAGCTTGTCCTCCAGGCCCGTGAGCCGCGGCAGCCATTCGGCCAGGCGCGCCATCGCCAGCGCCGCGAACAGCACCATCGCGCCCTGCGCGAAATTGAAAACGCCGCTGGCCTTGAAGATCAGCACAAAGCCCAGCGCGATCAGCGAATACAGCATGCCGGCCATCAGGCCGCCAATGAGAGTCTCAAGGAATGGTCCCATCACAAGCCCCTCAGTGGCCAGCGCCGAGGTAGGCGCGGATCACGTCCTCGTTGCGGCGCACCTCGTCCGGCGCGCCGTCGCCTATCTTCTTGCCGTAGTCCAGCACGACGACGCGGTCCGAGATGTCCATCACCACGCCCATGTCGTGCTCGATCAGCACGATGGTGGTGCCGAACTCGTCGTTCACGTCCAGGATGAAGCGGCACATGTCCTGCTTCTCCTCCACGTTCATGCCGGCCATGGGCTCGTCCAGCAGCAGGAGGCTGGGCTCCATCGCCAGCGCCCGGCCCAGGTCCACGCGCTTTTGCAGGCCATAGGGCAGGCGGCCCACCGGCGTCTTGCGCCAGGCCTGGATCTCCAGGAAGTCGATGATGCGTTCCACCGCCTCGCGCTGCTCGGTCTCCTCGCGCCGCGCCGGGCCCAGGTGCAGCGCCTGCCAGAACAGGCCGCGGCGCATGCGCAGGTTGCGGCCGGTCATCAGGTTGTCCAGCACGCTCATGCCCTTGAACAGCGCGAGGTTCTGGAAGGTGCGCGCCACGCCCATCTCGGCCACCTGGCGCGGGCTCATGCCGCGGTAGGTCTGACCGCGCAGCGTGATCTGACCCTGCTGCGGCTGGTAGACGCCGTTGATGCAGTTCAGCATGGAGCTCTTGCCGGCGCCGTTGGGGCCGATGATGGCGCGTATCTCGTGCTCGCGGACATTGAAGCTGATGTCGGTCAGCGCCTTCACGCCGCCGAAGGACAGCGAGATGTTCTGCACCTCCAGGATGACCTCGCCCCGGCCCGCCCGCCGCGCGGCCGCGGGCTGGGAGGCCGGCACGGCCAGATCGTCGAGGCTCTGCATCTGGTTCATGCGGCCTCCTGGCGGGCGGGGGCGAAGGTGCGCGCCTCGACGATGCGCAGGTCGGCCGCCACCAGCGCGCTGCGGCCGTCCTCGAAGCGCACCTGGGTCTCGATGTGCTGGGACACCCGGCCCGCATACAGCGCCTCGACCAGCACGCCGTACTTGTCGGCGATCGCGCCACGCCTGACCTTGCGGGTGCGCGTGAGCTCGCCGTCGTCCGCGTCCAGCTCCTTGTGCAGCACCAGGAAGCGGCAGATCTGGCTGCCGGCCAGCAGCTGGTCCTGCGCGAGATCGGCGTTCACCTGCTCTACGCAGTTGCGCATCAATTCGTAGACCTCCTCACGGCCCGCCAGGTCGGTGTAGCCGGTGTAGGCCAGGTTGCGGCGCTCGGCCCAGTGGCCCACGGCCTCGAAGTCGATATTGAGGAAGGCCACCACCTTCTCGCGCTGGTCGCCAAAGCACACCGCCTCCTTGATGTGCGGAAAGAACTTGAGCTTGTTCTCCACATACTTGGGCGCAAACATCGCGCCGTCGAAGGGGCCACCCGACAGCCGGCCCACGTCCTTGGCGCGGTCGATGATCTTGAGGTGGCCGCCCGCGCCCAGAAAGCCCGCGTCGCCGGTGCGGAACCAGCCGTCCTCGGTCAGCGCCTCGCGCGTGGCAGCCTCGTTCTTGTAGTAGCCCTTGAGCAGGCCGGGCGAGCGCACCAGCAGCTCGCCGCTGTCGCTGAGGCGGATTTCCACGCCCGCGATGGGCACGCCCACGGTGTCGGCGCGCACCTCGTGGTCGGGCTGCAGGCACACGAACACCGCGGTCTCGGTGGAGCCGTAGAGCTGCTTGAGGTTGATGCCTATCGCGCGGTAGAAGCTGAACAGGTCCGGGCCTATGGCCTCGCCCGCGGTGTAGGCCACACGCACCCGCGAGAAGCCCAGCGTGTTGCGCAGCGGGCCGTAGATCAGCGCATCGCCCAGCGCATAGCCCAGGCGCGCGAGCACGCCCACCGGCTCGCCCGCCATCAGCCGCGGGCCCACGCGCCGCGCCAGCGCCATGCAGCGCTCGAACACCCAGCACTTGAGGGCCGACGCGTCTTCCATGCGGATCATCACGCTGGTCAGCAGCGCCTCGAACACGCGCGGCGGTGCGAAGTAGTAGGTCGGACCGATTTCCTTCAGGTCTATGCTGACCGTGGCCGCCGACTCCGGGCAGTTCACCACATAGCCGCAGGCCAGCCACTGCGCAAAGCTGAAGATGTTCTGGCCTATCCAGGCCGGCGGCAGATAGGCCAGCACCTCCTCGTGCTCGCTCAGGTGGTCGAAGCGCGCGCCGGCCTGGGCGCGATCGATCAGCGATGCATGGGTGTGGATCACGCCCTTGGGGTTGCCCGTGGTGCCCGACGTGAAGAACAGCGCCGCCACATCGCCCGGCTGGCCAGCGTCCACCTCGGCCGCGAACAGGTGCGGGCGCTGCTCACCATGCGCGCGGCCCTGCGCGACCAGTTCGTCCAGCGACGCCAGACCCGGCTCGCAGTAATGGCGCAGGCCGCGCGGGTCGTCGAACCAGATGCGCTTGAGCTGCGGGCATTGCTCGCGCAGCTCCAAGAGCTTGTCCACCTGCTCCTGGTCTTCCACCACCGCGAAGCCGACCTCGGCATTGTTCAGCGGGAACACGAACTCCGCGGCCACCGCGTCCTGGTACAGCGGCACCGGCACCGCGCCCAGCGCCTGCGCGGCCAGCATGCTGGCGTACAGACGCGGCCGGTTGTCGCCCACCACCACCACATGGTCACCGCGCCGCAGGCCGGCCGCCGCCAGGCCCAGTGCCAGGTCCTGCACCAGGCGCGCGAGCTGCGCCCAGCTGAGGGTCTGCCAGACGCCATAGGCCTTCTCGCGCAACGCCGCCGCATCCGGGCGCCGTGCCGCGTGGCCGAGCAAGAGCCGGGGAAAGGTCTCGGTCAAGCTTGTCTCCGTTGCGGGGCTGGAGCCACCGTCTGTGGCGCCGATTCTGGGCAGGACTTTGACGCCAGGTTGTCGTTACGACGACAATTCAGGGTCTTCACCGAGCAGACTTACCCCAGTCATGCCCGACACCGCCCTGCCGCTGCGCCAGCGCGCCCGCGCCCCCACCCGCCAGGAACTGGACGCCATCCCCTGGCTGCCGCTGCTGGAGCGCGAGCAGCGCGCGCTTGCGGTGGACGCGCTGCGCGTGGCCGATGCCGAGCCCGGCGAGCGCCTGTGCCGCATAGGCCGGCCGGCCAGCTACTGGTTCGGCGTCATCGACGGGCTGCTGAAGATGAGCAACGACGACTCCTCGGGCCTGGCCGTCACCTTCACCGGCGTGCCCTCGGGCGGCTGGTTCGGCGAGGGCACGCTGCTCAAGCGCGAGGCCTACCGCTACAACATCCAGGCGCTGCGCCCCAGTGTGGTGGCTGGCCTGCCGCTGGACAGCTTCGAGGCGCTGCTGGGCGGCAGCATCGCGTTCAACCGCTTCGTGCTAGACCAGCTCAACGAGCGCCTGGGCCAGTTCATCGCGGCCCGCGAGACCGACCGCATCCACGACCCCGACGTGCGAGTCGCGCGCAACCTGGGCGCGCTGTTCCACCCCCAGCTCTACCCCGGCGTGGGCAGCCTGCTGCGCATCACGCAGCAGGAGCTGGGCTACCTGGTGGGGCTGTCGCGCCAGCGTGTGAACCAGGCGCTGCGCCGCCTCGCCGCGGACGGGCTGATACGCATCGAGTACGGCGGCGTGCGCGTGCTGGACCTGGCCGGCCTGCGCCGCTTCCAGCCCGCCTGAGCGCCGCGGTGCCAGGTCTTGCGCTGCACGCGCGGGGCTAACCCCCATGTTGGGGCTGCGGCCCAGCCGGCACACTCGCGCCGCCGGCGCCGGCCGGACCTGCCCAGGAGAAAGACTTGACCCCCATCCCGCCCCGCGCCGCACCCGAATGGTTCGGCCACCCGCGCGGCCTCGTCGTGCTGTTCCTGACCGAGATGTGGGAGCGCTTTTCCTTCTACGGCATGAAGGCGCTGCTGATCTATTACATGATCCGCCACCTGCAGTTCACGCAGGCCGATGCATCGCTGATCTACGGCGCCTACATCGGCGGCGTCTACCTCACGCCCATCGCGGGCGGCCTGCTGGCGGACCGCTGGCTGGGCCGGCGGCGCGCCATCCTGATCGGCGGCAGCCTGATGGCGCTGGGCCATTTCGTGCTGGCGTCCGAGGCACTGTTCTTCCCGGCACTGGCGCTGATCGCGCTGGGCAACGGCCTGTTCCTGCCCAGTCTGCCCAGCCAGGTGGGCGATCTCTACGACGAGCGCGACCCGCGCCGCGGCGGCTCCTACAACATCTATTACGTGGGCATCAACCTGGGCGCGCTGCTGGCGCCGCTGGTGTGCGGCACGCTGGGCGAGCTCTACGGCTGGCATGTGGGCTTCGGCGTGGCGGGTCTGGGCATGTGCCTGGGCCTGGCGCTGTACCTGGCCGGCTCACGCTACCTGCCGCCCGACCGGCCTCTCGCGGCACGCGCGGCCGCCCCGGCTGCACGCGCCTGGTCGCTGCGCGGCCTGCTGCCGCTGTTGCCACTGGTGCTGGTGGGCCTGGCCGTGGTGCTGTTTCGCAGCGGCTACGAGCAGGGCGGCAACACGCTGGCCGTGTGGGCCGAGAGCCAGGTGGACCGCCAGCTGGGCGGCCTGACCGTGCCGGTGACCTGGATGCAGTCGCTGAACCCGCTGGGGGTGTTCCTGTTCACGCCGCTGGTGGTGGCGGGCTGGCGACGGGCCGCCCAGCGCGGCCGCGAGCCCTCCGCGCTGACCAAGATGGCGCTGGGCGCGGGCGGAGTGGCGCTGGCCTACCTGATGCTCGCGCTGCTGGCGGCGCACCACGGCGCCACGCCGGTGAGCCTGCTGTGGGTGGCCGCCTTCTTCACGGTCTACACGCTGGCCGAGCTCTACATCCTGCCGGTGGGCCTGGGCCTGTTCGCGCGGCTGGCGCCGCCGGGCCTGGGCGCGACCGTGATCGCCGCCTGGTATCTCGCCTCCTTCGGCGGCAACCTGATGTCGGGCCTGGTGGGGCGCCAGCTGCAGATGCTGGGGCCGGCGCACTTCTTCGTGCTGCTGGCCGCGCTCACCGGCGCGGCGGCGCTGGCGCTGCTGGCACTCAGGCCCTGGCTGGACCGCGTGGAGGCGGCGCACGCGGCCTGAGCGCTTGAGAGGCTCAGAGGCGCACCGTGCGGCCCACGAACAGGATGGGGCCGGATGGCCGGTCATAGGGCGAGCCACCGGCCGGCTCCAGCGTGATCTCGAACAGCTGGCGCTCGCCCAGCGCCGGCAGGCGCGCCACCGGCAGGCTCAGCGCCTGGTTGGCCTGCACCAGGCCCAGCGACGTGGGGCCGGCCGCGCCCTCGGGCTTGGTCCAGAACTGCAGCGCACGCCCCGCGGGCACCGGCTGGGCCGCGCCCGCGCCCACCGGCAGCAGGCGCAGCTCGCCGCCGGCCTGCAACTCCACCACCCAGCCGGCCGCGCCGCCCTGTGGCGCCTGCAGCACCGCGAGATAGCGGTCGGTGGCCAGCGGCTGGCGTTGCACCAGCAGCAGTGCCAGCACCAGGCAGGCCGCCAGCGCCAGGCCGCTGAGGCCCTGCCACAGGCCCAGGCGCTGCCACCAGGGCCGGGACGGCACCGGACTGGCCTCGCGACGCGGCCACAGGCTGGCCTCGATGCGGGCCCACAGGCCGGGCGCCGGCGTCTGGCCGGGCGCACGGGCGCTCAGCGGCAGCAGCCGGTCCTGCCAGGCGTAGACCGCGGCCTGCAGCTCGGGCGAGGCCGGCAGCTCGCGCTCCAGCTCGGCGCGCTGGGCCTCGTCCAGCGTGCCCAGAACATAGTCGGCGGCCCGCAGGTCGCGCTCCGGCGAAGGGGAATTCACGACAGGCACTCCTTCAGCGCGGCCAGGCTGCGCCGTATCCACGACTTCACCGTGCCCAGCGGCGCCCCCACACGGGCCGCGATCTCGTCATGCGTGCAGCCGTCCACGAAGGCCAGCGTCACGCAGTCGCGCCGCTGCGGCTCCAGGTGCTCCATGCAGCGCTCCAGCCCGTCCACATCCAGGCCGCGCTCACGGTCGGGTGCTGCGGCCTGGGTGGCGTCCGACAGCTCGGCCAGCTCCTGCGGCGCCAGCGCACTCACGCGGCCCTGGCGCCGCACGGCCCGCAGCGCGGTGTGGCGCACCACGGTGTAGATCCAGCCACGCGCCGAACCGAGTGCCGGCTGGTAGGTGGAGGCCGACTGCCACAGCTGCACGAAGGCGTCATGCAGCACATCCTCCGCCAGCGCCGAATCACCGACGATGCGACGCGCGACGCCGCACAGCCAGCGCGACTCGCGCTCGTACAGCGCGCGCAGCGCATAGCGCTCGCCGCGGGCGCAGGCGAGCAAGGCGGCTTCGTAGTCGAAGGTGTCGGGCGTCATGGCGGGGCGGCAACCGGCAGGCGCCCGATTGTGGGCGCCCGCTCGCGCTGGGCTCAGCTCGCTTTCCAGAAGATGTAGTCCGCCTGGTAGCTGACGATCTCCTGCCGGCCCACGCTGGCCGCATCGCAGGCCAACGCCGGCGCGACGCCGCCACGGGTCGCGACCCGCTGGATGTAGCTGATGCCCATCATGCTGCCGGGGCCGCTGGCCGGGTTGGCCTTGACCAGCTGCAGCGAGATGCTGCCGGCCGCGGCCGGCGCCACCGCCTGCTGGGCGCCGCTGATCTTGGAGCCGTCCAGCGATTCCCAGGTGGCCGGCGGGCCGTAGTAGCTGCCCAGCTTGCGGCCGGCGCGGTCACGCAACTCGGCCTTGGGGCCCACGAACACCCACTCGAACTGGCCGGCGGCCTGGGCCTTGGCGCGGCATTCGTAGGTGATCTGGCCCACGCCCACGCTCTCCAGCACCACGCGGTGGCCGGCAGGCACCTGCACGGCGGCGGGCAGGTCGGCCTGGCTGAAAGCGGGTGTGCTGGGCGACATGCCGGCGCAGGCGGTCAGCGACAGCAGGGCCAGCACGGGCGTGGCCTGGGCGAGGATGCGGTTCATGGGCGATCTCCAGTGTGATAAGGGATGGGATGTGGCCACGATCGGCTCACAACCCCCACTGGTCGCCAGGCGGCGCTTTGGATGCAGCGCCTACAAAAAAAGTTGTAACAGCGGCCGGAAGGGCCGCCGTCAGGCCGCAAAAGCGATGGCCGGCGGCTGTTGCAGCGGCTGGCCGGACCAGGCGCCGGCGCTGGCCTCGTACAGCAGGCTGGCCGCCTGGCCGGGCGTGTCGGCCAGCGAGCCGCGCAGCCGCAGGCCCACCTGCTCCAGCGTCTTGCGCGTGGGCACATTGGCCGGCAGCACGGCCGCGTAGACGGCGGACTCGTGCAGTTCGTCGAAGGCCAGCGACAGCGCGCGCAGCAGCAGCTCGGCCGCATAGCCGCGGCCCCAGGCCTGGGGCGCGATGCGGTAGTAGAGATAGAGCCCGCTCTGGCCGCCAACGCTGCGACGCATCAGGCCGCCGAAGCCTATGGTCTGCTGGGGCTGGTCCTGCAGCGTGACCGCCCAGTGGCCGAAGCCCTGGGTCTCCCAGTGCGCCAGCCAGCTGTCCAGCTGTGCCTCCACCGCGGCCCGCCCCTGGGGCGTCGAGCAACCGCAGAAACGCGTGACGGCTGGATCCTTGTGCAACTGCAGCAATAGATCCAGATCGCTAGCCCGCGGCGCCCTCAGCGACAACCGGGCGGTTGTCGTGGCCACCGGCAGTGCGGCGGCGGGCTCAATCCACTCACTCAAGACCATGCGATGCGGAACCCGGTAAAAACCCTATCCCTAGGGTAGCGAGTTGTCCGACCGGCGGGAAGCCTGGATTCGCGGAATTTGTAGTGTTGCGGTCACAAACCGGAAGATTTGCGGAAATCCTTCTGCGGCCAGCGCAGAAGGGCCCGGCCGCTGGGGCCGGGCTGGGCGGGGCTCAGCCCACCAGCAGCGCGTTGATGCGCTTCACATAGGCCGCCGGGTCCTCCAGGTGGCCGCCCTCGGCCAGCACGGCCTGGTCGAACAGCACCTGGGCCAAATCGTCGAAGCGGGCGTCACCGGCCTGCAGGCGCTTCACCAGCGCGTGCTCGGGGTTGATCTCCAGCGTGGGCTTGGACACTGGCGCGCTCTGGCCGGCCTGCTTCAGCAGGCGGGCCAGGTGGCCACTCATGTCGCCCTCTTCCACGACGATGCAGGCCGGCGAGTCCACAAGGCGAGTGGTCACGCGCACATCCTTGGCGCGCTCGGCCAGCGAGGTCTTGAGCTGGTCCAGCAGCGGCTTGAGGTGCTCGGCCGCTTCCTCGGCCTTCTTCTTTTCCTCTTCGTCCTGCAGCTGGCCCAGGTCCACCGAGCCCTTGGCCACGGATTGCAGCGACTTGCCCTCGAACTCGTAGAGGTGGCTCAGCATCCACTCGTCCACGCGGTCCACCAGCAGCAGCACCTCGATGCCCTTCTTGCGGAAGATCTCCAGCTGCGGGCTGTGCTTGGCGGCGGCCAGGCTGTCGGCGGTGATGTAGTAGATGGCCTCCTGGCCCTCCTTCATGCGCGACACATAGTCGGCCAGGCTCACGCCCTCGTCGGCGTGGGTGGACGCGAAGCGGAACAGCTTGGCCAGGCGCTCCTGGTTGGCGTGGTCTTCGCCGATGCCTTCCTTCAGCACCTGGCCGAAGTCCTTCCAGAAGTCGGCGTACTTCTGGCGCTCGGCCGCGTCCTCGCTGTTGGCCAGGCTCTCCAGCATGCCCAGCACGCGCTTGGTCGAGCCCTCGCGGATGGCCTTCACGTCGCGGCTTTCCTGCAGCAGCTCGCGCGACACATTCAGCGGCAGGTCGGCCGAGTCGATCACGCCCTTCACGAAGCGCAGGTAGACCGGCATCAGCGCCTCGGCGTCGTCCATGATGAAGACGCGCTTCACGTACAGCTTCACGCCGCCGCGCTTGTCGCGGTTCCACAGGTCGAACGGCGCCTTCTTGGGGATGTAGAGCAGCTGGGTGTATTCGCTGCGGCCCTCCACGCGGTTGTGCGTGTAGGCCAGCGGCGCCTCGGTGTCATAGGAGATCTGCTTGTAGAACTCCTCGTACTGCTCGGGCGTGACCTCGCTCTTGCTGCGGGTCCACAGCGCCGAGGCCTTGTTGACCGGCTCCCACTCGTCCGTGACCACCTGCTTGGCGGCCTCCGCGTCCCAGCTCTCCTTCTTCATCAGGATGGGCAGGGAGATGTGGTCGCTGTACTTGGCCACGGTGGACTTCACGCGCCAGGTCTTGAGGAACTCCTCCTCTCCCTCGCGCAGGTGCAGGATCACGTCGGTGCCCCGGCCCGCCTTGGTGATGGTCTCCAGCTCGTACTCGCCGGTGCCCTCGCTGCTCCAGCGCACGCCCTGCTCGGCGCTCAGGCCAGCGCGGCGGCTTTCCACCGTGATGCGGTCGGCAACGATGAAGCCGGAATAAAAGCCCACGCCGAACTGGCCGATCAGCTGGGCATCCTTCTTCTGGTCGCCCTCCAGCTTGGCCATGAACTCGCGCGTGCCGCTCTTGGCGATGGTGCCCAGGTGGGCCGCAGCCTCCTCGGCGCTCATGCCTATGCCGTTGTCGCTGATGGTCAGCGTCTTGGCGTCTTCGTCGAAGCTGATGCGGACCTCGAGGTTGGGCTGGTCCTCGAACAGCGCCGCGTTGTCCAGCGCCTCGAAGCGCAGCTTGTCGCAGGCGTCGCTGGCGTTGCTCACCAGCTCACGCAGAAAGATCTCCTTGTTGGAGTACAGGCTGTGCGTGACGAGGTGCAGGATCTGCTTGACTTCGGCCTGGAAGGCGTGGGTTTGCTTGGTCATGACGGTTTTTGTGAGGTCAAGAAACGCGAACGCGGCCGAAGTGCGGCCGCGCCCGGCGTTTTCAAGAGGGGGAAAGACGCGGTGGCGGGCCTCAGTAGGACACGGCCTGGCGGCCGACGTCCACCTTGATCAGCGCCTTGGACAGCACGCCGGCCGCGGCCCGCGCGTAATCCAGCGCCCAGGCCGGGTCGGCAAAGCCGGCCCGGCCGGCACCGGCCGCGACCTGGATCAGCTTGTCGGCGAACAGCACCTTGCCAGAGCCGCGCAGCGGCTCGCACTGCATCTGCACATATTGCTCGTCCAGCCAGCGGCGGGCGGCTTCGGAGCTGAGCACCTCGGCGCCGTCGAGCTGGAGCTCGACCGGATCGCCGGATTCGAACAGGACGGTGACTTGGGTCTTCATGACCCGGATTGTGTCAGCGCCGCGCGTGCACCGCCGCCGACAGCACCTCCAGCACCTCGCGGGAGTCGTCCCAGCCCAGGCAGGCGTCGGTGATGCTCTGGCCGTAGACCAGTTGGGCCGGGTCGTCCTTGCCGGGCGTGAACTTCTGGGCGCCGTCGTTCAGATGGCTTTCCACCATCACGCCGAAGATGCGGCGGCTGCCGGCCTGCATCTGGGCGGCGATGTCACGCGCCACGTCCAGCTGGCGCTCGTGGCGCTTGGAGCTGTTGGCGTGCGAGCAATCCACCATCAGGCGCTCGGGCAGCTTGGCCTTGGCCAGATCGGCGCAGGCGGCCGCGACGCTGTCGGCGTCGTAGTTGGGCGCCTTGCCGCCGCGCAGGATCACATGGCAATCGGGGTTGCCGCGGGTCTCGACAATGGCGACCTGGCCGTTCTTGTGCACCGACAGGAAGTGATGGCCGCGCTCGGCCGCCTGGATCGCATCGGTCGCGATCTTGATGTTGCCGTCCGTGCCATTCTTGAAGCCTATGGGGGCGGACAGACCCGAGGCCAATTCGCGGTGCACCTGGCTCTCGGTAGTGCGTGCGCCGATTGCGCCCCAGGAGATCAGGTCGCCGATGTATTGCGGCGAGATCACGTCCAGGAACTCGGAGCCCGCCGGCATGCCCAGGCGGTTGATCTCCAGCAGCAGCTGACGCGCGATGCGCAGGCCCTCGTCGATGCGGTAGCTCTCGTCGAGATACGGGTCGTTGATCAGGCCCTTCCAGCCCACCGTGGTACGCGGCTTCTCGAAGTAGACCCGCATCACGATCTCCAGCGTGTCGGCGTACTTCTCGCGCTGCTCCTTCAGGCGGCGCGCGTACTCGATGGCGGCCGTCGGGTCGTGGATGGAGCAGGGGCCTATGACCACCAGCAGGCGGTCGTCCTGCCCCGCCATGATGCGGCGTATGCGCTGGCGGGTCTGGCTGATCAGCTGCTCCATCGGCGTGTTGCGGATGGGGAAGAAGCGGATCAGGTGCTCCGGCGGCGGCAGCGGCGTGATGTCGAGGATGCGCTCGTCATCGGTGGCGCTGGTCTTGTCGTCCTGCGAGTACCAGCGCTGGGCTTCGGGTTCGACGGACTTGATGGTCGCATTCATCTTCGGGCACCTCAAAAAGAAAAACCGCCGGGCTTTGGGGGCCCGGCGGTTTCAGGGGATTCGGTTGGCGCTGCGCGCGTTCACCTCTCCTGCGCCGGGGGGCGGCAGAAGAACCAAAAGAACGCAAAGTAGGCGCGTGCGAAATGCATGGGCTGGAATCTAGCACGCCGCGCAAGACCCGGCTTCGGCGCCGCACAAAGCAGCCATCGCGCGCCGCGACGGCAGGGGCAAGCCCGGCTTGACCCGCCGCCCGTCTTGCCGGTGAATGCAGCCACCCTTCACGACAACAAGCAGAGGAGACACGCATGCAACGACGCCTTGCCCTGGGCAGTGCGCTGACCGGCCTGGGTGGCCTGGTCGCCAGCGGCTGCGCCAGCACCGCCGCCCCGACCGCCACCGCGGCCACGCCCTTTGCGCTGGCCCAGCCCAGCGTGCCCATCGCCGGCAGCACCGAGGTCTTCCCGGTTCGGCGCATCTACTGCATAGGCCGCAACTACGCGGCGCATGCGCGCGAAATGGGCTCGGACCCGACGCGCGAGCCGCCCTTCTTCTTCCAGAAGCCCAGCGACGCGGTGCAGTTCGTTGCGCCGGGCCGGACCACCGACCACCCCTACCCGCCGCTGACCAAGAACTACCACTACGAACTGGAACTGGTGGCGGCGCTGCACCGGGGCGGCCGCAACGTGCCGGTTGAGCGCGCGCTGAACCTGGTCTATGGCTACGCGGTCGGCCTGGACATGACCCGCCGCGACCTGCAACGCGGCATGGGCGACCAGAAGAAGCCCTGGGAAATCGGCAAGAGCTTTGACCGCTCCGCGCCGATTGGCCCCATACACCGCGTGGCGCAGGTGGGCCACTTCAAGCAGGGCGCGATCACGCTGAAGGTGAACGGCCAGGTCAGGCAGAACGCCGACCTGAACCAGATGATCTGGAGCGTGGCCGAGCAGATCGCCAAGCTGTCGGAAGCCTTCGAGCTGATGCCCGGCGACCTGATCTACAGCGGCACGCCGGAGAACGTGGGGCCGGTGGTGCCGGGGGATTTGATGGAAGGGACGATTGCGGGCTTGCCGCTGCTCAGCGTCAAGGTCGTGGCCTAGCTACCTGGCATTCCCGGGCCGAGCGCTGGGCCTGCCATGGGCCACAAAGGCCCAAGGCGTTCCGTAGACACAAGCGGTCCGCGGGGACTGCTTGTGTCCGACTCCACCTCACCGAGCCGGCCCGCTTGGGCGATGTGCTTGAGGCTCGATGCCGCAAGCATCGCCGTCCCCTCGGGGGGACCGACCAGGCTCGCCTGCGTTCAGCACGGCGAGACTGGCCGCGGGGCTCCGTTTCAGGCCGTGCCGCCCACCGTGAGCCCGTCGATGCGCAGCGTCGGCTGGCCCACGCCCACCGGCACGCTCTGGCCTTCCTTGCCGCACACGCCCACGCCGGTGTCGAGCTGCATGTCGTTGCCGATCATGCTGACGCGCGTGAGGGCGTCCGGGCCATTGCCGATGATGGTCGCGCCCTTGACCGGGTACTGGATCTTGCCGTTCTCCACCCAGTAGGCCTCGCTGGCCGAGAACACGAACTTGCCGCTCGTGATGTCGACCTGGCCGCCGCCGAAGTTGGTGGCGTACAGGCCCTTCTTGATGGACGCGACGATTTCCCTGGGGTCGTCCTTGCCGCCCAGCATGTAGGTGTTGGTCATGCGCGGCATGGGCAGGTGGGCGTAGCTCTCGCGGCGGCCGTTGCCGGTGGGCGCGGTCTTCATCAGGCGCGCATTCATCGCATCCTGGATATAGCCCTTGAGGATGCCGTCCTCGATCAGCACATTGCGCTGCGACGCGCAGCCCTCGTCATCCACGTTCAGCGAGCCGCGGCGGTCCGGCAGCGTGCCGTCGTCCAGCACGGTCACGCCCTTGGCGGCCACGCGCTGGCCCATGCGGCCGGCGAAGGCGCTGGAGCCCTTGCGGTTGAAGTCGCCCTCCAGGCCATGGCCCACGGCCTCGTGCAGCAGCACGCCGGGCCAGCCCGGGCCCAGCACCACGGTCATCTCACCGGCCGGCGCGGGGCGGCTGTCCAGATTGGTGAGCGCCGCTTGCACAGCCTGCTCCACATAGCTGGCCAGCATCTCGTCGGTGAAGTAGGCCAGGCCGAAGCGGCCACCGCCACCGCCCGAGCCCACCTCGCGGCGGCCGTTGCTCTCAGCGATCACGGTCAGCGACAGCCGCACCAGCGGGCGCACATCGGCCGCCAGCGTGCCGTCGGCACGCGCGATCAGCACCACCTCATGCTCGGCCGCCAGGCCGGCCATCACCTGGGTCACACGCGGATCCTTGGCGCGGGCCAGCTTCTCTATCTTCTCCAGCAGCGCAACCTTGGCGGCGCTGTCCAGGCTGGCGATGGGGTCGGCCATGCCGTAGAGCTCGCGGCTGCCCGCCACGCGGCCCTGGGCCGGCACCTTCACCTTGCGGCTCTGGCCCGCGGCCGCGATGGTGCGCACGGTGCGCGCCGCGTCCAGCAGCGCGGCTTCAGAAATGTCGTCGGAGTACGCGAACGCGGTCTTCTCGCCGGCCACGGCGCGCACGCCCACGCCCTGGTCGATGCTGAAGGAACCGCTCTTCACGATGCCCTCCTCCAGGCTCCAGCCCTCGGCACGCGTGGTCTGGAAATAGAGGTCGGCGTCGTCGACCCGGTGCTCGGTGATGACGCGCAGCGCCTGACTCAGCGTGGCCTCGGTCAGGCCGAAGGGCTCCAGCAGTTGCGAGCGGGCGGTGGCCAGGCGGGCCAGGGTGGGTTCGACGGCGATCATGACGGGAATTCTAGGAGCGGGGCGGCGCCAGACACGGCACCAGGGTTGTGGGCCATTTACGCTCGCTTACAGCGCGCCGGTCAGCCGGCCACCGCGGGGCTTCGTTGACAGCTCACCTCTTCACAACCCACGAGGCTACGCCATGAACACCCGCTACCTGATCGCCCTGCTCGCCCTGGCCGGCACCTCGGCCTTTGCCCAGACTCCGGCGCCCACGCCCGGCACCAACACGCCGCGCATCGATCAGCGCGAAGCCCGCCAGCAGGCCCGCATCGCCCAGGGCGCGGCCAGCGGCTCCCTGACACCCAAGGAGACCCAGCGGCTGGAGAAGGAGCAGGCCCGCATCGACAAGGTCGAGACCCAGGCCAAGGCGGACGGCCAGGTCACGGCCCGCGAGCGCGCCAAGCTGACCGCGATGCAGGACGGCGCCAGCCGCGACATCCACCGCAAGAAGCACAACGCCCGCGTGGCCGGCAACGGCGGCTGAAACGCCAGGTCTCAGGACGCGGCGTTCTTCAGCGTCAGCGCCGCGTCGTAGAGCTGGTTGCGCGGCGCGCCGGTGATCTGCACCGCCAGCGCCACCGCCTGCTTCAGCGGCAGCTCGGCCACCAGCGCTTGCAGCACGCGGACGACCTCGGGCGGCAGTTCGTCCGCCGCCTCGACCGGCGCGGCCGCGTGCAGCACCAGCACGAATTCGCCGCGCAGCCGCTGCGCGTCGGCGGCCAGCCAGTCGGGCAACGCGCCGGCCTCGGCGGTGTGCACGGTCTCGAACTGCTTGGTCAGCTCGCGGCACAGCGTGACCCGCCGAGTGGGCGCCAGTTCGGCCAGCAACGCGGCCAGCTCCGTCATGCGATGCGGCGCCTCGAACAAGACCTGACTCTGCCCCTCCACCACCAGCAGCGCCTGCAACGCGCTGCGGCGCTCGCCCGCCTTGGTGGGCAAAAAGCCGGTGAACGCAAAGCCGCGGGCCTGTGTGTCGCCGGCCACGCTCAGCGCGGTGACCGCGCTGCTGGGGCCGGGCAGCGGCAACACGCGGTAGCCGGCGGCCACCACCGCCTGCACCAGCACCGCGCCGGGGTCGGAGATGGCCGGCGTGCCCGCATCGGACGCATAGGCCACGCGCTCACCGGCCGCCAGCCGCGCGATCACCGCGGCGCTGGCCTCGTGCTCGTTGTGCTGGTGCAGCGCCAGCAACGGCTTGTGCAGGCCCAGGTGGCGCAGCAGCGCGCCGCCCAGGCGCGTGTCCTCGCAGGCCAGCGCATCCACCAGGCCCAGCGCATGGATGGCGCGCAGCGAGATGTCGGCCAGATTGCCTATGGGCGTGGCCACCAGGTAGAGCGTGGCGGCCGGATACTGCTGCTGGCCGGCGGCCGCGGCAGCGGCCTGGGTCAGCAGGGAGGCGTCGATGTTCAACTCGGATTCCCGATCAAGGTCAAGGCCTGACACCGCGACGCGCGGCCGGGCGGCCGAGGACGCGGCGCTGGCCCATCTGCAACGGGCCGGGCTGCGGCTGGTGGAGCGCAATTATCGAGTCGCGCGCGGCCCGGCCCGAGCGGCCGGCGAGGTGGACCTCATCATGCGCGAGCGCGACGGCACCCTGGTCTTCGTGGAGGTGCGGGCCCGCATCGACACCCGCGCCGGCGGCGCCGCGGCCAGCGTGGGCCCGCGCAAACAGGCCCGGCTGATCTACGCGGCCCAGCACTACCTGCAGCGCCTGGCCACGCCGCCGCCCTGCCGCTTCGACGTGGTGGCGCTGGACGGCGAGCGGCTGGACTGGCTGAAGGCGGCTTTTGATGCGGGTTGATACGAGGGTGCGGAGCGCAGTGACTATGATTCGCGCCGCATGATTGAACAACGCATACAGCAGCAGTTCTTCGAGAGCGCGGACCTGCTGTACCAGGCCGCCGAACAGCTGGCCCGACCGCTCGCGATGGCCGCCCAGATGGTGGCCGACGCCATCACCGGCGGCAACCGCATCCTCTGCGCCGCCCAGGGACTGGCGGGGCTGGACGCCGACTACCTCGCGTCCCGCCTGGCCGGCCGCTTCGAGCAGGACCGCCCCGGCCTGGCCGCCTGGAGTCTGGCGGCCCAGGCCCGCGATGCCGCCGGCCTGGACCTGGAGCGCCTGCTGCAGGCCCATGGCCACCCCGGCGACGTGCTGGTGATGATCGAGCCGCTGCGCGAGCAGCGCGACGCCTGGCAGGCCGCGCTGGCGGTTGCGCACTCGCAGGAGATGAGCGTGATCGCACTGACCGGCGGCACCAGCGACGAGTGGCGCGGCCTGCTGCAGGACACCGACATCCAGATCCGTGTCAGCCACGCCCGCGAGGCGCGCGTTATCGAGACCCAGCGTGTGCTGCTGCATGCACTGGCCGACGCCGTCGACGTGCAACTGCTCGGCAGCGACGAATGAACTCCACCACCGGAAACTCGATGAAGCCCCTGAATCGCACCCTGCTTGCCGCCCTCCTCGTCAGCCTGCTGGGCACCGGCTGCGTGCCGCTGATCGTCGGCGGCGCCATGGTGGGCACCGTGAACGTAGCCACCGACCGCCGCACCTCCGGCACCCAGCTGGAGGACGAGGGCATAGAACTCAAGACCGCCACCCGCATCCGCGAGCAGTTCGGTGACCGCGGCCACATCAGCGTCAACAGCTACAACCGCGTGGTGCTGCTGACCGGCGAAGTGGCCAGCGAGGCCGACCGCGCGGCGCTGGACGGCCTGGCCGGCGGCGTGGAGAACGTGCAGAAGGTGCTCAACGAGACCGCCGTGATGGGCGCCAGCTCGCTGACCAGCCGCTCCAACGACGTGGCGATTGCAAGCAAGGTCAAGGCCAAGCTCATCGACGCGCGCGACCTGATCAGCAATGCCTTCTACGTGGTGGTGGAACGCGGCACGGTCTACCTGATGGGCCGCGTCACCGAACGCGAAGCCAGCCGCGCCACCGAGCTGGTGCGCCAGACCAGCGGCGTGAACAAGGTGGTGCGCGCCTTCGAGATCATCAGCGAGGAAGAGCTCGCGCGCATCACGCCCAAGCCCAAGACCGGCGACACCACGCCCCGTTGAGCCTGGCGGGCGCCGCGGCCGGCAGCAGAGGCCTGAGCGCCGCGGCTTTCACGCGCGAGAGGGGACCGACGCCAGCGCGCCGGCCCTTCTTCACAGACGCTTGATCAGCGAGGACGTGTCCCAGCGGTTGCCGCCCAGCGCCTGCACGTCGGCATAGAACTGGTCCACCAAGGCGGTCAGCGGCAGGCGGGCGCCGTTGCGGCGCGCCTCGTCCAGCACCAGGCCCAGGTCCTTGCGCATCCAGTCCACCGCGAAGCCGAAGTCGAACTTGTCTTCCACCATGGTCTTGCCGCGGTTGTCCATCTGCCAGCTCTGGGCCGCGCCCTTGCCGATGACGTCCAGCACCGCGTTCATGTCCAGGCCCGCGCGCTGGCCAAAACGCACCGCCTCGGACAGGCCCTGCACGATGCCGGCGATGCAGATCTGGTTGACCATCTTGGCGAGCTGACCCGCGCCGGCGCCGCCCAGCAGCGTGACCGCACGCGAGAAGGCCATCGCGACCGGCCGCATCGCGTCGAACGCCGCCGCATCACCGCCGCACATCACGGTCAGCGCACCATTGACCGCGCCGGCCTGGCCACCGGACACCGGCGCATCCACGAACTGCAGGCCCAGGCGCTGCGCCTCGGCAGCCAGCTCGCGCGCGACCTCGGCGGACGCGGTCGTGTGGTCCACGAACACTGCGCCCGGCGCCATGCCGGCGAAGGCGCCGGTCTCACCCAGCACCACCGAGCGCAGATCGTCGTCATTGCCCACGCAGCAGAACACGAACTCCGCTCCCCGCACGGCCTCGGCCGGTGTCGCGGCGGAGGCGCCACCGTAGTCCTTCACCCAGGCCTCGGCCCTAGCCACCGTGCGGTTGTAGACCGTGACCTGGTGGCCGGCGCGCGCCAGATGCCCGGCCATGGGATGGCCCATGACCCCGAGGCCCAGAAAGGCGACGCGGCGGGAGGGAATCGGTTCGTAGGTGCGGTTGCTCATGGGAGGCTAGTTCGCAAAATATCAGCGCCGCATTTGATCCAGCGGCCGCTGCGGAACCGGCTTTGCCGGGCCGCCAGCGGCGCCCCCTCGCGGGGGCCGGCGAAGCCGGTAGGGGGTCAGACGATAGTCAAGTGCTCCGTGCCCGAGGACAGGTCGCCGCTGCGTGCGCGCTCGCTGTTGAGCTTGATCTGCAGGCGCAGGTCGTTCACCGAGTCGGCATTGCGCAGCGCGTCCTCGTAGGTGACCTTGCCCAGCTCGTAAAGGTCGAACAGCGCCTGGTCGAAGGTCTGCATGCCCTGCTCGCGCGAGCGCTTCATCAGCTCCTTGATCTCGCTGACCTCGCCCTTGAAGATCAGGTCGGACACCAGCGGCGTGTTCAGCAGGATCTCCACCGCCGCGACCCGGCCCTTGCCCTCGCGGCGCGGCAGCAGGCGCTGGCTGACCAGCGCGCGCAGGTTCAGCGACAGGTCCATCAGCAGCTGGGCGCGCCGGTCCTCGGGGAAGAAGTTGATGATGCGATCCAGCGCCTGGTTGGCGCTGTTGGCGTGCAGCGTGGCCATGCACAGGTGGCCGGTCTCGGCGAAGGCCACCGCATGCTCCATGGTCTCGCGGTCGCGCAGCTCGCCCATCAGGATCACGTCCGGTGCCTGGCGCAGCGAGTTCTTCAGCGCGGCTTCCCAGCTGTCGGTGTCCAGGCCCAGCTCGCGCTGCGTGACGATGCAGTTCTTGTGCGGGTGCACGAACTCAATCGGATCCTCGATGGTCACGATGTGGCCATAGGTGGTCTCGTTGCGTTCGTCGATCATCGCGGCCAGCGTGGTGCTCTTGCCGGAGCCGGTCGCGCCCACCACGATCACGAGGCCGCGCTTGGCCTGCACCACCTCGCGCAGCACCGGCGGCAGGTCCAGCGAGCTGATGGTGGGCAGCGTGGACGGAATGGTCCGCAGCACCAGGCCCACACTGCCCTGCTGCAGGAAGGCGTTCACGCGGAAGCGCCCGATGCCGTGCGGCGAGATCGCGAAGTTGCACTCCTTGGTGCGCTCGAACTCGGCCGCCTGCTTGTCGTTCATGATGGCTCGCGCCAGCTGCAGCGTGTGCTGGCCGGTCAGCGGCTGCGGCGAGACCTTGGTCATCTTGCCGTCCACCTTGATCGCCGGCGGAAACTCCGCCGTCAGGAACAGATCCGAGCCCTTGCGCGACAGCATCAGCCGCAGCAGGTCGTTGATGAATTTCGAGGCTTGATCGCGTTCCATAAGTCCTGCCTTTGCTACTTCTCAAGGCGGCCTGCAAGGCCCGCCGTTTCTCGCGCGACTCGCGCTGATCCGGCTTTGCCGGGCAGTCGCGAGTGCCCCCTTGAGGGGGCGCGCGTAGCGCGTAGGGGGTGGGCCATCAGCCCGGGAAGTTTTCGGGAAACTTCGCCTTCGAGCGCGCCTCCGCCGGCGAAATGATGTTGCGGCGCACCAGGTCGGTGAGGTTCTGGTCCAGCGTCTGCATGCCCTGGCTGTTGCCGGTCTGGATGGCGGAATACATCTGTGCCACCTTGTTCTCGCGGATCAGGTTGCGGATGGCCGAGGTGCCCAGCATGATCTCGTGCGCCGCGACCCGCCCCGTGCCGTCCTTGAGCTTGCACAGGCTCTGCGAAATCACGGCCACCAGCGACTCAGACACCATGGCCCGCACCATCTCCTTCTCGGCCGCGGGGAACACGTCCACGATGCGGTCCACGGTCTTGGCGGCCGACGAGGTGTGCAGTGTGCCGAACACCAGGTGACCCGTCTCGGCTGCGGTCAGCGCCAGGCGAATCGTCTCCAGGTCGCGCATTTCACCCACCAGCACCGCGTCCGGGTCCTCGCGCAGCGCGGAGCGCAGCGCGTTCGCGAACGAATGCGTGTGCGGGCCGACCTCGCGCTGGTTGATCAGGCTCTTCTTGGACTCGTGCACGAACTCGATCGGGTCCTCGATGGTCAGGATGTGGCCGTACTCGTTCTCGTTGAGGTGGTTGACCATGCCGGCCAGCGTGGTGCTCTTGCCCGAGCCGGTCGGGCCGGTCACCAGCACCAGGCCGCGCGGCTTGAGCGCCAGGTCCGCGAACACCTTGGGCGCGTTGAGCTGCTCCAGCGTCAGGATCTTGCTCGGAATCGTGCGGAACACCGCGCCCGCGCCGCGGTTCTGGTTGAACGCATTGACCCGGAAACGCGCCAGCCCCTGGATCTCGAATGAGAAGTCGACCTCCAGCGTCTCCTCGTACACCTTGCGCTGCGAGTCGTTCATGATGTCGTAGACCATGTCGTGCACCGCACGATGGTCCAGCGCCTCGACATTGATGCGACGCACATCGCCATGCACCCGGATCATGGGCGGCAGACCGGCCGAGAGGTGCAGGTCGGAGGCCTTGTTCTTGACCGAGAATGCCAGCAGCTGAGTGATGTCCATGATCTTGTGTGGAGTCCTCGTTTCATTATGGCGATCTCCGACTCCCTGCAAGCCACCAAAGACCGCATGGCCGCGGCATGTGCCGCAGCCGGCCGCCCCACCGACGCGGTGCGGCTGCTGGTCGTCAGCAAGACCTTTCCCGGCAGCGCGGTGCGCGAGGCCTTCGAGGCCGGCGCACGCGCCTTCGGCGAGAACTACGTGCAGGAAGGCCTGGACAAGATCGCCGAGCTGGCCGACCTGCGCGACCAGATGGAGTGGCACCTGATCGGCCCGTTGCAGTCCAACAAGACCCGCCCGGTGGCGGCGCAGTTCGACTGGGTGCACAGCGTGGACCGGCTTAAGATCGCGCAGCGCCTCAGCGAACAGCGCCCGGCCGGGCTGCCGCCGCTGAACATCTGCCTGCAGGTCAACATCAGCGGCGAGGCCAGCAAGAGTGGCTGCCTGCCGGCCGAGGTGCCGGATCTTGCGCGCGCGGTGGCCGCGCTGCCGCGCCTGCGGCTGCGTGGGCTGATGGCCATTCCCGAGCCGGCAGCCGATCCCGAATCGCAGCGCCGGCCGCACCGCGCGCTTGCGCGGCTGCTGGCCGAGCTGAACGCGACACAAGACCTGTCCCTGGACATCCTGTCCATGGGCATGAGTGCCGACCTGGAAGCCGCGATCGCCGAGGGCGCGACGCTGGTACGGGTGGGCACGGCCATCTTTGGCCGCCGCTGAACGCCCTTCCGGCCCAAATCCAGGGTTATCACTTATGCCAAAGCGCCTGAGCGTCGCCGCCTCTTTGGTAGCTTCGCCACGGGCCTGATTGCGGCTGGTGGGTCGACGTGAAGCACTTCACGCGACCATTTCTAGCAACATTCGGAATCTTCTGATCCAGGCCTCAAACTTCGCCCTGGCGAGGCCGGATAAGCCCCAGCACGGGGTCGGACTCGCGTTCCGCACGCTGGCAACGAGGTCAGTCCGCGCAACGAACTCCCTGCTTTCCCTGTCAAGGATCTGATTCGAATGAACTTTCTGAACCAATTGCGCATTGGTCAACGACTGGCCGTCAGCTTCGGCCTGTTGGTCGTGCTGCTGGTGGCGATCGGCGTGTACGGTGCCACCAATGCCAAGCGCCTGGCCAATGACCTCGACAAGACCGCCAACTCCAGCCTGGTGAAGATCGCTTCCGCCAACGCGCTGGAGGGCCAGATCAACGTGATCGCCCGCGCGGTGCGCGACCTGCTGCTGCTGGACACCGCGGGTGCCATCAAGAAGCAGAAGGCCGCCATCACCAGCGCGCTGGAAGAAACCGAGAAGCAGCTGAGCAGCCTGGAAGCCGAGATTCAAGGCGACAAGGAAAAGGAAATCGTCGGTCAGGTGCGCGAGCGCAAGACCAAGTTCCTGGCGGCGCTGGAGAAGTTCCAGAAGATCCAGCAGGACGGCAGCCCCGACGAGGCCCGCGAGAGCCTGATCACCGACCTGCGCCCGGCCCAGTCCGCGCTGCAGGAAGGCCTGAAGGCCCTGGTGGACCTGCAGTTCGAGAACGCCCATGACCTCGCTGTCAATGGCGGCCAACTGGCCCGCTCCTCCATCATGCTGACCGCGGTGCTGGTGGCCGTGGCCGTGGTGATCGGTATCGGCGGTGGCCTCGTGATCACCCGCTCCATCGTCGGCACGGCCCGACGCGCCCAGGCCGCCGCCGAGGCCATCAGCGCCGGCGACCTGACGCAGCAGATCACGGTCGAAGGACGTGACGAACTGAGCCAGATGATGCAGGCCATGCGCGACATGCAGTCCGCACTGACCGGCGTGGTGCGCGACGTGTCGTCCGCCGCCAGCGAGGTGGCCAGCAACTCCGGCTCCATCGCCGACAGCAACAGCAACCTGGCCGAGCGCACCACGCGTTCCGCGGCCAGCCTGCAGAACACGGCCGCCTCGGTCGAACAGATCGCCTCCACACTCAAGGGCGCCAGCGACCTGACCCGCCGCGCGGCCGGCATCGCGGTCACCGCACGCCAGGCCGCCAGCAACGGCGGCTCGGTGGTGTCCAAGGTCGTCGAGACCATGGAAGAGATCAGTGCCAGTTCCAAGAAGATCGGCGACATCATCGGCGTCATCGACGGCATCGCCTTCCAGACCAACATCCTGGCGCTGAACGCCGCGGTGGAAGCCGCACGGGCCGGCGAGCATGGCCGCGGCTTTGCGGTCGTCGCGTCGGAAGTGCGCGCGCTGGCCTCGCGCTCGGCCGAAGCCGCCAAGGAGATCAAGGTGCTGATCCAGGAGTCGACCGTCAAGGTCGAGAACGGCACCAGCCTGGTGAACAACGCCGGCGTCACCATCCGCAGCGTGGTCGACGAGGTCAACAACATGGGCCAGCTGATCGAAGAGATCTCGCACTCCGCCCAGGAGCAGGCCGCCGGCGTCGGCGTGGTCAACGGCGCGATGAACGAGCTGGACAAGGCCACGCAGCAGAACACCAGCCTGGTCGACGAACTCAGCCGCTCCGCCGATGCGCTGCGCAGCAGCTCCACCCGCCTGATCGAGGCGGTGGGCTTCTTCCGCGCCGCCTGAGCTCCCTCACCTATTCAGCAAGGATCCTCATGTCTCACACTCGCTCCCTCCTGCGCACCCTGGTGGCCATGTCTGCGGGCCTGATGCTGGCCTTTGCCGCGGTGGCGGCCCCCAAGGTGGTGAAGAAGGTCCCGCCCGAGTTCCCGCGTGAAGCTGCTCAGAAGGGCATCTCCACCGGTTCGGTCAAGGCCAAGCTGACCATCGAGGCCGACGGCCATGTCAGCGACGTCGAGATCCTGGAAGCCGAGCCCAAGCGCGTGTTCGACCGCGCGGTGAAGACCGCGCTGATGGACTGGAAATTCGAGCCGGGCGAAAAGGGCACCCACGAAGTCAAGCTCGTCTTCAAGAACGAGGACTAAGTTGAGACCGAGGACAAGCCCTGCGGCTTGTCCGACGCTCAACGAAGGCCCACGACCTGCAGGGAGTGGGCATGAGCAGGACCGAGCACAGCACCCGCACACCGCAGGGCAGCCCTAGCGCCGCGCTGCTGCGGGCACCTCCCCCGCGTGCTGCAGCCCGCGCGCCCAGTACGCTCCGCCCAGCACCAGCAGCACCACCACCAACACGGCGCCCGCCCCCCAGGCCAGGCGCCGTTTGTTTTGGGCGTCGCGCGTTGCACGCGCCCCCCCGCGACCGCCCGCCGCCCGCCAACCCGCCGCCGCCCGGCTCTGCAGCCGCTGGATGCGCACCGCCTGCTTGCGACCGTCACGACCTGACACAATTTCGAAGCTCAGGCGCTCGTCCAGCCTTGGGCCCTCACCGTCGGTCGGGAAGGCGGCCAGGTTCACGAACACCTCCTCACCGCCCTGCTGGGGCCGTATCGCCCCGTAGCCGGCGTCCGGATGCCAGGCGCTCAGCACACCTTCAAATCTCATGCTTACCTCAGACAACTTCTTGAGAGCTTGAAGCCTCCGGCCGCAACGCCGGCAACCACATGTAAATCGACAATACGGTCGCCCGATTTCCCGAACAACGCCATCCCGCATGCCCATTCACTGGTTTCCCGGCCACATGAACGCCACCCGCCAAGCGATCAAGGATCGCGTCAAGGCGGGCCTGGATGTCGTCATCGAACTGCTGGATGCCCGCCTGCCCGGCTCCAGCGCCAACCCACTGCTGGCCGCATTGACGACCGGCCGCCCCTCGCTCAAGGTGCTGAACAAGCAGGATCTGGCCGACCCCGAACTCACTGCGCAGTGGCTGGCGCACTACAACGCCCAGCCCCACACGCGCGCGATCGCGCTGGACGCGGGCGAGAAGGCACCGGCGCGCCTGCTGATCAAGGCCTGCCGCGAACTCGCACCCAGCCGCGGCGGCATGGACAAGCCCATGCGCGTGCTGATCTGCGGCATTCCCAACGTCGGCAAGAGCACGCTGATCAACACGCTGGTGGGCCGCAAGGCGGCCAAGACCGGCGACGAGCCCGGCATCACCAAGACCGAGCAGCGCATCGTGCTGGAGGATGGCTTCTACCTGTTCGACACGCCCGGCATGCTGTGGCCGCGCATCTCCATCGAGCAAAGCGGCTACCACCTGGCGGCCAGCGGCGCGATAGGCCGCAATGCCTTCGACGAGGAAGAGGTGGCGCTGGAACTGATTGCGGTGCTCAAGCGCCACTACCCGCAGCGGCTGCAGGAGCGTTTCGGGCTGGCCGAGCTGGGCGGCGAGGACGAGGTGCTTCGGGCCATAGGCCTGAAGCGCGGTGCCAAGATCAAGGGCGGCGACGTGCAAATGCACAAAGCCGCGGAGCTGCTGCTGGTGGAATACCGCCAGGGCCTGCTGGGGCGCATCACGCTGGAGACGCCGCAGGAGATGCAGGCCTGGCGCCAGGCCGCTGCCGACGCCGAGGCCCGCAAGGCCGCCGAGGCGGAAGCCGCCCGGCTGGCCGACAAGGAACGCCGCAGCGGCCGGCGCGCGGCCAGCAGCGGCGACGCCTGAACAGACCCGCTTAGCCCCTCACCCAGCCCCCCATGTGCAGCTGCCAGTGCCCACCCCGGTTTTCCCAGTGGTGGGGCTCCCATCGATAACCCGGGCGCGGACGTTCCCAGTAGCCGGGCACCCAGTGGTGGCGACCACCGCTCCAGCCCCAGTAGCCGCCTATCCAGACCGCGCCGGCATAGGGCATGGCCGGGATCACCTCGGCATAGGGCGCGGGTGGCGGTGTGTCGATGACGACCGCAGGCGCCGCGTAGGCCACCTCGCCGCCATAGCGATGGGCCGGCACGACCACACAGCCCGACAGGGCGGCCGCCGCGGCAAGGGCCATCATGGCCGATGGAATCTTGTGCTTCATGTGCTTGCTCCGGCCGCATCACGGGCGGCCCTGCGCGCTTAACCCGCGACAGCGCGCAGCAGATGACCAGCTTCACATCGGGTTACCCGAGCCGCCGCCCGCGCGCCTCCTCGCGCAGCGCGGCCACCAGCGCCGCCATGCCCAGCAACAACACCGCGCCGGTCAGCCACAGCGCGGGCGCGAAGCTGCCGCTGGCTTCCACCAGATGGCCGGTGAGCGCCGGCGCGCTGACCTGTGCCGCGCCGTAACTCAGCGTGAGCCGGGCCATGGCCTTGCCCGGGTTGCCGGGCGAACGCCGCCCCACCGAGGCCAGGGTCAGGCTCACGATGCCGATGAAGGTCGCGCCATACAGCACGGCGCCCGCCAGCGCGGCCAGCAGGCTGCCCGACAGCGCCGGCAGCACCACGCCGACCGCCTGCAGCGCAAAGGCCAGCAGCAGCGCGCCCAGGTCGCCCAGCCGGCGCGCGACACGGTCCCACAGAAAGACCGCGGGCGTGGCGGCCAGGCCCACCAGCAGCCAGGCCCAGGGCCCCTGGCCGGCCAGCAGCGGCTGGCGCTCCACGATGGCGACCGTGAAGGTCGCGTTGATCACGAAGCCCCAGCCGGCGCAGAAATAGGCGGCCAGCATCAGCAGCAGCCAGCGCCGGCTCGGGCCGGCCGAGGCCGCACTGGCCGCGGCGGCGGGCGGCACCGGCGGCCGCCAGCGCCAGGCCGGCAGCAGAAAGGCCAGGCCCAGCAGCGCAAAGCCCAGCCACTGGCCCTGCCAGCCCAGGCCGGCCGAACCCATGCCTAAAGCACCCAGCGCCGACACCACGATGCCCAGACCCAGGCCTATGAAGTACAGCCCCAGCTCGGGCCGGTGGCCGGCCCGCATCAGCCAGCCCAGCACCAGGCCCGATCCCAGCAGCATGCCGGCCGCACCGCACAGGCCACCGAGGAAGCGCGACAACGCCCAGACCGGAAACTGCGTGCCGGCCGCCATCAGCGCGGTGATCAGCAGCGCCAGCGGCAGGCCCAGCACATAGAGGCGCTGGCGCCAGACCGGGCTCTCTATCCAGGCCGCCAGCAGCGCGCCGCTCATATAGCCGGCGTAGTTGACCGCGGCCAGCAGGCCGCCATCGGCCACGCCCAGGCCGGCCTGGGTCTGCATCAGGGGCAGCAGCGGGGTGTAGGCAAAACGGGCCAGGCCTATGGTCAGCACCAGCGCGCAAATGCCGCCCGCCAGCACCTGCCAGGCCTGCAAGGGGCGGGCGTGCATGGGCTCAGGGTAACAAGCCTCTTGCAATCCTGCAGCCCGCGCCCAGTTGCGCAGTCCCATGAGCGAATCCCTGCCCCTGTTGCTGGCCTTTCTGGCCACGCTGGCCGCCGCCGGCTGGGTGGCCAGCAAACCCTGGCGGCTGGCGCGCCGCCGCCAGCGGCTGGCGGCCCTGCCCTTTCCGGCGCCGTGGCGGCGCATCCTGCGCCAGCGCGTGCCACTGGTGGCGCGCCTGCCGGCCCGCCAGCAGCTCAAGTTGAAGGCGCTGATGCAGGTCTTCCTGGCCGAGAAGCCCATCATCGGCTGCGTGGGTCTGCGGGTCACCGACGAGATGCGCGTGACCATCGCGGCGCTGGCCTGCCTGCCGCTGCTGGGCGCGGCGCGCGGCGTCTACCCGGAGCTGCGCCAGGTCTTGCTCTACCCCAGCGCCTTCGTGGTCGAGCGCCCCGTGGCCCAGGCCGGCGGCCTGCAGTCCGAACAGCGCCGCGTGCTGCTGGGCGAGAGCTGGAGCCAGGGCCAGGTCTTGCTGGCCTGGGACGAGGTGAAGCGCGGCGCGGCCACGCCGGGCGATGGGCACAACGTCGTGATCCACGAATTCGCGCACCAGCTGGACCAGGCCGGCGGCGCCGCCAACGGCGCGCCGGCGCTGGCCAGCAGCGAGGCCTATCAGCGCTGGTCGGCCGTGATGAGCCGGGAGTTCGCGCTGCTGCGCCAGCGCCTGGCGCGCGGCGAGCCGACGCTGATCGATCCCTATGCGGCCACCGAACCGGCGGAATTCTTTGCGGTGATCAGCGAGCTGTTCTTCGAGCGCGCGCGTGAGCTGGCGGTCCAGCATCCGGCGCTGTACGCGGAGCTGCGCGGCTATTACCGGCTGGATCCGGCCGGCTGGGACTGAGTGGCCGCTTGCCGGGTCAGAAGCCCAGCGAGGCCAGCAGGTCGTCCACGTCGTCCTGCTTGAGCGCCTTGTCCGGTGTCTGCACGCCGGTGAGCTCTTCGGCCGGCGCGGCAGCGCCGGGCACGGGCGCGGCTTCCAGCAACTCGCGCAGCGGCGGCTCGGCGCGCTCCAGCATCTTGCTGACCTTGTTGATCACCTGGCCGGAGAGATCCTGGAAGTCCTGCGACATCATGATCTCGGTATGCAGCGAGCGCTCGCGGGACGCGAAGCTGGCCGCATCGGCCGCATAGGCCGCGCACAGCTTCATCATCGCGCGGGCCCGCTCCACGCTGAGGTCCGAGGCCATGGCCAGGCGGCCCAGCGCATCGGACAGCTCCATGCCCTTCCTGCGTACCGCCTCCGCATCGACCTGGGCGGTCTCCACCAGATTCAACACCTTGGTGGCCGCCTGCTCGGTCATGCCACGCACATAGGCCAGGCGCTCACGGGCATCCGGCAGCTCCTGCACAACCCCGTGCAGCACCTGCGCGGCGTCGGCCTGGATCACGGTCTGGATGGACGCATCGGACATCTCGGAGTCTCCCGGTAACAACTCGCCGCCACCCGTTTGCGGCGAGCGGCGGCAGTTTAGGAGGGGCTCGCCGTGCGGGCGCACCCGCCCGGCCCAAGAGCGCGGCCTTTGTCACGCCAACCCGGCAAACACCGCCGGCGGGGCTTAAGTCGCGGCCAGCAGCCGTCGCAATTGATCCACTTGGGCCGCGGTCAGACGCCCGTCAGTGGTGGCCAGCTCCAGCTGTAGGTTGGCAAGTGCTCGCATGAGCCCATCACCTTGCGGCAGCATGGCCGCGGCCTGCAGATGTGACTGCAGCACGCCCGCGTCGCCGCGCGCCACCGGGCCGGAAACCGCGCCAGCCAGGCCGCGCCGGGCGGCAGTGGCCAGCGCGCCCTCGGTGAGCGGCCGCAGCGCCGGCAGCGCGCCGTCACCAAGCAGGCCGGCCGCCGCCCACAGCGACTGCGCATGGGCCAGCACCGCCAGCACGCCGCTGGCGGCCAGGTTGGCGGCCGCGTGGTAGCTGGCGCGCGCCGTGGCGCTCATGGGCCAGGCCAGCGTCAGGGGCTGCAGGCCTAGGCGCCGGGCCAGATCCAGCAGCGCATCCCGGTAGGCCGGCGGCGCTTCTATGCCCACGCTGTAGCCGGCCCAGACCGGGCTGGCGTCGGCGGCCAGCAGGCGCAGCGGGTGGAAGCCCGCCGCCGCCGGCGCGGCCGCCAGCGCGGCCAGCGGTGTGGCGCCGCTGCAGTGCAGCGCCAGCTGACCGGGCCGCCAGCGCAGCGCGGCGGCCTGGGTGGCGATGTGGTCGTCCGGCACGGTCAGCCAGATCCAATCCGCCAGCGCCGCCGCATCGGCAGCGCTGAACTCGCCCGGCCCGGGCACGCGCCGGCCCACCACCACGGTCTCGCCCAGCGCGCGCAGCGCCGGCACCAGGGCCTGGGCCAAGCGGCCCCAGCCGATCACCGCGTGGGTGATCGCGGTCGGTGTCGCAGCGGGCGCAGGGGCACTCACGTCGCGCTCGCCCGGCCCTCAAGGCTTGACGAACTTCAGCGTCATGCGGTCGCTCTCGCCGATGGCGGCGTACCTGGCGCGGTCCTTGTCCTTGTTGCCATAGGTGGGCGGCAGCGCCCAGACGCCGCCCTCGTGGTCGGCCGTGTCCTTGGGGTTTGCATTCACCTCGCTGCGAGCGGCCAGCTTGAAGCCCGCCGCCTCGGCAAAGCGAATCACCGTGGCCTCGTGCACATAGCCGCTGCTGCCCTTGGCATCCTCGGCGCGCGACGCCGGCAGGCGATGCTCCACCACGCCCAGTGTGCCGCCAGCCTTCAGCGCCTTATAGGCCGCGTCGAACACCGCCTGGGCGCTGCCCGAGTTCATCCAGTTGTGCACATTGCGGAAGGTCAGCACCACGTCGGCAGTGCCGGCCGGCGCAAGGTCCAGTTTGCCGCGTGCCGGGTCGAACGGCGTGATCTGCACCTTGCCATAGACCGCCAGCGAATCCATCTTGGCCTTGAAGCGGGCCGCGCTGCGCTGCGCATAGGCCGACGGCGACGCCGGATCCTCGGCCGCGGCGATCAGTTGGCCCTGCTCACGCAGATAGGGTGCCAGGATCTCGGTGTACCAACCGCCGCCCGGCACCAACTCCACCACGGTGTCGGTCGGCTTGACGCCGAAGAAGCTCAGCGTTTCATACGGATGGCGCCAGGGGTCGCGGGCCACATTGCCCACGCTGCGATGCTCGGCCGCCACCGCCGCCTTCAGCGGATCGGCGGGCTGGGCCAGCGTGGGGAGGGAGGCGGTGGCGGCCAGCGTCGCGGCGGCCAGGGCAAGCCAGGTCTTGATCGTCATGGGGTGTCTCCGGTCTCGAGCGCGCGAGTATCGGCCGACACCCCGGGGATGCCCAAGGTCAGCTTTTGACGTCAGCGTTTGATCACGGGCTTCTTCGCACCACTGGCGTCCGCCGGTGCCACCACGCCCTTGACCGCGGCCTGCGCGAGCTTGAAGAACACGTCGGTGTTGTCGATGACGCCGGTGAAGGCCAGCGCGCCCGGGCCGAAGGCCGACAGCGGCACGTCGGTGGCGGTGTGCACCGCCTGCTCGCCGGGCACCTGGCCGGTGACGAGAAACTCGCCCTGGGCATCGTCACGCTCCTGCGCATTGGCCGGATACCACTTCAGCGGCATCTCCTTGGCGAAGGGCTGCTGGCTGTCGCGCTGCGGCGTCTTCTTGGTGCGCCAGTCCTCGTAGCGGTCCGCGTTGGCGCCATAGCCCACCAGCAGCCGGTAGTCGATGTCGGTGGTCTCGGGATAGCCGTCGGCCGCGAGGCGGTAGTGCGGGAAGCCGGCCTTCTCGTAGGTGCCCACCACGCTGTTGCGCAGATTGGCCACGCCCTTCTTGGTGGCCAGCTCGGCCAGCCTGGCGTCGGTGACCACGGCGCCACCGATCAGCGCGGCGCCCGAGCATTCATGGTCGGCCGTCACGATGACCAGCGTGTCGCCGCGCTCGGCCGCAAAGGCCTGGGCCACGCGCACCGCGCGGTCGAACTCCAGCGTGTCCATCATCCAGCGCTCGGTGTCCATCGCATGGGCCTGCTTGTCGATGGAGGCGCCCTCCACCATCAGCACAAAGCCCTGCGGCGCGCTCTTCAGCACGGCCAGCGCCTTGGCGGCCATCTCGTCCAGCATGGGCTGGTCCGGCAGGCCGAAGTCGTCCACCACGCTGCCGCCGCCCAGGCCGTTCTTGTCGCTGCCGCGGCGGCCGTTGATCTTGTCCAGCGCCACATTCATGTTGGAGAACGCGAACAGGCCCAACAGCGGCTGGTCGGCGCGCGCGCGGTCCAGCTCGGTCTTGGTGGCCGCATAGCCGAAGCCGGCGCGCTGGAACTCGGCAATCAGGTCACGGTCCTTGTCCAGCGCACCGGGCGACGCGCCCCAGCGCTTCGCGATCTCGGCGGTATGGGCGTCGGTGGCCGAGAACGCGTAGTCGCTGCTGTCGGTGCGGGCCGAGCCCGGCGTGCCGGCCGGCAAAAACCACTTGCGGCCACCGCCCATCAGCACCCGCAGGCCGGTGAGACCGCGGTCGTCGAAGAACTGATCCACGATGCCGGTGCCCGCACCGCGGTTGCTGGTGTGCACCGCGTTGCCGGCCGGCGTGGCGTCGAACACGTCAGCGGTGGTGACGATGCCCAGCTGCTTGCCCTGGGTGCGGTGGAGGTATTCGCTGAGGTACTCCACGCGCGGGTTGTCGAAGGCGTCCAGCGTGTCGTCGGGGAACACGCCCTCCTCGTTGTTGTTGTTCTTGTTGCCGCTCACATAGGAGGTCATGCCCGGCGAGGAGTCGGTGACGATGGAATTCAGCGAGGCGGTCTTCACCAGTGCGGTGGCCGGGAAGCCGTCCATCGCCAGCGGCTCGCGCGCCTTGCCCTGCGCATAGCCGTGCACGATGCGCGCGGCGGTACGCTGCGAGGCGCCCATGCCGTCGCCCAGCAGGATGATGAGGTTCTTCACCCTGGGGCCTAGCGCGGCGCTGAAGGGCACGATGTCGAAGTTGCCGCGCGCCACCACCTGCTGGCCGTCGGCCTGCGTGGCCTCCACGCGCAGCTCGTGGCGACCGGCCGTGGCCACGCTGACCGCGCGCACGGTCGCGATCACGGTGTCGGCGCTCAGACCCTTCACGCAGCCGCTGGCGCAGTCGCGCAGCGCGGTGGGCGTGGCGACCGGGCGGCCGTCGATGAAGAAGCGCGCGGCGCTGATCTTCTGACCGGCGTCGGGCACCAGCGTGGCCTGCAGGTCGAAGCGCTGGCCGGGCAGGAGGCGCGCGATCACCGGCTCGGGCTGGCCGCTGGAAAACAGCTCGCTGGGCGGGGTCAGGCGGCTCACGCTGGGTGCGGCGACCGCGCTGCCGCCGGCGAGCGCGGCCATCAGGAGGAACAGGGGCTTCATGCGGACCTCGTCAATGCGAATGGGGGGTGGCGGGCGCGGGGGCCGGTGTGGCGGCCAGCGCGGTGTCGTCCAGCTGCAGGCGCAGCCAGGACACGCGGCCGCTGGCATCCTCGGCCGGGCCCCAGGCCAGGCGGCCGGTCAGCGTGACCGGGCCGGGCGTGGCCAGCACGATGCGCTCGCGCTGCGACGCGGGCAGCAGCACGGTGACGGTCTGGGCCGGCAGGTCGTCGGCCTCGCCGTCAGCATGCTCGGCCATGCTGAGCGGGCGCGGCGTCAGCAGAAAGCGCCCCGGCTGGGGCTGCTCGCGCTTCACGATGAAGCCGGTGATCTGCACCGGCTGCCCCACCGCGGCCAGCAGGCGCGGCGTGGGCTGCAGGCCGCGCGGGCCCAGCGGCTGCACGAAGAAGTCGGCAAAGGCGAGCGGCAGTGGCGCCTCGGCCGCGCGGGCCGAGCCGGCCAGCGCCAGCAGCGCGGCGGCCAGCGGCCAGAGGTGTCGGGTCATGCGGGCATCCCCCGGTAAAGCCGGGGATGCTCGCGCCGCAGCGTGTCAGGACGATGAAGAGGGCGCCGCCGACGGCGGGGCCGCGGGCTGCCAGCCACCGCCCAGCGCCTTCAGCAGCTGCACGCTGGCCTGCAGGCGGCGGCGCTGGATATCCAGCAGGCGCTGGCGTGCGGCCCAGTCGCTGTTCTCGGCCACCAGCACCTCCAGGTAGGACACCGTGCCCACGCGGTAGCGGTCGCGGGTCAGCGCCAGCGCCTGGGCGGCCGCGGCGCTGGCGCGGCCCTGGCTCAGCGACTCCTCGGCCAGCAGGCGCAAGGCGGCGAGCTGGTCCTGCACCTCCTGGAAGGCCACCAGCGTCTGCTGGCGGTAGCCCTCGGCGGCCGCGTCGTGCGCGGCATCGGCCTGGCGCAGCCGCGAGTCGCGCGCGCCGCCGTCGAAGATCGCGCCGGCCAGCAGCGGGCCCAGCGCCCAGAAGTGGCTGGGCAGCGCCGCCAGCTGGGCGATGGACGAGCTTTCCAGCCCGGCGCTGCCGCCCAGGCTCAGCGAAGGATAGAAGGCCGCCTGCGCGACGCCGATGCGCGCGTTCGCGGCGGCCACGCGGCGCTCCGCCGCCGCGATGTCGGGCCGGCGCTGCAGCAGCTCGGACGGCAGCACCGCGGGCACGGCCGGCGGCGCCGGCAGCGTGCTGACCTGACCCCAGGCGGCCAGCGTCGCCGCAGGCCGGCCGGTCAGCGTGGCCAGCGCATGCTCGGCGGCGCTGCGCGCGATGTCCAGGTCTGTGAGCTGGGCGCGGGCGCCATCCAGCTGGGCCTGGGACTGGGCCAGCTCCAAGTCTGACGCGATGCCCACCTGCCGGCGCTGGCGGGTCAGGTCCACATCGGCCGCATCGTTGGTGATGACCTGCTGCAGCAGCTGTTTCTCGGCATCCAGCGCCCTCAGCTGGAAATAGGCGGTCGCGGTCTGCGCCTGCAGCGACAGCCGCACCGCACCCAGGTCGGCCGCGCCGGCCTGCGCATCGGCGGTGGCGGCACTGACGCCGGAGGCCACGCGGCCCCACAGGTCCAGCTCCCAGGACAGCGACAGCGGCACGGAGAAGTCACTGGTGGTCTTGCCCGCCAGCGAGCGCCCCACCACGTTGGCCGACACATGGGAGCGCGTGCCGCCCACGCCCGCATTCAGCTGCGGCGCGCCGGCGGCCTGCGCGCCCTGCACCGCGGCCAAGGCCTGGGCGGCGCGCGCGGCGGCGGCGCGCAGATCGTGGTTGTCGGCGTTGACCTGCGCCTCCAGGCGGTCCAGCACGGGGTCGTCGAACAGCGTCCACCAGTCGCCGCGCGGCAGCGTGTCGCCGGGTCGCGCCTGGGCCCAGGGCAGGCCCCCCTCCTGGAAGCTGGCCGGCAGCGCCAGCGCGGGGCGCTGGTAGGCCGGCGCGCTCGCGCAGGCCTGCAGCAACAGTGCGATCGCGCCCAGCAGGGGCAGTGCAGCGGCGCGCATCTCAGCGCTCCTGCGCGGCCGCAGCCACGCGCACCCGGTCGCCGCTGGCCAGCGCGTCCGGCGGGTCCAGCGCGATGTGCTCGCCGCCGCCGAGGCCCTGCAGCACCTGCACGCGCCGGCCGTCGTTGCGGCCCAGCACCACCGGCACCAGCGTCGCGCGGTGGCCGGCGTCCACCACCGCCACCGCCGGACCCGTGGGCCGGTACAGCAGCGCGGTGACCGGCAGCGTCAGCGCGGGACTGGGGTCCTGGAAGTCGAAGCGCAGCTGGGCCGACGCCCCCGGCAACACCCGACCCTGGGCGTTGTCCACGTCCAGCTCCACATGCAGCGTGCGGGTGGCGGGGTCCATGGCCTCGGCGCGCCGGCTGATGTGCACGGCCAGCGGCTTGCCGCCGCCCGGGCCCAGGTCCAGCTCGGCCGCCTGGCCCACGCGGGCCAGCGCCGCATAGGCCTGGGGCACGTCGGCGCTGACGCGCAGCGCATGGTCCTGCGTGAGGTGGAACAGCTCGGTGACCCCACCGCTGCTGCCGGCGCTGACCAGCGCACCCACATCCACACGGCGTGCGGTGATGACGCCGGCGAACGGTGCGGTCACGCGCTTGAAGGACTCCAGCTCGCCCAGCCGCGCGACCTCGGCGCGCGCGCCCTCCAGCACGGCCAGCTTGACGTGCAGATCGGCCTGCTTCTGGTCCACGTCCTGCGACGCGACCGCATGCGTGCGCGCCAGCTCCTGCCAGCGCGCCGCGGTCACGCGGGCCAGCTCGGCGTCGGCTTCGGCACGCTGCAGCGCGGCGCGGGCCTGGCGCAGGCTCTCGTCCACCTCGGGCGTGTCGATCTCGGCCAGCAGCTGACCGGCCTTCACACGGGCGCCCAGGTCCACGGTCCAGCGCTTCAGGTAGCCGCTGGTGCGGGCGTAGATGGGCGTGTCCTGCACCGCGCGCACGCCGGCCGGCAGCACCACCACCTCGCGGGCCGGCGCGCGGCCGGGTTGCACCAGGGCCACCACCGGCAGGTTGGGTCCCTCGGCCGAGGCCGCGGGCTCGCTGCCACGGCTCAGCACCGCGGCACCCAGCAGCAGCAGCGCCGCTGCGGCAGGCACCGCGTAGCGCCAGCGCCCGCCGGGCAGCAGCGTGTGGGCCTTGGGGTCGGCCGGGGTTTGATCGTGAACGGGGGATGGGCTCATGGGATTCTCCGGAGCCGCCGCGGCGGCAGGGGCGGTTCGAGGGCTCAGACGGCGGGGATGGTGGGCGTCGGGTGCGGCTGCGCGGTGGCGCGGCGGCCGTGCAGCCACGCGAACACCAGCGGCACGAACAGCAGGCTGGCGGTGGTGCCCAACGTCAGGCCGCCCAGCACCGCGCGGCCCAGCGGCGCGTTCTGCTCGCCGCCCTCGCCCAGGCCCAGTGCCATGGGCAGCATGCCGATGATCATGGCCAGCGCGGTCATCAGCACCGGGCGCAGGCGGGTGGTGCCAGCGGTCAGCGCGGCCTGCAGCGGCGCGATGCCGGCGGCCAGCTGGTCGCGCGCGGCGTTGACGACCAGGATGCTGTTGGCGGTGGCTATGCCCACGCACATGATGGCGCCGGTCAGCGCCGGCACGCTGACCGTGGTGCCGGTGAGCAGCAGCATCCACACCACGCCGGCCATCACCAGCGGCAGGCCGGTGAGGATGATCAGCGGGTCCAGCCAGGACTGGAAGTTCACCACCATCAGCAGGTAGACCAGCACGGTCGCGAACAACAGGCCCTGGGCCAGGCCGCTGAAGGAGGACTGCATGGTCTGCACCTGGCCGCGCAGCACCACGGACGCACCCTTGGGCAGCTCGGCACGGCTGGCATCGACGATGCGCTGCACGTCGCGTGCCACCGCGCCGAGGTCACGGCCCTGCACCGACGCGTAGAGGTCCAGCACCGGCTGCACGTTGTAGTGCGACACCACCGCCGGCGTGCTGCCGAAGCTGGCCGTGGCCAGATTGCCCAGGCGCGTGGTGATGCCGTTGGCGCCGCCGCTGACGGGGATGTTGTCCAGCGCCTGCAGCGAGTCCACGCTGGTCTGCGGCGCCTGCGTGGCCATCAGGTAGCTGACACCGTTCTTGGGGTTGAGCCAGAAGTTGGGCGTGGTCTGCGCGCTGCCGCTGAGCGTGACCAGCAGGTTGCTGGCCACCTCGCGCGGCGTGAAGCCCATCTGCAGCGCCTGCGGGCGGTCCAGGTCGTAATGGATCAGCGGCGCATCGGCGGGCTGCTGCAGGCGCAGGTCGACAAGACCCGGCACCGCGGCCAGGCGGCCGCTGAGCTTGCGGGCGAACTCGCGATTGGCCTCGGCGTCGCGGCCCACGATCTGCACGTCCATGGGCGCGGGCGCGCCGAAGTTGAGGATCTGGCTGACGATGTCGGCCGGCAGGAAGGCGAAGCTCACGCCGGGAAAGGCGCGCGGCAGCTGCTCGCGCAGCGTCTGCACATAGCGGGCGCTGGGCGCGTGGCCGTCCTTCAGCGTGATCAGCACATCGGCATCGCCCTCGCCTATGGGCCCCGAGGTGCTGTAGCTGAGGTTGATGCCGCTGACCGGCAGGCCGATGTTGTCCAGCACGCCGCCCAGCTCGGCCGCCGGGATCAGCTGGCGCAGCTGGGCCTCCACGCGATCCACCAGCGCGGCGGTGGACTCCACCCGCGTGCCGGTGCGGGCGCGCAGGTGCAGGCGGATCTGGCCGGTGTCCACGCTGGGGAAGAAGTCCTCGCCCAGGCGCGGCAGCAGGGCCAGCGACGCCAGCGCGAACAACAGCATGGCCGGCAGCACCAAGGCCTTGTGCGCCAGCGCGCGCTGCAGCAGCGCCACATAGCCCGCCCGCAGGCGCTCGAAGCCGGCCTCGAAGCCCGCCTGCCAGCGGCGCAGCGCCGCAAAGCGCGAGCCCTGGGTGGCCGCCGCGTCGTGATGGCGCAGCAGGAAGCGCGCCATCGTGGGCACCAGCGTGCGTGACAGCACATAGGACGCCAGCATCGCGAACACCACCGCCTCGGCCAGTGGCACGAACAGGAAGCGCGCCACGCCGCTGAGCAGGAACATGGGCAGGAACACGATGCAGATGCACAGCGTGGACACGATGGCCGGCACCGCGATCTCGCCCGCGCCGTCCAGGATGGCCTGCTCCAGCGGTGTGCCCAGCTGCAGGTGGCGCTCGATGTTCTCTATGGTGACGGTGGCGTCGTCCACCAGGATGCCCACCGCCAGCGCCAGGCCGCCCAGCGTCATGATGTTGAGGGTCTCGCCCAGCGCCGACAGCACGGTCAGCGAGCTGAGGATGGACAGCGGGATGGTGGTCGCGATGATCAGCGTGGAGCGCCAGCTGCCCAGGAACAGCAGGATCATCAGACTGGCCAGCGCCGCGGCGATCACGGTCTCGCGCAACACGCCCTGGATGGCGGCCTTCACGAACAGCGACTGGTCGGCCAGCGCCTGGATGTTCAGCTCGGATGGCAGGCCGGCCTGCAACTGGGGCAGCAGCGCCTTCACGCGGGCCACGATGTCCAGCGTGGATGCATCGCCCGTCTTCTCGATCTGCAGCAGCGCGGCGCGACCGCCGTCCTGCTTCACGATGTTGAGCTGGGGCGCATAGCCGTCGCGCACCTGGGCCACGTCGTGCACATAGACCACGCCGCCGGACGTGGCCTTGATCGGCAGTTCGTTGAGCGCCTGGATGGTCGTGGGGCTGGCGTTCATCTCCACGCCGTACTCCAGCGCACCGATCTTGGCCGTGCCACTGGGCAGGATGAGGCTCTGCGCATTGATCGCGTTGACCACGTCCAGCGGGGCCAGGCCGTGCGCCTGCAGCGCGGCCTGGTCGATATCCACCATCACCTGGCGCACCTTGCCGCCGAAGGGCAGCGGCACGGACGCCCCCGGCACCGTCGCGAGCTGGGTGCGCACCGCGGTGTTGCCCAGGTCATAGAGCGTCTGCTCGGGCAGGCTCTTGCTGGACAGCGCCAGCTGCAGGATGGGCACGGTGGACGCGCTATAGCTCAGCATCAGCGGCGCGGTCGCGCCCGGCGGCATCAGCTTCACGATGGACGCGGACTCCGCGCCGATTTCCGACAGCGCCTGCGGCACGCTGGCGCCCGGCTGCAGGAAGACCTTGACCACCGCCACGCCGTTGAGCGACTGCGACTCGATGTGCTCGATATTGCCCACCGTCGTGGTCAGCGCGCGCTCGAAGGAGGTGGTGATGCGCTGCTCCATCTGCTGCGGCGACAGGCCGCCATAGGTCCAGATGACGCTGACCACCGGGATGTTGATGGACGGGAAGATGTCGGTGGGTGTGCGCAGCGCGGTCAGCGGACCGACGATGAGGATGAGCAGCGCGAGCACCGCGAAGGTGTAGGGGCGGCTCAACGCCAGCTTGACTATCCACATGGGCAACCTCGGACTCTGCCGTTGCGACGGCGACCGGGTGCCGCATGACGGCGCGGCACTCCTTGGATGGCCATTCTTGGAATCCGGCCCCGACGCCTGCCGAACACGCTGCTTACATTTTTGTAATCCGCCGTACCCGGAAACGCCGTCCGCACAGATGCACCTAAGGTGTCCCCGCATGCACCACTCACGGTGGATCGGACGGAAATCCAGCTCGATTTGCACCAATCTGCAACAGCACCCTGGCCTTTGGGCCAGGCCTTCACGCCCTTTTGCCGTGCATTCAGGGCGATTGGCGACCTACCCCCCTAACTTCGACGTAAGCGCGAAAAGTTACACACTTCGCAGAGGGGCGGTAGTACAAATGATGCACCGCAGCAATCGACTCGAAAGAGAAGAGTCGAATAGCCGCCGGCAATGAGACCGTGCATTGACGCGCAGAAGACGATCCATTCGAAATGAATGGAGATGACTGCGCGGGGACAAACTCGGCCTCAAGAGTTGCTGAGTTGAATCACCGTAGCAGTCAGGGGAGCAGCCCATGCAAGTCACCACCTACCTGGCATCGTCCAGTGCCCCGCACCACCAGGGCCGCCCCTGGTCGGAGTCCGTCGAAACCGCGCTGCACCAGGCCACGGCCGCCGTGCTGCTGCTGTTGCTCAGCCCCGTGATGCTGTTCATCAGCCTGATGATCTGGCGCGTGGACGGCGCGCCCGTGCTGTTCGGCCATTACCGCGTGGGCCGCAATGGCCGGCTGTTCCGCTGCCTGAAGTTCCGCAGCATGCGCCGCGATGCCGATCAGCTATTGAAAAAATTGCTAGAAGAGAATGAATCGGCACGAATGGAATGGCAGAGAGACCAGAAGCTCGCCAATGATCCGCGCATCACGCCCATTGGCCGATTCATTCGAAAGACCAGCCTGGACGAATTGCCGCAATTGATCAATGTGCTGCGCGGCGAAATGCGCCTGGTGGGCCCGCGGCCAGTCACGCCGCCCGAGCTGACCCGCTATGGCGAGGTGCGCTGGCATTACGTCAGCGTGCATCCCGGCATCACCGGCCTGTGGCAGGTCAGCGGTCGCAACCAGACCACCTACGAAGAGCGGGTTGCGCTGGACCGCCGCTATGTGGAGACGGCGCATCCGCTGACCGATCTGCGCATCCTGCTGCGCACCCTCTACGTCGTGGTGACCGGCCATGGCGCCTGCTAACTGGGAAGGCGCGGCCGCCGTCGTCGCGCCCGCGGGCTCGCTGCCCGCAACCAGGCTGCAGCGCAGCAGCGCCAGTGCGGAACTCACGGTCCATCTGGTCGGCCGACTGACGCCGCCGGTGCTGGGCTTTCTGCTGCCGCTGCTGGACACGCTGCACAGCGCCGGCCGCGCGCAGGCGCTGGTCTATGTGGATGGTGCCGGCCCGCCGCTGCCGCCCGAGCGCCTGCCCCCGGGCCTGCGCCTGCTGCCGGTGGCCGACCACGCCCACCCGCTGGGGCGCATCGTCGCGTTGTACGCGGCGCTGGGCCGGCTGGCCCGCGAGCAGTCCATTGCCACGCTGCACCTGCACGGCCTGCTGCCGGGGCTGGCCGCCATGCACTGGCTCTACCGCCGGCCGCGCGGCCAGGTCCACGTGTATTTCTCGCCGCACAGCTCGCGCGCGCTGGTTCGTCAGACCCTGCTGCGCCGCGGCCTGGCCAGGCTGCTGCAGCTGGGCCTGGGCCGGCATGAGGCCCGCACCATCGTCAACATGAATCCCGAGCTGCAGACGCTGCAGCCGCTGGCCGCGCTGCCCGCCAGCGTGCTGGAGAGCCCCGTGCCCGCGGTGTTCTTCGACGCACCGCGGCGCGAGGCCCGCCGCCCGCTGTTGATCAGCTGCAACCTGGAGGGCCAGCGCGCCGCGGTGGATGCGTTCGCGCGCATCGCGGTGCTGCTGAATGACGACGCGCTGAGCCTGAACTTCAACTGGGTGGGTCAGGCCGAGCCCGAGGCCGCCGCGGCGCTGAAGGCGGCCGGCGTGGGCCAGTTCGCGGTGGCCAGCGACGAGAGCCGCGCGCAGCGCCTGGGCACGGCCTGGATCTATGTGGCACCGACCGAGGAGCGCGGCTTCCCGGTGCGGCTGGCCGAGGCCATGGCGGCCGGCCTGCCCAGCGTCGCGCTGGACACGCCCAACCACCGCTGCCTGCTGGACGAGGGCGTGACCGGCTACCTGTGCACCGACCTGGACGGGCTGCTGCAGCGCATTGCCGAGCTGGTGGATTCGCGTGCGCTGCGCGAGTCCATGGGCGCGGCGGCGCGCGAGGTCGCGCGGGCCCGCTTCAGCGAACCGGTGTTCAAGGCAAGGCTGCTGGACATGGTCGCCGCGGCCGAGGCCGACGGGAGGCCCGCGCCATGACCCCCACCCAACTGCTGCGCGCGCTGCGCGCCCGCTGGCTGACGCTGGCCGCCACGCTGGCGCTGTGCCTGGGCCTGGGCACGGCGCTGCTGCTGGTGCTCAAGCCGCAGTACACGGTCAATGCCACGGTGATGCTGGACATGAAGGCCGCCGACCCGATCAACGGCGCGGTGATCCCGGCGCTGGGCATCAGCAACTACCTGGCCACGCAGGCCGACCTGATGCGCAGCGCCCGCGTGATCGAGCGTGCGCTGCGCACGCTGAAGATGGACGCCGATGCGCAGACCGACGCCGACTGGCGCGCCGACACCGGCGGCCGCGGCGACAAGCTGGCCTGGCTGGGCGCACGCGTGCTGAAGAACCTGCTGGTCACGCCCTCGCGCGAGTCCAACATGATCGCGCTGGCCTACACCGGCGCCGATGCGCAATGGGCCACCGACTTCATGAAGGCGCTGCTGGACGCCTACATCGCCACCACCATCGAGCTGCGCGCCGCGGCCGCCGGCCACAACAACGCCTTCTTCGAGGAGCACCTGAGCCAGCTGCGCAACAACCTCACGCAGGCCCAGCAAAAGCTCAGCGCGCTGCAGCGCGACGCTGGCGTGCTGGTCAATGACGAGCGCCTGGACGTGGAGAACGCCCGCCTCACCGAGCTGTCCAACCAGCTGCTGGCGCTGCAGATCGCCGAGGCCGATTCCAGCAGCCGCAAGCAGACCGCCAAGGGCCAGATCGACAGCACGCAGGAGGCGCTGTCCAACCCGGTCGTGGGCGGCATGACGGCCGATCTCGCGCGCCAGGAAGCGCGCCTGTCCGAGCTCAGCTCGCGCCTGGGCGAACGCCACCCCGATGTGCAGCAGGCGCGCGCCAACATCGCCGCGCTCAAGGGCCGGCTGGACGAGGAACTGCGCCGCCTGGGCAAGAGCCTGGGCATCAACAACAGCGTGCATGCGACCCGCGTGGCCCAGCTGCGCCAGGCCTACGAGGCGCAGCGCGAGAAGGTCGCCCGCTTCAAGGCGCTGCGCGACCAGGCCGCGGTGCTGCAGCGCGACGTGGAGAACGCCAACCAGGCCTACAGCGACACCGCCGCACGCGCGCGCCAGACCGGCATGGAGAGCCAGTCCGCGCTGACCAACGCGGCCGTGGTGATGGCGCCCACGCTGCCGCCCAAGCCCTCCAAGCCCCGGCCGCTGCTGGTGATGGTGCTGGCCAGCGCCGCCGGCCTGCTGCTGGGCCTGGCCGCCGCGCTGCTGCGCGAACTGACCGACCGCCGCCTGCGCAGCGAGGACGACATCACGCTGCTGCTGGGCCAGGCCTCGCTGGGCCTGCTGCCGCTGGATGCGCTGACCCGCCCGGCGGGGGGCCTGCTGGCACGCCTGCAGCCCCGGCCCGCGCTGGGCGCCCGCTGAACGAGAGGCCTGCATGCTCGTCCATCCCAGCCCCTTGAACCAGCCCCTGCCCCGCCCGCGCGCGGTCAGCCCCGAGCCCGCACCCGAGCGGCCCAAGTCCATAGGCCAGCGCCTGCGCGCGGTGCGGCCGCTGACCGACGCGCAGATCGAGCAGATCCTGCTGCACCAGCGCCAGCACGGCCTGCGCTTCGGCGATGCCGCGGTCGAGCTCAAGCTGGCCTCGCGCGACGAGGTGGCGCGCGCACTCTCCCAGCAGTTCGACTTCCCCTACGTCAGCACCGAGGACTGCGCGCTCAGCCCCGAGCTGGTGACCGCGGTGTCGCCCTTCGGCGAACAGGCCGAGGTGTTCCGCGAGCTGCGCACCCGCTTGCTGCTGGAACACCTGGACCCGCCGCAGCCACGCCATGCGCTGGCGGTGCTCAGCACCGATGTCGGCGACGGCAAGAGCTACTGCGCGGCCAATCTCGCGATCTCGTTGAGCCAGATGGGCCGTCGCACGCTGCTGATAGACGCCGACCTGCGCTGCCCGCGCGTGCACCAGCTGTTCGGCCTGGTGAACCGCCACGGCCTCAGCGCGGTGCTGGCCGGCCACCAGTCGGCCGCCACCGCGCTGCACACCGTGGCCGAGCTGCCCAGCCTGGAGCTGCTGCTGGCCGGCAGCGTGCCGCCCAACCCGCAGGAGCTGCTGCAGCGCCCCACCTTCACGCTGCTGCTGCAGGAGCTGCTGGAGCGCTTCGACCATGTGATCGTGGACACACCCGCGGCCAGCCAGGGCGCCGACGCGCGGCTGCTGGCCGCCAAGTGCGGCGCCGCCCTCATCGTCGGCCGCCAGGGCCGCAGCCGCCTGGCCGATCTGCAGGCGCTGGCCGGCGCGATGGCGCGCACCGCCACCCGCCTGACCGGCGTGCTGATCAACCAGGGCTGAGGCATGAGCACACCCCCTGCGCCGCTGCGCCGGCCCCCGCTGCTGCCCCTGGACCTGCTCGCGCTGCTGGGCCTGATGCTGTTGCTGGTGCTGGCAGCCTGCTGGGAACCCGCGCCGCTGCTGAGCGCGCTGGCGCTGGGGCTGTGGGCGCTGGTGATCGCGCGCGCGCTGCGGCTGCGCACCGCGGCCATGGTGATGCTGAGCCCCTTCCTGCTGCTGCACCTGTCGGTGATGGCCTCGCTGATCGCGATAGAGAGCGGCGCCTACATGAAGGAGATCGGCGCCACCGGCGCGCCCTCGCTGGCGGGTGTGCTCTACCCGCTGCTGTCCCTGCTGTTCGTGGGCGCCGCGCTGCTGGCGCACGGCTTCTGGGGCCGCCGCCTGCCGGCGGTGCCGCCGCTGTCGGCCGTGCCACCCGCGCCGGCCCCGTGGTGGCTGCTGAACGCCGCGCTGCTGCTGGGCGCGGGCACGGACCTGCTGCTGCTGGCCAAGGGGCTGGTGGGCGGCTTTCCGATGCTATCGGGCACCGACCGCTTCCAGTTCCGCGCCGGCACCGACGTGCTGACGCTGAACCTGCTCAACCTCAAGATCGTCATCGCCGCCGCGCTGGCCACCGGCGCGCTGGCGGCCCGCAGCCTGCGGGCGCGCCGCGCCCACCACCTGCTGTTCGGCAGCTATCTGCTGCTGTCCTTTCTGTACGGCGACAAGTTCTTCAACATCCTGGTCGCGGCCCTGGTCTACGCGATGCCGGCCGCGGCGGCCGACCCGGTGCGACTGCGCCAGCATGCGGCCCGCCTGGCGCCGCTGGTGCTGACCCTGCTGCTGGCGGTACTTGGCGCCACGCTGGTGAGCTATTCCAACCAGGGCGAGCTGAGCCTGGCCCAGACGCTGGAGCGCCTGGGCGAGCGGGTGGCCGGCCAGGGTCAGCTCTGGTGGGTCGCAATGCGCGACAACGCGCAGTGGCTGGCCTGGGACGGCGAGGCGCTGCGCGGCTACCTGGCCAGCCTGTGGGCCAACCCGGCGGCCAGCTATGTGTTCGAACACCGGCTGGTGGCCTTCTATTTCATCGAGCGCTATGCGCCCGCGGCCATGCACCTGTCCTTCCTGCACAACAAGGGCACGGTCACGCCCACCATGGTGTTCGAGGCCTATTCGCTGGTGCTGATGGGCGGCGTGGGCGTGATCCTCGCCACCGCCTGCGCCGGCCTGTTCACCGGCTCGGCCCTGCACTGGCTGCAGCGCCAGATGCTCAAGGGTCAGGTCGTGAACGTGCTGCTGCCGGCCTATGTGCTGATCCAGACCTTCTACCTGATGGCCCAGGCCACGCTCTACAACCTGATCAGCCCCAGTGCCGCCAAGGCCTACCTCGCCTTTCTCGCGCTGCAGGGCCTGGTGTGGGCCTGGCTGCGCCTGAGCGCCGCGCCGCGGCTGGAGCCCGCCCATGGCTGAGCGCCTGGACCATCTGGACGGCCTGCGCGGCATCGCGGCGCTGCTGGTGCTCTACCAGCACGGCGTGGAGCACTGGGCCGCGGCCGTGCCGGACGCGCACGCGGTGCAGGCCCATCTGCAGTGGCTGTTCACCTATCTGGACCTGGGCAAGGTGGGCGTGGTGGCCTTCTTCGCGATCAGCGGTTTCATCGTGCCGGCCAGCCTGCGCGGCGACTCACCGCGGCTGGGCTTTGTGGTGTCGCGGCTGTGCCGGCTGTTCCCGGCCTACTGGCTGGCCGTGGTCGGCGCGGCGCTGGTGCTGCCCGCGTTCGCCGGCCAGACGGTGAGCCTCATCCAGTTGCTGGCCAATCTCAGCATGGCGCCGGCGCTGTGGGGCCAGGCCGACCTGCTGGGCATCTTCTGGACACTGCGCGTGGAGTGGGTGTTCTACGGCCTGTGCCTGCTGGTGTTCAGCCTGGGCCGGCTGGACGACGCCGCCTGGATGCAGCGCCTGCTGGGCGCGCTGCTGGCCTATGCACTGGGCGCCAGCCTGTTGCGCGGCGCCGGCCTGGCGCCGCTGCCGGTGGCACTGCCGCTCTACCTCGCGGTGATGCTGTTCGGCCACCAGCTGCGGCTGGCGCTGCTGGCCCAGGACGCGCTCGCCCGGCGGCGCTGGCCCGCGCTGCTGGCCACGCTGGCCGTGCTGATCCCGCTGTGCTGGACGCTGGCCTACGACGACAACTCGCACAAGGAGTCGCTGCTGGCCTCCTGCAGCGGCTTCCTGGTGGGCCTGGCGCTGTTTGTGGCCTGCGTGTGCGGGCGGCGCTTCGGCAGCGCGCTGCTGAGCCACCTGGGCCGCATCAGCTACGGCATCTATCTGTTCCACCCGATCGCACTGGCGCTGCTGCTGGGCGCGGCCCAGGCGCCGCTGCAGCACGGGCCGCTGCGCGCGCTGCTGGCCGTGGCGCTGACGCTGCTGCTGGCCCAGCTGGTGCAGCAGGGGCTGGAGCAGCCCGCCATACGCCTGGGCCGCCGGCTGCTGCCGGGCCGGCGCGGCGAACGCCCGCTGGAGCGACGCGCATGAAGATACTGCACGTGGTGGAGACCGCCCGCGGCGGCTGCGGCAGCTACCTCAACGAGATCCTGCCCCAGCAGCTGGCCCTGCTGGGCCCGGCCCAGCTGCGCTGCCTGGCCCCACGCCAGCACCTGGACCAGCTGGACCGGCTGCCGCCCGAGCTGCTGCGCGACTTCGACCGCCCCTCGCGCGCCCGCGGCCTGCCGCAGCTGGCGCGGGCGCTGCGCCGCACGGTGCGCGACTGGCAGCCCGACCTGATCCACGCGCACTCCACCTTCGCCGGCGCGATCACGCGCACGCTGTCGCTGCTGCAGCCGCTGCCGCCCATCGTCTACTGCCCGCATGGCTGGGTGTTCGACGTGCCGCTGCCCGCACCGCTGGGCGGCATCGCCCGGCTCACCGAGCGCTGGCTGGCCGGCCGCAGCGCGCGCATCGTCGCGATCTCGCAGGCCGAGCGCCAGCTGGCGCTGCAGGCCGGCATTCCGGACGAGCGGCTCACCGTGGTGCGCAACGGCGTCGCGCGCGACGTCGATGCCGCTGTCGCCGACTGGCCGGACACGCGGCTGCGCCTGCTGTTCGTCGGCCGGCTAGACCGCCAGAAGGGCGCGGACACGTTGCTGGAGGCGGTCGCGCCGCTGCAGCGCAGCGTCTGCCTGCGCATCGTCGGCGAGCGGGTTCATGCCGGCGGCCGGCCGCTGCCCACGCTGCCCCATGTCAGCTACACCGGCTGGCTCACGCAGGCCCAGGTCGCGGCCCAGATCGCCGCCTGCGACGCGGTCGTGATGCCCTCGCGCTGGGAGGGCTTCGGCCTGGTTGCGGTCGAGGCCATGCGCGCCGCCAAGCCGGTGCTGGCCAGCGCGGTGGGCGGGCTGCAGGAAATCGTGCTGGACCGCCAGACCGGCCAGCTGTTCCCGCCCGACCAGCCGCTGACGCTGCGCCGCCTGCTGGCCGGCCTGGACCGCGAGCAGCTGCGCCAGCAGGGCCTGGCCGGCCGCGAGCGCTTTGAGCAGCACTACACCAGCCAGCGCACGCACGAGGAGCTGATGCGCCTGTATGCCGAGGTGCTGGGCCGGCCGCTGGCCCGCACGAGCGCCGACGCACTGCCCGGCGCCCCCGAGGGCCGCGCATGAGCACGCTGCCCGCGATCGCGATCAACGGCCGCTTCCTGGCCCAGACGCCCAGCGGCGTGCAGCGCTTTGCGCTGGAGCTGGTGCGCGCGCTGGACGAGCTGCTGTGCGGCCAGGCCGAAGCCCCGTCCATCGAGCTGCTGGTGCCGGACGACGCGCAAGACCTGCCCCCGCTGCGCGTGCTGCGCGTGCGCCGCGTGGCCGGCCGCGGCGGCCACTTATGGGACCAGCGTCTGCGCCGTCACTGCGCGCCCGACACGCTGATGGTCCACCTCGCCAACGGCGGCTGCATCCTGCGCGGCCACAGCCTCACGGTGCTGCATGACGCCGCGGTCTACCGCACGCCGGCCAACTTCACCTGGGCCTACCGCACGCTGCACCGCACGCTGGGCCGGCTGCTGGCGCTGCGCGCCCGCATCGCGACCGTGTCGGCTTTCTCGCGCGACGAGCTGTGCGCGCTGCTGGGGCTGGAGGCCCGCGAGGTGCCAGTGATCCCCAATGCCTGGGAGCACCTGGCGCGCGTGCCGCCCGATGGTGGCGTGGTCGCGCGCCTGGGCCTGCAGCCGGGGCGCTACTTCCTCACGATAGGCTCGCCCGCGCCCAACAAGAACCTGCAGCGTGCGATCGCCGGCTTCTTGCAGCTGGGGCTGACGGATGAGCGCCTGGTCATCGTCGGCCGGCTGGATGCCGCGGTGTTCGGCGCCGGCGTCAGCACGCCGCCGCCCCAGGTGCTGATGGCAGGCCGGCTCAGCGACGCCGAGGTCGCCGGCCTGCTGCAGCAGGCGCGCGCGCTGGTCTTTCCCAGCCTCTACGAAGGCTTCGGCATCCCGCCGCTGGAGGCCATGCTGTACCGCTGCCCAGTGCTGGCCTCCGACATCCCGGTGGTGCGCGAGGTCTGCGGCTCGGCCGCGCTGTATTTCGACCCGCTGCGACCCGAGGCCATCGCCGCCGCACTGCGCCGCGCGATCGACCAGCCCGCGCTGCTGCAACAGCTGCGCGAGCGCGGCACCGCGCAGCTGCAGCGCTACTCCTGGCAGCACAGCGCCCAGCTGCTGCTGGCCGTGCTGCGCCAGATGGCCGCGCAGCCCGTCTCTCCCCTGCAACCCCGAACCAAGGCCCTGCCATGACCCGCATCCTCCATCTCAGCATGCTCTACCCGCCCCACATCATGGGCGGCGCCGAGCGCTCGGTGGCCCTGCTCTCCGAAGCCCTGGTCGCCGCCGGCCACGAGGTGGCCGCCGCCTGCATCACGCCCACCGGCTGGAAGGAGGAGGTGCGCAACGGCGTGAAGGTCTACCGCATGCCGCACGAGACCGATTTCTGGCCCGAGGAGTGGCCCCAGCATTCAGTGCTGGAGCGCGGCATCCGCCGCTTCAAGCAGCAGTTCAACACCCGCATCGAGGCCCATTTCGGCCGCGTCATCGACGACTTCAAGCCCGACGTGGTGCACACGCATTCGCTCTTGGATGTGTCCACCCGCGTGTGGCTGGCGGCCCAGGCGCGCGGCCTGCCGGTGGTGCACACGCTGCGCGACTTCGACCTCGCCTGCGGCAACGCGGCCATGTTCCTGCACGGCAAGCGATGCGAGAAGCGCCACCTGAAGTGCCAGGCCTTCACCTTCATGAAGGCGGTGCACCACAAGGCGGTGGACGCGGTGGTGGGCGTGGGCGCGGGCATCCTGCAGTCCCACCTGGACATGGGCTACTTTCAGCATGTGCCCGAGGCACGCCGGCGCGTGATCTGGAACCCGGCCATCGTCGAGGGCATTGACGCCGACTACGTGAAGCCCTCGCTGGCCGGAAAGCCGCTGACCTTCGGTTATCTGGGCCGCATCAACGTGGAAAAGGGCGTGGGCACGCTGCTGGAGGCCGCCGCCCGCCTGCCCTCGCGCGACTGGCGCCTGCTGATCGCCGGCAAGGAGGCCTCGGAGAGCGAATCGCTCAAGCCGCTGGCCGAGGGCCTGCCGGTGGACTGGCTGGGCTTTGTGTCGCCGCGCGAGCTGTTCGACCAGATCGATGTGCTCATCGTGCCCTCCATCTGGGCCGAGCCGCTGCCGCGCACCATCCTGGAGGCCTATGCGGCCGGCGTGCCGGTGATAGGCGCGGACTCAGGCGGCATCCCCGACCTGATAGGTGCGGCCAACACCGACTGGCTCTACCCGCCCGGCGACGCCGCCGCGCTCGCGCACCGCATGGCCGCCGTGATGGCGCGCGGCCGTGGCGTGCTGCCCGGCCGCCCGGACTTCGCCCATGTGGTGGAGGCCACCACGCCGGCCAAGGTGGCGGCGCGCTATCTCAACCTCTATGACGAGGTGCGCCGCGCGCGCAAGCCGCAAGACCTGGCCCGCACCGAAGCGGCGCTGGGCGCCTGAGGGCTCGACCCCATGCTCCTGCGCAGCATCGCGTCCATGTCGCTTCTGAACGTGGCCAAGGCCGCGGCGGCGCTGCTGATCTCGGTGGGCATCGCGGCGCGCGTGGCGCCGGCCGAGTTCGGCCTGGTCGCATTCGCGGTGCCGCTGATGGCGCTGCTGACGCTGCTGACCGACCTGGGGCTGTCCAGCGCCATCGTGCGCCATCCCGCGCTGGACCGCCGCCAGGCCGGCGCGGTCCTCAGCTTGCTGGGCGGGGCCGGCGCGGTCGGCGGCGCGCTGCTGGCGCTGGGCGCCGCGCGGCTGGAGCAGGCGCTGCAGCTGCCAGGCCTCACGCCGGTGCTGCAGGGCTTTGCCTGCATCACCGCGCTGTCCATCTGGGCCACGGCGCCGCGCGCGCTGCTGGAGCGCGGCCTGGCCTATCCGCGCATCGCGGGGGTCGAGGCGGTCGCGCTGCTGGGCGGGCTGGCGGTGTTCGCCGGTGCGCTGCAGGTGCAGGCCGGCGTGATGGCGCTGGTGCTCTACCACGCCACGCTGCAGGCGCTGCGCGCCGCGCTGTTCACCGCGCTGGCCTGGCCGCTGTTCCAGCGCTCGTTGGGCTGGGGCCGCATCGCCGAACTGCTGCAGGTGGGCGGCTGGGTGCTGGCGGGCAACCTGCTGTCCTTCGCCGCGCGCAATGCGGACCGGCTGCTGATCGCGCCGGTGCTGGGCGCGACCGCGCTGGGGCTGTACGGCCTGGCCTACCAGTTCATGACCATCCCGCTGGTGCTGCTGTCCTGGCCGGTCAGCGGCGTGCTGCTGTCCGCGCTGTCGCGGCTGCGCCAGGACCCGACGGCCCAGCGCGACGTGACCGCCGCGGTGCTGACCGGCACCGCCACGCTGGCGCTGCCGCTGACCGCCTATCTGATGCTGCTGGCGCCGGCCGTGCTGGCGCAGGTGTATGCGGCGCGCTGGGCCGGGCTGTCCACGCTGGTGGTGATGCTGGCGCCGGCCGGCCTGATGCAGTCGCTGGCGGTGTACTGCTCCTCGGTGCTGCTGGAGGCCGGCCGGCACCGGCTCAACTTCCTGCTGGGCCTGCTGTGGGGCGGCGGCCTCACCGCCACCTTCGCGCTCAGCGTGCACGCGGGGCTGCAGACACTGACGCTGAGCTATGCGCTGGTGTCCTCGGCCATCAGCGCGCTGATGCTGGGCGTGATGTGCCGCAGCGCCGGCTTCTCGGCACGGCGCTTCGCGCGCTGCCTGCTGCCCGGCAGTGCCGCCGCCCTCACCGGCGCCGCCGCCGGCCTGGCCACGCTGGGCTGGGCCGCCGGCCGCCCGGCCGCGCCCTGGCTGGCCAGCGCCGCCTTCGTGGCCGGCGCGCTGGCCGGCTGCGCGCTGCTGCGAGCCCGCCTGCTCGATTCGGGCCGGGCGCTGGTGCGCGCCCGCCTGGCCCCCAGCACCTGAGACCCTGCCCATGGCCTCCAGCTCATCCCCCGTCATCGTCCCGCTGCAGGCGCTGCGCTTTGCCGCGGCGCTGCTGGTCACGCTGGGCCACCTGCGCCATGGCGCGGGCCAGCTCTTCCCCGACTTCGGCGGCGGCCCGGTCAATGCCCATGTGTATGCGGCCGGCGTCGACGTGTTCTTCGTGATCAGCGGCTTCATCATCTACAACGCCTGCCACGCCGACTTCGGCCGCCCCGGCGCGGCCGGTCGCTTCCTGCTGCGCCGGCTGGTGCGCATCGCGCCGCTGTACTGGCTGTTCACCGCGCTGTTCGTGGCGGCCACGGGCCTCACCAGCGGCCGCTGGCCGGAGGCCAGTCACCTGCTGGGCTCGCTGCTGTTCCTGCCCACGCTGAACGCGCAGCAGCAGCCGCTGCCGGTCTACAGCCTGGGCTGGACGCTGAACTTCGAGATGCTGTTCTATGCGCTGGTCACGCTGGCACTGCTGCTGCCGCGCCGCATCGGCCCGGCCGCCCTGGTGCTGGCTGTGCTGGCGCTGGCCGGCAGCGGCCTGGTCGGGGCGCCGCAGGCCCTGCCCTGGCGGCTGTGGGCCCAGCCCATCGTGCTGGAGTTCCTGTTCGGCCTGCTGATCGCGCACTGGCGCCTGCAGGGCGGCCGGGTCGGCGCGCGCGGCGCGTTGCTGCTGCTGGGCGCCGGCGTGGCGGGCGTGCTGCTGGGATCGCAGATGGGTGAGGCCTCGCCGCTGTGGAGCGGCCGCAGCCTCTGGATGGGCCTGCCGGCAGCGCTCATCGTCGCGGCCTGCGCCGGGCTGCGGCCCGCACCCGACGCCCGCGCACCGGGCTGGCGCCTGGCGGTGCTGGGCGGCGATGCGTCCTATGCGCTCTACCTGGTCCATCCCTTCGTCATCGGCGCGGCCGAGCGCGTGGGTGCGCAGGGGCAGGCGCTGGGGCCGCTGGGCTTCATGGCGCTGACGCTGGCGGCCACGCTGGGGCTGGCGCTGCTGGCCCACCGCCACCTGGAGCAGCCGCTGCTGCGTTGGCTCAATGCCCGGCTGCTGCCGCGCCCCGCCCCGCCGCCCACCCGTATCGCCTTCAAAGGGGAGTGACCGCATGCACCCGGCCCACAGTTCCACCTCCGCCGTCCCGACCGCCCCGCTCGCGCAGCGCGCCGACGCCCCGCCCGAGCCCGCGCTGCGCGAGCTGCTGGCGCTGGACCTGCAGGCCTGCAACGGCCGCAGCGGCACGTGCGCGATGCTGGCCGCGCTGGTCTACGAGCCCGGCTTCTCCACCGTCGCCTGGCACCGCGTGGCGCAGCACGCCCAGGCCCGCGGCTGGCCACGCCTGGCCAAGCTGCTGTGGCGGGTCAACACCGCGCTGAGCTCCTGCCATCTGCACCTGGACGCGCGCCTGGGTGGCGGCCTGCACCTGCCCCACCCGGCCGGCATCGTGATAGGCGCCGGCGTGGAGCTGGGCCGCTTCGTGACGCTCTACCAGCACTGCACGCTGGGCCGCAACCTGCGCGATGCTGGCTACCCGCGGCTGGGCCACGGCGTGACCGTGTTCCCCGGCGCCACCATCATCGGCTCGGTGACGCTGGAGCAGGGCGTCACCGTGGGCGCGGGCACCGTGGTGTCGCGCAGCCTCGCGGCCGGCGTGGTGGTGGCCGGCAACCCGGCGCGCATCGTGCGCTACCCGCGTGCCGACGACGGCGCCGGCCAGACCTGACCCCCGCCCATGAGCCGCATCGCCCGCCACGAACCCACGCCACGCAGCGACACCGTCGTGCTGGTGCAGGTGCTGCGCGGCCTGGCCGCCGCGCTGGTGCTGCTGGGCCACACGCAGGAGCAGCTGCGCGTGGCCGCGCTCAAGGCCGGCCTGGCCGAGCCCGCGCGCCTGGTCTGGCCGGGCGGCTTCGGCGTGGACCTGTTCTTCTGCATCTCCGGCTTCATCATGGTGGTCACGTCGGCACGGCTGGCCGGCCAACCCGGCGCCGCGCAGCAGTTCCTGGTGCGCCGCGCGATACGCCTGGTGCCGCTGTACTGGCTGGCCACGCTGCTGTATCTGGCGGTGCTGGCGCTGGGCTCGCACGGCCTGCCGGCCCAGCCTTTGAGCGCGCTGCTGAGCTCGCTGGCCTTTGTGCCCCATGCGGTGGGCGGGCTGCAGGGCGGCCTGCCCTACCCGCTGCTGTCGCTGGGCTGGTCGCTGAACTACGAGGTGCTGTTCTACCTGCTGTTCGCCAGCTGGCTGGCCCTGCCCATGCGCCAGGTGGTGGTGGGCACCTGGGCGCTGCTGCTGATGCTGGTGGGCGCGGGCGCGCTGTGGCCGCCCGAGGCCACGGCCGTGCGGTTCTGGACCCGCCCCATCGTGCTGGAGTTCGGCCTGGGCCTGCTGCTGGGCCAGGCCTGGCGCGCCGGCTGGCGCCTGCCCGGTGCCGCAGCGCTGGCGCTGGCCGCCACCGCGCTGGCCGTGCTGCTGGCCGACCCGCTGGGCCTGCTGCAGGCCGCGCCCGGCGCCTCCACGCCCAACGACTGGCCGCGCCTGCTGGGCTGGGGCCTGCCCGCGGCGGGCCTGCTGTTCGCGCTGACCGGCTACGAGCGCGGTCGGGCCGCGCAGGTCGCCCGCTGGCCGCTGGGCGCGCTGGTGCGGCTGGGCGACTGGTCCTACGCGCTCTACCTGTTCCACCCCTTTGCGCTGCTGGCGCTGACCCGCGCCTGGCTGGCCGCGGGCGACGCCCACCGCCCCGGCCTCGCGCCGCTGGCGCTGGCGCTGATCGCGGCGTCCGTGCTGCTGGCGGCCCTGGTGCACGAGCGCCTGGACCGCCCGCTGACCCGTGCCCTCAACCACCGCTGGCAGCGCCGCGCCGCGCGCGCGCCGCTGCAGGCCACCGCCCGCGCCCCGCTGCCATGAAGATCCTGCACCTGAGCTCCGTCTACGCCCCGCAGCGCATAGGCGGCGCCGAGAAGGTGGTCGAGCTGCTGGCCGAGCACAGCGTGGCGCTGGGCCATGAGGTGGCCGTGGCCCATATCGCGCCCGAGCCCGCGCCCGCCCATCAGCGCCATGGCGTGGACGTGCACCCGCTGCGCCACCGCAACCCGCTGTGGATAGGCGACAGCGGCCGCCACCCGCTGCTGCGCCAGGCCAACAAGGTCGCGACGCTGTTCAATGTGCTGACCACCGCCGACTTCGCGCGCCTGCTGCGCGAGCTGCGGCCGGACGTGGTGCACAGCCACTCCATGGTGGAGCTGCCGCCCTGGGTCTGGCAGGTGGCCGCCGCGCAGGGCTGCGCGGTGGTGCACACGCTGCACGACTACGACCTGCTGTGCATACGCTCCTCGCTGTTCAAGGACGGCGCGCACTGCACGCCGCGCCACACGGCCTGCAAGCTGTTCTCGCGCGTGAAGCTCACGCAGCACGGCCACATCCACCAGGTGGTGGGCGTATCCCAGGCCATCCTGGACCGCCACCTGGCCGAAGGCTGCTTCACCCATCTGGCGCCCGAGCAGCGCCAGGTGATCTGGAACCCCGTGCCCACGCTGAGCGCGCCGCCGCGGCCCGCGCGTGCGGCGGGTGCGCCGCTGACGCTGGGCTTCATCGGCCGGTTGGTGCCCGAGAAGGGCGTGCACCGCCTGCTGCAGGCCTGCCGGCAGCTGCCGCCGCAGGGCTGGCAGCTGCGCATCGCCGGTCAGCCCGGGCCCGACCAGCAGGGGCTGCTGGCGCTGGCCCAGGGCCTGCCGGTGCAGTGGATGGGCTATGTGGAGCCCATGGCCTTCCTGGCCGGGCTGGACACGCTGGTCGTGCCCTCGGTGTGGCTGGAACCCTTCGGGCTGACCATCGTCGAGGCCTATGCGGCCGGCGTGCCGGTGCTGGGCGCCGACAGCGCGGGCGTAGCCGAGATCATCGGCGCCGTGGACCCGCAGGCGCTGGTGCCGCCGGACGACGCCGACGCGCTGGCCCGCCAGCTGCTGCAGCTGCTGCGCGACGGCCCGCGCCCGCTGCCGGCGGCCGGCCGCGCCGCGGTGCTGGAGCGCACCCGGCCGGCACAGGTGGCACACGCCTACGAGGGTGTGTACCGCCGCGCGCTGGCGCAGCGCGCGGCCACGGCCGGGCACGCGGCCCCCAGCGCCCGCTGAGCCTCAGCGATCCCCGGCCGCGTCCACGCTGGACGCGCTGGCACGGTCCACCTGGGTCGCGCCGTCCAGGCGATTGCGCCGCAGCGTCACCTGCGAGGCCTGCTGCACGCTGAGGCTGTTGGCGCGGCGCTTGTTCAGGTTGCTGGCGCTGCACTCGTTGTCGGCCACGGTCACCGCGCGCGCGCTGGCCACGGTGATGCAGCCCTGCTGCACGCGCTGGATGCGGTTGCCACGGATCTCGATGAACTGGTTGACCGGCTCGTCCACCACCGCGCCGCCGCGCCCCGTGCCATAGACCGCAATCGCGGCCCAGGGCATGGCGGGCGCCTGGTCGGGGCCGGTGTCGCGGATGTCGTTGTCGCGCACCGCCACATTGATCGCGCCCACGCCCTCGCGCCAGGGGCCCACATCGGTGAGCAGGCGCACCGCGTTGTAGGCCAGCTGGCTGAACGTGTTGTTGCGTATCAGGCCGTTGGGCAGCTGGGCCAGCAGGCCGTGGCAATGGCAGCGCTCCACGGTGTTGCGCTCCACCACATAGCGCGAGGCCAGCAGCGCCAGGTCGCGCACCGCGCTGCGCGTGTCCAGGCCCTCGATCGCGCGGCTCAGGCGCACGCGGTAGTCCAGGCCGCCCAGCGGCTCGGGTACGGCCGTCACGTCCGCCAGGCCCAGCAGGCGGCCGTCGCCGGCGAAGAAGGCCAGGCGGTCGCCGCGGCGTATGAAGCGCGCATAGGTGGACAGCACCAGGCTGCGCCCCTGGTCCTCGATGCGCACCACCGGGTGCACCGGGTTGTTGAGGTTGATGCCGTCGTCGCCCTGCGCGACGAAATGGTTGTCGGCGATCAGCAGGTCGCCGCCGCCGGACTGGATGTGCAGCGCGTCGAAATTGCTGCTGACCGGCATCGCGCTGTCGGGCGCCGGCATCACGCGGCTGCCCAGCAGCGCAAAGCCGCGCTTGAGGCCGTAAACCAGGAAGCCCATGCCCGGCGCGTTCTGCACCGTCACGTCCTGCACCACCACGTCCTCGGCCTGCTGCGGGCCGGGCTGGTCGTCGATCTTGAAGGCCGCGCCGCCATACCACTGGTGGAAGACCGCGTAGCTGCTGTCCAGCCGCAGGCTGTCCAGCGCCGGCGAGGTGTAGACCTGACCCTGCACCCGCCGCAGCGGCGCGGGCGCGCCCGGCGGCAGGATCAGCCGCGTGCCGCCCTTGACCCACTGCCTGGCCGCGCGGTCGTACTCGGTCAGGTAGAACAGCCGCGTGTCGTCCGTCACCGGCACGCCCTCGTCCAGCACCAGCTCGCGCCGGCCGTCCTGCTGGCGCAAGCGCGCGAGCGACGAGGTCAGCAGCTGGTAGGACAGCGTGGCACCGCTGAGGCGCACACGCTGGCTGGTGGAGACCACCACGCCGGGCGCGTTGGCGGTGAACACCAGGTGGGCACCGCGGGCGTCTATGTCCAGGTCTTGCAGGCCCTGCAGCAGCCAGTGGCCGCCGGGCGTGGCGCTGCGCAGCACATAGGTGCCCGGCTGCAGCTTCAGCCGCCCCAGGCCGCGGCGGCGCACCTCGGCCAGTGCGGCATCCAGCACCGGCCGCGCATCCTGCGCGGGCGGCGGTGGCGACACGCTGAGCTCGCCCGGGCGCGGCTGCGGCAGCCGCACGACCACGCGCACCGCGCGGCCGTCGGGGCCGGTCCAGTCGCGCACCAGGTCGCCCGGCGCCGCGCGCACCGGGCTCTGCGCCTGGGCGGCGGCCAGCGTGGCCCAGTCGGTGGCGGTGTCAGCAGACTCAGCCGGGTCGGCTGCGTGCGCCGCGCCGGCCAGACCAATCAGCAGGGCCACACGCCAACTCGCCCGCCACCTCGTGTACTGCATCGCCTCACCTTGCCGCCGGGACGCCGGCCGCGCTGGGCGCAGATTACACAGACCGGCGCGCCGGCCTGTGTCAAAACGCTAGCGAGGCTGCGGCTTAGCGGCGGCGCGGCAGGCGGCTCAGGCCCACCAGGCCCAGGCCGGCCAGCAGCAGCGTCAGCGAGGCCGGCTCGGGCACGGCCTGCACGCTGACCGCCATCTGATAGGGCGCGGCGGCCGCATTGCTGGACAGGCCCAGCAGCGCGTTGTAGTTGTAGCCGCCGGCCACGCCGGTGCCGCCCAGGTCGCTGGACCAGGACCACTCCACCGCATTGGGGCTCAGCGCCTCCAGCGCGATCCAGTACGTGGTGTCGGCCGCCAGTTGCACGCCGGCTTCGGGCGTGAAGGCGTAGCTTGCGAAGTCGGCGGTGGCGATCGCGGCGCTGGACAGCGTGCCCAGCGTGGCCAGCAGCGCGCCGGGGCCGGCGCCGGTGTCGGCACGCAGGCTCACGCGCACATCGCCCACCACATCGGCGCTGCCGCTCTTGAGCAGCGCGGTGATGCTGTTCAGCACATAGCCGGCCTCGCTGCCGGTATGGAAGGAGTCGGCCAGCGGGCCGTAGCTCAGCAGCGGGTCGGAGCCATCGCGGCTGGCGCCCAGGTTGTCGAACACGGTGGCGGCCTGGGCCGTGGGCAGCGCGAGCGCCAGCACCAGGCCGGCGAGCAGGAGGGACTTGGACATGAGAGGTCTCGGTGAAAGGCGGAGATTCAGAGCAGCGGGTCGCTAAGGCCGGCGGCGCCGGTCTCCACATGACCGGCGAACTGCGCGACGAAGCGTGCATCGCTGTCGGCGCTGACCGTCAGGTCGTACCAGCGCGCGCTGGTCTGCAGCGACCAGTCGGAGCGCATGCTGGCACCGGGCTGCAGCAGCTGGTGGCTGGTGCTGCCGGTGTAGCGATCGCTGACGGTGACCGTGGTGGCTGCGCTGCCGGCATTCGTCACGGTCAGCGACAGGCCGCCGCTCACGCGGTCATAGCGGCTGCGCACCATCAGCTGGGCCGCGCCCGCGGCCAGGCTGCCGGCATAGCGGCGGTAGAAGCCGTTGGGGCCGTGCACCGCCACGTCGTAGGCACCGCCGCTCGGCGCGGTGAAGCGGTCGCTGAGCGACTTGCCCGCTTCCACGGTGTAGCCCCAGGGGCCGGTGCCGCCGCCGGCCACGCAGCCGTTGGCGGTGCGCACATGCAGCCAGGCGCCGGCGCTGCCGGTGTTCACGAAGCCGAGGTCGAAGCCGTTGGCTGCCGGCGTCCAATCGGCCTGCAGCTCGTAGGGCAGCGCGCGCGCCAGGCGGGTGCCGGGCTCCTGCTGGGGCATCTGCTGGTCGGCCGGCACGCTGGGCGTGTAGGTGCCGTATTTCTTGCCGCTGACCACGTCGGCCTGCGGCGGCGCATAGGACGCGGTGCTGGGCAGGCGGGCCGCGCTGGCATTGGGCGTGGAGAAGTCCAGCGTGGAGCACAGGTCACCGCAGACCGCGCGGCGCCACGGCGAGATATTGGGCTCCTGCACGCCGAAGCGCTTCTCGATGAAGCGGATCACCGAGGTGTGGTCGAAGGTCTCGGAGCAGACCCAGCCGCCCTTGCTCCACGGCGAGATCACCAGCATGGGCACGCGCGCGCCCAGGCCGTAGGGGCCGGCCGTGTAGGTGGAGCTGGCGCCGGGGTAGAGCTCGTTGACCGTGCTGACCGTGGACTGGCCCTGGGCGGCCGAGGCCGGCGGCGTGGGCGGCACGATGTGGTCGAAGAAGCCGTCGTTCTCGTCGAAGCAGATGATGAAGACCGTGCTGGCCCAGACCTCGGGGTTGGCGGTCAGCGCGTTCAGCACGTTCTGCACATACCAGGTGCCGTAGCTGGTGGGCCAGTTGGAGTGCTCGCTGTAGGCCTCGGGCGCCGCGATCCACGACACCTGGGGCAGCGTGCCGTTCAGCACGTCGGCGCGCAGCTGGTCGAACAGCGTGCCGTTGTTGAACGCGCCACCGTTCATGATGTTGGTGCCGGTGCGGGCCTTGTCATACAGCGCGCTGCCGGGCTGGGCATTGCGGTACTGGTTGAAGTACAGCAGCGAGTTGTCACCGTAGTTGCCGATGTAGGGATTGGCGCCGTCCCAGCCCCAGTTGCCGCTGCTGTTGAGGCCGTGGCCTATGTCCTGGTAGATCTTCCAGCTGATGCCGGCCGCCTCCAGGCGCTCCGGGTAGGTGGTCCAGCCATAGCCCTGCTCGGCGTTGCTGACCACCGGGCCGTAGGGCGGCGTGCCGTTGCCGGCATTGGTGCCGCTGGCGTTGAGGCTCAGCACACCCGGCGTGCTGCCGGTGTTGGTGACGTTGAGGCCGCCCGGCAGCGTGCCGTTCTGGCCGCACCAGCCGCTCCACAGGTAGTAGCGGTTGGGGTCGGTGGACGCCATGATGGAGCAGTGATACGCGTCACAGATCGTGAACGCGTCGGCCAGCGCGTAATAGAACGGGATGTCGCTGCGCTGCATATAGGCCATCGTGACCTTGCCCTTGGCCGGCACCCAGCGGTCGTTGTGGCCGTCGTTCCAGGCCTTGTGCGCGTCGGCCCACGCATGCGGCAGGCCGGTCAGGAACTGCTGGCCCAGATTGGCCGCGGTGGGGTGGAAAGGCAGGATGGTCGCCGGCGACTGCACCACGCCGGCCGAGTTCAGGTTGGGCTGCTCGAAGATGGGCTTGCCCGAACCGTACTGCTTCACCGCGCGCGGGTCGCTGAAGCCGCGCACGCCGCGCAGCGTGCCGAAGTAGTGGTCGAAGGAGCGGTTCTCCTGCATCAGCACGACGATGTGCTTGACGTCCTGCAGCGTGCCGGTCACGGCCTTGGCCGGAATCGCCAGCGCCTGGCGAATGCTGTCCGGCAGCGCCACGCTCGCGCCCGCCCCTGCCATGCCGCGCAACACGCTGCGCCGGTCCATCTTGTTCGTCATTTGTGCCTGCCTCTGCCACGAGCCGGAGCGGAAGTGCTCCGTGAAAAAATTCTCGTTTTCGTGTGTGGCAGGCCGATGGCGGGATTGCGACGGCTTCAAGACAAGGGCCGGCTCCTAACCCGGCCGGCGAGCGCAGCCTCAGGCGCTGCGGCGCGTGAGGGCGGCGTCCAGCTGGGCGCGCAGGTCGGCCACCTCGCTGACCAGGTTGTTGCGCGCGGTCACCGCGCCCACCAGCTCCATCTCGGCCTTGAGGCGGGCATCCGATTCAGCCGCCGAGCTGGCCAGGTTGCGTTCCAGCTGCTGGCGCAGGTCGGCCAGCTGCGCGTCCTTGCCCTCGATGGCGAGCTGGTCCTTGGCCTTGCCCACCAGCGCCTCGGACGCGATGTCGCGCGCGTGGCGCAGCTCGCTGCGCAGGCGCTCGATCTCGGCCTCGCGCAGCGCCAGCTGCTCGGCCGTCTGCTCCAGCGCAGCACTGCGCTCGGCCAGTTGCTCGCTCAGCGCATCGCGCTCGGCGCCCAGTTCGTCATGGGCGGCCAGCAGGTGGCCCAGCTCCTCGTCCGCCTGGGCCAGGCTGGCACGCGGGCCGGCGCCGGACTGCTCGGCCAGCTGGCGCGCCCAGTCGCTGAGCGCGCTGGCCACCGGCTCGGGCAAGGCCAGATCCAGGCCCTGCAGCGGCGCCTGGCGCTGCGCGCGCCAGGTGGCCAGATGCGCGGCCAGCGACGCCGCCGACGCCTCGGCCAGCGCCGCCCGCAGCGCCACCAGGCTCACCGCCCGCCCCTGCGCCACCAGCCCCTCGGCTGCCGCCGCCACATCCTCGTATGCAATCTCCCGCACGGCCATCTCCAACAGCTACGCCCAACTTATCGATGAACCGTCGACGCTAACCCAGCCTCACAGCGGGTCGGCACGCGCAGAGGCGGAAGTGGAGAACTTGTTGCGTTTCGGGCGGGGAAATGGCTCGTGAAGAACTCTGGCCTGAGATCGGCCGCTCAACCGCGGCCCTGAGGAGGCATCAACCGCCCGGCGCCAGAAACCGGATGGACCGCAGCGGCAAGCGACGCCGGGCCCGATCGGTCAGCTTGTCGTCGTGCTCGCCGCCAGGGGCAGTTCAGAGGCGGCCTGTTCGATTCCTGCGGCGTTCATGCTGTGGGCGGCATTCCAGCGTCGGGCCAAAGACGAGCAAAGTCGAATGAGAGTTGTCTATGGTGACGAATGGAGAGCAGATAGACCGTCGAATCCGCGTCCATGGCCGTGTAAAGCATCAGGTAGTCGCCATGCAGGTACTCACGCAGAGCGCTGGCCGCGCCGGCCGGCAACAGGGCCAACTGCGCCAGGGCTTCGGCCGATTGCGGCGGGTTGGCCAGGTAGTGGCGGCCGATGCGGGGAAAGCGGGCCAGGTTGGGGATGACCGTGGCGCGCAGCTCGTCCAGCAGATCATCGAAGGCAAAGGCTGCGTCGGCTTCGTTGAGAAAAGCCTCGATGGCATCCAGCCTCGCCAGGAAGCTGGCGGTCAGCTCGACCCGGTACAGGTCCTCAGCCACGCTTCTTGGCGGTCTTGCCAGTCTTGGTAGAGGCTGCACCTGCGCGGCGCTGCTGCAGCTGGGCGATGGCAGCATCGGCCCCAACGGTGCGACCGGCCTCGATGTCGGCCAGGCCGCGCAGGGCATCGTCTATCAGCAGCAGGTGGATGCGCTCGCGCTCCAGCTGGTGGTAGTAGTCCAGCCGCGCGGCGTCGATCAGCGCAACGTAGCTCTCGCCGTTCTTGGTGATGATCTTCTCGGCGCCGGCCTTGGCCTGGTCGGCCAATTCGGAGAGGTTGGCACGCGCCTGGGTGAAGGGCACCACATCGCTGGCAGAAAAGCCCATGGCCGGCTCCTTGGGTGGGTAGATGACAGGATTCTGTGCAGTCTACTGGAGCACCACCAAGCCAGTGGCCGGCATGGATACGGGCAGGGGTGGTAGGCCGTGCAGGACTTGAACCTGCGACCAAAGGATTATGAGTCCTCTGCTCTGACCAACTGAGCTAACGGCCCCCGGGGTGCGGCCCTGGGGAAGGGCCGGCTGAGGAGCGCGCATTCTAGACGCATGCGGCACCCCTTCAGGTTCAGCGCTGGCTCAAGGCCTGGCCGACCATGCGGGAGGTGATGTCCACGATCTGGATCATGCGGTCGTAGGCCATGCGCGTGGGGCCGATGACGCCCAGCGTGCCCACCACCTGGCCGTCCACCTCGTAGGGGGCCGACACGATGGACAGCTCCTCGTAGGGCACGACCTGGCTCTCGCCGCCGATATAGATGCGCACGCCCTCGGCGCGGCTGGAGGTGTCCAGCAGGCGCATCAACTGGGTCTTCTGCTCGAACAGGTCGAACAGCCGGCGCAGGCTGCCCATGTCGTGGCTGAAGTCTTCCACCGCGAGCAGGTTGCGCTCGCCGGACACGACCACGCGCTCTTCCTGCTGCGCCATGGCCTCGGTGCCCACCTGCACGGCGGCGCTCATCAGCTGGGCGATCTCGCCGCGCAGCGCGTCCACCTCGGTGCGCAGGCGCTCGCGCACCGCTTCCAGCGTGAGACCGGCATAGCCGGCGTTGAGCCGGTTGCTGGCCTCGGCCAGTTCGGCCTGGCTGTGGTCTTGCGCGGTGAAGATCACGCGGTTCTGCACATCGCCGTCCGGCGCCACCAGAATGACCAGCACGCGCCGCTCGCCCAGACGCAGGAACTCGATGTGGTGGAACACGCTGGGCTTGCGCGGCGCGGTGACCACGCCGACGAAGCTGGACAGGTTGGACAGCAGCTGGGCCGCGTTGGCGATCACGCGCTGCGGCTGGTCGGGCTGCAGCGGCGCGGTGTCCACGCCCACCAGGCCGGGCTGGGCGGTGAGCATGGTGTCGACGAACAGCCGGTAGCCGCGCGGCGTGGGAATGCGGCCCGCGCTGGTGTGCGGGCTGGCGATCAGGCCGAGCTCTTCCAGGTCGGCCATCACGTTGCGAATCGTCGCCGGGCTCAGCTCCAGGCCCGAGGCCTTTGAAAGCGTGCGCGAGCCCACCGGCTGGCCGTCAGCGATGTAGCGTTCGACCAGGGTCTTCAGCAGGGAACGGGAGCGCTCGTCGAGCATGTTTTCATTCTAGAAAACTGTGGGCCCAGCCCATGGAGGGCAAAACCCCTGTGGTGTAATTTGCTGCATGGCCGAGCGCTTTCGTCATGTCGCCATCGTGGGCAAGCATCAAGCGCCTGGCATACGCCCGGTGCTGGAGGAAATTGCCCAATTTCTGAGCAGCCAGGGCCTGCAGGTTGCCCTGGAAGCCGAAACCGCCCAGGCCACCGGCATGCAGGGCTATGCGGCCTTGAGCCATGCCGAAATGGGCGAGCAGTGCGATCTGGCCATTGTCGTCGGTGGCGACGGCACCATGCTGGGTTTCGCTCGCGAGATCGCCTGCTACGGCCTGCCGCTGGTGGGCATCAACCAGGGCCGGCTGGGTTTCATCACCGACATCCCGATTGAGCGCTGGCGCGAGGCGCTGCAACCCATACTCGCGGGCGACCACGAGGTGGAGCCGCGCGCGATGCTGGAGGGCCAGGTGTTGCGCGACGGCGTCAGCATCTTCTCGGGCCTGGCGCTCAACGATGTGGTGGTGAGCCGCGGCGCCACCTCCGGCATGGTGGAGCTGCGCATCTCGGTGGATGGCGACTTCGTGGCCAATATGCGGGCGGACGGCATCATCGTGTCCTCGCCCACGGGCTCCACGGCCTACGCGCTGTCGGCCGGCGGGCCCATCATGCACCCCAGCATCGCCGGCTGGCTGCTGGCGCCCATCGCGCCGCACACGCTGTCCAACCGGCCCATCGTGCTGCCCCAGGGCGAGGTGCGCATGGAGATCGTGGCCGGCCGCGACGCCAGCGTGAACTTCGACATGCAGAGCCTGGCCAGCCTGCAGCACGGCGACTGCATCGCCGTGCGCCGCAGCCAGTACCAGGTGCGCTTCCTGCACCCCAAGGGCTGGACCTACTACGCGACATTGCGCAGGAAGCTGCGCTGGTACGAGGGTTGAGACGACCATGCTCAGGCATTTGAGCCTCCGCGATTTCGTCATCGTGCCGGCACTCGAGCTCGACTTCGAGGCCGGTTTCGCCGTGCTGACCGGGGAGACCGGCGCCGGCAAATCCATACTGATCGACGCGCTGCAGCTGGCGCTGGGCGGACGCGGCGATGCCGGCGTGGTGCGCGAGGGCGCGGCCAAGGCCGACATCTGCGCCGAGTTCGACACGCCGCAGGCGCTGCGCCCCTGGCTGGAGCAAGCCGGCTTCGAGGCCGAAGACGGCCTGCTGCTGCGCCGCGTCATCGACGCCGGCGGCAAGAGCCGCGCCTGGATCAACGGCGGCGCCGCCACGCTGACCCAGCTGCGCGAACTGGCCGACCACCTGCTGGACATCCACGGCCAGCACGCCTGGCAAGGCCTGACCCGCCCCGCCGCGGTGCGCGAGCTGCTGGACGGCTTTGCCGGCCTGGACACCAGCGCGCTGGCCGCCGCCCATGCGGCCTGGAAGCAGGCCCGCGAGGCCCTGGAGCGCGCCCAGGGCCAGCAGGCCGAGCTGGAGCGCGAGCGCGAACGCCTGAGCTGGCAGATCTCCGAACTGGACCGCCTGGCGCCGGCCGAGGACGAATGGGAGCAGCTCAACGCCGAGCACCAGCGCCTCTCGCACGGCCAGGCGCTGATAGACGCGGCCCAGGGCGCGCTGGCCGCGATGGACGGCGACGAGCCCAGCGCCCAGTCGCTGGCCAGCAGCGCGCTGGATCAGCTGGAGCGCGTGCTGGACCACGACCAGCGGCTGCTGCCCGCGGTGCAGGCGCTGCGCGACGCGCTGGCCCAGCTGCAGGACGCCGGCCACACGCTGGGCGCCTACCTGCACAAGAGCGACCTCGACCCGGCCCGCCTGGCCGAGCTGGACGAGCGCGTGTCCGCCTGGATGACGCTGGCGCGGCGCTACCGCCGCCCGCCGGCCGAGCTGCCGGCCTTGCTGGCGCAATGGCGCACCGAGCTGCAGGCGCTGGACGCGGCCACCAACCCCGAGCAGCTGCAAGCCCAGCTCGCGAGCGCGCGACAGGCCTTCGAACGCGAGGCCCGTGCCGCGGGCCAGGCCCGCCGCGCGGCGGCCCCGCGCCTGGCCGAGGCCGTGACCGCCGCGATGCAGCAGCTGGGCATGGCCGGCGGCCGTTTCGACATCGAGCTGCAGCCCTGCGCCGAGCCGCAGAGCTACGGGCTGGAGTCGGCCGAATTTCTGGTGGCCGGCCACGCCGGCAGCACGCCACGCCCGCTGGCCAAGGTGGCCTCGGGCGGCGAGCTGTCGCGCATCGCGCTGGCGATCGCGGTGACCGCCAGCCAGGCCGACAGCGGCAGCGCCGCGCCGGGCACGCTGATCTTCGACGAGATCGACGTGGGCATAGGCGGCGCCGTGGCCGAGACCGTGGGCCGGCTGATGAAGCAGCTGGGCCGCGACCGCCAGGTGCTGGCCGTCACCCACCTGCCCCAGGTGGCCGCCTGCGCGGACCGCCATCTGGTGGTGGCCAAGGCGCTGCAGGACGGCAGTACCACCAGCCAGGTCAAGCCGGTCAACGGCGAGGCCCGGGTCGCCGAGATCGCCCGCATGCTGGGCGGCGAACGCCTGTCGTCCACCAGCCTCGCGCATGCGCAGGAGATGCTGGACGCTTCCACCGCCCCCAAGCCCCGAAAGGCCCGCTCGTGAGCCCAGAACTCGCCGCCTCCGAACAGCATGACGTGGTACTGCTGACCGGCATGTCCGGCGGCGGCAAGTCGGTGGCCATGCATGCGCTGGAGGATGCGGGCTATTTCTGCGTGGACAACCTGCCGGCCGAGCTGCTGCTGGACTTTCTGCGCCTGGAGCAGCAGCGCGGCGAGCGCCGCGTCGCGATCGCGGTGGACGTGCGCAGCACCGGCTCGCTGCCGCTGCTGCTGCCGCTGCTGAAGGAGCTGCGCGGCCAGGGCGTGCCGGTGCGCTCCATCTTCCTGGACGCCAACAACGACGCGCTGCTGCGCCGCTTCTCCGAGACCCGCCGCCCCCACCCGCTGCGCGAGGACCGCGACACCGCCTTCGGCGCGCTGGACGACGAGCACAGCAGCGACGAGCGCCACCGCCTGCTGATGGACGCCATCCAGCTGGAGCGCGAGCTGCTGGGCGGGCTGCGGGCCGAGTCCACCGTCATAGACACCAGCCAGCTGCGCCCGGCCCAGCTGCGCGCCTGGGTGGCCGATCTGGTGGGCCCCGGCGCCGGCACCAAGCTGACGCTGGTGTTCGAGAGCTTTGCGTTCAAGCGCGGCGTGCCCAGCGACGCGGACTTCGTGTTCGACGTGCGCGTGCTGCCCAACCCCTACTACGACCGCGAGCTGCGACCGCTGACCGGCCGCGACGCGCCGGTGGCGGCCTATCTCGCCGCCCAGCCCGAGGTGGGCATGATGCTGGGCCAGATCGCCGGCTTCCTGGAGCGCTGGCTGCCCAATTTCGCGGCCGACCAGCGCAGCTACCTGACCGTGGCCATAGGGTGCACCGGCGGCCAGCACCGCTCGGTCTACCTGGTGGAGATGCTGGCCCGCCAGTTCAGCCACCACAGCCATGTGCTGAAACGGCACCGGGAACTCGACGCGCGCTGAAGTGCCGGGGTCAAAGCGGTAGATAATCAGTTCTAGAACTTTTATTCTGAACGGATGACCGCGAAATCTCCCTCGCCGGCCAAGCCCACCGCGGCCGAGCTGGATCTGCTGCAGGTGCTGTGGCGCCTGGGCCCGGCCGATGCCAAGACCGTGCACGAAGCCCTGGTGGCCGAGCGCCCCGACGCGACCTACGCCACCGTGCTGCGCCAGCTGCAGGTGATGCACGGCAAGGGCCTGCTGACCCGCGACGAAAGCCAGCGCCCGCAGCGCTATGCGGCCGCGCTGCCGCAGGACAAGCTGCAGCAGTCGCTGGTGAAGGACTTCATCGCGCGCGCCTTCGCCGGCTCCGGCAAGGCGCTGGTGCTGGCGGCGCTCAAGAGCCATGTCAGCGCCAAGGAGAAGGCCGAGATCCGCCAGCTGCTGGGCAAGCCGGGAGACGAGGCATGAGCCTGGATGCACTGGTGCAGGCCTGGGGCTGGGCGCTGCTGAACTTTCTCTGGCAGGGCCTGGCCGTGGGCGGCGTGGCCGGCCTGCTGCTGGTGCTGCTGCGCGGCGCACCGCCGCGCTGGCGCTATGCGGTCTGCGGCCTGGCGCTGGGCGCCTGCCTGGCGCTGCCGCTGCTGCAATGCCTGGATCTGTCGCCCGCCGAGGGCCAGTTCGTCGATGAGCTGGAGAGCCTGGCGACCGAGCTGCCCGCGCTGGTCAGCGCCTGGGCGCTGGGTGTGGGGCTGATGCTGGGCCGGCTGGGTCTGGGCCTGCTGTGGGTGGGGCGCGCACGCCGCCGCGCCCAGGCCGCGCCGCCGCTCTGGCAGGCGCGGCTGGACGCGCTCGCCGCCCGCCTGGGCCTGCGCCGGCGCGTGGCGCTGGGCCTGCTGCCCGAGCTGGACGGCCCGATCGCGCTGGGCCTGCTGCGCCCCTGCGTGCTGCTGCCCGCCTCGCTGCTGACCCGCCTGCCCGCCGACCTGCTGGAGGCGCTGCTGGCGCACGAGCTGGCCCATGTGCGACGCTGGGACTACCTGGCCAATCTGCTGCAGAGCGCGGTGGAGGCGCTGTTGTTCTTCCACCCGGTCGTGTGGTGGCTGTCGGCCCGCATGCGCGCCGAGCGCGAGCTGGTGGCCGACGAGATCTCGGCCGAACTGCTGGGCGACTCGCACCGGCTGGCGCGGGCGCTGCATGCGCTGTCCGAGCTGCCCGCCACGCCGGCCGCGCCGCGGCTGGCCCAGGCGGCCCGCGGCGGTGCGCTGCTGGCCCGGGTGGAACGGCTGCTGGCGCCCCGCCCCCGCGCCACCGGCTGGAAGCTGGCGCTGCCGGCGCTGCTGATTGCGGCCACCAGCTTCGTGGTGCAGGCCTCCACGCGCTCCGCGCCCGAGGAGGCGGCGCCGGTGCACTCGGTGAAGGGCGTGGTGGAGGCGCCGCCGCCCACGCCGGTGCCGGCGCTCAAGCTGCCGGTGAACGCCAAGCATGTGATGGTGATCGACGAGAACAGCGGCAAGGTGCTGATGGCCCGCGACCCGGATGCGGTCGTGCCCATCGCGTCACTGACCAAGCTGCTGACCGCCATGGTGGTGCTGGACGCCAAGCTGGACCCCAAGGAGGAGCTGCGCATCACCGCGGACGACGTGGACCGGCTCAAGCACAGCGCCTCGCGCGTGCCGGTGGGCACGACCATGAGCCGGCGCTCCGCGCTGGAAATGGCGCTGATGGCGTCCGAGAACCGCGCCGCGGCCGCGCTGGCCCGCACCTTCCCCGGCGGCGAGGCGGGCTTTGCCAAGGCCATGCAGGCCAAGATCCGCAGCCTGGGCCTGGTGCACACCTCCATCAGCGACCCCACGGGCCTGTCGCCGGCCAACACCTCGACCGCGGCCGAGGTTGCCAAGATCACCGCCGCGGCGGCGCGCTATGGCGAGATCACCCGCATCACCAGCGACCAGAAGACGGTCGTGCCGGTGAACGGCCGACCGCGCGAGCTGCACAACACCAACCGCCTGGTGGGCGCCAAGGGCTGGGACATCCGCGTGTCCAAGACCGGCTACACCGAGGAGGCGGGCCGCTGCCTGACCATGCGCATCATGAGCGGGCTGCGCCCGGTCACCGTGGTGCTGCTGGATGCCGATGGCTCGGCCCAGCGCCTGCGGGATGCGGCGCTGATACGCAAGAGCCTGAACAAGGGCTGAGGCCGGGGCGGCCTGCCGGCCGCTTGAGGAGGGGCGGCGCCGGCCGGGCCGGCGCGACACTCAGAAGGTTTCCCAGTCGCTGTCCTTGTCGGCGGCCGGCGGCGCGCTGACCGGCGCCGCCGCGGTCACCGGACGGGCGGCGGATGCCGGTCGGGGCTTGGATGCCGCCGGTGTGGTCTTCACGGTCTTTGCCGAGGCCTTGATCGCGGGCCTGGCAGCCAGCTTGGCCGCCACAGGCGCAGGCGCGCGCTTCACCTCCACTGCCGGCATGCGCGGTGCGGCGCCCGCACCGGCCAGCGCCAGCCGCGGCGCGGCCCCGTCCACGCGGAAGGCGGCCACCGCCTCGCTGAGGCGCGAGGACTGCTGGCGCATGCTCTCGGCGGCCGCGGCGGTCTGCTCCACCAGCGCGGCATTCTGCTGGGTGGCCTGGTCCAGCTGGCTGACCGCGACATTGATCTGCACGACGCCGTCGGACTGCTCGCGGCTGGACACCGTGATCTCGGCCACCAGGTCGGTCACGCGGCGCATCTCGGTGACCATCTGCTCTATGGTCTCGCGCGCCTTGAACACCTGGGTGCTGCCGTTCTCCACCTTGGCGACGCTGTCGCCTATCAGGCTCTTGATCTCCTTGGCCGCCTCGGCGCTGCGCGAGGCCAGGCTGCGCACCTCGCCGGCCACCACCGCGAAGCCGCGGCCCTGGTCCCCGGCCCGCGCGGCCTCGACCGCCGCGTTCAGCGCGAGGATGTTGGTCTGGAACGCGATGCCATCGATGACGCCGATGATGTCGGCGATCTTGCGGCTGGCCTGCGAGATGTCGTCCATGGTGCGCACCACCTCGCCCACCGCCGCGCCGCCCGCCTGCGCGACCTCGGACGCATGGGTGGCGAGCTGGTCCGCCTGGCGTGCGTTGTCTGCATTGGCCTTGATCTGGGCCGCCATCTCCTCCACCGAGGCGGCGGTTTCCTCCAGGCTGGAGGCCTGGGTTTCGGTGCGTGCGGACAGGTCGCTGTTGCCCTGCGCGATCTCGGCCGCGGCCACATTGATCTGGTCGCAGCCGCTGCGCACGCCGGCCACCATGCCGGAGAGGTTGCGGGTCATTTCGTCCAGCGAGTTCAGCAGCTGGCCCAGCTCGTCGCGGGTGTCGGCCTGCACGCGCAGGGTCAGGTCACCACTGGCGACGCTGCGCACCGCGGCCACCGCGCGCTGCACCGGCTCCGTGATGGAGCGCGTGATCACCCAGGCCGCCCACACGCCTATGGCCAGCGCCACCACCACCACCAGGCCGAACACGGTCAGCACGCGCTGGTAGGCAGAGATCGCAGACTCGGTGGCCGCACCCGCCACCTTCTCGTTGTAGGCCCACCACTGGCGCAGCGTGTCCTGGAACTGCGAGAAAACCTCGAAGCCCTTGCCCAGGGACAGCTCACGCGCCTTGGTAGCCTGCGAGGGATCGGCCATGCCCTGGCTCGCCAGCGCAATCACCTGGTCCTGCACCTCGTAGTAGGCCTTGGCCCCCTTCTTGGCCTGGTCCAGCAGGCCCTTGTCGGTATCGTCGGACACCAGCGAGTCATAGTCCTTGAGCCGCTGCAGGCTGCGCTCGCGCGCCTTGGCAATGCGGGCCTGCTGGTCCGCCAGCACCTTGGGGTCCTCGCTGAGCAGCACGCGCAGCTCGAAACGGCGGGTCTCGCTCAGCGCCGCGTCCACGTCATGCAGCGCTCGCAACGAGGGCAGGATGTTCTCGGGGTAGTACTCGGCGTAGTAGTTGATGGACTTGGCCTGGAACACCCCGATGAGCGCCATCGCGAGCAGCAGTGCCAGCAGCACCGCAAAGGCCAGAGCCAGGCGCGTACCCACGCGCAGGTTGTTGAGCAGCTTCAAGGGGTGTCTCCTGAGTCGCAGGTATGCGCCCCACTTTGCCCGCTTCAGCCCAGCAAGGCAACGACCCCGGCGGCGGCCTCGCCCCCCAGACCGAGGGCTCGAGCGCCCGCCCATCCAAGCGTCCACAGACCGGTCGACCCCGGCCGCCACAGCCACCTGCGTCAGTCCGGGTCCACCAGCTTCTTCAGCGGTGCCGGCAGCGCATAGGCCGGCAATTGCTCGCGCGCCACCCACTGACCGGCGAGCACCTGGGCAGGCGCGGCCTCGGCGCGCAGCGTGTGCAGCACCCAGTCGAAATGGGTCAGCGCATGCTCGATGCGTGGCAACGGCTCCAGCGCAACACCCGGCACCTGGGCGCGCGCGGCCGCCTCGTCATCGAACATGGGCAGCGTCCACAGCCCCGCCCACACACCGGTGGCCGGGCGCTGGGTGAGCAGCAGCTCGGGGCCGGCCGGACCGGGCCGCTCCAGCCACAGCCACCAGTTCTCACGCCGGCTGCGCTTGAGCTTGCGGGTCTTGACCGGGAAGCGGGTGGGCTCGCCCGACGCGCTGCCGCGGCACAGCGACTGCACGGGGCACAGCAGGCATTGCGGCGAGCGCTGGGTGCAGACCGTGGCGCCCAGGTCCATCAGGCCCTGGGTGTAGCGGTCCACCCCCTGCTCGGGCAGCAGCGCGCTGGCCTGATCCCACAACCGGCGCTCGACCGCGCTGCTGGCCAGGTCGCCCTCGAAGGCCAGCACGCGGGTCAGCACCCGCTTCACATTGCCGTCCAGGATGGCGACTCGCTCCTGATAGCAGAAGGCCGCGATCGCCGCCGCGGTGGAGCGGCCTATGCCCGGCAGCGTCTGCAGGCCGGCCGCATCGGGCGGGAAGCGGCCGCCGTGCAGCGCCACCACCGCCCTTGCGCAGGCATGCAGGTTGCGCGCCCGGCTGTAGTAGCCCAGGCCCGCCCACAGCGCCAGCACCTCGTCCAGCTCGGCCGCAGCCAGCTCGGCCACCGTCGGGAAGCGCTGCAGGAAGCGTTCGTAGTAGCCCAGCACCGTGGTGACCTGGGTCTGCTGCAGCATGATTTCGGACAGCCACACGCGGTAGGGGTCGCGGGTGTTCTGCCAGGGCAGCTCGTTGCGCCCGTGGCGCTGCTGCCAGGCGACGACCAGGGGCCCGAAGTCGGGCATCAACGTTTCTGGCATGAGGGACAGAAGAAGGTGGAGCGCTGGCCCTGGACGATGCGCTTGATGGTGCCGCCGCAGCGGTGACAGGTCTCGCCCTCGCGGCCATAGACCTGGGCCTGCATCTGGAAGCTGCCGGCCACGCCGTGAGCATCGCGGAAGTCGCGCAGCGTCGTGCCACCGGCCTCCAGCGCCTGCGCCAGCACGCCGCGCACCGCGGCGGCCAGGCGCTCGGCTCGCGGGCGGCTGAGCTTGCCCGCGGGCAGGCGTGGGTCTATGCCGGCCAGGAACAAGGCCTCGCAGGCATAGATGTTGCCGGCGCCCACGACGATGTCACCCGCCAGCAGCGCCTGCTTGATGGGCACGCGCCGGCCGCTGAGGCCGGCATGCAGGTGGGCCCCGTCGAAGCGAGCATCGAAGGGTTCCAGCCCCAGGCCGGCCAGCAGCTTGGCCGCCGGGTCGGCCGCCAGCGACGGCGACCACACGACCGCGCCGAAGCGCCGCGGGTCGGTCAGCCGCAGCAGGCCGCGGTCGGTGTGCAGGTCGAAGTGATCGTGCGGCCCCGGCGCGGGCGGCGGCGCCGCATCCAGGAAGGCCAGCGAGCCCGACATGCCCAGGTGCATCAGCAGGCCGCCCTCGCGTGAGGTTTCACCGTCGGACAGCGGCAGCCACAAATATTTACCGCGCCGCTGCACCGCGCCGACGCGGCGATCCAGCAGGGTTTCGGGTTCAATGGCCAGCGGCCAGCGCAGGGGCTTGCCCAGGCGCAGCCCGGTGACCCGAGCGCCTTCTATGGCTGCCGCAAAGCTGCGGCGCGTGACTTCAACCTCGGGTAACTCGGGCATAGGCCGGAAATCATAATCAGCGCCTCTCTGCTGGAGTTCGAATGCCCCTTCCCGTTCGTCACGCGCTCAGTGCCGCCGCCCTGCTGATGGGCCTGCAGGCCCAGGCCCAGGAGGCCGAGGCGCCGCCGGCCCCTTCCGAGGCCGCCTCGGCCCCGCTGGCCAACTCGGCGATGGACGCGCCGCTGTTCTATCAACTGCTGATCGGCGAGCTGGAACTGCAGAGCGGCCAGGCCGGCGTGGCTTTCCAGGTGCTGCTGGACGCGGCGCGCCGCACCGGCGACGAGGCACTGTTCAAGCATGTGGTCAACATCGCGCTGCGCGCCCGCGCCGGCGACCAGGCGCTGATGGCCGCGCGCGCCTGGACCCAGGTCGCGCCTCTGTCGGCCGAGGCGCAGCAGACCGTGCTGCAACTGCTCGCGCTGATGAACAAGCCCGAGGAAGCGGTGGAGCCGCTGCGCCTGCTGCTGCAGCTCACGCCCGAGCCGCAGCGCGTGGGTGTGCTGGTGTCGCTGCCGCGGCTGTTCCAGCGCGCGCCGCAGCCGGGTCAGGTCTTGTCCGCCTTCGAGGGCCTGCTGCGCAGCCAGACCGGCCCGCTCAAGGCCGCCGCGCTGTTCACCGAGGCGCGTCTGAGCCAGCAGGCCGGCGACAGCGCTCGTGCGCTGCAGGCCACGCAGGCCCTGGCCCAGGAGCTGCCCGATGGCGACGACGCGATGCAGCTGGCGGTGGACCTGCTGCCGCAGCAGCCCCGCGCCGAAGACCTGATACGCGCCCGCCTGCAGCAGCAGCCCGACCAGCACGCGCTGCGCCAGGCCTATGCCCGCGCGCTGGTGAAGGCCCAGCGACCGGCCGACGCGGCGCGCGAGTTCCGCCTGCTGACCGAGCAGACCCCCGCCAACCCGGCACCCTGGCTGGCGCTGGGCGCGATCGAGCTGGAGATGCGCCACACCGCGCCGGCCGAGACCGCGCTGCGCGAGGCACTGAAGCGCCTGGACACGCCGGCCGCCGGCAGCGACGAGGACATCCGCGCCCGCGCCGAGGGCCGCCAGCAGGCCTGGCTGATGCTGTCCCAGGCGGCCGAGCAGCGCGGCGACCTCAAGGCCGCCGAGGCTGCGCTGGGCCGCGTGGACGGCAACAGCCTGGACCTGCAATACCGACGCGCCAGCCTGCTGGCGCGCCAGGGCAAGCTGGCCGAGGCGCGCAAGCTGCTGCAGCCGGCCGAGGACGCCGGCAACGACGAGATCCGCAGCCGGGCGCTGGCCGAGGCCCAGCTGCTGCGCGAGCAGCGCGACTTCAACGGCGCGCTGGCGGTGCTCAAGCAGGCCAACGAGCGCTTCAAGGACGATCCCGACCTGCTGTACGAGCAGGCCATGATGGCCGAGAAGGTGGGGCTGTTCGACGCGATGGAAGCGCTGCTGCGCCAGGTCATGCAGCTCAAGCCCGACTACCACCATGCGTACAACGCGCTGGGCTACTCGCTGGCCGATCGCAACCAGCGCCTGCCCGAGGCCAAGGAGCTGATCGAGCGCGCGCTCAAGCTCTCGCCCGGCGAGCCCTTCATCATCGACAGCCTGGGCTGGGTGGAGTTCCGCCTGGGCAACCTGGCCGAAGCGGTGAAGCTGCTGCGTCAGGCCTATGGCAGCCGACCCGACGCCGAGATCGCCGCCCACCTGGGCGAGGTGCTGTGGGCCAGCGGCGCGCAGGACGAGGCCCGCCGCGTATGGGCCGAGGCCGCCCAGCGCGACGCCCGCAACGAGGCGCTGCGCGAGACCCTGGACCGGCTGAAGGTCAAGCCTTGACCCCGCTCGCTCTTGTACGCGCCACCGGCCTCGCGCTGGCGCTGACCCTGGGCCTGGGCGGCTGCGCCCAGCTGGCGCGCGAGCCGGTCAAGGCCGGCGAGGTCGCGCGGCTCAGCGGCCGCCTCAGCGTGAACGTGGCCGGCAGCGTGCACGAGCGCGGCACCGGCGGCAGTGCCAGCTTCGAGCTCTACGGCGACCCCGACACCGGGCGGCTGGAACTGACCTCGCCGCTGGGCGCACTGGTCGCCCGCGCACGCTGGCAGCCCGGCCAGGCGCTGCTGGAAACGCCGGGCCATGAGCAGCGCTTCGACGACCTGGACGCCCTCACCCGCGAACTGCTGGGCGAACCGGTGCCGGTGGCGGCGCTGTTCGACTGGCTGCAGGGCCGTCCCTGGAACGACCGCCCCTACCAGGCGGTGGAGGGCGGCTTCGAACAACTGGGCTGGCGCATACAGTCGCGCCGCCCTTCCCTGGTCGCCACCCGGCTCGCCGAGCCGGTTGTGACCCTCAGAGCCCGATTGGACGGAGGCGATGAAAGCGCTCCATGACCTGGCCGCACCGGCCAAGCTGAACCTGTTTCTTCACATCGTCGGCAAGCGCGCCGACGGCTACCACCTGCTGCAGTCGCTGTTCGTGCTGATCGACTGGGCCGACACGCTGCATGTGGAGCGCCGCGACGACGGCCGCATCGCCCGACATGACGTGGGCAGCACGCTGGCCCTGCCGGCCGACGACCTGTGCGTGCGCGCCGCGCGCCTGCTGCAGCAGCACACCGGCTGCACGCTGGGGGCCGACATCCACCTGGAGAAGCGCCTGCCGGCCGGCGCCGGCATGGGCGGCGGCTCGTCGGACGCGGCCACCACGCTGCTGGCGCTGAACCGCCTGTGGGGCCTGGGCCTGACGCGCGAGCAATTGATGAGTCTGGGCCTGGCGCTGGGCGCCGACGTGCCCTTCTTCCTGGGCGGCGGGCCGGCGCTGGTCGAGGGCATAGGCGAGGTGCTGCACCCGATTTCCCTGCCGCGACAACGCTTTGCGGTGCTCAAGGGCCCCGGCGGGCTGGCCACCAAGGAAATTTTTTCGAGCAAGTTGTTGGCAAGCTCAAAATCTTCCGCTATAGTCACGGGCTTTCCTGCTTCGGCGAGAAACACTGAAAACCTGATCAACGGCTTCGGTCACAACGACTTGCAGCCGGCGGCCGAGGAAATAAGTGTTGAAGTGAGAAATAGTTTGAGCCTGTTGTCGAATACTTTCGGCAATTCCCGGATGACGGGATCGGGTGCAGCAGTTTTCTCCAGACTCGATGATTTAGGTGATAATGGCAAGGACGAACGGTCCCTGGCGACAATAATGCAGGATCTTCCTGCAGGTTGGACCGGTCGAATATGCCACAGCCTTTCCAGGCACCCGCTTGCGGACTGGATCGGTTGAATAGGTTGATAGGGTTTGGCAGCCATGCCAGGTCCTGTGTAGGGGAGTCGCCAAGTTGGTTAAGGCATCGGATTTTGATTCCGACATGCGAGGGTTCGAGTCCTTCCTCCCCTGCCAAATTATTTTGTTTCTTCGCTGAACCGGCTGCGCATTCAGCGGGCCACTCATTTCGAGGACCCCTCCTGTGCTGCTCAATACGGTTCTCTTCACCGGCAACGCGAACCCGGTTCTTTCCCAGGAAATTGCCAATCACCTCGGCCTCGAATTGGGCAAGGCGGTGGTCGGCCGATTCTCCGACGGTGAAGTCACAGTAGAAATCCAGCAGAACGTCCGCGCCCGCGACGTGTTCGTCGTGCAGTCCACCTGCGCGCCGACGAACGAAAACCTGATGGAACTGCTGATCATGGTCGATGCGCTGAAGCGCGCCAGCGCGCGCCGCATCACCGCCGTGATCCCCTATTTCGGCTATGCCCGCCAGGACCGCCGTCCGCGCTCCACCCGCGTGCCCATCTCGGCCAAGGTCGTGGCCAACCTGCTGGAAACCGTGGGCGTCGAGCGCGTGCTGACCATGGATCTGCACGCGGACCAGATCCAGGGCTTCTTCGACATCCCGGTTGACAACATCTACGCGTCGCCGGTGCTGCTGTCCGACCTGAAGGCCCGCAACTACCAGGACCTGGTGGTGGTGAGCCCGGACGTCGGCGGCGTGGTGCGCGCCCGTGCGCTGGCCAAGCAACTGGGCTGCGACTTGGCCATCATCGACAAGCGCCGCCCGGCCGCCAATGTGTCCGAGGTGATGCACGTGATCGGCGAGATCGACGGCCGCAACTGCGTGATCATGGACGACATGATCGACACCGCCGGCACGCTGGTGAAGGCGGCCGAGGTGCTGAAGGACCGTGGCGCCAAGCGCGTGTTCGCGTACTGCACCCACCCCATCCTGTCCGGCCCGGCGATCGAGCGCATCGCGAACTCGCAGCTGGACGAGGTGGTGATTTCCAACACCATTCCGCTGACCGACGCGGCCAAGGCCTGCAAGAAGATCCGCCAGCTGTCGGTGGCCTTCCTGTTCGCCGAAACCATACGCCGCATCTCGGACGGCGAGTCGGTGACCTCCCTGTTCAGCGAGCAGAACAACAACTTCTGATCGCATCGCATCCGGTGCCGGGGCAGCCTGCCGCGGCACCTGACGGAAGACCTGGTCGCGGGTCTTCCAACCCCAGAACGCCATGGTGGCGTTTTGTCTTTTGGAGTCTGATATGAAATTCACCGCTTTTGAGCGCAAGCTGCAGGGGACCGGAGCGAGCCGCCGCCTGCGCGTCGCTGGCAAGGTGCCTGGCATCGTCTACGGCGCCGGCGAGCCCGCACTGATCGAGCTGGACCACAACGCGCTGTACCACGCGCTGAAGAAGGAAGCCTTCCACAGCTCGCTGCTGGACATGGAGCTGAACGGCACCACCACGCAAGTGCTGCTGCGCGACTTCCAGGTTCACGCCTACAAGCCGCAAGTCCTGCACGTGGACTTCCAGCGCGTGGACGCCACCACCAAGATCACCAAGAAGGTGCCGCTGCACTTCGTGGGTGAAGAGAACTCCGTGGCCGTGAAGACCGACAAGTGCACGGTCAACCACGTGATCGCCGAGCTGGAAATCACCTGCCTGGCCCAACAGCTGCCCGAGTTCATCGAGGTGGACCTGTCCGGCCTGACGCTGGGCCACTCGCTGCACGTGAATGACCTGAAGCTGCCCGGCGGCGTCAAGGTCGTCACGCACGGCAAGCCCAACCCGGTGATCGCCACCGCCGTGGCGCCGGTCGCCGAGGAAATCATCGTCGCCGCTGCCGCTCCGGCCGCCGACGACAAGAAGGGCAAGAAGGGCAAGAAGTAATTCTTCGCCGCTTGTCTGCGAAAAGGGCTCCCGTCGGGAGCCCTTTTTTCATGGCCGCCGGTCAGGCGCTCAGCGGCTGGCCAGCGCGTCAGGCGCGGCCCAGCGGCCACCCAGGCTCTTGAGCAGCAGATTGGCCGCGGCCAGCTGACGGTTGCGCAGCGACAGCACATTGGCCTCGGCCGACAGCGCCGAGGTCTGCGCGCTGCTGACGTTCAGGTAGCTCACCGTGCCGGCCTGGTACTGCGCCAGCACCAGCTCCAGATTGCGCTGCGCGGCCTGCAGGCCGTCGTGCTGCAGCGCCAGCTCGGCACCGTACTGCGACAGCGCGACCAGGTTGTCCTCCACCTCCTGGAGGGCGGTCAGCACGGTCTGGCGGTAGTTGGCGGTGGCGGCCTCGGCGGATGCGCGGGCCTGGTCGCTGGCCAGGCGGCGCTGGCCGCCGTCGAAGATGGGCGCGGTCAGCGACGCCCCCAGTGACCACAGCAGATTGGGCGCCGACACCAGCTTGGACCAGCCGCCCGCGCGGTAGCCGGCGCTGGCGCTGAGGTCCAGCGACGGGAAGAAGGCCGCATCCGCCACGCCGATCTGCGCATAGGCGGCCACCTGGCGTGCGCGCGACGCCGCGATGTCGGGCCGCTGGGCCAGCAGCAACGAGGGCACCAGCTCCGGCACCGGCGGCAGCTCGGGCAGCTGCGCCTGCGGTGCCAGCGCGAACTGGCTGGGCAACTGGCCCAGTTGCACCGCGATGGCATGCTCCAGCTGCGCGCGCTGCACCTGGGTCTCGCTGAGCTGGGCCTGCACGCTGCGCAGCTGGGTGCGGGCCTGCAGCACATCGGTCTGCGCGACCACGCCGCTGTCGAAGCGCGCCTGGGTGAGGTCCAGCGTGCGCTGGTTGGCCGCCACGGTGCGGTGCAGCAGCGCCAGCTGCGCGTCGGCCGCGCGCAGCGCCAGATAGCTCTGGGTCAGCGTGGCCTGGGCGGACAGGCGCAGCGCGGCCAGGTCGGCCTCGCTGGCCTGGTAGCTGGCGCCGGCCACCTTGATGCCGTTGGACAGCCGCCCCCACAGGTCGATCTCCCAGCTCGCATTCGCGGTCAGCGAATCGGACGTGGAGGGGCCGCTGCGCGTGCCGCCGTTGCTGGCGGGGCTGGCCGAGCGCGTGCTGCCGCCCGACACGCTCAGCAAGGGCCAGATCGCGCTGCTGCTGGCGCGCAGCACCGCGCGTGCGGACTGCACCTGGGCCAGCTCGGCCGCGAGGTTCTGGTTGCCCACCACCAGCTGCTGCTGCAGACCGTCCAGCACCGGGTCCTTGAACAGCGTCCACCAGGCCTCGGGCACGGCCACGTCGGTGGCCGCGACCCGCTTCCAGGTGGTGTCGCCCTTGAAGGCCGCGGGCGGCGCCGGCTCGGCGGGCGGCGGCGGCGCGCTGACCGCGCAGGCGCCCAGCAGCAGGGACAGGGTCAGGGGCGTGAGCCGCCACAGCGGCCGGGGGGAGAAAGCAGTCTTCATGGCGTGGCGGCGGGCAACACGTGGGGAACGGCGGGCGTGGCGGCGCGGCGCTTGCGGCGCAGGCGGTCCATGCAGCAGAACACCACCGGCGTGGTGTAGAGGGTCAGCAGCTGGCTCAGCAGCAGGCCGCCGACGATGGAGATGCCCAGCGGCACGCGCAGCTCGGCGCCCTCGCCGTGGCCCAGCGCCAGCGGCACGGCGCCGAACACCGCGGCCACCGTGGTCATCAGGATGGGGCGCAGCCGCAGCAGCGCCGCGCGGTAGATGGCCGGGCCGGCCGCCAGGCGCTGGCCGCGCTCGGCGGCCTCGCGCTGGGCCGAGATCGCGAAGTCCAGCATCATGATGGCGTTCTTCTTCACGATGCCTATCAGCAGGATCACGCCTATCAGCGCAATGATGCTGAAGTCGGTCTTGAAGGCCTGCAGCGCCAGCAGCGCGCCCACACCGGCCGAGGGCAGCGTGGACAGTATGGTCACCGGGTGGATCAAGCTCTCGTAGAGCATGCCCAGCACCAGGTAGATGGTCACGATGGCCGCCAGGATCAGCAGCGGCTGCGACTTCAGCGAGGACTGGAAGGCCTGGGCCGTGCCCTGGAAGCTGCCCCGCACCGACACCGGCGCGCCACTGCGCGCGATCGCGTCGTTGATGGCCGTCACCGCATCCGACAGCGCCACGCCCTCCGCGAGATTGAAGCTGATGGTGCTGGCCGGCGTGCCGCTCTGGTGGTTGACCGCCAGCGGCGTGTTGGTCATCTCCACCTTGGCCACGCTCATCAGCGGCACTTGCGAGCTGGCGGTGTTGGTGAGCATCAGCCGGTCCAGCGTCTGCGGGTTCTGCAGCCAGGTCGGCGCCAGCTCCAGCACCACGCGGTACTGGTTCAGCGGGTTGTAGATCACGCCCACCTGGCGCTGGCCGAAGGCGTCGTTCAGCGTGCTGTCCAGCCCGCTCATCGTCAGGCCCAGGCGCGACAGCGCATCGCGGTCCACCACCAGCGAGGTCTGCAGGCCCTTGTCCTGCTGGTCGCTGTTGACATCGGTGATCTCCTTCACATCCATCAGCGCGCGACGTATGCGCGGCTCCCAGATGCGCAGGTCGGCCAGGTCATCGGCCTGTAGCGTGTACTGCCAGGAGGCATTGGACTGGCGCCCACCGATGCGGATGTCCTGCACCGGCGCGAGAAAGAGATTGGCGCCCGGCACGCGTGCCAGCTTGCCGCGCAGCCGGTTGATCACCGCGTCCACGCTCTCCTTGCGCTCGGCCAGCGGCTTGAGGCTGATGAACATGTTGGCGCTGTTGCGCTGGCCGCCGCCGGTGAAGCCGGTCACGTTGGCCACGGCCGGGTCGGCGCGCACGATGTCGTGGAAGGTCCGCAGCTTCTGCTGCATGGCCTGGAAGGACGTGGCCTGGTCGGCCTGCACGCCGCCGATCATCAGGCCCGTGTCCTGCTGCGGGAAGAAGCCCTTGGGGATGCTGATGTAGAGGTGCACGTTGAGCGCGATCACGCCGGCCAGCGCCAGCAGCGCCAGCGGCTGGTGGCGCAGCGTCCAGCGCAGCGTGCGCCGGTAGCCGGCCATCATCCAGCGGCCCATGCGTGCCAGCACCCGGCCCCAGCGGCCCGGCGGCCGCGCGGCGGCGTGGGGCTTGAGCAGCGTGGCCGCCATCATGGGCGTGGTGGTCAGCGACACCACCATGGACACCAGGATGGCCACCGACAGCACGACCGCGAACTCGCGGAACAGCCGCCCGACGATGCCGCCCATGGCCAGGATGGGAATGAAGACCGCGATCAGGCTCAGCGAGATGGACACGACCGTGAAGCCGATCTCGCGCGCACCCTTCAGCGCCGCCTCGCGCGGGGCCAGGCCGCGCTCGATGTGGCGCGCGATGTTCTCCAGCACCACGATGGCGTCGTCCACCACGAAGCCGGTGGCCACGGTCATGGCCATCAGCGACAGGTTGTCTATGCTGTAGCCCAGCAGGTACATCACGCCGAAGGTGCCGGCCAGCGACACCGGCACCGCCACCGCCGGCAGCAGCGCCGCGCGCAGCCGGCGCAGGAACACGAACACCACCACGATGACCAGGCCGAAGGAGATGGCCAGCGTGCGCTGCACCTCCTTGATGGACGCCCGTATCGTGGGCGTGCGGTCCATCACCACCTTCACGTCGATGGCCGGCGAGATGGACGCCTGCAGCTGCGGCAGCAGCGCGCGGATGGTGTCGACCGTCTTGATGATGTTGGCGCTGGGCGCCTTGTTCAGGATCAGCAGCACCGCGGACTTGCCGTTGGCCAGGCCGTCGTTGCGCACGTCCTGCACCGAGTCGCTCACCTGGGCCACGTCCTGCAGCCGCACGGCCGCGCCGTTGCGGTAGCTCAGCACCAGCGGCGCGTACTCGGCCGCGCGCTTGGCCTGGTCGTTGGCCATCACCTGCCAGGCGCGCGAGTCGTCCTCCAGCGTGCCCTTGGGCCGGTTGGCATTGGTGCCCACCACCGCCGCACGCACCTGCTCCAGCGCAATGCCCTGCGAGGCCAGCTTGTTGGGGTCCAGCTCGATGCGCACCGCCGGCAGCGCGCCGCCACCCACGTTCACCTGGCCCACGCCGTCCACCTGCGACAGGCGCTGCGCCAGCACCGTGGACGCGGCGTCATACATCTGGCCGCGCGTCAGCGTGTCCGACGTCAACGCAATGATCATGATGGGCGCGTCCGCCGGGTTGACCTTGCGGTAGGTCGGGTTGCTGGGCATGCCGGTGGGCAGCAGCGCCCGGGCCGCGTTGATGCCGGCCTGCACGTCGCGTGCCGCGCCGTCGATGTCACGGCTGAGGTCGAACTGCAGCGTGATGCGCGTGCTGCCCAGCGAGGACGAGGACGTGATCTCGTTGACCCCGGCAATGCTGCCCAGCGTGCGCTCCAACGGTGTGGCCACCGTGGCGGCCATGGTGTCAGGGCTGGCGCCGGGCAGCGAGGCGCTGACCGAGATGGTGGGGAACTCCACCTGCGGCAGCGGCGCAATCGGCAGCAGCAGGTAGGCGATCGCGCCCGCCAGCGCCACGCCGCAGGTGACCAGGGCCGTGCCTATGGGCCGTTCGATGAAGAGGCGCGAGAGGTTCACGCGCCCTGCTCCTGTGCCGGCTTGGCGCCACGCAACCGGGCGGCCAGCGCCGAGAAGCCCAGATAGATCACCGGCGTCGTGAACAGCGTCAGCAGCTGGCTGACGATCAGGCCGCCCACCATCACCACGCCCAGCGGATGGCGCAGCTCGCTGCCCACGCCGGTGCCCAGCATCAGCGGCAGCGCGCCCAGCAGCGCGGCCATGGTGGTCATCAGGATGGGCCGGAAGCGCAGCAGACAGGCCTGGTGTATGGCCTCGCGGGCGCTCAGGCCCAGGTCACGCTCGGCCTCCAGCGCGAAGTCGATCATCATGATCGCGTTCTTCTTCACGATGCCGATCAGGAGCACGATGCCGATGATGGCGATGATGTCCAGGTCCAGCCGGAAGGCCAGCAGCGCCAGCAGCGCGCCCAGGCCCGCGGACGGCAGCGTGGACAGAATCGTCAGCGGGTGGATGGTGCTCTCGTAGAGCACGCCCAGCACGATGTACATGGTCACGATGGCCGCCAGGATCAGCAGCAGCGTGCTGGTCAGCGAGGCCTGGAAGGCCAGCGCCGCGCCCTGGAAGCTGGTCTCCACGCTGACCGGCAGATCGGCCGCCGCGACCTCGCGCTTGATCGCCTCCACCGCATCGCCCAGCGACGCGCCGGGCGCCAAGTTGAAGGACAGCGTGGCCGACGGAAACTGCGCCACGTGGTTCACCGCCAGCGGCGCCAGGCGCTCGCTGAAGCGCGCCACCGAGCTCAGCGGCACCTGGGTGCCACCGCTGCCAGGCACGTAGAGCCGCTCCAGCCCGGCCGGGCCGGCGCGGAAGTCGGGCGCCACCTCCAGCACCACGCGGTACTGGTTGCTCTGCGTGAAGATGGTGGAGATCAGGCGCTGGCCGTAGGCGCTGTAGAGCGCGCTGTCTATGGCCGCCACCGTCACGCCCAGGCGGCCGGCCGCGTCACGGTCTATGTCCACATAGGCCTGCAGGCCCTCTTCCTGCTGGTCGCTGGCCACGTCGGCCAGCTGCGGCAGCTTGCGCAGGCGCGCCAGCAGCGCGGTGGTCGCACGGCTCAGCTCGGCCGAATCCGGCGAGCTCAGCGTGAACTGGTACTGGGTCTTGGCGACACGGTCCTCGATGGTGAGGTCCTGCACCGGCTGCAGGTAGAGCGCGATGCCGGGCACATCGCGCGCGGCCTCGCCCAGGCGGCGCGACACCTCGGCCGCGCTGACACCCCGCTCCTCCTTGGGCTTGAGCGCGATCAGCATGCGGCCCTGGTTCAGCGTGGTGTTGCCGCCGTCCACGCCGATATAGGACGACACGCTCTGCACCGCCGGGTCCTTCAGCACGCGCTCGGCCAGGCGCTGCTGGTGCTCGGCCATCGCGCCGAAGGACACCGACTGCGCGGCCTCGGTGATGGCCTGGATCTGGCCGGTGTCCTGCACCGGGAAGAAGCCCTTGGGCACCAGCAGGTAGAGGCCGCCGGTCAGGCCCAGCGTCAGCAGGAACACCGCCAGCGTACTGCGCGGACGGTCCAGCACCCAGGTCAGCGCGCGGCCGTAGACCGCGATGATGCGGTCGAACATCGCGCCCACCGCATGCCACAGCCGGCCGTGCTGCTCCTCGTGCTCATGGCGCAGCAGGCGCGCGCACATCATGGGCGTGAGCGTCAGCGACACAAAGGCCGAGATCAGGATGGACACGGCCAGCGTGATCGCGAATTCGTGGAACAGCCGGCCCACCACATCGCCCATGAACAGCAGGGGGATGAGCACCGCGATCAGCGACACGGTCAGCGAGATGATGGTGAAGCCTATCTGCTTGGAGCCCGACAGCGCGGCCGCGAAGGCGCTCACGCCCTGGCCCCCCTCCTCCATGTGGCGCGCGATGTTCTCGATCATCACGATGGCGTCGTCCACCACGAAACCGGTGGAGATCACCAGCGCCATCAGCGTCAGGTTGTTGATGGAGAAGCCGGCGAGATACATCACGCCAAAGGTGCCCACCAGCGACACCGGCACCGCGACCGCCGGGATGATGGTGGCCGGCAGGCTGCGCAGGAACACGAAGATCACGCCCACCACCAACACGATGGCGAACAGCAGCTCGTGCTGCACGTCGGTGACCGATGCGCGGATGGTGGTGGTGCGGTCGGACAGGATCTGCACATCGATCGCGCCCGGCAGCGCCGCCTGCAGCTGCGGCAGCACCGCGCGCACACGGTCCACGGTCTCGATCACGTTGGCGCCGGGCTGGCGCTGCACGTTCAGGATCACCGCCGCCGTGCTGGGCTGGCCGGCCTGGCCGGCCCAGGCGGCCAGGCGCAGGTTCTCGGCGTCATCCACCAGCCGCGCCACATCGCGCAGCCGCACCGGGTTGCCGTTCTTGTAGGCAATCACCAGGCCGGCGTACTCGGCGGCGCTGCGCAGCTGGTCGTTCGCATCCAGCGTGGACGCGCGCAGCGGGCCGTCGAAGCTGCCCTTGGACTGGTTCACGTTGGCATTGCCTATGGCGCTGCGCAGGTCGTCGATGGACAGGCCCAGCGAGGCCAGCTTGCCCGGGTCCGCCTGTATGCGCACCGCCGGCCGCCGGCCGCCGCCTATGCTGACCAGGCCCACGCCCGGCACCTGCGAGATCTTCTGCGCGAGCCGACTCTCCACCAGGTCGTGCACGCGTATCACCGGCAGCGTGGCCGAGCTGACCGCAATGGTCAGCACCGGCGCATCGGCCGGGTTGACCTTGCTGTAGACCGGCGGCATGGGCAGGTCGCTGGGCAGCAGATTGCTGCCCGCGTTGATGGCCGCCTGCACCTCCTGCTCGGCCACGTCCAGCGACAGGCTGAGGTCAAAGCGCAGCGTGATCACCGACGCACCGCCCGAGCTGCTGGACGACATCTGCGCCAGCCCCGGCATCTGGCCGAACTGGCGCTCCAGCGGCGCGGTGACCGAGGAGGTCATCACATCCGGACTGGCGCCGGGGTAGAGCGTGGTGACCTGTATGGTCGGGTAGTCGACCTCGGGCAGTGCCGACACCGGCAGCAGCCGATAGGCCAGCGCGCCCGCCAGCACGATGGCCAGCATCAGCAGCGAGGTCGCCACCGGCCGGGCGATGAATAAACGAGACGGGTTCATATCAGAGCCGCCAGACAGAGTGGATTCGGGCCGAGCGCCGGGCCGCCCCAAGCCGGCCCGCCAGGCGATGTGCACGCGGCTCGACGCCGCGTGCATCGCCGCCCCCTCTGGGGGCCGGCCAAGGTACCCCTTGGACGAGGGGCGTCATGAACCGCGCTGCTGCCGCAGCCAAGCGCGACGCTCTTCCTCGCTCATGGCCTTGAGCTTCTCCACCATCTCCGGCGGCACATGGTCCATCCAGCGCGGACGGTTGCCGTCGATGGCACCGGCCTGCGCGGTGCTGGCCGGCGCGGACGCCGCCCCGGCCCCGCGGCGGCCTTCGCCACGGCCCGCGCCGCCGGCTGCGGCCTTGATGACCTCCGCCTTGCCACCGTCACGCAGCCGGTCGGCCCCGTCGGTGACCACCTGCTCGCCTGGCTGCAGCTCGCCGCTGACCGCCGACCAGTCGCCGTCGGTCGCCACCACACCCACCTTGCGCAACGCGACCTGCCCCTCACTCACCACGTAGACATAGGTGCCCGGCGCGCCGCGCTGCACCGCGGCGGTGGGCACGACGATGGCGTTCTTCAGCACATCCAGCTGCAGGCGTACGTTGACGAACTGGTTGGGGAACAGGCTGCTGTCCTTGTTGGGGAACAGCGCCTTGACCTTGATGGTGCCGGTGCTCGCGTCGATCGCGTTGTCCGTGCTGTCTACGCGGCCCTCGGCCAGCAGCTGCTTGCGCTCACGGTCCCAGGCCTGCACGGGCAGCGCCTGCTTGGCCTGCAGTTGCTCGCGTATGCGCGCCAGGCGCGCGTCCGGCACCGCGAACACCACGGCGGCCGGCTGGGTCTGGGCCACGCTGAGGATGCCGTTGGCATCGCTGGGTGTCACGTTGTTGCCCAGGTCCGCCTGCTTGAGGCCGGCCTGGCCGGAGATGGGCGCCACCACGCGGGTGTAGGACAGCTGCAGCTTGGCGTTGTCCAGCGCCGCCTGGTCCGACAGCACCGTGGCCTCCAGCTGGCGCACCAGCGCCTGTTGCGTGTCCAGCTGCTGGCGCGGCGCGGCTTCCTTCAGCACCAGGTCCTTGTAGCGGGCCAGGTCGGCGCGCGCGTTCTCCAGCTGGGCCTGGTCACGCGCCAGCGTGGCCTGGGCCTGATCACGCGCGATCTCGTAGGGCCGCGGGTCGATCAGCGCCAGCAGCTGGCCCGCGCGCACGGCCTGACCCTCCTTGAAGTAGAGAGCCTTGAGCTCGCCGCTGACCTTGGCGCGCACCACCGCGGTGTTGGCCGAGGTGATGCTGCCTATGGCCTCGACCGTCACCGCCAGATCGCGGCGCTGCACCGGCGCGGCCGTCACCGGCTGCGGCCGCCCGCCGGGCCGGCCGAAGCGCCCGCCCCCGGCGTCGTGCGCAGCGCCCGACGCGGCCGAGGCCGGCGCGCCGCCGGCCATGGCGGCCGAGGCGCCCGAGCCCCCCGGTGCCGGCGCCTGGGCGGCGTCATCCTTGCGTCCGCAGGCCACCAGGCCCAGGCCCGCCAGGGCCACCACGCTCCAGGCCAGGACCATGCGGGAAGTCACCCCGCGGCTGCGCTTCGTCTCGTTCTGCATGCGGCTCCACTCCATCGTTTGGGGCAGTCTCGCGGACGAATGTAGCGGCAGCATTGCTGACGGTGACAAAGGCTGTTGCAGCCGGCATGACGAATGCCATGGGGCCGGGGCGCCGAACGCGCAAACGCTAGGATGCCGCCCATGATCCGTTTGCTCGTGGGCCTCGGCAATCCAGGCTCTGAATACGAAGACACCCGCCACAACGCCGGCTTCTGGTGGATAGACGGCCTGGCCCGCGGCCTGGGCGCGTCGCTGCAGCCCGACAAGGCCTATCACGGCCTGGTCGCGCGCGTGAACAGCGCACCGGGCGCGGCCGCCCCCATCTGGCTGCTGGAGCCCATGACTTACATGAACCTCTCGGGCAAGTCGGTCGCGGCGCTGGCGCGCTTCTTCAAGATCGCGCCGGAGGAGATCCTGGCGGTGCACGATGAGCTGGACATCGCCCCCGGCGAGATGAAGTTCAAGCAGGGCGGCGGCAATGGCGGCCATAACGGCCTCAAGGACATGCAGGCCCAGCTGGGCAGCGCCAACTTCTGGCGCCTGCGCCTGGGCATAGGCCACCCCGGCATCAAGGCCGAGGTCGCGGGCTATGTGCTGCGCAAGCCGCCGCTGGCCGAGCGCCAGGCGATCGAGGACTGCATACAGAAAAGCTACGACGCGGTGGAGCTGATGCTCAAGGGCGACATGGCCAAGGCCCTGGCCAAGATTCACGCCAAGCCGCCGCGCCCCAAGCCCCCCAAACCGCCGACACCGGCGCAAACTCCGCAGCCATGAAGCTGCTGCGCGTCGCCCTGGGTCTGCTGCTGGCCAGCTCCGCACTGGCCCAGACCACGACGCGCCAGGCCCCCGTCTACCGCTGCGGCCCCGAGGGCCGCGACCTGCGCGATTCGCCCTGCCCCGGCACGCCGGCAGCCAGCCAGGCCATCAGCTTCGACCAGCCCAGTGCGGCCGATGCCCGCGCCGCCCGCGAACGCCAGCAGGCCGATGCCCGCGAGGCCGCGGCGCTGGCGGCGGCGCGGCGCGCCAGCGAGGCCCAGGCGCGCCGTCAGCGCGGCGGCGCCACCGCCATCAACACGCTGCCACCGCCCGCCCCGGTGGCCAGCGCGCCGCCCCCCTGGCCGCCGACCGCGCGTCCGCACAAGGCCCACCGACCCAAGCCCGTAGCCTCGGCGCCGGCCCGATAGAATGCCCGCCGTTGGTGCTCGCGCGCGGCGTCATGCCGCAAGCAGTTCAACGGGAATCAGGAGGGCGAGCCGCCACGCGGCGAACCTAACCTGAGCTGTCCCCGCAACGGTAAGTGGACGAGGCCACCGCCTCACTGCTCGAACCACGGCCACTGGTGTCACGACACCGGGAAGGCCTCGAGTGGCTCTCCACCAGCCCGGATACCGGCCAACGACGGGGTTGCCTGCCCGGCAGGCGACCGTTTCACAACCCAGCTGCGGGGGTCAGCGGGGTTGGTCGATCGTTCCTGTCTGATCCATGTCCCACTGCATTCGCGCGGCCCGCCGGCCGCTGCCCGCCCTGGCCGCCCTCGCGCTGGCCGCCTCCGCCTGCGCCGCCCAGGCGCAATCCCTGAACAAGCTGGACACCGTGGTCACCACGGCCACGCGCACGCCGCAGAAGCTGGCTGATGTGCTGGCCGACCTGACCGTCATCACCCGCGCCGACATCGAGCGCCAGGCCGTCTCCAGCTTCGCGGACCTGCTGCGCAACAACGGCTGCGCCGAGCTGACCCGCAACGGCGGCCCGGGTGCCAACACCACGCTGTTCCTGCGCGGCGCCGACAGCCGTCACACGCTGGTGCTGATAGACGGCGTGCAGGTGGACTCGCAGTCCACCGGCGGCGCCAGCTGGAACGCGATCCCGCTCGCGCAGATCGAGCGGGTCGAGATCCTCAAGGGCCCGGCCAGCGCGGTCTATGGCTCGGCCGCGGTCGGCGGCGTGGTGCAGATCTTCACCCGCAAGGGCACGAGCACGCCCAGCCTGGACCTCGGCATCGCCGCCGGCAACCTGGGCACGCAAAAGGCCGACGCGTCCATCGCCGGCCTGAGCGGCCTCTTCGACTACGCGGCCTCGCTGTCGGCCGAGCGCAGCGACGGCTTCGACGCCAAGCTGCCCACCGCCTCCAGCCCCAATGCCGACCGCGACGGCTACCGCAAGCAAAGCGGCAGCCTGCGACTGGGCGCCAAGCTGAACGACCAGCACCGCGTGGACCTGACCGCGCTGCGCAGCCATGTGAACGCGCAGTACGACGGCTCCAAGGCGCCGATCGACGACCGCGCCATCCAGGACACCGACGCGGCCCGCGTGTCGCTGAGCTCGCAATGGGCGCCGGCGCTGAGCACGCAGCTGAGTGCGGGCGAATCGCGCGACCGCTACGAGACCCGGCCCTCGCCCTACCTGACCATCACCCACATCCGCAATGTCGCGCTGACCGGTGGCTGGCAGGCCGCCCCGGGCCACCAGCTGAACTTCGTCGCCGAGCACACCGAGGACAAGCTGGAGAACAGCGGCCTCACGGCCCCCGGCGGCAAGGACAAGCGCTCGCAGAACGGCGTCGGCCTGGGCTATCTGTTCAGCCACGGCCCGCTCAATCTGCAGGCCCAGGCCCGCCATGACCGCGACAGCCAGTTCGGCGGCGTGGACACCGGCACGCTGCTGGCCGGCTACCAGTTCGCGCCGGGCTGGCGCGTCGTGGGTTCGGCCGGCAATTCCTTCCGCGCGCCCACGCTGTACCAGCGCGGCTCCATCTACGGGCCCGATCTCAGCAAGCCCGGCGTCGCGGCGCTGGACGCTGAGCGTGGCCACAACCTCGAGTTCGGCCTCAAGTTCGACAGCGGCAGCAGCTCGGCCAGCGCCACCGCCTACCGCAACCGGGTCAGCAACCTCATCATCTTTGGCGCCGCTGGCAGCTGCAACAGCAGCTTCGGCTGCTACCAGAACGTGTCGCGCGCCATCCTGCAGGGCCTGAGCCTGGCCGGCGAGACCCAGGCCGGCGTCGTGCGCCTGCAGGCCACGCTGGACCTGCAGGCCCCCAAGGATGCGGCCACCGGCCTGCGCCTGGCCCGCCGCGCCAAGCAGCTGGCCACCGTGCGCGCCGAAACCGAGCTGGCCGGCTGGCAGCTGGGCGCCGGTGTGCAGACCCAGGGCAAGCGCTTCGACGACGCGGCCAACAAGAAGCCGCTGGGCGCCTACGCGCTGCTCAACCTGGACGCGGCCTACAAGCTGACGCCCGAGCTCAAGCTGCAGCTCAACCTGGCCAACGTCACCGACCATGCCTACCAGACCGCGGGCGGCTATGCGTCCGAGCCGCGCACGGTGATGCTGGGCCTGCGCTACACGCCCAAGCTCTGAACGGAGACCTGCGATGGCTGCACAACATCAACTTGTGGTGGGTGGCCAGCGCAGCGGCAAGTCCGGCTGGGCCGAACGCCAGGCACTGGCCTGGCAGCAGGCCGCCGCCGGGCGGCGCGTGTCCGTCGTCGCCACCGCGCTCGCGGCCGACGACGAGATGCGCGCGCGCATCGCCCACCACCGCGCGCAGCGCCCCACGGGCTTTGCGACGCTGGAGTCGCCACTCGCGCTGACCACCACGCTCGCGCAGGCCGCCGCGCCGGACCACCTGCTGGTGGTGGACTGCCTCACGCTGTGGCTCACCAACTGGCTGATGCCGCTGGACGGCCGGCCCGACCCGGTCGCCTGGGCCGCCGAGCGCGAGGCGCTGCTGGCCACACTGCCCACGCTGGCCTCGCCGGTGATCTTCATCTCCAACGAGGTGGGCTGGGGCGTGAGCCCGCTGGGCCGCGAGGTGCGCGAATTCGTCGACGAACTCGGCCGGCTGAACCAGGCCGTGGCCCTTCGCTGTCAACACCTGACCCTGATGGTGGCCGGCCAGGCCTGGACCCGCCCTGTAGAAAGCAACGCATGAAGCTGCGCATCCTTCTGTCCGCCCCGCTGCTGGCCCTGGCCGCGCTGGCCCAGGCCGCCCCCATCACGCTGAAGGACGACCGCGGCGCGAGCATCACGCTGCCCGGCGTGCCGCAGCGCATCGTCAGCCTGCTGCCCTCGCTGACCGAAACCGTCTGCGAGCTGGGCGACTGCGCCAAGCTGGTGGGCGTGGACCGCTTCTCCAACTTCCCGGCCAGCCTGCAGAAGCTGCCCAAGCTGGGCGGGCTGGAAGACACGGCCGTGGAGGCGCTGGTCGCGCTCAAGCCCGACGTGGTGCTGCTGGGCGTGTCGGCCCGCATCATCGACCGGCTGGAGAGCCTGGGCCTCAAGGTGGTCGCGCTGGAGCCCAAGAGCATGGGCGATGTGCAGCGCGTGCTGGGCAAGGTGGGCCAGGTGCTGGGCAAGCCGGACGATGCGCGCCGCATCTGGAACCGCATCGATGGCCATATCGCGCAAAGCGCCGCCACGCTGCCGCCCGCCGCGCGCGGGCTCAGCGTGTACTACGAGGTGGACTCCGCCCCCTATGCGGCCGGCACCAGCTCCTTCATGGGCGAGATCCTGGCCCGCCTGGGCGCGAAGAACATCGTGCCGGCCGAGCTGGGCCCCTTCCCCAAGCTCAACCCCGAGTTCGTGGTGCGCGCCGACCCGCAGGTCATCATGGTGGGCCAGCGCAGCGCGCCCGGCCTGCCGCAGCGCCCCGGCTGGGCCGCCATCCGTGCGGTCAAGAACCAGCGCATCTGCGTGTGGGTGCCGGCCGAGTCCGACGTGCTGGTGCGCCCGGGGCCCCGCATGGGCGAGTCCGCCGCGCTGATGGCACGCTGCCTGCGCGAGGCCGCCGCCGGCCCGGTGCCCCTGCCCACCGTGCCCTTCACCGCGCCGCCCGGAGGCATGCGTTGAACCCCAGCGTGCTGGGCCGCGCCGCGCTGCTGCTGGCCATGTCGGCCGGCCTGCTGGCCTTGGGCCTGGCGATAGGCAGCACCGGCTGGAGCCCGCTGACCAGCGCGGACGAGAACCTGCGCCAGATCCTGTGGGACATACGCGCGCCGCGCTCGCTGGGCGCCTGGCTGGCCGGCGCGCTGCTGGCGCTGGCCGGCGCCATCGGCCAGGGGCTGTTCCGCAACCCGCTGGCTGACCCCTACCTGCTGGGCAGCTCGGCCGGCGCCAGCCTGGGCGTGGCGGTGATGCTGTTCTTCCTGGGCATCTCGCCGGCCAGCACCGTGCTGGCGCTGCGCGTGGGCATGACCGGCGCGGCCTTCATAGGCTCGGTGGCCGCCGTGCTGCTGACGCTGCTGCTGGCCCGCGGCGTGGAACAGACGCTGCGCCTGCTGCTGGCCGGCGTGGTGGTGGGCGTGGTGCTGGGCTCGGGGACCGCGCTGCTGACACTGATCAACATCGATGTGATGCGCACCATGCAGTCCTTCATGCTGGGCAGCACCGGCTTCCTGGGCTGGAACTCGGTGCTGGTGCTGGCGGCCAGCCTGGCGCTGGGTGGTGTGCTGGCTCTGGGCTGCAGCCGCGGGCTGGACGCGCTGAGCCTGGGCGAGGCCACCGCGCGCTCGCTGGGCGTGCGCCTGGCGCTGCTGCGCCTGCTGCTGATCGCGGCCATGTCGCTGAGCACGGCCGCGGCGGTCGCGCAATGCGGGCTGGTGGCGTTTGTGGGCCTGGTCGCGCCGCACCTGGTGCGCAGCTGGGGCACGGTCACGCATGGCGCGCTGCTGGTACTGGCACCGCTGACCGGCGGCGCGCTGCTGCTGGCCGCCGACGTGGCGGCGCGCTGGATCATCGCGCCGCAGGAACTGCCGGTGGGCATCATCACCGCGCTGCTGGGCGGCAGCTATCTGCTGTGGCTGATGCACCGCCGCCATCACAGCCTGGGAGGCCGCGCATGAGCCCCGCACCGCGCCTGCACCTCGCGGTGCAAGACCTGGCCCTGGACGGCCGCGAGGTGCTGAAGCCGCTGCAGATCGCGCCCGAGCCCGGCCGCTGGACCGCCATCGTCGGCCCTAACGGCGCCGGCAAATCCACGCTGCTGCGCGCGCTGGGCGGGCTGCTGCCCTTCAAGGGCGCGCTGACGCTGGGCGGCCGCCCCTGGGCCGACTGGCCGGCGCGCGAGCGCGCCCGCGCCCTCGCCTGGCTGGGTCAGAACGAGCGCAGCGCGGACGAACTCGCCGCGCAGGACGTGGTGATGCTGGGCCGCCTGCCCCACCAGGCCTGGCTGGCCCCACCCTCGGCCGCCGACCGCGCCGCCGTGCAGCAGGCCATGCAACTGACCCAAAGCTGGGACTGGCGCGAGCGCCCGCTGGCCCAGCTGTCCGGTGGCGAGCGCCAGCGCGTGCTGCTGGCCCGGGCGCTGGCCGTGCAGGCCGGCGTGCTGCTGATGGACGAGCCGCTGGCCCACCTGGACCCGCCGCACCAGAGCGACTGGGTGCAGATCGCCCAGGGCCAGGCGCGCGCCGGCGTGGCCGTGGTCAGCGTGCTGCACGAGCTCAACATCGCGCTGCAGGCCGACACCGTGGTCGTGATGGCCCAGGGCCGCATCGTCCACGAGGGCGCACCGGCCGACCCCGCCACGCACGCCGCGCTGCAACAGGTCTTCGAACACCGGCTGCTGATCCTGCAGGTGCAGGACCGATGGGTGGCTCTGAATTCATGAACCACCCCCTACGCGCTACGCGCGCCCCCTCAAGGGGGCACAAGCGACGGCCCGGCAAAACCGGCGCCGCGCTTGTCGCTGGGTCGACAGCCTGGAAGGCCCATAGATGACGGCGGTCCCTGCCCTGATGATCAGCGCCCCGGCCTCCGGCCAGGGCAAGACCAGCGTCACCGCCGCGATCGCGCGCGCCGAGGTCAGGCGCGGCCGCCGCGTGCGGGTGTTCAAGACCGGGCCGGACTATCTGGACCCCATGATCCTGGCGCGCGCCAGCGGCCAGCCGGTCTACCAGCTGGACCTCTTCATGGGCGGCCTGGCGCATTGCCAGGCGCTGCTGGCTGAAGCCGCGAATGAGGCCGACCTCATCCTGGTGGAGGGCGTGATGGGCCTGTTCGACGGCGAACCCAGCAGCGCCGACCTGGCCGCCGCCTTCGGCCTGCCGGTGCTGGCGGTGCTGGACGCGTCCGCCATGGCCCAGACCTTTGCGGCGCTGGCCACCGGCCTGGCACGCTTTCGGCCCGATGTGCGCGTGGCCGGCGTGGTGGCCAACCGCGTGGGCAGCGACTATCACGCGCAACTGGTGGCCGCGGGCCTGCCGCAAGACCTGCCCCTGGTCGCCGCGCTCAAGCGCCAGACCGAGCTGAGCCTGCCGGAGCGCCACCTGGGCCTGGTGCAGGCGCTGGAGCTGCCCGGGCTGGACGCCCAGCTCGACGCCTGGGCCGATGCCTGGGAGGCGGGCTGCGCGCTGGGCCAGGGCCTGGCGGCGGCAGCTGCACCCGTGCCGCTCACCGCCCCGCCCGCGGCGAACCTGGGCAAGCCGTTGGCAGGCCGGCGCATTGCGGTGGCAGACGACGCCTGCTTCTCCTTCATCTACCCCGCCAACCTGGACCTGCTGCGCCAGCTGGGCGCCGAGGTGCTGCGCTTCTCGCCGCTGGCGGGGCAAGACCTGCCCCCCTGCGACGCGCTGTGGCTGCCGGGCGGCTATCCCGAGCTGCATGCGCCCACGCTGCAGCAGCACGCGACGCTGTTCGCCGACCTGCGCGCCCACCTGGCCGCGGGCAAGCCGCTGCTGGCCGAATGCGGCGGCATGCTGGTGCTGCTGGACCGGCTCACCGACGTGGAGGGCACGCACCACGCGATGGCCGGCCTGATGCCCGGCCAGGCGCAGCTGCAGCCGCGCCTGGCCGCGCTGGGCCTGCAGTCGCTGGCCTGGCCCGAGGGCGAGCTGCGCGGCCACAGCTTCCACTACTCCACGCTGAGCACGCCGCTGACGCCCACGGCCATCGCGCACAACCCCAATGCCGGCCGCACCGCCGAGCCGCTGTACCTGCAGGGCTCGCTGCGCGCCAGCTATGTGCACCACTACTTCCCGTCCCACCCCCAGGCCGTCGCGGCCTTCTTCCTGAACGGCAACCGCCATGCTTGAAACCGGATTCGCCCACATCGCCCAGGCCCTGCTGTGGCCGGTGCTGGTGCTCGTCGCGCTGGGCTTCGTCTACGCGCTGTGGAGCGCAGGCGCCACGCTGATGGAGGCACTGCAGCGCCGCCGCCCCGGCTACCGCGCGCTGCGCGTGACCGAGGGCGCCAGCCTGGAGTTGCTGGAGTTGCAGATCGTGCGCCAGCTGGAACCCGCCCGGTTGCTGGGCCGGGTTGCGCCGCTGCTGGGCCTGATCGCCACCATGGTGCCGCTGGGCCCGGCGCTGCAGAGCGTGGCGGCCGGCCAAGGCCAGCAGGCGCTGGCGGTGTTCAGCTCGGCCTTCTCGGGCGTGGTGCTGGCGCTGGCGGCCGCCGCGCTTGCGCTGGTCGTGTACTCGGTGCGGCGCCGCTGGCTGCTGGCCGAGCTGCTGGCGATCAAGGCCGAGCAGGGCTGGTCATGAGCCGCCGTCTGAGCATCCTCGTCGAGGAGGACGACGACCCCATGCTGTCCGCGGTCAACCTGGTGGACGTGTTCCTGGTGCTGGTCGTGGCGCTGCTGACCGCGGTGGCGCTGCAGCAGCAGTCCCAGGCCAACGAGACGGTGATCCGCAACCTCGGCCAACCGGGCATGGAGATCATCGTGCGCAAGGACGGCCAGGAGATCACCTACCGCGGCAACGGCGGCAGCGCCGAGGGCCAGGGCGAGCGCGCCGGCGTGGCCTACAAGATGAAGGACGGCTCCATCATCTACGTGCCGGAGGGCGGGGAAGCCGCCAAGCCATGAGCCTGCTGCACCGGCTGGCCCGCGGCCTGGCGGCGGCGGCGCTGTGCGCGCCGCTGCTGGCCGGCGCGGCCCAGCGCCTGCTCTTCCTCAGCGTGGACATCACGCCCGCCGCCAAGCACGCGATGCTGGCGCGCGAGGGCCGCGCGGCCGGGCTGGAGGTGCAGTCGCTGGAGTACCCGCTGCGCGGCGCGGCGCTCGCGCAAGACCCGGCCCTGGATGCGGCGCTGCGCCGGGCCGACCTGGTCTGGATAGACGCGCCCCACCCCACGGCCGAGGCCCGCCTGCACCAGATCGCCGACGCCGCACTGGCGCGCGCCGCCAAGCCCGCGACCCGTGTGCTGTGGATTCCGGCCGGCGAGCCCGCCGCGGGCGACCTGAGCCTGCGCGCCTACCTGCAGGCCGGCGGCCCGGCCAACACGCGCGCCGCCTTTGCGCTGGCGCGTGCCCAGCTGGCCGGCCAGCCCGCCCCCGCGCTGGCGCCGCCGCTGCTGATTCCGCAGCGCGGCATCTACGCTCCCGGCGCGCCGCGGCTGTTTGCCGATGCGGCCGAGTTCCGCGCCTGGGCGCGGCAGCAGGGCCTGACGGGCGAGCCGGTGGCGCTGCTGCTGCACCGCTACCACTTCGTGCAGGGCAACACCGAGTGGCTGGACCAGTGGCTGGCGATGTTCCGCCGGCAGGGGTTGCTGACCTATGCGGCCTTCAGCAGCCAGCTGGGCGACCAGCCGCTCAACGCGCTGCTGGCGCCGGGCGGCACGCTGCAGGCCCGCGTCATCGTGAACCACAGCCTGCTGCCCCAGGGCGCCAGCCTGCAGCCCACCTTCGAGCGCTGGGGCGTGCCGGTGCTGCAGACCCAGCCCTACCGCCAGGACGACGCCGCCGCCTGGGCCGCCAGCGAGACCGGCCTGGCCCAGGCCGACATCCCGTTCTACTTCGCGCAGCCCGAGGCCGCCGGGCTGATCGACCCGGTGGTCGTGCTGGCCCACCCCAGGCGCGGCGAGCCCGAGCTGATCGCGCGCCAGGCCGCCAGCGTGGCGGCCAAGGCGGCGCGCTGGGTCGCGCTGCAGACCAAGCCCCATGCGGACAAGCGCCTGGTGGCCTTCGTCTACAACTACCCGCCGGGCGGCAGCAACTTCGGCGCCTCCTTCCTGAACGTGCCGCGCAGCCTGGCGCGCGTGAGCCAGGGCCTGCAGGACGCCGGCTATGCGGTGACGCCGCGCGCTGAAGGCGAGTGGATCGCCGAGCTCAAGCCGCTGCTGTCGGCCTACTACCCCGGCACCGACCTGCGCGCGCTGCTGCAGGCCGGCCAGGCCGAGGCGCTGCCGCTGGCGCGCTACCAGGCCTGGTTCGACAGCCTGCCCGCCGCGGTGCGCGAGCCCATACTCGCGCGCTGGGGCGCACCGGCCAGCAGCCGCTATGTGCAGACCTGGCAGGGCCAGCCGGTGTTCGTGATTCCGCGCCTGCGGGCCGGCGCGCTGACCGTGCTGCCGCAGCCGCCGCGCGAGGAGACGCTGCGCAACGGGCAGGACCCCTTCATGCACCGCAGCAAGACGCCGCTGTCCCACCACTACCTGGCCACCTATCTGTGGGCACGCGATGCGGACGCGGTGATCCACTTCGGCACCCATGGCACGCAGGAGTGGGCGCCGGGCAAGCTGCGCGGCCCCGACGTGCTGGACCCGGTGTGGCTGCCGCTGGGCGACGTGCCGGTGATCTACCCCTACATCGTCGACAACCTCGGCGAGGCGCTGACCGCCAAGCGCCGCGGCCGCGCGCTGATGGTCAGCCACCGCACGCCCAGCTTCGCGCCGGCCGGCTTCAATGCGCAGATGGCCACCATGCACGAGCTGATGCACGAGTGGGAGACCGTGGACCCCGGCCCCACGCGCCAGGGGCTGGAGCGGCAGATGATCCAGCAGTTCGTGGAGCACAACCTCCACCGCGACCTGGGCTGGACCACCGAGCAGATCGCGGCCAACTTTGCCGGCTTCCTGGAGCTGCTCCACCCCTGGCTGGACCGGCTCGCGCAGAGCTCCCAGCCCCAGGGCCTGGCGGTGTTCGGCGTGGTGCCGGACGAGGCCCAGCGCCGCGGCTCCCTCCTGCAGTTACTGCGCGTGCCGCTGATCGAGGCGCTGGGCGAGGACATCGACGAGGCCTTCTTGATCAACCACGAGGGCGTGGCCCGTGCGCGGCCGGCACGCTGGCTGGATGTCGCGCTGACCGACGCCGAGGCCGCCAGCCATCTGGACCTGCGGCCCTCGGCCTGCATCGCCGCCGGCGCGGCCGCAGCCGCGTCGGCCGCGTCCGCGGTGGCGGCCGAGCTGCGGCATGCGGCCTCGGCGCCGGCCGGTGCGGCCAGCGCCCCGCTGGTCAGCTGCGGCGACGGCTTCGTGCCCAACCGCGCGGCGCGCAAGCCGATCGACAGCGCGGCGCTGTACCAGCTGGCGCTGCGCGCGCAGCAGATGTGGGCCCGCCTGGCCATCGAGGGCGAGATGCCGGGCCTGCTGCGCGCGCTCGACGGCCGCTTCATCCCCGCGGCCTATGGCGGCGACCTGCTGCGCAATCCCGAGAGCCTGCCCACCGGCCGCAACCTCACCGGCCTGGACCCCAACCGCCTGCCCACCCGCCAGGCCTATGAGGCCGCGCAGTCCCTCTTCAAGCGCTGGTATGCCGAGCAGGCCCAGGGCGGCCGTGCGCCGCAGCGGCTGGCGCTGTCGCTGTGGGCCGGCGAGACGCTGCGCCACCAGGGCGTGATGGAGGCCCAGGCGCTGGTGGCTCTTGGCGCCATCCCGGTGTGGGACACCAGCGGCCGCCCCACGGCCATCAAGCTGCTGAGCCCGCAGGAGCTGGGCCGGCAGCGGGTGGACGTGCTGCTGTCCGTCACCGGCTCCTACCGCGACCAGTTCCCCGCGCTGATGAAGCTGCTGGACCAGGCCGTGGCGGCCGCCGGCGCGGCCGAGGCGGACAACGCGATTGCGCGCAACAACCGCGCCGTCGAGGGCGAGCTGCGCCGTGCCGGCGTGAAGCCCGCGCAGGCCAAGGCGCTGTCGCTGGCCCGCGTGTTCGGCAACCCGGCGGGCGACTACGGCACCGGCATCGCCGACGCGGTGCAGAGCGACGGCCTGCGCAGCAAGAACGGCCAGACCGACCCGCGCCTGGGCCAGCTGTTTCTGAGCAGCATGAGCCAGCCCTATGTGGACGGCGAGCCGCTGGCCGTGCCGCCCGCGCAGGCCCAGCAGGCGCTGGGCGCCCACCTGCGCCACACCGATGCGGCGCTGATGTCGCGCAGCAGCCACCTCTACGCAATGGTCAGCAGCGACGACCCCTTCCAGTACCTGGGCGGCCTGGCCGCCGCGGCCAGGGTGGCGGGCAAGACCGGCGACATCTCGCTGCATGTGAGCCAGCTGCAGGACGCGGCCGAGCAGCACACCGAGACCGCCGCCCAGGCCATCGCGCTGGAGATGCAGACCCGCTACCTGCACCCCGGCTGGCTCAAGGCGCAGCAGGCCGAGGGCTGGGCCGGCGCGCTGCAGGTGCTCAAGGCCGTGCAGTACAGCTTTGGCTGGCAGCACATCGCGCCGGGCACGGTGCGCGCCGACCACTGGCAGAGCTTCTACGACGTGCTGGTGAAGGACAAGCACAAGCTGGGCGTGCCCGAGTGGCTCAAGCAGAACCCGCAGGCCTATGCGCAGGCGCTGGAGCGCCTGGTGCAGGCCGACCGCCTGGGCTACTGGCAACCCGACCGCGCGACCCGCCAGCAACTCGCGTCCCTCTACCGCGAGCTGACCGCGGCCGCGCCGCTGAACAACGAGCTGGCCGGCGTGCGGCGTTGGACCGCCGAGCAGTTGCCGCAGGCCGTGCCGGCCACCATGCTGCCCGCGGCCCGCCAGGCGGCGGCCCGGCCCAAGCCCAGCGCCCAGGCCCCGGCCGAACCGACGCTGCGCGGCCTGGCGCTGCAACGCGTGCCCGACGCCCCGCGCCCCGCGCCACCGAGCGCCGCGCAGCGGCAGCTGGAGCAGGCGCTGGCCTGGACGCTGATGGCGCTGCTGATGAGCGCCGGCGCGGTATGGCAGGCGCGGCGCCGCTCCGCTCAGCCCCTCGATCCGGAGCCCGCCCATGGCTGAGCCCGTCTTCAGCGCCACCGAGCGCGATGCGATCTACCGCGTGATCGCGCAGCGCCGCGATGTGCGCCACTTCCAGCCCTCGCCGCCGCTGCCCGACGAGCAGCTGCAGCGCCTGCTGCAGGCAGCTCACCAGGCGCCTTCGGTGGGCCTGATGCAGCCCTGGCGCTTCATGCGCCTGAGCACGCCGGCCTGGCGCGAACGCCTCGCGCCGCTGGTGGAAGCCGAGCGCCAGGCCACGGCCCAGGCGCTGGACGAGCGCGCGGCCGAGTTCCTGAAGCTCAAGGTCGAGGGCCTCAGGGACTGCGCCGAGCTGCTGGCCGTCGTCGTCGCGCCGGACGACGGCACGGTGTTCGGCCGCCGCACGCTGCCGCGCGAGATGGCCTGGTGCTCCACCGCCTGCGCGGTGCAGAACCTGTGGCTGGCCGCGCGGGCCGAGAACCTGGGCCTGGGCTGGGTGTCCATGTTCGACCCGGCCGCGCTGGCCCGGCTGCTGCGGCTGCCGGCCGGCGCCGAGCCCCTGGGCCTGCTGTGCCTGGGCCCGGTGCCGGCCTTCTACGAACGGCCCATGCTGGAAGAATGCGGCTGGCGCCAGCGTCGGCCCCTGAACGAACTGCTGATGGAGAGCCCCGACGATGGAGATTGAACAACCCCCGGTGAACCGCGAACGCGTGGTGCCCACGGCCGAGCGCCGCGGCCTCATCCTCGTGCACACCGGCGACGGCAAGGGCAAGAGCACGGCTGCCTTCGGCCTGGCACTGCGGGCGCATGGCCGCGGCAAGCCGGTGCTGATCTACCAGTTCATGAAGGTGCCCAGCGCACGCTTCGGCGAGCACCGGCTGTTCGAGCAGCTGGGCGTGCCCATCGTGGGCCTGGGCGACGGCTTCTCGTGGAAGAGCAAGGACCTGGAGCATTCCGCGCAGCTGGCCCGCGAGGGCTGGGCACGCGCCGAGGCCAGCATCCGGGCCGGTGAGCATTTCCTGGTCGTGCTGGACGAGATCATGTACCCGCTGCGCTACGGCTGGATCCCGCTGGAGCCCGTGCTGGCCTGCCTGCGCGAGCGCCCCGGCCATGTGCATGTGGTGCTGACCGGCCGCAACGCGCCGGACGAACTGGTGGCGCTGGCCGACACCGTGACCGAGATGAAGCTGGTGAAGCACCACTACCAGGCCGGTGTGCCGGCCCAACGAGGAATCGAAGATTGAGCACCCTCACCATCTGCACCACCTGCGCCGACGGCCAGGGTCAGGCCTTGCTGGAGGCCGTGGAGAACGAGGCGCTGACGCGCGACTGCACGCTGCCCATACGCGGCCAGGCCTGCCTGGCCGCCTGCAAGCAGAGCTGCAGCGCCGCGCTGCAGGGCGCCGGCAAGCACAGCTATGTGTGGGGCCAGCTGACGCCCGACGCCGACTGCGTGGACGCGCTGCTGGCCGTGGCGGCCGAGCATGCGGAGCCGGGCGACGGCCTGCTGGCCTGGGCGCGCCGGCCCGAGCGGCTCAAGCGCGGCCTGATCGCACGCCTGCCGCCGCTGGGCTGAGGCGCGGGTCACGATGCTGAGCCTCGCGCTGCCCCTGGCCATGGCCGTGGCCCTGTGGGTGGATCGCCGCTTCGGCGAGCCGCCCACCTGGGCCCACCCGGTGGTGGCCATGGGCCGCTACCTGGGCCTGTTCCGGCTGCAGCGCCTGCCCGCGCCGCTGGCCTTCGTGGGCGGCGCGCTGGCCTGGGCGCTGGGCGCGGTGGCGGTGGCGCTGATCGCCGCCTGGCTGCAGGGCTGGCTCTGGCTGCAACTGCAGCCGGCGGCTGCGCCGTGGCGCATGGCGGCTCTGGCCGGGCTGCTGGGCCTGCTGCTCAAGCCGCTGCTGGCCTGGCGCATGCTGGCCGACGAGGTGGCCGCGGTGGAGGCCGCGCTGGCCGAGTCGCTGGACGCCGGCCGCGCGCGGCTGGCCCGGCTGGTGAGCCGGGATGTGAGCGCGCTGAGCGAGGCCGAAGTGCGCGAGGCCGCCATCGAGACGCTGGCCGAGAACCTCAACGACTCGGTGATCGCACCGCTGTTCTGGTTCGCGCTCGCCGGCCTGCCGGGCGCGGCGGTCTACCGCTTCGCCAACACGGCCGACGCGATGTGGGGCTATCGCGACGAGCGCGAATGGTCTGGCAAATGGGCGGCCCGCGCGGACGATGTGCTGAGCTGGCTGCCGGCCCGCCTCACCGCGCTGGCGCTGCTGGGGCCGCGTCTGGGCCTGCTGCCGGCGCTGTGGCGCGAATCCGGCCGCACGCCCTCGCCCAATGGCGGCTGGCCCATGGCCGCCGCGGCGCTGTGCCTGGGCCTGAGCCTGGCCAAGCCTGGCGTCTACCGGCTCAACGCCGGCGGCCGAGCGCCGCAAGCGCAAGACCTGACCCGCGCGCTGGCGCTGTGCCGCCGCGGCCTGCTGGCGGGCTCGGCCGCACTGGCGCTGCTGGCCTGGGCGCTGAGGAGCGGCACATGAACGGCGCCACCCACGGCGGCGAGGACGGCGGCCTGCCGGTCGCGCACGACTTCTCCAGCAACGCCAGCCCGCTGGGCCCGCCGCCCTCGCTGTGGCGGGCGCTGCAGCGGGCGGACCGCCGCCACTACCCCGACCCGGCCTACACCGCACTGCGCGAGCGCCTGGCCGCCGCGCACGGCCTCACGCCCGAGCGCGTGCTGCCGGCCTCGGGCGGCGCCGAGGCGATACGCCGGCTCACGCTGGCCGCGCAGCGCGAGGGCACGACCGAGGTGTGGGTGCCCCAGCCCGGCTTTGGCGACTACGCGCTGGCCGCGCAGGCGCTGGACCTGCCGGTCCACCCCTATGCGCGAGCGCTGGACATCCGCCCCACCGGCCCCGCGCTGGTCTGGCTCTGCGAGCCCTGCAACCCCACGGGCGCGCTGCTGTCGGCCACCGACTGGGCCTGGCTGAACGCGCTGCACAACACGCGGCTGGTGGTGGACCAGGCCTATGCGCCGCTGTGCCTCAGCGGTGCGCCGCTGCCGGCGCCGCCCGCCGCATGGCGCCTGGTCTGCCCCAACAAGGCGCTGGGCCTGACCGGTGTGCGCGCCGCCTATCTGCTGGCCCCCGCCCACGACCCGCTGCTGGTGCAACGCCTGCTGCGCCTGGCGCCCAGCTGGGTGCTGGCCGCCGAGGGCCAGGTCTTGCTGTGGCACTGGGCGGATGAGGCCACCGCCGCCTGGCTGGCCGATGCCCGCGCGCAGCTGGCGCAGTGGCGAGACAGCCAGGCCGCGCTGCTGCAGGCGCGTGGCTGGACGCTGCGGCCAAGCGCCACCAATTTCCAGCTGGCCAGTCCACCCCGGCCCGTCGGGCTGGCCGCCGCGCTGCGCCGCCGCGGCCTGCGGGTGCGCGACGCGGCCTCCTTCGGCCTGCCGGAATGGCTGCGGCTGTCGGCCCAGCCGCCCACCAGCCAGGCCGCGCTGGCCGCGGCGCTGGACGCACTTCAAGGAGACCTCCCATGAGCACTGCCAAGGCCGTGATGGTGCTGGGCACCACCAGCGGCGCCGGCAAGAGCTGGCTCGCGACCGCGCTGTGCCGCTGGTATGCGCGCCAGGGCCTGCGCGTGGCGCCCTACAAGGCACAGAACATGAGCAACAACGCCCGCGTGGTGCCGGGTCTTGCCGGCCAGCTGGGCGAGATCGGCTCGGCGCAGTACTTCCAGGCGCTGGCCGCGCGCCGCGTGCCCGAGGTGCGCATGAACCCGGTGCTGCTCAAGCCCGAGGCCGACACGCGCAGCCAGGTCATCGTGCTGGGCGAGGTGGACCGCGAGCTGACCGGCCTGCCCTGGCGCGAACGCAGCGCCGCGCTGGCCCGGCCGGCCGAGGCCGCGCTGCACGAGCTGATGGCCGAGAACGAGGTGCTGGTCATCGAGGGCGCGGGCTCGCCGGCCGAGATCAACCTGGCCGCCAACGACTATGTGAACCTGGGCACCGCGCGGGCCTCGCGCGCGGCCGGCTTGCTGGTCACCGACATCGACCGCGGCGGCGCCTTCGCCCACCTGTACGGCACCCACCAGCTGATGCCGGCCGATGTGCGCGCCCAGTTGCGCGGCTTTGTGCTGAACCGCTTCCGCGGCGACGCGGCGCTGCTGTCACCCGGGCCCGAGCAGCTGCAGGCGCTGACCGGCGTGCCCACCGTCGCCACGCTGCCGATGTGGCGCGGCCACGGCCTGCCCGAGGAGGATGGCCTGTATGACGACGGCGCCGCGCCTGGCGGTGCGGCGCTGCGCATCGCCATCGTGGCCTACCCGCAGCTGTCCAACCTCGACGAGTTCCAGCCGCTGCGCCAGCTACCCGGCGTGCGCCTGGTGTGGGCGCGCACGCCGGCCGACCTGGCGGGCGCGGACTGGGTGATCCTGCCCGGCTCCAAGTCCACCGGCGCCGACCTGGCCTGGCTGCGCGCGCAGCGGCTGGACGCGGCGCTGGCCGCGCACCGCGGGCCCATCCTGGGCATCTGCGGCGGCCTGCAGATGCTGGGCGAGGCCTTGATCGACTCCGACGGGCTGGACGGCTCCCCGCTGGCCGACGGCAACGCGCCCGGCCTGGGCCTGCTGCCGCTGGTGACCCGCTTCGAGGCCGACAAGCGGCTGCGCGCCACCCGCTTCGGCTTCGGCACGCTCACCGGCCCCTGGGCCGGGCTCAGCGGCGTGCAGGCCGAGGGCTACGAGATTCGCCTGGGCCGCACCGCGCCGCATCCGTCGCTGCCCGCGCCGCGCGAGGCGCTGCGCAATGACGCGGGCGAGACGGTGGGCTGGCAGTCGGCCGACGGCCGCGTGCTGGGCGTCTACGCCCACGGCCTGTTCGAGCAGCCGGCCGTGCTGCGGGCGCTGCTGGGCCAGGCGGGCACGCCGCTGGACGCGGTGTTCGACGGCCTGGCCGATTTCGTGGACCGCCATTTCGCGCCCGGCGTGCTGGCCGGGCTGATCGCATGAGCGGCGGGCCACAACGCATCGCCTGTTTGTCCACCGAGGCGGTGGAGGTGCTGTACCGGCTGGGCGCGCAGCACCGCATCGCCGGCATCTCCGGCTACACGGTGCACCCGCCCGAGGCGCGGGCCGACAAGCCCAAGATCAGCGGCTTCTCCAGCATGAAGCTGGAACGCATCCTCGCGGTGCAGCCCGATCTGGTGATCGGCTTCTCCGACCTGCAGCGCCCGCTGCTGGACGAGTGCGAGCAGGCCGGCCTGGCCACGCTGTGGTTCGATCACCGCGACCTCGCCGGCATCCATGCGATGGTGCGGCGCCTGGGCGCGCTGGTGCAGCGTGAGACGCAGGCCGACGCGCTGTGCGCGCAACTGCTGGCCACGCAGCAGGAGATCGCGCAGGCCGGCGCGGCCCTGGCCTGGCGGCCGCGCGTGTACTTCGAAGAATGGGGCGAGCCCATGATCTGCGGCATAGGCTGGGTCAGCGAGCTGATCGCGCTGGCCGGCGGGCAGGACGTGTTCGCCGAGCGCGCCCGCGCCAGCCGTGCGCGTGACCGTTTCGTCAGCGCCGACGAGGTGCTGGCCGCGCGGCCCCAGCTCATCCTGGGCTCCTGGTGCGGCCGGCGCTTCGTGCCCGAGCAGGTGCTGGCCCGCCCCGGCTTCGCGGCGCTGGACGCGCGGCTGCTCGAAATCAAGTCGGCCGATATCCTTGCCCCCGGGCCCGCCGCCATCGAACGCGGCGGCCGGCAGCTGCTGGCCGCTTTTCAGTCTCTGGTTGTTTCCTGTTCCTGACATGCATCCCCTGATCCCCGCCGTCCCCGCCCTGCACCAACCCGAACTCGAAGCCGCGCTGCGCCACCGCATCGACCACAAGACCAAGCCGCTGGGCGCGCTGGGGCAGCTGGAGACGCTGATGCTGCGCCTGGGCCTGATCCTGGGCACCGAGGCGCCCGCGCTGCAGCGGCCCCAGCTGCTGGTGTTCGCGGGCGACCACGGCATCACCGCGCAGGGCGTGTCGGCCTACCCCAGCGAGGTGAGCTGGCAGATGGTGGAGAACTTCCTGGCCGGCGGTGCCGCGGTCAGCGTGCTGGCCCGCCAGCACGGGCTGGGCTTTCATGTGGTGGACGCCGGCGTGGACCACGAGTTCGGCCCGCGCCACGGGCTGGTCGACCGCAAGATTGCGCGCGGCACGGCCGACGCCTCGCTGGGCCCGGCGATGACGCGGGCCCAGTGCGAGGCCGCACTGCGCGCCGGCGCCCAGCTGGTGCGCGACCTGCCCGGAAACACGCTGTTGCTGGGCGAGATGGGCATAGGCAACACCTCGGCCGCCGCGCTGCTGCTGGCCCGCCTGGCCGATCAGCCCATCACCGACTGCGTGGGCCGCGGCACCGGGCTGGACGACGCCGGCCTGTCGCACAAGACCGCGGTGTTGCAGCGCGTGCTCAACCTGCACGCGGGCGTGCACGAGCCGGTGGACGTGCTGGCCGCAATGGGTGGCTTCGAGATCGCGATGATGGCCGGCGCCGTGCTGGAAGCCGCCGCCCAGCGCCGCGTCGTCGTGGTGGACGGCTTCATCACCGGCAGCGCCGTGCTGGTGGCCGCCAAGCTGCAGCCCGCCGTGCTGCAACGCTGCGTGTTCGCCCACCGCTCGGCCGAATCCGGCCACCGCCTGATGCTGAAAGCGCTGCACGCCCAGCCCCTGCTGGACCTGGACCTGCGCCTGGGCGAAGGCTCCGGCGCCGCCCTGGCCTGGCCGCTGCTGGTGTCGGCCTGCGACCTGCTGCGAGATATGGCGAGCTTTGGGTCGGCGGGGGTGAGTGAGCGGGGGTGAGTTAGTGCTGGGCTCCTCTCGTTACCAAAGTTGAAGCAATACGCAACCATAAAACACTATGAATAAGCTGAGGCTTGGGCCAATTGCGATCCAAGGCAAATTGCGCTCACTTAGCGCAGAAGGCACAACCCTCCCTGGGCTTGTCAGAACAATAAATCTGCTCGACTCAGCCAAGAGAGAACATCTAGATAATGAATTAGTCCCGGACCCTGCCTATGAGATCGGCGCGCGGCTTGAACGTATTCTTCGACTGGTTGTTTCGATCGGCGGACAGCTGCCTTACCAGACCGGCAGATATGAACAACAGGCTCTAAAAGAAACAGAGCAGCTGATGCTTGAGATCACATCGGCCACCGAATATCTGCGGCTTATTGGAAGCAAGCTTGGCGACATCTCGCCGCCCGGAAAGGCAAAGAACTTCAAGGCAGCTAACCAAGCTATTGATAGAGAGGTCAATTTACTCTTCAAGGCACCAATCAATAAAATCAAGCATGAAGGCTTTGAGCTGGGCTGGATTGAGGTTACTTATGGTGACGGGGTGCCGATCGCGGGCTTTTCCGTGAACGGCCTCATTCGCCCCAAAACGACTGGACCGGCGGCATTTAGATATGGCTCAAATGCGATCGCAGAGGGATATTCTTTTGCCTTCCTGCTACGCAAGGCCGTACAGGCCTTTTACCAACAGTGCGATATCTTAGAGAAATCCATACGACAGACATTTAGCCTTCAACCCAAGCCTCAGCCATCCGAACAACCGCCAGGACCAGCGATACTAGTCGGAGAGGTCCTCAAGTGCATATCGCTATTGCCATACCAGGGGTTCCCCAATGAACATCACGCCGAGGTACTCGATCTCTTTCTGGAGGACGGAGCAATAAAAATTGCTAGAGCCCGATGGCTAAAAACCTCAAAGCTGGACTACTCCGTCCAATCGCATGTCGTTGCACGAACAGGACACACATTTCAGCTACCGTATTGGGCAACTCACAAACCACCGAAATCCAAGTAACCTAGCAAGCTGGATTGAGCGCTGCGCCCCAATTAATTGCAAACAGATTCGCTGGAATAAGCAATGCGTAGTGCGGGGGTTTGGGTGAGCCGGCCGCCACTCACTGCCCAAGTTTTGCAGAGGGACGATCCGCCGCTATTGCATGGGGGATGCATTCGTGAACATTGCCACCGGTGGTTGTCTCTGCGGCAGAGTCCGCATTGAAGCCGTGGGGGAACCGCTGCGTGTTGGCGTGTGCCACTGCCTCGATTGCAGAAAGCATCACGGCGCGCTGTTTCATGCGTCCGCCATCTTCCGGGCGTCCGACGTTTCGGTCACGGGTTCAACGTCGGCTTACGCAGGCCGCCACTTCTGCCCCCCACTGCGGGTCGTCGGTCTTCTCGGTCACGGGCGACGAACTGGAAGTTCATCTGGGGGCACTGGACGCCCCCAACCAGTTCAAGCCGACCTACGAACTCTGGACCGTCCGGCGCGAGTCCTGGCTCCCGGCCTTCCCTGGCACCAAGCTGTATGAACGTCATGGTGAAGACTGAGTCTGCTGTGAGCGCGTAGGGCGGGCTAGAGCGGCGCGTGATTCAGGGTCGGGCCTCCGATCTACGGCTCGCAAGGTCATTTCCAACAGGGCTCATCGGCACGATAAGCCCTGTTGGCTTTTGGCCTTCGGCTGTTCTGGGCTTCCCCTTTGAAGCCGCCGAGAAGCGCAGAAGCCCGGGGCGCGTGCGCAGCACGCTTCAAGAACTGACTCGCGACGCCTGTTTGAACGGAGCGTAGCGCAGTGAGTTCGGCGCGGCCCCGGGCTTCGAGCATCGCAGGGAACCCGCCCGCGTAGCGGGTGGGCGGCGGAGCAGGGGCCGCTCTTTGCCCACTTTCTGGCGGGACAGAAAGTGGGTCGGCCGCCGGGACGAAATCCCGGCATGGGCCTGGCCATAAGCAACACGTCATGCGGAGCAACGCCATTTGAGTCCTGCTGCTTTTGCGAAGAGCCTTTCGACCCGCATCACCGCCGCGGGAATCCGCCCCGCGATGGCGGGTAACTTTTCTCTGTCGCGCCAGAGAAAAGTCACCAAAAGAGGAGCGCTAATTCAACAGCCATTGCAAGCCCGCTTGATCGGGAGCAGAGGCCTGGAGGCCAGAAGCGAACCGCTGCGCTCTCGCGCTGGACTTGTGAAGAGCGCCAACCATCGCCCCTTCACGCCGGTCAAGGCGCGGCTGCACGCCGACGCCTGGCGCAAAGCCAAACGCATGCCGGCACCGCAGCACGCTGGGCACCCACCTGCGCGGTGAATTCCCGACCTGGCTTTCGCCACGAACCAAAATCCCCCCATGCCCCCCCTGCGCCTCTTCTTCACCGCCCTCCAATTCCTCACCCGCCTCCCCATCCCGAGCTGGGTCGGCTTCGAACCCGCGTGGCTGGCCCGCTGCGCGCCTTACTTCGTGCCGGTGGGCGCGCTGGTGGGCGCCCTGTCCGGCGCGGTGCTGTGGGCGGCCTGCTGGCTGTGGTCACCAGCCATTGCCGTGGGCCTGGCGATGGCGGCGGGCGTCTACATCACCGGCGGTTTTCATGAGGACGGCCTGGCCGACACCTGCGATGGCCTCGGCGGCGCGGTCACGCGGGAGAAGGCGCTGGCCATCATGAAGGACTCGCGCCTGGGCAGCTATGGCGCGCTGGGCCTGGTGCTGGTGCTGGGGCTGAAGGCGGCCACGCTGGTGTCGCTCGCGCAGCAAGACCCGGCCCTGGCCGCGCTGGCGCTGGTGTGGAGCCAGGCGCTGAGCCGCGCGCTGCCGGTGGTGCTGATGGCGATGCTGCCCTATGCGGGCGATGTGGAACATGCCAAGGCCAAGCCGCTGGCGGGCGGCGTCACGCGCGGCGACCTCGCGCTGACGCTGGCCTTTGCGGCGCTGGCCTGCGTGGGCCTGCTGACCTGGCGGCCCGAGCTGGCGCCGGAGCTGGGCCGCGCACTGCTGGCCGCCGGCGCGCTGCTGCTGTGGATGCGCGGCTGGCTGGCGCGCCGCCTGGGCGGCTACACCGGCGACACGCTGGGCGCCAGCCAGCAACTGGGCGAGCTGGCGCTGCTGCTGGGCCTGGCGGCCGAGCTGCCGCTGGGGTTCTGAATGCCCACCGTGTGGCGACACCCGCGACCCGAGGGCGTCGCCGGCCTGTGCGTGGGCGCGGGCAGCGACCCCGCGGTGCACTGGCGCCGCGCCAAGCGCCTGGCCCGGCGCATCCAGGCCCATGCGCGCCGCCACCGGCTGGCGCATGAGGTGATCACCTCGCCGCGACAGCGCTGCGCCGATGTGGGCCGCTGGCTGGCGCGCTGGGGCTGGGCGCACCGCGTGGACGCGGCGCTGCTGGAGTTCGATTTCGGCACCTGGGAGGGCCGGCGCTGGAGCGACATCGGCGCGCCCGCGCTGGATGCCTGGATTGCCGACTTCGCCCAGCACCGCCCCGGCGGCGGTGAAAGCCTGGCCAGCCTGCTGGCGCGCTGCGCGGCCTGGCCGGACGGGCCGGCGCTGATCGTAGGCCACGGCGGCTGGATGCTGGCGCGGCGCTGGGTACGGCAACACCCACAGCAGCTGCCCAGCGCCGCTGAATGGCCGGCCGCACCGCGCTACGGCGAGCGCTGGCCGCTGGACTGAGCGCGCTGCTTCACGATGCAGAGACATGGGCGCGGCATGATCGCGCCCTTTCGCTGCATCAAGGAACCTGCCCATGCGCCGCCTGCTGGCCACCGTGCTGACCGCCGCCCTGTCCACCGCCCTGCCGTTGAGCGCCCATGCCTGGGGCGCGGACGGCCACGAGACCGTGGGCGCGATCGCGGCCCGGCTGATTGCCGGCAGCCCCGCCGAGGCGCGCGTGAACGCGTTGCTGGGCGGGCTCACGCTGCCGCAGGCCACCGTGTGGGCCGACTGCGTGAAGGGCATCGTGCCCAAGCTGGGCTACACCTACCCCAATGTCGGCAAGTACGCGTCCTGCGCGCCGCTGGAGACGCCGGCCCGTATCGCCGAGATGGCGGACTATGTGCGCCGCAACCAGACCCAGTGCCACCCCAAGCCGGGCGAGGAAAGCTGCCACCAGCAGTACCACTACACCGACGTCGCGCTGCAGCGCAGCCGCTATCTGGAGGGCTTCACCGGCACCAGCAACCACGACGTGGTGGCGGCACTGCGCGCCAGCATCCAGGTGCTGCGCGGCCAGCCCGCAACCGCGCCCTTCGACCTCAAGCCGCGCGAGGCGCTGCTGCTGATGGTGCACGTGGTGGGCGACATGCACGAGCCGCTGCACGTGGGCGCCATCTACCTGGACCATGACGGCCACGAGGTGGACCCCGACAAGACCGGCTTCGACCCCGCCACCAACACCACGGGCGGCAACGCCATCCTGGTGGCCAACCCGCACAAGCCGCCGCAGGCCACCGCGCCCGGCCAGCCGCCGCGGCTGCCGCGCCTGCACACGCTGTGGGACGACGTGCCCGCGTCCATGGCGCCGGCCGAGGTGGACGATGCCTGGGTGGCCCAGGCCCGCAAGGTCAAGCCCAGCACGGGCGACGCGCTGGACTGGCCGGCCCGCTGGGCCACGCAGTCGCTGGAAGAGGCGCGCCTGGTCTATGACGGCCTGAGCTTTGCGCCCAAGCAGGACAAGACCTGGACCGCGACGCTGCCCACCGGCTATGCGCAGCGCGAGGACATGATCAAGCGCCGTGAGCTGACGCTGGCCGGCGCGCGCCTGGCGCAGCTGCTGCAGGCGGTGTTCCCGAACTGAGCGCAGCGGCCCCGGGCCGGGCTCAGGCGGCCTGGCCGGTGAGACGCAGGTACTTCTGCATCAGCGTCTCGCGGCTCTCCACATGCTGCGGGTTCACCGGGATGCAGGCCACCGGGCACAGCGACACGCACTGCGGCTCGTCGAAGTGGCCCACGCACTCGGTGCACTTGGCCGGGTCTATCTCGTAGAACTCCACGCCCATGTAAATGGCCTGGTTGGGGCAGACCGGCTCGCAGACGTCGCAGTTGATGCAGTCGTCGGTAATCATCAAGGCCATGCTCAGGCCTCCCTGGCGCAACGCGCCTTGAGCCGCTCCAGCACGCCGGCTGACACGAAGGGCGACACGTCGCCGCCCAGCGTCGCGATTTCTCGCACGAAGGTGCTGGAGATGAACTGGTGCTGGTCGCCCGGCGTCAGGAACACGGTCTCGACCTCGGGCATCAGCTTGCGGTTCATGCCGGCCATCTGGAACTCGTACTCGAAGTCGCTGACCGCGCGCAGACCACGCACCACGACGCGGCCGCCGTGGCTCAGCACGAAGTCGCGCAGCAGGCCGTCGAAGGCGATCACCTCCACATTGCCCAGCGGCCGCGCGACCTCCTGGGCCATGGCCAGGCGCTCGTCCAGCGAGAACAGCGTCTTCTTGTGATGGCCCACCGCGACCGCCAGGATCAGGCGTTCGAACAGGCCGGCGGCGCGGCGCATCAGGTCCTCGTGGCCCACGGTGATGGGGTCGAAGGTGCCGGGGTAGATCGCGGTGATGGTGGTGCGGCTGGTCATGCGGCTTGGCCGGCCCGTAAGCGGGCGCTGTGTCAGTCGGCAGAGCCGGGATTGTCGCTGCGCCGCAGCAACTGGTAGTGGACCGCGCCGGCCCGCCCTTGTCGCCACGCGGTGAAGCCGGCCGGCGGGGTCAGCTCATGCGGCGACTCGGCATAGATCAGCCCGTCGGGCGTCAGCAGCGGCACGGCGGCAGCCAGCGCAGCGTCGAACAGGCCGGCCGCGAAAGGCGGGTCCAGCAGCACCAGGTCGAAATGCCCGCGCGGGCCGCGTGCCATCCAGGCCAGCGCGTCGGCCGCGTGCAGGCGCACGGCCTCGGCGCCCAGCTTGCGCTGCACCGCGCGCAGGCCCTCGGCCAGGCGCGCATCGCGCTCGATCATCACCACCTCGGCCGCGCCGCGCGACGCGGCCTCGAAGCCCAGGGCGCCGCTGCCCGCGAACGCGTCCAGCACGCGCCAGTCGGTCAGCGTCTGGCCCAGCCAGTTGAACAGCGTCTCGCGCACCCGGTCGGACGTGGGGCGCAGGCCCGGCGCGTCGGGCACCGGCAGCTTGGAACGCTTCCAGCGGCCGCCGATGATGCGGATCTCGCCCGGCGCACGCGCCGTGGTGGTGGCGGACGCCGCGGTTCGACGAGAGGGATTGCTCACAGGCGGACAGGGATGCCGCGCTGCGCCATCACCGCCTTGGCCTGGCCCACCGTGTACTCGCCGAAGTGGAAGATGCTGGCGGCCAGCACCGCGTCAGCGCCACCCTGGGTGATGCCGTCGGCCAGGTGGTCCAGCGTGCCGACGCCGCCGGACGCGATCACCGGCACCGGCACCGCATCGCTGACGGCGCGGGTTAGTTCCAGGTCGAAGCCGCTCTTGGTGCCGTCGCGGTCCATGCTGGTCAGCAGGATCTCGCCCGCGCCGTACTCGGCCATCTTTCGGGCCCATTCGACGGCATCCAGGCCCACGTTCTTGCGCCCGCCGTGGGTGTAGACATCCCAGCCCGGGCCGCGTGCGGCGAGGTCGTCGCCATGGCGGCGCTTGGCGTCTATGGCCACGACGATGCACTGCGCGCCGTAGCGGTCGCTGGCCGCACGGATCAGCTCGGGCTCGGCCACCGCGGCGGAGTTGAAGCTGACCTTGTCGGCCCCGGCGTTGAGCAGGCGGCGCACATCGGCCACCGAGCGCACGCCGCCGCCCACGGTCAGCGGGATGAAGACCTGGGCCGCCACCGCCTCGATGATGTGCAGGATGAGGTCGCGCCCGTCGCTGGTGGCGGTGATGTCCAGGAAGGTGAGCTCGTCCGCGCCCTGCTCGTTGTAGCGCGCGGCGATCTCCACCGGGTCGCCCGCGTCGCGCAGGTCCACGAAGTTGACGCCCTTGACGACGCGACCGGCGGTCACGTCCAGGCAGGGAATGATGCGTTTGGCGAGCATGGCGGGATTGTCCTTCAGCAGGCCGCGCGCGCGGCGCGGCGGGGTGTGGGGTTCAGCGGCCCGGCCAGCGCCAGGCGGGCAGGTCCAGGTGTTCGCCGCCCTCGGCCTGGGTCTCGCCCAGGCGCTTGTGCAGCGCCAGCGTGAGCTGCTCGTCGGCGGGCAGGCCGCTGTCTTCCAGCGCGGCCAGCAGGCGCCGCGCATGGCTCACGACGAAGACCTGGGTGTGGCCAGCCGCATGCACGATCAGCCGGCCCAGCGCGGGCAGCAGGTCGGGGTGCAGGCTGGTCTCGGGCTCGTTCAGCACCAGCAGCGGCGCCGGGCGCGGGCTCAGCAGTGCGGCCACCCACAGCAGGTAGCGCAGCGTGCCGTCGGACAGTTCGCGCGCGCGCAGCGGCCGCAGCAGGCCGGGCTGGTGCATGCAGACCTCGAAGCGGCCGTCCTGGCGCTCGATGCTGAGGCGGGCGCCCTCGAAGGCATCGGCCACGGCGGCATCCAGCGCGGCGGCGTCGCCGATCTCGCGGATGGTGGCCAGCGCAGCAGCCCAGTCGCTGCCGTCGTGGCCCAGCACCGGCGTGCGCGTGCCCAGCTGGGGCTGGCGTGCGGGCGCGTCGGCATCGCTGCGGAAGTGGTCGTAGAAGCGCCAGGCCCGCACCTGCTCGCGCAGCGCCAGCAGCTCGGGCGCACCGCGCGGATCCACGTACTCGGCCAGCATGCTGGACCAGGCTGGCAGCGAACGCTCCACCGGGCGCCAGCCACCATCCTCACTCCGCAGGCGCAGCAGACCGCGGTCGCGCTCGGCCAGCAGCGTGGCCGGGCGGCGCACCGGCCCCTGCCAGACCTGCTCGGTCTTGATCTCGGGATCGGTCGCGAACACGCTGGCGCTGGGCGTGGGCAGGCCGATATCCAGTGCGTAGCCGTAGTCGTCGGCCCCGCCGACGAAGCCCAGGCGCAGGTTCACCGGCAGCAGGCGACGTGTGCCCTGCACCGGCTGCTCGCCGCGCAGCATCGCGGCCGAGAAGCTCTCAGGCCCGGCCCACAGCACGGATTCCAGCCCCCCCTCGCGGGCCAGGCTGCTGAGCACGTCGCCGCGCGCGGTGTCGGCCAGCAGCCGCAGTGCGCGGTAGACGCTGGACTTGCCCGAACCGTTGGCGCCGGTGACGACGGTCAGCCGCGCCAGCGGCAGCACCAGCTGGCGCAGCGACCGGTAGTTGGCGACGGCCAGCGCGCGCAGCACGGCGGGCGGGAGGCGGCCGTGAGTCCGGCCGCTCAGGCCGGGTTCAGCACGTCGGCGCGGGCCTGGGCGGCGGCGAAGTCCAGCGCGCCGGTGTAGATGGAGCGACCGCAGATCACGCCCTCCACACCGTCGCTCTCGACCGCGCACAGGCGCTCGATGTCGGCGATGTCGGACAGGCCGCCGGACGCGATCACCGGGATGGTCAGCGCCTGCGCGAGCTTGACCGTGGCCTCGATGTTGATGCCGGTCAGCATGCCGTCGCGGCCGATGTCGGTGTAGATCACGCCCTCGACGCCGTAGTCCTCGAACTTCTTGGCCAGGTCCACGACCTCATGGCCGGTGAGCTTGCTCCAGCCGTCGGTGGCGACCTTGCCGTCCTTGGCGTCCAGGCCCACGATGATGTGGCCACCAAAGGCACTGCAGGCGTCCTTCAGAAAGCCCGGGCTCTTCACCGCGGCGGTGCCGATGATCACGTAGCTGAGGCCGTCGTCCAGGTAGCGCTCTATGGTGTCGAGGTCGCGGATGCCGCCGCCCAGCTGGATGGGGATCTCGTCGCCCACCTCGCGGATGATGGCCTTGATGGCCGACTCATTGACCGGCTTGCCCGCGAAGGCGCCGTTCAGGTCCACCAGATGCAGGCGTCTCGCACCCGCATCCAGCCAGCGCCGAGCCATCGCGGCCGGGTCCTCGCCGAAAGTGGTGGAGTCGTTCATGTCGCCTTGCTTGAGGCGGACGCAGCGACCGTCTTTCAGGTCGATGGCGGGGATCAGCAGCATGGCCGAGGCTAGGTCAGAGCTAAGGGTTGAGAGGCAGGGTGTTGAACCAAGCGGCCGTCGTGGAGCCGGCTTTGCCGGGCCACAGACGGCGCCCCCTTGAGGGGGCCGGCGCAGCCGGTAGGGGGAGGGTCAAGGCTTCCAGTGCAGGAAATTGCGATAGAGCGCTAGGCCCAGCGCGGCGCTTTTCTCGGGGTGGAACTGGGTCGCAAAAATGTTATCCCGCGCAATGGCGCAGGTAAAGCGAGTGCCGTAGTCGGTCTCACCGGCCGCGTGATCGCGGTGCTCGGTGCTGGCGTAGTAGCTGTGCACAAAGTAGAACCAGCTCTCGTCCGGAATGCCTAGCCAGACCGGATGGGGTCGGGTCTGGCTCACGCGGTTCCAGCCCATCTGCGGCACCTTGTAGCGGCTGCCGTCATCCTGCAGCCGGCCCTCGAGCTGGAAGCGCTGCACGCGGCCCGGGATCAGGCCCAGGCCGGGGGTGTCCTGCTCCTCGCTGTGGTCCAGCAGCATCTGCATGCCCACGCACACGCCCAGCAGCGGCTTGCTGGCCGCGGCCTCCAGAACGGCGTCCTTGACGCCGGAGGCGGCCAGCTCGGCCATGCAGTCGCGCATCGCGCCCTGGCCCGGCAGCACCACGCGCTCGGCGGCGCGCACCACCGCGGGGTCGCTGGTGATGGCCACGTCAAAGCCCTGGCCCTCGGCCGCGTGAAGCACCGCCTGCGACACCGAGCGCAGATTGCCCATGCCGTAGTCGACCACCGCCACGGTACGGCTCATGTCAGAGGCTCCCCTTGGTGGACGGGATCACGCCGGCCGAACGCGGGTCGGGCGTGGTGGCCATGCGCAGTGCGCGGCCGAAGGCCTTGAAGATGGTCTCGCACTGGTGGTGTGCGTTGTGGCCCTTGAGGTTGTCGATGTGCACGGTCGCCAGCGCCAGGTTGGCAAAGCCCTGGAAGAACTCGAAGGCCAGTTGGGTGTCGAAAGCGCCAATGCTGCCCGACGTGAACTTGACGTCCATGTGCAGGCCGGGGCGGCCGGAGAGGTCGATCACCACGCGCGACAGCGCCTCATCCAGCGGCACATAGCTGTGGCCGTAGCGCGTGAGGCCGGCCTTGTCGCCCACTGCCTGCGCAACGGCCATGCCCAGCGTGATGCCCACGTCTTCCACCGTGTGGTGGCCGTCGATGTGCAGGTCGCCCTCGCAGTGGATGTCGAGGTCCATCAGGCCGTGGCGGGCAATCTGGTCCAGCATGTGGTCGAAGAAGCCAATGCCGGTGTGCAGCTTGGCCTGCCCCGTGCCGTCGAGATTGACCGAGACGCTGATGCGCGTCTCCTTGGTGTTGCGGGTGACCTGGGCGGTACGCATGGAAGTGGCCATGAGGTTCAGGAAGGGGTGCCGGGCAGCAGTGCGTCCAGCGCCTGCAGCAGGGTGTCGATCTGCGCGTCCGTGCCTATGCTGATGCGCAGGAAACTGGCAATGCGCTCGGGCTTGCGGAAGTGTCTCACCAGCACGCGATGCTCGCGCAGGCCGGCGGCCAATGCCGCCGCGTCCTGCCCGGGAAAGCGGGCGAACACGAAGTTGGCCTTGGACGGCAGCACCTGGGCGCCGCGGCGGCTCAGCTCGGTGCTCAGGCGCTCGCGGGTCGCGATGATGAGATCGCGCATGCGCTCGAAGCCGGCCTGGTCGTCCAGCGCCGCGACACCGCCGGCCAGCGCCAGGCGGTCCAGCGGGTAGGAGTTGAAGCTGTCCTTCACGCGGGTCAGCGCCTCGATCAGCTCGGCCTGGCCCAGCGCATAGCCCACGCGCAGCCCGGCCAGCGCGCGGCTCTTGGACAGCGTGCACACCACCAGCAGCTGCGGGTAGCGGTCCACCAGCGTGGCGGCCGACTCGGCGCCGAAGTCCACATAGGCCTCGTCCACCACCACCACCGAGTCGCGGTTGGCCTGCAGCAGGCGCTCGATCTCGGCCAGCGGCATCGCAATGCCGGTGGGCGCATTGGGGTTCGCGAAGATGATGCCGCCGTTGGGGCCGGCGGCCAGCAGGTCGTCCACGCGCAGGCTGTAGTCCTCGGCCAGTGGCACCTCGCGGGTGGCGATGTCGTAGAGCTTGGCGTAGACCGGGTAGAAGCTGTAGGAGATGTCGGGGGTCAGCAGCGGCGCCTCGTGCTTGAGCAGCGCGGCGAACACATGGGCCAGCACCTCGTCCGAGCCATTGCCCACGAACACCTGCTCGGGCTTGAGGCCGTGCAGGCGCGCGGCGGCGGCCTTCAGCGCCAGGCCCTGCGGGTCGGGGTAGAGGCGCAGGCTGTCATTGGTCTCGGCCGCGATGGCCTTGAGCACGGCCTCGCTGGGGCCGTAGGGGCATTCGTTGGTGTTGAGCTTGACCAGGTCGGCTATGCGCGGCTGCTCGCCGGGCACGTAGGGGGTCAGCGTGTGGACCAGATCGCTCCAGAAACGACTCATCGCAAACTCTCCGTCTCCAGCGTGGGCGGGCTCTGGCGCGGGTCCAGCACCTGCACGCTGTCATACACCGCCTCGTGCGGCAGTTCCAGGCTCAGCAGCCGCGTGCAGCCCTGGGCCTTGGCGGCCGCGACGATCAGCGCGTCCGCATAGGCCAGGCCGAAGCGGCTCTCCAGCGACCAGGCGCTTTCCACCGTCGCATGGTCTATGGCCCAGGGGTTCCAGCGCTGGTAGCGACGCACCTCGGCGCGCGCATCGCCGTTGGGCATGGGCGGCTGTATGCGCGTGGTGACCAGCCGGTAGAAATCGTTCAGCACCTGGGTGGACACGCGGCCCGCGCGCTGCTGCCACAGCAGCTGCAGCCAGGCCAGAGCCTGCGCCTGCTCGGCGGGGCGGGCGCCGTCCTCGCTGAGGATGAGCACCGAGGTGTCGACGAACACCGGCGTCATCGCGACTCGCTCCGTGTCGGGTAGGCGCGGCCCTCGGACGCCCAGCTGCGCTCGCGGTGCAGCCAGTCCTGCATCGCACGCTCGTAGGCATCGTCGGAGCGCATCTTCTCGGCCAGCAGCTCGCCCAGCAGGCGCGACACGCTGGTATTGCGCCGTGCGGCCTCCAGCCGGGCCCATTCGGCCACGGCGTCGTCCATGGACACGGTGACGTTCTTCATAGCCCGGATAGTACACGAACTTCGTGTTCCACGAACTTCGTGGACCGTACCAATTCAGAACCACGTAGCATGGCCCGATGCGACACCCCCGCCCCGCCCTGGCCCTGCTGGCCCTCTCCGCCGCGCTGCTGACCGGCTGCGCCCTGCAACCCCAGCCGGCGCCCGTGCTGGCCCCCGCGCCGCTGGCCGAGGCCGATGCGCTGATAGGCGGCCTGGTGGACCAGAAGCTGCTGCCCGGCGCCGTGCTGTGGGTGGAGCGCGAGGGTCGCGCGCCCTACCACCGCGCCTATGGCCAGCGGGCACTGCAGCCCACGCCCGAGGCGCAGAGCGAGGACACGGTGTTCGATGCCGCCTCGCTGACCAAGCCGGTGGTGACCGCCACGCTGGTGCAGATGCTGCGCGAGCGCGGCCGGCTGGACATCGAGGCGCCGCTGCAGCGCTACCTGCCGGACTGCGGCGGTGCGGACAAGGCCGGCATCACGCTGCGCCAGCTGCTGACGCATACCTCGGGCCTGCCGGCCACGCTGAAGGGCAATGGCGCGGGCGAGTGGCGCGGCATCGCCGCCGCGCGCGAGCAGGCCTGCGCGCTGCCCCTGCAGGGCACGCCGGGCGGGCAGTTCCGCTACTCGGACGTGAACTACATCCTGCTGGGCCTCATCGTTGCGCAACAGGCCGGCCAGCCGCTGGAGCAGTTTGCCGACGAGGCGCTGTTCAGGCCGCTGGGCATGAAGGACAGCGGTTACCTGCCGCTGCGCCGCCTGCCGCTGGCGCGCATCGCGCCCACCGAGCGCGAGCCCAATGGCCATCTGCTGCGCGGCGAGGTGCACGACCCGACCGCGCGCAAGATGGGTGGCGTGTCCGGCAACGCCGGCCTGTTCACCACCACGGCCGACCTAGCGCGCTTTGCCCGCATGCTGCTGGCCGGCGGCGTGACCGAGGACGGCCGCCGCCTGCTGTCGCCCGAGAGCGTGAAGTTGCTGAGCACGCCGCAGCAGCCCGAGGCGCTGAAGGAGTTGCGCAGCCTGGGCTGGGACCTGGACACGCCCTATTCCAGCCCGCGCGGCACGCTGTTCCCGGCGGGCGTGAGCTTCGGCCACACCGGCTTCACCGGCTGCATCCTGTGGCTGGACCCGCAGAGCCGCAGCTTCTACGTGTTCCTGTCCAACCGGGTGCACCCGGGCCCGCCCACCGTCATCCTGCCGGCCTACCGGCCGCTGGGCACGCTGATGGCGCGGGCTGTGGGGCTGGGGGCGGACTGAGGCTCAGTCCTTGAGCCGCATCTCTGCAGCGCGCGCATGAGCCTGCAGGCCCTCGCCGTAGGCCAGTTCGGCCGCGATGCGGCCCAGGCCCTGCGCGCCCTGCTCGCTGACCTGGATCAGGCTGGTGCGCTTCTGGAAGTCGTAGACCCCCAGCGGCGACGAGAAGCGCGCCGTGCCCGAGGTGGGCAGCACGTGGTTGGGGCCGGCGCAGTAGTCGCCCAGGCTTTCGCTGGTATAGGCACCCAGGAAGATCGCGCCCGCATGGCGCAGCAGCGGCTCCCACTGATGAGGCTGGGCCGCGCTGATCTCCAGGTGCTCGGGCGCGATCGCGTTGCTGATCTCGCAGGCCTCTTCCATGGAGCGGGTCAGGATGAGCGCGCCGCGCCCTTCCAGCGACGCGCGGATGACCTCGGCACGCGGCATCTCGGGCAGCAGGCGCTCCATGCTGGCGCGCACCGCATCCAGGTAGGCGGCGTCCGGGCTCAGCAGGATGCTCTGCGCCAGCTCGTCATGCTCGGCCTGGCTGAACAGGTCCATTGCGACCCAGTCCGGCGGCGTGCTGCCGTCGGCGATCACCAGGATCTCGCTGGGGCCGGCAATCATGTCGATGCCGACCTGTCCGAACACATGCTTCTTGGCCGACGCCACATAGGCATTGCCGGGGCCGGTGATCTTGTCCACCCGCGGGATGGTGGCCGTGCCATAGGCCAGCGCGGCCACGGCCTGGGCGCCGCCCACGGTGAACACGCGGTGCACGCCGGCCACATGGGCGGCGGCCAGCACCAGCGGGTTGCGCACGCCGTCCGGCGTGGGCACGACCATGATGATTTCCTGCACGCCGGCAACCTGGGCGGGGATGGCGTTCATCAGCACGCTGCTCGGGTAGGCAGCCTTGCCGCCCGGCACGTACAGGCCCACGCGGTCCAGCGGCGTGACCTTCTGACCCAGCAGCGTGCCGTCCTCATCGTGGTAGCTCCAGCTGCGACCGCAGGCGTCCAGCTGGCGCTCGTGGTAGCTGCGCAGGCGGTTGGCGGCGAACTGCAGCGCCGCGGCCTGGGCCGGCGTGATCGCGTCGAACGCGGCCTTGAGCTCGGCGGCGCCCAGCTCCAGCGCGGCAACCGACGGCGCGCTGACGCGATCAAAACGCGCGGTGTAGTCCAGCACCGCGGCATCGCCGCGGGCGCGCACATCGGCCAGGATGTCGGCCACGCGCTGTTCTATGGCCGCGTCGGTCTCAGCCGACCAATGGCGCAGCGCTTCGAACTGCGTGGCGAAGTCGGCGGCGGTGGTGGCGAGTTGACGGATCTTCATGGGGTGGGGGCTTGGCCCGCGGCAGCGGCGAATGCGTCGATCAGCGGGCGCAGCAGCGCCCGCTTGAGCTTGAGCGCGGCCTGGTTGACCACCAGGCGCGAGGAGATGTCCATGATGCGCTCGACCTCCACCAGCTTGTTGGCACGCAGCGTGCCGCCGGTGGACACCAGGTCCACGATGGCGTCGGCCAGACCGGTCAGCGGGGCCAGTTCCATGGAGCCGTAGAGCTTGATCAGGTCCACGTGCACGCCCTTGTCGGCGAAGTGCTGGCGCGCGATCTCGGTGTACTTGGTGGCCACGCGCAGCCGCGAGCCCTGCTTCACGGCGCCGGCGTAGTCGAAGTCGGCGCGGGTCGCGACGCTCATGCGGCAGCGCGCGATCTGCAGGTCCAGCGGCTGGTAGAGACCGTGGGCGCCGCCCTGGGCCAGCGCCTGCTCGTGCAACACGTCGCGGCCGGCCACGCCGAGATCGGCGCCGCCATGGGCCACATAGGTGGGCACATCGCTGGCACGCACCAGCACCACGCGCAGGTGGGGCTGGTTGGTGGTGAGTATGAGCTTGCGCGAGGTCTCGGGGTCTTCCAGCACCGCTATGCCGGCGGCGCGCAGCAGCGGCAAGGTTTCTTCGAAGATGCGGCCCTTGGACAGCGCCAGCGTCAGCGTGTTGCTCATTGCGCGGCGCTCCATTCCTCGGGGCTCAGCGTCTTCATGGACAGCGCGTGGATCTGCTCGCGCATGCGCTCGCCCAGGGCCGCGTAGACGCGCTGGTGGCGCTTGATGCGCGTGAGCCCCACGAACTCGGCCGACACGATGGTCGCGAAGAAATGCCGGCCGTCACCTTCCACCTCCAGATGCGCGCAGGGCAGGCCTGCGGCGATGAAGTCGCGCACGTCTTGCGGGGTGGGGTCGGCCATGGAACGTCCTCGGAGAAACCGGCGATTTTAAGGGTTGGCCCTGAGCGGCCGGCACGGCGCCGGCCGGGGCAGGCGGGGTTCAGGAGCGGATCTTGTAGCCGCTGCGCAGCAGCTTGAGCGCGATCACCGCCACCGCCGCGAAGGCGCTGCTCACCACCGCCAGGCTCAGCCAGGGCGACACGTCGGACACGCCGAAGAAGCCATGGCGGAAGCCGTCGATGATGTAGAAGAAGGGATTGAGGTGGCTCACCGCCTGCCAGGCCCCGGGCAGCGAATGCACCGAGTAGAAGACGCCCGACAAAAAGGTCATGGGCATCACGATGAAGTTCTGGAAGGCCGCGAGCTGGTCGAACTTCTCGGCCCACAGGCCGGCGATCAGGCCCAGCGTGCCCATCAGCCCGGCGCCCAGCGCCGCGAAGGCCAGCACCCACAGCAGATTGCTGAGGCCCGGCGGCGCAAACCACGCGGTCACCAGCAGCACGCCCAGGCCCACCGCCAGGCCGCGCACGATGGCCGCGCCCACATAGGCCAGGAACCAGGCGGCCGGCGACAGCGGCGTCAGCAGCAGGAACACCAGATTGCCGGTGATCTTGCTCTGGATGAGGCTGGACGAGCTGTTCGCGAACGCGTTCTGCAGCACGCTCATCATCACCAGGCCCGGGATCAGGAAGGCGGTGTAGCTGACCGTGTCGTAGACCTTCACATGGTCTTCCAGCGCGTGGCCGAAGATGACCAAGTAGAGCACTGCGGTCAGCACCGGCGCCGCCACCGTCTGGAAGGACACCTTCCAGAAGCGCAGCACCTCCTTGTAGAACAGCGTTGAAGCCCCGTTCATGCGGAAGCTCCCTGCATGATTTCCAAGAACACGTCCTCCAGATCGGCGCGGCCGATCTCCAGGTCCTCGATGACGCAGCCGGCCGCGCGCAGCGCCGCCAGCGTGGTCTCCACTTCCGCCGCGTCATGCGCGGTCACCTGCACGATGCGCCCGGTCACACGCGCCCGCGCCGCCACCTCGGCCGGCAGGGCTGCATCCGTCTTGAAGCGCAGCATGGTGGCCGCGCGGCCGCTGAGCAGCGCGGAGGTGCGGTCCAGCGCGACGATGCGGCCGGCCTTCATCATCGCGATGCGCTGGCACAGCGCCTCGGCCTCTTCCAGGTAGTGCGTGGTCAGCAGCACCGCATGGCCCTGCTTGTTGAGGCGGGACACGAACTGCCACAGCGTCTGGCGCAGTTCCACGTCCACACCGGCCGTGGGCTCGTCCAGCACGATGACCGGCGGCCGGTGCACCAGCGCCTGCGCGACCAGCACGCGGCGCTTCATGCCGCCGGACAGCTGGCGCATATTGGCGTGGGCCTTGTCGGCCAGGCCCAGGCTTTCCAGCAGCTCGTCTATCCAGGCGTCGTTGCTCTGCACGCCGAAGTAGCCGCTCTGTATGCGCAGCGTCTCGCGCACGCTGAAGAAGGGGTCGAACACCAGCTCCTGCGGCACCACGCCCAGCGCCTTGCGCGCGGCGGCGTAGTCGTCCACCACGTCATGGCCCATCACGCGCACCCGCCCTTCGCTGGCGCGGGCCAGGCCCGCGAGCACGCTGATCAGCGTGGTCTTGCCGGCGCCGTTGGGGCCCAGCAGGCCGAAGAACTCGCCGGGCTGGATGTCGAAGCTGACGCCATCCAGCGCCCTGACCTGCCCTCCGCGGTATGTCTTCTTGACGTTTTCGAATGAGATCGCGGGCGTTGGGCTCGGCATAGAGGCAAGATTTTAGGAGCGCCCACTGGCGGCCGCTCGATCGCTGCCAGAATGCCCCGCTGCATGGCCAGCCCAAAGAAACCCCGCCGTACCGCCGAGCGCATCCTGGAGACCACGCTCCAGCTGTTCAATGCCTTCGGCGAGCCCAATGTGTCGACCACGCTGATCTCGGCGGAGCTGCACATCAGCCCGGGCAATCTGTACTACCACTTCCCGGCCAAGGACGAGCTGGTCAATGCGCTGTTCAACCGCTACGAGCAGGAGCTGGCGGAGCTGCTGGCCGCGTCCGACAACGTGCGCCATGTGGAGGACGCCTGGCTGTTCCTGCACATGCTGTTCGAGCTGATCTGGAAGTACCGCTTCCTGTACCGCGACCTCAACGACCTGCTGTTCAAGAACCGCCGGCTGGAGACGCATTTCCAGGATCTGCTGGGCGCCAAGGAGCAGGCGATGCGCCAGCTGCTGTCGGGCCTGCACCTGGGCGGCGCGCTGAAGATGGAGCTGCGCGAGGCCGCGCCCACCGCCAGCTCCATGGTGGTGGTGCTGTCCTACTGGCTGAGCTTCGAGTACGTGCGCAACCCGCGCCGCGCGCTGGAGCCCGAACTGGCCGGCCAGGCACTGCTGCGCGGGGCCTTCCACGTGCTGAGCCTGCTGCTACCCTATCTGGAGCCGGACTCCAAAGAACACCTCTTCCAACTGGCCGGCCGCTACCAGAGCCCACCCACATCCTGACGGAGACAGCATGGCCAAGTGGACCGCCTTCCCCTATGACAACGCAGGCCTGGTCTACACCCCGGCCACGCTGAAGAAACACTGGAGCCGGTTGCATGCCGGCGATGCCGAGCCCTGGCCCCAGGACAAGGCGGTGCAGCAGGCCTGGATCCACTTCCATGCCGGCGAATTCCAGGCCGCGTTCGACGCGGGTCTTGCGGCCGGCGGCGCCGGCGTCACGGTCGCGAACAAGGCCCAGGCCATCTACGCCACCTACGTCGAGAAGAAGGAAAAGACCAAGCTCGAGATGTTCCTCTCGGTGGCCGAGCGCGCCCAGGCCCAGCAGGCCGAGGCGCCGGACTGCGCCAATGCCTGGTACTGGCAGGCCTATGCACTGGGGCGCTACGGCCAGGGCATCAGCGTGACCCAGGCGCTGGCCCAGGGCCTGGGCGGCAAGATCAAGCAGGCGCTGGAGCGCACCATCGCGCTGGCCCCCAAGCACGCGGACGCCCACATCGCGCTGGGCACCTTCCACGCCGAGGTGATCGACAAGGTCGGCAAGCTGCTGGGCAAGACCCAGGGCGCCGACACGGCCACCGGCCTGCGCATGTTCGAGCAGGCGCTCAAGCTCAACCCGGGCAGCGCGATCGCGATGATCGAGCGCGCCAACGGCCTGGTGATGCTGGAGGGCGACAAGCGCCTGCCCGAGGCCGAGAAGCTCTACGAGGCGGCCGCGGCCCGCGAGCCCATGGACGCGATGGAGTTGCTGGACATCGAGCTGGCCCGCGCCGAGCTGGCCGACGAGTAAACGCAGCGGCCGCCGTGACAAATGTCACGACCTGACCCCGTGGCGCTGCGGGTTTACCTCAGGGCCTCACCCGCGCTTCAGGGATGGCAGCCGCACGGTCGCGGCGTAAGCTAAGCGCCATCCTTTCTTCATCTTCCTGCCGAGAGACCGCGCCATGAAGTTCCTGATCCCCGCCCTCGCCGCCGTCGCCACCTTCGCCGCCCAGGCCGCCAGCCCGGCCACGCCCGAGCAGGCCGAGCTGCGCGCCGAGTGCGCCAAGAGCTACAGCGACACCAGCAGCGCCGCCATGCCCATGGCCGCCAACGAGTATCAGTTCGTCTACTCCGGCGGCAAGTACAAGGGCGAGGCCCGCCCCGGCAAGCTGCTGCCCTGCACCGAGCAGCAATACGTCGCCTATCTGGACAACAAGGCCGACCCGTCCAAGGTGATGGCCGCCTACCCGACGGCCGCCGGTCGCCCCACGGCCAAGAAGAAGGCCCAGTAAAGACGGCCACCGAGCCCGGCCGCTGCGGCGGCCCCTCCCCCTAAGGCGCTCCCCCGGAGCGCCTTTGTTTTTGCGCTCCACCCTCTTAAGCTTCAGCGTGCCGTCGTCCACCCGCTGGAGCTGCCCATGAAGGCCTGGATCGCGCTGATCGCCACCGCCTGCGGCCTCGCGGCCATCGCGCAGGACCAGTCCGCCGCCGCCCAGGCGCAGTTGCGCGCCGGTTGTGCGCAGAACTACGCCAGCTACCTCGCCTACTACCCACTGGGCACCAAGAAGAGCTATCAGTTCGCCGGCGAGCGCATCCCGGGCGACACCCGCCACTACGCCGACGCGCCCGCCTGCAACGAAGCCCAGTTCGCGCTCTACCTGGACCGGGCCGATCCCGCGCTGGTGATGGCGGCCTACCCCAGCGCCGCCGGCCGGCCCCAGGCGCCGGCCCGCGCGCCGTCCGCGCCGCGGCGCTGAAGGCCGCTCAGGCGGCGGACTCGCCCCAGGGCAGCATCAGCGACAGCAGCAGCAGCTTGTCGAACTCCGGCGCAAAGCCGGCCACCACCGTCTCGGGGTCGGGGCACAGGCCGCGGTCGGTGACCAGGCCGAACTGCACGCGGCCCGCATAGGTCAGGATGCTCAGCCCCACGCCTATGCCGCCGGACTGCGGCACCCAGAACATCACCTGCTCCACCGTCGAGCCGCAGAACTTCAGCGGCCGCTCGGGCCCCGGCACATTGGTCATCACCGCGGTGGCCTTCTTCGCGAAGATGTTCAGCATCGCGTGCTGCACCGGCTTGATCAGCAGGCCGGCCACCGACAGCAGCCCAAAGGCCATCACCGGCTGGAAGCTGCCCTTGAGCTCGGCCATGCGGGCCCGCACCGCGTAGAGCCGCTCCAGCGGGTTCTCTATACCCACCGGCAGCACCAGCGGCACCAGGCCAAAGCGGTTGCCCAGCTGCCAGGCGTCCTCCAGCGGTCGCAGGTTCACCGGCACCATCGCGCGGATTTCCTTGCCCGCCGTGTCCTCGCCATGGGCGCGCAGGTACTGGCCGATGGCGCCGGCCGCACAGGCCAGCAGCACGTCGTTGATGGACGCGCCCAACGCCTTGCCCACCGCACGCACCTCGTCCAGCGCCAGGCTGCTGTCCCAGGCCACGCGCTTGCGCGGGCCGGGCTGGCCCTTGAGCCGCGTGGGCGAGTCGTCCGGCATCAGCGCGAACGCGGCCACATCGGACACCGCCTGGTAGCCCAGCCGCGCCATCTCCAGCGAGGCGTCCACCGGCGCGCCGGCGTTCTTCATCGCATCCACGCCGCGCGACAGGCCCGCGCCGGTCAGGCCTATGGCCTTGACCGTGAGGTTGGACAGCGGCCGCAGAAAGGCGTCCAGCAGCCAGTCGGGCGACTCGGGCTCGGCCGTTGCGCGCCGCTGCGGCGGCGGTTGGCCATCGTCGGTGATGGACAGCATCACCGCGATCAAGGCGATGCCGTCGGCAATGCAGTGATGCACCCGCACGATCAGCGCGCTGCTGCCATCGCCCATGTCCTCGATGAGCTGCATCTGCCAGAGCGGTCGCGCCATGTCCAGCGGCTGCGAGCACAGCTCGGCCACGCGCTCGCGCAGCACATCCGCGCGGCTCTGGCCGCGCAGCGGCAGCGGCAGCTCGGCGATCACGTGGTGGGCGATGTCGAACTCGCGGTCCAGCACCCACTGCGCGCCCAGCACGCTGTCCTCCACCACCTTCTGGCGAAAGCGCGGGTACTTCAGCAGGCGCTCCGCCACGCGCTCGCGCAGTGCCTGCAATGCGATGCCGGGGCGCAGGGACCAGACCCCGACGATCATCATCAGATTGGCCTCGGTGTCCATGCGCAGCCAGGCGTGATCCACCCTGGACATGCGTTCGCTGCTGTGACCCAAACCCGTCTCCTCGCCACGATGTCGCGGACCTACACTCGGCGGCCCTGTCGGTCGATTGTCACCAGATCGACGCCCCCGCATCAGCCCCGGAGAACCCCGTGAGCCTCAAGGACCAATTCGACGCCGCCGTCGCCGCCTCCAAATCCCTGCCCGAGCGTCCGGACAACATGACGCTGCTGAAGATCTATGCGCTGTTCAAGCAGGCCAGCGCGGGTGATGTCGAGGGCTCGCGCCCGGGCTTCACCGACATGGTGGGCCGCGCGAAGTGGGATGCCTGGAACGAGCTCAAGGGCACCTCGGCCGATGACGCGATGCAGCAATACATCGACCTGATCGAATCGCTGAAGTAAGCCCTCGGGCTGCAGACGGCCTCCCACACGGGAGGCCGTTTTTCATGGTGCCGGCACTCAGGCCGGCTTGCCCTTGGCGGACGGCTTCTTCTGGCCGGCCAGCAGCGCGTCCAGCTGCTGCTCGATCTCGGCCTCGATGCTGGCCTTGAACGCCCCCATCAGAAAGCCCAGCTGCGCCTGCAGCTCGAAATGGTCGGCCGCGACCGTCAGCTCGCCCTTCACGCCCGAACGGCAGAACTCGACGGTGTCGCCGTCATCGCCTTCGTGCACGGTGCAGGCCATGTCGAACTTCTGCTCCAGCTGCTCGGCCCAGTGCCAGGCGATCTCGCGGGCCTTGGCCAGGCCCAGCTGGTGCTCTCGGTGGATATGAATCTCGGCCATGGGGCCTCCTCGTGACAAGGCGCGCACTCTACGCCAGCGGCGTGCGGCATGATGCGCGCCTCCTGTCACACCCTCGCCACCCATGAAGCTGCCGCTGAACGCCCACCTTGTCGATGCCTCCCCGCTGGTCTACGGCTGCATGGCCCTGGGCGGCGACTGGGGCGCCGCCGGCTACACCGAAGCCGACATCGCGCAGGCCCACGCGGCGGTCGAGGCGGCGCTGGACATAGGCATCACGCTGTTCGACCACGCCGACATCTACCGCGGCGGCAAGGCCGAAGCGGTGTTCGGCGAGCTGCTCAAGCGCGACCCAGGCCTGCGCCGCCGCGTGCGCCTGCAGAGCAAGTGCGGCATACGCTTTGGCGACGGCACCCTGCCCGGCCGCTACGACCTCAGCGCCGAGCACATGCTGCGCAGCGTGGACGGCATCCTGCAGCGCCTGGGCGTGGAGCAGATAGACATCCTGCTGCTGCACCGCCCCGATGCGCTGATGGAGCCCGAGGAGATCGCCCACACCTTCGGCCGCCTGCAGGCGGCGGGCAAGGTGCGGCACCTGGGCGTGTCCAACATGCATGCGGCCCAGATGGCCTGGCTGCAGCGCGCGCTGCCCGAGCCGCTGGTGGTCAACCAGCTGGAGATCAGCCTGGCCAAGCTGGACGCCATCGACGCCGGCACCACCTTCAACGACGGCCAGGCCCACAGCCGGCCCGGCAGCCTGGCCTGGGCCGGCACGCTGGAATACGCGCAGCAGCACGGCCTGCAGCTGCAGGCCTGGAGCCCGCTGGCGCGCGGCGCCTTCAGCGACGCGGCGGCCTCGCCCGCGGCCGGCGTGGTACACGAGATCGCCGCCGCCCACGGCAGCACCGCCAGCGCGGTGCAGCTGGCCTGGCTGCTGCGCCACCCGGCGCGCCTGCAGCCGGTGCTGGGCACGGGCAACGCGGAGCGCATACGCGCCTGTGCGGACGCCACGCGGCTGCAACTGAGTCGCGATGAGTGGTATCGGCTCTATGTCGCGGCACGGGGCCAGGCCTTGCCCTAAGCTGGGCGCCCCTAACGAAGCGTCCCGAGGCCCATGAACAAGCTGATCTCCCGACTCGCCGCGCTGGCCCTGGCCTGTCTGGGCACGGCCCAGGCCGCGTCGGGCCTGGTCGACCTGCGCAGCCCGCTGAGCCCCGCGGCCACGATGGACCGGCTGGACGGCATCGTGCGCCAGCGCGGGCTGACCGTGTTCGCACGCATAGACCACGCGGCCGGCGCGGCCCAGGTCGGCCAGACGCTGCGCCCCACCGAGCTGCTGATCTTCGGCAACCCCAAGGGCGGCACACCCTTCATGCAGTGCGCGCAGTCCGTGGGGCTGGACCTGCCGCTCAAGGCCTTGGTCTGGCAGGACGCGGCGGGCCAGGTCTGGCTCAGCTATGACGACCCGCTGGCCATTGCCAAACGCCATGGCGTGCCCGACTGCGAGGCCGCCCAGGCGCTCAGCAAGGCGCTGGCAGGCCTGGCCGCGGCCGCGGTCGCGCCCTGAGGCGAGGGGCGCCGCTCAGGCGCCCGCAGGCCGCAGCAGCGGCTGGCGCGGATGCAGCCGCGCCATCATCAGCACGTCTTCATAGACGCCGTTGCGCAGCGCGTCCGCGCGCAGCCGCCCCTCCAGCTCGAAGCCATGGCGCTCGTAAAGCCTGATGGCGCGCGCGTTGTCGTGGAACACGGTCAGCTCCACGCGCAGGATCTGCGCCCAGTTGTCGGCGTAGTCCAGCAAGGCGGTCATCAGCGCCTGCCCCACGCCCTGGCCCTGGGCCGAGCGCGCCACCGTGATGCCCAGCGACATCACATGGCGACGCCGCACCGACGGGCCCACCGGATGCAGGCCGGCCAGGCCCACCGGCCGGTCGCCCAGCACCGCGGCCAGCACGATCTCGTTGGAGCCCGGCGCCGGCGGGTTCATGCCGGCGATGCGCTGCGCCCACATCTCCTCGCTCGGATAGGGCAGCTGCAGCGTGCCGGCGAAGACCTCGGGGTCGGCGAACTGTTCGGCGATGGCGGCGGCATCAGCGGGTTTGACGCGGCGCAGGGTCAGGCTCATGGGTGCTCTCCTCCAGGCCGCGCAAGTTAGCACGGCGCTGCGCGGCCGCCAGCGGCTTGAGCGCCGCCACCGCCGCATGAAAGCGCGCCCAGTCGCGCCCCTCGCACTCGAACAGGCGCTCGAAGGCCGGCACCAGCTCGTCATAGGCGCCCAGCAGCGCAAAGCTCGCGTTGTTGGCGCGGGCGAACCAGCCCTCATAGCCGGGCGCCTCGCGCGGCACGCGCTCGCGCAGCGCGGCCAGCACCGCGGCCTTGACCGCGGCGCGTTCGGCCTCGGGGCGAGCATAGGCCGCCAGCAGCTGCTCGCGCCCCTCCCGCGCGAGTTGCAGGAAGGCCGCACGCCGCGCCCGCCCGGCCTCGAAGGCACGGGCGGCCTCGGGCTTGTCGGCCAGCCAGGCGCGCGCGCCCAGCAGCTCCACGGCGCTCGCATAGGCCTCGTTGAAGCCGGTGTCATCCGCCACATAGACCCGCTGGTGGGCCAGCTCGTGGAAGATCAGCCCCGCCAGCTCGCCCTCGGGGTAGTTCAGGAAGGTGTTGAGCAGCGGGTCGCCGCCCAGCAGGCTGCTCCAGCCCAGCGTGGAATAGGCCGGCACCGGCAAGACCTGGACCTCCCAGCCCTGGGCCTGCAGCGCCTCGGCCTCGGTGCGGGCACGCGCGAGGTCGAACCAGCCCTGGTAGCCCGCGCAACCCATCAGCGGATAGCACCAGGTCTTGAGCGTGAGGCTGTAGGGCGCAGCGGCCACCACGTTCCACACCACCGCGTCGCGGTGCAGGTCGGCATAGCGGCGGTAGCTGTTGTTGTCGGGCAGGGCCAGGTGCTGCACCGCGAAGTCGCGCATCTGCTGCGACAGCTTGAGCCGCTCGGCCAGCGCGGGCGGCGTCGCCGGGTCGGCCAGCCAGTCGGCCACCGGCCGTGCGGCGCGCACCACCGACAGATGGCCGCCGGCCGCCTGGCTCCAGTGGGACAGCGTGCTGCAGCCGCTCAGCGCGAGGGCCAGCAGCAGCCAGGCCAGGCGGCGGATCAAGCGGGTTCCACCTCGACAAGACAGTCGTAGAACGCGGGCGCGGCGCCCATGTCGGTCAGCCGCTGATGCGTCACCTCGTTCACGTTGGTGCCCTCGGCGCCCAGCTTGCGCCACCACACGCCCAGGCCGTTGACCACGCCGGGGCGAGCGCGCGGGCTCACGCGCAGCGTGGCCACGTAGCGGCCGCGGTCGTTGAAGGCGGCCACCCGCGCGCCATCGGCGAGGCCCCGTGCGGCGGCGTCGCTCGCGTGCATCTCGATCAGCGGCTCGCCCTCGATGTCGCGCAGGCTCTTCACGTTCACGAAGCTGCTGTTCAGGAAGTTGCGCGCCGGTGGCGAGATCATGGCCAGCGGGTAGCGGGCCGCCAGCTCGGGTGCGGTCAGTGCACTCTCGTAGTTGGGCACATAGTCGGCACCGGCCGCCTGGGCACGGCCGTTGGGCGTGCGAAAGCCGCCGTCCGCAAAGGGCAGCTCGGGCACCGGCAGGGGCTGCCAGCCCTGCTCGCGCAGCAGGCCCAGGTCGATGTCTTCACTGAAGACCTGGCGGGCCAGCTCTTCGTCGCTCTCCTGCAGCGCGGGGTGGTCTAGGCCCATGGCGGCGGCCAGCTCGCGGAAGATCTGCGTGTTGGGCTTGGCCTCGCCCAGCGGTGCAATCGCGGGCTGGTTCATCAGCACGTCGGTATGGCCATAGCTGGTGTGCAGGTCCAGGTGCTCCAGCTGCGTGGTGGCGGGCAGCACATAGTCGGCCAGGTCGGCCGTGTCGGTCATGAAGTGCTCCAGCACCACGGTGAACAGGTCGCTGCGCTGGAAGCCGGCCACCACCTGGGGCGACTGCGGCGCCACCGCGACCGGGTTGCTGTTGTAGACGATCAGCGCCTCGATGGGTGGGTCGGCCTGCAGCAGCGCATCGCCAATGCTGCTCATGTTGACCATGCGCGGCTGGCGGCCCGCGAGCAGATCGGGGCGCTCCAGCGCCGGATTCCTGTAGGGCGCGAACCAGCCCGAGGCGCTCAGCAGCAGGCCGCCGCCCTGCGTGCGCCAGGCGCCGGTCAAACAGGGCAGCAGCGCGATCAGCCGCACCGCGTTGCCGCCGCCGCGCACGCGCTGCATGCCGTAGTTCAGGCGTATCGCGGCCGGCCGCGTGCTGGCGTAGTCGCGCGCCAGGCCGCGCACCTCGTCCGGGCCGATGCCGCAGACCTGGGCCACGCGCTCCGGCGGCCAGGCCTGCGCCTTCTCGCGCAGTTCCTCCCAGCCGTCCACATGGCGGGCGATGTAGTCGTGGTCCAGCCCGCCGTTCACGATCAGCTCGTGCATCAGGCCCAGCGCCAGTGCGCCGTCGGTGCCGGGCAGCAGCGCGATGTGCTGGTGGCATTTGTCGGCGGTCTCGGTCTTGCGCGGGTCTATGCAGATGAGCTTGGCGCCGGCACGCTTGGCCTGGTTGGCATAGGTCCAGAAATGCAGGTTGGACGCGATGGAGTTGCTGCCCCAGATCAGTATGAGTTTCGCGTCCGCGAAATGCCGGGTGTGCATGCCCAGCTTGCCGCCATAGGTGGCGGCCAGGCCGGCGCCGCCGGCCGACGCGCAGATGGTGCGGTCCAGCCGCGCGGCGCCTAAAGCGTTGAAGAAGCGGCCGGCCATGGCCTCGCCCTGAAGCTGGCCCATGGTGCCGGCATAGCTGTAGGGCTGGATGCGTTGCGGGTCGCGCGCCGCGATGGCGTTCAGCCGCGCGGCGATGTCGGCCAGCGCCTCGCCCCAGCTGACACGCTCGAAGCGCGGCGCCTCGGTCTTGGGGCTGACCCGCTTGAGCGGATGCAGCAGGCGCTCGGGGTGGTAGGTGCGCTCCGCGTAGCGCGACACCTTGGTGCACAGCGCGCCGTGGGTGCTGGGGTGTTCGGCCCGGCCCTGGACCTTGATCACGCGTTCGTTCTCGACGGTGATCTGCAGCGCACAGGTGTCGGGGCAGTCGTGGGGGCAGGCGCCGAGGACGGTACGGGTGGTCATGGCAATCGCGGGGCTGAGCAACCCCGCGATTGTGACCACCCGCTGCCGGGCTCCCAGGCGCCGTGGCGATCAGCGCCGGTTCAGGAACTCCACCAGCCGCGGAATGGTCTGGCCCGGGGCCTCTTCCATCAGCCAGTGGCCAGCACCCGGGATCACCACGCCTTCCACCTGGGTGTCCACCAGCTTGGCCTGCTCGATCAGGAAGGTGCCGGACGCCTTTTCGCCGGCCAGCACCAGCATGGGCTGCTGCAGCTTGACACGGGCGAAGCCGGCGAAGTCGGCCGCGTCCTGCTCGAAGGCCTTGAAGTAGCCGAAGCCCGCCTTCATGCCGCCCGGCTGCGCATAGGCGGCCGTGTAGAACTGCCGGTCCGCCTCGCTCAGCGAGCGCGTGCGGTCGGCCGCGAAGTCGTTCCAGAAGTGCTCGAAGTAGATGCGCTCGCGGCCCTGCACCAGCTGCAGCGCGGTGTCGCCGTGGAAGTGGAAATGCCACAGGTCGCGCAGCAGCCAGACGTTCTTCCAGTCGCCCACGCCGGGCAGGAAGGCGTCCATCAGCACGATGCTCTCGACCTCGGCCGGGTACTGGGCCGCGTAGGCATAGGCCACCATCAGGCCGATGTCGTGCCCCACGATCTTGACCTTGCGGTAGCCCAGGCTGGCGACCAGCGCATGCACATCCTGGGCCAGGCTCTTCTTGTCATAGACGCCGTCGGGCTTGGCCGAGCCGCCGGCGCCGCGCAGGTCGGGCGCGATGACGACGCGGCGGTCGGACAGCTGCGCCATCAGCGGCCGCCACATGCGGCTGGTCTGGGTGTAGCCGTGCAGCAGCACGACCGGGGTCTCGTCGCCGGCACCGGCCTGCAGGTAGTGCAGCTGCACGCCGTTGGCGGTGGCGCTGCGGTCTTCGATAGGGGCGGCGTGCAGGCCCACGGCCAGCAGCACGGTACTGAGCAGAGCAATGAAGCGCTTCATGGCGGTTCTCCTGGTGGGTGGCGGTTGCGGGTCAGAGCTGGCTCATGCCGCCGTCGACGATGATTTCCGTGCCGACGATGAAGGCCGACTCCGGTGCGCTGAGGTGCAGCACGGTGGACGCGACCTCTTCCGGCGTGCCGAAGCGGCCCAGCGGGATCTGGCCCTGGATCTGTGCGGCCACCTGCTTCAGCGTCTCGTCATCGAAGCCCAGCTTGCCGTACAGCGGCGTGCTGACCGGGCCGGGACTGACCACGTTGACGCGCACGCCCTGGGGCAGCAGCTCGGCCGACAGCGTCTTGGCCAGCGAGATCAGCGCGGCCTTGCTGGCGGCATAGATGGCCGAGTTGGGCATGCCGATGCGAGCGTTGATGGAGCCGTTCAGCACGATGGACGCGCCCTTGGCCAGCACCGGGCGCAGCGCCTGGATCAGGAAGAAGGCGCCACGCGCATTGGTGTTGAAGGTGCGGTCCCACAGCTCGACGCTGGCTTCTTCCAGCGAGGCGAACTCGGCGATGCCGGCGTTGACGAAGACCGCGTCCAGCGTGCGGCCGGCGGCGGCCAGGTGGGCGCCCAGCGCCTTGGCGCCCAGCAGATCGGCGGCGTCCAGCGCCACCAGCTCGAAGCCGGCGTCGACCTCGGTCTTCTTGCCCGGACGGGCGGTGACGATGACGTGGGCGCCTTCGGCGGCAAAGGCGCGGGCGGCGGCCAGGCCGATGCCGGAGGTGCCACCGGTGACGAGGACGGTCTTGTTCGTGAAGCGGGACATGATGGTTTCCTTTCGAGTCGGGTTGAGCGGCGCTTTCGCCGTGGACTCGATACTCCGCCTCACGCCCCCGATTGACGTCTGGCCGCCTTGGCCGACTCGTGCAAGGCTTTCGAACATGCTGAGCGACGACGAGATCCTGCTGATGGAGACCATCCTGGAGAGCGGCAGCCTGTCGCGGGCCGCGGCGGCGCTGGGGCGGGCGCCGTCCACCGTGTCCTACACGCTGCGCCAGATCGAGGGCCGCTTCGATGCGCTGCTGTTCGACCGCCGCCGCTACCGGCTGCAGCTCACGCCCGCTGGCGTGCTGCTGGTGCGCGAGGCCACGCGGCTGCGCGACGACATGCACCGCCTCACGCGCCGCGTCGCCCAGGTGGCCAAGGGCTGGGAGGACCGGCTGGCCATCGTCACCGACGAACTGATCGAGTTCGAGTCGCTGCTGCCCGTGATCCAGGACTTCGACGCACTGGGCTCGGGCGTGTCGCTGCGCCTCACGCACGAGGTGCTGGGCGGCACCTGGGAGGCCCTGGCCGACGGGCGGGCCGACCTGGTGATAGGCGCGACCAACGAGCCCCCGGCCGGCGTGGGCCTGCAGTGGCGCGAACTGGGCGAGATGGGCTGGGTCTATGCGGTGTCACCGCGCCACCCGCTGGCCGCCGCGGCCCAGCCGCTGAGTGCCGAGGCCATGCGAGGCCACCGTGCGGTGGTGGTGGCCGACACCTCGCGGCGCAGCGACGGCCGTGCCTACGGCCACCGCGCCGGCCAGGCCACGCTGGCCGTGCCCAGCATGCGCGCCAAGATCGCCGCGCAGCGTGCCGGCCTGGGCGTGGGCTGGCTGCCCGAGCACCGCGTGGCCTCGCTGCTGCAGCGCGGCGATCTGGTCGCGCTGCAGGTGGCCGTGCCACGCGAGCCCAACCGCCTCTACGCGGCCTGGCGCCAGAGCGACGGCCGGGCGCTGGCCTGGTGGCTCAAGCGACTGGACGACACCCGCTGGTGCCAGCGCCTGGTGGATGGGCTGGACGCCTATGCGTGAGCGCTTCAGGCCGGCAGCGGCTTGCGAAAGCCGATCGCGAAGCGGTTCCACGCGTTGATGGTGGTGATGGCCAGCGTCAGGTTGACCATCTCGGCCTCATTGAACTGCGCGGTCGCGGCCTGGTAGACCTCGTCCGGCGCATGGCCCTGGGTGATCAGCGTCAGCGCCTCGGCCCAGGCCAGCGCGGCCTGCTCACGCGGCGTGAACAGCTCGGTCTCGCGCCAGGCCGGCAGCACATGCAGGCGGCGCTCGCTCTCGCCGGCCTCGCGCGCCTCGCGGCTGTGCATGTCCAGGCAGAAGGCACAGCCGTTGATCTGCGACACGCGCATCTTCACCAGCTCGATGAGACTCTGCTCCAGGCCCAGCTTGGCGATGCTGCCTTCCAGCGTCAGCATGGCCTTCAGCGCGGCGGGCGAGGCGGTATAGAAATCGATGCGGGGGGTGGTGCTCATGGAAGTCTCCAGAGGTGTTGAACAGGTGGCTCTATGCTGAGCCGCGGGGTCTGCCGGGAGCAGGCCAAATCCGCCTGAATCGGGTAGTCCACACCGCATGGAACTCCACCTCGTCATCGACCCCGCGCGACCGCGCGGCGAGCAGCTGCTGCGCCAGCTGCGCGGCCTGATCGCCAGCGGCCGGCTGACCGCCGGCACCCAGCTGCCGCCCACACGGCTGCTGGCCCAGCAACTGGGCCTGGCACGCCAGACCGTGGCCGAGGCCTACGAGCGGCTGGCGCTGGAGCAGCTGATCGAGGCCCGCCCCGGGCGCGGCAGCTTTGTGCGGGCCGAATCCACACCCGAGTCAGCGCCGCCGCCCCAGGCCCCGGCACGCCTGGCCAGCGCCGCCCGGCTGCAGGCCGCGCGGGCGCTGCCGGTGCCGCTGCTGCGCTTCGTCGAGACCCCGTTGGCGCGCTACGACTTCATCGGCGGTTCGCCGGAGCCCCGGCTGTTCCCGCACGCGGACTGGCGACGCCACCTGCATGCGGCCCAGCGCCAGATGAGCGAGGGCAGCGCGCATGCGCCGCCCGCCGGCCTGCCGGCGCTGCGCGAGGCCATCGCCGAGCAGGTCAGCTACGCCCGCGGCGTGCGCTGCCAGGCCGCCGACGTGATCGTCACCCAGGGTGCGCAGCAGGCCTTCGACCTGCTGGTGCGGCTGTTGGTGGGGCCGGGCGAGCTGGCCGCCGTGGAGTCGCCCACCTACCCGCCGCTGCTGGGCCTGCTGCAGGCCCAGGGCGCACGCATCGCGCGGGTGCCCGTGGACGACCAGGGGCTGGATGTGGCGCAACTGCCCGCCGGGGCCCGGCTGGTCTACACCACACCGGCCCACCAGTTCCCGCTGGGCATGGCCATGAGCGTGGCGCGGCGCCGGGCGCTGCTGGCCTGGGCGGCGCGCGAGGGCGCGCTGCTGATCGAGGACGACTACGACAGCGAATTCCGCTTCGAGGGTTCGCCGCGCGACAGCCTGCAGGGGCTGGACCGGGAGGGCCACGTGGTGTTCGTGGGCAGCTTCTCCAAGACGCTGGCGCCATCGCTGCGCTTGGGCTACCTGATCGTGCCGTCGGCACGGCCCGAGCTGCGCGAGGCGCTGCTGCACCTCAAGCACCTGGCCGACATGCACGGCCCCGGCCTGCAGCAGGCGGCGCTGGCGCGCTTCATGGCCGAGGGCGGCTACCGACGCCATCTGCGCCGCAGCCAGGCCGAGTACGGCGAGCGCCGTGAGCAGTTGCTGCAGGGGCTGCGGCCGCTGGCGCGCTGGCTGACGCCCGTACGCGCCGAGGCCGGCTTCCACCTCGCGGCGCGCCTGCACCACCCGACGCTGGACGCCCCGCAGCTGGCCGCGCTGGCGCGACGGCTGGACCTGGGCCTGTACCCGCTGCAGGCCTTTGGCGAGGCCGGGGGTGACGGGCTGGTGCTGGGCCTGGGTCGCATCGACGGCCCGGGTCTGCGCACCGCACTCGCCCGGCTGGGCGAGCTGCTGGCCTGATCAGGCCAGCTTGAAGAAGCTGACCTCGCCGTTCAGTCGCTGAGCCTGATCGGCCAGCGCGCTGGCGGCGGCGGTGGTCTGCTCCACCAGCGCGGCGTTCTGCTGCGTCGCCTCGTCCAGCGAACGCACGGCCGCGCCCACCTCCACCACGCCGTGGCTCTGCTGCTGGGTCGCGTCCGCGATCTCGCGCATCTGGCCGGCGATCTGCTCGGCATTGCCGACGATGGTGGCCATCATCTCGCGCGCCTGGCCCACCACGCCGTGGCCGGCCTCGACCTGCTCGATGCTGGAGCCGATCAGCGTCTTGATTTCCTTGGCCGCGTTCGCGGAGCGCCCGGCCAGCGCACGCACCTCGGAGGCCACCACCGCGAAACCGCGGCCGTGCTCGCCCGCGCGCGCGGCCTCCACCGCCGCGTTCAGCGCCAGGATGTTGGTCTGGAACGCGATGCCATCGATGGTGCCGATGATCTCGCCGATGCGGCTGGACGAGTTGCGGATGCGTTCCATGGTCTGCACCACGTCGCCGATCACGCGGCCGCAGTCGGCGGCCGCGCCGGCATTGGCCTCGACGATGTGGCGCGCGTCGGCCACGCGCTGGCCCACCTGGCGCACCTGGCCGGAGATCTGCTCCATGGTGGCGGCGGTCTCCTCCAGGTTGGCCGCCGTCTGCTCGGTACGGCCTGACAGGTCGTGCGCCGCGCTGGCGATCTCGCCGCTGGACGAGCGCACCTGGGCCGAGCCTGACAGCACCGCGCCGACGATGTGGCGCAGCGAGGTCTGCATCTCGCCCATGGTGAGCATCAGCTGGGCCGCCTCGTCGCTGCCCCAGGGCCGCGGCGCGGTGGTCAGGTTGCCCTTGGTGATCTCGCGCAGGTGACCCGCCACCTCCTGCAGGCCGCCGGTCATCACCTTGAAGAACGCGAACATCAGGTAGGCCGCCAGCAGCACGAACAGCACCGCGACCGAGAACTTGACCAGGAAGCCGTGCTGCTGCGCGTCTATGCGCTGCTGCAGGCGCTCGTCCAGGCGCTTGAAGACCTGGGCGTTGAGCTGGTTCTGCTTGGACAGCACCTGGCCGGCCAGCGCCTGGAAGTCGGCCGCGCGGCCCTGCAGCTCGGGCCCCATCAGCTGCTGGCGCACCGCCTTCAGGAAGGCGTCGAAGGCCGCGTCGGTGCCGGCCATGTCCATGCGCGCCGCCACCTCGGGGAAGGCCGCCACGCCCTGCTGGTAGGAACGCTCCACGTCCGCGTCCAGCAGTGGCTCCACCGCCAGCCATTCGGTGAGGCGGTCGCGCCGCGCTGCCTCCAGCGGCTGGCCGGCCGTCAGCACCAGGCTGCCCAACGCGGCCAGGCGCGCGGTGTTTTCGGTCTGCATGGGGCCGCGCAGTATGGACACCACCATCATGTGATAGGTGTCCAGCTCCGGGTCCAGCGCCAGCTGGGAGCCGTCGGCCACGTCGGCGATCAGCTTGGTCAGCGCATCCATCAGCTGGTTGTGCGCGTCCAGCTGCGCGTCGGCGCCGGCCGGCGCCTGCTGCAACGCCTGCACCTGCTTGAGCACCGCCTCATAGCCCGGCGCGGTGGCCAGATCGGCCCCCAGCGCCTTCTGCGCATCGGCCAGGCCGCGCAGCGCCTGCTCCAGCCGGCCCTGGGCCGCGCCCAGCTCGGACGTACCCAGCACCGCGGCCTGGCGGCGCTGCTGCACCGCCTGCATCACCGCCCGCAGCGGCTCCGCGTAGCGCATGCCCTGCTGCTCGGCACGGGTGCTGGCGATCAGGTCCTGGGCACCCGACCACAGAAACCACAGCGTCATCGCCAGCGGGATCAGGAAGGCCGCGCCTATCCAGCTCGCCTTGGCGGTGAAGGACAGGCGCCGGAACAGGCGCACGCCGGGCGACAGCCAGCCGTGATAACGGAAAAAGTCGCCAAAGCCCGAGCCCTGGGAGGCCGGGCGCTCGTCGCGCGATGGGGTCATGGAAACGTGTTTGTGCGGTTGATCGGACGATGCCGGCCCTCCGCCCGCACCGCCTGAAATGATAAAAGCGGCAAGTCATCACAACTGATGACGAGGCTCAAGGAATCGGCTGCTGCGTGACCTACGCCACCCAGCGCGGCAGCAGCAGTCGCAGGCGGCAGCCGGCCGCGGCACTGTCGTCCAGATCCACCCGCCCGCCATGGCGCTGCACGATCTCGCGCACGATGGCCAGGCCCAGCCCACAGCCCTCGCCCGAGGCGGCGCCGCGCACGAAGCGCTCGAACACGCGCGGCCGCAGCGCCGGCGGGATGCCGGGGCCGTCGTCCTCCACCTCCACCAGCAGCTGCTCGCCCAGGCCGCGCAGGCGCACCGTGATGGTGGCGTCGGGCCCGGCATAGCGCAGCGCGTTGTCTATCAGGTTGGCCACCGCCTCCCGCAGCAGCAGGCCCACGCCCAGCACCCGCAGCGGGGCTACGCCGGGAACTTCGTCCAGGCCCAGGTCCGCGCCCGAAGCCAGCGCGCGCGGCACCCACTCAGCCACCAGGCCCTGCATCAGCTCGCCCAGGTCCACCGGCTCCAGACCCTGGGCGCTGGCCGACTCGGGCTCGGCACGCGCCAGCGCCAGCAGCTGCGACACCAGGCGCACCGAGCGCAGCGCGCTCTCGTGCACCCGCTGCAGCCGCGCCTGCAGCTCGGGCTCGCGCGCGGCCTGCAGCGCCAGCTCGGTCTGGCCCTTGAGGCCGGCCAGTGGCGTGCGCAGCTGGTGAGCCGCGTCGCTGATGAAGCGCTTCTGCTGCTCCAGGCTCGCCTGGCCCTGGGCCACCAGCTCGTTGACCGCGCCGGCCAGCGCATGCACCTCCTGCGGCGCGGCCTGCAGCGAGATGGGCTGCAGCCGCCCCGCGCCCTGGGCAGCGGTCTGCGCGCGCACCCGCGCCTGCAGCTCGGCCAGCGGCGCCAGGCCCGCGCGTATCCCGGCCCACACGATGGCGCTCATCAGCGCGATCAGCAGCGACAGCGGCAGCGCGGTGTCCAGCAGCATGCGCCGCGCCAGCTGCTCGCGGCTGGCGCTGGAGCGCGCCACCTGCACGCGCATGCGCTCCTCGGGCTGGCCGCCCAGGCGCTGCTCCAGCGTGACCACGCGCACCCGCTCGGGCAGCGCCGCGTCCTGAAACTGCGGCACAGACGCAGCCGCCACCGGCAGCGCGGCCAGGCGCGCCTCGCCCAGCAGCAGCTGGCCCGGCGGCGCGCTGACCGCATACATCACGCGGTCCTCGGGGTCGGCGGCAAGGATGTCCTGGGCCGAGCGCGGCAGGTCCACGAACAGGCCGCTGGCCGTGGGCCGCACCTGGCGCGCCAGCGCGCGGGCGGCCTGCAGCAGGCTGGCGTCGGTGGCCTCGTCGGCATGGCGGGTCGCGACCCGGTAGGCCGCGAAGGCCGCCACCAGCCACAGCACCAGCTGCGGCAGCAGCAGCCACAGCAGCAGCTGGCGCTGCAGCGAGGGCCCGCGGCCGCCCGCGCTCACGGCCCCGCCGTCTCGAGCAGGTAGCCCACGCCGCGCGCCGTGCGTATCGCCAGGCCCGAGCCCTCCAGCTTGCGGCGCAGGCGGTGGATGTAGACCTCGATGGAGCCGGCCGCGGCCTCGTCGCCATCGGCCGCGCTCCAGGCCTGCACGATGGCGGCCTTGCTGACCACCTGGTCGCGCCCGGCCAGCAGCGCCTCCAGCAGCAGCCATTCGCGCGGGCTCAGGTCCACCGGCTGGCCGGCCACGCTGGCGCGGCGCTGCGCGCGGTCCAGCGTGAGGCGACGCAGCTGCAGCAGCTGGGCCGCGGGCCGGCTGCGACGCAGCAGCGCCTGCAGCCGCGCCTCCAGCTCGGGCATGTCGAAGGGCTTGATCACATAGTCGTCCGCACCGGCGTTCAGCCCGGCCAGGCGCTGCTCCAGCCCGTCCTGCGCGGTCAGCACCAGGATGGGCAGCGTGCGGCCGGCCTCGCGGGCGCGCTTGAGCACGGTCAGACCGTCCACCAGGGGCAGGCCCAGGTCCAGGATGGCGATGTCGTAGTCCTGCTTGCGCAGCAGGTAGTCGGCCACCGCGCCGTTGTCGGCCCATTCCACGCGGAAGGACGCGCGCGACAGTTCCTGCTGCAGCACATCGGCCAGCAGCACATCGTCTTCGGCAAGCAGGACGTTCATAGGGCTCCTCGCGGGGCCGCGCCTGCGCGCGGACCGGGACTCATGGTTAACACGATATTAAGAGTCTTAATGATGCGCAATGATTCAGGGATGACCCGTAGACCAACCGCTGCCCACGTGCACGCCTGCCCGGCGCGCCGGGTGCGTGCGCGCGCATGATGCGGGCCGGTGCGGTGGCGGCGGCGCTGGCCACCGGCCTGCTGGCGGGGTCGCCCGCCCCCGCCCAGCCGCCGCGGGCCGATGTGGTGCACTGGTGGACCGCCGGCGGCGAGGTGGCCGCGGTGCAGGCGCTGGCCCAGGCCTATCGCAGCGCCGGCGGCCAGTGGCGCGACCTGGCGGTGGCCTCGGCCGACCAGGCCCGCGCGATCGCGCGCAACCGCATCACGGCCGGCAACCCGCCGCTGGCCGCGCAGTTCAACCTGTCCCGCGAGTTCACCGAGCTGGCGCGCCAGGGCCGGCTCAACACGCTGGACGAGGTCGCGGCCCAGGGCCGCTGGGCCCAGGTACTGCCGCCCGCGCTCTACCAGGCCATCCAGGTGGACGGCCATGTCTATGCCGCGCCGCTGAGCCTGCACATGCCGGTGTGGCTGTGGAGCTCCCGCGCCGCGCTGCAGCGCGCCGGCGTCGCGCAGCCGCCGCGCAGCATGGACGAACTCTTCACCGCACTGGACAAGCTGCGCGCCGCCGGCCTGGTGCCATTGGCCCATGGCGGCCAGCCCTGGCAGGACCTGCTGCTGTTCACCGCGGTGCTGGTCAACCAGGGCGGCCGCGAGCTCTATCTGCAGGCCCTGCAGCAGCGCAGTGCCGCCGCGTGGCGCAGCGACGCGATGCGCCGGGTGCTGCTGAGCTTCAAGCGCCTGCGCGCCTATGTGGACCCGGCCTCGCCGGGCCGCGACTGGAACGACAGCACCGCGCTGCTGATCGCCGGCCGTGCCGGCCTGCAGTTCATGGGCGACTGGGCCAAGGGCGAGTTCGCCCAGGCCGGCCTGCAGCCCGGGCGCGACTATGGCTGCACGCCGGGGCTGTCGGCCCAGGCGCCCTATGTGGTGGACGGCGACCTGTTCGTGTTCCCCAAGGGCCCCGACCCCGCGGCCCAGCGCCTGCTGGCGCGCGTGGTGACCGCCGCCGACACCCAGCGCGAGTTCAGCGCGCGCAAGGGCTCGGTGCCGGTGCGGCTGGACCTGGACCCGGCCTCGCTGGACCCCTGTGCCCGGCTGGGCGCGCAACGCCTGCGCGAGCCCGCCCGCCTGGTGCCCAGCCCCGAAACCCTGCTCCCGCCGGCCCGGCACCGCGCGCTGGAGCAAGCCATCAGCGATTACTGGAATCGCGAACAACCGGTCGAACGGGTGCAGCAGTCACTCGCCCAGGCCCTTCCAGACCCCGACAGGAGACAACCTTGACCCGAGTCCACATCCAAGACCTGAGCATCCGCTTCGGCAACCACGAGGTGATACGCGGCCTGGACCTCGACGTGCACAGCGGCGAGTTCCTGGTGCTGCTGGGGCCCTCGGGCTGCGGCAAGTCCACGCTGCTGCACACCATCGCCGGCCTCAACCAGGTCAGCGGCGGCAGCATCCACATCGGCGAGCAGGACATGACCCATGCCGAGCCCAGCCAGCGCGGCGTGGGCATGGTGTTCCAGAGCTATGCGCTCTACCCCACGATGACGGTGCGGCAGAACCTCGAGTTCCCGCTCAAGATGGCCAAGTGCCCCAAGGACGAGATGGCCCGCCGCGTGGACGCGGCCGCCGAGATGCTGCAGCTGCAGCCGCTGCTGGAGCGCAAGCCCGGCCAGCTGTCGGGCGGTCAGCGCCAGCGCGTGGCCATAGGCCGCGCCATCGTGCGCGAGGCCAAGGTGCTGCTGTTGGACGAGCCGCTGTCCAACCTGGACGCCAAGCTGCGCGGCGACCTGCGCCGCGAGCTCAAGCAGCTGCACGCGCGCCTGGGCAACACCATGATCTACGTGACCCACGACCAGGTGGAGGCCATGACGCTGGCCACCCGCATCGTCGTGATGCACCAGGGCGTGATCCAGCAAATCGGCACGCCGGCCGAGGTCTATGACCGCCCGGCCAATCTCCGCGTGGCCGGCTTCGTGGGCTCGCCGGCCATCAACCGCTTCCCTGGCCGCATCGCGGCGGGCGGACGCTTCGAGGCACCGGGCCTGGCGCTGGACCTGCCGCCCGCGCTGGCGGGCCGCCCGGTCGGCGAGACGCTGACGCTGGCGGTGCGCCCCGAGCATGTGCGCCTGAGCGCGGACGGCCCCTTCAGCGCCAGCGTGCAGCTGGTGGAGCCGCTGGGCAACCAGCACGTGATCTGGATGCAGTGCGGCGGCAGCCCGCTGTCGGCCGTGCTGCCGGGTCAGCCCGAGGTGCAGGAGGGCATGACCGTGCGCTTCGACTTGAGCCCCGAGCAGCGCCTGTGGTTCGACGCGCAGGAGCTGCGCATCGAGGCCTGAACCCGCGAAGCCTGTCAGCCGCGCCGGTAGGCCTGCTCGGCCGGCAGCGCCAGCGTCAGCACCGCACGGCCCGCACGCGGCGGGCCCAGGCGCATGTGGCCGCCCAGCGCGGCCAGCTCGGTCTGGCAGTCGGCCGCCTCGGCCCGCTGCAGCCGCGCCGGCGCGGCCGTCGCGCGCAGGAACAGCACCGGCTCCAGCCACCACAGCTCCAGGTCCAGCCGCCCGCCACGGGGCTGGGCCGCCAGCGGCTGCAGCCAGCGCAGCAGCAGCTCGCCGATGAACTGCTCGACCCGCGGGGCCGCGGCCCAGCCCAGGCCCTGCTGACGCAGCGTCAGCCGCGGCACCCCCACCCCGCGCACCGATTCGGCCAGGCGGCACAGCCGCACGCCCAGATCGCGCGGCCCCAGGTGCAGGTCGGTGCGCGGCGTCCCGGGTTCGGCATGGGCCAGCAGGCCGTCGAAATTCGACAGGATGGCGCGCAGCTGCTGGGCCGCCGCCGCGTTGCGCGGCATGTCGGCCAGCATTGCATGCAGGCTCAGCGTGAGTCCGCGCAGGCCTTGCAGCAGCGCATCCTCCCCCGACGCGAGGTGGAAGGGGTCGCCACCAAGACCTTGAGCACCCATGGCGACGCCTAGCGCGGACGCCCCAGCATGGCCACCATCAGCAAAGCGGCCACCAGGCCCAGGTGCTCGAAAAAGGCATTCATCAGCGGCATGTGCAGGTCGGGCGGCGCCGACCAGAAGGCATTCGCCATCAGGCTGGCCGCGAAGGTGAAGCCCGCCAGCGCCAGCGCGGCCAGGCGCCGCCAGCGCAACGGACCCAGCACCAGCAGCAGCGGCCCCACCAGCTCCAGCACCACCACGGCCGCCGCGAACGGCGCGGCTGGCTGCAGGCCGAAATGCGCCATCTCGGCCTGGGCGCCGGCGAAGTCGGTCAGCTTGACCAGCCCGCCTTGCAGATAGGCCGAGCTCAGCAGCAGCAGCAGGACCCGCCACCACAGCGGCTCGGCGGGCAGGCTCACGGTCTCTATGCGCGTCATGGCCTCAGACCGCCCAGCAGGCGCAGCCCAGTGCGCCCCAGAAGCCGGCGTCATTGCCGCCCGGGGTCTCGGAGGCCCAGGCCTTGGCGTGCGCGTGGCCATGCACGCCGCAGGCGGTCGCACAGGCGCAGGCCGCGGCGGCCTGCTTCATGCGGGCCTGCAGCGGCGCACCGTCCGCGCCCCAGGCGCCGTAGCCGCCCCAGCGCCGCACCGGCGACCAGTCCGGCATGGCCGGCGGCGGCGGAGCGTCGTCGAAGTTGCGGAACTCGCCCGCACCCCACACGACCCGGCCGCCCACCACGGTCAGCAGCGAGCTGATGTCGGCAATCTCGGACTCCGGGCAGCCGAACAGGTCGCGGTCCGGCACCATCAGGTCGGCATACAGGCCGGCCTCGATGCGGCCCTTGCGGCCCTGCTCGTCGGAGAACCAGGTGACCTTGTCGGTCAGCATGCGCAGCGCGGTCTCGCGGTCCAGGCAATTGGCCTGGGGCGTGAGCTGCAGGCCGCCGACCGTGCGGCCGGTGATCATCCAGGACATGGCCACCCAGGGGTTGTAGGACGCCACGCGGGTCGCGTCCGTGCCGGCAGACACCGGCACGCCGGCTTCCAGCAGGGTCTTGATGGGTGGCGTGGCCTCGGCCGCACGCGCACCGTAGCGCTCCACGAAATACTCGCCCTGGTAGGCCATGCGGTGCTGCACCGCCACGCCGCCGCCCAGCGCGGCGATGCGGTCGATGGAGCGCTTGGAGATGGTTTCCGCATGGTCGAAGAACCAGTGCAGGCCCTTCAGCGGAATGTCGCGGTCGACCTTCTCGAACACATCCAGCGCGCGGCTGATGGTCTCGTCATAGGTCGCGTGCATGCGCCAGGGCCAGCGGTTCTCGGCCAGGATGCGCACCACGCCCTCCAGCTCGGGCTCCATTGCCGCACTCATCTCGGGGCGGGGCTCGCGGAAGTCCTCGAAGTCGGCCGCCGAGAACACCAGCATCTCGCCCGCGCCGTTGTGGCGGAAGTACTCGTCGCCCTGCTTGTACTTGGAGCCCGCGGTCCAGCGCAGGAAGTCGTCCTTCTCCTGCTTGGCCTTCTGCGTGAACAGGTTGTAGGCCAGGCGGATGGTGAGCTGCTTCTCGTCGGCTAGGTGCTGGATGACCTCGTAGTCCTCCGGGTAGTTCTGGAAGCCGCCGCCCGCGTCGATCGCGCCGGTCACGCCCAGGCGGTTGAGCTCGCGCATGAAGTGGCGCGTGGAGTTGATCTGGTAGTCCAGCGGCAGCTTGGGGCCCTTGGCCAGCGTCGCGTACAGGATGGCCGCATTGGGCTTGGCCAGCAGCAGGCCGGTGGGGTTGCCGTCGCTGTCGCGCTGCATCTCGCAGCCCGGCGGCACCTGGGTGTTCTTGTCGTAGCCCACGGCGCGCAGTGCGGCGCCGTTCAGCAGCGCACGGTCATAGAGGTGCAGGATGAAGACCGGCGTGTCGGGCGCGACCGCGTTGATCTCGTCCAGCGTGGGCAGGCGCTTCTCGGCGAACTGGTGCTCGGTGAAGCCGCCCACCACGCGCACCCATTGCGGCGCCGGCGTGATCGCGACCTGGGCCTTGAGCATGGCCATCGCATCGGCCAGCGAGCGCACGCCGTCCCAGCGCAGCTCCATGTTGAAGTTCAGGCCGCCGCGGATGATGTGCAGGTGGTTGTCGATGATGCCGGGCAGCACCGGACGGCCGCGCAGGTCGATGCGACGCGTGGCGGGGCCGGCCAGCGCCAGCACCTCGGCATCGCTGCCCACGGCCAGGAACTTGCCGTCGCTCACCGCGACCGCCTGGGCCTGGGGCTTCTGACGGTCCAGCGTCGTGAAGCGGCCATTGAAAAGGATGAGGTCGGGGGTGGTGGCGACGGGCGAGCTCATGGTCGAAAACCGGGAATCAGGGATGTCACCAGCCTACGCCGCGCCGTGCCCCGGCAAATCGGCCCAAGGGCCGATGACAGCCGGCCCCGACGGTGGACGCCTGCAATCGGTCGAGGGTTTAGGCTGGGCGCATGCCCGGAAGGCTCCGGGCGCCTCCCTGGAGTTCCCATGAAGACCTATCTCGCCTCGCTCGCCGCCGGACTGCTGGTCGGCATCATCTACGCCCTGCTCAATGTGCGCTCGCCCGCGCCGCCCGTCATCGCGCTGATCGGCCTGCTGGGCATCCTGATAGGCGAGCAGATCCCGCCCTTCTTCCGCCAGCATTTCACCAGCGAGACCAAGCAGGTCAGCTGGGTCAATGACCAGGTCAAGCCCCACATGTTCGGCGAGCTGCCGCGCTGCAAGGACGTGGCCGCCAAGGCCCCGCAGGACAAGGCCTGACCCCCGGCCCGCAGCAACTGCGGGCCCATGTGAAAACGGCGCAGCACCCGCGAAGGGCCTGCGCCGTTGCTGCATCAGCGGCCCGCGGGCCGCGCTGCATCAGCCCTCGTGGGCGCCGAACATGGTCTTGGCGTAGATGATGCCCAGACCGTAGGAGCCGCCGTACTTCTTGGCGATGCCGGTGGTCAGCTCATAGGTCTCGCCGCGCGCCCAGTCGCGCTGCAGCTCCAGCATGTATTGCAGCGAGGTCATGGGGCGGGCGCCGGCCTGGATCATGCGCTGCACCGCGCGCTCGTGCGCCTCGGTGGATACGTCGCCGCAGGCGTCGGAGATGAAGTACACCTCGAAACCCTGGGAGATGGCCGACAGCGCCGGGCCCACGATGCAGACCGAGGTCCACAGACCGGCCAGCACGATGCGCTTCTTGCCGATGCGGTTGATCTCGGCGATCACCGCCTCGTCTTCCCAGGTGTTCATGGACGTGCGGTCCAGCAGCTTCTGGCCCGGGAAGGGTGCGACCACCTCGTCGAACATCGGGCCCGAGAAGCTCTTTTCGGCCACCGTGGTCAGGATGGTGGAGACACCGAAGCCGGCGGCGGCGCTGGACACCAGCGCGGCATGCTGACGCAGCTGCACCGCATCGATGGACTTGGTCGCAAAGGCCATCTGCGACTGGAAGTCGATCATGATCAGCGTGTGATCCTTGGGCGTGATCAGCAGGGACGAGGGCGTGGCTTTTGCAGTCATGGCAGACCTTTCGAGAATCGTTGAACAATCGGGCGGGCGCGCCGCTGGGACACGCTCACCGCCATTCTTCGAAGAGCGACCCGATCGCACATGGCGTCGTGGACCGAAACCCCTTAAGCCTTTGGGCCAGGGCCCGCGTCGCCCGGTTCAACGCGCGGCAGCGGCCGTTGTGGTGAGTTCGTCGTCGTCACCCAGCAGCCCACGCCGGCGCGCCTCGATGACCGCCTGCGTGCGGCTGGACACGCAGAGCTTGTCCAGCACGGTGCGCACATGGGCCTTCACCGTGCCCAGCGCGATGTCCAGGCGCAGCGCGATGGACTTGTTGCCCAGGCCCGCGCCCAACAGCTCCAGCACCTGCAGCTCACGCCGGGTCAGCGGGTCCAGCCCGAAGCTGTTGGCCAGGCAGGCCGAAGCGCCCGAGCACAGATAGCGCTGCCCCAGGTTCACGCTCTGCACCGCGCGGTTCAACTCGGGGCCGGCACATTCCGCCGTCACGTAGCCATGGGCGCCGGCCTCCATGGCCTCGCGCACCATGCGTCCGTTCAGGCGCGCACTCACGACCAGACAGCGGGCCGGCAGGCCGGTCGCCATCGCATGCATCAGCGCCAGCGCCTGCTCGTGGTCCGCAATCACCACATCCGCCGATTCAGGGACACGGGCAAAGTCGCCCGCACGGACGTCACACTCATCGGCCAGCAACGCACGAACCCCTGCGTTCAAGACCGGACTGGGATGCAACACCACCACGTTTGTCCTTTTGCCCAACATAAATCACTCCTAGCACTGCAAAAATGTCCGGCGTCTGCCTGACCACGGCGTGATTTCACGTCCCACACGCTCCGGCGCCCAGCCCCGACCGGGGGCGAAGCATTCACCCGATCGGGTGAATCTCTGCCTTTAGGACAGGTTGGGGGCGCTACTTCTAGGGGGATCGCCAGGTCGTCCTGGGCAGATTCCTAGGGAGGGGCCTGCAAACCCCTGCAGGTCACGTTGGCGAGAACACCGGCCCGTGAGCAGGCCTGATGCGTTGCTCGGGCTGGGAGCCTCGGCGAGCGATGCAACGCCCACGCGGGCCGCTGTTCTCGCCAACCCTGAGGGGCGCGGCTTCGCTCCGACCTGCAGAGGTTTCGCAGCCCCTCCCTAGGGCCTTTGCACACTCGGTTGTGCATCGGGCAAGACCTGACCACAATGCGCGACCGCTCGTTCGCCTGCCGGCGGACGCTCGCCAGTCCCATGCCACCCCCTTCCGCCCCCACTTCTCTGCACGACACCAGCAGCCGCACCGGCATCCTGATCGTCGACGACCATCCGCTGCTGCGCGAGGGCATCGCCGCGGTGGTGGCCCGGGAGACGGACCTGTGCATCGTCGGCGAGGCCGCCAGCGGCGAGGAGGCGATAGAGCAGCATCGCCGCCTGCAGCCCGACATCACGCTGATGGACCTGGTGCTGCCCGGCATGGACGGCATCGATGCGATGCGCGAGATCCAGCATGCGACGCCCGGCGCCAAGGTGCTGGTGCTGACCACCTACCGCAGCGACCAGCAGGCCTTCCGCGCGCTGCACAGCGGCGCGATGGGCTTTCTGCTGAAGAGTTCGTTGCGCAGCGAGCTGATCAATGCGGTGCGCGCCGCCGCCCAGGGCCGACGCTGGATGCCGCCGGACCTCGCCGCCGACGTGTCGGCCATCTCGTCGGCCGACGCGCTCAGCGACAAGGACCTGCGGGTGCTGGAGTTGATCGCCGGCGGCCTGACCAACCGCGAGGTCGGCAGTGCGCTGTCGCTGTCGGAAGAGGCGATACGCTCGCGGCTCAAGCTCATCCTGGCCAAGCTGCACGCGCGGGACCGCACCCAGGCGGTCGCGATCGCGATCGGCCGCGGCCTGATCCGGCCGCGAGCCTGAACCTTCAGTCCGCGCGGCGGCGCCACCAGCGCCGCCACAGGCCACGCGGCTGGACATAGGCCTGGTCTGCCGGCAACTCCACCACCACCTCGGTGCCCTGCCCCGGCCCGGAACGGATGCTGAGTTCGCCGCCCAGCTGCAGCGCGCGCTCTCGCATGCCGGTGAGGCCGAAATGCAGCGGCCGCACGCCGGGCTCGGGCGCAGCCGGGTCCAGGCCGCAGCCGTCATCACGCACCCGCAGCCAGCAGCCCCAGGACTCGTAGCCCAGCGCCACCTCCAGCCGCGACAGGCCGGCATGGCGCACCGCGTTCAGAATGGCCTCGCGGCCTATGCACAGCAGCGCATCGCGGGCCAGCGGGTCCAGCGCGCGCGGCTGACCGTGCTGCTGCAGATCCAGCTGGGAGCCGTCCTCCAGCAGCTCGTGGGCGATCAGCCCCAGCATGCTGGCCAGGTCGCCCTCGGCATTGCCGCGCAATGCCCAGACCCGGTCTCGGCCCTCGGTGATCAGCGCCTCCGCGCGGCGCAGCGCCTGCTCCAGCTGGGCCCGGGTGCGCGACTCCTGCACCGAGTTCATCACCACATGGAAGGACAGCAGCAGCCCCTGCAGCCCCTGCATCAGCGTGTCATGCAGCTCGCGCGCGATGCGCTCGCGCTCCGCGTGGCGCTCCTCCAGGCGCAGCGCCAGGCCGCGGGTCAGCGCACGCGTGCGCAGCCGGTAGGCCAGCGCCGCAGCCAGCAACAGCAGCAGCAGCACGCCGCCCAGGAAGGGCCAGGTCTGCCACAGCTGCGGCGCGACCGAGAAGCCGTAGCTCAGGCCGGGCTGGCTCCACACGCCATCACCGTTGGCCGCCATCAGGTGCAGGCGGTAGCTGCCCGGGCCCAGGTTGGTGATCAGCAGCTCGCGCTGCCCGCCCAGCTCCTGCCAGCGGTTGTCCGCACCTTCCAGTCGGTAGCGAAAACGCGCACGGTCGGCCGCGGCCAGGGTCTGGGCGGTGAAGCGCACCGCCAGGCTGCGGGTGCCGGCCGGCAGCTCCAGCCCCTCGGTGGGCCGGAACTGGCTGTCGCCGGAGCGCAGCGACAGGATTTCCACGCCGGGAGGGCGGCGGTTGAGCTGCAACTGGGCCGGGTCCAGCCAGGCCACGCCGCGGTTGGTGACGAACCACAGGCGCCCGCGCGCGTCGCGCAGCGCGGTGCTGCTGCCGGCGGCCTGCAGCGCGATGCCGGGCAGGCCGTCGCGGCTGTCCAGCACCAGCCTATCCAGGCCCTGCACACCGGGCTCGGCCAGCCGGGTCAGCGTGCTGCGGTCCAGGTGCACGACGCCGCGCGCGCCGTTGAGCCACAGGCCGCCCGACTCGTCGGTCACGATGCCGGTGATGCTGCCGAAGGCATCGTCCAGCTCGGCATCCACCTGCGCGAAGCCGCCGTTCACCAGTCGCGCGAAGCCGCCGTGGCCGGCCACGAAGGTGTCGGTCGCGGTGGTCGCGATCGCACTCAGGAAGCCCAGACGCAGGCCCTCGGCCCGGCCATAGCGGCGCAGCCGGCCGTCGCGCCCCAGCTGCAGCAGCTGATCGGCCGCGCCCATCCACAACGTGCCATCCGGCGCGGCATCCAGCAGCTGCACCTCGCCCAGGTCGGCCGGCAGGCTGTCCAGGCGCTCCGCCCGGCCGTCGACCCGCACATGCCAGACCCCGCCACCGATCAGCGACAGCCACAGCCCGCCGGAGCGGTCCGGCGCCGCCGCGGCCGAACGCAGCGTGCGATCGGCCTGCGGCAGCGTGACCGGCTGCACCCCGGCAGCGCTGACCCGCGCCAGCCCCTGGGAATCCAGCATCCAGGCGCCCCCCGGACCAGCCGGCGCCAGCACGCGCGCCAGGCGCCCCCCCGGCCAATGCTGCGGCGCTGCGGGGGGATCCACGGCCAGCAGGCCATCGCCACCACCGGCCAGCACACCGTCGCCGAACGGCGTCACGACAAAGCCGGCAAAACCCACGCTGGACAGCTCGGGCAACGCGCGCAGTCGCCGCGCACGGAAGCCGCCCAGGCCGTAGTTGGTGCCCACCCAGACGCCGCCCTCGTCGTCCTCCGCCAGCGGAACGGCGGCGTCGGACATCAGCCCGTCCTGAGAACGGAAGCGCTGCAGCCCGGGCATGCCGGCCTCCAGCCGGCCGCCGTCGGCCAGCGCCGCGCCGCCCGGCAGGCGCACCACGCCGCCGTTCACCGAGGTCAGCCACAGGCTGCCGTCCTGCGCGAACAGCAGCTGCTTGGCCAGCGTGAGCGGCGCCGGCGCCGGCCGGCCGGATGGCAGCGGCAACTCCTCGCCGCGGACATCGGTCAGCGGGCCGGTGCCCGCCAGCGGCTCGGACAGCCACACACGGCCCTGGCGGTCCTCGTTGACTACCCCATCGCGGCCGATGCGGCGCGGCGACACGATGAAGCGCTGGGCGCCTGCCGGCAACCGCGCCAGCACGCGCGCACCGCACACCCACAGCGTGCCGCGGCTGTCGACGAAGACGTAGTAGGCCTCGTCGTCCGGAAACCCCTGGGCCGCGCCGACGCGACGCCAGCGCTGGCCGTCGAAGCGCGCCAGCCCGGTGCGCGTGGCGGCCCACAGCAGGCCATCGCCGGTACGTGCCAGACGCAAGACCCGGCCCTCGGGCAGGCCCTGCTCGCGGCCCCAGGACTGCACATGCCCGTCCTTGAGCCGCGACACGCCGCCGCTGTGAAAGCCCAGCCAGATCTCGTCGCCGCGCTCCAGCAGCAGCGCGTTGATGTTGGAGGCCGGCAGGCGCTGGCCCGGCGCGAAGGGGTAGCGCTCGAACTGCACGCCGTCGAAGCGGAACAGCCCCATGCCCGTGCCCAGCCACAGCTTGCTGTCCGGGGCGTAGCGCATGGTCCAGATGTCGGCCGGCGCCCCCTCGGCAACGCTCCAGCGGGTCAGCTCCTGCTCGTCGGCCAGGCGCGCGCCCGGCTGGGCCTGGGCCAGCAGCCCCGACAGCAGCAGCAGCCAGGGCAGGATTCGACGCAGCAGGGCAGACAGCAGGAATGACGGCACTTGCGAGGAGACGGCGCCGACACAGGGCGCTCCGAAACCGGCATTTGACACCGAGCCTCGGGGCACCCGGACAAGTTCAGAAGAAATGCCTCAGCCCGAGCGCCAGCACGTGGGGCTGCTCACCCGGCCCCACGCCCAGCGGGTTGATCGCGAAATCGTAGGCCGCGCGCGACTGGTTCTGGATGTGGCTGGCATACGCGTACAGCGTGCTGCGCGGGGACAGCGCGTAGTCATAGCCCAACGTCCACTGATGGGCCCCGGTGCCCGGCCCGGCAGCGATGAAGCCCACCGTGCTGCCCACCGGCCCCCGGCCGCGTCCGGCCTCGGTCAGGCCCAGCTTGACGCTGCCCCGCCCCAGCTGCCAGGTGGCGGACGCATAGGCCGAGTCACGGCTGAGACGGCCGGCCGGGGTCTCGTAGCGCAACTGCTCCAGCGCCAGCGCAAAGCGCCAGTCGCCCCAGCGGTAGGCCGCGCCCAGCTTGCTGCCGGTGTCGTCAAGACCTGGCCCCTGATAGTCGCGATGCACCTCGTGGGCCAGGCTCAGCGTCCAGGGGCCGGCCTCGTAGTTGAGCGCGCCCGACCACAGCCGCGGATGACTGCCTGCCACACCGACCGCGCCCTCGTTGGGCGACACCGCCAGACGCAGGCTCAGGCCCTGCCAGTCGGGCGTCCAGAACTGCAGGCTGTTCTGCTGGCGGCGGTCGAAGGAACTGCGGTTGCTGGTGTTGGTGACCGTGGGGCCCGAGCCGTTGCCCATCAGCGACATGTAGCCGGCGGTGGTGGGGTAGTAGGGATCGAAGCCGCTGGTGGACAGCAGGTAGGGCGTGCCCCAGACGCCCAGGAAGGCCGTGCCCCAGGGCGTGCGCAGGCCCACACGGGTGTCTCGATTGGCCAGCTCGCCCACCCCGGTGTCCAGCGCCAGCGAGCCCTCGATCTGGAACAGCGCCCGCCAGCCGTCGCCCAGGTCCTCCTCGCCGCGGAAACCCAGCACCGAGCGATTGTTGGTCTCGCGCATCTGGCTGCGGCTGAGCGGCGCGCGACTGGACCCCACGCTCTCCACCGCCACATTCAGGCGGCCGTAGATGACGACGGAGGACTGGGCCTGGGCGACAGGGGCGGCCAGGGCCAGGGCGGCGGTGAGAGGTATCAGGGAGCGCATGCGCCCCATGCTGCCGCAGCGCTGCCCGCGCCGGCAGGCCCTTGCGGCCGCCCCGTCTTGCGACGAAAGGACTAGGGAGGCCAGGCGCAGCCGCGCGCTCAGTGCGGCCGCGTGACCCACTCCATCAGCACGCTGCGGGCGCGGCTGAAGTCGAAGTCCTGCAGCGCGGCGCGCAGGCGCTGCAGGCCATCGCCCGGCAGCAGGGCGGCCAGCGGGCCGGCCAGGGCCTGCACACGGTCCAAGGCCTCCAGGCTCTGACGCTCGATCAGCTCCAGCAGCTCGCGCACCGTGTCGTCGTTGGCCACCAGGCCGGCCTGGCGCGCCCGCTCCGCAGCCTCGGCCTGCTCGGCCTCCAGCCGCGCCTGCTCGCGCGCCAGCACCGGCGCCGCCGCATCGGCCAGCGCCTGCAGGCGGGCGGCCAGCGCGCCCAGCGGGGACTGGACATCCACGTCTGGCTCATTGCGCGCCAGCGTCTCCAGCTCACCGGCCGCGCGCGCCAGCTCCATCGCGCCCACCACCTGGGCACTGCCACGCAGCTTGTGCAGACGGGCAGGCAGCTCCACACGCGGCGTGGCGCCGAGGTCGGCGAACTCGGCCAGCAGCCGCCTCAGCATGGACAGCACCAGCGCCTGGTCCTGCAGCACCGACGGCGCGATGCGGCTGCTGTCCAGGCCCTCGATCTGCAGTGCGGCGATGCTGGCCTGCGCAGCCACCGTGGCCCGCGGGATCACCGGCACGGGCTCGCCACGGTAGCGCTCCACATGGCGCCGCAGGCAGCGGATCAGGCGCTGCGGCTCCAGCGGCTTGGGCAGGAAGTCGCTCATGCCGGCGGCGAATGCGTTGTCCCGCTCGGAGCGCAGCACACCGGCGGTCAGCGCGATCACCGGCAGGCGCTGCAGCTCGGGCTCCTGGCGCAGGCGGCGCACCACCTCCAGGCCGTCCATGCCGGGCATCTGCACATCCACCAGCACCGCGTCCAGCTCGCCCGGCATCGCAAGCAGACGCGCCAGCGCCTGTTCGCCGCTGGAGCAGGTGACCACCTTGGCCCCCTCCAGCTCCAGCACATGGCGGGCCACGTCCAGGTTGAGCAGGCTGTCGTCCGCGATCAGCACCCGCATGCCTTGCAGCCACATCATGTCGCCATGGCCCACGCTGCTCTGGTCCAGCACGCGCATCGCGCGCTCGGGCAGGCGCGACAGCGCCTCGTTGACCGCGTTGAACAGCGTGGACGCGCTGACCGGCTTGACCAGCAGATTGGCCGCCAGCTCCGCATGCGTGGCGGCGCGCAGCCGCTCGATCTCGTGCGCGCTGACCACCACCGAGGCCGGCATCTGCTCGCTGGGCAGGCGCTCGTGCAGGCGCGCCAGCGCCTGCAGGCCGTCCAGATCGGGCATCTGCCAGTCCACCACCAGCGCGTCGAAGGGCTGGCCGCGCTGCACGGCGGCCTCGGCCTCGGCCACCAGCGCCGCACCGCCCTCCACCGCCACCGTCTGCCAGCCCAGCAGGCGGGTCAGGCGCACCAGCGCGCTGCGCTCGTTGGCATCGTCCTCGGCCACCAGCACGCGCAGCGGGTCGGTGCTGTCGCGGCCGCTGCCGCCATCGGGCAGCGCCTCGGGCAGGGGCACCTCGAAGCTGAAGCGACTGCCCACACCGGGCTCGCTGCTGAGCATGATCTGCCCCCCCATCAGCGACACCAGGCGGGCGGTGATGGCCAGCCCCAGGCCGGTCCCGCCATGCTGGCGGGTGGTGGTCGCATCGCCCTGCATGAAGGGTTGGAACAGCCGCGCCTGCACCTCGGGCGCGATGCCAGGCCCGGTGTCGGCCACCTCGAAATGCAGCAACGCCGGGCCGTCGCCGGGCCGCACCTGCAGCGTGACCGAGCCGCGCTGGGTGAACTTCAGCGCATTGCCGACCAGGTTGATGACGATCTGGCGCAGCCGCGTCATGTCGCCGTGCACGCGCCGCGGCACCTCGTCGTCGACCTGCACGCTGGCCTTCACCAGTTGCTCGTCCAGGCCCGAGGCCAGCAGGCTCATCTCGTCCTGCAGCAGCGCGCGCAGGTCGAAGTCCTGCTCGTCCAGGTCCAGTTTGCCGGACTCGATCTTGGAGAGGTCCAGCACGTCGTTGATCAGGCCCAGCAGCGAGCGCCCGGCCTGCGCGATCTGGCGCACCCGCTCCAGCTCGCGCGGCGGCAGCGCGGTGCGCTCCAGCAGATAGGCCAGGCCGATGATGGCGTTCAGCGGCGTACGGATCTCATGGCTGGTGTTGGCCAGAAACTCGCTCTTGGCCCGGCTGGCCCGGCGCGCCTCGTCCATCGCGTCACGCAGCGAGCTCTCGTAGAGGCGGCGCAGCGTGAGGTCCACCGCGATGCCCAGGAAACCGGCCAGCGAGCCGGCCTCGTCGCGCATGGGCGTGATCCACAGCGACACCGGCACGCGCGAGCCGTCCTTGCGCATGTAGCTGCACTCGAAGGGCTCACCCAGCACCTCGGGCTGGGCCAGCGCGAACTGCGGCGGCACCGCGCGCCCCAGGCGCTCGCTGAGCAGTTCGGCCCGCTGGCGCAGCTCCTCCGGGTCATGGAACTGCAGCGCGCGCATCCGGTCGAGCACCTCGTCCGCCGTGTAGCCCAGCAGCGCCTCGGCACCACGGTTGAACAGCGTGACGCGGCCCTCCAGCTGCGTCGCGATGATGGACACCTGGGTGGAGGCCTGCAGCACCGAGCGCAGCAGCGTCAGCGTGCGCTGCAGCTCGGCCTCGGCATGGCGGCGCTCGGTCACGTCGTTGCGCAGCGACACGTATTTCTCGATGCGGCCCTCGGCATCGAAGAAGGGCGCGATCACGCTGTCCACCCAGTACAGCGAACCGTCCTTCGCGCGGTTGCAGACCTCGCCCCGCCACGGGCGCCCGCTGCTGATGGTGCGCCACATCTCCTTCCAGAACTCGGGCGGGTGGTAGCCGGAGTTGATGACGCGGTGGTTCTGCCCGATCAGTTCCTCGCGCGCATAGCCGGAGATGGCGCAGAAACCGTCGTTGACGCTGAGGATGTCGCCGCGCCGGTCGGCCACCGAGAAGATGGAGTGCTCGTCGATGGTGCGCATCAGCGCCTGCTGCTCGCGGCGCAGCGTGTCCAGCGCAATGCGGCTGTTGATGACCTCGGTCACGTCGTGGGCCAGCACATAGAAGCCGTTCTGCCGGCCGTCGGAAATGGCGGGCAGGTAATGCACCAGCATGTGCCGCACGCCTCCGCCGCCGACCGCGGGGAAGTCGCGCTCGAAGCGCTGTTCCTCGCCACGCAGCACCGCCTCGATGTAGGGCCGGCTGGCCTCGGTCTGCACGCTGCCCAGCAGCTGCTGCAGCTCCACGCCCATCAGGGTGTCCGCCGCGCGGCCGAAGAACTCGGCATAGGCCCGGTTGCACAGGCGCAGCCGCAGGTCGCGGTCCCAGCCGCCAATCATGGACGGCATCGCATCCAGCACCGCGCGCAGGTCGCGGCTGGTCTGGGCCAGCTCCACGGTGCGCTGCACGACCTGCCCTTCCAGCTCCAGGTTGTAGGCCTGCAGCCGCCGCGCCTGCGCCAGCCGCTCGGCGATGGGGCGCAGCACCTTGGCCACGCCCACGACCTGGCCGTCGCCATCGAACATGGGGCTCAGCGACAGCTCCACATCCACCAGGCTGCCGTCCTTGCGGCGGCGGCAGGTCTCGAAGGGCGGCGTGACCTTGCCTTCCAGCGTGTCGCGCAGCAGGCGCCGGTCCTCCTCGTCGGCCTCGGGCGTCCAGATCAGCCCCGACACCAGCTCGCCCAGCGCCTCCTCCGACGTGTAGCCGAACAGCTGGGCCGCGGTGCGGTTCCACATCATCACGCGGCCCTGACGGTCCAGGCCCACGATGGCATCGCTGGCGTGGTCCAGCATGGTGGACAGGCGGATGCGCTCATCCAGTGCCTCGCGGGTGCGTTGGCGCAGGCGCAGCTGCACATGCATGACCGCGGCCAGCAGCAGCGACAGCACCGTGCCCGCGCCCAGCAGCAGCCAGGGCGAGACCGGTCGCACCGCCGCCACCAGCGCCGGCCGCGGGGCCACCGTGAAACGCCACTGCCGGCCCATCACGGTGCGCTGCATCACCACCGGCGCGACCTCGGCCGCCACCTCCTCCCTGGCCAGCTCGAAACTGACCGGGCTGCCCGGATCGGTGACGTCCTCCAGCTGCAGCGCGACCTGGTCGCCCCGCAGGTCGGCCGCGTGCAGCAGCAGGTCCAGCCGTATCGGCGAATAGACAAAGCCGCTGGGGCCGTTGACCCCGAAACCCGCGGGCGCGTCGCTGGCCGGCATGGGCAGCAGCATCAGCACGCCCAGCGAACCTTCGCGCTTGGCCTGCACCAGGCGTATCGGGCCGGTGAGGCCGGGCTCGCCCTCGCGCAGCGCGACGTCGCTCGCACGCCGGCGCGAGGCCTCGGACGCGATATCCAGCCCGACCGCAATGCGGTTGTTGGCATGGGGCTCCACCCACTGGATCACGCGCCGCTCGCCCGCATGCGGGGTCAGCGTACGGATCTCGAAATCGGGCTCGCCCTGGCGGCGCGCCTGCGCGATGAAGGCCGCCTCCTGCGACGGCGCCACGCGCCGGATGAAGCCCACGCCCAGCACGCCAGGAAACTCGCGGGGCAGATCGCGGGTCGCGAAATAGGCGCGAAAGCCCGCCGCATCGCTGCGGTCCACGCCGGCCCCCATCAGATAGCCACGGGCGCCGCGCAGGCCCAGCACCGAGCGCTCGATCTGTGCGACCGCATTGCCCACCACGGTCTCGGCCAGGCGCTGCGTGGCCTCGCGCACCGCCTGCTCATTGGCGTGGTGCTGCTGCCAGGCCACGCTGGCCGACACCAGCAACCCCAGCACCAGCACCATGAGGCCGGGCAGCTTGGACAGCGGCGCACTCAGCATGTTGACTCCACCGCGCTGGGCAGCGTGATGACGAAGCGACTGCCCACGCCGACCTGGCTCTGCACACTCAGCTCACCGTGCATCGCACGCACCAGCATGCGCGACACCGCCAGACCCAGGCCGTGGCCCGGCGGCCCGGACCGGCCCAGACGCTGGAAGGGCTGGAACAGCTGCTCCACCTGTTCGGGCGACAGGCCGATGCCGTCGTCCGCCACGCCGATGTCCACCTGCTGGCCGCGCAGCTGCAGGTCCACCTGCACCCTCCCGCCGGAGCGGCCGTACTTGCAGGCATTGCCGATCAGGTTGTAGAGGCATTGCTGCAGGCGCGCGGCATCGGCCAGGGCCCAGGCATCCAGGTCGCCCGCCAGCGGTGCCAGCGTGATGCCGGCCGCACGGGCGCTCTCCTGCTGCGCGGTCAGGCAGGACTCGACCAGCGACGCCAGACGCAGCGGCGCTGGCACCACGCTGAAGTGCCCGGACTCCCAGCGCGCCAGGTCCAGCGCATCCTGCATCAGCCGCCGCAACAGCAGGCCGTTGTCATGGATGAGCTGCACCCGCTTGAGCTGGCCCGCGGTCAGCGGCTCGGCGGGCGAGTACAGCAGCAGCTCGGTCATGCCCAGCACGCCGTTGAGCGGGTTGCCGATCTCGTGCGCCAGGTAGGACATCATCATCTGCTTGGCACGGCTCTCGGCCTCCAGCCGCAGCTGGTCACGTGCCTGCTGCTCGGCGCGCAGACGAGGCGTCTGGTCGAACAGCGCCAGCGTGCGCAGCGGCTGCACACCGCCGGGCTGGCGCGACAGCGACACGTCCAGGCTCAGCAGCTCGCGGCCGGGCGGGGTCACGCGCAGATCGCGCAGCAGCGGCTCACGGCCGTCCAGCAGCGTGGCCGGCAGGGCCTGCAGCAACCAGGGCGGCAGCGGCCCGCCCAGCGCCTGCGCCTCGGGCAGACCCAGCAGCCGTCGCGCCGACTCGTTGGCCAGCACCACACGGCCCGCCTCGTCCAGCGACACGATGGCCTCGCGGGCCTGCGCGACGATGGCGCACAACTGGGAGTCGCTGACCTGGCGCCAGTGCGCTTCAGCTTTCTGCAGCGCATCGGCGGCACGCTGGCGCAGCCGCAGCGCATGCCGCACGCGCGCCCGCAGCACGGGCTCGGCGAAGGGCTTGCTGACGAAGTCGAACGCCCCCTGCTCCAGCGCGCGCACCTCGGAGGCGACGTCGCCATGCTGGGTCACGAAGATGATGGGCACGCCCGCCATATCCGGCCGCTCATGCAGCTGACGCGCGAGCTCAAAGCCGTCGGCCTCGGGCAGGGCCACATCCAGCAGCAGCAGGTCCGGCGGCCGGGCCGACACCTCGCGCAGCGCCTCGGCACCGCTGCCCACGCCGACGAAGGCCAGGCCCTCGGCCTGCAGCGCGCGCCGCAGCGCGTCCAGCGCATTGGCATCGTCATCCACGGCCAGCACCGTGGGGCCTGCGGGCGCAGGCGCGGGCTTGCGCAGCACCGCACGCAGGCGACTGCGCACCAGGTCGCGGTCCAGCGGCTTGCCCAGCCAGCCGGCCACATCCAGTTCCAGTGCGCGCACCTGCACGTCGGCGGATTGCTCGGCGGTCATGAAGATGACCGGCAATTGCGCGAGCTCCGGATCGGCCCGCAGCGCGGCGAGCATCTGCAGGCCATCCATGCCGTGCAGATGAAGGTCTAGCAGCAGGACATCCGGCAGGGCCTGTCGGCACAAGCGCAGCGCATCTTCGCCACTGCGCGCCACGCGCAGCCCGGCCATGTCCTGCACGAAGTTCTGCAGTTGCCGGACGATGGTGATGTCGTCATCGACGATCAGCAGATCCGGCCGCCCATCCTGCATGTGCGCTCCTCGCGATGAACTCGCTGTTGCTGTCCTGTCCCTGTCAGCAATGTACGCGAGCCCACCTGGAGGTGCGTCACCGGGGCGACCCTGGGTGCCCCGGTGTGCAAGGTAACAGCGTGTCAGCCCTTGATCAGCAGATCCTCGGCGGTCTTGCCTGCCGCCAGGGCTTCCTTGAACCAGTTCGGGCGCTTGCCATGGCCGGTCCAGGTGCGGCCCGCACCGTCGGTGTACTTGGCCGGGGCGGCCGCGGCCTTGCCGGTCTTGGCCGCGCCACGGCGCTTGGGCGCCGCCGCGGTGGCACTGGCACGCTTGCGAGACGGGGCGCCAGGCCCGAACAGATCGGCCGGGGTCAGCTCGTAATGGGCAATGGCCTCGCGGATGCGCTCAATGACGCCCGCAGCTTCCTTGGCCCGCAGTGCGGCGGCCTCCTTCTCGAGCTTGGTGATCTGGTTCAGCACCTGTTGCAGCGATTTCGCCATGGCAAACCTTTCCGAATTGAATGGCCCAACGATTGAATGGAGTTTTGCGGCTCCGACTGTAATCGCAGGGTTCTCATTCAGAACAGGTCTTTCAATCCGCAGTTGCAATGATGAGAAGACCTCAGGCCGGCCAGGCGGGGTAATCGGTATAGCCGACCTCATTGCCGCCAAATAGCGTGGCGGGATCCAGATCCGCCAGTGGCAATTGCTCGGCAATGCGGCGTGGCAGGTCCGGATTGGCGACGAAAGGCCGGCCGAATGCGACCAGATCGGCATAGCCCTGCTCGATCACCCATTGGGCGCGCTCGGCGTTGTATTGGCCGGCGACGATGATGGGGCGGGTAAAACGAGCCCGGATCTCACGTCGGAACTCCTCCGTGAACTCGGGCGCATCATCCCAGTCGGCCTCCACCAGGTGCAGGTAGGCCATGCCCTGCTGCTGCAGGAACGCCGCCGCCTCCAGGATGGTGGGCAGGATGTCGGGGCAGTCCATGCCGCGCGCGGTCAGGAAGGGCGCCAGCCGGATGGCGCTGCGCGCCGGACCGATTTCCTCGCTGATCGCGCTCATCACCTCCTTCAGAAAGCGCAGCCGGTTCTCGCGCGAGCCGCCGTATTCATCCTGGCGCTGATTGGACGTGGTGCGCAGGAACTGGTCGATCAGATAGCCATTGGCGCCATGCACCTCCACGCCGTCGAAGCCGGCGTCCATCGCGCGGCGGGCCGCCGCGCGAAAGTCCGCCACGATGGCGTGGATCTCCTCGCGCGTCAGCTCCCGCGGTGTCGGGCAGGCCACCATCGCCCCCTGGCCGGTGGCCGGGTCCACCTTCCAGATCGCACCGTCGAACGGCAGGGCCGACGGCGCGACCGGCAGGGCGCCGTCGTGAAAATCCGGGTGGGACATGCGCCCCACATGCCAGAGCTGCAAGAAGATGCGGCCGCCCTGCGCATGCACCGCCTCGGTCACCTGGCGCCAGCCCTGCACCTGCTCTGCGGAATGGATGCCGGGGGTGAAGGAATAGCCCTTGCCCTGTGGCGAGATCTGGCTGGCCTCGGTGACGATCAGCGCCGCCGAGGCGCGCTGGGCGTAATGGCGCGCATTCAGTTCGGTGGGAATGTCACCGGGCTGCGCGCTGCGGGCGCGTGTCATGGGGGCCATCACGATGCGGTGGGGCAGCGTCAATTCACCCAGTTGAAAGGGCTTGAAAAGCGTGGAGAGAGACATGGAGTAACTCCGTGAATGAATGAATACCAGCTAGAGCACGGCGGGCCGCTCACTGAATCAGCGCACCGCCGTCGAGATCGATGACCGCCCCGGTCATGAAGGGGTTGTCTATGGCCAGCAGATAACCCTGCGCGATGTCTTCGGCGCGGCCGTGGCGGCCGGCCGGCAGGCTGGTGGCGGCGCGCTCCAGCATGGCCTGGCGCGCGGTGGCATCCATGGCCGCATAGGCCGCGGTGTCGGTGAGGCCGGGGCTCACGATGTTCACGCGCTGCGGCGCGAACTCGCGCGCCAGCACCTTGGCCGAGGCTTCCAGCGCCGCATTCATCGCGGTCTTCACCAGCGTGCCGGGCAGCGTGCGGCGGGCCAGGAAGCCACTGGTCAGCGTCAGGCTGCCGCCGGCACGCAGACGGCCGGCCACCGCCCGCGCCACCGCGAGGCTGCCCCAGAACTTGGCGTCGAAGGCGGCGCGCGCCGCGTCCAGATCCAGGCCACTCAGAAAGCCGCCCGGCGCCTGGGACCCGGCGGTGAACACCACGTGGTCGACCGGCCCCAGCGCGGCGAAGTAGCGCTCGACCGCGGCCTCGTCGGCGATGTCCAGCCCATTGCGGCGGCTGGCCACCAGCACCCGACCGGGTCGCTGGGACAGCGCCGCCGCGACCGCCTGGCCTATGCCACTGTGGCCGCCGATCACGACCGACAGGGTTTGTTCGTTGAAGCTCATGGATCACTCCTGCAAAAAAGCTGGAACGAACAATAGGCCTTCGACTCAGCGAGAAAATCGACCGAAAATCGAATGCTTATTTCGACATTGGCGAAATATGGACCTGAATCTGCTGCAACTCTTCCTGACCATCCTGGAGAAGGGTGGCCTGTCGGCGGCCGGGCGCGAGCTGGGCCTGTCGCCGGCCACGGTGTCAGAGCGCCTGGCCGCGCTGGAGTCGCATTACGGGGCCAGCCTGCTCAAGCGCACCACCCGCTCCATCAGCCTGACCGACGAAGGCCGCACGCTGGCAGACGGCGCCCGCCGCCTGCTGACCGACGCGGCCGAACTGCAGCGCCAGGTGCGCGTGGGCGCGGGCACGCTGGCCGGCCCCATACGCCTGAGCGCACCGGTGGACCTGGGCACGACACGGCTGGTGCCCGTGCTGGACCGCTTCCTGGCCCAACACCCCGAGGTCAGCCTGGAGCTGAACCTGACCGACGGCTTCGTGGACCTGGTCGGCCAGGGGCTGGACTTCGCGGTGCGCTACGGCGCGCTGGCCGACAGCAGCCTCAAGGCCAAGCCCATCGCCGAGAACCGCCGCCTGGTCTGCGCCGCACCGGCCTACCTGGAACGCCACGGTCGACCCGAGCATCCGGACGAACTGGCCCGGCATGACTGCCTGGTGATGCGCTTCGGCGGCAACATCGACCGGGTCTGGCAGTTCCGGCTGGACGGACTGCCCCATGCGGTGACCGTGCGCGGCCGGCGCGTGGCCAACCATGGCGGCCTGGTGCGTCAATGGTGCCTGCAGGGGCTGGGACTGTGCATGAAGTCCGTTTGGGACGTGCAGGCCGACCTGGCCGCTGGCCGGCTCGTCGAGGTGCTGGCACCATTCGCCACCGCGCCGTCCGCGTTGCAAATGGTCTATCCGGCGGCGCTGGCCCAACCGCTGCGGGTCCGACGGCTGATGGACATGATCGCGGAGCAGTTGCCGCAGCCGCTCTGAAACCGTCTGGTGGCCGCACCACCGGCTTGCTTGCCGGGCGTCAAGGCAGACCGGCGTCTTTGATGATCGACTGGCGCCTGTCATCGTCCAGGCGATGCGTTCCCGCCCCTACGCTTCTCTCTCCTCCCCATGTTTCTGTCTTCTCTGCTGGGCGTGCTCAGTGCGCTGGTGCTGGCGCTGAACACGCTGCTGACCTTCTCACTGATGATGCTGCCCGCGCTGCTGAAGCGCCTGCTGCCCAGCCTGCGCCGCCCCTGTGACCGCGTGCTCAACGGCCTGGCCTCGGGCTGGGTGTCGCTGAACAGCGCCTGGCTGGCCCGCTGGCAGCGTCACCCCTGGCAGCTCGAAGGTCTGGACGGCCTGAATCCCCGGGGTTGGTACCTGGTGCTGCCCAATCACCGCAGTTGGGTGGACATCCTGGTGCTGCAGCGCGTGTTTCGACAGCGCATTCCCTTCCTGAAGTTCTTCCTGAAGCAGGAGCTGATCTGGGTGCCGGTGATCGGCCTGGCCTGGTGGGCGCTGGACTTCCCCTTCATGAAGCGCGGCAACAGCCGTGGCGCACGGGCGGCCGACCTGGCCACCACCCGCAAGGCCTGCGAGAAGTTCCGCTTCATTCCCACCTCGGTGATCAACTTCGTGGAGGGCACCCGCTTCACCCCGGCCAAGCAGGCAGAACAGAACAGCCCCTACCGGCATCTGCTCAAGCCCAAGCTGGGCGCGCTGGGCATTGCGCTGGCCACCATGGGCGAACAGTTCGAGGCGCTGCTGGACGTGACGCTGATCTACCCCGATGGCACGCCCAGCTTCTGGGACCTGATGAGTGGCCGCAACGGCCGGATCCAGGTGCTGGTGCAGCGGCGCGAGATTCCACCGGCGCTGGTGGGCGGTGATCCGGGCCGCGACAAGGCCCTGCGCGCCCGCATCGCCACGTGGATAGAAGGGCTGTGGGCCGAGAAGGACGCGTTGATCAGTCAGCGCCTGGGTGATCGCTGAGCCTCAGGCCCCACCGCGGGTGCCCGTCGCCGGCCCGGCAACCGGCGATACCTGCGACAGCCGATAGGCGTGTGGAGTCTGGCCCTTCCAGCGCTTGAAGGCGTGGATGAAGCTGGCGGATTCCGCATAGCCCAGCCGCAACGCAATCTGCTCCACCGACAGGCGGCGCAGCTCCAGCAGCTGCTCGGCCTGCGCACAACGCAGGCTCTCGCACAGTTCCAGGAACGAAGTGCCTTCGTCGCGCAGCCTCCGTCGCAGCGTGCGCTCGGACATGCACAGCTGCGCCGCCAGCCCGCGCATGTCACCCATGCGCTGCGGCTCCTGAAGCATCAGGTCACGCAGGCGTGCGGCCACGTCACCCTGCCAGCGCGCCATGTCTATGCTGCGCTGGCATTGCTGTTCGGCCTGGCGCAGGGCCAGCGCATTGCCGTGCGGCAGCGGCTGGTCGAGGTCGGCCGCCGCGATCAGGATCGCATCGCGCGGCTGCTGCACACACAGGCGCCGCGCCCCCAGTGACGCGTAGGCCTCCGCGGGGGCATCGAAGGAAAACTCCAGCAGCTCTGGCCGCAGCGGGCGTCCAAGCAGGCTGCCCGCCATCGAGACCACCACCCCCACCATGCGCTCCACGGCAAATCGATGCAGCGGCGACGGTGAGATGGGAGCGCTCAGCACCACGCGAAGATCACGCCCCTCCAGCCCGGCCGGCTCGGTGCGCAGGCGGACCAGCGAGTTGCCCAGGTCCGAAGAGCGCTCCGCCGCCGCCAGCGCGCCGCGCAGGCTCAGGCTGCTGACCAGCGCCAGCCCGAGCGGCCCCAACTGGGTGAAACGGTAACGCCGGCCGGCGTCCAGCCCCAGACCTGGCGTCTGGCCGCAATGCGCCAGCAGGTTGCGGATGATGCCGCACTCCTGCTCCAGCGTCAGCGTGCGGCCGGGATGGTCCAGATCCAGCACGCTGAGCCCGGTACCCGCAAGCAACCGCGTCAGGTCGAGGCCGCGCTCCCAGGCCAGATCCGCCAGCAACAGCGCACCCACCACGTTGCGCCGCAGCCCCCCACGGGAGCCCAGCACGGCCGTGACCCGCTCGCGGCCGCGCGCACGCGCGCCGGCCGGTTCCGCATCGCTCATGCGACCTCCACCGAGGCTGCCCGCGCCGCTGACGGCGCAGAAACAGGAATCGAACACACCGCACTACGTCCTTTTCAGCCGGACACCGCAGGCCCTGGCGGGGCCAGTTCTTGCGCTGCGGATTGTGGAGCGTCTGCCGGCCCTGCCGCCCAACAGGCCGTTTCAGATGACATGGCCGACATCATCAATTTTTTGGCCGGATTGATTCTGTCGACCCCCTCGCCAGGCTGGAAGACTGCGCAGCGACATGGATAACACGCCACCCCCACCCGACGCCCTGCAGACGCCCTCATTGGCGCGCCGCCTCGGCTCGGCGGCGACCGGCACCCTGCTGGGGCTCACCCAGGGCTTCGGCCTCTCGCTGGTGAGCTCCAACCTCAGCGCCATCCAGGGGTCGCTGGGCGCCACGGCGGCCGAAGCCAGCTGGCTGCTGAGCGCCTATTTCGCCACCGCCGCCTCGGCCACGCTGTTGCTGACCAAGGTGCGGCTGTCCATGGGGCTGCGCACCTTCACCATCGGCAGCCTGCTGATCTTCCTGGCCATCAGCGCACTGCATCTGGCGACCGACTCGCTGGTGTCCGCGGTGGCGGTGCGCGCGGCGCTCGGGCTCGCGGCGGCACCGCTCACCTCGCTGACCGTGTTCTACATGATGCAGTCGCTGCCCGCGCGCTTCGCGCCCTTCGGACTGCTGCTCGGCTTCGCGGCACTGCAGGTGCCCGGACCGCTGGCGCGGGTGGTCGCCACCGACCTGCTGGAAATCGGTCAGTGGCATGGCCTGTTCCTGTTCGACGTGACGCTGGGCGTGCTGAGCCTGGCGGCCATCCATGCCGTGCCGCTGGCGCCGCAGCCACGTCGCAACGCGTTCTGCCGCGGCGACCTGCTGGCGTTTCCGCTCTACGCCACCGGCCTGGCGCTGCTGTGCGTGGTGCTGTCGCAGGGTCGCCTGCACTGGTGGACGGACCAACCCTGGCTCGGCGCATGCCTGGCGCTCGCGGTGACCTGCATTGGCCTTTACGCGATGTTCGACCTCGGGCGCGACAACCCGATGATCGACCTGCGCTGGCTGGTGTCGCCCTACATGCTGCGCTTCGTGGCCGCCGTGCTGCTGTTCCGCATCGTGCTGTCGGAGCAGCAGGTGGCCATCGTGGGCCTGATGAATGCGCTCGGCCAGTCCAACGACCAGATGCGCCCGCTGTTCGCGCTGGCCAGCCTCGCCACGCTGCTGGGCTTTCCGCTGGCGGGGCTGGTCTCGTTGCGCTACGGCCCACGCAGCCTGAGCATGATCTCCGCCGCGCTGGTCGCCGTGGCGGCCTGGATGGACGCCGGCTCCACGTCCGCCACGCGGCCCCAGGACCTCTACCTGAGCCAGACGCTGATGTCGGTCGCGCTGGCCGGCTTCTTCTCGGCGGCGCTGCAGCTGGGGTTCGGCCCGGTGCTGCAGGACGGCGGCAAGCGCATCGTCAGCTTCCTGGCGGTGTTCAGCGCCGCGCAGTACCTGGGCACGCTGCTCGGCTCGGCCTGGATCAACACGGCCGTCGAGTGGCGCCGCCAGTTCCATTACCAGGCGCTGGTCCAGCATCTGCAGATGGGCGATCCCGAAGTTGCCACGCGCCTTGCCCAGCTGGGCGGCTCGCTCGCGCGCTGGATCAATGACCCGGTGGCGCGTGCCAAGCAGGGCACGGCCTTGCTGACCCAGCAGGTGAACCAGGAGGCGGTGGTGCTGGCCTACCTGGACGTCTTCCAGATGATCGCCGCGCTGTCGGTGGCGATGTTCGTCTGGCTGGGCACGCTGGCCTGGCTCCATCGCCGCCGGGCGGCGGCTCCACCGGCGCCACCTGCAGCCGCCCCTCTTCCGACCACCTCCTGAACGATTCGCAACGTGCCTAGCTTTGTCCGCTCCCAGATCCTGGTCGCCCTGGCCACCATCGCCGGCGTGCTGCTGATGCTCTATGCCTGGCGGCTGCCCCCATTCAAAGGCTCGATGGAGAGCACCGAGAACGCCTACGTGCGCGGCGCCATCACGGTGATCGCGCCCAAGGTGGATGGTTACGTGACCGAAGTGCTGGTGCACGACTTCCAGACGGTGAAGGCGGGCGACGCCCTGGTGCAGCTGGACGACCGCAACTACCGGCAGCGCGTGGCGCAGGCGCAGGCGACGCTCGACGCGCAGCAGGCCAACCTGGACAACCTGGCCCAGACCCAGCGGGTGCGGGAGGCCGGGATCAGCAACACGCAGGCCCAGCTGGCGGCGGCCCAGGCGCAGCAGGTCAACGCCTCCGCACAACTGGAACGCGCCGCAGCTGACCAGCGCCGCTCAGCCGAGCTGGTCGGCGACGGCTCGGTGTCACAGCGCGAATTCGACCAGACCCAGGGCAGCCTGCGCCAGGCCGAGGCGGCCCTGCGTCAGGCCCAGGCGGCGGTGCAGCAGGCCCAGGCCGCCGGGCGCGTGGCTCAGGAGGAGCTGCGCGCCGTGGCCGTGAACAAGCAGGCCGTGGCCGCCGCGGTCGCGGGCGCCCAGGCCGCGGTCCAGCTCGCGCAGATCGACCTCGACAACACGCGCATCCGGGCACCGCGCGACGGTACCGCCGGCGAGATCGGCGTGAAGCTGGGGCAATACGTGACCCCGGGCACCCAACTGCTGGCCCTGGTGCCCGCCCAGGTCTGGGTGGTGGCCAACTTCAAGGAAGCCCAGACGGCCCACATCCGGGTCGGACAGCCCGCCACGCTGCGCGTGGACGGCCTGGACGACGCCGTGCTCAAAGGCGTCGTGGAAAGCCTCTCGCCTGCGACGGGATCGGAGTTCAGTGTGATCCGAGCCGACAACGCCACCGGCAACTTCACGAAGATTCCGCAACGCCTGCCGGTGCGGATTCGCGTGGACACGGATCAGCCACTCGCCAGCCGTTTGCGGCCCGGCCTGTCGGTGCTGGCCGAGATCGACACCGCCGGGGGCCCGCGATGACACGGCGGCAGCAGGCGGCCACACTTCTATTGCTGGGCACCGTCCTGTTACTCGGCGCCTGCGGCGCCACGGCGCCGTCGAAGCCATCGCCGCCGCCTGCGACACCCGCCGCCTGGCATCAGGCAGGCGGCGAGCAGGCAGTGGGCGCCGACTGGTGGCGAGCTTACGGTGATGACACGCTGAATGCGCTCATCGATGAAGCGCTCGCGAACAATCACGACCTGAGGATGGCGGGCGCACGCCTCGCCGAGGCCCGTGCGCTGGCGGAGGCCCAGGCCGGCGCGCAATGGCCGTCGCTGGATCTCGCTGCCGGCGGCTCGCGAGCACGGGCCATCAGCGACGTCTCGCTCAAACCCTATCTGTCCACCGGCCATCAGGAGCTGTTTCAGGCGGCGTACGAGGTCGACCTGTCCGGCCGCATCGCCGCCGCACTGGACGCGGCCGAGGCCAACGCACAGGCCAGTGCCGCGATGCGCGACTCGGTCCAGCTGTCGCTGACCGCCACGGTGGCGAGTACCTACCTTTCGCTGCTTCAGCTTGACGCGCAACTCGAGCTGACCCGGCAAACGATAGCGTCACGCCAAACTTCGCTTCAACTCACCCGCCAGCGCGAGCGCAGCGGCCACGCAAGTGCGCTAGAGACTTCACAGGCGGAAGCCGAGTGGCGCAGCACGGCCTTGGTGGAGCCCCAACTGCAGCAGGCCATTCAGCGTCAGGAAGCCTCGTTGAATCTGCTGCTGGCCCGGCTGCCCGGGCCGATCAAGCGCGGCCGGCCGCTCGCTGCCTGGGCGGCCCAGGGACTCCCGGCGGCCGGTCTGCCTTCCGAGCTGCTGCGCCGTCGGCCGGATCTGGCCGCCGCCGAACTTCAGCTGGTGGCAGCCGATGCCCAGCTCGCCGCCGCGCGGGCCCAGCTGCTGCCCTCGCTGCGGCTGACGGCCAGCCTGGGCAGGACGGGCGCCAGCGTCCTCCACGGCGACCCGTTCACGATCTGGAGCGTCGGCAGCAGCGTGCTCGCCCCACTCTTCAACGGCGGCCGGCTGCGGGCACAGGTACGCGCCAGTGACGCCCGCCGAGAGCAGGCGTTGACGGCCTATGAGCGCGCCACGCTGGCGGCGTTCGAAGAGGTCGACACCCAGCTGGACAGCTATGCGCTGATGCGGCAGCAACTGGAACAGGCGGTAGGACAGCAACAGGCGCTCGCGGACGCGCTGCGCATTGCTCAGCGCCGTCGCTCCGCGGGCTATGCCTCCTATCTGGACGAGTTGGTGGCGCAGCGCAGCCTGTTCGCGGCACAGCAGAGCGCGCTGCAGTACCAGGCCGCGTTATTGCAGGGGGAGGTGGCGCTGTACCGCGCGCTGGGCGGCGGGTGGGGCGAGGTCGCCGCGCACGCCACAACCAAGCCATGAGCGGCTGTCCGACATGCTCGCCGACGGAGCTGACTGCCTAAGGACCGGGCCCGGAAACGAAAAACCCGCCGAGCAGCAATTGCTACTCGGCGGGTCTCCGGTGCTGGTTGCGGGGGCCGGATTTGAACCGACGACCTTTGGGTTATGAGCCCAACGAGCTACCAGACTGCTCCACCCCGCGACTGTTCTGCGCTGTTCGGGAACGACTCCCGACGAAAAAGCCGCTGAAGACAGCGGCTTCTTATCAATCTCTGGTTGCGGGGGCCGGATTTGAACCGACGACCTTTGGGTTATGAGCCCAACGAGCTACCAGACTGCTCCACCCCGCGACTGAAGCTAAAAGTATAGCACGCTTTAAGCGTTGATGAAAAGCCCAAGCTCGGCGGCAAAGAAAAAGGCCAGCAGACGCATCTGCTGGCCTTTTCGACGACCGGGGCCGATAGACCCCAAGTGGACTCGGCCTGCTTATTCAGCAGCGGCTTCGGCCACAGCGCCTTCTTCAGCGCGGTCCACCAGCTCGACATAGGCCATGGGCGCGTTGTCGCCGACGCGGAAGCCCATCTTCAGGATGCGGGTGTAGCCGCCCGGACGAGCCTTGAACCGCGGGCCCAGTTCGTTGAACAGCTTCACGACGATGTCGCGATCGCGCAGGCGGTCGAAGGCCAGGCGGCGATTCGCCACCGTGGGTTCCTTGGCCAGCGTGATCAGGGGCTCGACAACCTTGCGCAGCTCCTTGGCCTTGGGCAGGGTGGTCTTGATGGCTTCGTGCTGCAGCAGCGAAACGCACATGTTGCGGAGCATCGCCTTGCGATGTTCGCTGGTACGGTTCAGCTTGCGGAGGCCGTGACGGTGACGCATGGTGCTTTTCCTTTCACTTCGTTAATGCCGGCAGCCGTATCAGGTACTGCCGGGTGCACCGGCCGGGTGAATCCCGGCCACTTCAAAAATCAACGCTTGTCGAGACCTTGCGGAGGCCAGTTCTCGAGACGGGCGCCGAGGGTCAGACCACGGGAAGCCAGAACTTCCTTGATCTCGTTGAGCGACTTGCGACCCAGGTTGGGGGTCTTGAGCAGCTCGGTCTCGGTGCGCTGGATCAGATCGCCGATGTAGTAGATGTTCTCGGCCTTCAGGCAGTTCGCGGAGCGAACCGTCAGCTCGAGTTCATCGACCGGACGCAGCAGGATGGGGTCGAAGCTGCTGGCGCGCTGGGCCGGCTGGTCGAAAGCATCGACCAGGTCGGTACCCTGCAGCTGGGCGAACACCGCCAGCTGCTCCACCAGGATCTTGGCGGAGGCGCGGATCGCTTCCTCGGGCGAGATGGCGCCGTTGGTTTCGATCTCCATGACCAGCTTGTCGAGGTCGGTGCGCTGCTCGACGCGAGCGTTCTCGACCGCGTAGCTGACGCGCTTAACCGGGCTGAACGAGGCGTCCAGCACGATACGGCCGATGGACTTGGTCGGCTCGTCGCCGAAGCGGCGCATCGTACCCGGCACATAGCCACGGCCCTTCTCGACCTTGATCTGCATGTCCAGCTTGCCACCTTGCGACAGGTGGGCGATCACGTGCTCGGGGTTGATGATCTCGACGTCATGCGGCGTCTGGATATCAGCCGCCGTGACCGGGCCTTCGCCTTCCTTGCGCAGCACGAGGGTGACTTCCTCGCGGTTGTGCAGGCGGAAGACCACGCCCTTGAGGTTCAGCATGATGTGAACCACGTCCTCTTGCACGCCGTCGATGGCCGAGTACTCGTGCAGCACGCCCGCGATCGTCACCTCGGTCGGCGCATAACCCACCATCGACGAGAGCAGCACACGGCGCAGGGCATTGCCCAGGGTGTGACCGTAGCCGCGTTCGAACGGCTCCAGCGTGACCTTGGCGCGATGACCGCCCAGGGGCTCCACGTTGATGGATTTGGGTTTGAGCAGATTGGTTTGCATGAGGTCTTTCTTTCAATACCCTCGGTTCGTTACACCGATAAGGCTGAGGACCAGCCGGGCTTGCACTCGCATGAGCCTGAGCCCGGACGAGGAAACGCCGACCCGGCTGGAAACCAGCCGAATCGGCGCGGAACGCGGATTAACGCGAATACAGCTCAACGATCAGCGATTCGTTGATCTCGGCGCCGAACTCGTCGCGGTCCGGGGCCTTCTTGAACACGCCTTCCAGCTTGGTGCCGTCGACCTGCACCCAGGCCGGCAGACCGATGGACTCGGCCAGCTTGAACGCGTCGGTGACACGCAGCTGCTTTTTGGCCTTTTCGCGCACGGCGACCACGTCACCGGCCTTGACCATGTAGGAGGCGATGTTCACGACCTCGCCGTTCACCACGATGCCCTTGTGCGACACCAGCTGGCGCGCTTCGGCACGGGTCGAACCGAAACCCATGCGGTAGACGACGTTGTCCAGACGCGATTCCAGCAGTTGCAGCAGGTTCACGCCGGTCGAGCCCTTGCGGCGCTCGGCTTCGGCGAAGTAACGGCGGAACTGACGCTCCAGCACGCCATACATGCGCTTGACCTTCTGCTTCTCGCGCAGTTGCAGACCGAAGTCGCTGGTGCGCTGGCCGGAGGTGCGGCCATGCTGACCAGGCTTGGAGTCGAACTTGGCCTTGTCGCTGATGGCGCGGCGGGCGCTCTTCAGGAACAGGTCGGTGCCTTCACGGCGGGAAAGCTTGGCCTTGGGGCCGAGATAGCGTGCCACTTTGAGTGTCCTTATTCAATCTGACGTCGGGCGCAGCCTGACGCGAGTCCAGCCGGTGTTGTTTTGGGCTTGGACGGTGGGCTTGTGGGGCCTCAAGGCCCCGCTGGAGACCGGCAGGAGTTCCCTGCCGTCAACGATTAAGCCGGCGCGGCACTTGCGTGCCCGCCGGCTCCGGAAAGCGCGCGATTATCGCACGACCATCCGATTCTGCAAGTAGCGTTCCCGCAGCCTTAGATGCGGCGACGCTTCTGCGGACGGCAGCCGTTGTGCGGGACCGGCGTCACGTCGGAGATGGACGTGATGCGGATGCCCAGCGCAGCCAGCGCACGAACGGAGGACTCGCGACCCGGGCCAGGCCCCTTGATCTTCACGTCCAGGTTCTTGATGCCCTGCTCCTGAGCGGCGCGACCGGCCACTTCAGCGGCGACCTGCGCTGCGAAAGGCGTCGACTTGCGCGAACCCTTGAAGCCCTGGCCACCGGAGGAAGCCCACGACAGCGCGCCGCCTTGGCGGTCGGTGATCGTGATGATGGTGTTGTTGAACGAAGCGTGAACGTGCGCGATGCCGTCGGCGACATTCTTGCGAACCTTCTTGCGGACGCGCTGAGCAGCCGAATTATTGGGTGCCTTTGCCATATTGACCTTCTTTCAGTTCGGTGCTGCGATCACTTCTTGCCGGTGGCCGCCGACTTGCGCGGACCCTTGCGGGTACGGGCATTCGTACGGGTGCGCTGGCCGCGCATCGGCAGACCGCGACGATGGCGGAAACCGCGATAGCAGCCCAGGTCCATCAGGCGCTTGATGTTGATCGACATTTCGCGACGCAGGTCGCCTTCGATCGTCAGCTTGTTGACTTCGTCGCGGATCTTTTCCAGATCCCCGTCGGTCAGGTCCTTGACCTTCTTGTCGAACGGGATGCCGCAGCTCGTGCAGATCTTCTGAGCGGTCGTACGGCCAATGCCGTAGATCGAAGTCAGGCCGATCTCAGTGTGCTTTTGCGGCGGAATGTTGATACCAGCAATACGTGCCATGGTGGTCCTCTAGTCCTGTCGTACGGCCAATCAGCCCTGGCGCTGCTTGTGGCGCGGGTCGGTGCAGATCACACGCACCACGCCCTTGCGGCGGATGATCTTGCAATTGCGGCACATCTGCTTCACGGATGCCGAAACTTTCATGGTCTG
>NZ_CAJYPS010000035.1 GCF_913777145.1 uncultured Roseateles sp.
GCCGCGTGGCCGAGCGCTTCAACAACCTCGCGCCGGGTGCCGTGCGTGACAGCAAGCGCCTGATCCGCGAGCCGCAGCAGGAAGCCGTCAAGGCCGCCATCGCGCGTGAAGCCGAGATCTTCGGCGCGCGCCTGCGCAGCCCTGAAGCCATGGAAGCCTTCCAGGCCTTCTTCCAGAAGCGCGCGCCGGACTTTTCCAAGTTCGACTGATCCTGCGCTTTGGCGACCCCGCTGCCGGGAGGCGTCGCGGGGTCAGCCCTTGCGCACCAGGCCCACGATCAGGCCGATGACCGCCAGCAGCAGAAAGCCGTAGAACAGCAGCTGGGCGATGCCCGCCGCGCTGGCGGCGATGCCGCCGAAGCCGAACAGCGCGGCGACCAGGGCGATCACGAAGAAGACGACGGCGTAACGCAGCATGGTGACTCCTCGGGTTTGACGCCGCGGGGATCGCGGCGCCTGTCTGCAGCTTAGGCAGCCTCCGGATCGCGCCGTGCCGGATCGAGGCGCCAGACCCGGTAGGACGGGGCCGACGCGCCTCGGGATGCCGCTCGTGCGCCGGCAGCCGCGCCGGCCTGGTCCTACAGCCCGCTGCCGCCTGCGCCGACCCCGGCGCCCGGAATCGGCGCGCAGCATGAAGTCAACGCGACGGCCGCTGCCGCGCGTGGCGGACGGGCTCCCGCTGTCGAGCCCGCAGACCAAGGAGAGAGCTATGAACTGGGACCAGATCGCCGGCGGGTGGAAGCAGATCAAGGGCCGTGCCCGCGAGCAGTGGGGCAAGCTGACCGAGGATGACCTGGACGTGGTGGATGGCCGCCGCGAGCAGTTGATAGGCAAGATCCAGCAGCGCTACGGCTGCGCCAAGGAAGATGCCGAACGCCAGATCGCGGTCTGGGAGCGCAAGGTCTCGGACGCCTGGTTCCGCTGAGCCGGGCGCTCTGCTCGGGGCCGTTGTGCTCGCTATGCTCTGCGCCCGAAGGGGCCGCCCTCGCGGCCAGGAGGGTGGAGATGCGGGTGATGGCGGCCAAGCTGGCCCTGGCGCCCTTGCTGATATGGCAAGGGCGCCGCGTGCGTGCGCAGGCGCTGCGCCTGCCCGAGGCGGCCGGGCCGCGCGCCGGGCAGGAGGGCCCGCAGACCGCGGAGGCGCCGCTGCACCTGCTGATCGTGGGCGATTCGTCCGCAGCCGGGGTGGGCGCGCCCACCCAGCAGGATGCGCTGGCCGGGCGGCTGGCGCAGGCCCTGGCCCGGCGCCTGGCGCGGCCGGTGCACTGGCGGGTGCAGGCCTGCACCGGCCATACCGCTGCGGATTCGCTGCGAGCGCTGCAGCAGGCCGAGCTGGCGCCGGCCGATCTGGCCGTAACCGCGCTGGGCGTGAATGACGTGACCGGCCAGATCGGCGTGCACCGCTGGCTGGCGGCGCTGGACCGGCTGGACGCCCTGCTGCGCGAGCGCGCCGGCGTGGCCTATGTGCTGCACTGCGCGGTGCCGCCCATGCAGCAGTTCGGGCTGCTGCCGCAGCCGCTGCGCTGGTGGATGGGCCTGGAGGCCGGGCGCTTCAACCACCGGCTGCACCAGCACCTCGCCGGCCAGCCGACGCGTGGGCTGCTGGCGCTGCCGGACGAACTGCATCGCCCGGGCGGTGCCCAGGGCCTGATGGCCGAGGACGGTTTCCACCCCGGCCCGGCGGGTTATGCGGTATGGGCCGAGGCACTGGCGCAAGACCTGGCGCCTCGCGTGGCTGCATTCACCGCCGGGCGCTCCGCATGAGGTCGCCGGAGCTGCCGGCCGACCGGCCGGCCACGCGCTGGGCCACGCGTCTGGCCTTCTGGGTGTCGGGCTTCGGCATGGCCTGCTGGGCGCCGCTGGTGCCGTTTGCCAAGCAGCGCCTGGGCGTGGACGACACGACGCTGGGCCTGCTGCTGCTGTGCCTGGGCCTGGGCTCGGTGATCGCGATGCCGGTGGCCGGCCGCCTGTGCGTGCGCCATGGCAGCCGCCCGCTGGTGGCGGGCTGCGGCCTGGGGCTGGCATGGGTGCTGCCCGGGCTGAGTCTGGCGTCCAGCCCCTGGGCGCTGGGTGGCGTGCTGGTGCTGTTCGGCGCGCTGCTGGGGGCCATGGACGTGGCGATGAATGTGCACGCGGTGGTGGTGGAGCAGGCCGCGGGCCGACCGCTGATGTCGGGCTTTCACGGCTGCTTCAGTGTGGGGGGCTTTGCGGGCGCGGGGCTGATGACGCTGCTGCTGTCCCACGGCTGGCTCGCACCAGGGGCCACGCTGGGCTGCGCGGCGCTGATGGCGCTGGGCATCGCGCTGGCCTGGCCGCGGCTGCTGCGCGGTGTGCGGGGCGGTGAGGACGACAGCCCGGGGCCGGGTTTCGCTCTGCCGCGCGGCGTGGTGCTGCTGTTGGCCTGTCTGGCCGCGATCAGCTTCCTGGCCGAAGGCGCGATGCTGGACTGGGGGGCGCTGTGGCTGACCGAATCCGGCCTGGCGGCGTCGGCCCAGGGGGGCCTGGGCTTCATCGGCTTTTCGCTGGCGATGACGCTGGGCCGCTTTGGCGGAGACGCGCTGACTGCACGCATCGGCGACCGGCGCACGCTGCAGGCCGGCGGCCTGCTGGCCTTTGCGGGCCTGGTGCTGCTGTTGAGCGCACCGGTGCTGTCGCTGGCCCTGGCGGGCTTCGTACTGGTGGGCCTGGGCGCGTCGAATGTGGTGCCGGTGCTGTTCCGCCGGGCCGGCGCCCAGCCGCAGATGCCACCGGCGCTGGCGATCGCGGCGGTGACGACGCTGGGCTATGCCGGCATCCTGCTGGGGCCGGCCTTGATCGGCTGGGTGTCCGGCGCGCTGGGCCTGCGGGTCGCGTTCGGCCTGCTGGCCCTGCTGCTGCTGGCCTTGCCGCTGAGCGCGCGCGCCGCGACGCTCAGTGGAACACGCTGACCGCCTCGACCAGCCGTTCGGCCTGCTGCTTGAGGCTCAGGGAGGCGGCGGCGCTCTGCTCCACCAGCGCGGCGTTCTGCTGCGTGATCTGGTCGATGTGGCTGACGGCCTCGCTGGCCTGGTGAATGCCGCTGGATTGCTCGGACGAGGCCGAGCTGATGGTGTTGATCAGGCCGGACACGCGGCGCACCTGGGCCACGATGTCGCCCATCGCCCGGCCGGCCTCGTCCACGATGCGGGCGCCGGCCTCGACGCGGTGCACGCTGTCGCCTATCAGGCCCTTGATTTCCTTGGCGGCGTCCGCGCTGCGCTTGGCCAGACCGCGCACCTCGCCGGCCACCACCGCGAAGCCGCGGCCCTGATCACCGGCCCGTGCGGCCTCCACGGCGGCGTTCAGCGCGAGGATGTTGGTCTGGAAGGCGATCTCGTCGATGACGCCGATGATGGCGGAGATCTTGCGCGAGCTGTCCGAGATGTCGTGCATGGTGGAGACGACCTGGGACACCGCCTCGCCGCCGCGCGTGGCGGCCTCGGTGGCGGAGCCGGACAGGCGGTCGGCCTGGCAGGCCGCCTCGGAATTGCTCTGGATGGCCGAGGTCATCTGCTCCATGGACGAGGCGGTCTGCTGCACGCTGGCCGCCGCCTGCTCGGTGCGCGCGCTGAGGTCGTCGTTGCCCTGGGCAATCTCGGACACCGCAGTCTGCACCGACACCACCTGCTGACGCACATCATCCACCAGCCAGCGGAACATCAGGCCCAGTTGGCTGATGGTGCGCATGGTGGTGCCTATCTCGTCCACGCGGTCGGTGGTGCTGGCGTCACGCGAGGCGCCGGTCGCGACCGCGAGCGCGGTGTCGCGCAACTCTTCCAGCGGTCGCGCCAGCTGCTGTTCCAGCAGCAGCGTGGCCAGGCCGAGCGTACCCGCCAGCAGGCCGGCCACCGCGAGCAACTGGCCCGGGCCCAGCAGCAGCGCGGCACCGCCCACGCTGATCGCCCACAGCAGACCCAGGATGGCGCGGATGCGGCCACGTGCGGACAGCGTGCGGCCCAGGTTCAGCACAGCCGCGGGCCCGGTGCGCAGCAGCAGGCCCTTGTAGAAGCGCAGTCCCTGGGCCTGACCCTCGCGGAAGCGCCGGTACAGCGCCTCGGCCCCGTCCACCTCGGCGCGCGTGGGCTTGGTGCGCACCGACATATAGCCCACCTGGCGGCCGCCTCGCACCACGGGCACTGCATTGGCACGCACCCAGTAGTGGTCGCCATTCTTGCGGCGGTTCTTGACCAGCGCGCTCCAGGGCTCGCCCTTCTTCAGCGTGGCCCACATGTCGGCGAAGGCCTCCTTGGGCATGTCGGGGTGGCGCACCAGATTGTGCGGCTTGCCGTAGATCTCCTCACGCGAGAAGCCGCTGGCGTCCACGAAGGCCTCGTTGGCATAGGTGATGTGGCTGCTGGTGTCCGTGGTGGACATCAGCACCACGCCGTCTTCCAGTTCGTGCTCGCGTTGCGTGACCGGCTCGTTGATTCGCATGAAACCTCCTGGGGTTGGCGGGGGGGAGCGAAAACAGGCGCCGCGACTCGCGGGCGGCCGTGGGGCTGCTGCGATGGGGGTGGATCGGCTCCAGATCCTCCCCTGGCGAGCTGAATCAGTTCATCGATTCCTGGGCAATTTCAATCCAGAGCCCCGATGGGCCCTGGACGAGATTTCACGCGCTGACCCCATATCTGTCCAGCCACGCAGTTAGATCTGGATCAATAAAAAGGGGCCCCCGAGGGCCCCTGGCGTGGGTGGGTGTGACGGATTGCGCGCTTCAGGCGCGGGCTGCCGGGGCCACCGCGTCTTCGCTGTCGGCCTGGCCGTTCAAGGCGCGGTCCAGCTTGGCATGGTCCAGGCCGTTCTCCCACTTGGACACCACGATGGTGGCGACCGCATTGCCCATGAAGTTGGTCAGCGAGCGGCATTCGGACATGAAGCGGTCCACACCCAGGATCAGCGCCATGCCGGCGACCGGCACCTCGGGCACGACCGACAGCGTGGCCGCCAGCGTGATGAAGCCTGCGCCGGTCACGCCGGCCGCGCCCTTGGAACTCAGCATCGCGACCAGCAGCAGCGTGATCTGGTGGCCCAGCGTCAGCTCGGTGTTGGTGGCCTGCGCGATGAACAGCGCCGCCAGCGTCATGTAGATGTTGGTGCCGTCCAGGTTGAAGGAGTAGCCGGTGGGCACGACCAGGCCCACCACGGTCTTCTCGCAGCCGGCCTTCTCCATCTTCTCCATCAGCGAGGGCAGGGCGGATTCGGACGAGGACGTGCCCAGCACCAGCAGCAGTTCGGCCTTGAGGTAGCGGATCAGCTTGATGATGGAGAAGCCGCACAGCTTGCCCACGATGCCCAGGATCACCAGCACGAACAGCAGCGAGGTGATGTAGAAGCTGCCCACCAGCCAGGCCAGGTTGAGCAGCACGGCCAGGCCGTACTTGCCGATGGTGAAGGCCATCGCGCCGAAAGCGCCTATGGGGGCGGTGCGCATCAGGATGTGGACCATGCGGAACACCGGCGCGGTCAGCGACTCGAAGAAGGTCAGCACCGGCTTGCCGCGCTCGCCCACCAGCGCGAGCGACACGCCGAACAGCACCGCGACGAACAGGGTCTGCAGGATGTTGCCGTCCGCCAGCGCGCCTATCAGCGACTTGGGGATCACGTCCATCAGAAAGCCGGTGATGGTCAGCTCGTGCGTCTTCTCCACATAGCTGCGCACCTCCTTCTGGTCCAGCGTGCTGACGTCCACGTTCATGCCGGCACCCGGCTGCACCGCGTGTGCGACCAGCATGCCGACGATCAGCGCCAGCGTGGAGAAGAACAGGAAATAGGCCATGGCCTTGCCGAACACCCGCCCCACGGTCTTCAGCTGGGTCATGCTGGCGATGCCGGTGACGATGGTCAGGAAGATCACCGGCGCGATGATCATCTTCACCAGCTTGATGAAGGCATCTCCCAGCGGCTTGAAGGTGGTGGCGTACTGGGGCTCGAAATGGCCCAGCAGCACGCCGATGGTGATGGCCACCAGCACCTGCACGTAGAGCTGCTTGTAGAGCGGCAGCTTCACGGCCGGGGCGGTGGGGGTGGTGGGGGTTGGCAGCATGGGGGTCTCCATGGGGCTTTGCGGGGCGGCGATGGTCACGGCCCGGCGAGCCCCTTGTCTCAGAGGCGTCGGATTAGACGCCGTGATGAAAGGTCTTGGGCACCCAGGGGCGAACCGGGGCACCGCGCGCGATTCTCCCCGGGGCGCTCGCCCGGTGGCATAGGCCACATGGCCGTGTTGTTACGGCTGGGTAAAGCTGGCAGGCGCGCCGGCCCGCCGGCTCAGATCGCGTCGCCGAAGGGGCGGGGCTTGCCCTCGCCGTCGATCGCGACATAGGTCAGGTTGGCTTCGGTCACCTTGACCACATGCGGGTTGGCCGGGTCGCGCTCGGCCACCACCTCCACATGCACCGTGATCGAGGTGCGGCCCACCCGCGTGACCTTGGCGTAGAAGGACAGCAGGTCGCCGATGGACACCGGCTGCTTGAAGATGAACTCGTTCACCGCCACGGTGGCGATGCGGCCGCGTGACAGCCGCGCCGGCAGCACCGAGCCGGCCAGGTCCACCTGGGCCATGATCCAGCCGCCGAAGATGTCGCCGTTCGCGTTCGAGTCGGCGGGCATGGGCATCACCCGCATCACCAGTTCGCGTTCACGGAAGGCGGGAGGGATGGCGGCGGTGTCGGGTACGGCTGAGGTCATGACAGGGCTTGTGACAATGCAGCCCGCGATTGTCCGCCCGACCGTGTGCCGCATGAGATCCCTGAGCAAATCAACCACCCCGCCCGCTGCGGCTTCCGCGCCCGCCCCGCAGGGCGACTGGGGCACCGTGCGCCGGCTGCTGCCCTATCTGTGGCAGTACCGCTGGCGCGTCGCGCTGGCGCTGGCCTTCATGGTGGGCGCCAAGCTCAGCAACGTGGGCGTGCCGCTGCTGCTCAAGCAACTGGTGGACGCGCTGGACCTCAAGCCCGGTCAGCCGCAGGCGCTGCTGGTCGTGCCGCTGGGGCTGCTGCTGGCCTACGGCGGCCTGCGCCTGTCCACCTCGCTGTTCACCGAGCTGCGCGAGCTGATCTTCGCCAAGGCCACCGAGGGCACGGCGCGCAGCCTGTCGCTGCAGGTGTTCCGCCACCTGCACGACCTGTCCCTGCGTTTCCATCTGGAGCGCCAGACCGGCGGCATGACGCGTGACATCGAGCGTGGCACGCGCGCGGTGCACTCGCTGATCAGCTACTCGCTCTACAGCATCGTGCCCACGCTGATCGAGGTGGTGCTGGTGCTGACGCTGCTGGGCGTGAAGTTCGACGCCTGGTTCGCCGGCATCACGGTGGCCGCGCTGGTCATCTACATCGGCTTCACGGTGGTCGTCACCGAGTGGCGCACGCAGTTCCGCCGCCAGCTCAACGAGCTGGACTCCATCGCCCACAGCAAGGCCATCGACTCGCTGCTGAACTACGAGACGGTCAAGTACTTCAACAACGAGGCCTTCGAGGCCGCGCGCTACGACCAGAGCCTGGAGGCGCTGCGCCGCGCCCAGCTCAAGGCCCAGTCCACGCTGTCCATGCTCAACACCGGGCAGCAGCTCATCATCGCGGCCGCGCTGGTGCTGATGCTGTGGCGCGCCACCGAGGGTGTGGTGGACGGTCGCCTGAGCCTTGGCGACCTGGTGATGGTCAACGCCTTCATGATCCAGCTCTACATCCCGCTGAACTTCCTGGGCGTGATCTACCGCGAGATCAAGCAAAGCCTGACCGACATCGAGAAGATGTTCCGCCTGCTGGATCGCGAGCGCGAGGTGGCCGACACGCCCGGTGCGCCCGAGTTGCAGGTCAGCGGCGCGGCGGTGAGCTTCGAGGATGTGCACTTTGCGTACGAGCCGGCTCGGCCCATCCTGCAGGGCGTCAGCTTCCAGATCCCGGCCGGCAAGAAGGTGGCCGTGGTGGGACCCAGCGGCTCGGGAAAAAGCACGCTGGCACGGCTGCTGTACCGTTTCTACGACATCGGCAGCGGCGCCATCCGCGTGGACGGGCAGGACATCCGCCAGATCAGCCAGTCCAGCCTGCGCCGCGCGATAGGCATCGTGCCGCAGGACACGGTGCTGTTCAACGACACGGTCGCCTACAACATCGCCTATGGCCGGCCCGGTGCCAGCCGCGAGGAGGTCGAGGCGGCAGCGCGCGCGGCCCATATCCACGGCTTCATCGCGGCCACGCCCAAGGGCTATGACACCGTGGTGGGCGAGCGCGGGCTCAAGCTGTCCGGCGGCGAGAAGCAGCGCGTCGCAATCGCGCGCACGCTGCTGAAGAACCCGCCGCTGCTGATCTTCGACGAGGCCACCTCGGCGCTGGACTCGGCCAACGAGCGCGCCATCCAGGCGGAGCTGGAGGCCGTGGGCCAGGGCAAGACCGTGCTGGTGATCGCTCACCGGCTGTCCACCATCGTGGACGCGCACGAGATCCTGGTGCTGGAGCAGGGCCGCATCGTCGAGCGCGGCAGCCACGAGCAGTTGCTGGCCCAGGCCGGGCGCTACGCGCAGATGTGGCGCCTGCAGCAGTCGGGCGACTGAGGCTAGAGGCACCGTCGCCAGACGGGGTTCAGTGCGGCTTGTGCGGCTTGTCGAAGTCGTCCGAGTGGTAGACGTTGCCGCGCCACTCGCCGCGGGCGCGGCCCTCGTCGCGCAGTGCCGCCTCACGCGCCCGGCGTATCACGCGGTCCGCTTCCAGGCTGGCAGCGCGGGCGCGCCGCTGCTCGCGGCGCCAGGCCAGCGCGCGGCCGAACAGCGTCTGGCTGCGCGTCGCCAGCCGCCGCAGACCGGCATCGACGCGCAGCCGCCAGCGCGCGGGCAGCAGCATGTGCAGCGCGACAGCGGAGCAGGCGGCGAGGCCGAGGGCGGCAAGGACGCGGTAAGCCATGGCTTGAGTGTGACAAAACGGCGGCGCTAGGCCAAGCCGCATTTGAAGGGTTCAGCCGCGCTGGCGCCAAGCCCACATTGCCAGCATGGCGTCAGGAATCAGCCGGCTGGCCGCGTCGCGCTCGGCCAGCGAGGCATTCGTCAGCAGACCCTCGACCGAGCCCAGCGCGACGATGGGGGCCAGCCACTCCTCGGTCTCGCCGCCCTCGAACCAGGGTGCCCAGTCGTCCGGCGCCAGCTCGACCGCGGCCAGGAAGCCGGCGGACCAGTCCTCGGCGTCGGTGTAGTCCTGACCCTCCTCGTCGGTGGCCTGGCTGAAGATGGGCTCCCAGCCGTCCGGGTGCTGGGTCCAGGCGGTGGCGATGGAATGCAGGTGGCGCAGCACCAGCATCACTGCCTTCTTGCGCTGCTTGCCGCTGGAGAACGGGGCCGGCTCGGGCTCGCGGTCGCCGCCCCAGATGGCCGGCAGCCAGTCGGCGCCGGGCAGGCTGGGCAGCGGCTTGGGCGCCAGCAGCAGCGCGGCCAGGTAACCATCCAGCGCCTCGATGTTCATGGTCTCGTCGGCCGGCAGTTCGGCCAGCAGATCATCGAGCTCGTTGAGTTCGTCGTCCGACAGCGGGCGGTTGTCGGAGGCGGGGTTGTAGTGCGGGTAGTTCATGTGGGGCTCGGGTGATCAGCCGTGTCGGCCGTGGCGGCTCTTGGGCTTCTTGCTGTCGAACTCCGCGAGTTGCGTCTTCAGCAAGGCCATCAGCACGCGGGCATTCTGCTCGGTCATCACCAGCAGGCTGCTGGGTTCTATGCCGTCGATGGGCTCGCGTGCGGACAGGAGCGCATCGATCTTGAACAAGACCTGGCCATGCACGTTGTTGCTGGCGGCCTTGAACTTCTGAATTTCGATCTGGTGGGTCTTCATCGCGTGTGACTATGAGCGGCAGGGTCGCATCTTGCCATCCGGCGGCGCTGGCCCTAATGTCGGGGCCATGGCTAGACCCCCCCGCTTGGAGATCGCCGGCGCCGTCTATCTGATTCGCGCCCATTGCCCCAATGAGGGCTCCACCCTGGCTTTCGAAGACGAAGCCGACCGACGAGCGATGGTGGCGCTGATCGAGCAGGCGCTGCAGCGCTTCGATGCTCAGGCGCTTGCCTACTGTCTGCTGCCCGAGCAATACCAGCTGCTGCTATTCACGCGCCGCAGCAACCTGTCCCGCCTAATGCGCCATCTCAATGGCGTCTACACCCAGTACCACCAGCGCCGCCATGGCCTGGGCGGGCCGCTGTTCCAGGGGCGCTTCCACGCGGTGCTGGTGGACCGCGAGCGCTACCTGCTGGACGCCTGCCGCTACATCGACCTCGGCCCGGTGCGCGAGGGCCTGGTGTCCGATCCGGGCGACTGGCCCGGCTCCAGCTACCGGGCGCTGGCCGCGCTGGAGCCCGCGCCAGTCTGGCTGGATGTGGACGGCCTGCATGCCTACCTGCTGAACCGCCCCGCCACCACGCCGGTGCAGCACCGCCGTGCGGGCGAGCGCTACGCGGCGCTGCTGGCTGCCGACCCCGAATTCGACCTCTGGGCCGGCCGTCTGCGCGAGCAGATCTTCCTCGGCGACGCCAGCTTCGCGCAGCGCATGCGTGCCCAGGCGGCCACGCCGGCACGCGCCAGCCGCGTGGGCTGGGGCGAGTGGATGCGGCGGGCCAACGGCATCCGCGAGCAGGCGCTGTGGCTGGCCCACACCCAGGGCAGTCTGTCCATGACTGAGCTGGCCGACCAGGTAGGCCTGTCCATCTCCCGGGTCAGCCGCCTGATCGCGACTGCGGAGCGGGCGCACTGAGGACGGCTGGCCCCGCGGCCAGACCTGTCCCCGCCGCGCCAGGTCTTGCGGCGGCCGGTGCGCGGGCCGCAAGTCCGACGGCCCGGCGGGGGCTTGAACGCAGTCGTCGTAAGCTCGCGGGCTTGTTCCAGCCCTATCCGCCGATGATTTCTGCGACCCGCTCCCTCAGCACGCCCGTCCGCGCCCGGCCCGCGCACCGCCAGGGCCGCCGCTCGTGACGCGCCGTCATGCGCTGTGGCTGCTGATCGCGGCGCCGCTGTTGCTGCTGATGATGGGTGGGGTGGCGGCGGCGCTGATCTGGAGCCAGCTGCCCGACCTGGACCAGCTCACCGACTACCAGCCCCGCCAGCCGCTGCGCGTGCTCAGCGAGGAGGGCCAGCTGCTGGGTGAGTTCGGTGCCGAGCGCCGCCGCTTCGTGCCGCTGGACGAGATCCCCAAGCCGCTGCAGGACGCACTGCTGGCGGTGGAAGACTCCGACTTCTGGAACCACGCGGGGCTGGACTACAGCGGCATCCTGCGCGCCGCGCTGCACAACCTGACCCACAGCGGGCCGCGCCAGGGGGCGTCCACCATCACGCAGCAGCTGGCGCGCGACACCTATCTCACCAAGGCCCAGACCTGGTCGCGCAAGTTCGTCGAGGCGCTGCTCACGGTCAAGATCGAGCAGGTGCTGAGCAAGCAGCAGATCCTCGAGATCTACATGAACCAGATCTTCCTGGGCAACAAGGCCTATGGCTTTGCGGCGGCGTCCGAGCGCTACTTCGGCAAGCCGCTGGCCAAGCTGGACACGGCCGAGATCGCGCTGCTGGTGGGTCTGCCCAAGGACCCGGTGGGGCTGAACCCGGTCTCGCATTTCGCCCGCGCGAAGCGCCGCCAGGCCGTGGTGTTGGAGCGCCTGGTGGCGGTGGGCCAGATCACGGCGGCCCAAGCTGAGGCGGCCAAGGCGCGTGAGCTGGACATCCGCCGCCCGCGCCGGCTCTCCGGCATCGCCGACCACGCAGCCGAGCAGGTGCGTGCCGAGATCGTCGCGCGCTATGGCGAGTCGGCCTACACGCGTGGCCTCAGCGTCATCACCACCTTGCATTACGCCGAGCAGGCCGCGGCCCAGGAATCGCTGCGCCACGCGCTGTTCGAGCTGGAGCGGCGCCAGCCCTACCGCGGCCCCGAGGCCCAGGTGAAGCTGCCCGAGGGCGAGGAGGGCCTGGACGAGGCGCTGGACGCCGCCTTCGACGCCTATCCCGACCTGGGCGAACTGCACACCGCGGTGCTGCTCAAGGTGGAGAAATCCGGCGCGCTGGTGGCGGTGTCCGATGGCCCGCGTGTGACGCTCAAGGGCAATGCGCCGCGCGCGCTGCAGAACGCCAAGCGCGGTGCGGTGCTGCGGGTGCTGGAGGCGGGCAGCAACAATTGGCAGCTCAGCCAGACGCCGCAGGCCGAGGGCGCGGTGATCACGCTGGACCCGGCCACCGGCGCGATCCGCTCGCTGGTGGGCGGCTTCGATTTCGCGCGTAACCAGTTCAATTCGGCCACCCAGGCCTACCGCCAGCCGGGCTCGTCCTTCAAGCCCTTCATCTACTCGGCCATCATCGAGCAGGGCGCCTGGGCCGGCACCCAGGTCAGCGACCAGCCCATCGTCATTGGTGACTGGGCGCCCAAGGACGACGACAACCTCTACCTGGACTCCATGCCGCTGTGGCAGGCGCTGGCCAAGTCCAAGAACATGGTCAGCATCCGCCTGGTGCAGGAGCTGAGCCCGCAGCGCGTGCGCGACTGGGCCGCGCGCTTCGGGCTGGAGCCCGAGCGACAGCCGCTCAACCTGACGCTGGCGCTGGGCACCGGTGCGGTCACGCCGCTGCAGATGGCCCAGGCCTATTCGGCCTTTGCGACCGGCGGCCAGCTGCCCACGGCCTGGATGGTGTCCAAGGTGCAGGACGCCCAGGGCCAGACCATCTGGCAGGCCGACCCGCCCAAGCCGCGCACCGCGATCAGCGCGCGCAACGCCTTCATGACCTCGCAGCTGCTGGCCGGCGTCACCCGCGAGGGCACGGGCGCGCGTGCCAGCGTGCTGCTCAACCGCTGGGATCTCTACGGCAAGACCGGCACCACCAACGAAGCGGTGGATGCCTGGTTCGTGGGCTTCCAGCAGACCCGCGCCGGTGCGGTGTGGATTGGCTACCCCACGCCCAAGTCGCTGGGCGACCGCGAAAGCGGCGGCGGCCTGGCGCTGCCGGTGTGGGCCGCGACCATGGGCGTGGCGCTCAAGGGCGTGCCGCAGCAAACCCTGACCCCGCCGGCCGAGGGCCTGGTGCAGCAGGACGGCAACTGGTTCTACGAGGAGTTTGCCGGCGACTCGGCCATTGCGCGCATCGGCCTGCCGTCCGCCGCCGCGTCTGCGGCTTCCGCGGCCAGCGCGCCCTGAGGAGCGGGCCATGGATGCCTTGAGCCGACTGGTCGAGCTGGTGGGCCTGCGCGCCCAGCTGGACCTGCGCTGCCTGCTGGCCGGTGGCGTGGAGACCGACGAGCCATCCGCCCCGCCGGGCGAGCTGCTGTTCCACCTGGTGCTGTCCGGGCGCTGCCGCCTGACGCTGGACGGCGGCGAGGCGCTGGACCTGCAGGCCGGCGACTTCGTCGCGCTGCCGCGCGGCTCGGCCCACCGCGTGCGCGTGTTGGACGGTGAGGTGGCCGAGGCCGCGGCGCCGCTGCTGTCGGAGGAATCCGGCGGGCTCGCACTGCGGCGCAGCGCGTCCGGCGAGCTGGTGCTGGACCTGCTGTGCGGCCGCCTGGTGTCGGCGTCGCCGCTGCTAGGTCTGCTGTTCGCGACGCTGCCCGGCACGCTCAGCGTGTCGCTGAACGGCAGTGCGGCCACCGCCCAGCTGCAGGCGCTGGCCGCGCTGATACGCGAGGAGGTGGCGGCCGGCCGTGCCGGCGTGCAGGCGGTGGTGGCCTCGCTGGCCAATGCGCTGTTCGCGCTGGCCTTGCGTGCCCACGCGGAGAGCGGTGACGGTGCGCCGGGCCTGATCCGGCTGCTGGGCGACGCGCGCCTGGGGCGCGTGGCGCTGGCGGTGCTGCGCGAGCCCGGCCGCGACTGGGGCGCCCAGGCGCTGGCCGACGAGGCCGGCATGTCGCGCGCCAGCTTCATGCGCCACTTCGGCGCGGCGGCGCAGCAGACGCCGGGTGACTTTGTCACGCTGGTGCGCCTGACCCGCGCGGCAGCGCTGCTCCGCCAGTCGCGCCGCGGCACGGCCGACATCGGCGAGGAAGTGGGCTACCAGTCCGAGGCCGCGTTCAACCGCGCCTTCAAGAAGGCACTGGGCCTCACGCCGGCGGCCTACCGCCGAGGCGGCTGACACGCGACTGCGGTTCGTGGGATGAGGAATGGCAGGCCGCCGGGCGGTGGCTAGATTGAGCCATCGCGTCTCGGAGAGCCCCTCATGCGTCAGCACTCGTGGATCCTGGTCTTGCTGTGTCTGGCCGGCTGCGGCGTGGTGCGCGAGGCCCGCATGCCGGTGCCCGCGGGGCTGGACGGCGTCGCCGAGGAGTCCTTCGGGCGCCCGGGCTGGGGGCGGCGGGGCGAGTTCACGCTGGGAGGCCAGCCGGTGCGCTACGAGCGCGGCGCTGACCGCCTGAGCTGGTTCGACACGCTGAACCAGGGTAGCGCGCCGCTGCGCTACACGCTGGGTACGCCGGCTGGTGAAGTGCAGGCCGACTGCCTCGCGCGCCAGACCGAGCTGAGCAGCGGGGTGCTGGCCGTGGCGCTCAAGCCCTGGACGCTGAGCTGTCGCTGGAGCGGCGCCTCCTCGGCGACGTTGGAGATCAGCGAGCGTCGTGTGCAGGGCAGCCGCCAGACCCGCGAGGGCCGCTACCAGCGCGGCGAGCTGGTGCTGAGCCTGCGCTCGGTCCACCGCCTGCAGGGCAGCAGCCTGCCGCTGGCGGCTGCGGTGGGCTATGAGCTGCTGCAGGGCGAGCAGGTGGTGGGCAGCCTGGACCTCAGCCGCGGCGTGCCCGTGCTGCGCCGGCCCGATCCGCGCACGCCGCTGGGCCAGGCAGTCACGGAGGCCGCGCTGGCGCTGGCCCTGGTCTGGGAGCCGGCCTGAGCCTGGCCTGACTGCGGCCGGGGCGGCCGGTCGGGGACAATCCGCGCAACTCTGTTGTCGCCCGCCATGAAGATAGACGCCGCCACCTACGCCGAACAAGGCTTTCTCATCATCCCCGGCTTCAAGCCGGCCGCCGAGATCGCGGCGCTGCGCGAGCGCGCGCTGCAGATCGTCGATGCCTTCGACCCCGGCGAGCAGCGCCCGGTGTTCACCACCGAGGAGCAGCAGCGTCATGTGGATGACTACTTCCTCGACAGCGGCGACCAGGTGCGCTGTTTCTTCGAGGAAGAGGCCTTCGATGAGCAGGGCCGGCTGTGCGTGCCCAAGGAGCTGGCCATCAACAAGATAGGCCATGCGATGCACGACCTGGACCCGGTGTTCAGCGCCTTCTCCAAGGGCCAGGCCTTGCGCGAGGTCGCGGCCGCCATGGGCCTGAACCAGCCCCAGGTCTGGCAGTCCATGTTCATCTTCAAGCAGCCCGGCATAGGCGGCGAGGTGCGCTGGCACCAGGACGCCAGCTTCTTCGAGAGCGACCCCATCACGGTCACCACCTTCTGGTTCGCGCTGGAAGACGCCACGCTGCAGAACGGCTGCCTGTGGGCCGAGCCGGGCGGCCACCGCGGAGCGCGCGGCGTGCTGCGCGAGCGCTTCGTGCGCGAGGGCCGCAAGGCCTGGATGGAGCAGGTCGACCCCACGCCCTGGCCCGCGGCCGACTCCAAGGAGGCCGTGCCGCTGGAGGTGGAGGCCGGCTCGCTGGTCGTGTTCCATGGCCTGCTGCCGCACTACTCGGCGGCCAATCGCTCCGACAAGTCGCGCCACGCCTACACGCTGCACGTGACCGATGCCAGCGCCCGCTACTCGCCGCGCAACTGGCTGCGGCGCGGCGCCGCGCTGCCGGTGCAGGGTTTCTGAACGCTCACATCTGCTCACAGCCCCGGCCTGTTGTCCTACAGGCCAGGGCAGCCTCGGCCGGCACGCCGGGCGGCCCGGACTTCCAAGAATGACCTCGTCGACAGCCTTGAAACCGACGACAGGAGGTCATCATGAAGTTTCCGAAGTCAGTGCATGCCGAAGGTTGGCAAAACCATTTCGACGCGCCCAGCCCCACCGGCCCTCGCCGGGTCAGCCTGGATGAGGCCTGGGTGGCGATGGACGATGACGTGCCCGCGCCGGCCGCCCAGCGGCGCTACGGCCCCTGGCTGGTGGGCGGTGTGGCGGTGGCCGCGCTGGGCCTGGTGGGAGCGGGCATGCTGGCGCCCATGGGCGCCGGCCCGGAGTCCGTGATGCACACGGCCACCGGCCCGCTCGCGGCCGCCGAGCCCGCGCCGTCGCAGGCCTCCGACGCGGTGCCTGCCGCGCCCGAGCCGGGCTCGCCGGCCGAGCTGGTGGCCCAGGCGGTGGCGCAGAAGGCTCCGCTGGCCGAGGAGCCCGCGACCAAGCCCCAGCCCACGACCGAATCCAAGAGCGACGCCGCGCCGGTGCCCAAGCCAGACCCGGCCGCGCCTGCGCCCAAGACGGACGCCAAGCGCCTGGCGCAAGCCGACACCACGGCCGTGCAGGGGCGGACGCCGCCGTTGCCTGAGCGGCGCGCGGAAGCACCGCTGGTGAAGACCTTGCCGGCCACGCCTGAAGCAGCCCCTGTCCCGGCGCCCGCGCCGGTGGCCGAGCCCAGCCCGCCTGTGGTGGCTGCGGCGCCGGTGGTGGTGGGGCCGGATGACGGCGGCATCACCGCCCAGGTCAAGACGGCCCTGGCCTCGGACGAGCAGCTGGCACTCGCGCCCATCGAGGTCAGCACCCACGAGGGCGTGGTGAAGCTCGAGGGTCAGGTGCCCGATGCCCAGCTGCGCGCTCGGGCCACCGTGGTGGCCGCGGCCACGCAGGGCGTGCGGGGGGTGGATAACCGCCTGACGCTGCCGGCCGTGTCGGCCATGGCCAAGCCGGCGCTGCAGGGCAGCTGAGCTTTCGAGTGAGGGGGAGCGCGGGCGGCCTGCGGGCCGCCCGTGTCTTCAGTGGGCGAACTGGTGGCGCGGCGCGGCCAGTTCGGCGTCCACCAGCAGATCCTGGGTGGTTTCGCGGGCGGCTTCCAGCTGCAGGCACAGCTCGGTGATGCCGTCGTCACGGCCGCCCACCAGCTCGGGCAGTGGCGCGGTGGCGATCTCGGCGGGCAGGTCGGCCAGCGCACCGATCAGCTGGAACAGCAGCTCCAGGCTGGCTTCGCCGTCCTGCGGCAGGTCGCGGGCGGCCCCCAGGCTGCGGGCCAGGTAGTAGCAGGCCTCGGCGGCGTTGTCGCAGGCCTGGGCCTGCAACTCCAGCGCGCGGCTGCGGGCGTCGGCCTGCTCGCGGGCTTCCAGGGCCTGCAGCGCCTCGAAGCCACCCAGGTCTGCCGGGACGGCATCGTCAAGCGAGAACGCGGCGAGGTCGAGATCGTGGGCCATGGGTGCTGCTTCCAAGTGCGTCGCCATCCTAACGGCTGGTCGGGGAGGGCTGGCCCCCCGCGACCGGGGTCCTGACGGCGACTGGTCGGGAAAATATCACGCCCGACGGGCCCGTCAGCGCTTCTTGACCGGTCGCACCCAGCCGCTGAGCGCCACCTGTTTGCCGCGCGCCACAGCCAGCTCGCCGGGCTTGACGTCCTTGGTGATCGTGGACCCGCCGCCAATGGTCGCGCCATCGCCCAGCGTCACCGGGGCCACCAGCACGCAGTTGGAGCCCACGTGCACGTCGTTGCCTATGGTGGTGCGGTGCTTGTTGGCGCCGTCGTAGTTGGCGGTGATGGAGCCGGCGCCGTAGTTCACGCGCTCGCCCACCGTGGCATCGCCCAGATAGGCCAGGTGGTTGGCCTTGGCGCCCTTGGCCAGCGTGGAGTTCTTGACCTCGACGAAGTTGCCGATGTGCACTTCATCGCCCAGCTGTGCGCCGGGGCGCAGGCGGGCGAAGGGGCCGATCAGCGCGCCCGCGCCGACGCTGGCGCCCAGCGCCTCGCCGTCGATGTGGGTGAATTCGTGGATGCGCGCGCCGCTGGCGATTCGGACGTTGCGGATCACGCAATTGGCGCCGATGCGCACGTCGTCGCCCAGCGAGACCTGACCCTCGAACACGCAGTTCACGTCGATCTCGCAGTCCTGGCCATGGCTCAGCGCGCCGCGCAGGTCGAAGCGGGCCGGGTCGGCCAGGCGCAGGCCGGCGCGCATCAGCTCGTCGGCCTGCTGGCGCTGGAAGGCGCGCTCCAGCTGGGCGAGCTGCAGCGGGTCGTTGACGCCCAGCACCTCGGTCTCGTTGTGGGCCTTGATGCCCAGCACCGGCAGGCCCTCGGCCACGGCCATCGCGACGATGTCGGTCAGGTAGTACTCGCCCTGGGCGTTGTCGTTGCGCAGTTGCGCGACCCAGCGCTTGAGCGCGCCGGTGGGCGCGGCCATCATGCCGCTGTAGCCCTCGCGGATCAGGCGCTGCTCAGGGGTCGCGTCCTTGTGCTCCACGATGGCCAGCACGCCGCCGTCGTCCGCGTTGCGGATGATGCGGCCGTAGCCGGTGGGGTCGGCCAGGTCCACGGTCAGCAGCACCAGCGCGCCGCCGGCGCAGGCGTCGATGAGCGCCTTGGCGGTGCTGGTCTGGATCAGCGGCACGTCGCCGTTGAGGATCAGCGTCGTGCCTTCGCCTTGCAGCGCCGGCACGGCCTGCTGTATCGCGTGGCCGGTGCCCAGCTGCGGCATCTGGCGCACAAAGCCCAGCGCGGGCGAGGCGACCGCGGCCTCGACCTGCTCGGCGCCATGGCCGGTGATCACGATGCGGGCCGCGGCGGCCAGCGGCTCGCAGGCGCCCAGCACATGGGACAGCAGCGCGCGGCCGCCCAGCTTGTGCAACACCTTGGGCGTTGCGGACTTCATGCGGGTGCCCTTGCCCGCCGCCATGATCACGATGTTGAGCGCCATTGCCTGCCTGGTTGATTCAGCAAAGGCGCGATTATCGGCAGGCCGGCGGGGTGCGCCGGCCGCCCGGGTGCGTTCAGCGCACCGCCATCACGCTGACGCGGTGGGACTTGGGGTTGGGCGTGGGGAAGTCGGTCATCGCGGCCTGGAACAGCACGCCCAGCATGGGGTCGCCGCCGGCGGTCAGGCCCTCGTTGCTGGCGTGGGCCTCGAACAGCGCCTCGCCGCTGGAGCGGTCGCGCAGCAGCACGGCCACGGCGCGGTCGTAGCGGCGGTCGAAGAAGGGGTCCTGGCGCCAGCCCCAGCCGCCGTAGGCATAGCCATAGCGCGGCGAGAACAGGCGGCCGCGCCAGCGCCACCACAGCGGGTCGTCCCAGGGCACGGGGTCGTAGGCGGTCACGCGTGCACCCAGCGTGACCAGCACGTCGGCGCTCTTGGCATCCGCCGCGGGCGTGAAGCCGGCCTTTTCGAGCGCGGCCTTGGCGGCTTCTTCCAGCGTGGTCTGGCGCTTGGCGGCCTCGTCGTTCTGCTGCTGCGAGGGCAGGCGGTCGAAGGCGTAGGTGCCGGGTTTGCGGTCGGCCGGCCAGGCGCCGAAGCTGGAGACATCGGCCGACACGGTGTACGGGCCGGAGCAGGCAGACAGGGCCGCGGCGAGCGCCACGGCGGACAGACTGGTCAGGGCAAGACGGCGGTTCATGGGGTCACCTCCTTGAGTGGCGATGAACCCATTCTGGCCGCTGCGCTTTACCCCTGTGTAAATCAGCGTTGCAGCGTGATCACCTGAGCCGCGGGCGACGGCGTCGCGCAAGATTCATCGTCGTCGAATGCGATGTCGCCGTCAGGTGTGGCCTGGCCGGTGGCCTTGATGGTCTCGAAGGGGAACAGCGCCTTGTCCATCATGTGCGAGGTCACGATGTTGCCCATGGCCGTGAAGATGTTGTCGATGCGGCCGGGGTAGCGCTTTTCCCACTCGTTGATCATCGCCTTCACCTGCACGCGCTGCAGGTTCTCCTGGCTGCCGCACAGATTGCACGGAATGATGGGGAATTCGCGGTGCTCGGCCCAGCGCACCAGGTCGGGCTCCTTCACATAGGCCAGCGGGCGTATGACCACGTTCTTGCCGTCGTCGCTCACGAGCTTGGGCGGCATGCCCTTCATGCGGCTGCCGAAGAACATGTTCAGGAACATCGTGGTCACGATGTCGTCGCGGTGGTGGCCCAGCGCGATCTTGGTGGCGCCCAGCTCGCCCGCCACGCGGTACAGGATGCCGCGGCGCAGGCGCGAGCACAGGCCGCAGGTGGTCTTGCCCTCGGGCACCACGCGCTTGACGACCGAGTAGGTGTCCTGCTCCTCGATGTGGAAGGGCACGCCGCGGCTCTTCAGGTAGGCGGGCAGGATGTCTTCCGGGAAGCCGGGCTGCTTCTGGTCGAGGTTGACGGCGATCAGCTCGAACTTGATGGGCGCGCGCTGCTGCAGGTTCAGCAGGATGTCCAGCATGGAATAGCTGTCCTTGCCGCCCGACAGGCAGACCATGACCTTGTCGCCGTCTTCGATCATGTTGAAGTCGGTGATGGCCTGGCCCACCTGGCGGTGCAGGCGCTTGGACAACTTGTTGATCTCGTGGGCGGCCTTCTTGGCGGCGGCGTCCGCGGCGGCGGCTTCGTCGAGTTCGGGGGCGTCGATGTTCATGGCGGTCCTTGGAATCTGGGGCAGAGGGCGCGGAGCGGGCGGCGGCTTACCAGCGGCCAATCTCGGCGCTCACGGCCACTTCGCAGTCGGGGAAGATTTCGAGCTTGGTCAGCTTGAGGCGCACGCCCACCACGCCGGGCAGGCTCATCAGGCGGTTGCTGAGCTTGCCCAGCAGCGCCTCGACCAGGTCGGTGTGCTCGGCGGTGCACTCGTCGATGATGGCCGAGCGTATGCGGCGGTAGTCCAGCACATGGCCGATCTCGGCGTCGCGCGCGACCACCGGCAGCGCGCCGAGGTTGACCTCGGCGTCCACCTGGATGGGCTGGGGGCCGGTGCGCTCGAAGTCCAGCACGCCGAGGTTGGCGCGAAAGCGCAGGCCCTGCAGGTGGATGACCTGGCGATTGTTGTGGCGCTGCGGCGCGGCCACGCGCGGGCGCAGTGCCTGCTCGATCTGCTTGGCGGCCTGCACGCCGTCGGCCAGCGCGGTCTGCACGCAGGGATGCCAGCGGCCGCTGGCGTCGCCGGCCAGGAACACATGCTCCCGGGCGCTGTCGCTCAGCAGCGCCAGCGCCGAGGGCTCGGGTTCGAAGCCCAGCAGCGCGGCCACGTAGGCATAGCGTTCCTCGCCCACCTGCACGCCGTCGGCGTCGGGCGTCAGCGCCTCGGGCAGCGGTGTGCCCAGGCGCTGCGTGATGCGCGGCTGCTGCGCGATGCGGTCCACCAGATGTTGCTGCGCGCGCCAGGCGCCGCGCGCCCAAACGGTGACCTCATGACCGCGCTCGGCCAGGAACAGCGCGTTCTCGGCCGCGTTGTCGCCCGCGCCCAGCAGCAGCACGCGGCCGGGTGGCAGCTGCTCGCGCTGCGTGGTCAGCGTCCAGGCGTCCAGCACGCGCTCGCTGGGCTGCGCGAAGTAGCGCGCGGGCCGCAGCAGGCGCAGGCCGGTGGCTACCAGCAGCGCGCGGGCGCGGTGGGTCTCGCCATTGGCCAGCTGCAGCGTCCAGCCGCTGGCGGCGTCGAACTGCAGGGCCTGGGCCTGCGTGCCCAGGCGCAGCGCGAGGCCGGGGGCTTCCTGCACATGGGCCACATAGCGGTCGGCCAGGTCGATCAGGCTGGCGCCGGGCTCGCCCAGCACCCAGTCCTGCGGGAAGTCCAGCCGCGTTAGCGCCGAGCACAGGCAGACCTCGCGCTCGACCAGCAGCGCGCTCAGGCCCAGTTGGGCCAGCCAGGACGCGGCGCTGCAGCCGGCCGGGCCGCCGCCGAGGATGGCAACGTCAAAGGTCTGGGTTTCAGCCATGGGGGTTTCTGCGGAGAACCGCGGATTATCCCCGGCCCCTCTGTTTTGTCTGCACCCGGCGCCAGACGCGCCAGCCCAGCAGCGCGGCAAGGATCACGGCGTAGACCGTGGGCTCGGCGAAATTGTTCTTGCCGCCGCGCAGCCACACGAAGTGCAGCACGCCCGCGATGCCGATGGCGTAGACCGCCTTGTGCAGCGTCTGCCAGCGCTTGGCGCCCAGCGCCTTGATCACACGGTTGAAGCTGGTGGCCGCCAGCGGCAGCATCAGCAGCCAGGCGATAAAGCCGATCAGGATGAAGGGCCGCTTGGCGATGTCGACCGCGATGTCGCCGAAGTCCAGCCCCATGTCCAGCCAGCCATAGGCCAGCAGGTGCAGGCTGGCGTAGACGAAGCTGAACACGCCCAGCATGCGCCGAAAGCGCGCCAGCGCCGCCAGCCCGGTCAGCTCGCGCAGCGGCGTGACGGCCAGCGTCAGCAACAGGCCGCGCAGCGTCCAGTCGCCCAGGCCCCGTATCAGCGCCTCGGCCGGGTTGGCGCCCAGGCGGTTGGCCACCGCGCCATAGATCAGCCAGCCCAGCGGGGCGGCACACAGCAGGAACAGCAGCGGCTTGGCCGCGCGGTTCAGCAGGAGCTTGGTCAACAAGGTGCGCATCGGGCATCCAGAAAAGAAAAGGCCCCGGTCAGGCCCGGGGCCCATGCCGCGAAGCCGGCCGATCCGGCGCGGCCGGCAGGGGGTCAATAGTATTTTTTGAGGTCCATGCCCGCGTAGAGCTGGCCCACCTGCGGCTCGTAGCCGTTGAACATCAGCGTGGGGCGCTTCTTGGAGAACAGCCCGTCCTCGCCGATGCGGCGCTCCGAGGCCTGGCTCCAGCGCGGGTGCGGCACATTGGGGTTCACGTTGGAATAGAAGCCGTACTCCTGCGGCGCGGCCTGCTCCCAGCTGCTGAGCGGCTGCTTCTCGACGAAGCGGATCTTCACCAGGCTCTTGGCCGACTTGAAGCCGTACTTCCAGGGCACCACCAGGCGCAGCGGCGCGCCGTTCTGGTTGGGCAGCACCTCGCCATACATGCCGAAGGCCAGCAGCGTCAGCGGGTGCATGGCCTCGTCGATGCGCAGGCCCTCGTCATAGGGCCAGTCCAGCACGCCCGAGCGCAGGCCCGGCATCTGCGACTTGTCGGCCAGCGTCGTGAACTGCACGTACTTGGCCTTGGACGTGGGCTCGGCGCGCTTGATCAGCTCCGCCAGCGAGTAGCCCACCCAGGGGATCACCATGCTCCAGCCCTCCACGCAGCGCAGCCGGTAGATGCGCTCCTCCATGGGGGCGAGCTTGAGCAGCGCGTCGATGTCGTAGCGGCCGGGCTTGGCGCACTCGCCCTCCACCATCACCGTCCAGGGCCGGGTCTTGAGCGTGTGGGCCATGGCCGCGGGCTCGGACTTGTCGGTGCTGAACTCGTAGAAATTGTTGTACGAGGTCGCGTCGCCATAGGCGGTGGGCTTGTCCAGCACCACCGCGCCGGCCAGCGTGGAGCGCGTGGCCGCCAGCTTGGGCAGCTTGCCGCCGCCCGGTGCGGCCGGCCCCTGCGCCAGCGCCCACGGCGAGGCGGCCACCAGGCCCAGCCCGGCCATCGCCTGACGGCGGTTGAGATAGTCCGAGCGCGAGGTGATCTCGCTGGACAGCGGCTCATGGGGGGCAGGGACTCGGATCAGCATGGTGGGCAGGCAATGAAGGGTCGGCCAAGGAATGCCTGTGGGTCGCAGCAGGCCGGGTGGAACTTACACCCGGTGAGGTAGACGTTCGGAGCGGGGGACTATTCCGGGCGAAGCATTGCTTTACACCGAGGGGTGTGGGAATGGGTGAGGGCTGAGGCGGGATCAGCGGCTGCTGAGTCTGGATTCGGGCAGTAGTTCATGGTCGAGGGGGCATTGCTCGACGGCAAGCTCGAAGGTTTGCCCCACCGCCTCGGCGATGCTTTCTGGCACTCGGTGTTGGCGCTTCCTGCCCAGCACCTGGGCATGCATCGCAATGCCGGAGCATCTGGAGGCGGCCCCGCCCGCCCGCCGTCCCAAGCAGCCCTAGCCTCGACGACGACAATCCCGCCCATGACCGACGTCGCCCCGCCATCACCCCCGCCCGCCCAGCCGCGCAACCCTCTGCACGGCCTGACGCTGGAGGCCATCGTGACGGCGCTGCAGGAGGAGTACGGCTGGGAGGGGCTGGACGCGCGCATCCCCTTGCGCTGCTTTGCCTTTGAGCCCAGCGTGAAGTCCAGCCTGAAGTTCCTGCGCAAGACGCCGTGGGCGCGGGAGAAGGTCGAAGGGCTTTATCTGTTCATGCTGCGGGAGCGCAAGCGCCAGGGAGGCGGCTGAGCGCCGTACCTGCCCGCCAGGCCGCGATGTCGTCCGACGCGCGGCCTTTGTCTTGGTGAGCCCGGGCCGGCCGGCGCCTCAGCGGAAATCCCGGCTCTCCGTCGGCAGCCGGCCCAGCAGCGCATTCAGGTTGGTGAACTTTCGCGCCAGCAGGTGGCGCATGTCGCCGTCGCCGCGTTGCCAGACGCCTTCCACCGCGAGCAGCCGGCTGCCCAGGATGGTGGCGCGGTGTTCGTCGTAGACCTGGGGCCAGACGATGACCTGCACCTGGCCGGTTTCGTCTTCCAGCGTGACGAACAGCGTGCCCTTGGCGGTCTGCGGCTTCTGCCGGCCGGTGACGATGCCGCAGGCCTTGGCCCAGCGGCCGCTGGGCAGGTCCTCCAGCTGGGTGGCGGTGCGCAGGCCCTGGCGGGCCAGGCGCGGGCGCAGCAGCGCCAGCGGGTGGCGGCGCAGCGTGAGGCCGGTGGCGGCGTAGTCCCACAGCACCTCCTCGCCCTCGGCGGCTTGGGGCAGGGGGAGTTCGTCTTCGGGCAGCAGGCTGCCCTGCAGCAGCTCGGGCAGCGCGTGCAACGCCGAGGCCTGCCAGACCTGCTGGCGGCGGTGGCCGGCAAGGCTCATGAGCGCATCGGCGGCGGCGAGCTGCTGCATCTCCTGCTGGCTGAGGCGGGCGCGCAGGGCCAGGTCTTGCGGGTGGGCGAAGGGGCCGCCGTGGCGGCGCGCCTGCTCGATGCGCTGGGCCGCTTCGTCGCCCAGGCCGCTGACCAGGCGCAGGCCCAGGCGCACCGCGGGCTGGGGCCGGACCGGCGCACTGCCGGGCTGCGCCACGCCCGGCGCACTGCCATATGGCGCCGTGCCCGGCGCGTGCGGCTCCAGCGTGCTGTCGCGGTCGCTGTGGTTCACGTCGATGGGGCGCACGTCCACGTGGTGGCGGCGTGCGTCCTGCACCAGCTGGCTGGGCGTGTAGAAGCCCAGCGGCTGGGAGTTGAGCAGCGCGCACAGAAAGGCCGCGGGCTCGTGGCATTTGAGCCAGCTGCTCACATAGGTCAGCAGCGCGAAGCTGGCCGCGTGCGACTCGGGGAAGCCGTAAGACGAGAAGCCCTTGATCTGGCGAAAGATGCGCTCGGCGAAGTCGTCCTCGTAGCCATGGGCCCGCATGCCGTTGACGACCTTGTCGTAGTACTTGTCCAGCACGCCGGGGCGCTTCCAGGCGGCCATCGCGCGGCGCAGCTCGTCGGCCTCGCCGGCGCTGAAGCCGGCCGCGATCATCGCGATCTGCATCACCTGCTCTTGGAAGATGGGCACGCCATGGGTGCGGCCCAGCGCGGCGCGCAGTTCGTCCTTGGGGTATTTGATCTGCTCGGGCGGCAGCGCGCGGTTCTGCAGATAGGGGTGGACCATGCCGCCCTCGATGGGGCCGGGGCGCACGATGGCGACCTCGATGACCAGGTCGTAGTAATTGCGCGGCCGCAGCCGCGGCAGCATGGACATCTGCGCGCGCGACTCGATCTGGAACACGCCCACGGTGTCGGCCTTGCAGATCATGTCGTAGGTGGCGGTGCAGCCCTCGGGCACGGCGGCCAGGTCCAGCGCGCTGCCGCGCAGCGGGTTGACGAGGTCGAAGCAGCGCCGGATGGCGCTGAGCATGCCCAAGGCGAGCACGTCCACCTTCATCATCTTGAGTTCGTCGATGTCGTCCTTGTCCCATTCGATGACGCTGCGGTTTTCCATCGTCGCGTTCTCTATGGGCACCAGGCGCTCCAGCGGCCCCTCGGTCAGCACGAAGCCGCCCACGTGCTGGCTGAGGTGGCGCGGCAGGCCGTTGAGCTGGCGGGCCAGCGTGATGAGCTGCTGCAGCCGGGGGGCGTCTTCGGCGAGGCCCAGGCGCTGCAGCAGCGCGGGGCGGTGCTCGTCGGGCAGCACCTCGGTGGACCAGCCGCTGTGGTCCTTGCTCATCAGCGCGAGCTCGTCCTCGCTGAAGCCCAGCGCCTTGCCCACGTCGCGCAGCGCGCTCTTGGGCCGGTAGCAGGTGACGACCGCGGTGAGCGCGGCGCGCTCGCGGCCGTACTTGGCGTAGAGGTATTGAATGACCTCCTCGCGGCGCTCGTGCTCGAAGTCCACGTCGATGTCGGGCGGCTCGTTGCGCTCGCGGCTGATGAAGCGCTCGAACAGCAGCGTGGAGCGGTCCGGGTCCACCGCGGTGATGTGCAGGCAGTAGCACACCACGCTGTTGGCGGCCGAGCCGCGGCCCTGGCAGAGGATCTCTTTGCCGCGTGCGAATGCGACCACGTCGGCCACGGTCAGAAAGTAGTGCTCGTAGCCCAGCTCGGCGATCAGGGTCAGCTCGTGCTCGATGCGGGCGCGGTGGGCGGCGGGCACACCGGCGGGCCAGCGCAGTGCGGCGCCGGCCTCGGTGAGCGCGCGCAGGTGCTGGCGCGGCGTGAGGCCGGCGGGCACTACCTCGCTGGGGTATTGGTAGCGGATCTCGTCCAGGCTGAAGCTGCAGCGCGCCGCGACCCGCAGCGTCTCGTGCATCAGCGCGGGCGCGTAGAGCTGCGCGATGCGCTGGCGGCTGCGCAGGTGGCGCTCGGCATTGGGCTGCAGATCGAAGCCGCAGTCGGCTACCGGGCGGCCCAGGCGGGTGGCGGTCATCACGTCCTGCAGCGCCTTGCGCGAGCGCACATGGAAGTGCACATCGCCCGCGGCCACCAGCGGCAGCGCGGTGGCCTCGGACAGCTGCTGCAGGCGCTGCAGCCAGCGCGCATCGCCGGCATCGCGCAGCAGCTCCACCGCCAGCCAGGCGCGGCCGGTGAAGTGCTGCAGCGCCCATTGCGCCGGGGCCAGCAGCTCGGCGTCGCTCGCGTCGCGGGGCAGCACCAGCAGCGCCAGGCAGTCGGCCAGCCGCTCGGGCGCGAGCTGGCGCCAGGCCAGCGTGTACTCGCCCTTCACGGGGCTGGCGCGGCGCAGCCGGGTGATGAACTGGCTGAGGTTGCCGTAGCCGTTGAGGTTCTGCGCGATCAGCACCAGCTTGAAGCGCGGCTGGCCGGCGTCGTCGCGCACCAGAAACTCGCTGCCTGTCAGCAGCTTCAGCGTGACCGGCGTATCGCCCTCGGCCTCGGCGGTCTCGCGCAGTTCGCGCAGCTGCTTGTGGGCACGCACCACGCCGGCCAGCGAGCACTCGTCGGTGAGGGCCAGCGCCTCGTAGCCCTGGGTGACGGCGCGCGCCACCAGCTCCTGCGGCTCGGAGGCACCGCGCAGAAAGCTGAAGGCCGACAGGCAGTGCAGCTCGGCATAGCGTGGCGGGCTCATGCAAACACCCCATGCAGGAACCAGCTCGACACCGGTGCCGCGGCCGGGTCGGGCAGGCGCTCGTGGTAGAGCCACAGCAGCCCGTGGGTGGGGCTGCGGTAGACGTAGTAGTCGCGCACCTGCAGGCCGCCGGGCTGCCACCAGCCGCTCTCCAGCCGGTGCGGGCCGCTGAGGCGGGTCAGCGGGCCGGCGAACAGCGGCTGTTCGCGCGCATCGCAGCGCAGCGGCCGTGGCGGCTCGACCAGCCAGGTCGGCTGCGGGCCGGGCGCGGCGCGCGGCGGCGGGCCCGAGGGCGGGGCGGGCCAGGCCTGCCAGTGCTGCATGTGGTCCAGCCGGTGGTCTTCGCGCAGCCGGCCCTGGCGCACCGCGGCCGCGCCCAGGCGCACCGACAGGCGCTCCAGCAGCGCGTTGGTGCTGGTGTGGGCCTGCTCGTCGGCCTCGCCCGGCAGCAGGCCGGCGCTGAGGGTCTGCAGCGGCAGCAGCGTGTCGGCGCTGAGCGTGATCTCGCCGGCCGGCGCGGCCAGCGTGGTGCGGGCCAGGTGCTCGCCCAGCAGGCGTGTGAGGCGGGCCAGGTCGCGCGTGGTGTCGGCGGTGGCGAGCGTGAGTTCGCCCTCGCTGGCCACGTCGCGCGCGCGCATCGTGTCGTGCTGCCAGGCCAGGCGCAGCGCGCGCACGCCCGCCTGGCGCGCGGCCAGGAAGGCACACAGCTGGCGCAGCAGCGTCTCGGCAAAGCCCAGCAGCACGGGGGCGTGCTCCACGCGCCAGGGCAGCTCCAGCCGGGCCTGGAAGCGCTCGGGCAGGTGCAGCCACACGTGGGCTTCGGGCAGCTCGCCATAGGCCTGGTCCAGCGCGGTCAGCAGCGCCGGGCCGAAGCGCCGGGCCAGCGCGGCGCGCGGCAGGCGGCGCAGCTCGCCCAGGCGGGTGCAGCCCAGGCGGGCCAGCATCGCGTGATGCGCCTGGGCAGCGCTCAGCGTGTGCAGCGGCAGCGCGTCCAGCCGCTCGCCGAAGCGGCCCTGCCGTGGTGGTGGGGCGGCGCGGGCCAGCGCCAGCGCGCCCAGCGCGGTGGGCGCCCAGGCGCTGGGCCCCAGTGTCAGCCCGGCCTGCTGCGCCTGGGCCAGCAGCCGCAGGCGCAGCGCGCGGGCGCCGCGGAACAGCCGCAGGCTGGCCGACAGCTCGGCCACGATGGCCTCCTCCAGCCGGGCCACGCGCGGCGTGAAACCCAGCGCCAGCCAGCCCAGGGCGTCGAGGTCGCCGTCCGTGGGGTGGGCGTGGCCGGGCTCATCAGGCGTGCAGCGCAGTGCGAGCCAGCGCATGGGGGCGCTCCTGGGCGGGGAGGGCGGGCAGGGCGGAAACCAGGGCCGGCGTGAAGGCCGGTGTGAGGGCCGGCACCGGCGGTGCGGTGCGTCCGGTGTCGGGCCGCAGCGGCGCGAGCGCGTCCGGCAGCGCGGGCAGCAGCAGCCAGCCCTCGTGCGCCGGGCCGCGGCGTTTGAGCAGGTGCACCGCCAGCGCCTCGCCCGCGCCGGGCTGCACGCTCAGGCGCAGCGGCGCGGCCGAGGACTGCCGGGCCGCGGCCGGCGGACGCAGCAGGAACAGCGGCGCGTCCGAGCCCAGCGCGCTCACCTGCAGCCGGCGGACCTGCTCCGGCCGGGCCTCGGGCAGCCAGGCCAGCACGGCCACCTGCACCTTGACCGCCTGCTCGGCCGCCCACAAGGCCTCGGCCGGCGTGGCGGTGGCCACCCAGATCAGCGCGGACGGCGGCAGGCCCAGCGCCTGCAGCCCCGGCAGATGCGGCGTGTGCGGCGGGTTGACCAGCAGCAGCGGACGTTGCCGAGGCGGGGCCGGGCGGGCGCGCCGACCGCTGGGCGCGGAGGCATCGCCGGTCTGCCACCAGTGGCGCAGCGTCGGCGCGAGCAGCCGCCACTCCAGCACGCCGGCCTGGGGCGTCAGCAGCTCGACCGCGGCGCGCGTGGGCCAGCCGCCGCCGGGCAGCTCGGCGTCCAGCGCGGCGAAGCCGCTGGGCCGGGTGGGCTCGGCGCCGCCGCCCAGGCTGCTGCCGCGCCACAGCCGCCCCTGCAGGCGCGGGTCATCCAGCGCGGCCGGGGGCGCGGGCGGGGCGGAAGCAGCAGTGGCGAGGGCGGACGGCAGCATGGCCGGGCGGGGTGTGCGATTCGAAACGGGGCACGAATGAAACCACACAACTGTATAAATATCCAGTATCCCGATGCCGCGCTCGGGCATGTCGCCGCCGGGTGCGTTCGGGTGCGTCCGGGTGGGGTGGCCTGCCGCGGCATGACACCATCGAGGCTCCGTCTGCCCATGCCGCCGCCATGACGACCCCGGATGCCGCCACGCTGATTTCCGCCCGCATCGCCGAACTGGGCGACTGGCGCGGCGCCTGCCTGGCCCGGGTGCGGGCGCTGGTGCACGAGGCCGTGCCCGAGGTGGTGGAGGAATGGAAGTGGCGCGGTACGCCGGTGTGGAGCTGTGACGGTCTGCTGTGCACCGGCGAGAGCTACCAGCGGGTGGTCAAGCTGACCTTTGCGCAGGGCGCAGCATTGCCCGATCCGGCGCGGTTGTTCAATGCCAGTCTGGACGGCCGGGTGCGCCGCGCCATCGACCTGCACGAGGGCGACACGCTGGACGAGGCCGCGTTCCAGGCGCTGTTGCGGGCGGCCGTGGCATTCAACCGCGCCCGGCCGGCGCGGCGGTCGCGCTGAGCGGCTGGCCGCTCAGGCGAAGCCGTCGCCGTCGAAATTCACTTCATCGTCGGGACGGACCAGCGCCTGCAGCGGGTCCCGCGGCTGCATGGCGTCCAACTGCTCGCGCAGCTTGGCCACCTGGTCCAGCCAGTAGTTGGGCGTGCCGAACCACGGGAAGGCCAGCGGGAAGGCCGGGTCGCCCCAGCGGCGCGCCAGCCAGGCGCTGTGGTGGATCATGCGCAGCGTGCGCAGCGGTTCGATGAGGCGCAGCTCGCGGTCGTCGAACTCGGCGATCTGCTCGTAGCCGTCCAGCACCGCGTTCAGCAGCTGGCGGGCGGCGTCCGGCTCGCCGGGCAGCAGCATCCACAGGTCCTGCACCGCGGGGCCCATGACCGCGTCGTCCAGATCCACGAAGTGCGGACCGCGGTCGGGCGTCCACAGGATGTTGCCGGGGTGGCAGTCGCCATGCAGACGGGTGAGCTGCAGGTCGGGCTGGGCGTCGAACGCCGCCTGGATGGCGGCGATGCAGCGCCGGGCCGCGTCGTCCCACTGCGGCGCGATCTCGGGCGGCAGCGCGTCGTGGTCCATCAGCCAGTCGCGCGCGGCCTGGGCCGGTGCGGCGCTGGCCCAGTGCAGGCGTGCGGCAAAGGGCCGCTGGCGGCCGACCGCGTGCAGCCGCGCCAGCAGCCGGCCTATCCAGCGCAGCACCTCGGGGTCTTCCAGCTCCGGCCCGCGCCCGCCCTGGCGCGGCGTGACGGCCAGGCGCTGGCCCTGGAAATGGAACAGCGTGCTGCCGTTCTCCAGCGTCCAGGGCGCGGCCACCGGCACCTCGGCCGCGGCCAGTTCGGCGGCGAAGGCGTGCTCCTCCAGGATCTGCGCGTCGCTCCAGCGCCCCGGCCGGTAGAACTTGGCCACTGCCACGCGGCCATCCTCCAGGTGGGCCTGCAGCACGCGGTTCTCGAAGGAATTGAGCTGCAGCAGGCGGCCGTCGGCGCGCAGGCCGGCGGCGTCCAGCGCATCGAGCATGAATTCCGGCGTCAGGTCGCCGAAGCTGAGGTCAGGGGTGGCTTGCATGCCGCGAGTGTCGCGGCAATGCGGGGCTCAGCGGCGCGGGCGGTGGCTGGCGTAGCGCGGCGCGTCCACGACCACGCCCACGATGTCGTCCATGGCCTCGTCGTCCACGGATTCGTCCAGCACCGGCAGCGAGCGGGTGGGGGCGTAGCGCGGGCCCTCGGCGCCGCGGGGCTCGGGCCCGCGGGGCTGGCGCGCCGCGGCGGCGCTGCGGCGGCGGAACTCGGGCGTGTCGTCGAACACCGGGCTGCTGCTGCGGGGCGCGGGCGCCGGGGCCGGCTCCTGCGCAAACAGGCCGGAGTCGCGCCACAGCGGCAGCGGCTGCGAGAACTGGCCCCAGTCGCTGTTGAGATCGTCATCGCCGCCCATGGGGCGGCGCCGGCTGGGCGGCGTGACCGCCGGCGCCGGTTGCGGGCCGCGCGATTGCACGCTCTGCGGCACCAGCAGCTGCAGTTCGGCGACGCTGGGCAGGTGGTCCATGCCGCAGCGCAGGTAGCGTACCCGGCAGGCGCTCAGCACGGCCTGCTTGATCTCCAGGCTGCGGGCGGTCACACCGCGCTCGCCGTCCAGGTCGATGGCGGCCAGCACCCGGCCGTTGGGGCTGCAGATCGCGAAGGTCACGTGGGAGGAGCCCAGCAGCTCGAACCAGTAGCGCACCTCGCGCGCCTCGGTGGGCTGGCAGAAGCGCACCAGTGGCAGCTTGGACAGCACGACATGGTGGGGCAGGGCCTCGCGCAGCAGCCGGAACACCTGACGCTCGTCGCTGCTGAACACCGGCCGGGCGGTCAGTGCCCACTCCGCGGGCAGGCCCTTGCTGGGCTGGGCCGGGCGACGCAGGGCCCAGATCAGGCCCAGGGCCAGACCCAGCACACAAACGGCCAGCGCAGCAATCCAGTAGGTGGCGTACGGCATGTCCTTGCCCAAGTCGGCGGTGTCGCCGAACCTCTCGGCGCAATGGACGGGCAATGTAGCGCAAGGCCTGTGGCGGGCGCCTGCTCGCTAGCCCGCATTCCCTCCGATCAAGGGGGCAGCCGGCCGGCGAGCGTGACTTATTCCTTGGCCGTGCGCCCGCCGCCGTCGAAACGGGACTTGATTTCCGCCACACCGTCGACGATCTGGCCCAGCACCCGCGCGTGGCGCTTGAACTGGAAGTCGATCTCGCCGAGGTGGCGCTCCAGCACCTGCTCGACCTGAGAGCCCACGGTCTCGGGCGGCAGTCTCAGCCAGGCCTCGGATTCGCTGCCGTCACGCTCCACGGTGGCACCGGCCGCGCAGGCGATGGCCAGCATGGGGCGGTTTTCGCTGAGCGCGTGGATGAACATGGTGTCCACGCCGCGGTTGCGCGCATGCAGCGCGGCGGCGTCGAAGAGGCGCCGGCCCAGGCCACGGCCGCGCGCGCTGGGCAGCACGGACACGCCGAACTCGGCCATCGCGTCGCGGCTGCCGCGCGCCGGGATGGCCTCGTAGGCCAGGTGGGCCAGCGCCACCAGCTGCAGGCGGCGGTTGAATACGCCCAGCACCTCGTCGCGCTCGAAGCTGATGCCCTGGGCGTAGGCGCGGATCTGCTCGTCCGCGGCCGGGTAGCCGAAGCGCAGGTAGCGGTCGCGCGGCGACAGCGCCAGCAGGTGGTCCACGATGCGCTGGCGGTGGCGGCGGCCCAGCGAGCGTATCGGCACCCATTGCGCCAGCCGCTTGAGCTGGGCCCGCGCGCCGGTTTCGGCCGGGGGGATGCCGGGGGCGGCGTCGGCCACCGCGGCGGCGGGTGGCGCGGGCGGTCCGTCCGGGTCGGGCCCGAAGCCGGCCAGTTCATGCCAGTCCTGCGCGGCGTCGGCGGGCGGCGGGGCGGGACGGTCGGTCTTGCGATCGGGCATGACGGGGGCTATCCAGAAAGGCGCCTAGGCTGATACACTCGCGGGCTTTTCCGTCATTGGCTGCGGAAAAGAACGCCTGCCGAGAGGTTGCACACCAGATGCAGCACCGAGGTCAGCGAGCATTTTCAGCCATTCCACTGCCGGCGCAGCGCTTCTTTGCGGCGTCGGCTTGATTGAAAGCAACTCATGAAGACCTTCAGCGCCAAGCCGGCCGAGGTGACGCACGAGTGGTTTGTGATTGACGCCACCGACAAGGTGCTCGGACGTGTTGCCAGCGAAGTGGCACTCCGTTTGCGCGGCAAGCACAAGGCCATTTACACGCCTCACGTGGATACCGGTGATTTCATCGTCATCGTCAACGCCGACAAGCTCCGTGTGACCGGCAACAAGGCCACCGACAAGGTGTACTACCGTCACAGCGGCTTCCCCGGCGGCATCTACGCCACGAAGTTCAAGGACATGCAAGCCAAGCACCCCGGCCGCGCGCTGGAGAAGGCCGTCAAGGGCATGCTGCCCAAGGGCCCGCTGGGTTACGCCATGGTCAAGAAGCTGAAG